>CACYQN010000001.1 GCA_902776565.1 uncultured Bacteroidia bacterium
TACCGATGTAACTGGACTGGAATCGACCTGTGAGTTCACAGTAGTGGTTACCGATGATGAAGACCCGTGCATCGGCTGCGACCCGACCGACCCGACCGATCCGTTCAACCCTGTTGATCCCGACGGTATCAGCTGCGGCAGCATCATCAACTCGATGGGCGGCACCGGCTCTACATTCGACGTCCAGACTACGACCAACCTCGACTACTACCATCACGACAATGACGACTGGGACATCACAGCCAACGACAACGTCGGCATCTTCTCGATAGTGTACAGTGTTGACGGCGCAACTACGACAGTCGACGCACCTAATACCACACTTAACGGTCAGAACTTTGAAATAGGAGAGACGACTGTCACATGGACGGTTACCGATGTCAGCGGCCGTACCTCGACATGCGAGTTCACGGTAGTCGTCAGCGACGATGAGCCTCCGTGCATCGGCTGCGACCCGACCGACCCGATTGATCCGTTCAACCCGAACGACCCGCAGGGTGTAAGCTGCGCAAGCATAGTAGCGGCAATGGGCGGCAGCGCATCTACGGTAAGCGTCGGCACTAGCGACCATCTCGACTACTACCTGCACGGTGATGACACATGGAACATCACCGCCAGCGATAACGTAGGTGTAGCTTCCATAGTTTACAGCGTTGACGGTTCTACGACAACCGTTACCGAACCTAACACAACCCTCAACGGACAGCGCTTCGAAATAGGTACTACGCTCGTCACCTGGACAGTTACCGATGTCAGCGGCCTCAGTTCGACCTGCGAGTTCACGGTAGTTGTTACCGACGACGAAGACCCGTGTATCGGCTGCGACCCGGACGATCCTGTTGACCCGTTCAACCCGGACGATCCGCAGGGCGTAAGCTGTGCAGACATAGTTGCGGCAATGGGCGGCACGGCAGGCAGACTTGAAGTTGCTACATCGAACAACCTCGACTACTACCTGCACGACAACGACAGCTGGAACATCACAGCCAGCGATAATGTAGGCATACTCACGATAGTTTACAGTGTTGACGGAGCGACTACGGCAGTCAATGCACCGAATACGACCCTCAACGGACAGCATTTCGAAATCGGAGAAACTACGGTTACTTGGACTGTTACCGACGTCAGCGGCCGTACCTCGACCTGCGAGTTCACGGTAGTCGTCAGCGACGAGCAGCCGCCATGCATCGGCTGCGACCCGGACGACCCGTTCGATCCGTTCCTGCATCGACGGTAAGCGTTAGCACAAGCAACCATCTCGACTACTACCTGCACAATGATAACAGTTGGAACATAACCGCAAGCGACAACGTGGGCGTAGTATCCATAGTGTACAGTCTCGATGGCTCGACGACAGCAATTACGGCACCTAACACAACCCTCAACGGACAGCGCTTCGAAATAGGTACTACGATTGTAACTTGGACGGTTACCGATGTAACTGGACTGGAATCGACCTGTGAGTTCACAGTAGTGGTTACCGATGATGAAGACCCGTGCATCGGCTGCGACCCGACCGACCCGACCGAACCTCGACTACTACCATCACGACAATGACGACTGGGACATCACCGCAAACGACAACGTCGGTATCTTCTCGATAGTGTACAGCGTTGACGGAGCGACTACGACAGTCGACGCACCGAATACAACACTTAACGGTCAGAACTTTGAAATAGGAGAGACGACGGTTACATGGACGGTTACCGATGTCAGCGGCCGTACCTCGACCTGCGAGTTCACGGTAGTCGTCAGCGACGAAGAGCCTCCGTGCATCGGCTGCGACCCGACCGACCCGATTGATCCGTTCGATCCGAACGATCCGCATGGTGTAAGCTGCGCAAGCATAGTAGCGGCGATGGGCGGCAGCGCATCTACGGTAAGCGTCGGCACGAGCGACCATCTCGACTACTATCTGCATGGTGATGACACATGGAACATCACCGCCAGCGACAATGTTGGCGTAGCCTCCATAGTGTACAGCGTTGACGGAGCGACTACGACAGTCAACGCACCGAACACAACCCTCAACGGACAGCGCTTCGAAATAGGTACTACGCTCGTCACCTGGACAGTTACCGATGTCAGCGGCCTCACTTCGACCTGCGAGTTCACGGTAGTGGTTACCGACGACGAAGACCCGTGCATCGGCTGCGACCCGGACGATCCTGTTGACCCGTTCAACCCGGACGATCCGCAGGGCGTAAGCTGTACAGACATAGTTGCGGCAATGGGCGGCACGGCAGGCAGACTTGAAGTTGCAACATCGAACAACCTCGACTACTACCTGCACGACAACGACAGCTGGAACATCACAGCCAACGACAACGTCGGCATACGTTCGATAGTTTACAGCGTTGACGGAGCGACTACAGCAGTCAACGCACCGAATACAACCCTCAACGGACAGCATTTCGAAATCGGAGAAACTACGGTTACTTGGACTGTTACCGATGTCAGCGGCCGTACCTCGACCTGCGAGTTCACGGTAGTCGTCAGCGATGAAGAACCACCATGCATCGGCTGTGACCCGACCGACCCGATTGACCCGTTCAACCCGGACGATCCGCAGGGTGTAAGCTGCGAAAGCATAGTAGCGGCGATGGGCGGCAGTGGTTCTACATTTAATGTTGGCACAAGCAACCATCTCGATTACTATCTGCACGATGATGACACTTGGAACATAACAGCCAACGATAACGTAGGTGTTGTATCTATTGTGTACAGCCTCAGCGGTTCGACAACAGCAATTACGGCACCGAACACAACCCTCAACGGACAGCGTTTCGAAATAGGTACTACGCTCGTAACTTGGACGGTTACTGATGCAACTGGACTGGAATCGACCTGTGAGTTCACGGTAGTCGTTACCGATGACGAAGAACCGTGCATCGGCTGCGACCCGACCGATCCGGACGACCCGTTCAATCCAAACGACCCCGATGGCGTAAGTTGCTTGAGCATTACCAATAATACTGGTAACGTTAATGTAAATACATCGCTCGGACAGACTTACTATCTGCATGAGGACGATTCGTGGAACATTACAGCAAACGATAACTCTGCAATACATTCGATTACTTATTCTGTGAGCGGAGCAACGACGACTGTTGACGGTTCTAACCGGACATTGAACGGACAGCGTTTCAATATTGGAACAACAGTTGTTACTTGGACAGTACTCGATTATTATGGTTTGACTTCGACTTGTGACTTTACGGTAACAGTTACTGATATTGAACCGCCTACAATTAGTTGTCCTGATGCTATCGGCAATATCGCTTGTATCGACGATGTGCCGCCTGCATACGCAACATACGCATTGTTTGCTGCAGCAGGAGGTTCGGCATACGATGTCAATGGAATAGACGAATCAAGTTTTGCTCTGTTGTCGCAGACTTCCGACGGCAATACTTGTCCGGAGGTTCTTACCAGAACTTATCAGATTGCTGATATAGCTGGCAATACACAAACATGTACACAGACGATAACTGTTAGAGATACTATTGCTCCTTTGATTACTGGTGCTCAGCCTACATTGAATGTTGGTCAGGGTCAGAACTGCCAGTTCCCGCTTCCTGACTTTACTTCGGTTGTACGCGCAATGTCGGAGGATAATTGTACTTCGAATGCCGACTTGAATATAGAACAAGTACCTCAAGCTAATACGACAATTATAACGTCTAATACCGATGTTACAATATTTGTTTCTGATGCTTGCGGTAATACATCGCGTATAATTGGTCACGCAGTTGTTCCGCAACCGCTCGAACATACCGTTTCGTTCAGCGAGATAATGTGTGCCGGTGAGACATCTGTTGTTACGATAGGTGCTCAGGGCGGTACTGCTCCGTACAATGGAATCGGTCAGATTGTTGAGCCTGCAGGTACCCACAATTACACTGTTAGCGATGCAAATGGATGTACTTCCGACTTTGAAGTTGTTATTACGCAACCTCAGTTGCTACAGACCGAAATTCCTGATACTGGAGTTCTCAATGTAGCTTGCTACGGATTGAATACAGGTTATGCTTCTGTTTCGGTAATTGGCGGAACACCAGACTATACGTTTGTATGGAGTACAACACCAGTCCAGACAACTCAGAGGGCTGTCAACCTTGTTGCTGGCGGCTATACCGTAACGGTAACCGATACTAAGGGTTGTACATCCACATCGGCTATAACCATTACTCAGCCAGCGGCAGAACTTATGACATCGTTTGCTACTACAAATGTGACCAATGTCGCATGCTACGGAGAAGCAACAGGTTCTGCAAGTGTAACAGTAACTGGTGGTACAACTCCGTATGAGTATTCGTGGAATACATCGCCAGAGCAAACAACAGCAAATGCAACTAATTTGGTTGCTGGTGATTATACCGTGACGGTAACCGATGCCCATGGTTGTACATCGTATGCATCTGTCAATATTGCTGGTCAGTCCGAGCTTCTTATGGCAAGTATCGCCGAAGGTTCTGTTACTGATGTGGCTTGCTACGGACAATCGACAGGTTCGGCAAGCGTAACGGTTGCCGGTGGTACTCCGGGATATACTTACAGATGGAACTCTTATCCTGCACAAACTACTCAGACAGCAACAAATCTTCCTGCTGGAGAATATGTTGTAGTTGTAACCGATACTCATGGTTGTACTTCGACAGCTTCGGCAACAATATCTGGTCAGTCGTATCCGTTGGTAGCATCGTTTGCCGATGGTTCTGTCGTAGATGTACTTTGCTTCGGCGAGGCAACAGGTTCAGCTTCTGTAACAGCAAGTGGCGGTACTCCGGATTATACATATAGATGGAATACTTCTCCACAGCAGACAACCTCAACGGTTACAAACCTTCCTGCCGGTCTCTATATTGTTACAGTAACCGATAGTCACGGCTGTACAACGACCTCTTCTGCAAGGGTAAATGGACAGGGAAGCCCGATTTCAGCTTCGTTCATGGCAGGAAATGTTACCAACATACCTTGCTACGGAATGACAACAGGTTCGGCAACGGTGACTGTGAACGGTGGTACTCCTGAGTATCTGTATGCTTGGAATACCGAACCTATGCAGACAACCCCAACGGCACAAAGCTTGCCGGCTGGAAACTATGATGTAACAATAACCGATGCTCATGGTTGTACAACTACAGCATCTACCGCTATAACTCAGCCCGCATTGCTCGAGGTTTCGGCAACATCTGGCGATGCAACCTGCGGTTCTAATGGCGGTAGTGTTACGGCAATAGTTATCGGCGGTGCTGGACAATATGAATACATGTGGACTAACTCGGCTGGACAGAATTATACTGGAGCCCGTGTTACAAACATAGCACCTAGCACATACAATCTTGTCGTTACCGACTTTAACGGATGTACAGCAACCGCTGTTACAAGTGTAAGGGCTGTCGGTTCAATCTCTGCAAGAATTGAGATTGAGGCACTCCCAGGATGCGGTAATAACGAGTCGGCTGGTAGGTTGCAGGCTGTACCCGAATCTGGTATCTCACCATTCACATATTCGTGGAACAATGGTTCTACAGGTGTAATAGCATCTAACTTGTCGGCAGGTTCGTACTCGCTGACCATTACCGATAGTTGGGGTTGTACGGCATACGCTGCAACTAACATCGAGAATAGCAACGACCTTGAAATAAGTGTTTCGGCTACTAGCATATCTTGCTTCGGAGATAGCAATGCAACGGTATCTGTTGTAGCTCTGCACGGACAGCAGCCTTACACTTATGCATGGAATAATGGAGCAAATTCTCCAGTTGTACAGAATGTTACAGCAGGACGTTACTCAATAACGGTAATTGACGCTAATATGTGTGCAAAGGCCGAAACCATTGAGGTAACGCAGCCTGATAGACTTGTACTCGAATCCAATGTAAAGACAATATCTTGTCATGGAAAGACCGATGGTTCAATAGCCTTGAATGCAATAGGCGGTACCGAGCCATATTCGTTCTCGATAATAATGAACGACAATTTCCATTCAGGAAATTACTTGTCAGGATTGCCAGCAGGTACATATTCTCTCGAGGTTTCCGATGCTAACGGATGTTTGGCAAACAATACAATTCAGCTTGTTGAACCCGAAGAATTCACTTCATCATACAATGTAGGAATGCCATCATGTAACGGAAATAACGATGGTTTCATTGAGATTTCTGCAATGGGTGGTACAAAGCCTTACATGTACGGTTGGGATTCGTATTATTCGGATGTACCTATGATTACCGGTCTGCGTCAGGGTCAATATACAATAAGCGTTGTTGATGCCAACAAGTGTACATATCAGGTGGCTTCCATAATGCTTACCGATATGGCTGGCGACTGCATAAAGATTCCGAACGTATTCACTCCTAATGGCGACGGTGTAAACGATACTTGGATAATTGAGAACATTGAAATGTTCCCGGATGCAACAGTATATGTATTCAACCGTTGGGGTCAGATGTTGTACAAGGGTACTGGTAATGATGAGCCGTGGGACGGTAGTTATCGCGGTCATTACGTGCCGGCAGGTACCTACCTGTATATCGTTGACCTGTATCAGAAGACCGAGGCATACAAGGGAACTGTGACGATAATATACTAAAGGTTAACAATTTATTTTAGAAGCGAGTTGCCATCAGGCGACTCGCTTTTTTGTATTCCCAATCTTCAGCATCTAATAATAACACAATATATTCAATCCGGTTTTGTAACGTGTTCTAAATCAATAATTTGTTAATTTTTAAAATTTTAGTCCATCAATCGTCAATCCTGCTTCGTAAATCGTAAATAATATCGTATCTTTGCAATCAAATTTTGCGGGATATGGCAGTCGAAATAAAAAAGGAATTCTTAGACGAACTTACCGAAGTCATAAAGAATCGTGACTCGGCAAGAGCTGCGGAGATGATACAGGACATGCACCCTGCCGACATCGCCGAATACTTCGAGGAAATCGACCTCGACGACTGCACCTTTTTGTTCATGCTGCTCGATGCCGAGACCAAGGCCGATGTGCTTGTGGAACTCGAGGACGACGAGCGTGAAAAACTTCTCGAAACCATCCCAAGCGACGTAATTGGTGAACAGCTCATCGACAAGATGGAATCGGATGATGCCGCCGACATTCTTGGTGACTTGGACGACGATGTGCAGGAGGAAATTCTTTCGCACGTCAAGGATGTTGACCAGGCTGGCGACATTGTTGACCTGTTGAGCTACGACGAAGATACCGCCGGCGGTATAATGGCTAAGGAGCTTGTGTCGATAAACGAGAACCTTACCGTGAAGCAGGCTCTCGGCGAAATGCGTGACCAGGCCGAATTGATTGACGAAATATACTATCTGTATGTAGTTGACGACAACAATATCTTCAAAGGTACGGTTTCGTTGAAATCATTGCTTTTCAGTTCTACCAACCAAAAGATTATCAACATATTGGAGGAGGATACCGTTTCGGTAAAGACAGACGACAAAGCCGAAGAGGTCGCAAAAATCATGGAAAAGTACGACTTGGTGGCAATTCCCGTTGTCGATAGCATTGGTCGTCTGATGGGACGAATAACCATCGACGATGTTGTGGATGTCATCCGCGAAAATGCGGAAGAGGACTACCAGTTGAGCGCAGGTATCACCAAAGATGTCAACTTCTCTGACAGCGTATTTAAGCAGACCAAATCGCGTATTCCGTGGTTATTGATAGGAATGCTCGGTGGTGTGCTGTCGTCGCAAATAATCGGTGTTTTCGACGAGGAAATGGCATCGTACACTTCGCTTGCAATGTTCCTTCCGCTTATCGCTGCAATGGGCGGAAATGCAGGTGTACAGTCGTCGGCTATCGTGGTACAGGGTCTCGCCAGTGGCGACCTCGACATACATTCAACAGGCAAAAAGCTTTTCAAGGAATTCCGCATCGGCGCTTGCAACGGACTGATATGCGGAGGATTGATTTTCGCATACAACTTCTTCTTCTCCGACAGCTTTGCCCTTACCTTGTCGGTTAGCGTGGCATTGCTTTCGGTAATAGTGTTCGCAACCGTACTTGGTACACTTATTCCATTGTTGCTCAACAAGATGAAAGTTGACCCCGCCATCGCCACAGGTCCATTTATTACCACCTTCAACGATATTATGGGCTTGATAATCTATTTGCTCATTGCAAAGCAGATGTTTGCGATATTCTAGGATGCAAAATATATAAGGGATAATAAAATGGGTTGCCCAAAATTTCTGGACAACCCATTTTTAGTAAGTTTAATTATGGGTTCTATGCCAGCAGCCACAAGAATATTACCTGTGTCAATACATAAACCGGCAATAAGATAATCAACGAGAACTTAATCATATATCCGAAGAACGACGGCATCTTGATTCCGTTTTCCTCAGCGATTGACTTAACCATAAAGTTAGGTCCGTTGCCAATGTAGGTCATAGCACCGAAGAATACAGCACCAACCGAAATTGCCTTCAACAGGATTTCGGGAATGTCGGCGACGATATTTCCACCTATTGCTGCAACGGTATCGGGAGTAAGTCCTGATGCTACACCGTGGAATGCAAGTGCTGTAGGTGCATTGTCGAGGAATGAACTCATTGCGCCGGTGAGGTAGTAGAACTGCCACGGCGAGTCGAGTCCCCACGATGCTGCGTTTGCCTTCAGGTACATCATTGTCGGAACCATAGTGGTGAAGATGCCGAGGAACAATACAGCGACCTCAATAATCGGTGTCCACGAGTACTTGTTGTCGGTGCGAACCTGCTTTTTGGTTGTTAGGAGCGACAGTATTATAAGTACCACAAGAACAATCTCGCGGAGGAACTTAATCCATAATGGAGCGTCTTCTTCGCCCATTGCGGGGATTGTGCCTGCATTGATGAAAGCAACCGAAGCAACAACGCCAGCCAGCCAGAGGAAGTTGAGCTTGCCTTCGAGTCTGATAGGCTGCTTCAAGGTCTTGTCGAGCATAATGTCGGCAGGATTTTCCTTCTTGTAGTAGTGCGAGTCAAGGATGAAATATATGAGCAACAGCAAAATGTTCGTGAATGCCCATTCCGGTACTAGGTGCAGGAACCATGTGAAGTCGGCACCGCGCAGGTAGAGCAGGAATAGTGGCGGATCGCCAAGTGGCGTGAGAAGTCCACCGCAGTTTGCTACGCAAGCGATGAAGAACAATATGGTGTGTACCTTGTACTTGCGCTCGGCATTTGTGCGGATTACAGGACGGATGAGAAGCATTGCTGCGCCCGTCGTTCCCATTATTGATGCCAGTACGGAGCCAAGTCCGAGAAACAAGGTGTTGATTTTCGGCTTTGCTTCGATGTCGCCTTTCAGGTGGATACCGCCGGTAATCACAAACAGCGAACCTAATAATATAATAAAAGGTATGTAGTCGAATAGCAACTGGTGTTCAAGACCATGTGTCATTCCGTTTATTATCAGGAAAATGGCTACTGGAGTTCCGAGAATCAGCGAAACGAGCAGTTTGTTAAGGTTTTTCTCCCACCAGTGTTCCATCTTGTGTATCAACGGGCATACTGCAATCATGAGGAGCATCAGTACGAACGGGATACTTGCCCATAGCGGCATTGTGGTTTCGGTAATGTCTAAAAGCATATTATCTTGTTTTTAATGTGTTATCTTATTATTTTTCTGATAAAGGTAAAAAATAGGAGAGGCGAAATGCCTCTCCTAGTAGAGTTTATCTTGTCAAACCTCCAGCGATGATTATCTTCATGATTTCCGAAGTACCACCCGATGGAACGATTGCGAGAGCGTCGCGCATATATCTGCCGGCTGCGTATTCGTTGATTACGCCGTAGCCACCCATAAGTTCGATGGTGCGCTTTGCTGCACGGATAGCTGCTTCCGAAGCATACAACTTTGCTGCTGCTACATCGGGAACACATTCTGTACCACGGTCGTAGATTGCAGTTGCGTTGAAAAGCATATTTTCTGCAGCTTCGTATTCAACCTTGTTCTCGGCGATGAGGAACTGGATAGCCTGCAATGCTGTCATTGGCTTTCCGTAGATTACGCGTTCCTTTGCGAACTTGATGCCGTCTTCGAGGCAAGCCTTGAGAACGCCAGTTGCGATAGCTGCCATACCCGAACGACCGAAGTGTCCGATGGTGTGCATTGCAACCTTCATTCCGTCGCCAACCTTGCTGAGCAAGCAGTCGTCGCCAATCTTGACATCGTTGAGGATAACTTCGCCAGTTACCGACCCCTTGAGACCGAGCTTATGCTCTTCGCGACCTGGTGCCAGACCTGGGGTCTCGGGCGGAACGATTACTGCGCTCAATATCTTGCGTCCCTTTTCGTTTACACCGCTGCAACCGATAATTACATTTACATTTGCAATGTGCGAGTTGGTAATGAAGCACTTACGACCATTAACAACAAAACCTGTATCAGTCTTGTCGATTGTTGTGCCCTGGTTTCCAAGGTCTGAACCGCCAGTCGGTTCAGTTGCCGAAAGACCACCAACCTTAGTTCCTGCGCAAAGTTCGGGCAAATATTTCTGCTTCTGCTCTTCGGTACCCCAGTTGAGGATAGCTGCAACGCCAAGGTCGTGGGTCATTATTGCTATGCCGAGGCCAGCCGAGTAGCGCGAAACTTCTTCTATAAAGATTGCTCTTTCGGTAAGTCCGAGACCTGCACCACCATACTGCTGCGGAACAAAGCAACCGAGCATACCCATCTGTCCGAGTTCCGGCCAAAGTTCTACTGGGCATTTGTCTTCTGCATCCCATTCTGCTGCGTGTGGAGCTATTTTCTGTTCTACAAATTCGCGGACAACAGTCTGCAACATCTTCTGATCTTCAGTGAAAAATTGAAACATAATTCCTTTATTTTAATTTTGCTATTAACAATATTAAAAATAGCGATTGCATGACTGCAACCGCCATTTTATGATATTTATTTCTTTACAACCACTGGGTCTGGAATATCTTCGGTGATACCGGCTACCTTCTTTGCCATTTCGGCGTATTCCTCGAATGGGGTAGAAGCCTTTACGACCATCTTTGCACCATCGGGTGAACCGCCACCGTGCATACAACCTGGTACGCCTGCACCGATTGTCAACCATTCTGAAAGTCTAACGGCTCTCATGCGGCTTTCGGTAGAGCAGTCGCCAGCCTTGATGATGTTGGTGATGAACTCGCCGTATGCAGGATTGTGGAAGTCTTCGTAGGTAGGTGCGCAACCTGTTTCAACGATACCGCCGCCGATTTCCTGGCAGAGACGCTTTGTTTCGTATGGCAATGTAGCAACATACATCTTGTTGAGGTGAGCAATCTTCGAGTTCGATACCCAAACGCCGTTCTTCTGTCCGCCGAGTGCCATTGCACCAACGCCAAGACCGAAAGTTGTTTCGTTGTTTGCTGCCATAGCAACAAGCTTGTCGTCGAATTTCTTGCTCGAGATACCGTTTGCGCGAGCCATAAGCATGCTTGCACCAATCATGATGTCGCCCTGGCCTGCAACACAAGCACCTATGCAAGCGCGGTAGTTAGCGGTGAAGTATTCGATAACCTTGCCCGAATACTTGAATTCGCCAGCCATGAATACTCTTTCGTTCGGAATGAAAACATTGTCGAAGAGCAGGTAAGCCTGAGTGATACCAGTTTCTGGAATATCCCAGTTCTGTTTGTATTCGCGGTCGTCGCTCGGACGGCGGGTTTCAACTATTGTGAGGCCTTCGATGTCGCGTGGGCAAACGAACGATACTGCAAAGTCGGCATCGGTGTCCTTGTAGCCCGAACCCGGGAGGATGAAGATTTCATCCGATGCAGCAACACCGCAAATCATAACCTTGGCACCGCGAACTACGATACCGTCGGCACGCTTTTCAACGATGTGGACATTGCTGTCGAGGCAAGGCTGCTGATGAGGCTTCATGCTACGGTTACCCTTGGCATCGGTAAGAGCTGCTGCGCAGAGGATTCCGCGTTCCTGAGCCGAAAGTATCCATGCTTTCAGTCTTTCCTGATAGTTGGTGCCAAATTCGGCATCGATGTCGTGGGTAACAGCCCACATTACATTCTGTGCATTCCAGCCGACGCAGGTTCCGCCAGAGCAAGTACCAGTCAAGCGGTACATTTCGCGTTTCATACGAGCGTTGTTCATGATGTCCTCGAGGGTTCTCATCATGCTGTTGAAGCGCATAATCGGCTTTCCTGTGAAATCGGAAACAGTTGTGAAGATGTCCTTCTTTTCTTCGCAAGCTGCACCGTCGTATGCGCGTGCGTGACTTTCAACTGTACGGCGGGTTGCCGGGTGGGTTGTAACATCGGTGATTAATTCTCCATTCTTGTAGATATTTGGTCTCATTGCCTTGAGGGCTGCCAAATATTGTTCGCGTGTTCTTATCATAATATTATCTTTTAATTTTTGAAAAAATGATTGGCAAAGATAAGCATTGTTTTTTAGAATCGCAATATGTTTTAGGGAGAGATTTTTGGGTTGGATGAATAGTAGCGGCACAATGCATTGCGCCGCTACAATATGCATTATCTATTGTACATTATCAATTGTACATTGTCAATTATTAATTGTCCTCATTATCCACACTGCAATTGCTATCCACGGAATTGTGAAGATAAAGCTGTCGAGCCTGTCGAGCAGACCGCCGTGTCCGGGGATTATGTTGCCCGAATCCTTTACGTCTGCGCTACGCTTGAACATCGATTCGATAAAGTCGCCAAGTATTCCGAAAATGCCAACCATAGCACCGATTACACACCACTGCCATACTTCAAATCCAAGTTTCGGGAAAAGATAACCGCCAAATGCTGCAGCTGTTACGGTAAATACGAATCCGCCGATTGCACCTTCCCACGATTTCTTTGGCGATATGCGTTCGAAAATCTTGTGCTTTCCAATTGAACAGCCTACCAAGTATGCCATAGTGTCAGCAACCCAAATAAGGATGAATGTCGCCATAATGAGTTGGTTGTCGGTTTGTCCGATGTAGGTTGCAATGCTAAGAGGTAAAGCAATGTATATCAGTGCAAGGAAAGATTTTCCAAGATGTTCTTCCTGCTTTGAGTCGTGCTCGAAGAGCTGGATGATGAACAGGGAAAGTCCAAGTGCCAGAAGTGGGATGAAGGTGATTGTGTATCCTCTGCTGAACCAATATGCCGTAAGTATAGCAAATGCGCCAATCGTTTCGATGAATATTGTTCTCAAAAGTGACATTTTGAACATCTTCATGAATTCGTGAAGCATTATGACACAGCATAATCCCATATAGATGGCGCAGGTGTGTTCGTTGTACAACACCATGAAGCATGTTATTGCTACAAAAAGTGCTCCGAATATGGTTCGTTTCAGTATATTGGGCATCGTGTACTGTTATGATTCAGAAATTTCGTTATTTTTATTTTCCGTTTCTCCGTCGCTCCCTGAGCTTGTCGAAGGGACGTCTGCATCTGCAGTCTGTTTTTCTGCTTCTGCTTTCTCCTGCTCCTTAGCCTCGTTTATTGCGTCGAGAGCCTTGTTTTCGCCTTTGCGCTTGCCAAAGATGCGTTCAAGGTCGTCGCTGAAGATGACTTCTTTTTCGAGCAAGGTTTCTGCAAGCTGTGTAAGTCCTTCCATATTGTTGCGAAGCACTTCCTTTGCGCGTTCGTACTGCTCCTCGACCATAGCCTTCACATCTGCGTCAATCTTTTCGGCGGTCTTGTCGCTGTATGGCTTGGTAAATCCGTAGTCGTCGGTCGAGTTGTAGTAGGAGAGGTTGCCGATGTCGCTGCTCATGCCGTAGAACGAAACCATTGCAATAGCCTGCTTGGTAACGCGTTCGAGGTCGTTTAATGCGCCTGTCGATACCTTGCCGAAGTTGATTTCTTCGCTGGCACGTCCACCCAAGGTCGAACACATTTCGTCGAGAAGTTGTTCCTTGGTGGTTATGGAGCGTTCTTCGGGCAAGTACCAAGCTGCACCGAGAGCCTTTCCGCGTGGGATAATAGTGACTTTCAGCAGAGGATTTGCATATTCGAGAAGCCAGCTTACGGTTGCGTGTCCAGCCTCGTGGTATGCTATTGTGCGTTTTTCGGTTTCCGAAATAATCTTGTTCTTCTTTTCCAATCCGCCGATTATACGGTCAACGGCATCGAGGAAGTCCTGCTTGTCGATTTCCTTCTTGTCGTTTCGTGCTGCGATGAGGGCAGCCTCGTTGCATACGTTGGCGATGTCGGCACCGCTGAAACCAGGTGTCTGCTTGGCAAGGAAGTCGATTTTTACGCTCGAAGCCATCTTGAGGTTCTTGGTGTGGACTTGGAAAATCTCTTCACGTTCTTTTACATCGGGGAGTTCGAGGTGGATTTGTCGGTCGAAACGACCAGCACGCATAAGTGCAGAGTCGAGGATTTCGGCGCGGTTGGTTGCTGCAAGGATTATAACACCGCTGTTGGTGTCAAAACCGTCCATTTCGGTAAGTAGCTGGTTAAGAGTATTTTCTCTTTCGTCGTTACCGCTGAAGCTGTTCGACTTTCCACGGGCGCGACCTATGGCATCAATTTCATCGATGAAGATAATGCACGGAGCCTTGCTCTTTGCCTGACGGAAAAGGTCGCGCACACGCGAAGCACCAACGCCGACAAACATTTCGACAAAGTCGCTACCGCTGAGTGAGAAGAACGGAACATCGGCTTCGCCTGCTACTGCCTTAGCCAGCAAGGTCTTACCAGTTCCTGGAGGGCCAACAAGCAATGCGCCCTTCGGAATCTTTCCGCCGAGTTTCGTGTATTTGTCTGGATTCTTCAGAAAATCAACGATTTCCATTACCTCAACCTTGGCTTCCTCGAGTCCGGCAACGTCCTTGAAGTTGACTTTCACCTTGCGTTCCTTGTCGAAAACCTGAGCTCTCGACTTGCCAATGCTGAAAATCTGACCTCCGCCGCTTCCACCGCTCATTCGGTTGAAAACGAACCACCAGAGGACAAGAATAAGTATTATTGGGAATATCCAGCTTATGATTGAGCCAAGATAGTCGTGTTCGGTCTTGTATTCTACGACTACGCGCTGTTCCTTGGGCATATCCTTCTGTGCTTCGGCAAGTTTGGCCTCGAAACTTTCAACATCGCCGATAGTGAAGTAGAATGCTGGCGCTGCTCCCGAGAAAATTCCGCTTCCTCGGGCTGCTCCGCTAAACTTGTCGAGGCTTTCGGGCTTCAGGTAAACATCTGCGCGTTCACGGTTGACCACCACTACCTTTTCAACATCGTTGGTCAGGAGCATTTCGTTCTCGAACTTGTTCCAGTTTATCTCGTTGGCTCCTCCGCCAAAGTCGATGAATGATACGACGATAAGTGCTATTAGTATCACAATGTAAATTATGAATCTACGCTTGCTGCCGGGATTCTCGTTCATAGGAGAGCCTTGATTCCCGTTTTCGGGGGTGAATCCTTTTTTATTTTCCATTATTTTTCAACTTGTTTATTTTCAATAGATTTGGTTTCTGCATCTGCCCAAAGTTGCTCCAGTTTGTAGAAATCGCGTGCTTCGGGGAGGAAAATGTGCACAACAACGTCAACATAGTCCATCAAAATCCACTCGCTGTTCTCGAAGCCTTCTTCCTTCCATGGTCTTTCCTTCAGCGTTCCGCGTGTCTGATACCTGATGTAGTCGGCAAGCGTGTTGGCATGGATTACCGAGTTGGCTGTGCAAATTACAAAATACTTTGTTATGTGGTTCTCAAGGGCTTGCAAGTCCATATTGACTACATTTTCACCTTTCTTGTCGAGAATTGCCTGGTTGATAACTTCAAGCAACTTCTGGGTGTCTTCTATTTCTGAAATTTTAATCATTCTGCAATAAAAATTAGGGGACAAAGGTAAGAAATATTTACGATTTATGAGGTACGATTTACGAATTTATTTGAAGATTTGAAAGTTCAAGGGCTTACAGTCTTGCAGGCTCACAGTCTGACAATCTTTTCGTTTTTTTGTCTGTTAGCCTGTTCTTCTGTCAGCCTGTTAGCCAAATAAAACAATCGTCAATCGTAAATAAAATTGTATTTTTGCACATCATTTTTCATTCACAATGCCGTACGATGTAATAATAGTAGGTGCTGGTGCTTCGGGGCTGTTGGCTGCGATTTCTGCTTGTAGAAGTGGTGCCAAAGTTCTTGTTGTTGAGAAGAATGCCCGTGCTGCCCGCAAACTGATGATTACCGGCAAAGGACGTTGCAACGTGACAAATTCCGACGACATCAAGGGGTTTATGAACAACATTTATCCCGAACCGCGATTCCTGTACCCTGCGTTCAAGTCGTTTTTCTCGTCCGACATCCTTGCTATGCTCGATGAGGCGGGCGTGGAGGTTGTGCTTGAGCGTGGCGGTCGTTATTTTCCTGCTTCGGGAAAAGCTGTCGATGTGGTTGATGCTTTTGTGGCGACTGCAAAGAGGGCAGGGGTGAAATTCTTGTTTTCGACGGCAGTAACTGAAATAATTGTGGCGAATGGCGTCGTCTGTGGGGTGAAAATTCGCGATGCTAGTGGCGAATCGACGTTGCAGACCGGCAAGGTTATAGTTTGCACTGGCGGAAAATCGTATCCGCTCACAGGCTCTACTGGCGACGGCTATATGTTTGCCGAGAAATGCGGACATTCGTTGTCGGAGACACTTCCCGCATTGGTTCCTCTTGTCGGAAAAGGAGATTTCTTTGCAAGGCTCAACAAGTTGACACTCAAGAATATTGCTGCGACATTGTCCGTTGACGGGAAAAAGGCTTTCGATGAGTTCGGTGAACTTGAGTTTACCGATTTTGGTGTTACTGGACCCGTAATTCTGACCTTGAGCCGCTGGGCTGTAATTGCCTTGCACGAAAAGCGTTCTGTCCGACTTTCGATTGACCTGAAGCCAGCCCTCGACGACAAGAAACTTGACACTCGCATTCTCCGCGACCTCGATGCCAATGGCAAGCAAAAACTAAAAGCATTGTTCCGCGAATGGCTACCTATGCAGATGATTCCTGTGTTTGTTGACTTGGCAAAGTTGGACGGCGAAAAGTTGGCTTGTCAGGTTTCGGGCGACGAAAGGCGCAGGATTGTCGCGTTTTTGAAGAATTTTGCCTTCGACATTGTTGGGCACCGTGACTTCAACGAAGCCATTGTCACGAGCGGCGGCGTATCGGTTGCCGAAATCAATCAGAAAACTATGGAGTCGAAACTTGTAAAAGGTTTGTATTTCGCGGGCGAAGTGCTTGATGTTGATGCAAATACTGGTGGCTACAATTTGCAGATTGCATTTTCGACGGGTTGGCTGGCAGGGATTAATGCCGCTACTTTACCATAAATATATCCCGCACAAAATTCTTTGTTTCGGTCAGACCTTTGGTTTCGACGGTGGTCTTTTCCAACTTGTAACCTTGTGCCTTGTAGTATATTATGTAGTTGTTTTCGGGTTTCAGTTCCAGTTCGTATCTGCCGTTTTCGTCAGTGGTCTGGGTGTCCATCAGCACATACTCGTCGTTCATAATCTGTATGTCAACGTTTGGAACAGGCTTGTTTGCTTCCTTGTCCCATATAGTGCCGGTTACCGTAAACGAGATTTCAGGCAGAACGAAATAATATAGGTCTGTCTTCCCGACTCCGCCTCTGCGTCGCGACGACAGAAAGCCTTCCTCGCGCATTCCCGTAAACACAATTCCGAAATCGTCGAGCGAAGTGTTGATTGGGAAGCCCATATTAATAATAATGTATTCGGAATTTTTGACATGCTTTGCAAGGTAGATGTCGAATCCGCCCATTCCGGGATGACCGTCCGATGCAAAGTACAGGTCGCCGTTGCTACGGATGTAGGGGTGAACTTCGTCTTCTTCGGTATTTATGTAGCTGCCAAGGTTTTGCGGAGGATTGAATGGTTGGTTCTTGCGTTGCCGTGTGACACAGTAAATGTCCTTGCCGCCAAGTCCGCCAAGCAGTGAGTCGGCGACAAAATAAAGTGTTAGCTCGTCGTCGCTGATGGCTGGGTGCCCGATGGAGACGCTGTCGGGAATGCCCTTGATTGGGACTTCCTGCGCGTTCATCCAGTTGTTTCCGACTTTCTTCGCCATATAGATGCGACAGCCCTTGTCGTTGTCCTTGTCGTAGGTGCAACGCGTGAAATACAGGTTGTTGGACTTGCGGTTGAGGCAGGCGGCACCTTCTTCGGCGGTTGTGTTTATGTTGCCCGGGGCAATCTTGGCTTCGCTCCATCGTCCTTCGCGGTCCTGCTCGGCGTAGAATATGTTGGAGCAGTATTCGCCCGATTCGGGACTTACTGTGACATGCGTAGGAGCATTGCGAGTAGATGTAAAGTAAACCTTCTTGTGTGTGCGAGCCTCGTAGAACGGACAATAATCTTCACCGCCCGAATTTATTATCGGCTTCAGCGTCACTTCGTAGCGCGACGGATTGGCAAGCATTTCGCGGGTGAGTGCTATGCTTTTTATGCCTTTTTGTGCAAGTCTGCTGCCTGGCGAAAGTTCGCCGAATCGTTGGAACTGCACAAGTGCCGAGTCGTAAAGCTGTAGCATTTGCAGTGCTTCACCGAAATATAGGTATGCCAATGAATCCTCGCAGCCGTTTTCGATTGCAAGTTTGAAATTTGGTGCGGCTTCTTCGGGAATCGATAGTTTTTTGTAGCAGTAGCCAATCTTGTAGTACAGTTCCGAGACAAGTTTTTTGTTGTGCTTGTGTTTTTCGGCAAGAGGTGTGTAGAGCGAAATGGCTTCCGAAAACTGTTCGCGCTTGAGTGCAGCATCGGCAAGTTTCAGCGTTTTCTGTGCCGAGAGCGTTAGGCAGATGCCAAGTGCGAATAATATGGTTGCAAGTCGTTTCATTTCAAAAATCAATGCAAGGTGCAAATTTATATTAAATCAAATTTTGTGCAAAAAAATTATTATTGTTAATCCTAATCGTCATTCCGCAAGTCAGAACATACGCGCGATACGGAACGGAGAGCGTTGTAATGTTCGACTATGCGGAATCTCCCTTGAGTACTAATCTGGTATAAATAGGGGATTCCGCATAGACAGGCTCACAAGGCTCGTACCTACGCCTGTTCGCTTTGTCTTGTGGAATGACGTTAAGTAATTTGCAAAAAAATATTGATGGAATTTTGTCTGTTTCAAATATTAGAATTACTTTTGTCGCGAAAATGACTTTTAGAAAAGTCAAAATAATTAAAAAATGACTTTTAGAAACGACAAATTAGTAATAGAAATAACTTTTAGAAACGACAGTTTAATAAAAAACATATAGTTATGCAGCGACTAAATTCCATTTATCTCCATTTGTTAGAAGATGTTAATATTGACTTTGTAAGGTATCTTTATCCGCAAATCAACTGGAAAAACCGTCTTATAATGCTCAAGGGACAAAAGGGCGTGGGAAAAACTACAATGCTGCTGCAGCATATCAAGCAGACTTTTGCCGACCCGAACAGCGTATTCTATGTTTCCGCCGACAATTCTTGGTTCGCCACACATACGATTGTTGATTTGGCAGACTATCTTGTATCTCATGGGAAAACACATCTTTTCCTTGACGAGGTTCATAAATACAATGGTTGGGACAAGCAGATAAAAGAAATTTACGATTCGTATCCCAAGTTGAAAGTTGTGGTAACAGGTTCATCAATGTTGCATCTGGACGAAAGCGATGCTGATTTGTCGCGCCGTTGCAGGACATATACCATGCAGGGATTAAGTTTTCGCGAGTACCTAAAATTGGAAGGTATTGCCGACTTGCCAGTGCTGTCTTTGGAGGATATGCTTGAAAACCATGAGTCTATTGCCGCTCGGCTTACAAACAAGCTACCTGTCTTGAAATATTTTGAGCAGTATCTTATTAATGGGTATTATCCGTTCTACAAGGAAGAAGGAGACGGATTCCTGCAGCGTTTGGAAAATGTTGTAAATGTTATTATCCAGGTAGAGATTCCATCGGTTGCGAAGGTAGAATATGAGTCGGTATATAAAATAAAGGTATTGTTGGGTATTTTGGCGCAGCGTAACCCATACACTCTTAATGTTCAGGAATTGTCGAGCCTTCTTGGAACTTCGAGGGACAGTGTATATAAGATGCTACAGTTGCTTCATCGTGCAGCGTTAATTAGGCGGTTGTTTCAGAAAGACGGGGGCTTAAAGTTAGTGCAGAAGCCTGAGAAGATATTGTTCGACAACACAAACCTTATGTACGCGCTTTCCGAAAATACTGATGCAGGAACTATGCGTGAAACATTTTTTTCAAGTATGTTGAGTTCCCATAAACTTTGTATGCCACAACAGGGTGATTTGCTTGTCGATAACAAATATTTATTTGAGGTCGGCGGCAGGAAGAAAGGTTACAAGCAAATAGCCGATGTTACGGATAGTTATGTCGTTGCCGATGGAATAGATGTTGGCATTGGCAACAAGATTCCGCTATGGATGTTCGGTATGCTGTATTGAAAATCAAGTGAAAACAAAAAAATAGGGGCGGAATTTTTTCGCCCCTATTTTTGTTTGTAAAGTTTTCAAATTACTTGTTGCATTCCTTCTTGCAGTCGAAAATCTTGTAGATACCTGCTGCAAGTGCACCGCCTACGAATGGACCTACGATGAAAATCCAAAGGTTGCTGAGTGCTGTTCCGCCTTGGAATACTGCGGGAGCAATCGAACGAGCCGGGTTAACCGATGTGCCAGTGTAGCGGATGCAAACGAGGTGTACAAGTACAAGTGTAAGACCGATTGCAAGTCCTGCTGCATTGCCTGCACCGTTCTTTTCGTGGGTAGCTGCAAGAACTACAAAAACGAATACGCAGGTGAAGAAGATTTCGGCAAGCAGACCGCCAAGTACGCTAACACCTGACTGCAAGTCGTTTGCTCCAGTGCCTTCAAGACCAACTTCCTTTGTCATCCAGAACAAGATAGCCGAACCGATGAATGCTCCAATTACCTGGAAAATCATGTACATGATAGCATCCTTCCAGCTCATTCTGCCGCTCAATGCAACACCGAGGGTAATTGCCGGATTGATGTGGCAACCCGAAATCTTGCCGATTGCGTAAGCCATGCCTATTACGGCAAGACCAAACGCCAATGCTGTTCCAACAATAGATGCAGTGTCGACGCCGCAGCTAAGGCTTACAGCTGTTCCGCATCCCATAAGAACCAATACCATGGTTCCAATCATTTCTGCTAAATACTTTTTCATTTTCTTATAATTTAAGTTAAAATAAAGTACAAATTGTTGCCAATTAATAATAAAGTGACATACGGGGGACAAAAATGTCTCTATCCCATAGTCACCAAAATTATTTGGCGCAAAGGTAAGCCTTTTGTGGCTAATGTGTATTTATGGTTTTGTAGAAAAGATTCAACAGGATGGTGTTAGGAAAGTTTCAGTGGCTTCGCCGTTTGATGGCTTCGCCGTTTGAAGGTTTCAGTGGCTTCGCCGTTTCTATGTTTCAGTGGCTGGCGCCGTTTCTGAGACGCAATGAATTGCGCCTGTACAAACGGCTTTCAGCCTTTCAGCCTTTTAGCCTTCAAGCCTTTTCGCCTTTCCTCCCCATTGTCAATTAAATCTAAAATCGTACCTCGTAAATCTAAAATAAATTTGTATCTTTGCGTTATGAAAAACTTTTTGAAACTGATACGGTGGAAAAATATCCTTGTAATCATTCTGACTATGATTGCAATGCGTCTGCTTGTGATATTCCCCGTGTTCGCCAACTACGGCATAAAAGTGATGTTCCCCGACTGGATTTTCTACCTTATGATGCTCGCTACTGTGCTCATTGCTGCCGGCGGATATGTCATAAATGACTATTTCGACCAGAAAATCGACCGCGTGAACAGGTCGGGTAGGGTGCTTGTAGGTTTCCGTGTCCCGCGACGCAAGGCGATTGCCATGCATCTGTGGTTGAATGTCTTTGCTCTGATTATTGCTGTCGTTGTTGCTGTTGCCGCTCGCAGGTGGTGGTACTTCTTCATATTTTTCGGAGCCTTCGCTATGCTGTGGATTTATTCCCGCGACCTGAAAAAAACAACCTTCTGGGGAAATCTGCTCATCGCAATGCTTTCGGGAATAGTGCCTTTCCTAGTTGGAATGACAGAATATTTTGCACAGGCCGATGCCGTTTCGTACTGGGACATAAGCCACATACGCGCGGTGAAAATGGTTATGCAGGTAATCATATTTTTCTCCGTTTTTGCCTTCATTTTCAGTCTGATGCGTGAAATCATCAAGGACTGCGAGGACATCGAGGGCGACCGTGAAAACAGCGTGCGCTCCATACCTGTGAGAATCGGACTCAAGAAGACCAATTATATTATATGTATGCTTGCTGTACTTTCGGTTGCGGCGGTGGCATTTTTCTGGTATTGCTATCTTGCCGAAACGAGGTTCTTCTATGGTGAGATGCTACCGACAGTTTACTTGTATGTGGCGGTGATGATTCCGACTTTGATGGTGGGGATTATTTCGCTTTTCGGCACTTCGAAGCGTAAATATTCGTTTCTGAGCGGTTTTGTGAAGTTGATAATGGTTTTAGGAATTGCGTTCAGCATAGTTTTTTGTCATATTATCGTAAACAATGGAACAATTTGATTCTAAATACAATATCTTGCTTGCTTCGGCAAGTTTCCGTCGCCGCGAGTTGCTTACTCAGCTTGGCGTTCAGTATTCGTTGGTAAAGCCTTCGCAGGAAGAGGAAGTTGTGCCGTCGGACATTTGTGTCGAGGATGTGTCGGAATACCTTGCCTGCCAGAAGTCGAATGCCTATAAGGATTTGAAAGGCAATGACTTGCTTATTACTGCCGACACAACCGTAATCGTTGACAACAAGATTCTCGGCAAGCCCAAGGACTACTCCGATGCCTTCCAGATGCTCCGTCTGCTGAGTGGCAAGACGCATCTTGTTGTTACTGGTGTGTGCTTGCGTTCTGTTGACAAGGTCGTGAGTTTCAGCGTGAAGACCGAAGTTACATTCTCCAAACTTGACGATGAGGAAATCCGTTTCTACATCGAGAACTACAAGCCCTTCGACAAGGCTGGAGCATACGGCATTCAGGAATGGATTGGCAAGGTGGCGGTTGAGGGCATCAATGGCTCGTTCTACAATGTGGTCGGTTTGCCGGTGCAGAGGCTCTACAGGGAATTGAAGAAATTCTAAGGGTGGCGATTCTCATTTAGTGCCCTAAGGGGCAGAAATACAACAAATTAAAATCAAATTTCCCAGAGGGTCAATAAAATTGGAAACTATATACAAGTTGACTAAAGAATGTACTACTGAACAGTCATTCCGCAAGTTAGAACAATAACGCGATACGGAACGGGGAGCGTAATATTGTTCCTGTTCGTTCTGTTTTGTGGAATGACTCAGAGTGTTAGAACAAAAGCACATTACGTCAACACGTATATAGCTGCCATAAAATTTGTTAGATTTGTATTGATTTGTTAAATTTCTCGCGCAGCGACTCCCTCTCTATTCTCGCGCAGCGACTCCCTTTATTCTCGCGTAGCGACTCTCCGTCCAGCGCAAATCATTGCGCCACTACATTTCGTTTGGCGTTGCTTTTCGTTAGACGTTGCACGCAACGTCTCTACTCGTCTATACCTTCATCACTCTTGTCCTCAAAATCCAATCTTTTGTCAAACAATCATTTGCCTCTATTTTTGCGTTTCGTATAAAATTACATTGCTTTTTTTTTGTATCATATTGTGTTTTAGTGTATTCAAATTGTTAATATTGTGTTCGTATAATATTCTGATATATATGTATTGTATATCATCCATTACTTTACTTTTGCACCGAATTGTAACATCAATAAAAGTAAACTATAAAAACCTTATAACTAGGAGTTTATGAGACATTTTAACTTCAACAACTCAACAAAAAACGCAATCTCAAGATTGTCGTTTGCATTTTCAATTATTGCTTGCATTCTCTTCACCGGAACAGCTTGGGGACAGGCAAAGGTTACAGTAGAAAGTGGTATTTCTGCTGCCAACTCCATGCTCTTGGAGGTGAAGGGAGTTGACGACGCTTCGGTGAGCGCTACCCCCGTTGAGCGTACTTCGCCTAACGGCAAGCAGCTCTATTGCGCATACGACATCGACATCACAAAGGACGGCCGCGAATGGCAGCCCGAACCAGAGCAGCCCGCGATGGTCTCGATGACTGACCCCGGATTCGCCGATGGCCAGATGCTCGACATTTACCACGAGGGCGCCAACGGACTCGAATTCGTTGCTACAGTGGCTTCCGAGAATGGCAAGATTACCTTCCCTGCCCACTCGTTCTCGGTGTATATCGTTACGCAGGCTGAAGATTTTTACCGCTTGAAGGTCAACTTGCACCAGGCCGATGGAAATTTGGTTACTATCTTTGTCAAGAAGCTTGACATCGACCGTGGCGATTTCAACCTCGTAGTATATAATCCTGGAATGGGTACTATTGATCCTGCTTCGGGCGTTTCGTGCATGGGCTGGATTGCCAAAGAAAATTATACCAAGGATGATGTTCCAGATGCATTGACCTATGATATGGTTCGCGATAGTATTCGCAACAGGCTGAATGCAGGTCTTGCCGAAGACGGAATCGTGTTGGATTTCTACACTATGCTCTTCAAGTATAGGTCTGTGACATATTTGGACCACAACGAAGCAGTTGTTCAGACCGACCAGCTGTTGTTCCGCGTTGATGAAGACATGACTGTTGCAAGTTATACCGTAAACGCGCCATATACTACCGACGACTCCCATAAGTTTGAAGGATGGAAAATCAATCCCGACCACAACACTAGCGGAATCAATATTGATGGGTGGGATGCAGATGCTAATAATTATACAAACCTCACCACTATCTCTATAACTGGCGATGTTGTCTTTGATGTTCATCTAATCGAAGGCAACTGGCTGGTATTTAACGAGAATGGTAAGGGTGGTACTTACAATGCACCAATATTTGTGCTAAGAGGCGAACTAACAGTATGCCCCGCATTGGCTACACGTGCAGAGATGAAGCGTAAAGGTTACGATTTTGATCGTTGGTACACCGATTCGCTTTGTACCCCTGGCAATGAGTTTGACTTTGGCGGAGAAATTGACGAGCGTACAACTATCTATGCAAAATGGAATCCCCATACAACAGCACCTTATACAGTAATTCTGTGGACAGAGAACCTTAACCGCAATGGTTTTGAGGTTGCTGGATCTTATGTTAATGAAAACGGCAGAGTTGATCAAAATATACCATTTACATTTGTTGATAATGGAGATGAAGATTATGTTACCGGAGTTGGTACAGGCAATGGACATTATACAGGTTTCTGCCTGGCAGACAGCTGCAGGGGCAAGCAGGTTGTAATTACTACCGAAGGCGACGCTGTGCTTAACCTTTATTATTACCGTATAACTTACAATTTCAAGTTCTATCTGTATAGGGAAAGAAATGATAGTCCTAAATATTCATATCCATATAATTCTGGTAGTGGTGATAATTTGGGTAATCTTGTTACTTGGGGTAATAATAGTACATCTTGGGAAAATAGTCATCCTACAACAAATTATGTCAGTGGTGATTTACCATATGAAACTTATGGAGGTAATAAGTACTACTATTTTGTGATGCAAGCCTATTATGGTGAAGATATTACCGCTAAATGGCCTAAATACGAAAACTTTACAGGGGTTGGTTCTCGTCAGCCTGTAAGTTTTGTTATGATGGTGGGAACAAAACTGAAACCAAGAGCTACTAGTAGTGGTTCTGGAACCGTTAAGGGTATTATCACTGTTATGAATGAAAATATACTAGGTGCTACCAACAATGCAAACGGCAACTATGTGATGGTTCGTTTCCCTGGTAGCTATAATAATTGGAGATACCACATATGGTTTGAAACAATTGAAGATGAAACCTATACAAATATACGTGAATATAATGGAAAGACTTATTACGAAGAATCCGTTATGGAGGTTCGCTCTAGTAATACTAACGTTTCGGATCAGAACGAGCCAAAATATACAGGCTTTGACTTCTTAGAAAAGAGAGGTCAGAATTGGAACAATAGCAACTATTGGACTACTACAGAAAATAATAAGACAGTGTATAACCTGAACTTTGTTTACACTCGCCAGAAGTATAAGATTTCCTATTTCGATGGCAACTATGTGGATGGAAATGGCAATATGATTCAGAATAACGCAAGTAATTTGATTACTGAAAGCGCAGTAATAGGACAGGGTGCTACCATTGCTGATGAAAAAAAGAATTATGTTCCCGATTGCCCGGAGTCTGGTTACATATTCGAAGGATGGTATGTAGATGAAGGTTGTGTCGAGCCTTATCGTTGGGATAAGATGACTGTAGGTGGCATCGCGGTTTTTGCCAAGTGGCGTCAAATCCAGTACCGTGTATTCCTGCACCCCAACGTACCAGCTTCCGACGAAACATTGGACTGGGGTACTCGCAATCAGTCTATGAATTTCCGTAGGTCCTATGGCGATAAAATCTCGGTGCCTAAAGGTCTTCGCGAAGAGTATGAACAGATTGGCTGGTACACTGACGAGGCTTGCACTCAGGTTTTCAATTCCGACCTTGTGCTGAATGAGTCTTCTGTTACATTTCATTACGACAAGACAAGGGATTTTACCGATCCTATGGACATGTGGGGTAACGGAGCAACTTGGAATTCCGATTCTATGAGTAATGAGACAACAGTACGAGAGCCTGTACGTTTCTGGGTTACCAAGAAGTTTGACCTTTACGCAAAGTGGCGTGCAAAACTGCGTGGTGCAAATGGTATTACTATTAAATATGTTGACTACGAAGGAAATAATGATGTGCCTACTGATGATTTTTATTATCAGGACAATGTGGATGCAATCGCAGGTCACGCTACTACGACTCGTGATCCCCAAAAGGAATTCGCATACTGGGTATTGCAGACTTACAACCATGCTACTGGAAGATATGACGATAGCGATATCACTGTTTACCCGGGTGCTACTTTCGTTGTTCATAAGTCCGATGCCAAGACTGAGGTTTTGAAGTGGTACAATCCGACAGATCCAGAACGAATTTATGAAGGCGATTTTGATACAACTCTACCAAAAGACCCTAATCCAGATGACGAATATAGCGAGTGCCTTGCTACCTATACTGTAATGCTTCGTGCCGAGTATATAGATAAGAATGTTGAGCACCCTACTTATACATTTATCGAATGGTTCAGAAACGATGGTACCGATACTATTGAGCGTACTGATGGCAACATTGACTTAAGACTATCAACTCTCGGTCTAAACGAGGCTGTTGTTCCGCCTGTTCCAGAACGCTATGGCTATAATTTCAAGGGATGGTACAAGTCGGAAAATGGAACTGGTGCTCCAGTTGCTGATTGCCAGCCGAACTTCTTGTACTATAATGGTTCATATTATAAGGAGTCAACTTATACAAATTCAGCCACCCATGTGGCAGCCGACAGCCATGACCCAATCGAATATCTCTACGCAATATGGGAACCGAAAGTGGAATTCGACTTGCCTTCTGTTTGCCAGGGTGCACCTATCGAACTGCCACTCACAACTAACTATAACATCGACCTTTCCGCTGATGGCTGGAATTGGGATGCAACGTCGGGTACTGTCGCAGGACAAAGCTTTACACCTTCAGAAGGTACATCGGTTACTCTTACATTTACCCCTGCTTCGTCAACCTGCGCACCGGCAACAGAATTCACTATGCCACTCAAGACGCCAAATGTTCCTAATGCATCTTCATACGACTTTATATGGCGAGGCGGTACTGCTAGTCACCTTACCGACTGGAATACCGAATCCAACTGGTTCGTTTACAACAGCAACTATTCAATTGCAACAGCTGTGCCTACAAGCGAAAGCAGAATATATATCGGTCCAGCCGATTGCGTAACATCCAACTGGCCGTCGCAGACCGCCGAGGCAAGCGCAAAGGACATTACAATAGCCAGCGGTGCTTCGCTCGAAGTTCCAACAGGCAAGACCTTGAAAATATATGGTAACCTCGACAACATCGGAACTTTGTCAGCAACCGACGGTACAGTCGAATTCTGCGGTACATCGGAACGAGCTGCCAACCAGACCATAAGCCACGACATAACTTTAGGAAACGTTGTCTTCTACAATCAGGGCGGTGACATAGTTCCTAGCGGAAACGTAACAATAAACGGTGCAGCTACATTCAAGGACGGTGTCGTAAAGCACGATGTAACATTCGGCGCTGCTGCAAGCGTTGCAGGTGAGGATGCCATGACCTATAACAGTTATGTTGACGGAAAGGTTACGAAGAATGGACACGCGAGTGGCTTCACTTTCCCGACCGGACAGAACAGCGTGCTTGGCAAGATTAAGGCTACAAGCGATGCTGAAAACGTTTCGGTACAGTATTTCCATAATCCTAGAGGCTTCACCGAGTCGGAAATGCCTCGCTGGTGGAACATAAACGATATGTGCTCAAACAACAATCCTCAGCTCGACCACGTAAGCAACTTCGAGTACTGGAAGGTTGAAACACCTGTGGCTCTTGAGTCCATATTGACAGTTTCGGCAGCCGATGGCAGCGCTCATTTCAACTCGAATACATTAACCCACGAGGCTGATGACATTTACGGTGCATTCTGGAACGGCAGCTGCTGGGAAAATATCGGCGGCGGTTCACAACACGTTTCTGTTGAACCTTCCCCTTACGGAACTATCTCGGTTGACGTTAAGATACCACATACAAGGACTGTTTACGACAAGATAGTTACCCTCGGCTCTAAGGACCACAACACCATACTTCCAATCGAGCTTACCTCGTTCTCCGCAACCTGTGACGGACGTTCGTCGCACATAATGTGGACAACCGCCACCGAGAAGAACAACGACTACTTCTCGCTCGAACGTTCCGACGATGCAATCAACTTTGTTGAAATAGCACGCATCGCAGGCGCAGGCAACAGCATTGAGCCTCTCAGCTACAGCTACACCGACTACGGCGTTTACGGTGGCGACAACTACTACCGCCTCGTTCAGGTTGACTACGACGGCACTCGCACGGCATCGGAAATCATCGTTACCAACTGCGTTGAGACTTCGGAGGAAGAACCGGAGGTTATTGCTTACCCGAATCCGTTCAACAGCGACCTTACAGTTGAGTTGGAGAACTTCGGCGACCGTCCTGCAAGCATCGAGGTTTACGACCTTCTCGGCAGACTTGTCTATGTAGAGCGTGCCGACGCTCCGCAGAACAACTACCAGACAATCCTTCACCTTGGCGATTTGTCAAAATCGACCTACACCGTCAGGGTAAGCACCGCCGACTTCGTCATCAACCGCAAGGTCGTGAAGGACTAATTGTTGCATAACACACACCAAAATAATAATTACAACCTCCGTGGTTCCCCGCCTCGGAGGTTTTTTTGTCTTTTGCCGTTTGAAGATTAGAAGGTTTCAAAGTTCAAGGGGTTCAAGGTTGTAGTGGTCGCGGCGCGCCACGACTGTACAGGTTCAAGGAGTTCAAAGTTCAAGGAGGTTGAGATGGTTTGAAGTGGTTTATGATTGTTTGAGATGGTTGGGGGCAAGAGTTCAAGGGGTTCAAGGTTGTAGTGGTCGCGGCGCGCCACGACTGTATAGGTTCAAGGAGTTCAAAGTTCAACGTGAGCATAGCGAACTCATTCGTGAAAATTCGTGTCATTCGTGGTTGTCTTGTTCGTTTTGAGCTTGCGAAAAACCATTCCGTTTTCTTCCGAGCTTTGCGAGGATTTCTCCATTGTCCATTGTTCATTGTTCATTGTTCATTGTTCATTGTTCATTGTTCATTGTTCATTGTTCATTGTCCATTATCCATTATCCATTATCCATTGTCCATTATCCATTATCCATTATCCATTGTCCATTGTTCATTGTCCATTATTCATTATTCATTGTCCATTGTTAATTATTAATTATCTTTGTCCCATAATTTATAACACAATGAAGAAAATATTCAGCATCTTGATTTTCGCGCTGCTATCGTGCAGCCTATTCGCCGACGAGGGAATGTGGCTTCCCTTGCTAATTGAAAAGTACAACATCGCCGATATGCAGAAAAAAGGCTTCAAGCTCACTGCCGACGACATCTACAGCATCAACCACGCATCGATGAAGGATGCAATCGTGATTTTTGGTGGCGGTTGCACCGGCGAGATGATTTCTAACGAAGGTCTTCTCATTACCAACCATCACTGTGGTTACGGAACAATCCAGCGCCATAGTTCGGTCGAGCACGACTACCTTACCGACGGTTTCTGGGCTATGAACCGTAAGGAAGAACTTGCAAGTCCTGGGCTTACAGTGACTTTCCTCGTAAGTATGGAAGATGTTACCGACAAGGTTCTCGAAGGCGTAACTTCTGATATGTCGGACGGAGAACGCGCTACGAAAATTTTGGCAAATATGTCCAGAATAAAGGACGAATCGGTTAAGGGTACCCACTATCAGGCTCGCATCGAATCGTTCTATAACGGCAACCAGTATTTCCTGTTCAAGAACGAAATTTTTGAGGATGTTCGTCTTGTTGGTGCCCCGCCTTCAGCAATAGGCAAGTTCGGTGGCGATACCGACAACTGGATGTGGCCGCGTCACACTGGCGATTTCTCGCTCTTCCGCGTGTATTGCGGTAAGGACGGCAAGCCTGCAAAGTATTCTGACGACAATATTCCTTACACGCCCAAGAAATTCTTCCCGATTTCGCTCAAGGGCGTTCAGGAAGGCGACTTCACAATGGTGTTCGGCTATCCGGGCACGACTCAGGAATACCTTCCGGCAGTGGCTGTCGAGCAGGTAATGTACGATTCCGACCCGACGCGCATCGCCATCCGCGACAAGAAACTCGAAGTAATTAAGGCTGGCATGGAAAAGTCGAAGCTCACACGCATCCAGTATTCCAACAAGGCTGCAAGCATTGCCAACGGCTGGAAGAAGTGGCAGGGTGAAATAAAGGGCTTGAAACGTCTTGATGCAGTGAATGTTAAGCGCAATTTCGAGGAAGGTTTCCAGAAGTGGGCAAACGACAAGCCCGAGTACAAGAATCTTCTCGACGACTATGCAAAGGTATATGCCGAAATGAAGCCGTTGAACTTGGCTTATATTTATGTAACCGAAGCAGGATTAGGAAGTTATGCAGTTTCGTTTGCCAACCAGATGCGAATGCTCGAATCGTGCAAGGACGCTTCGGCAGAGAACTTGCAGAGCCTCAAGGAATTGGCTCTCTCGAAGTCGAAGGGCAACTACAAGGACTACGACGAGGAGGTCGAAATTAGACTTTTTGCCGAAATGACACGCATTTATGTTGAAAATATGCCCGAAAAATATTGGCCGTCAACTTATGCGAGCATCGACAAGGTTGCCAAGTCGGCATCCGACAAGTATATGGCTTTCGCCGAATACTGCTTCTCGAAGTCGGTATTTGCAAACCAGACAAAGTTCGACAATTTTGTAAACGGACTTTCGTCGAAGTCGGTAAAAACGCTTGCATCAGACCCGATTTATTGCATTGCAAAGGAGATGATGGACATCTACAAGAACGAAATCCGTATGGCTCTTATCGATTGCGATGTCCGCATAAAGAAACTCGACCGCATCTATATGAAGGCGCAGATGGAATACGAACCGCAGAAGCGTTTCTTCCCCGATGCAAACTTCACCTTGCGCGTGACCTACGGACAGGTTTCTCCGTATAAGCCAGCCGATGGAATTGATTATCTGCCGTTTACCACTCTCGATGGTATCATTGAGAAGGACAATCCCGATATCTACGACTACAAGGTTCCTGCTCGTCTGAAGGAATTGTACGAAAAGAAGGATTATGGTCGTTACGCCGACAAGGATGGCAAGTTGCACGTGGCTTTTACTGCTACAAACCACACTACTGGCGGTAATTCTGGTAGTCCGGTCATCAATGGCAATGGCGAGCTTATTGGTGTCAACTTCGACCGCAACTGGGAGGGTACTATGAGCGACATTATGTACGACCCGGAGATGTGTCGCAACATTTCGCTCGACATCCGCTACGCCTTGTTCCTTATTGACAAGTTCGCTGGAGCAAGCCATTTGATTGACGAAATGGAGATTAGGAAGTAATTTTTCCCAGTCATTTCGAAAGCTAGTCGTAACACGCGATACGGTACGTGGAGCGTTGTGAAGACTGCTGTCCGTAATCTGTTTTTCGGACCCTTTGGCGCACGCAGCGTAGCAAGTAATGACATGGTAGGGATTTTGCGAACAATAAAACAAAATAAAGTATATTATGAAAGCAATGATATTTGCAGCGGGGCTTGGCACACGCCTTGCCCCGTTGACCAACACAATGCCAAAGGCAATGGTGCCAATCAGTGGGAAACCTATGATTCAGCACCAAATTGAGAAACTGCGTGGTTTCGGATTCGACTACATAGTGGTCAACGTTCACCATTTCGCCGAGCAGATTATCGACTTCGTGAAGAACAACGATTTCGGCGTGAAAATTGAAATTTCCGACGAGCGAGAAATGCTTCTAAACACAGGCGGAGGCTTGAAAAACGTAAAGAAATTTTTCTGTCCCGGCGACAATTTTCTCATCCACAACGTTGATATTTTCTCCGACTTGAACCTTAAGGCTCTCTACGACTATCATTGTACGACAAAAAATGTCGCAACCCTTGCCGTGATGCACCGCGAAAGTTCAAAGCATCTGCTTTTCGACGGCGAAAACCGTCTTTGTGGCTGGCGCGACATCAAAAACGACAAGTCGATAATAACAATCGGGCGCGAACAATATAACGAGATGGCTTTCAGTGGAATATATGTCTGCAACTACAGCATATTCGACCTGATTGAAAACGAAGGTTCGTTCCCCATTATTCCCGAACTGCTGAAAATATCGCAGTCGCACCGAATAGGAGGCTACATCCACGACAACAACAAGGTGCTTGATGTCGGGAAGATAGATGTGATAAGGGAAATAGAAAAGGGCTGAAAGGCTAACGGTCTAACGGTCTGACAGGCTAACAGTCATCCCGCCGATTGAGCGTAGTCGAAGTCAAGGAATGCACCTAATGGCTAGAAATCCAACAGTCCAACAGTCTTGCAGACATGCAGGCAGTCAGACTGGCCTTCTGTTCGACTGGACTTCCTTTTCGCCTTTCCCACGGCTCTTTCATTTGGACCATATTGTTATTTGTGATACAAATAATTAGCATCTGAATAAATCCGCTGGCTGAGCTTGTCGCGCTGCACTGAGCATGGTCGAAGGGAAGTCAAGGTAACGAAATGATATAATGCTACTAATCTTACCCTTCGATACTTCGACTCGCTCAGCAGCCACAGGCTCAGGGGGCGGTTAAATGAAAGAGCCGTGCGCCTTTCCTTTTCCTTCAAAAAAAATCCTTCCATTCCCTTGTCTATCTTGAACAAAAGACTTATCTTTGCCTTTTGTTGCATAGTGTGAAAATTTTTTTGCTTGCAGAAGGCAACCATTAGGAAATTTTTACGTTATGCATGTAGAAATAATGATGAAAAAGTTATGTTTATGAAGAAAATAATATTACTTTTTGTGTTGGTTATCAGTATGATGACTGCATTTTCGCAGGTGTCGCAAATTGATAGCCGTTTGTACGCAAAATATTCCGAAGAGGAGTTACTTGACATGCAGGCAAATCGTTCTGCTTCCCTTGAATATTTTAATTGGTTTGTCGAGAACGCATTCGTAATAAAGGAAATTAGCAATCCAGAAGTGTCTGATTTCCCCAAATTGAGGTATTGGGACAAGGAAACCAAAATGGCAGGAGCCGAGGCAACAGAGTATAATCCAGAAACTTTCAATGTGATGGAATATGATTTTGAAGTGTTAGTCAATGCATCCAATGCCTACCTTATTGGAAATACTGGAAAAATTTTGGTCTTTTATTCTGGCAATGATTTGACAAAACTCTTTAACGAATATAGGAGGAAGCGTTATGAAAACCAATAGCATGAAAATATTATTTTCGGTTTTGTTTTGTTTGTTTGCTGTTAGTGTTTTTGCACAGCAGACTATTATAATGAATCATAACCAAACGGTAAATATGACGGGTTGTTCTGCAGTTTTATACGACTCCGGAGGTGCAACTGGTAACTACAGCAATTATGAAGATTATATGGTTACGGTTTGTGTGCCAACTGGTTATCCAATGTCATTGGAGATTGTTTCTTTTCGTTCAGAAAGTATAGATTATCTTTCAATATATCAAGGGACTGGAATAAATGGGAATGCAGTTGCGCTTAATATAAGTGGTTCTTCTGGAGCCGGTAATTCTTATTCCGTTGGTGCGTCATGTGCCACCTTTGTTTGGCATTCCGACTATTCGGTGGTTTATTCAGGTTTTGAAATCAATATAGTTTGTGAAATGCCGTGTCAGGATTTTACTTTGGTTCCAGACATTACTGCTCGTTGGAATGCAACCGAGGAACGTTATGAGGCTTGCTCGAATGATGAACTCGGTATTGCGGCTCACGGAGTTTTCCCGAACAACGATGCTCCTAACGGCTATCACCAGTCCGATGAGAACCTTACTTGGACCTGGAGCTGGGTGGATGTAAATGGCAGACATGAGTATGGAGGCGTTGGTGCCAGTTCTCTTGATGCCGATATCGAACCGGGTGCATACTACATTAATCTGCAGGCTACCGACCTCAACGGCTGTACTTACATTTATCCCGAATCTTTCCTTGTTTTAATATCCTTGCCTCCAACATTTACCGGAACTACGGTAACTCCGTCGATATGTTCAGGCGATGTCGCTTTGCTCGAAGGTCAGGTTCATCAGCCGGATCCTTGGGTGATGCAGATTCCGGAAGCAATTATCGAGGAACACTGCTTCGAGGATGTTACGAACTATACTCAGACTATGTGTTTCGAGCACAATGCTTTTGCCCCTGGTCAGAGCATCCAGAGCACAAGCGACATCGAGTCGATATGTATGGAAATCGAACATTCATACATCGGTGACCTTGAAGTATGGATAACTTGTCCTTCAGGAAACAGAATGGACTTGTTCAATGGATATGGCAGCGCTTGTTATGACTGTGGTTATGAGTTCTTGGGCGAACCTGTTGACGAAGGTAACGATGCTTGTGTTCAGGGTGTTCCATATCATTATTGCTGGAATCAAACAGCAACGCAAACAATGGAGTCTGTAGCTTCCAATCCACCAACATACACATATACAAATAATGTTGGATATACATATACCAATCATCCATACATTCCAGCAGGTGACTATAGGCCTAGGGGTAACTGGTCAAGCCTTGTAGGATGCCCTGTAAACGGTGAGTGGTGTATCAACATTCAGGACCACCTCGGTTCTGACGATGGAACTGTATTCTCGGTTGAGTTGCACTTTGCCGACCACATGATTCCCGCTGGCGACAACGTTATCCAGTACCAGACCGAATTTGATGAATCAGAAGATTCGCAGGACTTGACCTGGAACGGTCAGTCTCTTTTCCAGGAATTTGAAGCAAGCACTACTGCAACTCCAACCGAACCTGGGGAGCACGAATATACATTCTATGCTACCGATAACTTTGGCTGTACTTACGATACAACTTTGATTGTAACGGTGAGAGACTTCGACGACCCAAGCTGTTGTATTCGTCCTACTCCTTATGCTGGTGTAGATGCCCGCGTATGTACCGACCGCTATATGCTTTCGGCAACTCCGCTTCCTGCTGGAAACGAAGGCACTTGGACTGTTGTTTCGGCTCCAACTGGTGGTAATGCAACTTTCGCAGCACTACATTCGCCAACGACAAATGTTTTTGTCGATACTTGGGGAACCTACAAGTTCAGATGGACAGAAGCTTATTTGGGCGATTACGACAACTGTTCAACATACGACGATGTAGTTGTTGAATTCTATCCGCAGCCTACAAATACGTTCACCTATCTGCCCGTAAGATGTTTCGGCGATGAAACGACAATCACTTACCTTGGCAATATGACTATGGTGGGTGCTGTTGCCAACAATGCTACATACGTTTGGGATTTCGACGGCGGTATTGTCGAGTCGGGAAGTGGCGCAGGTCCTTATACCGTATATTGGAACAATGCCGAAGCTTCTACTCACGCTGTAACATTGCACATCGAGGCTAACGGCTGTGTTTCGGAAGATACCGTAGTGAACATATTTACTCCGTCTAAGCTGGTCGGCGACATAACAACCGTTGACAACAACTGCTACCGCGATTGCCAGGGTTCGGCAACAATAACGGCTACCGGTGGAACTTTGCCGTATTCGTATTCGTGGAGCGCTCCATCAAACACTATTGTAAATCTCTGCATGGGCGACTATAGCGTTACCGTAAGCGATGCCAACAACTGCCAGCTTTCGTTCGACTACGTAATTAATGAGCCTGATGAACTTACTGTTGCAAGTGTTACAAGCACTAACTTGACTTGTCACAATTCGTTTGACGGTTCGGCTCGAATAAATATAACTGGCGGTTCTCCCGAATATACATATTTGTGGTCAGACATTGGATATGCATCTTACCGCAGAAGAAATCTTCCTGCAGGTGAATATGGTGTTACTGTAACCGACGAGCATGGTTGTTCGCTGTCGCGTGAGTTCATCATTACTCAGCCAGAACCGCTGATTGTAATGTCCGAAAACAATAGTGCAGTCTGCGAAGGTACGGTTTCGTTTGTGCAGGCTACGGCTGTAGGCGGTACTATGCCATACTCTTACCACTGGGTGCCAAGCAACGGAACTACTGTCGGAAATACTTCTAACTTCGAGACTACTTTGCACGAAACAACAACTTATTCGGTATATGTAACCGATTACAATAGCTGTCAGTCGAACACCGAGACCTTTACAATTACCGTAAGTCCCGAAATGGTAATCGACTCAATGATTCTTGTCCACAACACCTGCTTCGGTTCGTGCGACGGTAGTGCCGAGATTGTGATGCATGGCGGTCTCCAGCCGTTCCAGTACAGATGGGGTTCCGAAAACTACATCTATCGCGGACTTTGCGCCGGACTATACACGGTGACTGTCATCGATAACATCGGCTGTAATGTGAATACATATTTCATAATAGAGCAGCCTTCGCAGATGTTCGCCAACACAATGACAACTCCTGCAACCTGCGGCAATACTCCCGACGGTACGGCTCTGATAAATGTTCAGGGTGGTGTGCCACCATATTCGTACCTCTGGCCCGACGGACAGACAACCCACAACATAACGGCTGTACCAGGAACTTATGAGGTTACCGTTTCCGACGACCACAACTGCCGTATCGAAAGCGAAATAACTGTCGATGGTCCTACACCTATATATATATTACCGATGAACGACCAGACTATCTGCAACGGTCAGACAACTTCGATAACTACTCAGGTGGCAGGTGGAACGCCGTTCTATACTTACATGTGGGCAAATCAGGATTCGGTAGTGTCGTACTCTAACATACTTACGGTTACGCCGACAGTCAACTCGACTTACACGCTTACCGTTACCGATGCCAACAACTGTACTGCTGTGTCGCAGCCTGTTACCATAACCTTGAATCCTCCTCTGAACATCAGGGCTGTAACTACAAGCTACGATACGATATGCCCGGGTACAGGTGCAATTATCAATGTTGAGGCTGAAGGCGGAAACGGCGGTCCATATACGCTGACAATCGACGATGGCTCAATCGTTCCTGCTCCGTTTACAATAACGCTCGACACTACCACAATGGTTCATATAACATTGTCGGATATGTGCGGAACAACACCGGTTTCCGATTCCATACTGATTAACGTAAGACCTAATCCCGACACTTTGTTCACTACTTCCGAAATTGCAGGTTGTGCTCCATTTTCGGTTAGGTTCATGCCGTTCCATACTGCAGACCAAACATTGTGGGAATTTGGTGACTATGGTTTCTCTGATGCACTTTCGCCAACTCATATCTACAAGGACGAGGGTACATATAGCGTGTCTCTTGAACTTGTTGACATATTCGGATGCCACTTCTACAAGACTTACAACAACTTGATTACTGTATATCCGAAGCCTAAGGCAATGTTCGAGACCGATCCGCAGTTGACTGGAATGTTGGATTCTGAAATTGAATTTATCAACTATTCGACTGGTGCAGAACGCTACTACTGGTTCTTTGGCGACAACGACAGCTCGTTGTTCGAGAATCCGCGTCACACCTATAGGCGAATCGGTGAATTCGAGGTAATGCTGGTTGCAGAATCAGACCTCTATTGCCGCGATACTTCTATCCGTAACGTAACCATCCAGAACGAGTTTGCATTCTATGCTCCGACATCGTTCACGCCAAATGGCGACCAGATGAACGACTGCTTCAGGATTTGCGGTAACGGCATCACTCGCAACAACTTCTCGCTCACTATATTCGACCGCTGGGGAGCAATGGTGTTTAGTACCGATGTATATGACCCGACGGCAAGTTGCTCGTCGTGCGGAATAGGTGCATGGGACGGTACCGATATGGGTAACAAGATTCAGGGCGATGCAGTATGTCCTCCTGGTCTGTACCAGTGGTTCTGCTCGTTTGAGGATTGGAACGGTGTAATCCACAACAGACAGGGAACGATAATGCTGATAAGATAGTGGTTATCAATTAATAATTGACAATTTACAATTGACAATGTACAATATTAGCGGTGTTTTGCACCGCTATTTTTTTGTTCGTTTTGTTCGTTCTGTTCGTTTTGTTCGTTCGTTCGTTCGTCGTAGGCTCCAGTCTACGATGTTGCTTATTATGCTCCAGCCTACGACGTATCATATTTAAGCTCCAGCCTATAAACAGCTAAGGAATTTTTATTCCTTTATAATCTTCTTGTATTGTCTTATCCTGTAGTATTTCTTCCTGATGCAAAATTCATATATCAGCCATACGGCGAGGAAGGTGTTTGTGGCGATTTCGTAAACCAAGTCCCACGGTGTGGGCAATGTTACAAAGAATCCGGCAATCCATAGCACAAGGTCTATTGTGAAAAGTATGTCCCAGATGCGCTCCCGATTCTTAAATGCAACGACATTTTCAACATTCCGTTCGATTTCGACTTCGTCGGTGGCGTAAAGGAAGGGGAGGGGACTTTGTATCATAATGCTGTATCTGCCTTTCGGAATCATTACCGAAACTTTCTTCTGCTGAGTAATACCAACAAGCCGTCCGTTTATGAAAATGCGGTTAGGCAGTTTCGCCATAAGTTCGGATGTTTCCTTCTCGATGGTTAGTTTCTGGTTTTCAATCTGCGTTTCGTTCATGTTGCAAAAATATCAAAGTTTTGGGAAATGTGGGATTTGATAATTTGATAATTGATAGAATCTTACTATGGCTCGATTGTACAATTTTGAATGTTTTGAAATAGCCAGTCGTCAATCGAAAATCGTCAATCGAAAATAATATTGTATTTTTGCAAAAAAATTGAATTGAAAGTTTTTCGAGAAATATTGTCCGAAATTCCTCGTGGATGTGTGGCAACTGTTGGCGTGTTCGATGGTGTGCATTCTGGACATCAGTACATTATCCGTCAGTTGAAGCAGATGGCCGACAAGGTTGGTGCCGAGGAACTTGTTATAACAATGAATCCTCATCCTGCTGAGTTTTTCGGTCGCAAAATCAGCTTGTTGTCCACAATGGACGAGAAACTCTCCTTGTTTGAACGTTTCGGAGTGAGGAACTTGCTGATTCTTAACTTCAACGCTGAGATTGCTGCTCTTTCGGGAACGCGGTTCATCGACGAAATCCTAGTTTCTCAGCTTTCGGTTTCTCGTCTTTTGCTCGGCTACAACAATTCCATCGGTCACAAGGAAAACGGCGTGTCGGAAATCTCATCGGCAAAAATTCCTGTTTCGCGTCTCGACAGGTTCCACATCGACTATTACGACGACATAAGTTCATCGTCGATAAGAAGGTTGCTCGCTTCGGGCGACATCGAACTGGCTAACAAATATTTAGGCTACGAGTATAGCTTGTCGGGAAATGTGGTGCATGGTTTCGGAATTGGTCACAAAATAGGTTTTCCAACTGCAAATATCAGTCCCTTGTATGCCGACAAGATTATTCCGAGCAACGGCTCTTACATTGTGTCGGCGGTGGTTGACGGGAAAACTTTCCCCGCAATGCTCAACGTCGGCAGCCGTCCCACTTTCGACGGACAGGAAAATACTATTGAACTCCATATACTTGGCTACGATGCCGACATTTATGGGCAAAATTTGAACATTGTGTTCAAAAGCAGGCTGCGCAGCGAACAGAAGTTCGACAGTGTTGAAGACTTGACAGCACAACTTCGTAAGGACAAGGAAGCTGTTGAGTCGTACTTCGCAAAAAATCCCTTATCTTTGCAATGAAAAATCTTGACTGATGAAGCGTCTGCACAGATACGTTTTAAGGGCATTCGTAGGACCGTGGATAATAACGTTCCTGCTCTGCGTGTTCATTCTGCTTATGCAGTTCCTGTGGCGCTACATCGACGACCTTGTTGGAAAAGGCCTTGATTTTTCGATAATCTTGGAACTTATGTTCTATGCTTCGTTTTCGTTGGTGCCGCTGGCTTTGCCTTTGGCTGGACTGCTGGCATCCATTATGTCGATGGGAAAGTTGGGCGAGACGAACGAACTGTTTGCAATGAAGTCGGGCGGAGTGTCGCTATACAGGATAATGTCGCCGCTCATTGTATTGAATATAGTGATAAGCATTGTCGCTTTTGTCTTCTCTAATAACATAATGCCATATACAAACTTGAAGATGAGGTCGTTGTTGTTTGGGATACAGCAGCAACGTCCCGAAGTCATCATACAGAACGGCATATTTGTGGAGCCTACCGAGGACATCAGCATTAAGGTCGATAGCAAGAGCCGCAACAACGACCTGAATGGTGTCCTGATTTACGACCATCGCAGTTCATCGACACCAAACAACGTTACAATGGCCGCCACGGGAAATATTCTGGTTACCGAGGACAATTCGATGATGATACTGGAACTTCACAATGGTACTCGCCACGAGGACGTTAAGGGAAACAAGTACCAGCACCAGAGGTCAAAGTTTGAACGGCAGGTGACATATCTGGAACTTGATGCTACGGGCATCGACAAGAACAATGAGGAATTTTTCAAGGGCGGTTACGAGATGCTCGACAACCAGCAGTTGAAATACACTACCGATTCGTTGAATGATGCATTGTGTGCAAGGGAGCAGGAGATTTGTGGAAATTTCAAGCGTTTCCAGATATTCAAGGGTATGAACGAGGTATATGGCGGAGCAAATGAAAACCGTTCGTGGTATAAGTGCCCGCCGCTAAGGCTAACTGCAGAGGACAATTCCGTAGCGGAGAAAATACGCATAGATACGATAATGGCAAGGCTCGACAGCAAGCAGAAGGAAAATATGTACGAGTTTGCGGTCAACTATTCGAGGTCGGCTAATACCTATATAAATATAGTGGCCGATGAGATTGTCGGAACACGCGGATGGATTGCCCGCCACGAAATAGAATGGTACCGCAAGTATGCACTTTCGGTTGCCTGCCTGCTGTTCTGCCTCATAGGAATTCCGCTCGGTTCGGTAATAAGAAAGGGCGGTTTCGGGCTTTCGCTTGTAGTGTCGGTTTTGATATTCCTGTTGTATTATATAGTGTCGACGACTTTTGAGAGCACCGTCAAGGAACTTATAACTCCAGCATACATAGGAATGTGGATAAGTACACTTTTGTTGTTGCCTGTTGGAATATACCTTGTGATTTCGGTTGCAAACGACAGCTTGAGAATTAGTCCGCAGGTAATGAACAAGATTCTTAATCTCTTCAAATTCCGACGCAGAAAGGCTGGAGATACTGACGCTCAACAATCTTGATTTTTAAATTTTTTTAAAGGATTGCAAACGGAAATTTTATGTAAATTTGCAGCCTTAAAAAAAGTAGGTGGGTTTCGCATTGCGGACTGCCTCTAATTTTAATGAAAGAACTTGATATGGAAGATACTAGACGTCGGTTGGATACGGTGGAAGAAGCCATCGAAGATTTCAGGAATGGCAAGATTGTCATTGTTGTTGACGATGAGGACAGGGAGAACGAGGGCGATTTCATTGTTGCCGCCGAAAAGATAACCCCCGAAATTGTGAACTTCATGCTTCACAACGGTCGCGGAGTGCTTTGCGCACCTATTACCGAGGAACGTTGCGAGGAACTTGAACTGGCACATCAGGTGTCGAACAACACCTCGATGCTCGGAACTCCGTTTACCGTTACCGTTGACAAGCTTGAAGGCTGTACCACAGGTGTTTCGGCTCACGACCGTGCCGCTACAATCCGCGCTTTGGCCGACCCGAACTCCAAGCCCGAAACCTTTGGACGTCCGGGACATATAAATCCGCTGTACGCAAAGAGCAAGGGTGTGCTTCGTCGCGCAGGACATACCGAGGCTTCAATTGACTTGGCCCGTCTGGCAGGACTTTATCCGGCTGCAGCACTTATCGAAATTATGAACGAGGACGGCACTATGGCGCGCCTGCCCCAGCTTTTCGAGGTTGCCGACAAGTACGGACTCAAGATAATCTGCATTGCCGATATAATTAAGTACCGCTTGCAGACCGAAAGCCTTGTGGATATGGGCGACCGCGTATTCCTGCCTACCGAATACGGTAATTTCGATGTAATACCATTCCGTCAGCATTGCAATGGTCTTGAGCATGTTGCTCTTATTAAGGGCGAATGGAAACCCGATGAGCCTGTGCTTGTGCGCGTACATTCGAGCTGTGCAACCGGCGACATTTTCGGTTCCAAGAAATGCGACTGCGGAACCCAGCTTCACGAGTCGATGAAGATGATTGAAAAGGAAGGCAAGGGCGTTTTGCTTTACCTCAATCAGGAAGGCCGTGGCATTGGTCTTATGAACAAGATTGCAGCCTACAAGTTACAGGAGCAAGGTTATGATACCGTTGAGGCAAACCTGCATCTCGGCTTCAAGGACGATGAACGCGACTATGGCGTTGGCGCGCAGATTCTCAGACATATAGGTGTCACGAAGATGCGCCTTATAACCAACAATCCGCGCAAGCTTGCAGGCATAAAGGGCTACGGTCTCGAAGTGGTAGAAACCATACCTATCAAGGTGGAACCCAACGAGTACAACAGGTTCTATCTGCAGACCAAGGCGCAGAAGATGCACCATAAACTTTAAAAGGAACTTTTAAATATTTGTAAAAGAGATAAATTAGCATTATTAACTTTAAATTAAAAAAGAGATGAAAAAGAATTTATTGATTGCAGCGATTGCATTGATGGCAGTTGCATTTGTATCATGTCAGAAAGACGGCGTTTACAAGCCGAAACAGAGAATCGACAAGATTACCCGTAGCTGGACAAAAACCGAGGAATATAAAGATGTTACGGGTATTACCCACACTGATAATACTTCGGCAGATTCTTGGGTTTGTGAAGCATGGGTTTGGGGAGACAAGACCGTTGAAAGCAGAACTTTTACAGAATTTGTTCCGACTTTAGCTGGTCCTACATATCCTTTTCATAAGGTAACCTATTCATACGATGACAAGAATAGAATCACTGGTGCACAGGATGGTGACCACAAAATCGAATACACTTACAACGACGACAAGAAGTTCTCGAAAATTACTGTATATGACGGTGCAAACCTTGAAAGCACAGTAGAAATCAACTACGACGGTAAGGTTGTTAATTCGTTGAAGGTAACAAAATTCTATCCTGCAAAGAAGTGTGAAGCTGCTCTTGCTATGGTTTTGCCGAGACAGATTGTTGATGTAGTTTGCAGCGACACTGAAGAAGAAATTGTTGCTAAGGATGCAAGGACTGTCGTTACCGACATTACAATCGAATGGGATGGAAAGAACATCGTAAAGATGGATGCAAAGTCGAGCGACGATGTTACAACTACAACTACCTACGAATATGATGGTAAGTTGAATCCTTACGCTGGCTTCTACTGCGGTACTGGCGTTTCTGCAGCAATGTACTCGAAGAATAATATAATAAAGACAACTACAACTAAAAAGGAAGTATTGGGTAACGGTACTTTAACTATTGATACTGAAGAAACAGTAGAGTATGAGTATGACGGTAAGGTTCCTTCAACCGTTAAGACAACAACTGTTGAAAAAAGGAATGGCTTGTTGACGGGAGAGCGTACAATTACAACTGTTACTACCGACGTTTACGAATACACCAAGTAATTTGTTTAAGTTTTAAAATAATCAAGGCTTCCCGATGTGGAAGCCTTTTTTTTGTGTTTGTATTTATGAAAATAGATGTGCTAAGTTATTGGTTTTTAATAGACTCAATCTTGATGGCAAATTTTTTTTGAATATTTTTTGAAAAAAAATGTTTTATAACTTGTTTTTTGCTCTCAAAGGTGTATTTTTGCATAATGTATTGAATTTTATATTTTATGAAAAGAATAGTATTTGCATTTGTGGCTTTATTTTGCGTTGCGGCTTTCGTGTCGTGTAACAAGAGTGGTATTTATACTCCGAAGGACAAACTTTCAAAAGTTTGGATGGAGAGAGAGTCTTCGGTAATAATTGACAGTGTGGAGCAAAAAAATCCACCAGTAGAAAAGTTTTTGTACGAAGGCTGGGAGTGGGACGGCAAGTATTTGAAGTCGCGTACGGTCTATAGGGCAAACGGCGATGTTAGGTTCAGTTATAATTATGAGTACAACGATAAGATGAAAAATAGGGTTGTGGGCATAACATCAAGTATTCCTGCCGAACGTAAGAATCGTATCCGTTTCTTGTACGACGATGATAGCAAATTGCTGAAGGAAATAAAGTATTTCACTGAATATTTCCCCGATTCAGACCTCCCCTACAGGTGGATTGAAGTCGGATACGATGGCAACAAGGTGGTTTCTCTGAAGGAAACTATCAATACTCAGCGTGCTCCGCATAAATCGGATATGGAAACATCTTTGCTGCCTTATTTTGTGTCGGAAGGTATGGCGGAAAGTATTGCCGAGAACGAAATAACATCAAAGATAGAGTATGATTCTAAAATAAACGAATATGCTATCGAGTGGGAAAAGAAAAACATTTCGCATGTTAAGATTACTACTACTGTAGGTGGAAAAACAAGCGAGGTAAATATTTCATACACTTACGACAAGAACAAGAATCCTCAGTATGCACGCGTTATGGGTTTGATTGAAGATGGTGACGTAAACTCTCTTATTTTCTCGCACAACAACGTGGCTAGTTGCACATACGAAAGCGAGAATATGACTTATACCGAGCAGTGCGAATATACCTACGACAAGAAAGTTCCTGTCGAGAAGATTATTTATAGAGACCAGAAAACTGGCATGATAACTTCCAAGATTACAGAAAAATGGACATACGAATATGCTGAATAATTAAAAGCTAAAACGAAAAAGGGCGAATTTTTTCGCCCTTTTTTTGTTTTTATTGTTTTGGAGTGTTATTTTTTCTTAACTTTGCCTTTTGGATTAGAGTTATAACGATGATTAAAAAGTTTTTGATATATAGCGCCTTGTGCCTGATGTTTGCGGCTTCGGCCTGCAATTCCGATTTCGATGTAACTGATAAATGGGAGGATTCTCCTGCTATATATTGCGTTCTTGATACTTCACAGAGCATGCAGTATGTAAAGGTAAACAAGAGTTTTCTTGGTAATCTTCCTGCATCCGAAATGGCTACGGTGTCCGATTCGTTGTTCTACGACTGCGATGTGCAGGTGAAACTTCATAGAAAGCAAGGTAAATCTATTTTAAAGACTTGGAATTTCTGGGCGGCAGATAGTATTCCTAAGGAGAGCGGTTATTTTGCAAACGACAGGAATACTATATGGGTTGGCCGTCCCGAACTTATCAATGGCTATACATATGAGCTTGAAGTTAATATCGACAATGGCAGAATCATCGCAAAGGGTGAAACTCAGTTGGTTGACGGCAGCAGGATTCAAGTTCCAGCAAAACTTGCTCCTAAGGTTGAACTTGCAAGGTACAACCAGGATTTCAGCATAAAGTATAATCCGGGGACAAATGCAAACTTGCAGGAAACAAATGTGTATTTCAACTATCTGGAAGTAAAGAATACTGGTGATACGGTCAAGAAGAGCATAAATGTTTTCAGCAATCAGGCATATAAAACATCTGTAAATACATATACAGCGGTTGAACTTGCCTTCAGTGTGCTTTCCTTCTATAGTTCGCTGGCTGCACAGATCAATGCCGATGATGAAACTGTTGTGAAAAGATTGGTGTATATGAATCCGAATGAGAAAAAGGATCAAGCTCTCACTATTGTTGTCTCGTCTGGAGATGAGAATCTGTACACCTACATGCAGGTTACTAAGCCTACAAGCGGCATTGCACAGGACCGACCGATATTTACCAATGTCTATATTGATGAAAGTTCAAAGATGAATGGTGGCAAGGCTTACGGACTAATAGCTTCTCGCTGTTCAGTTTCTGTGTCGAAGGCTCTTGGTTCCGAAACGCTTGATTCTATTTCAAGAGGCATTCATACCAAGAATCTGAAGTTCCCGTCGTGGGCAGACAATTACTACCTCACACACAAGCCCTACGACAAATAATACCCAAGATAGTCGTAGGCTCTTGCCTGCGACGTATTTATGTCCTTCGGGATTTATAATCCCGAAGGTACGAATATAAGGATATTTTATCCGCAAACACACACCTTGAGCCAGCCATAAAACCCACTCTGTCCTTCGGGATTTATACTCCCGAAGGTACGAATATAAGGATATTTTATCCGCCAAACACAAACCTTGAGCCTATCATAAAACCTACCATAATCTCACTAAAATTTAATAACAATCGCATCCATATTTTGGGGCATAAATATTTGTTTTTCCTTATTTTTTATTTCTAAAAGTTTTCTTAACTTTGGCACTTTAATGTCGGAGGATTGAAATGGCTTTTATCGTAATCGAAGGTCTTGACGGAGCAGGCAAGTCAACACAGGTGGATTTGCTGTCAAGATATTTGCAATCAGAAGGTAAGAAGGTTGAATATGTGCATTTCCCCACAGGCGACTCGGAGATTTTCGGCGAGATGATAAACCGTTTCCTGCGTGGCGAGTTTGGTGGAATCGGCGATGTGAACCCTTATCTGGTGTCGCTGCTCTTTGCTGGCGACCGCTACAATATGGCTCCGAAGATAAACGCTTGGCTTGCCGAAGGCAAATTCGTAATAAACGACCGCTATGTGTATTCAAACATCGGTTTCCAGTGCGCCAAGATTGCCGACGAGCAGGAAAAACGCAAGCTGTTCGAATGGATTTTCAACCTTGAGTTCAACTACTTCAAGATTCCGCGTCCCGACCTCAATATTTTCCTCGACGTGCCGTTTTCGTTCACCGAAAAACGTCTTGCCGAAAACCGTACCGGCAAGGACCGCGACTATCTGAACGGCAAGACCGACATCCACGAGGCCGACCTCAACTTCCAGAAGAAGGTGCGCGAAACCTATATCCGTGCAACCGAAACCGACGACAGGCTTGTGCGTATCGACTGTTCCGACAATGGCTCGATGCTTCCTGCCGAAAAAATCTCGGAAAAAATCATAGCAGAACTTAGAAAACATAATTTTGTAAAATAAAACTTTAATAATATGATGACGATAATAAGAACCTTGTTCAGATGGCTTGTTGGAGCCACATTTATTTTTTCTGGCTTTGTAAAGGTTATTGACCCGCTGGGTTATGGCTACAAGATTGCCGACTACTTGGAGGCTATGCACCTTTCTGCAATCGACGGGGCTGCACTTCCGCTCGCGCTGATACTCGCCGTGTTGGAACTTGTGATAGGCTTCTCGTTGTTTTTCAATCAGTTGCCCAAGCTCGGCGCATTGGGAGCCTTGCTGATGATGGTGTTCTTTACGCCGTTGACGCTGTGGCTGGCAATTGCAAATCCTGTGTCCGACTGCGGATGCTTCGGCGATGCCCTGGTAATCACCAACTGGCAGACATTCTTCAAGAACTTGGTCCTGCTGGCGATGGCGATACTGCTTTTCGTACAAAGGAAGAAGATAAAGACCCATTATCATACTGGAGTTCAGTGGATTATAATGTTTGTCGTGGGGTTTGCATCGCTCGGACTCGGTTTTTACTGCCTCAAGACCTTGCCAATTATCGACTTCCGTCCGTACCATATTGGCGCAAATATTGCCGAAGGTATGATTGTCCCCGAAGATGCTCCTAAGCCAGTGATTGAAAGCTCGTTCATCTACGAAAAGGACGGAAAGCAAAAGGAATTCTCCATCGACAATCTGCCCGATGAATCGTGGAAGTTCATCGATGCAAAGCATATCGTTATCGACCCAGGCTATGTACCGCCAATCCACGACTTTACAATGACAAAGCCGGTCGTTGAAACTGCTGGTATGGAAGTTGACCTCGACGGTGTGGAACTTGTATATAAGAACGCCGACGGCGAGCAGATGTTTGCCGATGTTTCATCAGTGCCCGATGCTTCCTGGAAATTTGACCACTACATCTGCGATGAGTGCGAAGGCGATATTGATGTGTCGAAAATAAGGATTACCTACAGCGATGCCGAAGGAAAGCCCGTGGTTCTTGGCGTTGATGAGGCTCCTGAGGATTTGGACTTTATTGAGGCTGCTTATGAGGACGAGGCTACCGAAACCGACATTGCACCGCGTGTCCTTGCCGACGAGAGGTATTCGTTCCTGATGATTGCATTGCGCCTCGAAGATATGGAAACCGAGCATCTGGCTGAATTTGACTCGATTGCCGAATTTGCCGCAAAGAACAATATGGGCTTCTACTGTATGACTTCGTCGAATGCCGAGTCGATAGCGACATTTACTGCCGAACATCCTGTAAATTACGGATTCTACAATACCGACCCGATAACATTGAAGACTATTGTCCGCTCTAATCCGGGATTGCTTCTTATCCGCAAGGGTACAGTCATCGACAAATGGCACGATGGAAATTTGCCTGAAGTTTCGGAACTCAAGAACGAACTAACGGGTACAATGTTTACCAAGCAGCACAACCAGCGCGACAGACTGCTGTATGTAGTTTGGATTCTGGGTGCGTTACTGGCAATGGCTCTTATAAGGAACATATACAATTGGCTAATCAAAAACAGATATATTAACGATAAAAACGATACGATATGAGAAAAAAAATTGTTGCAGGAAACTGGAAGATGAACACCTTGGTAAGTCAGGGTAAGGCTTTGGCAGAAGAGTTGAACGCCTTTATGAAGACTTACGATATGCCCGCAGGCAAATTGGTTATTATCGGAACCCCGTTTACACACCTTTCAACTTGTGTCGAGGCTGTTGATACCAAGAAAATTCACGTTGCAGCACAGAACTGCTCGCAGTTCGAGAAGGGCGCATATACTGGCGAAGTTGCTGCCAATATGATTAAGGACTTGGGCGTTGAATATACTATTATCGGTCATAGCGAACGCCGTCAGTATTTCGGTGATACCGATGAGGTTATCGCAACCAAGCTCGCACAGTGCTATGCAAACGGACTTTCGCCGGTACTTTGCTGTGGCGAAAAGCTTGAGGAACGCGAGGCTGGCAAGCATTTCGAGGTTATCGAGTCGCAGTTGCGCAATGCCTTGAAGGATGTTTCTGCCGAGAATTTCAAGAATACCATTGTTGCCTACGAACCGGTATGGGCAATTGGAACCGGCAAGACCGCAACTCCCGACCAGGCAGAGGAAATCCACGCTTTCATCCGTGGCTTGATTGCAAAGCTGTATGATGCAAAGATTGCCGACGACACTACAATCCTTTATGGCGGTAGCGTAAATGCAGGCAACGCAGCAAACTTGTTCGCTCAGCCCGACATCGACGGTGGACTTGTTGGCGGTGCATCGCTCAAGGCAAACGATTTCATTAGCATAATAAAGGCTATTTAATTTATTCTGACGATGGGGGCTGCCTCCATCGTCTTTTTTTATTTGCAAAATAAAAGAATGATTATCGGTAATTGCCACAAAAAGGATATAGAGAGGAGATTCCGCATAAACGAACTCACAAGCAACGTTCCTTATGCTGTTCGTTCTGTTTTGTGGAACCTTCAGCTCACGAAGCTTGCGAGTAATGACAGTGAAGCGTCTTTTTTTCTGGTCATTTCGGAAACTATGATGAACCAGCGATACGGGACGTGGAGCTGTGTGAATCAAGTTGTCCGAAATCTCCCATAAGTAGATTATTGCCGATAATTATAATTAAAAAAAGCAACCGAAATGAATTATTTGGAACTTTCAATTGAAATACCGAGGAGCAATCCCGACCTTTCCGACATATTGGTGGCATTTCTTGCCGAACAGAACTTTGACAGTTTCAGCGAGGAAGGCGGAAAACTTTTGGCTTACGTCGAGGAAAATAAGTACAGCAAAGCAGATGTTGATGAAATCCTTGCACAGTTTGGCGTTACTGCAACCGAAAAGATTATCCCGCAGGAAAACTGGAACAAGCAGTGGGAAGAGAACTTTTCGCCTATCGTTGTTGACGAAAATTTGGCAATAAAGGCTCCGTTCCATACCGAAAACTTTGATACAAAGCATACTATCGTCATCGAACCGAAAATGTCGTTTGGTACGGGACACCACGCCACCACCTCGATGATGTGTCGGCTTATTGCCGAACTCGACCTCAAAGCTAAGGTCGGTCTCGATATGGGCTGCGGAACAGGAATCCTTGCAATTTATGCTTCAATTCTCGGTGCATCAAAGATTTATGCAATCGACATTGACGAATGGGCTTTTGAAAATACTGTGGAAAATGCCGAGCGCAATGGCGTTTCAAATATTGTAGCATCCTGTGGCGATGTGCAGGATATTCCCGAAGTGGAATACGACTTCGTGTTTGCAAACATCAACCTCAACATACTGAAAAAACAGATTCCGACTTACGCACGGCTGATGAAAAAGGGCGCAGTTTTGCTGCTTAGCGGTTTCTTCTTCACCGAAATCGACCAGATAAAGGAAGTTTGCGCTTCGTGCGGACTGTCGTATGTAAAATGCCTGACCTCGGAAGAGTGGACGGCTTGTGTTTTTGAAAAATAATATGATAATATGAAAAAATTATTCTTGATACTGGCGATAAGTCTGGTTTCGATGGTTACATCGGCGCAGTTTACGCTTGAACCAACAAAGTTCGGAAAGGAATTCGCGCAACAGCTTTCGTTTGCTGGCGACATTCGCAAGGACGGCGCAAGCATGCAGAAGGAATTCCTCACATTCTGGCAGTCCGACTCGCTGACTTCGCCGCAGCGAGATAGTTTCATAAGGACTATCAATATGTTGCAGTCGAAAGGTTGCAAGCCTTATCCCGATTTTGTAAGGCTAACGGACATACTTATGGAGTTCAAGCGCAGAGGCTATGATTACGGTCAGTACGAGAAATTTGAGAAGACATTGCTCGATATGAATGCTGCAGGACGAAAGTTTAGGGTGAACGATTTCTCCGAATTTCTGCAGGATATGAATGTTTTCTTGCGTAAACGTGTGGTAGCCAACAATCAGCGTACAAAATGGAACGTAAGCAAACTGGATTTTGATTTTTCGTATGACAACGGAAAGTTCCTTATAAAATTCAACAATATCGACCTTATCGGCTATCAGGACAGGGACAGCCTGAAACTTTACAATACTAGCGGTGTGCTCGACCCGAGGGCTAAGACTTGGGTAGGCAAGGGGGGGACTCTCGGCTGGGAGCGTGTTGGTTATCCTCTTGATAGTATGAACGTTTCGTTAGGTGACTACAACTTGAATATGACCGACATTGCTATCAAGGCCGACAGCGTTGTGTTCCGCAACAAGTACTATTTTACTCAGGACCTTATGGGCGACCTTATCGACAAGGCGCAAAACGGTGAAAAACCTTACAAGTCAACATATCCGCGTTTTACAAGCTACTCGCAGGACTTTGATATAAAGAACATAGTGAAGGATGTTGACTACAAGGGTGGTCTGTCAGTGCGTGGACGTAACTTCATTGGTAGCGGTACCGATGATAAAAAGGCGGAAATCAGGATAACAAAGAACGATAGTGTTTCATTCAGTGCGTATGCAAATTCGTTTGTGTTCGACCCCGAGAAAATTGCGTCAGATAATTGTGAGATAGTGTTCAGATTGGCGCAAGACTCTATATATCATCCTTCTGTATCAATTAGATACACACTTGTAAAAAGGGCTTTCGAAAAGGAGCCTGTAGAACAGAGCCGTAGAAATAGAAAGCAGGAAAAGCAGTACGACTACAAGGAAAATGGTTATCTCGAGGTCATAAGGACGAAGGAAGGCTTGTCCAACATAAACTTTGTCGATACCTATCATCAGCTTTCTATGGATTTCACATCCTTAAAATGGGTGATAGACAAGCCTATTGTTGATATTGCAACGATAAATACGCAAGGAACGCCTAGCGAAGTGCTATTTGAGTCGGCGGATTACTATACATATGAAAAGTACAAGTCGTTGAAAAAGCAGGACGCACGCAATCCATTGGAAGTCATTGCTTCTGTGGTTAACTATGTCGGCGGTTATCCCGAATTTAAGCTTGTGGATTTGATGAACTACATGAAGATAGCTCGCGACCAGGCCTTGCAGCTTGTGTATGCGCTTACATACAAGGGGTATATTTCGTTTGACCAGAGTACTGAGACCATCAAGGTTCATGAGGAGACATGGCGTTTCTTGGCGGCACATCGTGGCGATGCCGATTCTGATGTAATCTTGTTCTACAGCAAGGTGAAATCGGCCGAAGGCGTGATGGTGGATGAGGAAACTAAGCAGGTTGTGAGAAGTGCTCTCGGTAACGATACTGTGGCAAATGCCAAGTTGAGCCTTACCAATTTCGACCTAAAGATGTTTGGCGTTCCTATGGTGCATTTGTCCGATTCTCAAAGTGTTACTGTTTATCCTAAGGACGGCAAGCTGACAATACAGAAAAACCGCAACTTTATCTTCGACGGACTGCTTCAGGCTGGACAGTTCTACATGTATGGTTCTGGATTCCGCTTCGACTACGGAATGTTCAAGATTGATGTGCCAAACTGCGATTCGATGAAGATTGTTGCGCTCACTACTCCCGAAATGGGATTTCTCGATTCAAACGGACAGCCTAGGGTTGCAATTGTGCGCAACAAGATTGAAAACCTTTCTGGCGATTTCTACATCGACTATCCTAACAACAAGTCTGGTTTCGCCGACTACAAGGAATATCCGAAGCTTGTGTCCAACAAGGATTCGTATGTCTATTACGACAGCAAGCAGGTTTACAACGGAATATACGAAAGGGACAAGTTCTATTTCAAGGTTGACCCGTTTGTCCTCGACAGCATAGAGGGATATAACAAGGATAATATACATTTCAACGGGGTGCTCGTAAGTGCAGGAATAATTCCCGACCTAAACGAGACTCTTGTAGTACGCCAGAGCGACTGGTCGCTTGGTTTCGAATATAAGACTCCTGCTTCGGGAGTCCCTCTGTATGGAGGCAAGGCAATGTTTAAGAATGTCCTTGACTTGAGTAACAAGGGCTTGCGTGCCGATGGTAGCATCAAGTACATGAGCACAACCTTCAGTGATGCATACGTCACCTTGTTCCCCGACGAGATGGAAGGTCATTCCAAGACTATGAAGATGGAACAGCAGAAATCACCTGTCGAGTTCCCGAATGTCACTGGTATGGAAAATACTTTGACATGGAAGGTCAGTAAGGATAAGTTCCACGTTGACAAGGATACGGCAAACTTTGTCATGTACGATGGCAAGGCCAAGTTGGATGGCAATCTGGTCATAACTTCACAGGGCTTGCATGGCGAAGGTGCAACATTTATCGACAAGGCTATGCTCGAATCTGACGATTTCGTGTTCAGCAAGGATGTTTTCGATGCCGATACTGCCGATTTCAGGATATTTAATAATTCTATTTCGAATGCCGATTTCACAGGTACTGGTCAGAAGGCACATATTGACTTTGTCAGCAGGCGAGGCGACTTTAAGTCGAATGGAGATATGTCAGAGCAGGATTTCCCGCATAACAAGTACAAGTGCAGGGCCGACGAGACTATATGGTATATGGATAATGATGAACTGGCATTCTCTACTAGCGACGAAATCAAGGAAAAGATTAAGGGCATAAATGTTGAGGAAGACTGGGAGTTGTATGAGTCTGCATTCTTGAGCAGTTCCAAGTTCGAGTCGTATATGCCAGGTCAGGACAATCTTACATTCTTTGTGCCGGAGGCCGTTTACAATTACAGGAAGCATGTGATTACGGCAAAGGATGTAGGTGTAATCCGTGTTGCCGATGCGGCAATATTCCCGTCGAAAAAGCATGATGTCATAATAAGGGAAAATGCAGCAATGGACACTTTGGTCGAGGCTAAGATTACTGCCAACGTTACAAGCGAATACTACAAATTCTATGACGCTACTGTAAAGATAAAGGGAAAGCGCGACTATACTGCCGATGCATCATACGACTATATCAACGATACCAAGGAACCGCAGACAATACATTTTACCGATATTGGTGTGGCTGACGGCGAAACACGTGCACATGGCGAAATATCGGAACCTGACGGATTCAATATAACACGTCATTTTGCATATCAGGGCAAGGTAAACGTTTATGCAGGTGTCGATTCGCTTGAATATGTCGGCGCTGCAAAGATTAACTACGAATGCGATACTGCCCCGCAGTGGTTCAAGTTCAAGTCGTTTGTAAATTCACAGGATGCTTTCATTCCTATAAACAAGGACTTGAAGAGCATCAACAATATTGTATTGCGCTCGTCGATAATGTATGGAAACAATACTATATATCCGGCATTTATCGCTAAGCGCCGTGGTTCTGCCGATGAGGCTATGTTCGATGTAAACGGATTCCTGCATTATGATGCCGATTCGAACCGTTACGAGATTGCTTCGATTGAAAAGCTTAACGAACGCAACCTGCCCGGAAACTATATGGCTATTGACGAAAGCACCTGCAATATCAAGGGCGAAGGTTTGTTTACCTTCAGCAAGAACCTTACATATACTTTCAATGTCAACTCGTATGGAACATTCGAATATAATGTTGAGACGGATACTACTACTTTCAATACCACGATGTTTATAAATATGCCGTTGCCGTCGTCGGCATACGAGTATATGGCCAAGACGATACCTTCGGTAAGTACTGATTTCGTTGACGAGAACGATGAGAATTATCATGTTGCCCTGAAGCAGTTCCTTGATACTGCCGAATACAACAAGTACATGACCAATATGAGTTTCGGCAATTACGACAAGGTTCCTAAGGTTCTGCTTGAAAATAAGGTTGTTATCACAGACTTGAAATTTATCTACGACCGTAAGTCGCAGACGCGCGGTATGGTTTGCGGTGGACCTATTGGTTTTGTCAATTTCGGAAAGCATCGCGTAACGCGCTATGTGGGCGGTTACATAAGGATAATAAAGACCAAGGGCTCCGAGGCTTTCGAGATGCTGGTGGAACCCGATGGAGAAATGTGGTTCTACTTTATGTACAAGAATGGTGTGCTGAAGACAATATCAAGCGAGGAGAAGTATAATTCGATAATTGCCGATTCGAAGGAAAAGCCTCTCGAAAACTATACTGTGGTGCTTGAAGGTACTGCCGACAAGAACAAGTTCAAGAAGGATATGGACAAGAAATTTGCAAATACGGATAGTGAATATTAAGAGGCTTTTGTACATATTGATGTTTTTGCTTCCGTTCTTTGGCGGTTGCTTCACGTTCCAGCAGAATGCGAAGCAACAGGTTAATAATAGCAAGTCAAATGCTTCCGACTTTTCCGCCTTGTACAATCCTGGCAGTTCCATTGTAAATCCGCAGATGACGGCTTTCGTGTCGTCGGCAGACGAGGCTGATGTCTTTTTCCGAATCAGAACGCAGGAACTTCGCAATGCTCTTGCCAATCCTTTAGAGGAGGAAATAAATGTATATCTTAGGTATTTTCTTCGTGATGCCAGCAATTTCCATCTTGCCGACACTGCCTCGTTGCGCTATACATTCGAGGTGACGAAGGGCGAATATGTTTACGGGCATTTCAAGGTGGCGCTTGGCGAACGGATACGCTACAAGCTTGTGGTAGATTTCGCAAACAGCCGATACAACATCAAGAAGCGTCTTCTGTGCGACATAAAGAATAATCCTGGCTTCAACGACGATAAGTATATTGTGAAGAATCTTTCCGATGAGGTTCTTTTTTCGAATGTTATTGCTGTCGGTCAGGATGTTAGGGTGCTTGGCGGTTTCGGAACAGAGCCGACTGTGAATGTGGAATTTTATCGGGAGAAAAAATATGTAGCCATACCGCCATACTTGGGTTCGCCGGTCAATGCGGCTAATATTCCCGATTCTGTATTTTCTTACACCTTTGGCGATAAACTTCATCTGTCGGAGTCTGGTCTTTATGCCTTTGGCTCTACAGCAAAAAACGAAAAGTTTGGCATTGTGGCTACCGGAAATACATCATATCCGTCGGTGACAAAGGTGGCAGATATGCTTGAGCCTATGAAGTTGCTTTGTACAGAACGGGAATTTGCTGTTATGGATACTTCCAATGCCTTGAAACCTTTGATAGATGCCTTTTGGCTAGGACTTTCGAAAAGCGAAAAGAACGCTAAGGAGCAGATTCGTGTGTTCTACAGCCGTGTGGCATTGGCAAATATGCTGTTTCCGTCATCGGTTGAAGGTTGGAAAACCGACCGTGGGATGATTTACATAATGCTTGGTCCGCCTACGGTTGTCAACATTACCCCCAACAGCGAGGAATGGATATACGGAAATGGAGAACAGGGAATGATGTTTACATTTGAGAATAATTCGGGAATCAGAAACGACTTTTCATTGTTGCGGTCGAATGCTTATCAGTCGTTATGGCAGCAGGTTACGGCAACGTGGCGGTCGGGAAAAATATTTACAGTATCAAAGTTGAATGATGAGTGATTTTATTTTTGGAATAAGGCCTGTGCTCGAGGCGATTAGGGCAGGGCAGGAGATTGACAGGGTGCTTGTCCGTCAGAATATGACGGGCGACCTTGCTGTTGAACTTATGGCGGAGTTGCGCAGGAATAAGCTTAACATTCAGTATGTGCCTGCCGAGAAACTTGACAAGATAACCAACCGCAACCATCAGGGCGTAGTGGCGTACATTTCGCCAGTGTCGTATCAGAATTTGGAGAACGTGGTGATGTCGGCTTTCGACGAGGGTAAAAATCCGATGGTCGTTGTTCTGGACGGCATTACCGATGTGCGCAATTTTGGCGCGATTGCTCGTACCTGCGAGTGCGCCGGTGTGACGGCTATTGTAATTCCCGAAACCAACTCGGCGAGGATTACCGAAGATGCCATAAAGACTTCGGCTGGAGCCTTGTACAATATTCCTGTGTGCCGAGAGAAGAATCTCGTCGATGCGGTTCTTTTCCTGCAGCAGAGCGGTTTTAAGGTGTTTGCAGCTACCGAAAAGACTGAAAACATTGTCTTTGAGGAAGATTTTTCTGTTCCTACGGCAATAATAATGGGTGCGGAGGATGTTGGCGTGTCGAAGACTTTGCAGAAGCGTGCCGACCGTCTTGTTAAGATTCCGATGCACGGCAAGACCGAATCGCTCAATGTTTCGGTATCGACGGCAATAGTAGTGTATGAAGTTGTGCGTCAACGTTATATGTTGAAAAAGTAGTAATTATATAAAGTAACTAAAAAAGTAAGATATATGCAGAAAGTTATTAAGTCGGCTTTGATTTCGGTGTTCGACAAGCACGATTTGGATTTGGTTGTCAAGAATTTGAGCAACTATGGAGTAAAAATTTATTCAACAGGAGGAACCTACGACTTTATTTCGTCGTTGGATGTTGAAGTGACTAAGGTTGAAGATGTTACTGGCTATCCGTCAATTCTCGACGGTAGGGTAAAGACTTTGCATCCTAAGATTTTTGGTGGTATCTTGGCAGTCCGCGAGGACGAAAACCACTTGGGACAGATGGCGCAGTACGAAATTCCAGAAATCGACCTTGTGATTGTTGACCTTTACCCGTTCGAGCAGACTGTTAAGTCGAATGCTTCCGAAAGCGACATCATCGAGAAAATTGACATAGGTGGAATTTCGTTGATAAGGGCTGCTGCAAAGAACTACAAGGATGTGCTGATTGTTTCGCACAAAGGTCAGTATCAGGAACTTTGCAATATAATCGAGGAAAACGGATGTTCTACCGACCTTGAAACTCGTCGTCGTTTTGCACGCGAGGCATTTGGCATCAGCTCGAACTATGATTCTGCAATTTTCAACTGGTTCGATGACAATTCAATGTCGCAGCTCAAACTTTCGCAGCGCGAATATATGCCTTTGCGCTATGGCGAAAATCCTCATCAGGAGGCAAAGTTCTTCGGCAACTTCGATGATATGTTCCAGAAACTTCACGGCAAGGAGGTCAGCTACAACAATATCCTTGACATTGATGCTGGCATTAACCTAATTCGTGAGTTCGAGGACACTACAGTTGCCATCTTGAAGCACAACAATGCCTGTGGTATTGCAACCCGCAGTACGTTGCTTAGGGCTTGGAAGGATGCGCTTGCTTGCGACCCAGTTTCGGCATACGGTGGTATAATAGTTACTAATCGCCCGATTGATAGGGAAGTAGCGACGGAAATCAACAAGATTTTCTTCGAGGTGATAATTGCTCCCGACTTTACAAAGGAGGCTCTTGAGGTGCTTGAGCAGAAGAAAAACCGCATTATCTTGGTTCAGAAGCACAACAATGTGTCGAAACACGTATTGCGCAGTGCAATAAATGGCGTTCTGGTTCAGGATAGGGATACTCGCATCGAAACTATTGATGACCTTAAGTATGTAACCAACGAAAAGCCGACTTCGGCACAAATCGAAGATTTGTTCTTTGCCAACAAGGTTGTGAAGAGTACCAAGTCGAATGCAATAGTTCTCGTAAAGAATGCCCAGCTTCTTGCAAGCGGTACAGGACAGACTTCGCGTGTTGATGCACTGAAGCAGGCTATCGAAAAGGCCAAGAGTTTCGGTTTCGATTTGAATGGTGCTGTTATGGCTTCGGATGCGTTCTTCCCGTTTGCCGATTCAATCGAGATTGCCTACAAGGAAGGAATTTCGGCTGTAATCCAGCCCGGTGGTTCCATCCGCGACGAAGATACTATTAGGTATTGCAACGAAAACAAGATTCCGATGGTATTCACAGGAATCAGGCATTTCAGACATTAAAAATAGGTAAGTGGTTTATTGGTTTGAGAATCCATTTCCCACAATAGGGAAGTGGATTCGTTTTTTTGCCTATTCTTGCGCTTGCATTTTCTCCATAAACGCCAAGCCGACCCTTAATTCTTCGTATGAATATTTGCCTTCGGCTTCTGCATAAAGTGGAGAAACACTTCCAGAAAAACTATGGGATTCAAGGAAATCCATAATTTCTGAAAACTTTTCCTTGCCAATCAGCTCCTCGGGCTGGATTTCGCCAGTCTTTATGAACCTTACAAGGTGTGAATACACAGTCGATTCAACAAGCGAACGTTCTTTTGCAATATCCGCCACCGACATACCCTGCTTGAACATTTCTAACGACTTTTTGAAACTATCTCCCTTGGATGGTTTTGGCTTCTTTGCTTTCTTTGGCTCTGGCAATTTCTCAAGTTCAGGCGATGCGGTATCGTCATCTATGCCATTTGTCTTGCAATAGTCGTTTATAATATTCAGGATATCATTGCCGTAGGCTGCGACTTTCTTCACGCCAATGCCAGTTATCTTGCTCAGTGACTTTGCATTTCGAGGCAATTTATCAACTATTTCAACCAACGACTTCTGAGGCAAGACATAATAAACCGGCATATCAAACTCATCGGCAACCGACTTTCGCCAAGCATTAAGCACACCGAATAGTTCCTTGTTTGTTTTCGGAGCAGAATAGGTAGGATGTGACTTGCGGCTGAAAGTTGGCACGAACTTGTCCTCGGTAATCGAAATTATCTTCAGATACATTTCGGTAGAAAAACCATCACGCAGCTTTTCAAAGATGTTGCGTTTCTTGCAATATTCAAGTTCAAGTGCTTCCAACGCCGACTTCATCTCATCATCAATTTCCTTGTTGTCCGACTCGAGCAACATCTGCGAAAATGGTTCGCCTATAATTTCGGCAAGTTTCCCGTGATAATACTCCGATGCTTTCGAGAGTCTCTGCTGTAAAAACTCATCGTCTTTTAGTTGCACATCGGGGGAAGCAGAAAATATCTTCCACAACTGTACGACAAATTTCTTGTTAACATCAAAAATTTGCGAATCAAACTGCTGCACGACATCGATCAACCGTTGCGAATATTCAGGATTAAATCTGTTGAAGTTTGACATATAAACCTTGCGCACTTCCGCCAACTGCCTTTGCAACGAGTTGAAATCGAATATTTTAAGCAACACATCGCGCTGATACGAAACTATGTATTTGTTGAGGCTCTGCTCGTCGGGTTGCTTCTGCCGGGCATTGTCGCAAAAAGTTACCACTTCGGTGTCGGACTTTATCATCTGCGACGAAATTGGGGTTTTCAGCGTCAGCCCTTCCAACGACTTGCAACGGCTCAATGCCACATACACCTGTCCGAACGCAAAAGCAGCATGCACATCAATAATCGCTCGGTCGAATGTTAGTCCCTGACTTTTATGAACGGTTATAGCCCACGCAAGCCGCAATGGATATTGTATGAACTCGCCAATTACGTTCTGCTCAATCTCTTTTGTTTCATTGTTGACGACGTACTGAATGTTTTCCCATTTTTCCTCTTTTACCTCTATCGGAGAAAGGTCGCCCTTGCAAAGAACCATTATTTTCGTATCGTCAATTTCGGTTATCTTGCCTATTTTGCCGTTGTAGTACAACTTTGCGGGCGACGAATCATTTTTAATGAACATTACCTGCGCACCGACTTTCAGAGTGAGCGTTTCGTCGGTAGGATACATATATGGAGGGAAATTGTCGATGATGTCAGCCTCAAACTTGTATTCCTGACCTTCGAGAGCATCAAGCTTTGATGTGTTGATGCTATTAGCATCGTTATTGTGCGTAGTAAGGCGGATATTCTGTTCGTCATCGTCATCTGAAGTTGTAGATACCCGGCTATTTAACACGGCAAGCGATTCCTTTGTAAGTGTGTTTGTACGAATCTGGTTCAGTATCGAAATAAACACATCGTCCTGCTGGCGAAATATGTGCGTCAGTTCGACGGTCACATAATCGACTTTTTTCAATGCATTGCTATCGAAGAAATATGGCGAACGGTAAAATCGGCTTATTATCCGCCATTCCTCCTCCTTGACTACTGGTGTAAGCTGGTAAAGGTCGCCAATCATCAGCAACTGCACGCCACCGAACGGCAACGATGAACGGCGGTAATGTCGCAACACAGAATCAACAGCATCAAGCAAATCGGAACGCACCATACTTATTTCGTCGATAACAAGCAAGTCGAGCGAACGCAGAAGCTTAATCTTGTTGCCACTCATACGGAATTGTTCGCGAACAGCATTGCCATCTTCATCTTTTGTAACAAACGAAACATCGGCACCTTCGGGAAGGTATGGTGTAAACGGAAGCTGGAAAAACGAATGGATTGTAACGCCACCGGCATTGAGGGCGGCCACACCTGTCGGTGCGACAACTGCCATACGCTTACGGGTAATGTTCGGCAGATTGCGCAGAAAAGTTGTCTTTCCTGTTCCTGCTTTTCCAGTGAGAAACACTGACTTGCTTGTGAACTTCACAAGGTCGTGTGCGAGCTTTATGTTTTTGTCGATGGCTTCCATATTGTCGGCTTTGCCTTTGTCTGCAAAAGTAATGCTTTTCATCGAATCACTTTTGATGTCAATCATTTTCTTGTTAAATTCTTTTTGAACATTATTGATATAAATCGGCAGTCGCCATCTGGCGACCACCGAAAATTGGAACTACGCTCGGTCTGGCTTGCTGAATAGTATCGTATCGGCTACAACCTCGTATGTACACTGTTCGTTTCCGTTCTTGTCGGTATAGCGGTTCTGCTTCAGGCAACCATCAACAACAACCTCATAGCCCTTAACTATTTTCTCTTTTACCATATCGGCAAGATTGCCCCACGCAATTACATTGTGCCACTGTGTTTCCTTAACAACGCGGTCACTTTTTCTGAAGAAATCGGAAGTCGCTACCGACAACTTAGCCATTTTTGTTCCACTTGGAAATTCATAATACTTGGGGTCTCCACCAAGATTTCCAATCAATTGTACACGGTTCTTTAAATTCATAATCTTTAATTTTTTTGTCAGTTAATAATTTATTACTACTTTTGCATTGTCTTTCAGATTTAGCAGTCAGTACCTATCGTATTGAGGATTTTCCCAAAAGCAGGCTGATCTGGAGGATTTTTTTTATACACCTCTATCACTATAAAAACTTTTAAGCAGAGAAATCCCTTTATCCTTACTTATTTTTACCACAGTACGATATAAGACGCCATTATCTTCGTATTGTTTTCTATAGACAGTATAAACTCCACTTATATAAGATTCTCCATACTTAACAATATCGCATAGATTCAAAATCTCAGTAGCAGTTACATTCCCGACTTCAGTTTTATAATGGCTCAATAATATATGCTGACTACCTGTACTTGGATCGTATGAAACAATTTTCAAACGCACCTTAATTCCTAAGGAATCTGTAACATTAACAAAAGTCGATGCGCCACCTTTTTTACAGAATGCATTGAAAATCTTCATCTGCTCCTCGGTTAGTTCCCTATTGCCGACTTCAGCCTTGAACTGCGCTATCCTATCGTCGATGAGTGCCATATTGCAATGGATAATTAACGATGCAACTATTCTGCCTTTTCCTTTAATGACGATTCACAAATAACCTCATTAGCAACCACTTCCGTTATATATCGCTTAATATTGTTTGCATCCTCGTAACTGCGTGAAGTCAACCTGCCAACGATGGTAACATGCGTTCCCTTAGAGCATCGCTCCGACACCTTGTCGGCATTTGCTCCCCACACAACAATGTTGTGCCACTCTGTACGACTTGCCGGTTTGCCGTTTTCATAATAATTCTCGGAAGTTGCCAGTGAAAACCTTGCAACCTTTCCATTTCTTGTCTCATTTACCTTCGGGTCAGCGCCCATATTGCCGACCAACATTACAAAATTTCTAATTTCCATGTCTTTAATTTTTTTGTCAGTTTATAATTTATTACTACTTTTGCATTGTGTTTCGCTTTGGCACCAAGATCGCGCCACTCGTTTCGGGAAGCCGGCATTTGTCTCGGGATGATGCGTGGAAGCCTCCTCTGTTGGGGGACCAGACAGGCTGAGTGAAACATTTTTTTTCTATCTATTGGAATAAAACGATTTAAAAATATTTCCTTTCTTGACGACCTTTACTGCAATCGTAAATTTTATTTTACCCCGAAATTTTTCCATACTATAAATAATATGATTTTCATCAGATTCCTTACAACCACTGCGTACTACATCCATCAAATTTAGAATTTCCAAAGCAGTAACAGTCCCACGATTTGTCTTGTAATGCTTGAGTAAAACATGCTGTGTGCCTTCATTCTCATCGTCGGAGGGAAACATTATTGTAACCAGTTCCCAATTATTATCAGTAGTGCAGATTCGTTTTAGTTTTCCTTTTGTCCGACAAAAAGTTTCATAAACCCTATTCTGCTCCTCGGTTAGTTCCCTGTCGCCGATTTCAGCCTTGAACTGCGCTATCCTATCGTCAATGAGTGCCATATTGCAATGGATAATTAACGATGCAACTATTCAGTCTTTTCCTTTAACGACGATTCGCAAATAACCTCATTAGCAACCACTTCCGTTATATATCGCTTAATATTGTTAGCATCCTCGTAACTGCGTGAAGTCAACCTGCCAACGATGGTAACATGCGTTCCTTTTGTGCACCGCTCCGACACCTTGTCGGCATTTGCTCCCCACACAACAATGTTGTGCCACTCTGTACGACTTGCCGGCTTGCCGTTTTCAAAATAATTCTCGGAAGTTGCCAGTGAAAACCTTGCAACCTTTCCATTTCTTGTCTCGTTTACCTTCGGGTCAGCGCCCATATTACCGACCAACATTACAAAATTTCTAATTTCCATGTCTTTAAATTTTTGTCAGTTAATAATTTATTACTACTTTTGCATTGCCTTTGAGATTTGGCACCACCCCCGCTAATGCGGTGCGGACCCTTACATAGGGAGGAAACGGCCGATCATCCAAGGCTTTTTTTATTCCCTATTAGAATAGAAGCTTTTTAGCACAGCAATACCTTTATCTTCAACAAACTTCAACACTGTACTAATCTTTACTCCATTATAATCTGTATCCATACGATACACGACATAACCATTACTAATATAGTGAGCGCCTCTTTCTACGACTTCGTATAGGTTTAGTATTTCCCAAGCTGTTACCCAATGAATCATGGTTCCAAAATGGTTGATAAGGATATGTTGCGAACCTGTTTTTATTTTATTTGAATAAATTTTTATGCGTACATTTCTTCCGTCCATATCAGTAACATTTAGATAAGTTGCAGCTCCATTCTTTTTTGTGAATGCATTGAAAATCTTCATCTGCTCCTCGGTTAGTTCCCTGTCGCCGATTTCAGCCTTGAACTGCGCTATCCTATCGTCAATGAGTGCCATATTGCAATGGATAATTTATAATTAACAATGCATTTATTCAGCCTTTTCCTTTAACGACGATTCGCAAATAACCTCATTAGCGACCACTTCCGTTATATACCGCTTAATATTGTTCGCATCCTCGTAACTGCGCGAAGTCAACCTGCCAACGATGGTAACATGCGTTCCCTTAGTGCATCGTTCCGACACTTTATCGGCATTTGCTCCCCACACAACAATGTTGTGCCACTCCGTACGACTTGCCGGCTTGCCGTTTTCATAATAATTCTCGGAAGTTGCCAGCGAAAACCTTGCAACCTTTCCATTTCTTGTCTCGTTTACCTTTGGGTCAGCGCCCATATTGCCGACCAACATTACAAAATTTCTAATTTCCATGTCTTTAAATTTTTGTCAGTTAATAATCTATTACATCAACAACCTACGCGATATTTTTCTCCACCTTCGAACCGGCACGTTTGATGTGCCTTACCATAATACTGTCGGCAACAATCTCCGAAACCTTGCGTTCGCGGCCTTCGCGGTCCGTAAACTTGGTGCTTACCACACTACCTATTACAATAACTTCGCTACCCGTGGAAACTTCGCGGTCCTGCAGGACTTCTGCAATGCGGTTCCAAGCTGTAACGCTGTGCCACTGTGTGTCACGCACATATTTACCTTCTTTTTTATAAACATCGGTAGTTGCGAGCGAGAAGCGTGCGAGTTTCCTACCATTTTCAAATTCCCTAATCTGTGGTTCCGAACCCAGATTTCCAATCAGTTGTACGCGATTTCTTAAATTCATAATCGTAAATTTTAAACGTTAAACATTTTGTTCGGACTTCGTTTTGAAATCCGCTGCAAAAGTCGGGTGATTTGAAAATACGAGTCGGTTTTTAAGCGTTTACTTTCGTTTATTAGTCGTTTCTTGTCGTTTATACACGGATATTGTATTGATTGTGATGTATATAAAAAAGGAAAGCTGCCCAGTCGGACAGCTTTCCTTTTGTTATGAATGAATTATGTTATTTCATAATTACAATTCTTTGTGTTGTTGTGTTGCCGTCGTTTTCCTTGATAACGAGCATATAGTTTCCTGTTTCAAGCATTTCGACGGAGATGTTCATCGTGTTTTCTCCATTGTTCTTGTATTCAACAATTTCCCTACCTGTGATGTCATAAATGCTAACCGATTGGATTTCTGCACCTTCAATGCTGATTCTATCCTTTGCTGGATTTGGATAAACATTTATTTCAGACATTTCGGTTTCGTTGATACCAACAGTAGTAATAGTTAAATGCAAGGTTACTACGCTGTCGCAACCGTTAACAGTCTCAAATGTCTGGGTGTAGTCACCACTGATAGTGTACTCTGTGCCATTCCAAGTGAATGAATCTTCGGTTTCTTCTGTAATTTCATTTGTGACTGAATTGTTGATTGTTAAATGCAAGGTTATCAAGCTGTCGCATTCTTCAGTGTTGGTTGCAGGAATTGTATGGTAGTAGTCGTTGCTTTCAGTGTACTCTTGTCCGTACCAGGTGTAGCTATCGCAAGCAGTTGCGTTTTCTTCGCGCGAAGGAGCCTCGGTGATAGTTAGGTGCAGTGTTACAACGCTGTCGCAACCATTTGTAGCAGTGAATGTCTGAATGTGGTCACCACTTGTAGTGTACGATTCTTCGCCCCAAGTGTAAATTCCGCAAGCAGTAGCCGAGAATTCGTGAGCAACTGGTTGGTTGATTGTCAAGTGGAGTGTTACCACGCTGTCGCAACCGTTAGCTGCCGTGAATGTCTGAGTGTAGTCGTCGCTTACGGTGTAGGTCTGCTCGTTCCAAGTGTACGAACCGCAAGCCTCGGCTTCGACAAGCTCTGCCAGCGGTTGGTTGATAGTCAAGTGTAAAGTTATCACACTGTCACAACCATTTGCAGCAGTGAATGTCTGAATGTGGTCACCACTTGTTGTGTATTCCTGTCCGTTCCATGTGTAAGAACTGCAAGCTGTTTCAGAGAATTCGTAAGTTGTCGGCTGGTTAATTGTAAGGTGCAATGTAATTACGCTGTCGCATACACTTTGATTGGTCGAAGGAACAATGTGAGTGTGGTCACCGCTCTGTGTATATTCTTCGCCGTACCAAGTGTAAGAACCGCATGCAGTTGCCGATTCTTCGCGAGTTGGAGCCTCGGTGATTGTGAGGTGCAAAGTTACTACGCTGTCGCATCCGTTAGCAGCCGTGAATGTCTGAATGTGGTCACCACTTGTAGTGTACGATTCTTCGCCCCATGCGTAAATTCCGCAAGCTGTTTGTGTGAATTCGCTAGCAACCGGCTGGTTGATTGTGAGGTGGAGAGTTACCACGCTGTCGCAACCGTTAGCTGCCGTGAATGTCTGCTGGTAATTACCGCTTGCGTTGTAGGTTTCGTTGTTCCATGTGTAGGAACCACAAGCCTCGGCTTCGACAAGCTCAGCCAGCGGTTGGTTGATTGTGAGGTGGAGAGTTACCACGCTATCGCAACCGTTTGCAGCTGTGAAAGTTTGAGTATGGTTACCGCTTGTTGTGTATTCCTGTCCGTTCCATGTGTATGATTCGCAAGCACTAACTGCGAATTCCCAAGCGACTGGTTGGTTGATTGTCAAGTGCAATGTTACCACGCTGTCGCAACCTTCATTCATTTCAACATTATGCGTGTAGTTGCCACTTTGTGTGTAGTTCTGACCGTACCATGTGAAATTGGAGCATGCAATGCGTGTTTCTTCACGTGTTGGGGCCTCGTTTATTGTAAGATGCAATGTTACGATACTGTCACGCGGACCAACTGTGTAGGTTTTTGTGTAGTCTCCGGAAGTTGTGTAGGTTGTTCCGTCCCAATCGAAAGAATCGCAAGCAGTTTCCGAAAATTCGTGGTGTATTGGATTATATATGAATTCGATATCGTCAATGTAAAGTGCGTCCCCGCCAGAACCTCCTCCTGCATCCTTGTTGGTAGAGAAAGTAATTAATACGAATTGCGGGTCGTTGCATGAATATCCCTCATATATTATCGGTGTAGAATGGCGTTGCCATGTGCTTCCGTTGTTCGGAAAGTTGTATGCAGGAACAGCACCTACAATATGACTTTCATATCCGTTTGCATTTGCTGCAAGCGGGTCTTTTAGATCGTAGTTGTCGTGAATGTAAAGGTGGCAGCATGCCTTAGAATTATTACTTGCATTTACGACCTTTGCCCAGAATACTATAGAGTCTGGTTTGGCGTTAAGCCTGTGGTTAAATTCTTCGCTTGATGTTTTTGTTTGGTTGCAGTTGTTTACATTTGATGCTGTACTACTTGCGAGTTGCATTTGTCCGCTTGTTAAAGCACCATTAGCTGTAATTGATGTAATAAAAAGATTTACGGATGTGGAAAAAATCTTGCAAGAAGAACCTGTAGAACCATTACGCACATCATTCGATCGTTCGTGTCTGGTTTGTGCCGCTGTTCCGCATAGTGCAGATGACAAGGTACAATTTGCTGATGGGAAAGAGTTCCATCCAGTTGGTTCTCCGTTAGTGTCCCATTCTTCAAATCCTGGATTTTCCAATTGGTAAACTTGCGAGAACAAATTCTCTGCGTTAAAAATTAGTGCTGCAGTAACCATTACTGCTACGCACAGAAATGTTAATTTCTTCATATTAAAATACTTTAAAATTTGACGGCGCAAAAGTGCATTATTTCTGCATTACGGATAGTTTTTGCCCGTTATATTTATTAACAGGGTTGTTAATAATAATATGTTGTGTGTGAATTGGTTGATATTTTTATTAACAGGCTATACTAAATTTTTGGCTTCATCGTTATAGCAGGAATTATCATTTCCTGAAGTGAAATTCCGCCGTGCTGGAAGGTATTTTTGTAATACTTCACATAGTGGTTGTAATTGTTCGGATAGGCGAAGAAATCGTCGTTGCACGAGAAAATATAGGTTGAACTGATATTTGTCTTGGGTAGATACGCATCAGCTGGATTTGTTATCTCATACACTTCCTTGGGGTTGTAGGCGAGGTTGCGTCCCTGCTTGTAGCGCAGGTTTGTGGTTGTAGCGCGGTCACCGATGACCTTGATGGGGTTGGCAATCTGTATGCTTCCATGGTCGGTGCCAATGACGAGATATGCACCATGTTCGGCAAATGCCTTCAGCATGTCGAACAGCGGCGAAAGTTCGAACCACGACTTTGTAATGGACAGGTAGGCTTCGGTGGTGTTGGTAAGTTCGCGTACCATGCGCTGCTCGGTGCCGGCATGCGACAGCGAATCCACAAAGTTTACCACGATGGAAACAAACTTGTTCTGTACGATGTTCTTTATGTTGTCGGTAATTGACTTGCAGTTCTTTATATCTGTAATTTTGTCAAAATACAAGCCTTGCTTTATGTTGAAGCGGTTCATCATCGAACGCAACATGTCTTCTTCGTAAAGGTTCTTGCCGCCTTCCTCATCGTCGTTTTTCCATAGGTCGGGGTATAGCTTGTTGATTTCCGAGGGCATAAGTCCCGAAAAAATGGAGTTGCGTGAATATTGAGTCGATGTGGGCAATATTGAGAAGAACATGTCTTCTTCTGCAGTGGTGTAGAACTGGTTGAGTATTGGTTCTATTGCTTTCCACTGGTCGAAGCGCAGGTTGTCGATGAGTAGGAAGAGCACAAGTTTGCCTTCGTTGAGCAGAGGGAAAACCTTTTCGCGCAGCAGGTTGGGCGAGAGCAGGGGTTTGTCGGTGCAGTCGGGACGGAACCACGATGTGTAGTTGCGCTTGATGTACTTGCAGAAAGTGCTGTTGGCCTCGTTCATCTGCATCTCGAATACTTCGTCCATGGTGTTGTCATTCGATTCCATCAGTTGCATTTCCCAATAGACGAGTTTCCTGTACACTTCGTACCATTCCTTGTAGTTTGACACTTCATTGATTTTCATTCCCAGCCGTCCGAATTCCATCTGGTACGACGAGGTTGTCTTTTCGGTTATGAGACGTTGCTTGTCGATGTTTTTCTTTATGGTCAGCAGTATCTGGTTGGGATTCACCGGCTTTATGAGGTAGTCGGTAATCTTTGAGCCGATAGCTTCGTCCATGATGTCTTCCTCTTCACTCTTGGTAATCATTATTATAGGTGTGTGCGGAAGGATGTCCTTTATTTGCGAAAGAGTTTCCAGTCCGCTAAGTCCGGGCATATTCTCATCAAGGAAGATTATGTCGTAGTCGTTTGTGCGCGAAAGTTCAATGGCGTCGGTTCCATTAGTGGCGGTATCAACTGCATATCCCTTTCCTTCGAGGAAAATAATGTGCGGTTTCAGGAGGTCTATCTCATCGTCTGTCCAAAGGATTCGTATCTGTTTCATAGTGTTATTTGCTTTTGATTAGATAACGCGATAATGAAGGATTTATTTTTAGCAATATCTTATTTCCCTTTCCTTGGGTCTGTATCCGTATGCAGGTATTTTTCGTAAACTACATAGTCATACTCGCTTTCGTATATTTCTTCGTCGAATATGGTGCGCTTTTGGAGATTGATTGATAGCTTTGTGTAATCTATTAGGTATGAATAGCTTATCTTGTAGATTTCGTATTCTTCATCGTAGCCTTCTTTGATTTCCGAGTATGTTAGGAAACCAAGGTTGTCTTTCTTCTCATTGTCCCATTTCTTTATGCCGCTGAAATCGTACAGGCGGCCAAACTGCCTTTCAAGGATGTCGTCCTTGCTTTCGGCGTAGGCGCGCATCGAGGCAATCGACTGCGGGTCAAGACCTTTTGCTTCTTTGTCGGTGTCGCGGTAATATCCGGTTTCTTTATCGCTAAACTGGTCGTAGAAGCTGATGCCTTTCTTGAAAATCAGGTCCTTTTTATCCGATGCATATCCGCACAGAACTTCCTTCCATTGTATCGAATCAATCTTTTTGCCACTGTAGTGAATCTTGAACATTCGCACATAACTTTCGTAATCGAACTGACCTGTCAGACAACCGTATTCTATAATTCTGCCTTGACCATCGAACCTGCAATATTCGCATAGTGCTTCGTTGGGGTCTGTTTCCTCGAATTTCATCGTTATCAGAATCGGCTTCGACATATCCACATACTTTCCGCTTGTGTTGTCAACATCGTAGGGCGATTGTGCCGACAGATTATTTGTTGCGCCATAACACAGAATGGCTGCGATTATCGAAATGATAGTTAATGCATTGTGCTTCATTGTCAGAATGATTTGTTTTAAATTTTTGACAAAGGTAATGAAAAACTCTAATATGATAAAGGCAAGTAAAAGTGTTTCACTTTTTTGCCAGCATAAATACCAGAAATTTTATGTATGTTTGCAATCCAAATGCAATGGAATAGGAATTAGGCACAGCAAGGTATGAAACGTATTTTTGTATCGGTAACCAACGACATGACCAATGACCAGCGCGTAAACCGCGTGTGCAACACCTTGTGCGACATGGGGTTCGAGGTTGTTGTGCTGTGCCGTAGGTTGAAGTCGTCGGCAGAACTTGAGCCGCGAAGATACAAGGTGAAGCGTTTCCGTCTGCTGTTCAACAGGGGAATGCTGTTTTACGCCTGCTTCAATATGAGGCTTTTTTTCTACCTGCTGTTCCATCGCGCTGATGTGCTTCTTGCCAACGACCTTGACTCTTTGCTGGCCAATGCGATGGCTTCCAAGTTAAAGCGAGAAAAATTGTACTACGATACCCACGAACTTTTTACAGAAGTGCCTGAACTTCAAGATGCTGGCTTAAAAAAGAAAGTATGGCTGTGGATTGAGCGGCATTGCATTCATCGTCCTGTGGCAACTTATACGGTCTGCCGTTCGATTGCCGATTATTACAACGAAAAGTATGGTCTTGATATGAAAGTCGTGCGCAATTTGCCTATAGTCAAGGATATGCATCCATACGATACTCGCGAAAATGTCCTTTTGTATCAGGGTGCGCTTAATATGGGACGCGGAATAGAGTTGCTCATTGAAATGATGAAGCATTTTCCCGATTACAAGCTGTACATTGCAGGCAAGGGCTATATGGATGCCGAACTCAAGAAGTTGGCTGCCGATTTGAGTCTTTCGGAAAGGGTTGTTTTTACTGGTAACCTTCGTTTTGATGAACTGCACAAGCTTACTTCGCGTGCAAAAATCGGCTTTTCGGTGGAACAGGGGACAAGTTTAAATTATAGGTATGCCCTTCCCAACAAGGTTTTCGACTACATTCAGGCTGGAACGCCAGTTGTTTGTTCCGACCTTCCCGAAATGCGAGCCGTAGTCGATGAATATTCAGTCGGTGAGATTTTTGCGGAGCACGATGCCGAAAGTCTGGCGAAGTTGGTTTCGAAGATGTTGGAAAATCATGAGAAATTGTCTGAGTATCATAATAATTGCATCGTGGCGGCAAAGGTTTTGAACTGGGAAAACGAACAGAAAATATTGCGTGGAATTTATGTGGAATAGTTTGTACAGAAGGTTTTGTCTGCTGACGGTTTTGTCGGCTTTGTCTGTGATGGCGTTTGCGCAGTCTGGCGATGAGAATTTCGATAGGGCGGAACAACTATATAAGGAGCAGAATTTCAAGAAAGCGGTTGTTTTCTACAAGAAATCTGCCGACGATGGTAATGTTTCAGCGCAGTATGCATTGGCGAATTGCTACTATTACGGGCAGGGTGTTGACCGAAACGTGAATACGGCTGTGGAAATGTGGCTAAAATGTGCAGAAAAAGGGCATTCTGACGCGCAGAATAGGGTAGGTGCCTGCTACTACGAGGGCGAAGCCGTGGAAAAGAACTACGATGAGGCTGCCCGTTGGTGGAAATTGGCTGCTGAGCAGGGCAATATGTCGGCACAATACGATTTGGGGATTTGCTATTATAATGGTCACGGCGTTGAGCGCGATTTCGAGAAGGCTATGGAACTGTGGCGCAAGTCGGCGGCGCAGGGCAATGCCGATGCAATCGGAATGCTGAAGATGTTTGAGTAACGTGGCTCATTGCGAGTGTATTCAAGGCAGGAGCCTTGGTTTTGCAATGTCGCAGGCAGGAGCCTTCGACAATCGTACAAACAGCAATAATAAAAAAAGTCCGACATTCTTGCCGGACTTTTCGTTATATATCGCGAATATTATTCATTTGTCTCAATAGTAATATCAGATGATTTAATTGGTCCTAATATTAATGGCGCAACATATTCCTTGTATCCAAATGCCTCACCTATTGGAATAATGCTTAGTTTAGGAATGCTGAACTTTTTCGCTAATTTCAAAACATGATCATTCTTTTTATAATGACCTATTATTTCCTGCTTAGTAAATTCCACAAAATCTTCCTTTATCAAATTATCGCTTAAATCATCATCGCTATCATAATTAGAATAAAATTTTGTTTTTTCGTTTACATATATATTAAAGCCCAAAGTATGTTTATATTTACCATCATTAGGTTTATGCCCCTGTATTGTTTCAAGAAGAACAAAATATAAGTCAGTGTTTTTATATGTTTTCTTATCTTTTTCTACAATTTGTTTCATTTTCTCAATGTCGTGTACGAATTCGTCAACATACCATTTCTCTGGTCGAGCAATAGAATGCGCTTTAAACTCTATCAATGCAACAACTTCTTTAATTTCGGTTTTACTTTCATTCAACTCAAAGACTGCTAAATCAATCCTTTGTTTACTAGTATTATCAGGTGCAAATTCACGACGTATAACATATTTATTGCCAATATCTTTATGTATAAGCCATGCTATTTTATCGCGAATTTGCAATTCATTTTTACATTGAACGCTAAGATATGCGAGTTCGTCCGCTTCAAATCCATTTATTGCTTTCTCAATTGTAGAAGACAAATACTCTCTAGTAAATATTTTATCATGCAACATGTTTTTATTATAATTTAAGCAAAAAGTCCGACAATCTGCCGGACTTTTTCGTTTATAAATCAATCGTTTATTCTTCTTCGAGCTGGTTGCACTTGCAGTCGAGGTTGCGGTCGCCGTAGGCGTTGTCAATCTTTGCAACGTATGGCCAGAACTTGTTTTCCTTAATCCAAGGCAGCGGGAAGGCAGCCTTTTCACGCGGATAGCAGTGGTTCCACTCGCTTGCAGTACATTCGAACTGGGTGTGAGGTGCATTTACAAGAGGATTGTCCTCGCGGGTATATTTGCCAGCCTTGATGTCCTCGCATTCAGCCTTGATAACCTTCATTGTCTCGATGAAGCGGTCGAGTTCCTGCTTGCTTTCGCTCTCGGTAGGTTCAACCATAAGGGTTTCGTGAACAGGGAACGACAATGTTGGAGCGTGGAATCCGAAGTCCATCAGACGGTGTGCGATGTCGGCAGCTTCAACGCCATATTCAGCGCGGAACTTCTGAACGTCGAGAATCATTTCGTGTGCGCAACGGCCAGTTTCACCAGTGTAGAGAACATTGAAAGTATCCTTCAGTTCGCTTGCAATGTAGTTTGCGTTGAGGATAGCAATCTTAGTAGCTTCCTTCAAACCGCGTTCACCCATCATCTTTATGTAAGCGTAGGTAATCGGGAGAATCATTGCACTGCCGAACGGAGCCGAAGTGATAGCGCGGATACCCTTCTTGCCACCGGTCTTGATTACGCTGTGCGTCGGGAGGAAGTCAACGAGCTTCTTGCATACCGAAACGGTTCCGATGCCAGGACCACCACCACCGTGAGGGCTAGCAAAGGTCTTGTGGAGGTTGAGGTGGCAAACGTCTGCTCCGATAGTTCCAGGGTTGGTGAGAGCAACCTGTGCGTTCATGTTTGCACCGTCCATATATACGAGACCGCCATTGTCGTGGATTATCTTAACGATGTCGAGAATCTTGTTCTCGAATACGCCGTGGGTTGATGGATAGGTAATCATCATTGCAGCAAGGTTGTCCTTGTTGGCAACTGCCTTTTCCTTCAAGTCCTTAACATCGATGTTGCCGTGTTCGTCGCAGTTGACAAGAACAAGTTTGAAACCAGCCATTGCCATACTTGCTGGGTTGGTTCCGTGTGCCGATGTCGGGATAATGCAGACATTCCTGTGAGCTTCCTTTCTTGAGTGGTGGTATGCACGGATAATCATAAGGCCTGTATGTTCGCCAGTTGCACCCGAATTTGGCTGCAAGGTTGTTGCTGCAAAGCCTGTAATTGTCGAAAGGTCCTTCGAAATGTCTTCGATGAGTTCGTAGTAACCGAGAGCCTGGTTCTTCGGAACAAACGGGTGGATGTTTGCAAATTCCGGCCAGCTGAGCGGAAGCATAGATGTTGCAGGGTTGAGCTTCATTGTGCACGAACCGAGCGAAATCATCGACTGGGTGAGAGAAATGTCACGACGTTCGAGTTTCTTGATGTAACGCATCATTTCGGTTTCGCTGTGGTAGCTGTTGAATACCTTCTGGTTGAAAATGCTGTCGGTTCTTGCGAACTTTGCATCCATATTTACCATCGGAACATCTTCAACTTTCTTTGCCTTCTTGCCTGCTGCGAGAGCAAAGATTTCGAGGATGTTGTTTACATCGGCAACCGAAATAAGTTCGTCGGTGCTGAAGCCAACGGTCTTTTCGTCGATGTAGTGGAAGTTAATCTTGCGCTGCAAAGCGAGCTTTTCGATAGCCTTCTTGTCGGCGCCGTTTACGATAACTGTATCGAAGATGTTTGTATGTTCAATCTTGTAGCCGAGCTTCTTGATTTCGGCAGCGAGGAATTTTGCTGAAGAATAGATGTTGTTAGCAATTCTTCTCATTCCTTCTGGTCCGTGATATACAACGTAGAAACCAGCCATCATTGCGAGCAGAGCCTGAGCGGTGCAGATGTTCGATGTTGCATCTTCGCGCTTGATGTGCTGTTCGCGGGTTTGGAGGGCGAGACGGAGAGCCTTGCGTCCGAACTTATCAACGCTGACACCGATTATACGTCCCGGCATTTTGCGTTTGTACTTGTCGGAAGTAGCCATGAATGCTGCGTGCGGTCCGCCGAATCCCATCGGAAGTCCAAAACGTTGTGTGTTACCAACAACGATGTCGGCACCCCACGAAGCCGGCGACTTTAGCAGTACAAGAGCCATAGTGTCAACAACTGCAGTTACGAGCATTTCGTTTTCGTGTGCAGTTTCGGTGAACTTTGCGTAGTCGCGGATTTCGCCGCTTGCGCTCGGGTACTGGAGGATTGCACCTATATATTTCTTCGAGAGTTTTACCTTCTTGTAATCGCCAACTTCAACCTCAATTCCCAGTGGTTCGGTACGCATAAGGATAACATCGAGTGTCTGCGGGAAGATGTCCTTGTCAACGAAAACTACGTTGCGACCTTCCTTTGCTGCCTGACGCGAACGGCATTCGAACATCATTCTTGCTGCTTCGGCTGCTGCTGTACCTTCATCGAGGAGCGAGCAGTTTGCAAGTTCCATTCCTGTGAGTTCGGTGATTACGGTCTGGAAGTTAAGGAGAGCTTCGAGACGGCCCTGCGAAATTTCAGCCTGATACGGAGTGTACGAAGTGTACCAGCTTGGATTTTCGAACACATTGCGAAGGATTACCGACGGAACAGCAGTGCCGTAGTAACCCATACCGATAAGCGAGCGGTAAATCTTGTTCTTTGCGGCCATAGCCTTCAGTTTTACAAGGAACTCGTCTTCGGTGAGCGGTTCGTCGAGCTTAAGGTTTTCTTTCAGTCTGATTTTGGTCGGGATGACCTGATCAATGAATTTGTCGAGTGATTTTGCTCCGATTTTCTTGAGCATTTCAGCGTATTCGCTTTCCCTCGGACCCACGTGGCGGGTGTAGAAATCTTCTCTAATCATTGTATTTCTATATTAGTGTTTGCGTTAAAAAATTTTGCGTAAAATTATAAATATTTTGGGTACGCAATTCAGATTTGTTTGTGTTTTTTTTAACGATGTTTTTGGGGAGAGTAGTACGGATTATAAATCCTTATATTCTAGCCTTCAGGATTGCAAATCCTGAAGGACGCAGCGATAAAAAATCGGCAGACACAAACGCATCTGCCGTAAAGTTATGAAAATGTGTGTTATGCAGAATCTATCGAGGCAAACTCTACTCGTTAACAATTATAAAACTTATTCAACGTTTAAATTAAAAACGATGTTGTTTCTTGATATGCCTTTCCTATTTATTAATGCTGCATAACCCCAATAGTCAGGCTGAGTTGCATCTCCAACAACAATATTAATATTCCAAGTATAAATATTATCTTCAAATGTAAGATTTTCATTTCTTATCCCGATTAAGTTTGGTGTTGAGCCTTGTGCAAACAGCAATGTATAATTAGAAAAGTCTATGCTTGGAAATTCCTCGAAAACATAATCACCAAAAATACTTTCATATTCAGTTTGTGTAGTAATTATATACAAACTGTCGCTTTCAGCGTTCATATATCGCCTACTTTGGGCTGTTACAATAGATTGTTCTTGCTGTGTTGTCTGTGCATCTCGCGAATCTTCCACTCTTTGTTGTGGCTGTCCATTGGCCGGTTCTATTGTTTCCCTTTCACATCCCACAAATGCCATCACTCCCATTGCTGCAACGAGTAGTGATATAATCAATGTTCTTTTCATATCCTTTTTTTGTTATGAGTTAATGGTGCAAAAATAGTTTTTTTTTTAGAAGACGTAGAAAATTTATTGAATTTTTTTACGATGTTTTTTGTTGCGGTGTGAAATGCGGATTACTGCTACTATCGTTCGGGCGGATTTGCAATCTGCCTGAGTTGAGTATGAGCATTTGTAATGCTTGTATCGTTGCAAATTCCGAAGGATGCAAGTTTTTTTTGCACTGCGCCGCATAGTGGCACATTAGGCACATAATTTTGTCGCAAAATAAAAGCTTATAAAAATGAAAGGAAGAATTGAACTTTACTATGACATGCCACATCTGGAGGCTTATTTGAAGGCTAGCGGTGCAAATTATGAGGGAAGCATACTTAAAGATGTGCTTGATGAATTTATAAAGGAAGCCGTATTACACCACATTGAGGAAAACAAGTTCACCATTATGGGAACTTTGAATAATTTTCTGGAAAACAAGGAACTCTTCATTGGAAGTCGCGAACTTTTCAGGCGGTTGCCAAAGGCTACGGAAGACATCTTTTTCGACACCGACAAGGTCACCCTGCAAGAATGTTCGGATTACCTTGTCGAAAAGGAACGCCCGTTGCTGCTAGATTGGCAGACAACAGGCAAGCACAACGAACAGAAAGTATTCAGAACGACAGCTGATGTCTGCTTTGAAAAAGAGCAAGAGATTGCAGCACAAGATGAAGAGAACGATTATCCGATTATTTTTCTCGATTTCGATGGCGTTCTGAACACTGAGAAATATTATTGCGAATTGAAAAGCAAGGGTCTGCCCAGCGATGACAAATATGGTCAGTTGTTCGACCCCGAGGCTGTGGCGAATCTGCGGAAAATTATTGATGCCACTGATGCGCGTATTGTTGTCAGTTCGTCGTGGCGCTATATGGGGCTGAATGTCTTGCAGAGGATGTGGTACGACCGCGATTTGCCTGGTAGAATTGTAGATATTACGCCTTTGCACCTGCTGGACGACAAACTGCGCGACACCGACTTGACCCAAGTGGATATGCTAAGCTTGTGCCGAGGCAACGAAATAAAGTGGTATTTCGACGAAGTGCTTGATGCCAACAGCAATTCGCACCGATTCGTCATTTTCGACGACTTGAAAGAAGTGCTACCCGAACTGCAAAACCATTTCATCCGCATCGACCCGATTGTGGGGATTACGGAGGGGGATGTGGGAAGAGCGATTGAGATAATTTTAGCAGATGTTACTTAAAAAGAAATCGGAAATTATGCAAATAAATTAACCTCCATCTAAAGGAATGACTAACTTTTCGATTATCAGCAATTATTTTTTATTATATTGGTATGCATAAAACATATTTTATATAAGTTTGCAATTCAAATTCATAGAAGTATAACAACATAAAAAAAATATAATATGAAAAACTTAACTGAAGAAAATCCGAAGCCACTTGAATGTAAAAGCGATTCTTCTTTTAAACGTGCAGCACGAAAACATCAGTCTGATTTTCGTTGGAATGAATTGCACTGTGCTCATGATCAATATCACAAGTATGGGAAATACGGAGCATATCTTAAGCATGATGATGCTTTGAAAGGAAAGAATTTTTATTATCCATATTGGTCAAAGATAAAAAATGCCATTTCAAATCGGTATCCCGATAGTCAACCATGGCAATTAGCAACAATATATGCTAATATGTTACGTAGTGAACACATTCCGTTTAACTTTTTTGTACCAATGAAAGACAATTTGGATTCTGCTAAAATGGTGTTTGATGAGATTATAGGCGGAGGACAAATTGCAAAAATTCTTGATATTAAAATAGAATATGCTCCAGAAAAACAATTTGCACTAAACGATGGAACATCATTCGATACCTTCATCCGTTATCAACATATAGATGGTAGCATCGGTGGTATCGGAATAGAAATAAAATACACTGAAGTTGGATATCCATTGAAATCTGGATCGAAAGAGGAGCAAGACATTAAATATGGGAAAAATGAGGCATACACCAAATTTACCCAGCATAGTGGATATTATTTAGATAGTATTTCCAAAACAACACTTCCTAATAATACGCTTGTCAAGAACAATTTCCGTCAAATTTGGAGAAACCATATTTTGGGTGCATCTATGTTGAATAATGACAAAATTGAATATCCATTAGACCATTTCAATTCTGTCACCATCTTCCCAAGTCAAAACAAACATTTTATGAAAATTATTCCTGAGTATGAGCAATTATTGTCAGAATACGGCAAAAAAAGTTTTCGAGGAATTACTTATGAGAACTTTTTCAAAATTATCGAAGAACACTATACTGCGAAAGAATTTAAGAATTGGATAAAATATCTTAGAGAAAGGTACATTTTTTAAAATTGATGCAATTACCCAACCACTTCCTCTTATCATTATACCCTATAATTCCTTATGACCCCTACATTACTTTTCAACCGTTACCTCTGGCTTATAGAACTATTGTCGTACAGCAACGGATTGTCCAAGAATGAAATCGACAGCCGTTGGGCATACTCCGTCTTCAATGATGATGGAAAGGGGACAATTCCTCGTCGTACATTCATCCGAATGAAAGATAACATATTAAGTTTGTTCGACATTCAAATCGTATATGACCGAAAAGAGAAAAAATACCATATCGAAAACGACATCTCGGGATGCAATAAAAACACTCAGTTCTTGCTTTCTGCATTTGCTGTAAACCAGATGGTTAGCGAAAACCGTGACTTGGCAGACCGCATACTTCTTGAAGATACGCCGGCTGGCAGCAACATTTTTCTTCCAGAAATCACCACTGCTATGCGAGAAAACCGTCGGCTGTCAATTACATACCAAAACTACGAAATGCAAACTGCACGCGAGTTTGAGATTGAACCTTACGCCTTGCGATACTTTGGTCGGCGTTGGTATGTGTTGGCTCACACCGACTTTCATAATTCACTGCGCCTTTACGCACTTGATCGCATGAAGGATGTTAAAATTAGCGACAAATTGTTCAAACTGCCCACAGATTTTTCTGCAGACGATTATTTTTCTCGCTATTTTGGTATGATAGTGACAGATGGCAAAGCGGAAAACATTCAATTAAAAACCACCGACACACGCACCAAATATTTGCGTTCGCTGCCCCTCCACCATTCCCAGAAAGAGATTGCCTCCAACCTATTTGAATTGCATTTGGTTCCAACCGACGATTTCATCAATGCCGTGCGTGCTATGGGGGCGGAAGTGGAGATTGTAAGTCCGGACTGGTTGCGAAAACGACTCTTACAGGATGCGAAAGATATGGTGAAGAAATACAGCAAAAAGATTTTGTGAATTGTAGGCAAAACCAAATGACTATTGTTCTGGCTGATTTGTAATCTGCCTAAGGTGAATACGAGCATTTGTAATGCTCTTATCGCTGCAAATCCCAGTACGGATTACATTTTAGCGTATTCCCTAATAATCCACAATTTAAAAATCGGATCTTGGATTTGTATGTCCTTGCCCGTTTCATCAATCAGGTCGCGTTTCTTCAGGGCTTCCTTTATGATACGGATGTTTCCGCTGGTGCCAAATTTGTAGCGTTGCAAGGTATCCGAGGCAGAGAAGTTTTTAACACCGTTGCACACTGCACAAAGAAAATTCCGTTGCTTCTCGGTCAATGAGTCCATTATGTTGACAAACTGTAAGTTAAGCGAATCTAGCATCGCCTGCAGGGCATTGTCAACTATGGCTGTTGAGCAAGTGCGCATTGTTCTCAACCAAGCATATTGGGCAAGTTGCTGCACATAGTACGGATGATTTTCTACTTGCTCGGCAAGGTACTTGGCAAGTGCTTGTGTAATTGATTTTCCAGTGTCTTTAAATCTGCCGACAAGATATTTCTGCCATTCATCGTTGGATATTTTCTGCAAAAACATCATATCGCCAAATCGGTAGAAAGGACTGTTGTATTCACCGAAAATGTTCATCATCATGTGCTTTTTGCTTCCATATAGTATATAGGCAACATCAGAATGTGTCTGCCAATGGCTACGTAGTGTCTTCTGGAATTTCAATGCATCAGGATATTCTCCTATTTGTTGGAATTCGTCGATGCACACAACGACCTTTTTCTTCTTACGCTGGGCAATCTGCTGCGGCAAATCCAGAATGTCTTCTTCAATAGGTGAGTTTTTGGTATCTATCCCAAGTGCAATTTCATACTGTCCAATAGGGTCAGAAATTGACAGTTTTGGAAGCAGACGAGCAATAAAATCCTTGGCGTTAGTTAGCAACGACTCAGCCGACGATGAGATGCCTTCCATTGTTCGCTTGGCAAAAGTCGCATAAAATTCTTGCGGATTTTCGGTCTTGAAAATATTCATTTTCACGAACAAAATGTCATCCTGTTCCTCCTTGACAGACTTTATGGCTTTTGCAACCAAAGATGATTTTCCCCAGCGGCGTGGTGAAATAATTGCCGTATTTGTAAGCGACATAAAATTATTTCTCAAGAGAGATGTTTCTTCTGCCCTATCTGTGAAATCGTTATTTTCCACAATCTTCCCGTATGCAAATGGTATGTTCATACACTTAAAATTTTTGCAAATGTAATAAAATTATATCATATAAAACTATATCATATAAATTTATATGATGTAAAATTATATCAAAATGTTAAACTATTGATAATCAGGCTATTATACTATTAGTGCTTTATTACGGATTGCTGCTGTTGCAGCGAGCTAAAGGTTACAAATCCTTATATTCGAGCCTTCGGGATTACAAATCCCGAAGGACATATTGTTCAGGCGGATTTGCAATCTGCCTGAGTTGAGTATGAGCATTTGTAATGCCTGTATCGTTGCAACCCTAGAAGAACGAGGAATCCGAACGTCCGATACGGATAAGGTTGTTACAAACCTGTAACTTTGCACAAATATCCGATTTTATATAGGTTGAAAAACATTAATTTCGGATGTTTTGACGTAAGCAGATGTCTTTCAAGTGATTTGCAGAATAGTTTGAATGTGAGCCTTACCATCCACAGCAGATGCAATTTTTTCAGTTTAACATAATGTCTGCATAGTCGGATGTGGCTGAAGAATTTTGGACTTATGCCGTCGATTTGCCTTATTGCGATGAGGTTTTCGATTCCAGCCCTTGTCTTTGCGAGGAATTTTTCGTTTGTTTCTATTCCGGTGTGGATTACTGGGTTGTCGATGTGCAGGATTGGAATGTTGTTTTCTTGAAGTTCAAATCCGAAAAGGCTGTCCTCATGACCGTATTTTTTCAGTGTCTCGCAGAATCGTATTTTCTCAAAAATCTTCTTCGAAATCATCAGGTTGTTGGTGGTGAAGGCGGAGTAGGGGGCTTGGTTACGCTTTGAGGCTGAAGTCTTTTCAACCTTTGTGCCGAAAGTGTATCTCAGGGAAATTTCGGGAGAGTACTGCCGTTCGTTGTAGGTAGTTCCCCCGCAGACAACTTCGCAGTTGCGTTTTTCGAGATACCTATTTATATATTGGGTGTCGGGAATTGCCGAATCGCAGTCGATGAAGATGAGCTTTTCGTATTGTGCGGCGTCGGCAAGGCGGTTCCGTGTGGTGCTACGACCGAAATTCTCCTTGCTGACGATATGTTTTGCGCCCTTTATGCTTTCGATTGCGTTGTTTTCGTCGGCAAACTCCTTGTCGGAACCGTCTTCGAGCACAAGTATTTCGAATCCTATCGCCGATTTCCGGCATTGCTGCGACAAGTCGGCGACCAGTTTCACTACATTGCAGTTATATGTCGGGATGCAGATGCTAAGCATCACTTGGTGTTGTTTATAGAATCGTCTTCCTCGGCAAATTGCTGGATGTCAATCATAAGTTGCTCGACCTGCACGTTTACAGCCTCTATTTCCGATGTCACGTCTTCGCCCCACACGGTATCGTTGTTGTGTGCATCGAAGGCGCTGCTTGCCTTTTGTAAAATCGTTTCAATCTTTTTGCGGTTGTTTTTTTGCCATTTGTCAAAATCTTCGGGGCATATTGAGTACATCGAGTCAACCACATGGTCGTATGACGACAGTAGTTCTCCGAAATTGTCGAGGTCCGACTTGGCCTTGGCGTCGTTTTCCTTGAAGGCTTTGTCGGCGGTAGAGTATAATACGGAAGCAATCTCGTTTCCTGCCGATATTGCCTCGGTGCAATTTGCGAATTTCATATCTGCGTATTTCTCAACCAGTTCGCCGTAATCGGATTCGTAGTCGTCGAGGGCAATGTTCTTTTTTTCGATGTCCTTGTCGCACGACGGCAACAATATGGTTGCAATGGCAATAATATATGGTATTATTCTATTCATTTACGCCAAGTTTCTGCATGAATTCCTCGTAGGTGAGCGTGTCGCGGTTGATGATTATTCTGCCGTCCTCAAGTTCCTTGATGGTATCCTTGCCGATTACGAACGAACTGTCCTCAAGCATTACTGGTTCGTCATATTCTTCGTCACCGGCGTATGCGTCGCCAAGCATCTCTTCCATCATCGGACGCAGTGTTTCCATACGTTCGTACATAGACTCGTCGTACCTGTCGTCGTCCTCGTCCCAGAATTCCTTGCTTCCGAAATCAAGCTTGTCGTTGAAATCCTTTATCAAGCCGTTTTCAAAGTCTTCCAGTCGTTTCAAATCGTAATTGCCACTCTCCTTGCCCTGGTTGTAAACGTCTTCGATGATGTCGAAGTACAGCATCATAATGTCCCTGTATGTTGACTGGACGTTTATCTTGTCAATTTCCTTTGAGAGTTTTTCTTCGCGAGCCTCAAGGTCGTCCTTGGCTGGCTGGCACGAAAAAGTTGCAATCATCAATGATGCAAATGCCAATGTTATGAATACGTTTTTCATTCCCTAATTCTAATTTTTTGCAAAAATAGGCAAAAATTTTCAAATAATACCTATTATATATTTCGTAAATGTTGACAATGGATGTTTAATATTGGGCTTGCAGGCTAACAGAAGAGAAGGCTAAAAGATTTGAAGGTATAAACGGCGCAGCCATCCAAACCTATAAACCTATAAACGGCGTAGCCATTCAAACTTAGAAACTTTCAAACGGCGTCAGCCATTCAAACTTAGAAACTTATAAACGGCGCCAGCCATAGAAACTTTAAATTAGGACGAAAAACTTTTCTCCGACTGAAAGATTAGTTGTAAATTTGTGCAGTTTTTTTAGATAGTATTTCAAAATGGCAAAATATTCTTATACAGAGAAAAAAGATACCCGTTCGGGTTTCGGTGCCGGTTTGTTGGAAGCCGGTAGGCAGAATGATAAGGTTGTCGCATTGTGTGCCGACCTTATGGGTTCGTTGAAAATGGGCGATTTCCAGAAGGAATTCCCACAGCGTTTCTTCCAGGCTGGTATAGCCGAGGCTAATATGATTGGCGTTTCGGCAGGTTTGACAATCGGTGGGATGATTCCGTTCTGCGGAACTTTTGCTGGGTTTGCAACTGGACGCGTTTACGACCAGATACGTCAGAGCGTGGCTTATTCCAACAAGAACGTGAAGATTTGTGCTTCGCACGCTGGTATAACTCTCGGCGAAGACGGTGCTACCCATCAGATTCTCGAGGACATCGGTCTTATGAAGATGCTTCCCAACATGACGGTCCTCTGTCCGTGCGACTATAACCAGACCAAGGCTGCAACTATCGCTGCTGCAAAGTACGACGGACCTGTTTACCTGCGCTTCGGTCGTCCGGCAGTTCCAAACTTCACCGACCCCGACCAAGTTTTCGAAATCGGTAAGGCTCAGCAGTTGTACGAAGGTTCCGATGTTACTATTTTGGCTTGTGGACACCTTGTATGGGAAGCCATTACTGCTGCCGAGGAACTTCTTGCCGAAGGCATTAAGGCCGATGTGTTCAACATTCACACAATCAAGCCTTTCGATGCTGAAACGGTTTTGAAGTCGGTTGCAAAGACAAAGGCTATTGTAACAGCCGAGGAACACGAGCTTAACGGCGGTCTGTTCGACACAGTCGCTCAGGTTATGGCTATGAACAATCCTGTTCCGATGGAAGCGGTTGCTGTTCGCGATTCGTTTGGCGAAAGCGGAACGCCTGCCGAACTGATGAAGAAATATGGTCTCGATGCCGAAAATATTGTCAAGGCAGTAAAGAAGGTTATTTCTCGCAAGTAGTCGATGCAGGAGAAATTAAACGAATCGGATTTTGTCGAGAGACTGGGAAAACCAGAAACAAGGGACGAGGCGTTTCGCCAGTTCTTTAAGATATATTCCAAGCGCTTGTATGTAAATATCAGGCGCTTGGTTGCTAATCAAGAGGATGCAAACGACATAATGCAGGATACCTTTATGAAGGCCTACCAGAATATTTCTGCATTTCGTTGCGACTCTTCTCTTTTTACATGGTTGTTTAGGATTGCAGTAAACGAGACGCTTACATTCTTGAATAAGCAGAATCACGAGTCGTCGATTTTGATTGGGGCGAATGATGAAAATGTCGTGGATAATGTTACCGCCGATGAATATTTTGACGGAGATGAGTTGCGCCAGAAGCTAGAACAGGCAATAACCTCGTTGCCGGCAAAGCAGCGCATTGTCTTCAATATGAAATATTTCGACAATATGAAGTACGAGGAGATGTCCGAACTTCTCGATACGTCGGTGGGTGCGCTCAAGGCTTCGTATCACCATGCAGTATTAAAGCTTAAGCAGATGCTGGATGTGGAGTGACGCGCCTTTTGGGAAAATTGATGTTTGGTATATAATAAATAATAGGTGTCCATTTCGGTGGACATTTTTTTTGGAGGGGTTCAACGTTTCTATGCCTGCGGCGTTTGAGGCTGCGCCAGTTTGAGTGGCTACGCCGTTTCTGGGTTATGTTGCGTCGTGGCGTGCCGCGACCGTACTAATGGGTTCAATGTTCAAAGGTTTGAATGGATGTTCAGTTTCTATTCGAAAAGCAAGATTCTGAATTGGTATTTTTTCAAATTTTCAAGTCCCCAAATCGTGTTTGGCACGAACTTTGTTATATTCTTAGGCGGTGATGAAAAAATAATTCTTCGCCAGATGCTCTTTGGCACGAAATTTGAATATGAATAAAGTGTAAATTAAAAATAAAATTATTGTTAAATAAAAAAATTAAAGTCATGAAAGCAAAAGTAACATTTTTGATGGTAATGGTAGCGTTCTTCTTCGCAAGCCAAGTTTCAGCACAGGAAATCTTAACTGCAACTAGAGTTGTAAAGTCAAGAGGTGCACAGTCTGAGTATGTTGTTCCACAGGGTGACAACGCAATCGAAAGACCAGTTCTCTCAAGAGGTGGTTGCGTAGTAAAGCTCGACAACTGGACAGGTTATTATGTTGATATTTGGGTTGACAAGTCTTACAAGGGCCGTCTGAATCCGTGGGAAAACTCACAGCTCATTCTCCCGGAAGGTTTCAACGAAGTTTACTGCCGCACAATGGGTGAAAGCTACCAGTGGCAGTCGGGTGGCGAATGCAACGAACAGTTTGTTCTGCAGGTGCCAGAAGAAGACGAATAAGAGAATTTGATAGTTAGAATGATGAGCCAAGCGGCTCATCATTCTTTGTAAATTTTAAAAGTTTGAGAGATGAAAAAGATAATAATATTAGTAACAGCGTTTTTGCTTGCTGCAGTCTGCGCAAATGCTCATAAGTACGCGCTCATTATCGCAGTTGGTAACTACGACCAGAACTTGACCGGATGGTATCCTATCAGTGCCGACCACGATGTTCCTTTAATCCAGAAGACTCTTGTCGGTCTTGGATTTGACGAAAAGGACATTATGTATTTGAAGGACGAACAGGCAACCAAGGCCGGTATGGTCAACGCTTTCAACGAACTCCTCGGTAAGGTTTCGGAAGGCGATGATGTCGTTATACATTATAGCGGTCACGGACATCAGATTTTTGACGACAACGGCGACGAAATCGATGGTCTCGACGAATGCCTCGTTTGCTACGACGCTCCTATGAAAATGACTGAAGGTTACGATGGTAGCCTCCATTTCAGGGACGATGAACTTGGCGCAGTAGTTGAGAAATTCCGCATTAAGCTGGGTAAGGACGGTCATATCCTTCTTTTCCTTGACTCCTGCCACTCGGGTACTGGTACTCGCGGTGCTGCAAAGGTTAGAGGCGGTGCTCCCGCTTTGGTTCCTGCAGGATGGCATGCTCCGAGCGGTGCTCCCAAGACCGACGGCAAGATTGGTATGGGTATGGGCGCAACCAGTTCTCGTGGTGCTGTTGACGTAAACAACCTCGCTAAGTACGTTGTTTTCTCGGGCGCTAGCGCAAACGAACTTAACTACGAAACGTTCGACGATGAAAACAATTCGGTTGGCTCTTTGTCGTACTGCTTGTACAAGTCGTTCTCGCAGATGAAGGAAGGCGACACCTACCGTCAGGTATTTGCAAGGATAATGGCTGAAATGGCAGCTAAGGCTCCTTTCCAGAATCCTGCAATCGAAGGTGATGTCGACTTCACAGTTTTCGGTGGCGACTTCACAACTCAGGCCGAATACTTCAACATGACATCGGTAAAGAACGACTCGGTTATCACAATCAATGCTGGTCGTCTTGTAGGTGTAAATCCTGGAACTACCGTAGCATTCGTTGCTCCCGGTACTTCTCGCCTCGAAGAAGGGACACCAGTTCTCACAACCGGTCGCGTTATTAGCGCAGAAAACTTCAAGTCGCGCGTTGCTCTCGACACCAAGATGAAGTTCAAGACTAATCAGGACGCTTGGGTTTTCGTAAAGGCAAGAACTTTCACCGACCAGAAGATTAAGGTCAGCGTTGACCCAGAAATGGATCCGGCATTGAAGAAGGCTCTGGACAATGAAATTTCGCACTCGAGCTTTGCCGAACTTACCACCGATGCTCCCGAAATCACATTGAACTACGGACGTACTCGTGGTGCAAAGGTTATCTCGGTAAACAATGCATTGTACAACAAGGAATTGCATAAGATTTCGAATATTGATGAGTCTGCTCTTGAGTCGGATGTTATGTCAACTTTGAATAACTTTGCACAGGGTAAGATTATCAAGGCTTTGGATTTCTCCGATGACCGTTTCAACATCGTTATGGAACTCCTTCCTGTTGAAGCTGACATCTATGACGACGGAACTTTCGAAATTACCGAATATCTTGACAAGGATAAGTTCATCGTAAACGAAGTTCCTGGATTCACCGCTGAGAATATGGCTGTAATCAAGGTTACAAACAATGGAACAAAGAAGGCTTTCTTCAACATCATTGATATTCAGCCCGACGGTTTCATCAACCCGATTATCCCGACCGTAAACGACAGCGATGGTCGTGAATATTACCTCGAACCTGGCGAATCGGCAATCCTCAAGAATACAATCGTAATGTTTGGTCCTCCATACGGAAACGAAGTGTTCAAGGTTATTGCTACCGACAAGCCGTTCAACCTGTCTGCAACTATTATGCAGCACGGAAGCTCGTCGAGAGGTGATTCGTCGAACATCTTCGAAAGCGCACTTGGCATTGGCAACTCAGGTGTTAACACCCGTGGTGCTGCTACGGTAAGCGCAAAGAAGCAGGACGACAAGATGGGTACTTACGAGTACACCTTCAAGATTATGGAAGGCGAAGAATAATTGTTGATAATAAAGTTTTAAAAAGCATCTCAGTTCGAGATGCTTTTTTTATTTTTGTGGTATGAAAAGATATTTTATCGTGTTTGTCCTTGTGCTGATGTCTGTTGTAATGCAGGCGCAGACGTTCCCCTCGTGGTTGGCTGGTAAATGGGAAATACCTTCGTTATCTACTTTTTCCGGTAGTTCTTACGAAGAATGGACTCAAGTGTCGGACAGTCATTTTGAAGGGAAGACCTATCGTATTTTTGGAAACGACACTATAATCTTCGACCGTATGAGCATTCGTACCGAAGGGAAAGGTGTCGTCTTGAAAATGTCGGCGGAGAAAGGCGGAAAACGTTTCTTGGCTGATTTCAAGGGCAAGAAAGTTTGTGAGGAACTGTGGGCGTTTGAGTGTTCTGAATCGGATTCTCCCTCAGCCATTTATTATCGTAATCTTGGTAATGGTCAGGTTTATGTATGGACCGAGGTCACAACAAGTTTCGATGTTTGCGCCGATTTCATAATGAGCAAGCTAAAGTGATGGACAGGCCGAGGTTGTGTTTTCCGCCGTACGAATTTCGCTTGAAGGAAGATGCGGGCAAATCGTTGATTTTCGATGAAATACGCAAGAAGTGGATAGTCTGCACCCCCGAAGAGTGGGTAAGGCAGAACCTTGTGCGTTTTCTTGTGCAGGATTGTGCCTATCCGCAGGCTTTGGTTGCCTTGGAAAAGCAAGTGCTTGTGGCGGAGCGTAGTCTGCGCTTCGATGCCTTGATTTACGACAGGGAATTTTTTCCGCTGATGATTATCGAGTGCAAGGCACCTACGGTAAAGTTGACACAGAAGGTTTTCGACCAGATTTGGCACTATAATTATGAAATAAAGGCACCGTTCTTTATTGTTACCAATGGCATTGACTTCATTATGGGGCGCTACGATGCGGGCAAAGGTGTAGAGTTCTTCGAAACGGTAAAGGCGTTTGAGGAACTAGTGAGATAAAAAAAGCACGGGCATCCGTGCTTTTTAAATTGTATCGTCTAAGAATTTTAGCCTTTTCGATCTCATTATTTCTTAATATAGAAACTGTCGAGACCTACGCCAAACAGATGCAATGTGCCGTATCCACTGCCGTTGTATTCCTGGGCAAAGCCGTAGTCGCAGGTGTAGTAGAGGTCGTCGTATTTGCTTTGGCAAACCACGTATGCGTTGATTCTGCGACGGATAGGACGTGTGAGGTTGTAGTCGATTGTCCAGTCGCCACTTGTGATGACAACCTTTACAACTGGCTTTGATGTCGGGTACATCCTCATGTATATTGCTTTTATCTGTGCTTCGAGGGATGAATTTTTCATTCCGGCAATAGGCATCGACTTGGCATTGTCGTGGGCTTTCTTGGCTTTTTCTGCTTCGTAGGCTGCATCTACTTCCTGTTTTTCCTTGAGCATCTCGTCAAATGTTCGCACTGTTTCAAGCTGGTGGTTGGGGTAGGTATTGGCTACTTCGGCAGGAATCTTGCCGAAGATATCTTGAAGTTGCTTGCGGTAACTTTCGAATTCGGGAGTGGCACTTTTTACCTGTCCGTTCGAGACTGCCAGTTCAAGATGCTCGTTTCCAAAATTGTAGTAATAAGCTTTTACCATCGGGTCGTTGTAGGCGTTGGCCTTGGCAATTGCCCAAGGTATGTCTATCATGTATTGACAGTCGAAACCCTTGCACTTTACACCTTCCGTGAGCAGTTCTATAGCCGATTTGCGAGCAGCCTTGTATGCGTTCTGTGCATCGAATGTAATTATATTTTCTTTGTCAACCTTTTTGGCAATCTTCTGGTAGTAAGTTGATGTTATGAACTCTTCCGAAGCAAGGTAGCTTATGTCCTTGTTTGCCACGGCAGTCTTGATTTTCTGTGTAACTGTGTTGAGAGCCTGCATCAGTTCAATTGGTGTTGATGACTCGTCAACGATAGGCAGTTCGCCGTTTTGTGAATTGTTGTTGCTGTCGATGTTGTTGTTCTGTAGCAAGGCATCAACTTTTCCCTGTGCGTTCGCAAATCCGAGGCAGAATAATGCCAATGTGATGAATAAAGCTTTTTTCATATCTATAATTTTTTTCGCAGATTCTCCTACCCTGAATATGCAACTTTCTGTCGTGGAATCTGCATTTCCGACCGAAAAATTGCGTTGTATTTTGTCCTTCCTTTATTGTGCCATAGTGAAATGAGTATTGATAGGAAACTTGACCACGTTCATTTCGCCTCTTCGACTACGCTTACTTCGACAGCCCTTCGACTACGCTCAGGGAGCTGCTCAGTACGTCTCTGTGTGCAAAGCACAATCGTAAATCAATTCACCTTGACTCTATAGCTTGTCTTAACCTTTCCTTTCGAGATGTCGCTTAGGCGGTTCTTGAGGAAATGCTTGCGGATGGGGTTTATCTTGTCGCAGAAGACAATGCCCTGCAAGTGGTCGAACTCGTGCTGCACTACCACAGCCCTGTTGCCCGACAACTTTTCGGTTACTTCCTCGAAGTTTTCGTTAAAGTATGTGACTGTGATGTCGTTGTAGCGGGTGACTTCCTCGTGGATGTTGGGAACACTCAGGCAACCTTCCTCGAAAACAATCTTCTTTGTGCCTTCGAATGTTACTTGCGGATTTATCATTACGCGCTTGAAGCCTTTGCAGATTGGGTCGTCGTCAGCAAAAGGAGAGGCGTCGAGAACCAGCAAGTTGATGTTCAGGCCAATTTGCGGAGCTGCAAGACCTACGCCATTGGAATGGTACATTGTCTCGAACATGTTGTCAATCAATTGCTTGAGGTCTGGATAATTCTTGTCAATGTCTTCCGATTTTTTCCTCAGTATGGGGTTGCCGTATAAGTATATTGGTAATATCATAGTTTTGAAAATTTTTCTTGTTCCATGTATGATTGAAGTATTATTGTCGCGCTTATTTTATCGACCATTGTCTTGTCGCGACGCTGTTTGCGTGTTGTTCCGCCGTCAAGCATAGCCTGAAATGCCAGTTTCGATGTAAAACGCTCGTCAACAGGTATGAATGTCAAGTTTGGAAAAACTTTTTTCAGCCGGTTCAATATTGGTGTGATGTATTGCATTGATTCTGAAGGCGAATTGTCCATTTGGGTAGGAAGCCCGTAGATGATTTTCTCGACTTCGTTCTTGGTAATGTAGTCGGTGAGGAACTTTTCGAGTTCGCCCGACGGAACGGTTTCCAAGGCTGTGGCAATAATGCGGCTTGTGTCGGTAACCGCCACGCCAGTCTTTTTGCGTCCTATGTCCAATGCCAAGTATCGTCCCATTATTTGTCGGTGTTAAATTTGAATCCGTTTAGGAAATCCTTGATTGCCATGCGCTTTTTGCCTTGCATCTGCAGTTCGAGTATTGAAACGAAGCCATCCTGCGTGGCAACTTTCAGGAACGATTTGTTGTCGGAAACAAAAGTGCCTGCTGCAAGGTTATGTTTTTCAACGCTATATGCCGATGTAAATATTTTTGCGGTAATGTCGTCCTTCAGGTAGCACCATGCTGCTGGATAAGGCGAAAGTCCGCGTATAAGGTTGTGAATATCAATCGATTTGTTATTCCAGTTTATTTGGCAGAATTCCTTTGTGATTTTTGGCGCTGGGTGTAGGCCTTCGGTGCGGATTGAATCTTGCTCGATGGCATTTACGTTGCCAGAAGCAATTATATCAACGGTTTTGCAGACAGCCTCGGCACCGATGAACATCAGCTTGTCGTACAATGTTCCGATGTTGTCTTCTGGTTCGATGGCGCATCTTTCCTGCATTATGATTTTGCCGGTGTCGATTTGCTCGTCGATGTAGAAAGTTGTGATTCCCGTTTCGGTTTCACCGTTGATTATGGCGTGGTTAATCGGAGCAGCGCCACGATAGTCGGGGAGGAGTGCCGCGTGAAGGTTTATGGTTCCACGCTTTGGCATTGCCCATACTTCCTTTGGAAGCATACGGAAAGCCACAACGACAAACAAGTCGGCATCAATTTCCTTGAGTTGAGCAAGAAATTCGGGCGATTTCAGCTTTTCGGGCTGAAGTATGGGCAGGTTGTGTTCGAGTGCAAATTTCTTTACATCCGAAAATTGTATGTTTTTGCCTCTTCCTGCGGGCTTGTCGGGAGTTGTTACCACGGCTTTCACGTTGTAGCCTTTGTCAAGCAAAGTTTTCAGCGATGTGACCGCAAATTCGGGCGTACCCATGAATATGATAGGAATGTCTGTCATTTTCTATTCGGCTGTCATTGCAATTCTAAATCCGTAGGGGCCTCCGCAGGTGCTTGGCGTACGCGAGTAGCGGTACGACACACGGCTGAACTTTTCGTTGAGGAAGGAGCTTCCGCCACGGACAACAATGTATTTGTTTTCAATCTCGTCGTTTACATCCGATGCTTCGCTGCCAAAGTTGTTGTACCAGGTGCTGCACCATTCGTAAACATTTCCGCTCATGTCGAAAATGCCCAGTTCGTTGGCTTTCTTGCCACCAACCGGATGTGTTGTGAATTCGCTGTTGGCATCGTACCATGCAACCTCGGTTATGACATTGCTTCCCGAATATTTGCTGCCTCGCGATAAATTTCCGCCTCTTGCTGCGTATTCCCATTCTGTTTCGGATGGCAGACGCACTTCCTTGCCGCTCTTTTCGCTGAACCATTTGCAGTATTCCTTGGCATCGTTCCAGCTTACGTGGGCAACCGGATGGTTGTATTCCTGCTTGTCGTAAAGCGAACCTTGTGAGTTGAAACGCCAGTTTACACCTTTCTTGTACGATTTCATACCGTCGGCACAGATAAGGCTCGAATCCGATTTCTCGGCGTCGGTCTTGTAGTTTGTTTCTTCGACAAACTTTGCAAACTGAGCAACTGTCACTTCGTATTTGCCAATGTAGAAATCCTTTACCGTTTCTTCGTGGGCTGGCTTCTCGTCGTTGTAGCAGTCGTTGCCCTGTTCTTCGGTGCATCCCATGGTGAATGTTCCACCTTCTACAAAGGCGAATTCGGTGTCGCAAAGGTTCATCTCGTGGTTGGCATTAGGCGACTTATCCTCGCTTTTGCAAGCCCACGCAAAGACTACGCAGATTAAAGCCGAAGCAATAAGATTTCTGTTCTTCATTCTTCCTTATTTTTCAAGAACAACTCTGAAACCATAGTTGAAATACTTGATTCCCAACGAGAAATCGCTGCGGAATGAAATCATGCAGAAATTAGAGTTTACTGCGCAACTTCCACCGCGAAGCACATAACTATAACCGATTACTTCGCCTTGCTGGTTCTTGATTTCGTTGCGGCACCATTCGTAAACGTTTCCGCTCATGTCGTAAATGCCGAGTTCGTTTGGTTTCTTTGTGCCCACCTGATGTGTCTTACCGTCGCTGTTCTTGTCGTACCAAGCAACTTCGTTGATGTCGTTGCTACCGGCGTACTTGGTGTTTTTCTGTGGTTTCAGCACGCCGCCACGGGCTGCGTATTCCCATTCGGCTTCAGATGGCAGACGGTATTTTTTGCCAGTTTTCTTGTTCAAGGTTTCGATGAACTTGTTCACGTCCTCGGCACTTACGCGCTCAACAGGGCATGAGTCGCAGTCCTTGAAATAGCTCGGATTTGAACCCATTACCTCGCGCCACTGCTCCTGAGTAATCTCAAATTTGCCAATATAGAAGTCCTCGATGGTAATCTGGTTGGATGACTTCATCTCGTTGCTGCCAGTGTTAAACTTTCCCCCTTTGACAAGAACTGTCTCAATGTCAATGTTTTGTGCTGTTGCAAAAAACGAAATTGACAATACTACCAATATTAAAAGTACTTTCTTCATCGTGTAAAATTTTAGGCTTCAAAGATAATGCAAATAATTGATAATGTACAATGGATAATTGATAATTTGTAGCGACGCGCCATGGCACGTCGCTACAATTATTGAATTTTTTAATCCTTATATCTCCACAATGAATATCTCCACTCTTCGGTTCAGTTCGCGGCCTTGTTCTGTATTGTTGTCGGCTACAGGGACGTTAGGACCGAAGCCACGGTATTTCATGCGTGTTTTGGGAATGCCTTTTTCCAGCAGATAGTTGTAAACCGATGCTGCTCGTTCGACCGAGAGCTTTTTGTTGTAGCCTTCGCTGCCGATGTTGTCGGTATGGCCACGGATTTCGATGCGCAACGACGGTTTTTCCAAAAGAATATTGTACAGCGAGTCAAGCTGTATGTTCGATATTGTCAGCAGTTCCGACGAGTTGAACTCGAAATATATCTGGTTCAGTCGGAAGCGGTCGCCAATTTCGGCATTGTCGAAGGCGGCCTTGGTTATCTGTGTCTTCAAGCCTGTTGCGTCGGTTTCGTTAGGGTCGGTCTGCGAATTGTTTTTGCTATTATTGTCCAATCCGTTTCCGTTTGTATTGCCATTGCCGTTGCCTTGACTATTTTTGCCGTTGCTGTTAGAACTGTCATTTCCATTATTGGCAATGTCGTTGTCGTTGATTTTCCTAGTATTGTACCCTGTGGCAGGGTCGAATGTGTCCGATTTCCAGTCGGAACTCCAAGCAAGGTCGTTGAGGCATCCGCATTCAAATTCCGATTCTATTTCAAAAACCGACACATTGTCGATGAGGTAGTAGGCGTAGAAAAATGCCGAATCGGAATATTCGTTCTTGTTGGTTACATACTGTGTGGTGCTGTTGTCCCAGAAATTGCCTATTGTAAGGTAATGTTCGCCACCGCGTGCGCGATAGTAGCCGCAGAATTCCGTCCATTCGTCCATATTGTCCATAATGTGTCCGGGACGGTTGGTGATTTGCGGTCGCTGCAATATACGGTCGGCGTTCTTCGCCTTTATTTGTTCCACTGTGAGCGTTATGCCCAATGCATCGACCGAATACATTGATTTCTTTGCGTTTACATAATAGAATTTTACGCAGTACAATGTGTTTTTTTTCAGAGGTTCTGTAAGTTTTGTCTGCAGGTATTCGCGCGAAACGCCTTTGTAAACCCTCAGCGAGTCGTCGAACATCTCACGCAGTATGATGCCGGCGTATGCTCCGCCGTCGTATGGGTACATATACCCTGCAAAGTTTTCGGGAACGCCAGCTCGTAATGCACTGCACGAGTGCATTAGGTCGGGGGTGCCGTTGTTTGGATTTATCCAGTCGGGGAACGGAAATTTCACGGCATAGCCATTGTAGTCCTCGGGGCACGACCATGCATTTTCAAAACTATGGTTTTTGACAAGGTTTTGCGATTTGGCATCAATGCTCAAAAGCATCGCTACACAACATAGCAATATGGTGGCAAATCTTTGCATTTTACTTGTGTATGCCTGGATAAATGGCGTTTATATCGATGAGAGGCTTATAGTTCTTTTGATGTCGCGATAGTTGCGATTCGTGGGTGTCGGCAATGTTTATGAGGATTCCTGTTTCTTCCACGTCTCCAAATTCAGGATTGTCGGCTGTGCCAAAGACTTTCATGGTATCCGAAATTTTCATATAGGCGTTTACGAGCGGAGGAATCTTGGTGTTCAAGTTTTTGAGTCCCGATTTCAACTTCTTGTAGTCGTCGGAAAAGTTGTCGCCGGAAAATACAGCCTTGTTTTTTTCGAACTCGAAGTCGATAGGCAGTTTTGGCGATACTAGCATTTCGTTGTCGGGGAAATATAAGTTCAGGAACGAGAGCAGTATGTTTCGAGCCTGCACGTTGTAGCTCTTGTACATTGTGAACTTTCCGAACCAGTATTTGATGTGCTTGTATTCGGATGTTAAGGCAACAACACCGTCCCACAGGTTGTCAAGAGCGAAAAGTCCACGGCGGAAATTCTTAAGCGTCTGGTAGTTGGGTTGGATAAACGACCGCCCAAGCTCGATGGTGTAGGGGAGATACTCGTTTATAAACTTTTCGGAATAGTTGAAAATGTGTCCCGTGGCGAGTTTCGCGTTTGGATTTTTCACTGCATATTCACCGAGAATGAAGCGATATCCTCCTACTATTTGCTTGTGATGCGGGTCCCACACAATCATCTGGCAGTATGGTGCATCGTCGGAAATGTCGAACTCGTCGATGTCGGATTCCTTTCCTGTGCCACCTCCTGCGGTGCGGAAGGTTATTTCGCGCAGACGACCAAGTTCCCGCATAAGGTTGGGACATTGGTCGTGCGTGAAGACATATATTTCGTTTGCTCCATAATTCGTCCGTCTCAGCAACCTGTCTTTAGTCAGTTCGCTGAACAGCAGGTCTTTGCTTACGGGAGGAATTATGTCGCTGTTTTTTTGCATTTAGAATATTACGCCAACTTTCAGGCTTATGTCGTTGAACTTGAGTCCAGGGTTAAATTCGCTTTTGTCGTCCTTGTATGATTTGATTCTGTCTAAGTCGAGGAATGAGCCCAAGTATGTGAGTTCGAACAAAAGCTTGGTATTTCCTGCTATAGTCCATTCTGCTCCGCCACCTACATGCCATCCAATATTGAAAAGGTTGAACTCCTTTGTGGTAATGTATGTATCCTTGCTTTCGAGAGTTACTTTTGACTTCACTCTTATCATCGGGTCAACTCCGAGTTTCAGGAAATAGGTGAAGTAGCCTATTTCGTTGGTGCATCCCTTGATTCCAATAGGAATTTCTATGAACGAGGTGGAGTACTTGTAATTATGCATTGTGGAGTCGCCGATTGCAATTCCGTCAATGTCTTTGAAAGGAACTGCTCCATTCTTGAAGTTTGCTGTTCCGCCAATGTTGCAGAAACCGCCAGCTATGTTGAGAGCGAAGTTATTTGTAAAATTCAAGTCCATTACGGCACCAAATCCGTATGTCATCTTTGCTTTTTCGTTCTTGAAGTATGCCTTGCTGTCGGACATCATCCACGAAACGCCGCCCTTAAGGTAGAGACCGCCGTCCACCTTATTCTTTTTCTGTTTTTGCTGTACCGGATTTGTCTGATATTGGTTTGAACTTTGGGTCTGGATTTGTTCTTGTGCAGATAACAATGCTGTTGAAAGCAATATTATTACAAAAGCGCTAATAAATTTCTTCATGTTAAATATATTTACACATTAAACAATATTAAAATAAAAACGCAAAATTATATATTTTATTGTCATTCTCCAATCTTTTTTTCGCTCTTAGCAATTCTCTTTTTAACTTTGCGGCAATAATTATACGAATATGCAAAGGCTGTTTTTCTATATTACCATTGTGTGTGCGAGTGCTTGTTTTATGTCATCGTGCAACCATAACCCGCTAAATGTTGATGTGTCCGATATTGACGCAAATGTGCAAATTGAACGCTTCGACAGGGAATTTTATTCTTGTTCCGATGATGTTTCGTTTTCAACAGTTGGTCAGCTTGCCGAGAAGTATCCGTTTTTCTTCGATATGTACAATATGCATATTATATCGTGCGGAACTTACAGCGACAAGGCATACTACGAATGCCTCCGGGTTTTCTTTTCCGATTATTCTGTGATTGAGGCTTATGGTGCTGTAAACAAGGAGTTTGCCAATTGTGATGATGTGCAGAAAACATTGAATGATGGTTTCCGTCACCTTTTATATTATTATCCCGATATGGAACTCCCGCGTGTCGTAACCTTTGTGGCTGGGTTCAACCAGTCGGTTGTGCTAATGGACGGTTATGTTGGCATTGGACTTGAGAAATACCTCGGCGAAAAATGTCCGCTATACGATATGCTTCAGATTCCCGATTTTGCAAAGCGCGAGATGCAGCGCAAGAGAATCCCCGTGGATGTGATGACCGAATGGTTCCACGATATGCATCCCTATGCTCCCGAAACCGACAACTTGGTGAATCGAATGATTTACAATGGGATGGCAATGTACTTTGTTGAGGCTATGTTCCCCGATATGCACGAAACAGACCGTCTTACATATACCGACGAGGAACTCGACTATTGCCGTCATTTTGAACGCGATATGTGGATTGGTCTGATTGAAAACAACTATCTTTTCACAACCGATATGTTCACGATAAAGAAATTTACAGAAAATGCTCCGTTTACAGCACCATTCGGACAGGAATGTCCTGCACGGGTTGCCAACTGGACCGGCTTGCAGATTGTGAAATCGTATGTCGAGAACAATAAGGTTTCGTTTACGGAACTGATGGAAGAAACCGATTACCAGAAGATATTGAATTTGTCGGAATATAACCCGAGGTGATTTACGATTTTGGATTGGCTACGCCGAGCTAAAGGTTTACGATTTACGATTGAATTAGAATCATCAAATCATCAAATTGTCGAATTATCAAACTTAGAAATGATTTATCGTATGAAAAGAATATTAGTTATTACGCTTGCTATTGTTTCTCTTGCAGTAATGGTGTTGACAAGCGGTTGTGGGAAGGAGAAGGTTTATATAGTAACATTTGATGCAAATGCTGGTACTGGTGTTATGAAATCGCAAACATTTGTGAAGAATGTTTCCCAGGCATTGGTTTCTAATAAGTTTTCTAGGAAAGGATATTCATTTTCGGAGTGGAACACTATTCCCGATGGTACAGGAGTGGTATATGCCGATGCTCAAGAAATATCTCTGAATGATGACATTACGCTGTATGCACAGTGGAAGGCTGTGTCGGGGAGCAAAAATGGTCACGATTACATAGATTTGGGACTTCCGAGTGGTACATTGTGGGCGACTTGCAATATTGGTGCTAATGCGCCTGAAATTTATGGGGATTCTTTTGCTTGGGGCGAAGTTTCTGCAAAAAACAGCTATTCGTGGAGCAATTACAAATATTGTAATGGAAATTTCAACGCTCTCACAAAGTATTGTACTTCTTCAAGTTTTGGAGACAATGGATTTACTGATAATCTTACAGTATTGGAGTCATCTGATGATGCCGCTACTGCTAACTGGGGACAGGAATGGCGTATGCCTACGGTTGCCGAAATGCGCGAACTTAGGGACAATTGTGTAATGCTCTGGACTGTGCAGAAAGGAACAAAAGGATTTTTGTTTACTGGACCGAATGGCAATAGTATTTTTCTGCCTGCTGGCGGTTATTACTTCGATAGCGACCACGAGGATGTTGGTGTTGGCGGTTACTATTGGACAAGCTCGTTAGGACCGGGAATGTCGGGGTATGCATGGCTGTTCCATTTTTATGCCGATGGTTCCGAAATGAACAACTATGGTCGTGGGCAAGGACGTTCGGTGCGTGCTGTTTGCAAATAAACACATTTATACCTCGCAATCATTGCGAGACACAAATCATCGAATCATCAAATTGCCTATTTCGTTTCTAGAATCTTGAATTCCACCCTTCTATTTGCACTGCGACCTTCTTCGGTGTCGTTGGTGGCGATTGGCTTTTCGTATGCGTAACCCTTGTAGGCCAGACGATTTTCGGCTATGCCCTTGCCGATGAGGTAGTCGACAACTGTTTTCGCACGCGATTCCGACAGGTCGGTGTTGTATTTCAGGCTACCTTGGTTGTCGGTGTGCCCCGAAATTTCGATTTTTAGGTTAGGCTGTTTTTTCAGGATTTCGGCTACACGGTCGAGTTCGGCATACGATTCGGGCTGCAACGATGATTTGTTGTAGTCGAAGAATATGTTTTTTAGGATTATTGTGGTGCCGACTTGTATTTTTTTCAGTTGAACGTCGATGACAAGTTCCTGGAAGTCTGCAGTGTCGGCAAGATTAAAGTTTTCGCTGTGGAAAAGGTAGCCGTCCTTGCTTACGCTGAGTCCGTAGTTTTTTCCCGAAGGCAGGTTCACAATGTATGCGCCCGACGAACTGTTAGACTTGAAGGTGGATATAACCTCGTTTTTGCTGTTGTCGGTGATTTCGATGTTTGCTTCGAGGGGCGAATTCTTGTCGGCATCGGTGATTGTGCCTTTCACGAGTGTTACGAGGACTTTCGGCGCATTGGGCTTGTTCTCTTTTGTCGGGAATTTCAGTTCGTAGATGTCCCATTGTCCGAAGCCATCGGGACGAGCCGAAGTATAGTAGGCGTTGCGGCCGCTGGCGGTTATTGTGAAATATGTTTCGTCGAGTGGCGTGTTGATTGGGTATCCGAGGTTTTCTGGCTCCGACCAGTTGCCGTTTTCGTCACGTACCGACTTGAAAATGTCGTATCCGCCCATTGTGTTGTGTCCGTTAGAACTGAAGTACAATGTCCTGCCGTCGGGATGTATGAAAACACCGCGTTCTTCGTATTCCGAATTGATTGGACGCCCTATATTTATTGGTGCCGACCAATTCCCGTTGCGGTCGAGTGTGGAGTAGAAAATGTCGTGCATCCCGATAGATTTGCTATTGTTTGAAATAAAATACAACGTCTTGTTGTCCGACGACAGGCATACGGTTGCCTCGTGCGATTCCTTGTTTATCTTTTCCGAAATGTTCTTGGGCTTTTGCCATTTGCTGCCCCTGAGCGTAGAAACATAAATGTCGCCACCGTTTGTGTCCATATACACGTACATTGTCTGTCCGTCGGGCGAAAGTCCGGCTACGGCATCGTTTAGTATTGTGTTGAGCGGTGAGCCTATGTTGCGAGCCTTGCTCCATCCCGACTGCGTATGGGTGCTTTCGTAGATGTCTTCGCAGTACATTCCATCGTCAAGAATCATATTGCCAGTACCACCTTTGCGGCGAGAAGTGAAATAAAGCTTTGAACCATCGGAGGTTACGAGTGGAATGTATTCGCGGTATTCGCTGTTGATGTTCTCGCCGAGGTTTATTATTTCCACATCTACAGTGTCCTTCATGATTTCTATTCCGTTGTCGCATTGCTGGATAAGTCGGCGAATTTCGGCTTGTTCGTTCTTGTCGCGCACGGTTTTCAGATAGTCGGCGTAGCATTTTTTTGCTTCTTCGAAACGGTAGTTCCAATGGTAGCCGCATCCGAGGTAGAAAAGGATTTTCTTGTCGATTGCTTTGTTCAGCTTGTAGGCACGTTCAAAATATTCGAGGCATTGCGATTTTTGTAGCGAGTTGTAATGGCAGTACCCAATCTTGAAGTTCAGGTCGGAGTTGTTGGGATTGAGTTTTTGCGGCTGTGCATAGTATTTCAGTGCGTTGGCATAGTCGCCAGCGAAGAAGCAAGAGTTGCCATTGCTAATATTGCTTTTCGCAGCGTTTACCTCGTTGGCTTTTCCTGGGAAGTTCGAAGTCGTGAATTTTGTGTCAACCTGTGCCGTTGCAATGAAAAGCAACAATACTAATGATATGGTGGCCAATATCTTTTTCATGTCGCGAAGTCTTAAATATTTGAAGACAAATATAATGAATAATTGAGAATTAAGCAAACACGATTATTTGGATTTTGAAAATTTGCTGCAGGAGAAATAACACAACCTTGTTATTAACTTTAGGTATAGTTTGTCCGCTGTGTTGCGATTTCGCCGTAACTTTGTGAAAAATTGGAATTTATATGAGATTTCTTGTTCTGGCGGTATTGTTCGCTGCACTTGTGGTTTCCTCGTGCGGAAATGCAGGTGCGCTTGAAAACCAAGCCGTTGATGTGCAAACCGAGAATTCCGATAGGGTCGAGGCGCTTCCCATTTTTCCGGGAATTTACAACGTGGACGTGTATCTGCCTGTGCTTGAGGATAAAAGGGTTGCAATCGTAGCCAACCAAGCTAGCATAATTGATACGCTTCATCTTGCCGATATGCTGATTAAGGAAGGTGTGAATGTCGTGAAGGCATTTTGTCCCGAACATGGTTTCCGTGGTACTGCCGATGCTGGACAGAAAGTGGATAGCGGAAAGGACGAAAAGACTGGTCTTGAAGTGGTTTCACTTTACGGAAACAACAAGAAGCCTACCGCCGAGCAACTGAAGAATGTCGATGTTGTGGTTTTTGACTTGCAGGATGTTGGAGTGCGTTTCTACACTTACATTTCGACTTTGCACTATGTTATGGAGGCTTGCGCCGAATCTGATATTCCCGTGATTGTTCTCGACCGTCCGAATCCAAACGCATCGTATGTTGATGGTCCTGTGCTGGATACAGCAAATTACCGCTCTTTCGTGGGAATGCACCCTGTTCCGATTGTCTATGGAATGACAATCGGTGAGTATGCCCAGATGATAAACGGCGAAGGCTGGTTGAATGGCGGAATCAAGTGCAATCTCACTGTTGTTCCCTGTTTGCACTATACGCACTACCGCAAGTACAAACTGCCGATAAAGCCGTCGCCGAACCTGCCCAATGCCAGAAGCATAGAGCTTTATCCTACGCTTTGCATCTTCGAGGCGACTTGTATAAGCGTTGGCCGTGGAACCGACATGCAGTTTCAGGTGCTTGGACATCCGCTCTACAAGGATGTGATTGACAGTGCTTTCGTATTTACACCTAAGCCAAATGCAGGTGCTTCCAATCCTCTGCTCAACGGAAAGGAGTGCTATGGGTTCAATCTTTCTGACGATGCTGCAATATTCGACTGGCGAGTTAACAAGTTCAATGTTTCTGTAATCATCAAGATGTACGAACTTTTCCCCGACAAGCCCAATTTTTTCAACAAGAACAATATGCTTGAGAAACTTGTAGGTTATAAGGCTTTCCGCAAGCAGATTGAGAATGGCGTGAGCGAGGAGGAAATCAGGAGTTCGTGGAGCAAGGACTTGGAAAGATTTAAGGAAATTAGAAGTAAATATCTTATATATAGTTAGTTATGGAACTTGGTATTTGCGAATATGCATATCTTCCGTTGCGTGCAGGAATGTCGCACAGGTCGGAAATGGTAAGTCAGGTGCTTTTTGGCGAGGTGTTCGAGATTGTTGCAAGGCATTCCGACTGGACAAAAATCCGTCTTTTGCACGACAACTATACTGGTTGGATTGAAACGGTTACAATATCGGCATTTGTGTGCGAAAACCACGAGGCTTCGTATGTCAACGAGCGTTATGTTGTACGCGATGTGCCTACCATGATGATAAAGAACGAGAAGAACCAGATTTTTGTTCCCAAGGGTTCGTTGCTGCCGAAGTCGGCATTTGCAGACCGCAGTTTCAATATTGGCAACAATAACTACTATATACTCAGCGACATGACCGAGCGTACCGAAACCGATATCCGCCGTAGCATTATCCGTGAAGCCGAAAACCTTATAGAAACACCTTACCTCTGGGGCGGACGTTCGCAGTGGGGAATTGACTGCAGCGGATTTGTGCAGTTGGTTTACAGGCTTTCGGGACTACTAATGCCGCGCGATGCCTCGGAGCAAGCCAAGTTGGGCAATACCATGAGTTTTATCTCGGAAGCCCAGCCCGGCGACCTTGCTTTCTTCGACAACGAGGAGGGAAATATTGTCCATGTCGGAATTGTCTATTCGCCTAATGAGATAATCCATGCCTCCAAGAAAGTCCGCATCGACCGCATCGACCACAACGGCATCTACAACGATGAACTAAAGAAATATACGCACCAGTTGAGGGTGATGAAGAATGTGATAGGGGGCTAACAGGCTTGCAGTCTTGCAGTCTGACGGTCTTGCAGTCTGACGGTCTTGCAGTCTATCTGCTTTACTGCCTTTAGCCTTTTTCGCACAATGGAAATCCTTGACTTCGGACCTTCGACTCCGCTTGATGCGGCTCAGGGAGCTAAGTTCAGTCGGCGGAAGTGTATGGATTTTACTCCGTTAGCCTTTCGGATACATTATATTTAACTTACTACTTATGCTTTTTCTTAAAGCAGTGGCGGAATGCTATTGCAATGCAAGCTATTATGCCGAGAGCTATTAAAACCCATATCCACCATGGGCAATTGCAAGTATTTGAAACTTCGTTGTCTTTTGGTGCGTCAACTTCGGCAAAAGGGTCGTTCTCGCTGAGGTATTTGCCGTCGGCTATAAGCTGCAGGGCATATTCGAGCATAACATCGGTCTCGCCGTCGGCACCCATTGTGATTTCATTGTATGAGAGCGGTAACTCGTAGTCGGGCAATAGTCCGCGCCCCCAGGGTGTGCGCTCGCAAACGGTGGTGTCGAAAACAACTTTTACCATAGGTATTCTTATTACACGCAGTGAACTTGGCAAGCGGATGTCGGCAAATTCCATTGCGGTTATAAAGTGGTAACTGGAGCCAGTTTCGCGGCCTACGCATACACCGCGCCTATTGCGTACCAATACAGCAGGGAAAATCGTTGCGGAAGACAAAGAGCATCCGTTGGTAAGCACATACACTCTACCTGTGTATTGGTGACTACTGTCGGGCATAATGCAACTGCTTGTTAGTGTGGAATCGAAACAATAGTAGCCAGGCTTGCCTTCAAGTTGTTTGTATTTTGGGAAAATTATTTCGTCATTGCTGTGATTTTCGCTATAGCGTAGTGTTTCAAAATTTCCTTGTTTATTTACCTGCAAGTATCCGCCACGCTGGCGATTCATTGGTTGCTGAGCGAAACAAGCTAACAGTTTGTTCATTACATACACATCGCCGCCATCATTGTTGCGCAGGTCAATAATCATATTTGGAGCTTTACAGTCGCCAATCCACTGCAGTACTTGTTCCAAATGCAAGTCATACAAGTCGAAAGTCCTTATGGATAGGTAGTCTGTGGAGTCGTTGAGGTGTCGTGTGGTATATACGCTGTCGGAAAATATTATTGTGTTGATATATTGCCATTGTAACATTTTGTGCAATTTTGTTCCCTCAGTGATAAATTTTCCTGGATGCTTGCAATATGGAATGTCTATTTCTTCACCGTCGTCGAAGACGATGTGGCTTTTCGTGTCGGCGGTGGCATTACGATTTAAAATGACATTGAACATTCCGAGTTCTACGCATGTTTCTTCCTTGTGGCTCTGCACATCAAGGTCGTAGAGGTCAATGTACTTATATACCTGTTTTGCATAGTCGCTAGCGGTAACCCCATCGATACTTTTTATGACCCTTTCGGCATATTGTTCAAAACCTTTTGTTGTCACCATCACCCGCATAGTGTCGTTGCACCAACTATTGTAAAATACGGGGGTGTACAAGTCGAGTTGCTTTACTTCAAAATTATCGCGCAACATAGCCAAATGGCTATCATGCAACAGGCTTGGGAAACTCAATAGCGGTATGTTTAAGCGTGGGAACACTGGTTCTGTCACCGACTGGCGCAGAGCCTCCATGCCATTGTGGAATTCCTCGTCGCTCATCACTTCGTTCAGCGAGGGGTAGAGTTCAAGTATTGCGTTTTCCAGCAAGGTGAGGTCTTTGCGTAGGTTTTCCACTGAGATTGGGTCCTCGCGTTGCAATTTTTTGAGGTGGAACCTGCTTTCCAGTCCGAATGGTGTCATCGGGTCGTCGCTGGTGCTTTGGGCTGTAGATACTTCGATGCGTAACGAAGGCTTGTGTATGCTTTTGTACGAATATGCCAGACGTCCGATGGTGTCGCCTGCCGAAATCTTCTGTCCATCCTTGAATTTGTATTCTCCACGGAGACCGGTTATGTGTATTTTTCGTCCGTCGGCGATTCTGATGCTGATATGTCCTGATAAATACTGACGGTTGATATTGTCCTTTACTTTTATTTCGTATAAATTTTCGTCCCAAGTCTTTTCTGGGTCTGTAAAAAAGCTTTCCGAAGCATCTTGACTATGATAGTAGGTTATGTCTGCGTCTATAATGGTGCCATCGTCAGGGCAGATGACAATATCGCCTTCGTCGCCACCGATGTACAGGTCGCAACAATTGAATTCCTTTCCGACGTGAGAATCGGGTTGACTGATGATGTTTTCGCCGGCCTTGTGACCAGCCATAGGCCAAAGCCATGTCTGTGCAAATGCAGCAGATGCCAGGAGCATGATAATTGCCAGCGTTATGGCTGACTTTTGTAATTGGGTACTCATATTATTTTTATTTTAGGTTCAAGGTGCAAATATAATAATTCTTTGTATATCTGCAACTTATTGGGGGATTTTTTTGCAAATTATTGTGTTTTGATGGTGAACTAAGATTTGATAGAGCAGATTCCAAAGTTGGAGAAAATGGAAGAGTCAGAAAGCAATAATGATTGATATTGTTGAGTTAGGAGATTTCGATTTCTCTAAAAACACGAAGCGTTACTTCTGTTTCGGCTTTGAATCTTTCCAAAAACTCTTCTTCTCCAACATCAAGTAATGCTTGTTTATTACAGGCGTATGCTTTAATATTAATGCCTTCTGTATTATGAAATTTACGAAAACCAGCAATAGTACTTTTGAGTTGATCTTCGGCTTTTTTACGCCAACTTTTGTAGCCTGGATTTCTATCCTTTAGTTCTACAAAAACAATGTTCTTATTTTCGTTATACGACAACATTCCGTCACATACTTTTGCTTTGTCCCCATTCTCCAAATACCATTTTACACAACAATCAATAGCATAAAAATCAATAGGTTTGCCTTGATTATTATGAACTTCCGCAATCCACTTTTCAGAATCACTCTCATCAATGTAAGCTGGTTTTTTGACGAACTTTGTGGAATCGTCGCATATACCAAACTGCAAACTCTTTGTGGATTTCTTATTTCCTTGTGTAAAAAAATCTACTTTCATAAGTCATCCTCAATATCCAATAGTTTTGAATATAGTTCATTCTTCTCTGCAAGCTCACTATTCAAATAGTTTTTGCTTGACGGAATTCCTTTGTAGTTTCCAAGTTCGCGAATAGTTCCGTCCTTTTCATCCAGTTCATATATGATAACATCTTGATGATTAACTGCTGATTTTTGAGGAACTATTTTATTGATTTTTTTTATTGTATCTTGCTTTTTTGTTTTACGATATAGTTCATCGGCCTTGATGGCAAGTGTAAGATAACCGATGATGTACGGACTGTGCGTTGTAATAATCAAATTGTTACCTTTAACATCATTGTTAAATTCAAGAAGTTTGTTAAGCATCCCTTGTTGAGATGTCGGGAATAAATTCTGTTCTGGTTCTTCTATTATGTTAAATATTCGCTTAATATTGAATTGGGCGGCTATATTTGACAATAAAATTCTTTTCTGTTCTTCCGTGTAATTTTCGTTATTCAATATTGCAGCGGATTGCTTCTTGAAATACTCACGATGATCTTCCCGCATTTCCTGTCCAGACTTTAGCAATCCGGAAACATAGTTGACTACAACAAATAAAGGTATATATGATTGAAAACCGCTTGCTGTATCAGATAGAGGAATTTTATAATCATTTCCTTTCACATACAATATATCATTTAGCCTGTTATATTCAATATCAACATTACTGATAGGCAAATGATGGGGTTCTCTATCTTTGAAATTAACTTTCGCTTCCTGAAAGATTTCCTTGAATTCTTGAAGCGATTGTGACCAAAGACGCAAGTATGACCCTTCGTTTATCTTTTTTACTGATGACACAAAATTTCTTTCCGCAGGAAAATAGGTAATTTTGGGTAGTGTATAGTTATTGTCGGAAATTTCTTGTATGTCAAGATTTTGTCCTGCTTTATATGTTAAATTATATGCATCTCCTTTATACAGAATTTCTGTATTGTTATTCAGATAGTTTTCAATACGATGATACTCTAAAAGATGCTTGAAGGTGCCTTCCTGCTGGTGGAACTTAAGACTTAGTCCTCCTGCACGAAATAGATCCTTTTCAAGCCAAGAAAATATTGAAATCAATTTTGCTACTGTGCTTTTTCCTGATCCTTGATTTCCAATTAGCACAGTAACCTTTTTAATGTCCATCCATCCATCGTTATCTATAAAACCGTCACGAATTGGACCAAAATTTTTTATTCTTATTTTACTCATAACAAGAGTGTTATTGTTGTTGCCTTTTATAAAAACTGATACTGCAAAAATACGATTTTTTCCAAAACTTATAATTGAAAAATCATGTTTTAACCTTTTCCAAATTTTATTTAATTTTGTGGCGATTATATTTTCGGAGGATAAAAAATGGCAAAAGGCAGAACTCTTCAGAAAACTTTATTCGAAGATGACCAAACATCATCCAATGTAAAGTATTGGGAATGTTATGCACAATATGATTTGTGTCTTGGCGACGATTTTGTATATATATTGCCGATGTATCCTGATGAGAAATTATGTAAAAAACTTCATAAACTAGGAAATCTTGAGCAATATAGAACTATAGAAGAAATAAAGGAATTCCTTCGGATAAAGGAAGATGATGAATATATGGATGAAATTGTAAATTCATACTGGAATTTTGTCCATTCTATGAATGTTGGTGATGTGGTCTATATGAGGATTTCTAAAAAATATCTTTTAGGAAAAGCCGTTATATTGTCGCAGTATATATATAATGAGAATGAAGACAAAAAATGTCATTGTCGAAAAATAAAATGGACGCATTTTGGCAGATGGCATTCCCCTGCAAGACAAAATGAGAACTACTATATGCTGACAGATATCACAGATGATGCTCTATTGCAGTCCATCTTGGATGAAAGATTGTCAGACGAAGGAGATTTGGATTTAAAAAATTTAGAATGTAGGAATGTTTACGAACATCCAGATGGTGTAAACTATGCAAAATTGCTAAATCACCAACTCAAAGCAAACGAATGTGCACCCTCAATATTGAAGGAACCATCATTACCACAAGCACATAAGGAATTTGATAAGTACAATAAAAAAATTTTTCTGGAAGATGTTTATATTTCGGAAGAGAACTATGAAATTTTGAAAAACTTATTGTTAACCAAGAAAAATTTGGTATTACAGGGTGCCCCTGGTGTTGGTAAAACATATTCAGCCACAAGACTTGCATATTCTATAATTGGTTTTAAGGATGAATCTAAAATTGAGTTGGTGCAGTTTCATCAGAATTATAGTTATGAGGATTTCATAATGGGTTATAAACCGAATAATGATGGCGGTTTTGATTTGAAGCAGGGCGTGTTTTATAAATTTTGCTAAAGCAGAAGATGATCCTGATAATTCTTACTTTTTCATTATAGATGAAATTAATCGGGGAAATTTGAGCAAGATTTTTGGTGAATTGCTGATGCTTATTGAGAATGATTACAGGACAACAAGCATAAAACTTGCATATAGCGACGAGTTGTTTTCTGTTCCAAACAACTTGTATATCATAGGAATGATGAATACAGCCGACAGGTCTCTGGCAATGATTGATTATGCTTTACGAAGGAGATTCTCATTTTACGAGATGAATGCTGGATTTGACAGTGACGGATTCCAAAAATACCAGAAGAAACTTAATAACAAATTGTTTGACAAAGTTATAGATGCTATTAAAAATCTTAATAATACAATATTGAAGGATGACACACTGGGTTCTGGTTATTGTATAGGGCATAGTTATTTCTGCAATTGGGATTCTTTCGATAAAAATAGGTTGGAAAATGTAGTGCTATACGATGTTATACCTATGTTGAAAGAGTATTGGTTTGACAATGGCAACAAACTAAAAGAAGAATCAAAGAAATTATTAGATGCTTTGAAATGACGGAAGATAAGGGCATATTAATCCATAACATATATTATATGCTGTCTTATGCATTTCAAGGGCTTAAGCAGAATAACTATAAAAGTATATCGGGAGAGGATTTTGATAATATATACGATTTGTTTGCCGAGATAATTATTAGAGGAATATCATGTCAATTGAAGCAAGGTTTACACAAAGAGTATATTTCAATTAATGACTCATTGAACACTTTGAGAGGTAAAGTCGATGTGAATGGAACAATAAGGAATAAGATTTCACGACAACGAAACATTGTTTGCGAATATGATATTTTTTCTGAAAACAACCTGTTTAACAAGATATTGAAGACAACTTCTGTTGCATTGTTGAAATGTCCGGATATAAGTGATGGTCGGAAAGTTCAATTAAGACGACTGATGTTATATTTTGCAGAAGTCGATACAGTAGATTTAAAGAGCATAAAATGGATGTCGTTAAGGTTTGACAGGAATAGCAGGAATTATCAAATGCTTATATATTTATGCTATTTTATTGCTGAAGGATTGCTGATGACAACAGAGGGTGGAAAGTACAAAATGAGAGAATTCTCCGATGAGCACATGCATCGTTTGTTTGAGAAGTTTGTGCTTGAATATTATCGGAAACATCATTCTTATTTAAACCCAAAATCTGCGTTAATTGATTGGAACATAGAGAAAAATGTTTCTTCAGAAAATATGTTGCCTATACTTAAGACTGATATATTGTTAGAATCTCCTAACGGAAGAACAATGGTGATTGATACTAAGTATTATGGGAAGATTTGGCAGGAACACTATGATAAAAAGACTATAAACTCCCATAATTGCAATCAGATATTCACCTATATTATGAACAAGGACACAAATCATACTGGTAAGGTTGACGGAATGTTGCTATATGCAAAAACACAGGAAGATGTTGTGCCAGATGGTCAGGTAGTTTACAACGATGGCAATGTGATATATTTTAGGACTTTGGATTTAAATAAGAAGTTTGATGAAATAAAATCACAATTGGATGGTATTGTGAAATTAATAAGTTAGATTGATTGTCTCTATCTTGTTGATACAAAACGGACTACGATTTGTAGTTAACTCACATCCCACTAATTTTAAACAAGTTTTGTATGCGTGAATATTTTTGTGAAAGAAATTTAGGATAAAGCGGTCGGTGGGTTTGTAATGAGATGAGATATTTGTTGCGGATTTAAAATCTTTATATTCAAAGCTTTCGGATTGCAAATCCGAAAGAACATAGTGGCAGTGAACTAAAGGTTGCAAATCCGAAAGAACTATTGCAAAAAAAAGGTGGATTTCTCCACCTTTTCTCAGTATAATTCCGAATAACTTATTCTTGTTTTTCGTTTTGCTCCTGCGGCACAACCTTATCCGCCTCTATCTCTGCCTGTACATTTATTGCCTTGGGGTCGTTTACGATGATTTCCTTGGTGTGTTCCACAAAGTCGAAGGCGTTGCGCAGCGAAAGGTCGTTGTCGCCTTGCAGGGGCTGGAATTTTGCGAACTTTACGCTGTCGGCAAGTTCGAGCATCTGGCGCAGACGTTGCTTGTCCTCGTTGTCAATCGGGACGGCAACGTTGAACATATCAAGTATTTCGGATGTTGTCATCTGCTCGGCATCGATACCGTAACGGTCGGCAATGTAGGTCCTTACGGCGTCGGTCAATTGCACATGGTATTCCTTAACCTGACCGCGGCTCCAAATCTTCTCGTTGCGGATGCGTTCAAGTTCTTCGAGTGCGGTTTCGTGTGCTGGGCGTTTCGGCTTGACCTTTATCATCGGTATCGGCGACTTGCCGTGCTTCTTGCGGTAGATGACATAGAATATTATCGCACCGGCAACCAGCACAATGAGTATCAGCCACCAGAACTTCGAGAAAAATGCCTTCACATCATACCAGAATTCATCCCAGTTGAAAGGCGTGTTGTATAGTTCGTCGTTGATGTCCTCGATTTCGAACAGGGTGAACAGAATGTCGCCCTTTGCAACCTGCTGACCTTCCTGTACGAATACAGAATCAACGCTTCCATATACATAGTGCGTCTCCATTATGTCCTTGTCAACTACGAACATACGGTGCGAGTCGGCGTTGGCAATGGAATCAATCTGCTCTTGGTTAGTGAAGCCTGTCTGCATCACCTGCGAAGCGTACTGCTGTATCATCTGGCGCTTAATTTCCTCGCGGAGCATCTGCAGGGTATCGGCGCTCATCGACTGTTTGATGGAGTCGGGGATGTACTGCTCGATTTCCTTGCTGAAGCCGTCCTTTCCGAATAGCACCGTACCTGCGTTTTCGGCAAAAACCGTGTCGCGCGGAATTGTGTCGATGAGGATGTAGGGTTTTACTTTCAGGTAAAGTTCCGAGGTTGTGAATTCGTTGGTGTCGGTGCCCGAAATGGTCATAAACCTTATCGGTGAGATTGCGTTGATGCCAGTGTCGAAGGAAGTTATGAGGTAGTCCTTCGTGTATTTGCCGTTTTCGACTTTTGCTTCCAAGTCCTTGATAAGGAATATCTTGTCGCAAATGGTGTCGGCAAACTGCTGTGCGGTCACCTGAGTTTGCGGTGGAATTTCCGCGCTAATCGATATTAGCGTCTGCTCGCCAACGATTATGCTGTCGTTCTGAAGTCTGGCCGAGAAACTGATGTTCTGTGCGGAAACCGAAAATCCGACAGCCAACAATAATAATATGGTAAAAACTGACTTTTTCACGGTTATCTGTTTTTAAATAGTGCAATGAGCGGTTTCACATAGTCGCCGTCGGTGCGGATTACAGCCTTATCGACCTTTGCCTTGGTGAGGATGAGGTCGGCGGCTTCGTTCTTTTCTTTCCACCACTTGCCGTATTCTTTGCGCGTAGAGGCCGATGCGGTGTCTATCCAGCGCATTTCGCCGCTTTCCATATCGCGGAAGTAGGCAAGTCCGACATTTGGTAGGCTTTCCTCAAATGGGTCGTAAACCTTGAGTGCGGCAATATCGTGCTTCGAAGCGGCAATCTTGAGCGATTCGGAGAAGTCTGGCGACATGAAGTCGGAAATAATGAATGCTGCGCTGCGCTTCTTGATGGCATTGGTGAGGAACTTGAGTGCCTCGTTGATGTTGGTCTGCGAACTTTCGGGCTTGAAGTCGAGCAGTTCACGGATGATGCGCAGTATGTGCTTCTTGCCTTTCTGCGGTGGAATGAACTTTTCTACCTTGTCGGAAAAGAAGATTACGCCAATCTTGTCGTTGTTTTCGATTGCCGAGAACGACAGCACGGCGGCGATTTCGGCGATAAGGTCCTTTTTCTGCTTTGCGCGTGTGCCGAAGTCCTCAGAACCGCTCACATCGATGAGAAGCATCACGGTAAGTTCGCGCTCTTCCTCGAACACCTTTATGTACGGCTGGTTGAAGCGGGCGGTCACATGCCAGTCGATGTCCTTTATTGGGTCGCCGTACTGGTATCCGCGCACTTCGCTGAAAGTCATACCCTTGCCCTTGAATGCCGAGTGGTATTCGCCTGCAAAGATATGGTTGGAGAGCATTCGGCTCTTTATTTCAATCTTGCGAACTTTCTTCAGTAGTTCCGATGAATCCATAATGAAAAAAATTAAAATTATAGTAGTTCGACTAAAATCATTTTATTCCACCCCATTTGTCATTCCGCAAAACTGAATGAACAGGCGTAGGTACGAGCCTTGTGAATTCGTTTGTGCGGAATCTCCCCTGAGTACTAATAGGAGATTCCGCATAGTCGAACATTACAACGCTCTCCGTTCCGTTTCGCGTGTATGTTCTGACTTGTGGAATGACGGTTACATTTTTTTTGTAATATGTTGATAGAAATATCATTATATATTTATATGTCGAACATCATTTATATTATTTAATTTACAAATGAAATTTTACGGAACATCAACCCTGTTGAGGATTTCGCTGATGATTTCCTCGGTCGAGATGTTTTCGGCTTCGGCTTCGTAGGTGAGTCCGATACGGTGGTTGAGGATGTCGTGGCAAACGGCGCGGACATCTTCGGGAATCACATAACCTCTGCGCTTGATGAAAGCGTATGCCTTTGCTGCCTTTGCAAGGTTTATTGATGCACGCGGCGAACCTCCGTAGGCAATCATATTCTTCAGTTTGTCGAGCTGGTAGCGCTCGGGGAAACGGGTTGCAAATACAATGTCGAGGATGTAGCGTTCAATCTTTTCATCTAGGTAAACATCGGCAACTACTTCGCGGGCTTTAACGATGTCTTCGGGCTTAAGTACCGGTTTAACTTCAATTTTTTGCTTAGCAAGGTTGTTGCGGATGACGAGCCTTTCCTCTTCGAATTCGGGGTAGTCGATTTTCACCTTCAGCATAAAACGGTCAACCTGAGCTTCGGGCAGAGGGTAGGTTCCTTCCTGTTCAATCGGGTTCTGAGTTGCCATTACGAGGAAAGGATTGTCCATCTTGTAGGTTTTGTCGCCGATGGTAACCTGGCGTTCCTGCATTGCCTCGAGCAGTGCCGACTGAACCTTTGCTGGTGCACGGTTGATTTCGTCGGCAAGTATGAAGTTTGCGAAAACTGGACCTTTCTTCACGATGAAGTCCTCGTTCTTCTGGCTGTATATCATAGTACCGATGAGGTCGGCAGGCAGAAGGTCGGGGGTGAACTGTACGCGCGAGAACTTGGCGTCGATGGCGGTTGCAAGCGTGTTGATTGCCAAAGTCTTTGCCAGACCAGGAACACCTTCGAGCAGGATATGTCCGTCGGAAAGCAATCCGATGAGCAGACCTTCAACCAAGTGCTTTTGTCCCACGATGGTCTTCGACATCTCCATATTTACGATGTCGATGAATGAACTTTCTCTCTGAACTCTTTCGTTCAGTTCTCTTATGTCAATTTCCATAATCTGAAACTTTTATTCGTTATTATTCCTTGTTTCTAATCATTACCGAGGCCGACAGGCATACTATTGCCGACGACATCATCATAATTATGTCCTTCATTGTGCCTTTCGACAGAATGCTTAATACAATGCAAGCAACACCCAGTCCGAGTGCTACGCAGTTGAGTATGAGTGCCGGTAGATTCTGTTTCTTTTTGTCCATATTCCTTTTTTAGTTTTTGCAGATGCAAATTTAAATTATTATGCAATTATATAAAACTAAAATTGAATTAGATAAATGTTTAAATAGTGTTAAAGGAGGGTTTGAAAATTTGATGATTTGATAATTTGAAGTCGAGTCGTGGCGCGCCGCGACAGTACGATGTTGATGATTTGATGGGTTTAAGGATTGTAGCGACGCAATGCTTTGCATCGGTGTTCAGGATTTTGGGTAAATGTCATCGCCGATTTTCTGTTGAGTCGTGGTGCGCCTGTAGCGCACTGAGCTTGTCGAAGTGAGCGTAGTCGAAGGGAAGGGCATAATGAAAGTTATCAAATATTCAAATATGGACGAATAATATCTGCTAACTCGTTCATCCATACGTCAGACCTAGGTCTGCTATTGTCAACAAAATGGTTTGTGTGCAATAGGATATGTTTTTTATCAGCACTCTCATGTACATTTATAAAATTTCCTTTGCTGAAATCGTTATTTGTCCGGAACAAAGGCATCCTCTTTTTCGTTTCTTCATCATATTTGGAATATGTGTCTTCTGATACGATAATACCTTTGTATTCGTAGTTTAATACACCTCCATCAAAATTATGAATAATTGGTATGTCATTATACCAATCAATATAGTGGTATATTGCCATAATTACAACTGGGAAATTCCTAAAGAATGGTTGTGCTAAAATACCATTGGAAGATAATCTAGTTTCAATTGATTTTTTTGTGTCATCATTTTTTCTGCTTTTTGGCATACAATTGCTACTTAATTCTGTAATAAAGCAATAATCATAGAAATTGAGTTGTTCTCCTTTTTTGACTTGTAAATCTTTAGGAAGTATCTTATTGATAAATTTTTGATAAGCACACCAGGTTAAACTTGTTCCTTTATTGTTCAGACTGATATCTGTATTTTTATTGTCTTTCAATAAGAGTTGTCCTTTGTATGGTTGGCGAGGATGGTATGCTGACCAATTCCAATGAGCATCGAACCAGTTTTTTACATCTGGATGTCTCATGTCTCTCCATGTCCTAAAATTTTCCTTGATTCCATATATATATGCAGGATCTGTTTTTTCCATTCCCCATTCTTTTGCAATAATAAGTATTTTAGAAGCAGGGTTTCCTTGTCCGATAAATTTTTCATATTCGTTGCAAGTATAGTTTTTAGAGAATAATTCATTAAAACTATCAGGATAAATTTTATTATTTTCCATAGCTTTTTTTTGTTCGTAAAGTTACTGATTTTTATAATACAAACAAGCAAAGTCGGTGTTCTATGATTCAAGATTCAAATGTTGCCTGTTTCCTGTTGTGGCGCGCTGTGATTGTACAATGTTGAATGTCTAGAAAATTCTATCAATTTTCTGGCCTTCTGATATTTCTACAAATGTTGGAACAACCTTTACCCCGTATAGTTTGGCGGTTATGCTTTCCCACGACTTGAAATCGCTGAGGTTGACGGCATTGTCGAGACGATGGAATTTTATTGCCTGTAGCCATTGTTCGCGGTTGCTGTCGAGCGAAATGAGGATTATCTGTCGGTCGGTGTTTTCAGTTAGGTATTCTTGTACTGTCTTTACCGATTTTTTGTCCCACGATGCCCAGAAGCACAAGGTAATTTCTTTGCCTTTGAAGTCGGAGAGCCTTATTGTGTCGCCGTTTTGGTCTGGAATGGAAAATTCTGGTGCTGTTGAACCTTCCGAAAGAGTTACATAATTGCGGTTGCGCTGTTCCTGTTGCAACTCAAATTTCCTGACTATTGATTCCAAATGCCTTGTTTCTTCAAGGTCGGGATTGTTGGCTTTCATCTCCTCAAGGACATACTTGTAGATGTCGTAGTCGTTGGGTAGTTGCATTATTTGCGTTGTGGAAACATATTGGTGCAGAGCAAGGTATATTATCGGCGATGTGTGGTTTTGCTTGATGAAATCCGAAATAAATTCCTTGTCGGACTGGTAAAGGTTGTCGGCTATGCGGTTGCTTTCCTCGAGGCTTGCCTTGTCGATATTGAATTGCTGGCTGACTTTGCTACGCAGTTCCTCCACTTTTTGGGTACTTTCGGTCATACGGTCGTTGAGGCGTTTCAGTTCCGTGCAATCCTTTGAGCCTGAGATTTCGTAGTCGTTTGCATTTATTGTGATTTCAATGCTTTCACCGTTGACCAGGCAAAGATGTATTGGCGGTCTGTTTTCCAATTTTAGACGGTAAAGTCGGCGTATGCTATCGTTGTGGTTTAATTTGAAACTTCCGTCCATTCCTGTGCTGGCAGTCGCTATGGTGTCGATTTTTATAGGGGAGAGTCGCTCAAGTTGAATTTTACAGCCTTTGCAGTCGTCTATCTTGCCATTTATTGAAATTTCGTTGCTGTCCTTGCATGAATAGAATGACAAAGCATTTATTATCAGTGCGATAATAAATATTGACCGTTTTATTTTCATCGGATTACTTCAGTTTAAATTCAACAGTGACAATTCCCGTCTGTGTTCCGCTTCCAGGTTTTGCTTCGTATTTCCACTGCTTTACAGCCTTGATTGCGAAAGGAACGCATTCGCTGCAAGTGGTTCCTGCTGCGGGTTCTGCAGTTTCGACAATACCTTTTTCGTTGACTGTTATCTTCAGTTTGACCGTACCGGTCATGTTGTCTTTGTTTTCTGGCAAAACCTTGGTAACCTTGCGATTTCCGATGCTTCCACCGATACCGCCAGGACCAGTTCCGCTTCCACCGCCCGAACCGTTACCGCCACCCCAACCAGGGTTGCCGCTGCCTGTGCCGCTTCCGCCATTGCCAGAAGCGTTTCCGCCTGCAAGTCCGCCAAAGTTTACACGGCCTTCGGCTCTCGAAGTCGGCGTTGGTTCTACATTTTCGGTTGTTTCACCTTTGCTATCATTACCTGATGGGAGGGGCGCAGCATCCTCGAAGGCCTGAGATTCGACGCTGGGATTTGAGTTTGAGTTTGAATTTGAGTTTTGTGTAGAGGTATTTTGATTGCTTGTAGTTGCATTAGCGGTCGATGCTCCTGCGTTGGGATTTCCGCCGCCACCTCTTGTATCAAGTAATGTTGACTCCTCTGTAGGAGTTGAAAAGTCTAATAGTATGCATTCTTCCACCAGTGGTGGGTCTGGCATTTTCAGTCCGCACAACAACAGGAAAAGCAGTACAGCAATAACAAATATTGCCGAACCGATAAACGCTTCCTTATGTTGCATGAAGTAGTTCATTATTCTCCGGGTTGTGTTGCCAGTATTAATTTATATTCGTGCTTTTTAGCAATATTCATAATTTTTACCACTTCTTCCATTGGAACCGACTTGTCAACGTGAAGTGATACGTATGCTTCGTCGCTCTTTTCCGCCATTTCCTTTACGAGTGCTGTTTCCAGGTTCTCGAAAGGCATAATGGTTGTTCCTATGGCGTAGGTGTATGTGCCGTTCTGGTTGTCCTTGATTGACACCGATGCCAACGGGCTTGCCTGTGTCTGGTTGTTGCTCGATGGAAGCAACAGTTTCAGTGCGTTAGGCGCAATCATTGTTGATGTCACCATGAAGAATATGAGCAGCAGGAACACTATGTCGGTCATTGACGACATGCTGAATTCCGAACTTATCTTATTTCTCGACCTTAGGCTCATGGTTTTTCAATTTATGCGGGTTCGTTCAATACATCCATGAATTCTGTAGTCTTGGACTCAAGGTCGTTTACCAAGTTGTTGACCTTCGATACCAAGATGTTGTATGCGAAGTAGGCGATGATACCGACGAAAAGACCGCCGACTGTTGTTACAAGTGCTGTTTCGATACCGCCAGCCAAATCTTTTATTTCAAGCGCGTTTCCTGCGGCTGCCATCGACGAGAATGACTGAACCATACCGGTAACAGTTCCGAAGAAACCAATCATAGGGGCACCACCTGCGATTGTTGCGAGAAGAGCAAGACCTTTTTCCAACTTTGCAACTTCCTGCTTTCCGACGTTTTCGATTGCAGTGTTTACATCGTTGAGCGGACGACCAATGCGTTGCAGACCTTTTTCAATCATTCTCGAAATAGGGCTGCCATTATTACGGCAACTGTCAATTGCATTGTCAATCTTTCCTTCCTTGATGTAGTTCTTGATGTTCTGCATGAATCCGTCCTGATTCTTGCCAGCCTTCTTTAAAGCGAGGTACTTGTCAATAAAAATGTATATTGCAAGTACGGAAAGGACTGCGAGAACTATCATTATCCATCCGCCCTGTACTGCCAAGTCCCAGTACGACTGGCTTGCAGCGCTATTTTCTGCGACTTCGGCTGCTGTATCCGTTGCAGCTGCATTAATAATCGTATCGTCCAACAATAACATATTCTTTGCCTTTAATTTAATTTGACGATTGCAAAAGTATTGCCAATATCCATACAATTCCAGTTGTAAGTTGATTTTTATCAACACATTTCTGTTAAATCAACGCACTAATAATTTTATTATTGTGTTGATGCTTAATAAATTATATGTTTTGGAAACTAAATATTGCTATGTGATTGATAATTAGTGCTTTCTGCTATTTATTCAGCATTTCCTTTGCAAAGTGGTATGCACCGATGTTTATCATCATGCTGGTGTCGAACGATGAGAACAGATACCCGCACTTGGGCATATACGAATATTCAACGGTTTTGTCTGACAGCGGAACTTTTAGAGTTTTGCTTTCTGGTTTTACAAATTCGGCCAGTTGTTCGGGCTTGTTGAGGCAGTAAACGTTCTGCGTAACACGTGAAAGTGAAAGGAATTTGTGCTGAAGTTCCTTTTCTACGCCAGGGATAATAAGTTCGCGGGCACCCGAAACGCCTCCACCGATTACAACAATGCCGTCGAACAGTGTTATCATGTTGGCAATTGCGTCGCCAAGGCATTCGCCCATATGGAAGTAAGCCTTTTGGGCAGCGGCCTTGTTGCCTTTTTCCTTCCCCATTCCGATGAGGTAGATTTCGCGGGGCATAGGTGTGTCGTCGAACGGAATTTTTGCATATTCAGCATAGAATCTTCGTAGCGAACGTATTGCGATTAGTTCCTCGCAGTTGCGTTCGGGGTCGAGGCGGTTCGACATTTTCCAGATTTCGCAGGCTGTGACATTGTCGCCGGTAATTAGTAACTTGTCGTGAACAAATCCTCCGCCGAATCCCGAGCCGATTGTCAGACCGACGACGTTGCGATATTGCATCTTGTTGCCAGCCTTCTGCAGCTGCGCATTGATGAGCGGAAGCGAACCGGCAAGCGATTCGCCATAGGTGTAAAGGTCGCCGTCGTTGTTGATGAATACTGGCACCTTGAAGATGTTTTCGAGCATGGCTTTCAGCGGGACGCCACCACGGAAGCCCTTGAGGTTCTCGGTGTTGCCGATTATTCCTTCTCGGTAATTGGCTGGTCCGGGGAAAGCAAAGCTTATTGCGTCTATCGGTTCGCCAACGGCTTTCTGCTGCTGCTTGAAGCCGTCAATTATTCCAAGCAGACATTTGTCCAAATCGTGTCCGTTTGATGGAATTTTTTTCGATTCACCTATGAATTTTCCGTCCTTTATTGCCGAAAATACGAATTTGCTTCCGCCAGCATCAAGTGTCAGTACTATCATTGTCGTGTTGTTTAAAAATCTGTCCGACAAAGATAATGGGTTGGAGATATTTATGCAATAGTTTTTTTATTCTTCCCCCAAATCCACTGGTGTTTCCCCGACAAGCATATCGGTTTCTATTCTGATTCCAAAGCCTTCTTCGGGAATGTAGATGGCTGGTTCGCAACTCATTACTATACCGCTTTTCAATATTGTGTGTCGATTTCCAACATCGTGTACATCAAGTCCGATGAAATGCGAACAAAGGTGTGGCGAATATCGCTTTACGGTTGCGTGTACCGATTCTTGATGCGCAATTTCGTCCTTTGTGACCAGATTGAGCCTTTGCAGAGCTTCGAGCATCAGTTTTTCAAATTCGGAATGTATGCGGTCGATTGATGAGCCAGGGGTGTAATATTGCTTTATTTGTCGCAGAATCGACATTATTTCGTCGTAAACCTGCTGCTGACGTGGCGAAAATTTGCCGTTTACGGGCATCGTGCGTGTAATGTCGGCGGCGTAACCCTTGTATTCGGCACCAACGTCCATAATAAGCAGGTCGCCTTCGTGGCAAATACCTTGATTATTTATGCTTTGCAAAATACAGTTGTTGCTACCCGACGAAATAACAGGCTGATATGCAAAGCCTTCGCATCCGCAACCACGGATTTGTCGGTAAAATTCGGCTTCGATTTCATATTCATGAATGCCTGGACGGATAATCTTTGCGACTTCGGCAAAAGCATTTTTTGTTATCCTTATGGCTTCGCGTATGCAACCAATTTCATAGTCTGATTTTTGTAGGCGCAAAGTTGTGGTTATGGGGTCGATGTCGTTGAATTCCAATTCGCTGTGCGCCTTTTTCCAAGCTTCCTGACGGAAATTTATGTATTCGGCCTTGCGGATGTTGTTGCCAAATGAAATGTAAATTTTGCCTTTGCTCGATTTTATGATTTCGTCGGCTATGTTGTCGAAGCAGTCGAGGTATTCTACGTTGGTAATGCCCGAAATATCAGCGACTTCGGTTTTTGTAAGTTTAATGCCTGTCCACACGTTAATATGCTCTGTTGGTTCGATGACGAAGGCGTATTCTTCGGCTTCGGTTGAGCTTCTTTTGTGTAGCAGAAGTATTGTTTCTTCCTGTCGTATTCCGCTGTAGTACAATATGTCGGAGTTTTGACGGTAGCGGAAAAACTGGTTTGCGTTGCGCGACTGCGGATTTGCCGAAAACAATATTACGGTGTCACCGTTTTCCAAGTTTTCGAGCAGTTTTCTGCGGTTTTGTGCGTGAAATTCGCGTTCCAATAAGTTTTCCATCTTACTTTTCCTTCCAGTCGCCGTTATCGGCAATGACTTTTTTCAGCATTTCCACTGCGTTGTCCTGTGGAACGTCGCGAATTACAGGCGTTTGTCCCTTGTATATTATGACGTGATCCTTTGTGCTGCCAACGCATCCGTAATCGGCATCGGCCATTTCGCCGGGACCGTTGACAACGCAGCCCATTGTGGCTATTTTCAGACCTTTCAGGTGCGAAAATTCGCGTTTTACTGCTTCCGAAATGCGTTCCAAGTCGTAGTTGGTGCGTCCGCAACCAGGACACGAAATAAATTCGGCCTTGCTGATGCATATTCCTGCTGCCTGCATGATGTCGGCAACGAAATCCTTGTTGTCGATTCCTGCTATGTTGCTGTTTATTTGCAGGTTGGTTATCTTTCGGTCTATTAGACCGTTAGCAAGCGCAATGCAAGTTTCGGAGATGGCGGTTTCGGTATCTGTAGCCTTGGGCGAGAAGTTAACAATGCCAGTATAGCTTGAATTTACGTTTTGTGTTGAGTATGCTTTCTTTTCACCAAACGCAGACATGAATTTCTTGGCGAAAGTTATCTCATTCACAGGATTTTCGGTCAATGATACCCTTATTGTGTCGCCGATGCCTTTATTTAATAAGTAGGCGATGCCTAGGCACGACTTTATTCTAGCATCGTTGCCAGCGCCAGCTTCGGTTACACCAAGATGCTGAGGGTAAACGTAGCCAGTTTCAATCATTCGTTGTGTGAGCAGTTCGCACGATTCGGTCATGACCTTTACGTTGCTGGCTTTCATCGAGATGACAAGGTCGTGGAAGTTTTCGGCTCCGAAAATGCTGATGAATTCCATTGCAGCTTCGACCATTCCGCGTGCCGTGTTGCCGTAGCGTGACAAAATCCTGTCGGACAGCGAGCCGTGGTTGGAGCCGATTCGTATGGCTGTGCCATATTCGCGGCAAACCTTTATGAGCGGCAACAGCCTGTCGTGTATTTTTTCAAGTTCAAGGTTGTACTCGTAGTCGCTTAGGTTCAGTTCCTTGAAGTTTGCTCGCTTGTCAATGTAGTTTCCTGGGTTTATTCTTACTTTTTCGACTATTCGGGCACATTCTTCGGCAATTTGCGAGCTGAAATGCACGTCGGCAACCAACGTTTTTTTGTATCCGTCGGCTTCGAGTTGCTTTTTAACAAGTCTTAGGCTTTCGATGTCGGGAGTGCGTGGTACAGAGAGCCTGACTAGGTCTGCTCCTGCGTCGAAAAGTTGTTTGCATTGGTTTACAGATGCTTGGATGTCACCCACAGGCACGTTGGTCATGCTCTGGATGGCAATCTTGTTTTCGCCTCCAATCGGAACGTTGCCGACTCTAACTTCATGTGCAAAAACCTTGTTTTCCATTTTGTTACATATTTAATGCTTTCAAAAGCGGAGCGATTATTTCTTCGTTGTAGGTAGGCAGGTTTCCGTTGATTCCAGTTCCGAGTTTCACATCCTTTTTTACTTCTGGTCCGTGGAAGTCGCTGCCGCACGAAATCATCAAGCCAAGTTCTTTCGCCATCTTGACGTATGTGTTGTTTTGTGTTTGCGAAAGACTGCTGTGGTAGGCTTCAATACCTACAAGTCCGTATCGTTGCAGTTCCTTTATTTTCGCGAAAGTCTTTTCGTTAGTGAGTTTCAGTGAATTAGGATGTGCAAGGAAGGCGATTCCTCCTGCTTTGTTTATCAACTCGATGCAAGTTCTAGGAGGTAGTTTTTTCCTTTCGATACCATCAAGACATTTTTTCCCTAATATTTTTTTGAAAACTGTTTCTATGTCAGAGCAGTATCCTTTTTCAACGATTGCGGCAGCGATGTGAGGCTTGCCGACAGTGTCGCCTTTTGCGTACTTTTTAACATCATCAAGACTTATTTCAATCTTGAACAGGCATTTGAGGGCTTCAATTATGTTCTTGTTCCTTTCTGCTCTTGCCTCACGAAGCATTTTCATCACAATGTTGAACTCATTGTTGTCGGGGTCGATGCCGTATCCGAGAATGTGCATTTTCCCGCTGTCAACTTCCGCGCTCAGTTCAACTCCGGCAATTATGCGGATTCCTTGTTTTTTGCCTTCTTCAATGCAATCCTTGACGTTTCCGATTGTGTCGTGGTCGGTAATTGCCATTGTCGTGAGACCTATGCGTTTGGCTTCTGCGACAATTTCTTGCGCGTTTCTGCTTCCATCCGATGCCGTTGTGTGTACGTGCAGGTCGAATTTCGGTGATTTTGTCTCTATATTATTTTCCATCTGCTTCTCCTTTAAATACTTTTACAGCAGGCCCTTCGAGCCATATATTTTCATATCCGTTATTGTTCTTTTCAAAGTAAACCTTTAGCAGTCCGCCTTTTGCTTTCAGTGCGATAGGGGATGGCGTTCCTTTTTTCGTATTGATACACAATGCTGTAGCCACTGTTCCTGTTCCGCAAGCCAAAGTTTCGCCTTCAACGCCTCGCTCGTAAGTCCTTAATCTGAACCCGTTTGCATTGTCTGTGAAATTTACGTTTGTCCTGTCTGGTGCGAAACGCTTGTCGTCGGCAAGTTTGCGACCTTCGGTAGCTATGTCAACCTTGTCAATGTCATCTACAAATTTTACAAAATGGGGAACGCCGGTGTTTGCCCACATTCCATCGTCGAAGACATTTACGTTTCCTACATTTATCATCTTGATTCTTACGTTTTCACTGTCGATGATTTCGGCTTCGTGTAGGCCGTCTTCGGCTGCAAATTTCATTGTTTTGGCTGCGATTCCGTTGTCGAAGGCATATCTTGCAATGCAGCGTCCTCCGTTTCCGCACATACTGGCGGTTTTGCCGTCGGAATTGTAGAATTTCATTGCAAAGTCGGCATCGTTGCTCTTTTCGACAAGGATAAGTCCGTCGGCACCAATGCCAAAACGCCTGTCGCAAAGCCGTGCTATCTGTTCGCTCGACAAGTCGTGCTTTCCGTCGAGGTTGTTGACGATGACGAAATCGTTGCCTGCACCTTGATATTTATCGAATTTCAAAGTCATGATTCAATGTTTTCGGTTGTTTTTTTGCGCCGTATCTTTTTTATAATGTATATTGTGCACAAAAATGCAATCATAGTTAATGTCAATATGTTACAAATCAGCGAAACCATTCCTCCGATTTTAGCGGTCTTTGGCATATAGCTGAATTCTATTTCGTGTTCGCCTGCCGGGATTATCATTCCGCGCAGTAGGTAGTTGCATCTGAAGAACGATGCTTTTTCCCCGTCAATCCTTGCTTTCCAGCCTTTGGGGTAGAAGGTTTCGGAAAAAACAGCCAGACGGTTGCCTTTGCACGACGACTTGTATTTTATGGTATCGCCTTTGCGGTAGGTCATTTCGATGAGGTCGGTACTGTCGATTGAAAATTCCACATCGGCAAATTCCGACTTGTACTTTTCGTTTACGATGGCGGTCTTTTTGGTGTCGATGTGCTGTAGCTTGGCAAGTTCCAAAGTTTCCGAAACGGCAATCCTGATGCTGTCAACGAGCCAGACATTACCCGAAGCATGTTTGTTTTCAAGAGGTTCTGCTTTTTCCGAGAGTATAATGTACTTTACGTTGAGCATATCGAGAATAGGCGACTTGTACTTGTTTGTGAAAATTTCCTGAATTTCTTCCTGCGACATTCCGTCCCTTTGCGCCCACGACAGAATGTTGTATCGCGTAAGGGCAAGCTCTTTGTTGAGAATAGAGTCGCATAGTGTCGCATAACGTTTGGTGCAGTAGCTGTCACCACCGCCAAGCGAATTGAATTTTAGGTGAGTTGTATTGTCGTTTTGTACGGCATCGTAGCGAATGTCGAGGACACGGAAGGTTGCTTTGTCTGATGTAATGGTTTTGTCTGCAATGTTTTGTGTTGGTTGTGCAGTTTCTCTCTTGTCTGTGTCGAGGTCTCGCAAATTAACGATTGTAGAGTCTGCTAGTACCAGTACTGCGAGGGTGCCTGCTACGATTTTGCCGTTTAGTTTTTTCCTTATGGCGAAAAATGCAATTGATGCTCCGATTAGAATGAAAACCAACGATTTGGCTGCATCGCGGCGAACAAGAGAAATCCTGTCGTTACGGATGGCTGTTATGTAGTCGTTTTTGAATTCCGCAACGGCTTCGGCGTATTCAATGTCCTGCGGCATATACGAGGCCAGCATTTCCGAAACACCAATTTCGGCCATGTTGTTTTGGTCGGTGCTTTGGTTGCCTGCGATTGATGGGAAGATGACGAAAATCAGAAGGATAACTGATAAAATTCCAGTCGAGATGTAGAGTGAGATAGTTTTTCGCTTTTCGTTTGTTTCGGAATTGTGGGTTATGATTTCTTCTGTTCCGAGAGCTGCCAGAACCGATATGCCAATTGCGGAAATTATCAAAATATTTGAGAAATGGCTGAAATTGTAGAATAACGGAATATTTTTAGTGATGAAATATTCAATATTGCCACACGAAAGTATTATTGCCAATATTGTTGTTGCAATAAATGCCCATTTTACTTTTCTGGGGCTGCATATACTGCCGAACAGAGCCAAAAGTAATGCCAATGCACCGATGTATGCCGTTCCGTTGCTGAACTGCCGTTTGCCGAAATAGGTGGGCGATTTTTCTGTCAACTTTGTTGCATTTTCCTGCCCGAAAAGTGGTTCGAGCAACTGTTGCGTTTCGGAGTTGCTGGAAAGCTTTGATGCTGATTTTCCGCCTTTTATGTTCGGAATCAGAAGCGACAAGGATTCTCCGCCATCGTCGAAGTGTGGTTTTTCAACGTTGTAGTCGGGTAGGGGTTGGACGGCATATTTTGAATATTCGTATTCGTTGAAAATCGCTTCGCTGTTTGTGAGTATTCCGCCAACAAGTACGGCTATTGTAATTGCAAGAGACGCGAGTTTTTGCTTAGTTTGGTTTTCCTTTGTGGCAAGTGCGTATATTGTGTACGCGAGGGCGCAAAGCAGTGTGTAGTACAGAATTTGATAGTGGCAGGTTGTTGTCAGCAATGCCGTGGCTATCAGTGTGATGATTGTGCCAATGATTTTTCTGCCGCTGAATGTCAGTACGATTCCAGCAAGGACGTATGGCATGATGCCGATGGCTATCATTTCGGTAAATTCTTCAGCTTGCAGTTCGGCTATGCCGTATGAGAAAAATCCAAATGCCAGTGAACCCAATATCGCACTTGCTGGGCTTATTTTCAGGCAATTGAGAAGGATGTATATGCCAATGAGAGATGCAAGTATGATTATGAAAGGCAGAATGTTGCCAGTGTGTTTAATTCCTGAAATTATTTTTGTAAATAGGTTGTTGGTGTTGGGTTGTGCTTCTGTAATAATCTGTGGTCGTCCTGAATAGGAAGTGTCGTCCCAGTTGGCTTTATGCTGAGAAATATCATTTTCTATGAAATGGTCATTATTATCTACAATAAGCACATTTGAGAAAATGGCAGAGAAGACAATAAAAACTACCAATGCTATCGTGTGGGATAGTATTGCTACATAGTTCCTTTTGCCAGCAGAGACATTCATTTTTCGAAAAATATTTCTTCAATTTCGGTTGCGAAATTAGAAATAATGCATCTTATTTTTGTTTTTTTATTGTTTAAAAGATGTTAACGAATTGTTGTCATTTTTGTTTTATATCTATTTGTTTGGATTGGTCTTAAGTTATTTTGTTGATTATCATTGTGTTTGTAAATTCTGGTAGTATTTTGTTTGTGTGAAGGCAACCTTCTTAAAAAAAATCGTTCTTATTGGTGTGGGTTAAAAAATAAATAGTATCTTTACGCGGTTAAATTTAAGTATGAAATTTTTTATGAACAAGGTTATTGTCAGTGTGTTGCTAATCGTGATGACGGCTGTGTCTGCTTTCTCGCAGGAGCTTGGGCAGCAGCAAGATAGCCAGTCGTCGCAGGCTGTAGGGATGGGTTCCGTAATAAACGGTCTTACTATGGTAAGCGATAATTTTGTTTACGATGAGAGCAAGATGGTTGCTATTCCGAGCACAAACATTAGGATTCAGCCTCCGGAATATTTTCAATATTCCGATTCCTTGCCGGGATTCCTGCACGTTGGTACAATGAGCAGTATTCAGGTGCAGGAAGTTGTTGGAACTTCCTACCTCTTGATTTCCATGGCAATGGATTCTGCATATTTTGCTTCTCAAGGGATGACGCTCATTTCGTCGGAACCGGTTGTTATGCATGATGGCAGCGAAGGTGTTCTTTTTACTGCCGAGATGAAACTGAAAGGCTTTGTGTTTGAGAGACTTATACTTATGTCTGGCGATTATCATTTTACAATATGGATAAATGCAGGTTATATTAAGCTGATGAGAGACAAGTTGAGGCCTATTATCCTGCAAAGTATGTTGACTTCTAAAATTTACGAATAGTTATGAAGAAACTCTATATAGCATTTTCTGTTTTGTTGGTTCTGTTTGTCGCACGGGACGTGTCGGCTCAGCAGGACAATTCGAACGTGCTTCAGCATAGTATCAACTATCATGTCGATTCGGTTGACATGTGGGGCGGAGGAGACGCGACTTTCCTTGATTTCGACTACAACCTTATAGACCTTTGCCTAGGTTCCGGATGTGCCACTGACCCGAGTATTCATCAGGTGATTGGTAGCGATGCCGTGGGAATACATTTTGACTTTAATTTGTTCATGTATTTGAACTCAACATTTAGCATGCACGGATTTTCGAGCGGTTACGTAGGCGTTGATTATCCTGTGCAGATAACACTTGATTTTCCTGACCATTATGGTTTCGACCATGGCGAAACAACGCCAATCCATTCTACCTATACCGTTCAGAACGGATGGGCGCTTGATACTCATTTTCCGACGGCAGGAACTTTGGCACTTGACCTTGAATATGGTTTCGGTGTTGACTTGTCGGTTTCGGTAGAAGCGTTGGGCTTCCAGGTTGTGGACCCAATTCACTTGATTCCGCCTATAAGTTTACCTTCCAATCCCCAGTTTACTAGTCCTGTTCCTCACGATTCTATAGCTGTTCTTTATTTGAATGCAGGTACAGGCGAGTATGCATATCCTTGGATTGACGAGGTTACTGGTATGCCTTATATAAATACGGGATTTCTCGGTACGGGCGATTCTCTTGTCATCCATATTCCAGATGCTTTTGGTATCGGTATAACAGCCGACATTACAATACCTTATGTTGAAACGGAAGACCGCCTACAGGGTCAATGCCTGTATGCCGAAGGTCAGGACGATTGGTTTTATATGAACTGGAACATATTGCAGTTCATCAGGTTTATCGGTAATGCCATTGGTCAGCCAGAAGTTGGACAGATTGTTGATATTCTTGAAGGTCAGACGATTACGTACCCAATATACGAGGACTATGTAATTACAATAGAGTATTATATATTGCATCTTAACCTAGATATGACGATGGCGTTGGTTCAGGACTTCTCGTTCTGTCCCGAGATATTGGCGACCTTGCGCTTTGCCACACCATTGCCTTTCTATGAGGTTGCTGGTGGAAATACGCTCGTACAGCAAGGCGAGTCGGATGTAATAACCTTCACAGTCAACAACGACCTTTACATAACTTATCCTTGCTACAACTGGGATTCGCTGCAGGTTTACGATGTAACATACAATATCCGTAGCGGATTCAGAAACCATACCTATAATAATCTCCGTTTTGCATTGAACCTTCAGGTTTTGCATGTTCACATCAATGTTCCTGGTTTGGACAACTTATTTAGCATTGTAACTATACCAGAGTTCCAGTTGCCAGAAATAGAAGGTGGTTACGAGAATGCAGACGATGCTATAGCCCAGTCGTACGAGATTGCAGGAATTGATGTTCAGCGTTACAATGAGGATACTCCGCCACTTACAACACGAGAGGGAAATACTCGAGATATAGACTTGTGTATTCCTACCGATTGCAATACGGCATTGATTGACCAGTCGATACCTCTTGGCGATTTGGACCTTGGTTTCTTGGGCGTTGATTTGGAATGGGATTTGCAATTCCCCGAAAACCAGTATAATGTTGTGTTCCCTGGAACTTGGCTGCATCCGCGTCCGGAACTTGATATTGAGGTCAACTCTTCGAATGTAATATGCTATGGTGACAATTCTGGTGTTATTGAAGTTACAGCAATCAATAGTTCGCCTAACTACACTTGGGAATATTCTGAAGGTACTGTAAATACCCATGCAGGACCGACCGACGAGATAAATGTCTTCTCCGGTTATTATTATGTAACACTTACAGATGTTTATGGCTGTACGGTAATGGGTGAGGCAAACATCCTTGAAGCCAATGCTCCTATCGAAAGCATTACTCGTGGCGACAATGTGCTTTGCCATGGTGAATCGACTGGTAACCTCTATGTTACCGTTTACGGTGGTTTGCCACCATATAGGTACGAATGGTCAAACGGAAGCACCGAACAGAATCCCCACGGAGTTCCTGCTGGTACATATACCGTTACGATAACGGATGCTGTGGGTTGCGAACACGAGGACCAAGTTGTTATAACCGAACCTGAGGCTCCGTTGGAGATTTCTTCTGTGACCATACAGAATGTAAGTTGCAATGGTATGAGTGATGGCTCGATAGACATAACTGTGGTGGGTGGTACTCTTGCCTATACCTATTATTGGTCTAATGGCCGTATGGTTCAGGACTTGCATAATATACCGGCAGGTTCATATACGGTGACCATTACCGATGCTCATGGCTGTTTCATAATTTCAACCTACGAAGTTGAGCAGCCAGAGCCGCTTGTGCTTACTATTGATGCTCGCGATGTGAGATGCTATGCCGAAAATACAGGTAGCGTTGACTTGACTGTTACAGGTGGAACAGAGCCTTACACCTACCAGTGGAGCAATGGGGAAACAACCGAGGATTTGGCAAACTTATATGCAGGCTTCTATATTGTGACGGTTACTGATGCTCACGGTTGTGTAGAATATGCTATGGCCGAGATTCGTCAGCCGGCTTTGCCGCTGCATGGCGACATTACTCCTACAAACATCAGATGCTATGGCGAAGCTAATGGTATTTGCGACTTGAATGTGTTCGGCGGAACTCCACCTTATTATTATACATGGAACACCGGTGCTATATCCGAGGACATCGACAACCTTGTCCCTGGCGAATACTGGGTTCATATAAACGATGAAAACGGATGCGAGGCTTCCGATACTGTATATATTTATCAGTCCGAGTTCCCGTTGTCGGGTTATATCTCGGGTAGGGATGCTACTTGCAACGGCTATGCCGACGGAAGTGTAACATTTGCGGCAGATGGTGGTTACGAGCCTTACCATTACGAATGGTCGAATGGTTTGTGGCAGCAGAACCTTGTAAATGTTCCTGCTGGAACTTATACCGTTACTTTGACCGACGCAAACTTCTGCCATCAGGAATATTCGTTTGTGGTTGGTGAACCCGAGCCGTTCTACATCCAGATGATGGACGATTTCACTATTTGCTCGGGAATGACAACCCAGATAGGCGTTGGTATTGTTTCGGGCGGAGTGCCTCCTTATACTATATTGTGGAGCAATGGCGAAAGCGGAATGTCAACAAATGTTACACCAACAGAAACGACTACCTACTATGCTTCCGTTGTTGATGCAACCAACTGCTCGAGTGCAGAAATGTCTGTAACGGTTTCGGTACTTGACCCGATATCGTTGGAAGTCAACCTTATATCCGATACGCTTGTTTGCCCGGGCGAAAGGGCAGCCTTCGATGTAAGGGTTTCTGGCGGCGGTTTGGCTCCGGACGAGGTTTATGTCAATGGCGAGCAGATTAAGTTGCCTTTCGAACCGATAGTCAACGCTGATACCTTGTTTAACTTTGTGGCATACGACAGTTGCCGTTACGACAGCGTGGTGGTTCCGATATATGTACGTACATTCGAGGCTATACCTATTAATATTAGTGCCGATGTCGTTGAAGGTTGTGCTCCGTTGAATGTTTCGTTTACAGAGAGTACGCCGGATTTGGGACAGTCGTATCTGTGGAATTTTGCTGACGGCGATTTTGAAAATATGTCGTTTGCAAAGAATCCGAAGCATACTTTCTACAATTCTGGATTCTACAATGTGCAGCTTGAAGTAACTTCGTATCAGGGATGCCGTCGCGATACAACAATTGCTATTACAGTATATTCGATTCCGGAAGCCGATTTCAGAGTTGACAGGGCGAATATATCTATGTCGAGCCCGATTGTGAACTTCACCAACTATTCGCACGGCGGATTCTGGAATATGTGGGATTTCGGCGACCAGACAACTTCAACATCGTCGAGCCCAGTACATGCCTACACTATGCCAGGAACTTATCATGTGATACTGACAACTACTTCGTTGTACGGCTGTACCGATACCGCAGGCGTTGATATTCAGGTAAGCAGTGAATATAATATATTTGCGCCTACGGCATTTACACCTAACAACGATGAAATAAATGAAACTTTCCGTCTTTTCGGTACGTCAATAGACCCCAACAATTATATGCTGATTATCTACGACCGCTGGGGCGCAATACAGTTCAAGTCAACCAACTTGGAGGAAGAATGGGATGGAACGGATGGTACTCATCCTTGTCCCGAAGGCGTTTATACTTGGCGAGCCTACTTCAAGGATATGTTTGGAATTGACTATGAGAAGATTGGAACGGTGATGCTACTCCGATAACAAAAAAAAGCGATGCAAAATTTTTTGTATCGCTTTTTTGTTTATATTTATGCCATCAAACTTTAAAACAAATTTATAATATGGATAACAGACTCCCTTTGATTCAAGAAGCCGACCTTAAAGGCAAAATCGTACTCGTAAGAGTTGACCACAACGTAGTTAAGTCGGGTGTAATTCACGACCCGTACAGAATTGATGCAACTTTTGGAACTTTGTTCTACATACTTTCCAAGGGCGGAAAAATAATCCTTATGACGCACGTTGGTCGTCCGAAGGACAAGAAGACTGGCAAGATTACAATTGATGCCAAGACATCGGTACAGCCGATTGTTGATTACCTGGAGAACAAGCTTCACATAAAGATTGAAGTGCCGGACTTCTATTCGCACGAAGACAATGGTTACCTGAGTATCGAAACCAATGTAAACCATAGCATCCGCCGTTTGCGCAACCACGATGTCGATATGATTTACTTGCCGAATACCCGTTGGTTTACCGGCGAGGAGGCAAAAGGCGAGGAGCAGGAGCGCTTTGCAAACCAGCTTGCAGGTTTGGCCGACATTTATGTCAACGATGCATTCGGCAGCTGGCAGGCTCACGCTTCAACCGTTGGCGTTACAAAGTACTTGCCGTCGTATGCAGGTTTCCTTATGCAGCGCGAAATAGAGAACTTGAACCGTATTTTCGAGGCAGAGAGCCCGTTTGTTGCAGTTGTGGCTGGTAGTAAGTTCGATACCAAGATTGAATCACTTTACGCTCTGTTGAAGAAGGCTGACAAACTTGTTCTCGGCGGTGTAATTTACAATGCATACTTGTGCGCAAAATATGGATTCAAGATTAAGGGCGTTGAGGAAGATGATGTTAAGTTGGCAAAGGAATTTGTTGACTATGCAAAGCAGTATCCAGGAAAGATTGTCGAGATGCCTATTATCTGCGAATCGGATGTTTTTGGTGAGAGGATAGAGGGCAAGTACCGTATCCACGACATCCGCAAGGTTGCTCCCGGAACTGAGTTCAACTGGATTATGGATGTTGACCCGCGTTGCTACGATGAGCCAGAAATAATCGATGTGTTCCACTCGGCAAAGACAATCTTTGTAAATGCAGTTATGGGCTTTGTCCCGCATTTCAATGAGGGTACAATCGCTCTCGATACCATTATCGACCAGAATCCGCAGGCTGTGAAGTTGTATGGTGGTGGCGATACAATGCAGGAACTAAAGCGTTTGTTGCCAGGTCTGTACATTATGGCTCTTGATAGCAAGGACTACTATATATTTACTGGAGGTGGCGCAGTGCTGAAGGCTATAGAGCAGAATTCACATCTGGGTATTGCCCCGATAAAGGCGTTGATAGAGAGCAGGCAAAAAGGAAATGAATAGTTATGAGTGAATATTTAAGGAATGCCCGGTTGAAAAGTCGGGCATTTCTTTTTGTCAGTCCTTTCTGATTTGAAAAAACAAAATAGGCGAAGTTTCCTTCGCCTATTTGTCTTTTTGTAGTATTTGTCGGTTATTTCAAACCTCTATTCTTCAGCAGCGGTTCAATTGATGGTTCCTGACCGCGGAAACGCTTGTAGAGAACCATTGCGTCTTCGGTATTGCCGTTCTGCAGGACATTGTAGCGGAAAGCATCGGCGGTCTTCTTGTCGAAAACTCCGTTTTCCTTGAAGGCTTCGAAGGCATCGTTGTCGAGGACTGCTGCCCATGTGTAGCCGTAGTAGCCTGCGCTGTATCCGCCCGAGAATACATGCTGGAAGTATGTGCTTCTGTAGCGCGAGATGATTTCTGGAATCAAGCCTATTTTCTGCATTTCTGCATCCTCGAAGTCGGGAAGCTTGATTTCGGTCGGTTCGCTGATGTTGGCGTATGCCATATCGAGCAAAGATGCTGCAATGAGTTCGGTGTTGATGAATCCCTGTCCGTAGGTTGATGCTGCTTCAATCTTGTTGATGAGCGAATCGGGAATAACTTCGCCGGTCTGGTAATGTTTTGCATACATCTTCATAACTTCGGGATAGCCAGCCCACTGTTCCATAACCTGCGACGGCAGTTCAACAAAGTCGCGCGAAACATTTGTTCCCGACAGCGATTCGTAGCGGCAGTCGGTAAGTATGCTGTGAAGTGCGTGTCCGAACTCGTGGAAGAGGGTAGAAGTTTCGTCGAAGTTGAGTAGCGAAGGCTTGTCGCCCGATGGTTTTGTGAAGTTCAATACCAATGATACTAAAGGTATGATTTTCTTGCCGTCCTTGGTGTACGACTGTTCACGGAAATTGGTCATCCAAGCACCGCTACGCTTGCTCTCGCGTGGGAAGAAGTCCATGTAGAGTATTGCGATAACATTGTTGTTTTCAGTTACTTCGTAAACAACAGCATCGGGATGGTAAACTGGAATATTCTTGTTTTCGCGGAACTCGATGCCATAGAGCTTGTTGGCAACCATAAACATTCCGTCGCGAACATTGTCGAGCGAGAAGTATGGACGGATAACATCGTCGTCGAGGTCGTATTTCTGCTTGCGGAGGGTTTCGCTGTAGTAGCGCCAGTCGCAAGGTTCGAGCTTGAAGTTTCCGCCTTCAGCGTCAATCATCTTCTGGTATTCGGCTGCTTCTTCCTTTGCCTTTGCAAGTGCTGGAGTCCAAACCTGCATCAAAAGTTCGTCAACAGCTTCGGGAGTCTTTGCCATGTTGTCGTCGAGGACGTATGCAGCGTGCGACTTGTAACCGAGAATGTTAGCCTTTTCCAAGCGAAGGTTTACAATTTCGTTGATGATTGCCCTGTTGTCGGTTTCGCCCGATGTGCAACGGGTTGAGTATGCAGTCCAGAGTTCCTTGCGGAGTTCACGGTCCTTGCAGTTCATCAGGAACGGCTCCATGCTCGGCAGGTGGATTGTGAAAACATATTTGCCCTTGGTTTCTTCCGATTCGTTGCCGAGTTCCAAAGCGGCGGCAAGTTGACCTTCGGTGCAACCTTCGAGACGGGCAACATCGTCAACCACAAGCTTGTAGTCGTTGGTGGCTTTAAGCACATTGTTGCCGAACTTCATTGTAAGCAACGAAAGTTTTTCGTTGATTTCGCGGAAACGAGCCTGCTTTTCGGCTGGAACGTTTGCACCGCCACGAACAAAACCCTTGTAGGTTTCTTCCAAAAGACGCATCTGCACTGGCTCAAGGTTGAGCGATTCGCGTTGGTCGTAAACTGCCTTGATGCGCTCGAACAACTTGGCGTTGAGGCTTATGTCGTCGCCATGTTGCGAAAGTTTCGGGAGAATTTCTTCGGAAATTTGTTCCATTTCGGGCGAGTTGATACATTCTGCAAGGTTGAAGAAAATGCTTTCTACTCTTGTCAGTAACGAACCGCTCTCTTCAAGAGCTTCAATTGTATTTTCAAAGGTCGGTGCGTCTGGATTGTTGACGATAGCGTCAATTTCTTCCTTGTTCACCTTCATTGCTTCTTCGAAAGCGGGGATGTAGTGTTCGGTCTTGATTTTATCGAACGGCGGAACGCCATATTCGGATGTCCATTCCTGCAAGAGCGGATTGTCCTGCTTGTCTTCTGTTTCTGTCTTCTTGTTGCACGAACTTACCATAATCAATAGTGTTAATGCGGTTAAAATAAAAATGTTCTTCTTCATTTGTGTAAAAATTTAATGGGAGACAAAGATATTATTTTTTGAGTTACGGAAACTTCTTTTTTGGTTATTATTTCTTTAATGACTACTTTTGCATTTGTAATTAAAAGGTAAAATAATGAAAACAAGAACATTTTTGAACGTTGCTATTTTGCTGACATTGTGCGGTTTAATGTTTTCCTGCAAGAACAATGAGAAGAATAGTGCAGTAGAAGAAAATAAGGAAAAAGAAGCTGTTGTTGAAGATGTCAATGCAGGAAACACTGCTGACACTACCGTTTTGGAAGCATCTAAGGCTGGTTTTGTAGTCGTTACAGATGTGGTTCCAGATGCAATTCTTGAAATCCGCTATTTCAGCACCTTTAATTTTATGGGTGTGCGTGTTGACGGTTATAATGCTCCGATAGCATACCTTACAAAGGAGGCTGCCGACAGTCTAAAGGCTGTTAGCGACGATGTCAAGGCTATGGGCTACCGCCTGAAGATTTTCGATGCATATCGTCCTCAATGTGCTGTTGACCATTTTGTACGTTGGTCGCAAGAAGCTTCCGATACGCTTATGAAACGCTATTTTTATCCGGATATTGAGAAGCCTCGTCTTTTTGAAGAAGGCTACATTGCAAAGAAGAGCAGACATACCTGCGGTTCAACAATCGACCTTACGCTTTTTGACATGAACACAGAAAAGGAGGTTGACATGGGCTCTCCGTTTGATTGGTTAGGCGAGGAAAGCCATCCCGATTATGCAGGAGTTACTCCCGAACAGCACAAAAACCGTATGATTCTGCGCGATGCAATGGTTCGCCATGGTTTCAGAGGCATTAGCACCGAATGGTGGCATTTTGTACTGAAGAACGAGCCTTACCCCAATACATATTTTACATTTGTGATTGAATAAACTTATACAAGCATCTGTTCGTCAGATGCTTTTTTTTAGTTTTTCATCAATTCCAATATCTTTCCGACCTTTTCTTCCATGCTCAGATTTCCGTCGAGCCAATGGATTTCAATGCCGTCGCGCTCCATTTTGCGGAACCAGGTCATCTGACGTTTTGCAAAGCGATGAATGGATGTGTTCAGTTGTTCGAACATTTCGTCGTAGCTGATTTTGCCTTGCAGATACCAAGCCAAGTATTTGTATTCCAGTCCGTAATATTCTAGACTTTCGTACGAAATGCCATTCTTGACAAGCCGTTCCACTTCTTCGACCATGCCATTTTCGAGGCGTTGTTTCAGCCGTGCGGTTATGCGCTGTCGGCGTTGTTCGCGGTCGAAGATGATGCCGATGTTCAGTGAGTTGAGATTGCGGTTGCTAGTCGTGCTGAATGGATTTCTCTTTGTGTATTCGGCAATTTCAATTGCTCGGATTGCACGCTTGGCTGTGTCGTAGTCGCTGTTGTTGTTCAGCGGTTTGTAGGTGCGAAGTATGATTTCAAGTTCTTCTATTGTCTTGCCTTCCAGTGATTTGCGTAAATTTTGGTCTTCGGGAACATTGGGAAGGTTGTAGTTCTTCAGAACCGATTCAATGTAAAGTCCTGTGCCACCGCATAGTACGGGAATCATTCCGCGTGAGCGAATGTCATCGTAGGCTTTGAAGAAGTCGCTTTGGTACTCGAAGACATTGTATTTTTCTCCGGCATCAAGTATGTCGATAAGGTGGTAGGGGATGAGTTGTCCGTCGATTGTGTATTCGTCGATGTCCTTGCCGGTTCCGATGTCCATGCCACGGTAAACTTGACGGCTGTCGGCGCTGATGATTTCTGTGCCAAGTGCTTTCGCAAGGTGTACAGCAACGCCTGTTTTTCCGCCTGCCGTTGCGCCCATTATGCTTATGAGGTTGTATTTAGTTTCCACGCGCTGAATTTTTGCGCAAGATAATGCTTTTTTGCGAGGGTAGAAAATTGTCTCTGAATTTTAAAAATTTAGTCCTTTCGGATTTACAACCTTTAGCTCGCCCTATGGGCAATCCGAAAGTCTTGAATATAAGCATTTGCAATGCGCAGGGAGAGCAAACTTAAGCGGATTAAAAATCCTTATATTCATATAGTCTGGATTACAAATCCAGACAACTTTTTTTGCGAATCAAACCTATTTTTAAGGATTTGTACATTGAAAAAATGACAAATTTTTGTCCGTATCTTGTATTAAAAATTGTAAAAATAGTAATTTGTTTATAACTAATACGTTATGAGCGTTTGTTACAAGTTTTACTAGGTTTTTGAGGCTTTGATTTACAAGTTTTACTACCTTTTTTCGGTGCAAATTTACAAGTTTTACTGATGCCTTTTGTTTGGCAGAGTGTCATTGCGTTTTAGATTCTCGGCGAGAGCAAATACTGCATATTGCGGAATAGTAAGTATGTCGCGTTCTGCATTGTAACCAAAGTTACTAGCCGAAATCTTTATTGCCGTGCTTCGAGGATTGAAATTTCTGAAACTTTCGAGTGAATTCAACTTGCTGTCGCCTTTCTTGACATCAATCGGCAGTACCGAGCCTTGATTTTCGACAATGAACTCGAATTCGTTGGAATTCTTTCCTGTCCAGAAGTATAATGGTATGTCCTTCGCTGTAAATTCATCGGCAACATAATTCTCGTAAAAGATGCCAGAAAGTGTGTTGCGCCTGTCCTTGGCAAAGAAATCCGCCTGTGAAGTCTTGCTTTGGTAGGTGAACATTCCTTCGTCACAAAGGTATATGCGGAAAAGGCCTTCTGTATCTTCTACTAATGGAAGTGTTACTTTTCCTGTCATTCTTCGGCTGCGGTAGATGATGTTTGCAAGTTCAAGCCATTGGAAAGCATTGAAATAGTCGCGGTTCGACTTCCCAGTTTCAATCTGCGTAATCTTGAAATTCTTGTTTTCCTTGTTCAGTTGCTTGAATATGTTGCCGTATATGTTGCGGGTTTTTAAAATTGTTTCGTTTGAAACATTATATGTGTACATATCAGCAAGATAGTTGGAATATACGCTGCCGATTACCTTGTTGGCTTCCACATACGATTTTTCTCCGATGAAAGTGTCAAGTGCTTCGGGAAGTCCGCCGATACTGAGGAATTCGTGGAGTAAATCCATTGCAAGTTCGTGCTCGTAAGGTTTCAGCGGGGTGATGGTTTCGTATGCCGACCTTATTCTTTCGAGCAGTATTTTGTTGGTATTCAGCAGGTATTCTTCAAAAGTCATTGGATACACAAAGAGCGAATCGACTTTGCCCACAGGGAAAAGGAAGTCGTTGCTGTCGGATTTGCTTTGCTGGCGAATGGAAAGTCGTACCAGTGAGCCTGTGGCGATTATGGGTAGTTCCGGGTAGTCCTGACAGAAATATTTCAGCGACGACAACACCTGATGGCATTGCTGTACTTCATCGAATATCAATGGTAAGTCGGGACTTATCCGCTTTGAAAATCTTGTCTCGATATATTTAAGGTATTCTTCTGGATTTGATGTAGTTGAAAAAAAATCAGCCGACTGGTTGTCCTTTTTCAAGTCGATATATACAAAGTCGCGAAAATGTTTCTTTGCAAACAGTTCCTTGGCTAGATATGTCTTGCCAATCTGTCTTGCTCCCCAAATGACAAGCGGTTTCCTACGCTTGCTTTCAAACCACGCTTCCAAATCTTTTATTGCGAGCCTTTCCATTGCGTCAAATTTGTCAGTTACAAGTTTTACTACCTTTTTTCGATGCAAATTTACAAGTTTTACTAGGTTTTTCAAAGGAAAATTTACAAGTTTTGCTAAATTGTAAATTATTGAGAATGAATATTTTAGCTTAAAATATTAACAAAAATAGCCAAATTTTAACATTTTGTTAAGTTATGTTTTTGCGAGAAAGAATCAAAAACCATTTTTGCGCCTCAAAAAACTGATGATGTGGTATGTCGTTTTTGGGGTTCTGTCTGTTCAACATCCATGCGTTAAAATCTTTGTGTGCAACTTGTTGGTTGGGCAGGGCTTTGTCTGTAATTTTGCAGACGATGAAAATGAGATTGATACTTCTGTTTTCCTGCATTTGCATTGCGTCGGCATTGTCGGCGCAGAGCGATTCGGTGCGCACGGTCGTTGCCAAACAGGGCGACGGAATCTACAAGATTCTCCGCGAAAACGGTTACGAAGCAAAAGATTACTACCATAAGTTTCTGGAAATCAACAAGGACAAAATCCAACTCGAAGACCAGCTAATTCTTGGCGAGACATACATTCTGCCCGAAAAACACGATACTATAAAACCAGAACATATTGTTGTGATTGATACCGTTCCCGCGTTGTGCGTAAAGCCCGATTCGACGGTTTCCGATTCGGTTCCAATTTGTATTCCTGCGCCAAGTCAGGAAAAAATGCCACAGACAAAAATGGATTTGCGCATTGCCGACACGATTAAAGGGACAGCTCTCAAGGGGGCAATTTTCTACCTTATTGCAGGCCATGGCGGTCCCGACCCTGGTGCAACTTCGTATGTCGATGGAGTTATGATTTCGGAGGACGAGTATGCCTACGACATTACGCTAAGGCTTGCTCGTTGCATCGAGGAACAGTCGGGCAAGGTGTATATGATTATCGACGACCCTGACGACGGCATTCGCAGTGGCAAAATACTGAAAATAGACTACGACGAGTACTATTATCCTGATTTTGGAATCAGCCGCGACAAGACCCAGCGCCTCGTAGAACGTGCCGATGCGGTTAACAAACTGTATTATGCCAACAAAACGACCAAGTATCAGCGTGTCGTGGAGATTCATATTGATTCGCGTAGCAGCAGTCAGCGAGTTGATGCATTTTTCTATTATTGCCACGGCAGCACAAAGGGAAAGGCGCTTGCCGAGCGAATGTACAATGTATTTCGCCAGAAGTATGCCAAGTTTCAGCCCAACAGAGGTTATTTCGGTTCTGTTGAGGAACGAAATCTGCTGGTTATAAAGCGAGTGATTCCGCCTGCGGCATTTATGGAAGCAGGGAATATCAACAACGAGCGCGACCGCAAGCGTCTGCTCGATGCAAACAACCGGCAGGCATTGGCAAACTGGTTGTGCGAGGCGTTGAAGAAGGATTACGAAGCAAATAAGTGAATTGGCGTATGAGCAAGTTTTTCGAATACTTGTCCGATTTCTGGTTCCTGCTGTTTCCTAAGAACTGCGAAGCCTGTGGGCGTGCCTTGTCGCGAGGCGAGGAGGTGTTGTGCTTCGACTGTCTGTACGAATTGCCACGCACAAACTTCTGCAAGGAACTTGACAATCCTGTAATGCAACTGTTTGAAGGTCGTATAAAGTTGGAACGTGCTACTGCTTTGTTTTCCTTTCAGAAAGGCAGTCGTTTCCGAAAATTGCTTCATTCGCTAAAGTATCATCATAAGCCTGAAATTGGTGTGCTGCTTGGCAAGGAACTTGGTGCCGAGATGCTTTCGTCGGGAAATTTTTCCGACATCGACTATATAATTCCAGTGCCTTTGCATCCAAACCGCGAGAAGAAGCGTGGCTACAACCAGAGCGAACGGATAGCGTCGGGAATTTCGGCTGTAACTAAGATACCGGTGCTTACGGGTGTGCTTGTCAGGAATACCGATACAAAGACGCAGACCAAGATGAACAAGGAGGAACGCTGGCAGAACGTGTCGGGAAAATTCGTGCTGGCAGATAGTGAGATTCTAAAGGGAAAGCACGTGCTTCTTGTCGATGATGTGGTGACAACCGGAGCGACTACAGAATCGTGCGGGACGGTCTTGTTGTCGGTCGAAGGCTTGCGCTTGAGCATTGCAGTGCTGGCAAGGGCATAAAAAAACGGCTCGCAAATGCAAGCCGCCATTATCATGAAAAACAATTAGTCTCTTCTGAGGTACGACAATAGTCTCAGTATTTCGATGTAGAGCCATACCAATGTGACCATTAGGCCGAATCCTGCGTACCATTCCATATATTTGGGAGCGCCCGAATTGGCACCGCTTTCTATTGTGCTGAAGTCGAGAATTAGGTTAAGTGCTGCGACAACGACAATAACTATGCTGATTCCTATTCCGATTAGCGGGTTGGCGAAAAGAAATTCGTTAAATGCAGGAGTGAACAGTCCGACAATGAAGCTTACAAGGTAGAAAATGCCGATTGCGGCTGTTGCGATGAATACGCCTTTCATAAATTTCCCAGAAGCCTTGAGTATGCCTGTCTTGTACATGAAAAGCATAAGCCCGAAGACGAGCAATGTCAGTGCTACTGCCTGAAATACGATTCCGCTGTATGCGGCTTCGAACATCGATGATATTGAGCCGAGGACAGCACCCTCGAATGCTGCGTAAATCGGTGCGGTAATGGGAGCGGCTTTCTTCGCAAAGCTTGTTATGAGTGCAAATATTAATCCGCCTATTGTTCCGCCAATAAGAAATATTTGTGGGGCAATTTGTCCCGACCAAGTCATTTTCCACGAAATTATGCCAGTGATAAGCAGTATTGCAAAAAGTATTATGGTCTTGTTGATTGCACCTTTCAAAGTCATTACCTTGCCGTCGGTTGCGACGTTTGTGCCCAAAGCTGAGCCCGCAGACAAGTTGTTGCTTGCTTCGCTTGTGAAGGCGTTTTTGCCCAATGTTGGGTTCGATGTCCTTGTGATGTTCATTTTCGTGTTTTTTTGTTTTGTGCAAAGGTAATAAGTTTATGTAAAGCACGCGAAATTTTAAGAAATTTTTATGTGTTATCATTGTTTGTATTGCTGATTTACATCTTTTCTCCTTTTTGTAAAAATTTTCATAAAAACTTATTGATTGTAAAAAGTTTTATATTATTTTTGTAGGGTAACTTTTTCGATTTATGGGATACATTAGTTTTGACAAGAATCAACTGGTAAATCTTGAGTATTCGCTCAAGCGTGAACTTATCCGCACAAGCCGAAGCGGAGCATACGCTAGTTCCACCATAATAAATTGTAACACAAGGAAGTATCATGGTCTGTTCATCTGCCCGATGGAGGACATTGATGGCGACAACCATGTGCTTATCTCATCGCTCGACCTTTCGGTTGTGCAGCACGACGAGGTATTCCACCTTGGCGTTCACAAGTACCCCGATGGCGTGTATTACCCCAAAGGACACAAGTATTTGCGCGATTTCCAGATTGAAACCATTCCGTATTTCATATATCGTGTTGGCGGTGTGCTGCTGAAGATGGAACGAATCCTCAGCGACGACGACCGCATTATGCTGAAATACACTTTGCTTGAGGCTCATTCCGATACAAAGTTGCGTTTCCAGCCTTTCCTCGCTTTCCGAAATGTGCATAAGCTGAGCAAGGCCAATTTCTTCGTCAACACAAAGTATATTCCTGTAGAAAACGGCATTAAGTTGAGAATGTACGATTCGTACAAGTATCTCTATATGCAGTTGTCGAAGAAGTGCGAGTATGTACATGTGCCCGACTGGTACTACAACAACGAGTACATTGAGGAACAGGAGCGTGGCTACGACTACCGCGAGGATTTGTATGTGCCAGGATATTTTGAAGTGCCGATAAAGAAAGGTGAATCGGTGATTTTTACGGCTGCATTGAGCGAAATGTCGCCTGCAAGCATATCGCGTAAGTTCAACACCGAACTTGCAAAGCGTTCGCCACGCAACAACTACGAGGAATGTCTGCGCAGTGCCGCACAGCAGTTTATATGCAAGCGCAACGGCAAGACCGAAATCGTGGCCGGCTATCCGTGGTTCGGTCGCTGGGGACGCGATACTTTCATCTCGCTGCCAGGACTTACGCTTCATGCAGGTAATGCAAAGGCTTGCCGCGAAGTGCTCGATACAATGTCGTCGGAAATGAAAAACGGCCTGTTCCCGAATATTGGTGCTGGCGACGATGCTGCACTCAACTCTGTTGATGCTCCGTTGTGGTACTTCTGGGCTTTGCACGAGTATGCCAATGTGCTTCCAGACCGCAAACAGATTTGGCAGCTTTACGGCAAAAAGATGAAATCGGTGCTTGATGCTTATCGCAACGGCACAAGCTTCAACATAAAGATGCACGACAACGGTCTTGTATGGCAGGGAACTCAGGGCAAGGCTCTCACTTGGATGGATGCTGTGGTGAACGGTCGTCCTGTAACTCCGCGAATGGGCTTTGCTGTTGAGATAAATGCTCTGTGGTACAATGCGATAATGTTCTCGCTGGAACTGGCATCTGCTTGTGGCGATGCCGAGTTCATCGAAAGATGGAAAGATATTCCCGAAAGGACTAAGAATTCGTTCCTGCAGACATTCTGGAATGCCGACCTTGGTTATCTTGCCGATGTTGCAACCTACGAAACTGCCGACTTTTCGGTGCGTCCTAACCAGATTTTCGCTTGCTCGTTGCCATACACTATGGTTACTACCGATATGGCGGCTTCGATACTCGAAAAGGTTCAGTCAAGGTTGCTTACGCCGAAGGGATTGCGTACATTGTCACCCGATTCGTCTGATTACAAGGGCGTTTACTTTGGAAATCAGGAACAGCGCGATTCGGCTTACCATCAGGGAACGGTTTGGCCGTGGTTGCTCGGGCATTTCTGCGAAGGTCTGCTGAAGGTTTACGGAAAGCAGGCATTGCCACAGGTGAAAAAGATTGCATGGGGCTTCGAGGAAGATATGACAATTGCAGGAATCGGCAGCATTTCCGAAATTTACGATGGTGACCCGCCATACAATCCGCGCGGTGCAATAGCTCAGGCATGGAGCGTTGCCGAGGTGCTGAGAATCTTCGCGTTGATTAAGAAGTATGACAAGTAAAAATATCGAAATGGGATATACAACTTATAATATTAGAAAAATTATCTTTCCGTTAGCAGTAACTTGTTTCGTTGTGTTGCTGATGAGTGGATGCAAGAAGAATGAAACATACACCATAACCTATGATGCAAATGGAGGAACAGGGATAATGGAGCCGCAAACCGTCAAGTATGGAGAGACATTTACATTGACGAAAAATGCGTTTACAAGAGAAAATTATGTTTTCGTTAATTGGAATACAGTGCCAGATGGTAATGGAATTTCCTACGATGACGGGCATACATTTATTGCTATATCCGATATGACCTTGTATGCGCAGTGGAAAAGTAACACGGCAATCGTTACTTTCAATGCCAATGGCGGTAGTGGCGAAATGGCTCCGCAGACATTTACTATTGGAACTCCGCAGGTATTGTCTGCCAATTCGTTTACATGGGAAAATCACGAGTTTATAGGATGGAATATTTCTGCTAATGGCACAGAAATGTCTTGTTTCGATGTACAAGAAATAACAATCTATGAAGATGTTACGCTATATGCGCAATGGATGACGATAACAGGTCAACATGGTGGTCATTGTTATGTTGATTTAGGTTTGCCAAGTGGAACAAAATGGGCAACTTGTAATGTCGGTGCAAATTCCCCGATTGCGTATGGCGTTTACTTTGCATGGGGTGAAACTTCTCCAAAGAGCAACTACACTTGGGGTACATATCATTGGTGCAATGGTTCAGAAAGCACCTTGACCAAATATTGTGATAAATCAAGTTATGGGAACAATGGGTTTACCGACAATCTTACCACTCTTGAAGCGGCGGATGATGCAGCAACAGTAAATTGGGGTGAGGGCTGGAGAATGCCTACGAAAGCAGAAATGAACGAATTGCTCAATAGTTGCACTCATACCTATGTTAAACGAAACGGTATGAACGGTCGTCTTTTTACGGGTCCTAATGGTAACAGTATTTTCATACCATCTGCTGGCACTTACAATGGAAGTACCAACTATGGTGCGAATTCCTATGGTGAATATTGGTTGTCTAATATAGTTGACATGTCTCCGAGTTTTGCTAATGACTTATATTTTGAAAGAGGTAATTACGATATACAAGGTTTAAGTCGTAGCGAAGGAAAACCGGTTCGTCCAGTATTAATTGAAAATAATTGAATTAAGAATATAATTAAGTAAAAAATATACGCCAATGAAAGTTTTGATGTTCGGCTGGGAGTTTCCCCCACATATTACGGGTGGTCTTGGTACGGCTTGCTATGGCTTGACCAAGGGTCTTTCGCATTTCGGCACCGAAATAATATTTGTTGTCCCGAAGGCTTACGGCGACGAGGATCAGAACTATGTGTCGATACGCAATGCCAGCGATGCTGTAATTACCGAAAAGGATGTCAAGGAAACCAAGGTGTGGAAGAATTTCCGCTACATCGAGGTCGGTTCGCGCCTTGTGCCTTACATGGACCCCGAAGATTTTGCAAGGATGTACGAATCTAACATTCCTGGGGTTAAGATTTCAGAGAGTTTCCTCAATACCAAATACACATTCTCTGGTTCTTATGGTCCAAACCTGTACGATGAGGTTTCGCGTTACGCGCTGATTGCTGCGCACATAGCGGCACACAACGATTTTGATGTCATTCACGCGCACGACTGGCTGACATATTTTGCCGGCGTTGCAGCAAAGAAGGTTTCGGGAAAGCCATTGGTGGTGCATATCCACGCTACCGAATTCGACCGCAGCGGCGAGCATGTCAACCAGCATGTTTACGACATCGAGCGTGCAGGTATGGAGGCTGCCGACAGGGTTATTGCCGTCAGCAATCTGACAAGGAATATCGTCATCAACCGCTACGGCATTAGTCCCGACAAGGTTGTGACCGTACATAATTCGGTGGAGCCGATGTCGTTGCCCGAATTTACCTTGCACAAGGGCTTCCGCGAGAAGGTTGTCACTTTCCTTGGTCGTGTTACTTTCCAGAAAGGTCCCGACTATTTCATCGAGGCCGCCAAGAAAGTCATCGACCGCGACCCGAATGTGCGTTTCGTGATGGCTGGCAGTGGCGATATGCTCAACAAGATGGTGCGCCGTGTGGCTCAGTTGGGAATTGCGACCAAGTTCCATTTCGCAGGCTTCTTGAAGGGCAACGAGGTTTACGAAATGTTTGGTATGAGCGATGTGTATGTGATGCCGTCGGTAAGTGAGCCGTTTGGAATTTCACCGCTCGAGGCTATGATGTCCGATGTGCCGGTAATTATTTCAAAGCAATCGGGTGTGGCAGAGGTGCTTAAGCATGCCATTAAGGTCGATTTCTGGGATGTTGACGAACTGGCGGATTCTATTTACGGAATGTTGCACTACGATGCGTTGTCGCAGATGTTCAAGAAATATGGTAAGCAGGAAGTTGAAAATCTCAGATGGGAAAATTCGGCTTATTATGTTAACGAGGTTTATAAAAGTGTTTGTGGATATTAAAAAATAAGATATGCGTTCAATTTGTTTCTATTTTCAAGTACATCAGCCATTTAGGTTGAAAAAATATAGGTTCTTCGACATTGGCAACGACCATAGCTACTACAACGACTACGAGAACCGCACCATCATGCGAAAGGTGGCCGAAAAGTGCTATTTGCCAGCCAATCAGTTGATGCTAGACTTGGTGAACGAGTACGGTGACAACTTCAAGATTGCATATTCGCTTTCGGGTACGGTAATCGACCAGTTCGAGTTGTATGCTCCCGATGTGCTCGAAAGTTTCCAGAAACTTTTCGCAACGGGTAGGGTAGAGCTTCTTGATGAGACCTATTCGCACTCGTTGTCGGCGTTGCGTCCCGAGGATGTGTTCGACTATCAGGTGAACCGTCATAGAAGGAAAGTAAAGGAACTTTTCGGCTTGCAACCAAAGATTTTCCGCAATACGGAGCTTATCTATTCCGACGAAATAGGCGAGAAGGTGGCAAAACTCGGCTACGAGGGAATGCTTACCGAAGGAGCCCGTCACATTATGGGTTGGAAGAGTCCGAACTATTTGTACTGCAATGCGGTGAATCCAAAGTTGAAACTTTTGCTGAAGAACTTCAAGTTGTCGGACGACATTGCATTCCGTTTCTCGAATCAGGCGTGGGAAGAATATCCACTGACCGCCGAAAAGTATGTTGCTTGGCTTAACGCAATCGACCCGAACGAGGAAGTTGTAAACCTGTTTATGGACTATGAGACCTTTGGCGAGCACCAGTGGAAGGAAACTGGAATCTTTGATTTCATGCGCGCATTGCCCGAGAAGGTTTTCAAGTATTCCGACTACCAGTTCCATACGCCGAGCGAGGTAGTTGCAAAGCACAATCCTGTTGGCGTGCTTAATGTTCCGTATCCTATTTCGTGGGCCGACGAGGAGCGTGACCTTACGGCTTGGCTTGGCAACGAACTGCAGAACGAGGCTTTCGAGAACCTGTATAAACTCTTTGAACGCGTGAAGGAACTCGACGACCCCGAATTGTGGCGCGACTGGCTCTACCTTCAGACGAGCGACCACTTCTACTACATGTGTACCAAGTGGTTCTCCGATGGCGATGTCCACAAGTATTTCAACCCGTACAGCTCGCCCTACGAGGCATTTATCAACTACATGAACATCTTGAGCGACTTTAGGATAAGGTTGGGGTTGTAGATGTTAATTGTGAAATAGAATCATTATGCGGTTGGTTATAATTGTAGATTTTTATAGAATATCCCCAAAACTAGTTTGACTAGTCCATCTAGTTAAACTAGTCTAACTAGAAAATATATATATGGATGACACTAATAATAAAGCTAATAAAGGAAATTTTGATAAGAGTATAGGATTTTTACGCAGTAATGGTAATTGTCGGAATATGTATTTTTATCGGAAGTCTGTAGTGATATATGATTTGACCTTTTATTTTGCTAATAAGTATTTGAACAAAAAAGATAGGACTGTTGACCAAATGATTCAGGCTGCTCGTTCTGGGAAGCAAAATTTTGTAGAAGGAATGGCGGATGGCGTGACATCGTTTGAAATGCAGATAAAACTATTGAATGTAGGCAAGAGCAGTTTGCTGGAACTCAAGGAAGACTATGAGGATTACTTGCGTACAAGAAATCTAAATTTATGGACAGAGGAATTTCCTCGTTATGCTAAGATGGTTGAATATTGTAAGGTTCATAATGATTTGGTTGACTATCAAGGATATTTTGAAAAATGGAATGATGAGGAAATAGCAAATGTTGCTCTAACATTAATACATCAGACCGATAGAATGTTGCAAAGTTTTTTGCTCTCATTGGAAAAACAATTTATTGAGCAGGGTGGCATAAGAGAAGCAATGTACAAGGCAAGAATGGCTGGTGAAACAAAAAAATAGTAGTATTTCCACGGTAATGGGGGATACTTATTGTCTTTTTGTATTTTTTTTAGCAAATTTACCCACAAAAAAAGAACGAACCCCAAATTCGAGGTTCGTTCTGTGATATTTTGGTGTAATTTTAAAATTTCAAACCAATCATTTCTACTGCCTAACCAGCATCTCACAAAACTCTTCCAGTTCCTCATCCGAAGACCATTTGTGCATGATGAAGAATTGTCCGTTGTTAATTTCGCACTGGACATACCATTCCAGAACCACGGCTCCATTAATTACAAGCGCGGCATAACGACCTGCTGTCTCTCTGGTAAATTGCGACCAAAGTTGGCTTGCATCAGGTGTCATGTGGACAATAATCGGCACATAGCCATCATCATTCTTGCTGGAAACAGAGGTTTCTACACTTTGTATTATCGGTTTGCCACCCATAACACCAGAACTGATGGCAGGACCTTGGTGCGTTGTCTTTTTCAATGCAAAAATTCTTGAATCTTGTTGATTTTCACCTACAGGTAACTCACTTTTCATAACAACGATAGAATCACTTTGCATCCACTGTTCCATAACGATTTTGGCGTTGTCTGGTGAAACAAGCGTGTCGGCATAAACTTCCCAAAATTCCAGTTTGCCTTCGGTTGAGATGTCGTTTTCTGCACGGGCAAATGTGGTAGGGCGCAAAGCAAAGTGGACAAGTAAAATCCCGATGCCAAACACAACAATCATACTGCCGAGGAATAGCAGGAATGTGCGTGGGCTCTTTGTCTGCGGTTTGTCGTCGTAGGACACGATTTGACGGATTACATCGTTGCAGTGGCCGACGAAATTGCGATAAGCCAGGATTGCAAATGTCAGAAGGAGCAGTCCTACAAAGCAAATCGACCAGATTGCATTATAATTCGGAGCCATGTTATATTCGGCAATCTCACTAGTCAGGTAACCTTTGTTCTTTAGGATGTGTACGAGTATAAACATAAAGCCCAGTGCCAGCATAAAAACCATATAAACGGCATATCCCGACTTCAGTTTCTGCATATTCTTTGAAAGCGTCAGCAAATCGGCATTTTCCATCGCCTGCTGTTTCGCATTCCGTGTAAGCCAAAGTTCGAATACAATCGAAAAGACCATCAGAAGCAGAAATGAAAGTCCGAATGGCAGAAGTTCTCCTAAAAATGTAAAGTAGGCAAACCCCAAAACAGCAAGGATAGGGTAGGCTATCATGACCGTCTTCCTGTATCGAGAGAAGTAGTTGGCGTTGTCCTGGATAGTGGACTTTATTAGTCGCTCGTTGACGATTTCCTGCTGTTCGAAGCGCTGTTTCAGTTCTTCGTATTGCGCTTTCAGCTGGTCGAGTTCGTTCAGATTATTGTTTTCTTGATTTTCCATGATGATTCCCTTTCGTTTTTTACGACATTTTTACTAGTTTTTCCTTGATACGGGCTAGCTTTACGCCGACATTGTTGGGCGAGATGCCGATTATGGCTCCGATTTCGTCGTAGCTGATGCCTTCGAGCCAAAGCAGTATAAGGCTTCGGTCGATGAGGTCGAGGCGCGAGATACGGTCGTAGAGGACGCGTATTTGTTGAGTCTGCGGATTGTCGGCCTCGTATGGGTCGATGTTCACTGTCAGCGGTACGGTCTCGGGACGACGGCGTTCCTTCTTGTCCTGATTGATGGCAGTGTTGAGCGCCACGCGGTAAATCCAGGTCTCTGCGCTGCTGCGGCCTTCGTATTGGTCGAAGCCGTTCCAAAGTCGGATTAGGATTTCCTGGAACAGGTCGTCGATTTCGTCCTTGTTGGTCGAAAACATGTAGCACACCGTGTAGATGGTTCGCTTGTGCTGTCGTACCAGAAGTTCAAACTTATGTTCTTTGTCGTTGTTCATGATTCATTTAATTTGTTCGTTTTCGTTGCAACGTTCATCATGTTAGACAACAAAGGTAAGGATTTATTACAGGTGATTTGTATTTTTTTATGCATTAATTGTTTTTATGCATCAGTTTGGCTGTTTCCTTTCAGTCGAATTTGTCTGAATTTACGACATGTTGAATCTTTAATGCTAAGAAAATAGATGTGCTTTAACATTCATTTTTTTGTTATTTTTGTTCCCCGAAAATTACGCTTATGGACTCAAAGGATGTGAATCTTGAATTGTTCCCGCAGTACGATAACTTGGAATTTCTTGCAAGTCAGGTTGTTGAGGGGTTTATTACGGGTTTGCACAAGAGTCCGTTCCACGGATTTTCGGTTGAGTTTGCCGAGCATAGGCTCTACAACAAGGGCGAAAGCACCAAGCATATCGACTGGAAACTTTACGCCCGCACCGATAAACTTTTCGTGAAGCGCTACGAGGAGGAGACTAACCTGCGCGGACAGATAATAATAGATGTATCGTCGTCGATGCTGTTCCCGTACAAGGAGAAGCGGATGAACAAGTTGCAGTTCTCCATATATGCTGCTGCTTCGCTGGTGTATTTGCTTCACCGTCAGCGTGATGCAGTTGGTCTTACGCTTTTCAACGATGATGTGAAGTTTCATCTCGATGCAAAGTCGTCGCAGGTGCATCTGTCGATAATGTACAACGAGATGCGCAAGTTCCTGAATCCAGAAAGCATACAGTTGCAACGGCGTACCGACACGGCTGGAACCTTGCACAAGATTGCCGAGATGATACACAAGCGTTCATTGGTGATTTTGTTCAGCGATATGTTCATTGACGGCGACACCGAAGCATTGTTTTCAGCATTGCAGCACTTGAAATACAGCAAGCACGAGATTATAATTTTCCATGTGGTTGACAAGAAGATGGAGGAGGAGTTTGCCTTTGCAAACCGTCCGTATAAGTTTGTCGATTTGGAAAGTGGCAATACGATAGTCTTGAATCCAGCCGAGGTGCGCGACAGTTATGTGAAGCGTGTTAATTCCCTTACCTCCGAACTGAAATACAAGTGCGGTCTGTTTGGAATCGATTTCGTTGAAGCCGACATCAATAAGCCTGTCGATGAGGTTCTGAAGCCGTATCTGATAAAAAGGGCCAAATTCTTCTAATCATCAAATCTTTTGAACCATTGAACTGTTGATTACCGATGCAAATCATTGCGTCGATACTTTGAATTGTGCTGTCGTTGTGCGCAACGACTCTACATTGAACCCTTGAACTTTTGAACTTTGAACCAACTACAGCCTTTCCTCACCTCTATAAATTTCCTCGTTGTTTTCCCTGATTATAAATGTATAGTCGGCATTGCGCTTGTAGAAATTCTCGAAAGTGTATGAAACATTGATTTCGCACTCGCATTCCAAATCCGCTTGTACCACAATCGGGTCAACATCTATTTCGATGATTTTGTTGTCTTCATCAATTGTCGGGGTCACAAGAACGCCTTGAAAATTGCAGTTGACAGGAAGATATTCGTGCAAAACTGAAATTGTATTGTTGTAATAGGTAATAGTGGTCTTTAGGTTTTTGGGACGCTCAAGGCAGTCGGTGTATTCAAGATTTGTTACAACAAGTTTGTTTTCGTCCTTTTCGCAGGAGGAAAAAAGCAATACACCTAAAACAGCAATCAAAAAAAGTCTGATAATTTTCATAATTTCCTATTTCTCAACAATTTCAATCTCATCAATGAACAAATGCGTTTCGCCACCGGCACCGAGATGCCACTTAGGAAGCGTACCGTAATATTTTGCAAAAACCTTCACATAACGAGCCTTGCAGTTCGCTGGTTCGCAACGGAAATTGTATATCTGCTGGCGGTAGTCGTTGTCGGCAACATTGTGGTTTACGGTGGCTATCTTCTTGAAGTTCACGCCATCGTTCGAAGTATAATACTCAACATATTTCGGGAAAAGTATCCACGATTTCACATCCTGAATGAAACCAGTTTCAATTGACTTGATGTCCTTTACTTCGCACAAATCGACTACAGCCTCGAAATCTTGTCCTTGATAGCCTTGCCATTCTCCGGTGCGGAAATCGTTGCCACCACGCAGATGGTCAACCAAAGCATCGTCACCTCCTGCAGTGTACATAGGGTTGTACTTGCTATGCAACTTTATGCGACGGTCGGCGTCAATCTTTATATACTTGGCTTCCACTGGCTTGGACGAAACATAGCCATCGCGTTCCGAATGGAAGGTCAAAGTGGTTGTCTCGTTGAGGATTAATGGTTCGGAATAAAGTTTTTCCTCGCCATTACCTATTGAGTAATAGATTTTTGCGCTGTCGTCACTGCAAGCCAACTCGATTTTGAGCGAATCGTGGAAGGTACGCACGCCAGTTTTTGCATACGGTGCCGGTACAACCTTAAATTCTTCGATGCGCGACGGATAAATGTCGGCGCTGTTGGTGCCGAAGCCGTTCTGCGGGTCGGCAGTCATATAGAAGTCGATTCGTGCACCGTCGGCAATGTCGGAATGCAGAATGTACGACTTTGTATATGGCTTTCCGTTGATTTCCATTTTGCCGACATAAATGTTTTCGGGGCTGTTGTCGTGAGCCACAATCAAGCATTTCTTGCCGTTCTCGAGGTTAATCTGCACGGTGTCGAATATCGGGCTGCCAATATCATATACGCCGTTTGCAGGATTTATCGGATAAAATCCCATTGCGCTGAGGACATACCATGCCGACATCTGACCGCAGTCCTCGTTTCCGCAACTGCCAGCAGGTGTTGTGTTGTACATCTCCGACATTATCTGGCGGACAACCTTCTGCGTCTTGGTGGGCTTTCCGCAATAGTTGTACATATAGGCAATGTGGTGGCTCGGTTCGTTTCCGTGTACATACTGGCCGATTAGTCCGGTAATGTCCTTCAAATCCTTGCCGTGGGTTTCGCTGCCTGTCGAGAAAAGTTCGTCGAGTTTTGCCTCGAATGCCTCGTTACCGCCCATCAGCTCGATAAAACCGAGAATGTCGTGCGGAACATAGAAGGTATATTGCCATGAATTGGCCTCCGTGAAGTTGAAATCAATCTCCTTGGGGTCAAAATTCTCCTTCCACGAACCGTTCTGACGAGGACACATAAAGCCGCAACTCTTGTCGAAAATATGCTTGTAAGCCTGACTTCTAATCATATATTCGCGATAGGTTTCATTGTCGCCCTGCGATTTTGCAAACTGGGCAATGCACCAGTCATCGAAGCCGTATTCGAGGTTTTTCGACACCGACTCGTGCTCCTCGTTCACCGACATAAAGCCGTGACGGGCATAATCGCGCTTGCCAAGTTCGTCGGCGGTTGCTGTCGAAAGCATAGCCTCGAGTGCAAGGCTTTCAAGATTTTTGAACTTTATGCCTTTGAAATATGCATCAACAATTGGCGGAACAGAGTGATAGCCAATCATACAGCCCGTGTAGTTCGACGAAAGTTCCCACATTGGCAACCTTCCGCCCTGCGAGTATTCGGCAATGAAAGTCTTGATGAAATCGACCGAGCGTGCCTGTTGCGTTATGGTATATAGCGGATGAGCGGCGCGGTAGGTGTCCCACAGCGAGAAAACTGTATAAGTGGTAAAGTCTTCGCTCGAGTGAACCTGCAGGTCGGTACCGCGATAGCGACGGTCAACATCTTGAGCCAAAGTCGGTTGTATGAACGAATGATACATTGCGGTGTAGAAAACCTTGCGCTGTTCCTCGCTTCCGCCCTTAACGACAATCTTGTTGAGTTCGCGGTTCCAAGCGTCGGAAGCATCCTTGCGCAAAGCATCGAAATCCCAGTTGGGAACTTCCTGCTCCATATTCTTCAGCGCACCTTCCTCGTCAACCTGCGAAATGGAAACCTTTACAAGTACTTCATTTACAGCACTATCGATAACTTCAAAAACATACACGGCCTTGCCGGGACGGCAGAGCGAATCGCTTTCCCAGTCGAAGTCGGCAGGTTCTACAACCGAAACATCGGCAGAAAAATCCATAGCAAAATACAAATGCTGGTTGTCTGCCCACGCCCGTGAACGGCGCACGCCTGTATAACGATTGCCTGACTGCTTGCGCAGACCGGCCTCAAGAACAACATCGCGGTGTTCGAGGTCGAGGACAATGTAGCGCTTGCCTTCGCGGTTGAACTTGTAGCGGTGCATACCGACGCGCGGAGAAACGGTGAGTTCCACATCGATGTCGTCGTCAGAAAGTTTCACGGCGTAATAGCCTGGCTCGGCGACTTCGGTATCGTGCGAAAAATGCGACGAATATTCCTTGTTGTCGGTCGAGAACTTTCCGCACATAGGCATCAGCAGCACATCGCCGTAGTCGGAACAACCTGTTCCGCTGAGGTGAGTATGCGAGAAACCGTAAATTTCGGAATCGGTGTAATGGTATCCGCTGCAACCGTCCCAGCCGTCGAGGCGGGTATCGGGGCTAAGCTGAACCATACCGAAAGGCATAACTGCACCCGGGAAGGTGTGACCGTGTTCGGCGGTTCCCACCATTGGGTTTACATATTCCACAAGATTTTCTTCTGGCAGTTCGAAGCGTTCAGCCTTCTTGCTGCACGAAACCATAAGGCTTCCCATTAGAAGCACTACGGCAAAAAAGCGCAATTTATTCAACATCATAACAATTTTGTAACCACCGCAAAAATACATAAAAATTGCGCTGTGGGGAAAAATTAGGTTGTTTTTTCTTTCCCATCCGGTCATTACGCGATATTTGGACTACACAAAATCATTCTCGCTCAAGCCGCGAAGGCTTTTACTTTTTGTTGGCAAAAAGTAAACAAAAACCATGTCCGCTGAGTCTGCTTCGCTAAAAATCGACTACACTTCGCTAAAAGTCAGAAACTTGTCTACGTTTCACTCCGACTTCAAACAGACTGACTTTTTACGCTTCGTTTCTCCGATTTTCTTAACGCTCACCAGCCAAGGCGGCAATCAAGGTATACTTCGCTCCGCTTCGTATTTGTCTAAAAGGTCGCAGAAATCCATCTTCGCAGAGATTAGCGACCGCCTTCGGCTTATTTGTTTGTTTTGTGGGATTTGCTCATCCCTTCCAGTCATTCCGCAAAACAGAACGAACAGGCGCAGGAACGAGCCTTGTGAGTTCGTTTATGCGGAATCTCCCCATAAAACGAAAAGAACAATCTATTCAAAAACCTACGATATCTGACACAAAAAGATTATGATTTTGCGGTGCTTAAAACAAAAACGTTTGACTTGTTTTGTCAGTCTAAAATTATAGCGTCACGCGTAACATTTTCATAGAACGGAGTAACCATTTTGCCCCATTCGTCTCGTGGCATTATGATGGGATTAATTATTATTCCGCTATTTAGCTCGATATTATAGATTGGGTCGAATATTTTCATTTCGTCCTCGGCGGTTACTTTTGCACGGTTTACAAGTATGAGCAGGTCAATGTCGGAATCGCTACGCGCATCGCCACGGGCTTCCGAACCATAAAGGCGAACCTCTATGTCGTATGGCAACAACTTTAGCGCACTGCTTATTTCGTTTACAATTTCCCTTCGCTGCATAATTGTGCAATTTTCGGCAAATATACTAAAAAAAGGAAAAGGGAGGATTATATTTTTAATTCTATGTTACATAAAATTGTATCGGTACAATGCATTGTGTCGCTACAGATTGTTTTACACAAATATTTTTATTCCTTTGCAAATTGACATGATTGGGCTTTATTTCCCCAGTTTCTCAAAATACAATTTAAACTCGGTGCCAACGCCCACTTCGGTATCAAAGTCGATTTCGACACCATTGCCGAATAGGATATTCTTTACCATACTTAAACCAAGTCCCATTCCCGATGACTTTGTCGTAAAGTTGGGCTGGAAAATCTTTGCCTTGATTTCGTCGGCAATGCCGCTACCGTTGTCGCGGACAGACACAAAATAGCGGTCGCCATCATCAGAAATGGAAATCACAACTTCGCCCTTGCGTTCCTCGGGGATTGCCTGTATGCTGTTCTTTACCAAGTTAGTAAACACGCGCAGAATCTGGTCACGGTCAACCATAACAAGCGCTTCGCCATCGATATTGCTGACCTTGCGCACCTCCACGCCGTTGGTTCCGTTGTGCAAATCGACAATGTTTTCAATCACCTCGCACAAATTGACTTTCTTCTTGTGCGGTGCCTGCATCTTTGCGAATTCGGAGAACTGCGAAGCGGTTGCGTCAAGCACATCTATCTGTTCGATAAGCATTTGCGGAAGTTGCTCGAGCATCTTTTCCCAGCCGGGAGCATTCTCCTGATATGCGCGCTCTAGATACTGTATGCGTAACTTCATAGGTGTAAGCGGATTGCGGATTTCGTGGGCAATCTGACGGGCCATTTCACGCCAAGCCGACTCGCGTTCCGAAGCCGCCAGTTTCTGCGCCGACTCCGCCAGCTCGTCAACCTTGCGGTTGTACTCGTCAATCAGAAGGCCTATCTCGTCGTTGCGGTCGTAGGTAAGTTTCTTGGCACTATTTATCTCCATTCCACGGATGGAGTTCTGAAGTCGTGAAAGTGGTATTGTCACCTGCCGCGATACAAGAAGTCCGATTATCAAGGCTACCAATATGAGCAACAAGAAGATAGATGCAAACACCGCAATGTAGTTCGACATTTCCTCCTCGATGCCAGCCTCAGCGGCAAAGTACGGCAGATTTAGGTATGCGACCACCTTGTTGCTATTGTTCTTCAACGGCAGATACACCGACAGATACTCTACCTTGTCGATGCGCTCCTTGTGCGAGAACAGCTCGTCCTTGTTCATAATAAGGTGCCTATACGAACTCGGGTCCATAAACATTCCCTTCAGTCCTTTGTCGAAAAGTTCGTGCCGCGACGATGACATCAGCACGCCGTGAACATCGTAGATGTTTATGTCAACATACAGAATATTAGACAGATATACAAGAATATCGTCAACATACTGAGGACTTTCGCTCTTGAGGTTGTCAAGGTTTATCGAATGCCCGAGTTCCACCGCAACCGAGTGAACCTTGTCGAGCACGAGTTCGTTCTGTCGTTTTTCGTAGGTGTCGATTATGAACACCACAGAGACGACCATTGTCAGGAAAAGGCTGACTACCAGCACTCCGATGAACGAAGCCCTGATTCGCTGTCCGAGGCTCGCGGTTTCTATTTTCTTGCCACGACCAATGCCAACGATGGCAAAACGGCACATATAAACCAGGAAAGTGCCGAACAGAACGAAGAAGAATATTATGAACACATTGGAGAATCCCGAATCGCGCTTGCTGAGAATCACCGTGTTTTCGCTGTCGGGACAATATCTGAAATGCTTGTAGCCGTTGCTTGTGCTTACCGAATATTCGCTGAAATCGCTTTCGGGAGCAAGCGAGAACAAGTACTTGTACGAGCCGCGGCTTGCCACCAGAACGCCTTTGCTGTAACGCGCAAAGTCGTATTTCTTGTCGCTGTGTTTCAAGGCCATACGCTTGTCGAGAAGCAAATCGGGATAGCCAAGCCCTTCGCTGAAAATCTTGCTGTTAAGTTCGATGTAAATCTTCACAATCACAGTCGGTTCGACCATAACGCTGAAGATACCGAGGTAGGACTGACGACCATTGTTGTTGTCGAGGTAGTAGAAATTGGTGTTTGGAATTACAATTCCACATTCGAGCAGCAAAGTCCTGAAATACTCGAAGCATCCAGCAGACTCGCCTTGGTCTTCGAACATAAGGCTATCGGTATCAGCACAAATCGTCACCTGAGCATCGTAACGCTTGAGGTATTTCTTTGATGAAATTATACCATTGATTACGCTGTCGGCAGAATCGAAGTCGTACTGCTTGACAAATTCTGTAATTTCCTTGTTTCCACGCATTTCGTTGTCGAACTCGATAAAATTGAACTCAACATCGAAGTCACGCTCGGCCGACATGTTGTATGCCAGTACCTTGAAAGCCTCGGCTTCCTTCTGCTGAACTCGGCTCGAAATGGAGTACGACACCAGAAGCGAAACCATTATGGCGAGAATTGTCCTGTAAAGGAAAGTGCGTTTGCCCTTGAGCATACAATACAGCAGATACGACCACATAAGCCACAGCAGGCAAGTCTGCACGATGACATTGTTGTCGTTGAACCAGCAAACCGTTGTGTATGCGGCAAGTATCAGCAAGACGAGCGGGAGTATCAGACGGATTTCAAGGAGTTTGTCGCAGATTTGTATTATTTTCCTGACGATGAAAATAGCTATGAAAATCACAGCCACCACTGATACAAGCGCCAGGTAACCATAACCATCGGGACTGGAAAGGTTTGCAAAATTGAACGGAATCGACGAGTCGGCAACGATTTCAACAAGAAAATCGACCAGCAGCATCGAAAGCACCGACACTAAAACCGAGAATAATATGCTTGTCAATATTTTGGAGAACCGTTTGGTTTCCAGCGAATTAAGATTTACATTAAAATGTCGGCAGAAAAATATGCACACCAGACCGACAATGACAACCTTCAGCAGCATATCGCCAAACGAAGCCTGCAAGGTAGATGTTGACAGCAATTCGGGCGAGAACATCTTCAGGTTGCTAAGGTCGTTGAAGAAGCCTACGGCAAGTAGCGAGAACCTGACGGCAAGCATCACCAGCACGAATGCGACAACCCAAATCCACGACTTGGAACTGTATTTCCGTGCCAAAGCTTCAAAAATGGAATATAGGAGCAAAAGTCCGATGAGCAGGAAGCAAATCCGCATTGCCTGTGGCAGAGAAAGCCTGTCCTGCATGTAGTTATCGTCGGTAATGCCGAAATAAATGTTCTTGTCGCTTGCCGGAAGTCGTACCGAAAGCGAATTGTCACTGCTGTCGGCAGAAACCACCACCTTTTTCGGCAGGTCGATGTCCTTGCCGTACGAAGTCACCAGCATGTCGTTCTCGTAGGAATACTCCTTTCGAATCTGGTAAAGTCCGACCACGGCGTTGTTGTCTTCGAGCTTCATGCCGCAGAGGTAGAGTCCGTTGTCGAGTTTCACAAGCCTGTCGCCAAGCGACGACTTGAATTCCACAGGTACGGGAATGTCGTTGGTTGACCAGTGCTGCAAGCGTCCGCGTTCGTAGTGGAAAAATCCAATGCCCTTTTCGGAAAAGTCGCCGGCCAACGAATCGAAAAACTCGACATTCACGCTGTCGGATTTTGTGGACGCGATTTTCAGTGCATCGTCGCTCTTTTCGTTTATGTACAGATATTTTTCCTGCAATAAGATTTCAAGACTCTGCTTATCAACGAGTTCCTCGACATCGACAATGCCATCGCCGTGAGGCATAAACGCAAATACCGCCGCCACGACAGCAAGTATCGAGAGCAACGAAAAGTATAATATGCGTACAACCTTGGTTTTCATTTATTCGTGGTGATAAGGGTCGTTGTTGAGGATACTTAGTGCGCGGTAAAGCTGTTCGGCGAAGATTGCCCTCACCAGTTGGTGCGAGAATGTCATCCGCGACAGCGACAGCTTATAGTTGGCGCGGGCGTACACATCTTCGGAAAATCCGTAGGGACCGCCGATTACGAACACGAGGTTCTTCAGTCCCGACAGCGACTGCTTCTCGATGAAGGCAGCAAACTCCTTCGACGACGGATTTTTCCCGTTTTCGTCGAGCAGAACGACAAAGTCTGACGGAGAAAGTTCATCGAGAATCTTCTCGCCCTCGAGTTTATTCTGCACGGCAGTAGTCACGCTCTTCGCATTCTTGATGTCCTTTACAACCTTGAATTCGAAGTTCATATAGCGTTTTATGCGCTTGAAATACTCCTCAACCGCCTGGTTTATATAGTCCTTGTCGGTCTTGCCGACCACAAGCAAAGTAATGTTCATAATTATCAAATAAAAAGTTTGTAAAGATAGGTGAAAGTTTTGAAACTATGACTATCATTGCACAAAAATATGATTTTATGGACTAAACACAAATACTCATGAAAAACATACTCACAATTTTACTCGTTACCATTTCTGCACTTACAGTTACGGCGCAGAACTTTGTCACAATCGACCAGATTAGCGACGGTTGGGACAAGAAAACAATTTCAGGTGTTAAGGACGGTAGCATACTTTCTCTCGTAAAGGCATTCAATGACACATGGCACAACCGTCCGACCACCGACCTGCTGAAAAATCCCGTTAGCAACGAAGGCGATGGCGACTACGATATAGTTGTCGACAGTCCCAACGGTTATGTTTCGGCATTTGAACTTGGCGACGACGGCGAATCGTTCTCGGCCTGCGTGTGGAAACGAAACAACGGACATAGGCTTTTCGCGTTCGTATTCCAGAAAATGCACGGACTGAGCATAAGCCAGATAATCCTGTTCTACGATTACGACCCTGACGAAGGCACACTCACGCCCGAGTACAACGAACTCTCAAAATTCACCCCTTCATTCAACGACAGCTACCATCCAATAACCTATCTGTTACCACGAAAAGGCAAGGATATCGTTGTAAACGAATACTTTATGAACTGGTATTCTTCCATCAGACATATTTACAAATGGGACGGGATGGAACTTTATTATCATTCTGTTGAGATTGAGAAATTTGACGTTATTCGCAAAGAGTACGACGAAATGTACGATGCTTTTGAAGACTCAGATTTTACAAAATATATCCTTTACGACTTCGACGAGGACGGCAATCCAGAATTATGGCTTTCGTCGCAAAACGAAGAATATCAGGCGATTTATTCAATAGTCGCAGGCGAAATACGGATGCTTTCGTCAACATATTTCAAGACTCATTTCGTCTTTTATAGCAGTGGCGCCTTAGGTGTGGCTGGCGGATGCGGAACAGGATGCTTCTATACAAATTGCATAGTGCTCAAGGACAGCAAGTCTTCAAACAGTTACGAAGAATTTCAGTTGTACGACTTCGAAAAGGACAAAATCAATAACGAATATTCAATCAACGGGACAGAAGTTTCGAAGAAAGAAGGAGAACAAGCGTTCAAGTCGCTTGGCGAGGCGATAGAAATCAAGCCGAAGTTCAGACAGCTATTTTAAATCTTGTAAAAATCCTAATACGGGTCAACGTCGATTTCGGCGTTTGTCTGTGAAAGGTCTGGAATGGACTTTATCATTTGCACCTTTTCCAAGATGAAGGCTTTTACTTTTGTTGCCGAAATTGTCTTTTCGAAACGCACGTGTACGTTTACGATAAAGTAGTTGCTGATGCGGTTTACTGCAGGTTCCTCGGGGCCACGTACGCGGTTGTTTAGTGCTTGTCGCAATTCCTTTGCAAGTATGGATGCCGCTTGATAAGCCTTGCGGTAGTCCTTGTGTTTCAGGTGTATGATTACAAAACTGCAAGATGGCGGATAGTGGAAAAAGTTGCGTTCTTGCATCTGTTTCGCGAACATCGACTTATAGTCGTTGGCTAGCACCTGCCGTATTATCTCGTGGTCGGGACTGAACGTCTGTATGATGACTCGTCCGCGTTTTTGCCTGCGTCCTGCACGACCGCTTACCTGCGCCATTAGCTGGAACGAACGTTCAAAGGCACGGAAGTCGGGGAAGTTGAGCATGTTGTCGGCGTTGAGTATTCCCACGAGACTAACGTTTGGGAAATCCAATCCTTTGGTAATCATTTGTGTGCCGATGAGAATGTCGATGTCACCGTTAGAGAACTCATCTATTATGCGCTCGTAGTTTTTGCGCGACTGGGCGGTGTCGTAGTCGAGGCGGGCGATGCGTGCCGTAGGGAAAAGACCTGCCACTTGTTCTTCTATTTTTTCGGTGCCAAGTCCCTTGCTTGTAAGGTTTTCGCTTCCGCAGTTTCCGCATTTGTTTGGAACGTTGAATTTTTCACCGCAGTAGTGGCATACGAGTTTGTTGTCGTACTTGTGAAGTGTGAGGCTTACGTTGCAGTTGCTGCAGTGAGGCACCCATCCGCAGTCCTTGCATTCCATCATCGACGAGTATCCACGACGGTTCTGGAACAGAATCACTTGTTTGCCTGCGGCGATTGCCGTGTTGATTGCAGAGATTAGGGTGGGGTGGAAGTGTCCTTTGTTTATTTTGCGGAAGTAGGCGTCCTTCATGTCGGCAATTTCGATGGTCGGCAACTGTACATCACCGTAGCGTTGCATTAGTTCCACCAGCCGGTAGCGGCCTTGTACGGCATTGTTGTACGATTCTACAGAAGGTGTTGCCGAACCGAGAATTACGTTTGCGTTGTGAATCTTGCCAAGCACAAGTGCCATATCGCGGGCATTGTATCGTGGGTCGGGGTCGAACTGCTTGTACGAGTTTTCGTGTTCTTCGTCAACGATAATCAGCCCCAGATTGTCGTAGGGCAGGAAAATTGCCGAGCGTACACCTAAAAGTATCTCGTATTTGTTGCCGAGGACAGCGTTGTAAACGCCAGCTCTTGCCGATGCGGTATGTCGGCTGTGGTAAACTTTCACCGATGTGCCGAAATATTTATCCAGTCGGGCAATTATCTGTGCGGTTATGGCAATTTCGGGCAGGAGATAAAGGACTTTTCGCCCTTGAGCCAATGTGTCCTGAATCAGTTTAATGTAAATTTCAGTCTTACCGCTTGAGGTAACTCCGTGAAGCAAAACTGGTTGTTTTTCGGCAAAGGCGGAACTTATTTCGGTAAAGGCTTTTTGTTGTGGTTCAGAGAGTTCCACTTGGGCAGAATCGGTTTCTGATTCGAAATTTGTTTCGCGCACTTTGCGGTAAAGTTGTAGCAGACCGTATTTCTGCAGGCTTTGCAGACTCGACTTTGAGGCTTCGCAGCGTTCAAGGATTTCACGTTCTTCGATTTCGATGCAGTCGGTGTTGCGTGCTTGGCAAATGCCTACAAGTTGTTCTATTATTTGTTTCTGCTTGCCGTTTTTGGACATTATCTTGTCAAGTGCGGTCTGATTCTTTTCTGCTTCAATGGTCGAAAACAGCACATAGTTGCATTCTATGGGTTTGTATTGCTTTGCTATTACCTGCTCGTCGGTTACAAGACCGCGGGCGACAAGCCGTTGCAACACAGGCAGAGGATTTCGTATATTGGTGCAGTCGATGATTTCGTTCAACGTAGATACATGGCTAAGTGCCAATGCGTTATATACAGCAAGGTCGTTTTTGACTAGTATTTCGTCGCTTGGGGGACTTGCTGATACCGAATATTTGCTTTCGCTTGTCGGCAGAAGTATCGACGGTATTGCTGCAGCAAGCACTTCTCCGATTGTACAGCAGTAGTACGATGACATCCAATTCCAAAGTTTCAACTGCGATTCGGAGATGAAAGGATTGTCGTCGAGAAGTGCGTAGATGGGCTTTATACTGTATTCTGCATTTGCTTTTTCCTGCTCGTCGATTCCGACAATTATTCCCGTATAAATTTTTTTCTTGCCGAAATTTACAAGCACACGCATTCCGCATTGTGCCGATGATGAAAATTCGTCGGGAATCTCGTAGGTGAAGGTTCCTGGCAGGGCGAGCGGTAGTATTACGGAAGCGAAACGCATGTTTTATTTGTAGAAGTTTATTATGATGCAGACCTTTTTCCCATTCAACAGGTCATTGTTTTCCTAAAAATCTTTCTTTGCGAATACAGGAATACCGCTGCGAGTGCCGCACCCATCACATCCGAAATCGTACACGATGCCCAGATGCCGTGAAGTCCGTCGCCACCCATACTTTCAAAAATTAGCGGCACTATGTAGCACATCGGAAGCAGGAATATTAATTGTCGCGAAAGGCTTGTAACTATTGCAATCCACGGTTTGTCAATCGACTGGAAGAAATTGGAATTCACAATAGTAAAGGCAATCAGTGGGAACATTACCATTATGTAGCGCGTAGCCGTAATTGCAATTCCCATAAGGTCGGCATCGTCGGTGAAAGCCCGTACCAAGTAGCGAGGAATTACGACACCCAGCAAACTGCTTACAATACCAATTAGCACGCAGACCTTCATTGTCAGCACATACACAGCCTTGAGCCTGTCGGGATGACCTGCGCCATAGTTGTAGCCAGCAATCGGCTGCATTCCCTGACATACGCCAAGTATCAGAAGTACCGCCAGCATAGCAAATGTATTGACAATTCCGTATGCCCCCACAGCAAAGTCGCCACCATAACGTAAAAGTTGCGCATTTAACAGGGCAACAACACCGGCAGCAGCAATGTTCATAAGGAAAGGACTCATGCCTATCATTGTAATATTCTTTATTATATAACCCTTAACTGCCCAACAATGAAGCTTGTAGCGGATGAACGAACTCGGCTTTACAAAATGTATCACCGAAATTATTCCAGTAGTTGCCATTGAGATTGTTGTCGCCCAAGCCGCACCAGCAATACCCCATTTTAGACCGAAGATGAAGATTGGGTCGAGAATGACATTCAGCACAGCACCGCCAGTGAGTATCAACATCGATTTTATCGGATAGCCAGAAGCACGGATTAGACCAGTAAGATTGAAAGTCAATGTTGTGCAGAACATTCCGGGAAGCACTATATACATATATTCTTTGGCATACGACACGGTATCGTCAGTTGCACCGAACAACATAAGTATGTCATTCATAAAGATGTAGCTGAACGAAAGGAACAACGCCCCGAGGACAAATGTAAAAATCGTGCTGTTGCCAAGAATCTTTTCCGCCCAGTTTATATCCTTCTTTCCCAACACGATAGACATTCGTGCCGACGAACCGACACCTACTAACGAACCGAAAGCGTGAATCAGGTTCATTATCGGCATAGTGATGGCAAGTCCTGCAATGGCTAACGGACCTACGCCTTGACCGATGAAAATCCTGTCGGCAATATTGTAGAGCGAAGCTATAATCTGGCTTATCACAGCAGGAAGCGCATACTTCCACAGCAACTGCCGTATATCTCTGGTTTCTAACTCTTTAGTTTTGTCTATCTGTTCCAAGTGCGTATATATTTTTGGGGTGCAAAATTACAATTTTTATCATTATGGCATTAGAGAGTTTTTAAGATGTAATCCTATGGCAATCAATAGTCCATACCCTTCTTGTTGAACATCATAAATCCGAGATGGAACATAAAATACCAGTTTACCACATCGTCATCAAGGTAGTTTATGCTGATACCCAAAGGACCGAAACGAGTATTGTAAACCAATGCGACCGATGCCATATAATAATAGTATGAAAATCGTTCCGAATAAATAGGCGTGTATATGTTCGATGTCAATTCCTCCTTTATTATCTTGCGGAAAGGCATGTAGAAATAAAATTCAGTTCTCAGATTCAACCTGTCGGTTATGTTGAATATAGGCTTCACACCAATTGCAGCATAATTGTTTGCTCGATAATTTGTCAGAAGAAGCGTCTTTGAATTCATCACAGGGGCAAAGGCAGGAGCAGCAAGCACGCTCGACGAGTAGTTGCGGAACAGAGGTCGGTTACTCATAAACAACTGTGCGTATGCACCTATTGTCAGGTGTTTGAATATTCGTGAGTAATAATCGGCGATGAGATTCATCTGGAACCAGCTGTGCCGCTTGATGTATATATCATCAAGTGCAGTTGTAGACCCCGGATTGTTACGTTCCGAGCCGATTACATGCCTCAAATCCACGACAAATTCGCGTCCATCGGTAGGATACATCGTATAGTTCAATGTGTTGTAGTTGAACGCAACGTGCTCGGTCATATACTTAAAGCTCGTAATGTCGGCAGTATCCGACGGTTGGAACGAAGATACCTGAAAATATGAATATTTCTGTTCTCCAGTCGCAAAACCTACCTTGACAATAGAATGCCGTGACAATGGCGTTATTGCATCCAACCTGAGATTTGATTCGTAGTCGATTATATAGGGCGGTTGGAAACTCATCGACAAAACACGAGAACTTCCCTTGAAGAAATCGTAGCGGTTTAGAGTAGCAGAAAAATCTAGGGCAAATGGCTGATATGTAGGCACATCCATACGCGCACCCAGCATAGCCGATGCATAAAATCGTCCGTAATAGAAGTTTGCCCTGAAAAGTCCCGACACCTTGCCGAGCAACTTGTACGACCCACCAATATAAACCATACTTGACGAACCGTTTGACACGACCGCTCCGAGTCCCAGCGAAGTCCTGTTATCCTTTTTTACCTTGAAATGCACATCAAAAGTACCTGTGGAATCGTTGTACTCTGCAAGCGGAGTTGCCAGTTTAAACTGATAATCGGAAATCAACTTGTAATAGTTCGACTCAACCGTATTGAAATCCATTGACGAATCTTTCAAATGCTTCTTTATCCTTTTGAGATTCAGTGCATTTTCTACATAAGACTTCTCCGATTTCTTCAAGTTCCCGTCAACAACAATGCTATCGAATTTCAACTCTGGCAGATTTTCCTTGTATGCCTTGCGTTCCTCCGACAATTTTTCGGCATCCTTCGTTCGGCTAACCATAGTCTTGATGCTGTCAATCAACTCGTTGCAATGCTCATATCCAATATCTACAACTTGGTTAAGCTTCTGGAAATCCATTACGCCCACATCCTTGAAAGCAAAACTGATGACGATTCCCTTTTTCTCCTCCAGCTCAACGCTTTTCTGCTCTCCCATGACAAGACTTTCGATTTGTGCCAAAAGGTCGTCGGAATCGGGCGGAGTTGACTTGCCAAAGGCGGAAACATATACTCCAATTATTATATCGGGATGGAACACCTCGCGCATAGTTTCCATAGGGAAATTGTTGTAAATTCCACCGTCATAATACAAAGTGCCGTCAAGGTCCACAGGCTTGAACATTATCGGAATAGCCATCGAAGCACGGATTGCAGTACCCAAGTCGCCATCGGCAAATACTTTTTCGCGATTGTGATAGACATCGGCAGCCACACATCTAAACGGGACGAACAACTTGTCGAAATCGTTTCCCGCACCAGCCGAACTTCTTGCAAAAAGGTCGATAAGCCCCAAATCCATAGGTTGCGGAGCAATAATATTGTTAGGCAAAGCCAAGGCTACCTTTTTGCTCTTGCGACGCAAATCGACACGAAGCAGAGAAGCGTCGGGCTGCTCAAACTTGAAAAAGTCAATATACTTTGGAGGAATGCTACCCTTGTAATAGTTTCGGAAACTTTCGCTAGCGAATATTTTCACCATTTCATCCGGCGAATAGCCTGCGGCATACAAGCCTCCAACGATAGCACCCATCGAAGTCCCCGTAACATAGTCGATAGGAATCCCATGCTCCTCCAATGCCTTTATCACCCCGACGTGAGCATAGCCTTTCGCACCGCCACCGCTTAGGACAAGACCTACAGTCTGTGCTTTTGTCATTGTGCAAAAGCATAACACACTGACAATCAACAAGAACAATATGTATAATATTCTCCTCAACTGCTTTACAAATAAGATATGCAAGTTAGTAAGATTATTTCAAACTTTTAGTTTTGTTGAGCGATTTTCATCATAAGATTTTTATGCTTCCCCAATTGATACAAGTATTAATTCTTTGTTGATTGATAATCAGTGATTTACTTTGTGTTTGCTTTCGCTGAGAAAAATCATTTAATATTTACAGTGCTAAATTTTTGCCATTCAGCATTAAAAAACTATCTATCTGGCAATTTTTTTATAAACTTGCGAACTTTTTTTAGTTAGGAGAAATAGGATGGAAGCTATATTTACGCCCGAATTTTTCAATACGATGCTGATTATCATGGCAGTCGTTGGTTTGGTTGTGTTTATTTCACTTTATTTTGTTGATGCTGGCTACGGCAAGATGATTTCGGCAAAGTGGGGACCCGCAATGCCAAACAAGTGGGGGTGGATGCTGATGGAGTGCCCTGTGTTTTTTATAGTGCTATACCTTTGGTGGACTGCCGCATCCGAAATCAAGTATAACGCTCCGTACCTGTTGTTCTTCCTGTTCTTCGAACTGCACTATTTTCAGCGTTCGTTCATCTTCCCGTTCTTGCTCAAGGGCAAGTCGAAGATGCCGATTGCGATAATGGCGATGTCGGTAATATGGAACCTGATAAACGGCTACATACAGGGTTACTGGCTGTTCCACCTTGCACCTGCAAATCCAACATATAGCGTGCTGTATTCTACCGATTGGCTCACGAGCTGGCAGTTTATCGCAGGAACTATCATTTTCTTTACCGGAATGTTCATCAACTTGAATTCCGACCATGTTATCCGCCATCTGCGCAAGCCTGGCGATACCAACCATTATCTTCCAAAGAAAGGTATGTATAGGTATGTCACCAGCGCCAACTATTTTGGCGAAATTACCGAATGGCTCGGCTTTGCAATCCTTACCTATTCTTGGGCAGGAGCCTTGTTCTTCTGGTTCTCGTGCTGCAACCTTGTGCCCCGTGCAAATTCCATATACCACAAGTATGAGAATGAATTCGCTGAGGAGTTTGACAGGAAGAAGCTGAAGAGGATTATTCCGTTTATTTATTAATGGGTTCAAAGTTCAATCGTAGCGGCGCAATGCTTTGCGCTCGTTCAAAAGTTCAATCGTAGCGGCGCAATGCTTTGCGCTCGTTCAAAAGTTCAAAGTTCAAGGTGGATAAGGCACAAAGTCTTACAGCCTGACGATGTTTTGATTGTCCGTGTGTTTATAGATTAGATTCGTTTGTTGTTGAGACGCAAAATTTTGCGTTTCAACAATATACAATAAAAAATCCCCCATTTCGTCATCCTGAACTTGTTTCATGATCTGAAATGGGGATTTTTGTTTTAGAAGCCTCCGCCTGAATGCCCGCCTCCCGACGAGCCGTGACCGCTGCTGCCACTGCCGCTACTCTTGGGCGAGTAGGTTCTCGTCGTGAACGATCTTACAAATTTTGTGCTTTCTTTTGTCAATTTGAATGAACCTTGCTTCTTGTAGTCGTTTGCGCTGGTGGCTTTAAATACAAGTTTGTATTTTTTGCGGTGAAGCCCCCAGATAAGCCATGCAAAAAGCAATGCAAATATTCCGCATTTCCATTTAGGAAACGAAATATCATATAGGTAATCTTCTTCGACTGCGTTGATAAACCACATTATTTCACCGTAATAATCCTCGCTCTGGTACAGAGGTTTCATGCTTTCTGCATAACTGTCAACCCTGTCGCCAATAACCGACATTTCTGCCAGACGACCGGCGTCGTAATAGCGGTTTCTGCCGTAGGCCTGGTCTATAATCAGCATAACGCCATCGGCCTTGAAATCGTTGTAGTCGTAGAAATCCTGAATGTACACGTCTGATGGCGCGTAGTCGTTGAAGGATGGTTTGGGATTCTCGTTTATGGTTACGATTGCAATGTCGAGCCCGGTTTTGCTCATGAATTCGCGGCAACGCTGCTTGATTTGAATGCGCTGGGTCTCTGTCAAAAGCTCTGCGTAGTCGTAAATCTTGTAAGATGTATCGACGTAAGGCGTTGTAAGAACATATTCGATGTTTGCCTCCGTTACTTGGAACTTTTTTACATGCGGTTCGCTTTCTGTCCTTTCTCCTATTGAATAAATGTCACCTTGTGCAAATCCATACAAACAGGCAACCAGAAGCAGTATTGTTGAAAAAATATTCTTCATCTTGACCTCCTTTCTTAATCAAATAGAATAGCGAATAATGTTGCAATTCCAAATCCCAATGCGAAGAGAATCAGGAAGAACAGTGCTGATTTGCCTTTGGATATGGGAATATCTCCGACAATTTTCCCCGTTTGTCCGTTCATTGCAAAAGAGTAGGGTTTGCCTTTGACAAAAGTGTTCAGCATCCATACGGGCAGCAATACATAGTCAACGTTTTCTATCTTGCAGTTGATGTCTTCTTTGGACGAGACAAGCACACCGTTGATTGTTGATGTGAGCGACTGTTTTAACGAATTGTTCATTCTGAGGTTTGCCCGGTCTTCGTTATCTTCTGCGCTTACATCGTATTTTTCGGCCAAAAATCCGGACAAATACGAATAATTGAACGGTATCAGTGCCTCAAATTTGAACGGCTCGATGGAGTCCATCAGGTTGTCATCGAATTTTTCGCTTCCATCGGCAGGAACTCTCTCAAAACTTTCCATTCCTTCACGATATTCGTGGTAAACATTGGTTTGCGTGCATTTATAGTCGCCTTCGCGCCATGTTTTTGCCAGTTCGTGCCTTTCTCCATCGATATAGCCTTCCGATTGTCCGTCGTAAAGCCAGAAAGGGATGTAAACACCGGTAATTTTCTCAATGTTTTCCTTCTGTCCGAACTCTTTTGGAGCAAGGAAACGCTTTTTCCTTAGACCGTTGTATGCTGTTATTGCCTGTTGCTTTGTCGTCGAGAACGGGATTACATATTTCGGGCGGAATTTGCCTTCAAGTCTCGACTTTAAAATTCCTGTGCTACCACAGTAAACACAGAAAGTAGAAGCCGTGTTCTCGTCGGTAACCATTTCTGCACCACAGTTTTGGCAACGGTAAAGATTGAGTTGCGGTTGGTCTGGGTCTGGCGTGGTATCTTCTTTGTAATCAGACTTGTTGATGTCGATGTCCGCATCGGATTTTGCCTCCGTCATTTTCAGGATTTCTTCTTCGGAGAACTCCGCGCCGCAGGTTTCGCACACCCAAAGCCCTTTTTCTGCGTTGTAGGGCAACGAAGAACCGCAACCGGGACATTTTAATACGGTAGTATCCATTTTTATAATATTTAGGACTTCAACTTTTGTAACTTCCTCATACTTTGTGAAGTCCGTTAAACAAAGTTTGAGAATAAAGACATTGCAAATCTACAAATTTTATCTTTATGACGTTATGTTGATTGTAAAATAAAAAATCCTCCTTCCGTCATTCTGAACTTGTTTCAGAATCTAGAAGGAGGATTTTGTTGCAGTATAGTCTATTTACAATACCTTTTCTATTTCAGCCTTTGCAAACGAAATGGCATCGTCAATCTTTGAGATGTCCTTTCCGCCTGCGGTTGCCATAAACGGCTGTCCACCGCCACCACCTTGCATAAGCTTTGCCGATTCACGGACAAGGTTTCCTGCGTTCAAGTCTTTGTCCTTAACAAGGTTGTCGGACAAAGCAATGGCAAGTGCCGGCTTGTCGTCGCAAACGCTACCAACTATGCAGGCAAAGTTACTGAGCTCGCCACGAAGCTGCGTGCAGATTTCCTTGATGTCGTTTCCGTTGTGTCCGTCGATGCGCGTGCAGATGAAAGTGGTTCCATTGCGGTTTTCTGCTTTTTCAATCAACGATTTCTTCAACGACTTAAGTTCTTCCAACTTGTATGCTTCGACTTGCTTCTTGAGCGTGGCGTTTTCGTTCATCATTGTCTCGATTCCGCCTACAAGGTTCTTAGCGTTGTTGAACTTGGCCGAGATTTCGCTCAAGGTGTCGATTTGCTTGAAGATGTATTCCTGTGCTGCCTTGCCGGTTATTGCCTCGATACGGCGTACGCCTGCAGCAATTGCACTTTCCGAAATTATCTTGAAGAAGCCAATCTGTCCTGTGCTTGCAACATGAGTACCACCGCAGAGTTCTATTGAGTCGCCGAACTTTATTACGCGGACAACCTTTCCGTACTTTTCACCGAAAAGTGCCATTGCACCCATTGCTTTGGCTTCCTCGATGTTTGCCGAACGGTTTTCTTCCTTCACGATGTTCTGGCGGATTAACTCGTTGACAATGATTTCGGTCTGGCGAATTTCCTCGGCAGTCATCTTGTTGAAGTGGGCAAAGTCGAAACGCAGTCTTTCGTCGTTAACCATCGAACCTTTCTGCTCAACGTGAGTACCGAGAACCGAACGCAAAGCATAGTGCAGAAGGTGGGTTGCGGTGTGGTTGTTGGTGATTTCGGTACGGCGTGCAGCGTCAACAATGATTTCAAAATTGCCGTCGATGTTCTGCGGCATTTCCTTGGTAACGTGGATGCGCAGGTTGTGTTCTTCTATTGTATTAATAATAGGTATGCGCTTTTCACCGTCAACGATTACGCCCTTGTCGCCAACCTGACCGCCTTTTTCGGCGTAGAAAGGTGTGCGGTCGAAGACAATGTGGTACAAAGTTTCGTTTTTCTGTACGACCTTGCGGTAGCGAAGTATGCTTGCGTTTTCGCGGAGGCTGTCGTATCCGGTAAATTCGCAGTCGGCTTCATCGACGATTACCCAGTCGTCGGTGTTAACCTCGGCGGCGTTGCGGGCGCGTTCCTTCTGCTTTGCCATTTCGGCATCAAAATCAGGCTTGTTTACGGTGTAGCCTTTTTCGCGAGCAATAAGTTCGGTAAGGTCGAGCGGGAATCCGTAGGTGTCGTACAGCAGGAATGCCTGAACACCCGAAATTTCGGTCTTGCCTTCCGATTTCAGCTTGTCCATTTCGGTGTCGAGCAGACGCAGACCGCGTTCGAGCGTGCGCAGGAATACGGTTTCTTCCTCGTTGATGACCTTTTCGACCAAAGTCTTCTGCGAAACGAGTTCGGGGAAAGAGTCGCCCATAAGGTCAACCAAAGTATCTACCAGTTTGTACATGAACGGAGTCTTGATGTCGAGGAAGGAATATGCGTAGCGAACGGCGCGGCGCAGGATTCGGCGGATTACATAGCCTGCCTTGTTGTTTGATGGCAGCTGACCGTCGGCAATAGCGAACGAAACTGCTCTCAAATGGTCGGCAACTACGCGCAAAGCGATGTCGGTTTTGTTGTCCACGCCATATTTTTTGCCCGAAATCTTTGAGATTTCACCAATAATTGTCTGGAAAATGTCGGTGTCGTAGTTCGACTTTTTGCCTTGCAGTACTGCGCACAGACGTTCGAAGCCCATACCTGTATCAATATGCTTCTGTGGTAGAGGTTCGAGTGTGCCGTCGGCCTTGCGGTTGTATTGGATGAACACAAGGTTCCAAATTTCAATCACTTGCGGATTATCCTTGTTTACAAGTTCTGCACCTGCGACTTTTGCACGCTCGTCGTCGTCGCGCAGGTCGATGTGAATTTCGGAGCAAGGTCCGCAGGGGCCTTGGTCGCCCATTTCCCAGAAGTTATCCTTCTTCGAACCGTAGATAATGCGGTCTTTCGGGACATATTTCAGCCAGAAGTTTTCGGCTTCGTGGTCGATGTCGAGGTTTTCCTTCGGGTCGCCACCGAAAACTGTCACATACAGACGGTTCTTGTCGATTCCGTATTCTTCGGTAAGCAGATTCCACGCAAGGCGGATGGCGTCTTCCTTGAAATAGTCGCCAAACGACCAGTTTCCAAGCATCTCGAACATTGTGTGATGGTAGGTGTCGTGTCCTACGTCCTCAAGGTCGTTGTGCTTTCCCGAAACGCGCAGACATTTCTGCGAGTCGGCCACGCGAAGCGATTCGGGCTTGCGTATTCCGAGGAAAATATCCTTGAACTGGTTCATGCCGGCATTTGTAAACATCAGGGTTGGGTCGCCCTTTACTATCATCGAGGAACTCGGAACAATCTTATGGCCGTTTCTCTCGAAGTAACTCTTGAATCTTGCTCTTATCTCTTTTGAGTTCATTTGTTAATCCGTTGATTATCAATAATAATTTTCTGTATCGTTTCAAAAATTTTGCAAAATTAAACAATATTGTTAATTTTGCACCGTTTTTTGTTAAAAACTATTATCAACAGATGAGGTTGTTTAAGAAAAAATATAAGTTCAACCGCGAGTCGTTGCAGTACGAGGAAGTGAAATTCAGTTTCAAGAGATTCCTCGCAAGGATGATTCCTTATACAATTTCATCTGTTATCTTTGGCGCAGTGATAATGTTCCTGTACATTGTTGTGTTTGAGTCGCCTGAAGAAAAAATCCTGCGTTCCGAAAACGAATATCTGGAGAAGAATTTCAAGGATATGAGCCGCCGACTGGAACAGAGCGACAGTCTTCTGAACGAAATGGCAAAGCGTGATAATTACATCTATCGTTCTTTGTTTGAGCAAGATACAATTCCTTGTACAATACGTAATGCTGGTACTGGCGGTTCCGATGCTTATTCAAAGTACGATGGTTATGAGACTTCAGACCTTGTAAAAAATGTAGCCAAGAAACTAGACCGCATCGAGTCGAAGATGAATGTACAGAGCATGTCCTACGTTACAATTCTTGACGAAATAAAACACCGCGAGAAGATAAGTTCCTCTCTGCCGGTTTTCCAGCCGATTCGTCCTGGAGACCTGACAAGCATAGGTTCCTACTTCGGCTATCGTATGCACCCGGTGCTTCATTTCTTGCGTATGCACACTGGTATTGATATGAACGCTGCACCCGGGACTCCTGTTTATGCTGCAGGCGATGGCGTTGTTGTTACTGCCGACGGCAACAATCACGGTTACGGCAATATGGTTGAAATCGACCATAAGGTTGACGGACTTTCGTCGCGTTATGCCCACCTTAGCAAGATTCTGGTTAAGAAAGGTCAGCAAGTTAAGCGAGGAGAACTGATTGGCAAGGTCGGTAGCACAGGCATGTCCACTGGTCCGCATTTGCACTACGAAGTTCTGATTGACGGCAAGCAGGTAAATCCGCTGAGATATATGATTACACCGACAGCCGACGAGTACAAGGCTATGATTGAGGCTGCCAACTACACGGGTGTTTCGTTTGACTAGTGAAAGGCTTGCAGAAGACCAGGCTAAAAGAAGACCTGTCTAACGGAAGAACAGCCTGTCTGCTTTGAACCGTTGAACTTTGAACCCTTGAATCCCATGAATTGTACAGTCGTTGCGCGCAACGACTCTACATCGAATCATGGGCGAACGTTAAACTTTGAACCTTAAACGTTAAACGTCCTTAGTCATTCAAACTTTTCTTTCAAATAAATCGTCAATCGTACTTCGTACTTCGTAAATCTTTCTTATCTTTGCGTTTGTTTTGAATTTGAATAACGCTAAATAAATAAAGTTATGGCAGAATTTGACGAGTCTCAGTACGTTGACAACGAGTTCAAGGAGCCTGAAATCTCTCAGAAGAAGGAATTTAAGTGCAAGAATTGTGGAGCATCACTGGTGTTTGAGCCAGGAACCACATCGATGAAATGTCCGTATTGCGGTGCAGAAAACGAAATCGAAATAAGCGATGAGGTAATCGAGGAACTCGACCTTGAAGAATATCTTGCCAAGCTGGAGGCTGGTGGTGAGACTGGCGACGGCAATTCGCTGGAAGAAGTTTCCACCGTTGCTTGTAGTTCGTGCGGTGCTGTTGTTACCCTCGATGCAAACATAGTTTCTGATGAATGTCCGTTCTGCGGAACAAAACTGGTTGTCGCCAACGAATCGACCAAGAAGATGATAAAGCCGAAGTCGGTGCTACCTTTCAAGGTGAAGTCCGAAGAGGCTATACAGGCATACCGCAAGTGGATAAAAGGTTTGTGGTTTGCTCCGCCAAAGCTTAAGGTTTACGCAATGCAATGCGAGCAGTTGGCCGGTATGTACTTGCCATACTGGACTTACGATGCACAGACCGAATCTGACTACCGCGGTTTGCGTGGAGACGACTATACAGAAACTGTTACCGTAACGGTAAACGGCAAGACCGAAACCCGTACCGTCGTAAAGACGCGCTGGACGCCAGTTTCGGGACATATCGGACTGTTCTTCGACGATGTGCTTATTCCTGCATCCAAGACTTTGAACCGCAAGAAGATGGATGAACTTGAGCCTTGGGATTTGGAAAACCTTGTGCCTTACGAGGAAAAGTTCCTCTCGGGTTTCCGTACCGAAACTTATCAGACAGGACTCAAGGAAGGATACGAAGATGCAAAAGGCATAATGGAGCAGGGCATTAGGGCAGAGGTTTGTCGCGACATAGGTGGTGACCATCAGAAGATTACATCGTTGAGTATTCAGTTCTCCGACACTACTTTCAAACACACTTTGCTGCCAATTTGGATTAGTGCCTACAGGTTCAACGCCAAGGTTTACCGCTTTATCGTCAATGGTCGTACTGGTAAGGTTGCTGGTGACCGTCCGTGGTGCTGGTGGAAGATTACACTTTTCGTACTGGCTATAATCGCAGTGCTTGTTGGTATTTTCTATATTTATCAATATTTTGAATCGTAATATAAGAGTCATTCCACAAAGCAGAACGAACAGGCGTAGGTACGAGCCTTGTGAGTTCGCTTATGCGGAATCTCCACTTTGAATCATAATTAAAAATAAATATCATGAAAGGAAAAATCAGTATTTTGATTGTAACTGCTGCATTGTTCGCATGGTCGTGCAGCAACAAGGAAGAGGAAAAGAAAGAAGAGCCTAAGCAGGAAGTTTCAGAAATGCAGGCTTTGGTAAACAATTATGCCGTTGTCGATTTGAAGTCGGATTTGGTTTCGGAACTGAGTGACAACCAGAAGCAGATGCTGAAAAAGCTCATCGAGGTGGCCGATATTATGGAACAGGTCTTCTGGAAGGAAGCAATCGGTGAGAAAGAGGCTTTCCTCTCGTCTATTAAGGACGAAGATGCCCGCAAGTATGCCGAAATCAACTATGGACCGTGGGACCGTCTTGATGGCAACAAGGCTTTCATCGATGGTTACGGCGAAAAGCCTAAGGGCGCTTGCTTCTATCCGGCAGATATGACCGATGAGGAATTCCAGGCTCTCGACGAAAATGTTCGCAACGGCTGGTATTCGGTTATCCGTCGCAACGAGGACGGTTCTCTCCGCGAAGTTCCTTACCACGAGGAATATCCCGAATTGCTCAAGGCTGCCGACTTGCTCGACGAGGCTGCCGAACTTGCAGAGGACGAAGGTTTTAAGAAATATTTGAAACTCCGTGCCGAAGCATTCCGTACCGACAATTATTTTGAGAGCGACTGCGCTTGGATGGATATGAAGACCAACCTGATTGACTTTGTTGTAGGTCCTATCGAAAGCTACGAGGACGAAATCAACGGTTCGCGTGCTGCACATTCGGGCCAGATTCTTATTAAGAATATGGAATGGACACGTAAAATCGAACATTACAATGCAATTCTTCAGACCTTGCAGTCGAATTTGCCTGTAGAACCGCAGTACAAGGCCGAAAGCGCTACCAACTCAGGCGACATGAATGTTTATGATGTCGTTTATTCTGCTGGCGACTGCAACTCGGCAAGCAAGAACATTGCTATCAACCTGCCTAACGACCCGAATGTTCACGCAGCAAAGGGCTCGCGCAAGTTGCAGTTGAAGAATGCCATGAAGTTGAAATTTGACCAGATTCTTGTTCCAATTGCAGAACTTCTCATCGCTGATGACCAATTGAAGAACATTGATTTTGAAAATGCTTTCTTCCAGAATGTTATGTTCCACGAAGTAGCTCACGGACTTGGTGTTAAGTTCACAATCAACCCCGACAAGAAGTCGGTTCGCGATGCTCTTGGCGATTCGTACAGCACAATCGAGGAAGCTAAGGCCGATATGCTTGGTCTTTACCTTGTTACTATGCTTCATGAAATGGGTGAAATCAAGGACCAGGACTTAATGAACAACTATGTAACTTTCCTTGCTGGAATTTTCCGTTCGGTTCGTTTCGGTGCTGCCGAAGCTCACGGAAAGGCAAACATGATGGAATTTGCATATATCAAGGAAAATGGCGGTTTCAATTTCGACGAAGCAACAGGAAAGTATTCTGTTAACCTTGAAAAGATGCAGGAAGCTGTAAAATCTTTCGTTACAAAGGTTATCGTTCTTCAGGGCGATGGCAACAAGGCTGAAGTTGACAAGTGGATTAAGGAAAAGAGCGTTGTTACCGAAGACCTCCAGAAGAGCCTCGACAAGATTGCCGGCGCTGGCATTCCTAAGGACATCGTTTACAGGCAGGGAGCAGAAGTGCTTGGTTTGTAATTGATGCATTCAATATTGAGAGATGGACATTGGTTTCGGTGTCCATCTTTTTTTGTTAATGTGAAACCCCTATGGGGTTGTTTTATATATGATACGTTTTTTATTGATATGCAACCTCTAACGAGGTTGATGATACAGGAAATGTGATGCAAAATATTTAATTTCCATTGCCCGTATGGCATACATATCAGTAAAAAGTACTAATATCTGTATTTACTCTGTAGGGGTTTCAATATTTCGTAGAAGAAACAAAAGTGTACATTTCTACATTTTAATGATTACCTTTGCAAAAATTTTGTCATAATGACATTCGGAACAACAATATGCGCCATATCTACGGCTTCGGGAGCGGGAGCAATAGGCATCGTAAGGGTTAGCGGAGCCGATTCGTTTGCTATAGCACGGAATATTGTCGTGCGCAAGTCAATTTTTGAGGCAGAAAGTCCGCGCTCGATGCTTTTTACAGGCATAGTTGACGAAAAAGGTACTCTGCTTGATGAGGTTATGGTTGTGAAGTTTGCTTCACCGGCTTCGTTTTCTGGCGAAGATATGGTCGAGATATATTGTCACGGTTCCGAATACATAGAGCAGAAAATTATGGCTGCGCTCACGCATTATGGTGCTGTGCTTGCCCGTCCGGGTGAGTTTACGCAGAGGGCTTTCCTTAACGGAAAGATGGACTTGTCGCAGTCGGAAGCGGTTGCCGACCTCATTTCGAGCAGTTCGGCGGAGTCGCATCGTGTGGCAATGTCGCAACTGAAAGGACAGGTATCTTCGAAGATTGGCGAACTGCGTGGCAAGATGCTGGAACTTACTTCATTGCTTGAACTCGAACTTGACTTTTCGGAGGAAGATGTCGAATTTGCCGACCGCACCAAGTTAGTTTCGCTCATTGACGAGATTTGTGCCGAAACCGAAAAGCTTATCCGCAGTTTTGAATATGGAAACGCTGTAAAGTCTGGCGTGCCAGTTGCAATTGTAGGAGAGCCGAATGCAGGCAAATCAACGCTTTTGAATGCCATTTTGCACGAGGACAGGGCAATAGTTTCATCGGTGGCAGGAACAACGCGCGACACGATAGAGGAGGAGTTTGTCCTCGACGGCATACGCTTTCGCTTCATCGACACGGCTGGCATACGCAATGCCGACAACGAAGTTGAGGAACTTGGCATTCAGCGCACTTATTCAAAGCTGAAGTCGGCACGGATTGTTGTGCTTGTGCTCGATGCATCGGCAGACAAACAGCATAACGATGAGATTGTTGCATCTATCGAAAAAGAAATTTCTGACGAGACAAAACTTATAGTAGTACTCAACAAGTCGGACATTTGCGATGCCGAATATGGATATGGCGATTCTCTGTTGATTTCTGCCCTTGACGGTTCTAATGTTGATGCCTTGAGCCGTAGGTTTGTCGAGTACGTTTCGTCGCTAAAGACCGAAACCGCAGATGTTGTCATTACCAATGTGCGTCATGTGGCCTCGCTTACGGCGGCAAGGGATTTGCTGTTGTCGGCAAAGCAGGCGATAGGAGAGGGGATTCCTTCCGATTTCATTGCTCAGGATTTGCGCGAAGCAAACTATCATCTTGGTGAAATCACAGGCGCTATCAGTACCGATGAGGTATTGGGAAGCATTTTTTCTAAGTTCTGCATAGGCAAATAGTCGGACATTTTGGAGAACAAAGTGTTTCTCCCTATTTTCAAAAATACTATATTTGCATTCTAAAACATATAACAACACATGACAATGAATTGTTGCGCACCTATATTCACGGCAAAGACAAAAATGGCCGAGATAATTACCGACTACTCGCTGCTTACAATCATCGACAGGTTAAACATAAAACTTGGTTTCGGTGATGCCAGCATTGAGGAAATTTGTCGTCGGCACAACCTTTCGACCGACCTTTTCCTGATGATTTGCCGAGTGTATGCCATCGACGGGTTCGTTCCCGACATAAGCAACCTTACAAACAGCGACATTCCAAAGTTAATCGGTTACTTGCAACGCACACACAAGTACTGGATTGAGAGTTTCTTCCCCAATTTACACACCAACATTCACACAATGCTTGAGTCGTGCGACGAAAGAAGCGCAAAAATCCTCAACAAGTTCTACGACGACTACGATGACGAAGTTCAGAAGCACCTTGACTACGAAGAAAATATAGTTTTTCCATATATTGCTTCTCTTGGAAGTGGCGATAAAAGCAACAAGTTCCGCATCAAGGACTTCGAGGAAAACCATAGCAACATCGAGGAGAAACTGCACGACCTCAAGAATATCGTTATAAAGTACCTTCCCGAAAATGCTTCACAGCAGTCGCGTATAAATGTGCTGAACGAAATTTTCAAGATTGAGAACGACCTCAACAAGCACTCGGTAATCGAAAACAAGATACTTATTCCGTTGGTTTCTAAATACGAATGATATGAGCGGAAAAATCAAGATAACGATAATAGAACCGTCGGAAATTGTAACCACAGGACTGAAACGGCTAATCGAACAGAACGGCAGTTTCAATGTGGCAAAGACTTTTAGCACACTGCAGGAATATGGCGGAACGCCAAACGGCAATCCCGACATCATAATCATCAACCCGACGATAGTCGGCGACAGTGGCTACTCCGACCCGAGAAGTCTTCTGCAAGCAAACGACAACACTGCTATAATGGCGATAAACTACGGGCCCTACGACGAAGACGCTTTCCGTAGCTACGACGGTTACATCAGTATTTTCAACACGCGCGAACAGATTGAAAAACGGCTGTCGGCTGCACTAAAGAACTCTTCCGAAAAGGAAACCTACGACGATAGCAACGAGCTTTCGGTACGCGAGCGCGAAATTCTAACCGCTGTCGCAAAAGGTAAGACCAACAAGGAAATCGCCGACGAGTTCAACATTTCAATCCACACGGTAATATCTCACCGCAAGAACATTTCACACAAGCTGGGCATCAACAGTATCGCAGGTCTGACGATTTATGCCGTGATGAACAAACTGCTTGATGTGGAAGACTTTTAACCTAATAGAAATGAAAGTCATACTTTTCCAACATATTACAAACAAATGGATAGTCATTCCACAAATCAGAACATACACGCGATACGGAACGGGGAGCGTTGTAATGTTCGATTATGCGGAACGCAACAGCCTCGTGAAGCAAAGCGAACAATCCCCTTCTAAAAATCGTTTTCATTGGAGATTCCGTATAGACAGGCTCACAAAGCTCGTGCCTACGCTTGTTCGCTTTGTCTTACGGAATGACGATGGGGTTGGAATAAAAATATAGCAAAATGAAACAGCCGAACAATCGCAAAATAACAATCTGGGTAATCATAGCAATATTTGTTGCAGGATTCCTGCTATACGGCGGTTCTCTACAAAACGGCTACAACATCGACGACGACTATGTGTGCGAAAATCACCAACTTGTACAGCAGGGCATAAAGGGAATTCCCGAAATCTTTGCATCAAGGTACAACAATAGCGGAGGCGTAATGTTCGGCTACCGTCCTGTAACAATCGCCGTTTATGCAATCGAGTACCAGATTTTTGGCGAATCGCCAGCCGTCGGGCATTTTTTCAACATCATATACTACATTATTGCCTGCATAATTCTGTTTTTCTTCCTTCGCAACCTGTTGAAAACCAAGTTTGCATCAACTATTCCTGTATTGCCGATAATAGCCACAGTCATATTTATGACTCACGCAATCCACACCGAAGTAGTTCTCAGCCTCAAGAACCGCGAGGAAATTCTCTGCCTAATCTTCTGCCTGTCGTCGGCAATGCTCGCCCTGCGCTACTACGACAAACGCAGAATCATCGACATTGTTTTTGCAATAATCCTGCTCGGAATAGGCTTTCTCACAAAGGAATCGGCAATAGTTTTCCTTGCCATAACGCCACTGTCTATCATCTTCTTCCGCACCGACATAAAACTGCCGACATTTTCTGGCGTAGGCAAGAAAATCGCAACATACTTTAAAAGAAACATTTTCCTGACGACATTCGGATGCTTGGTTTTGGTATTGCTAACGGCAAGAATGATAATCAACTGGAAATTTGATTTTATGCCCATATTTCTAAAAGGAGCAGTAATAAGACCTATTTATTTTGTATTCCTGATTTCATACATTATTGTAACAATCAAACGGTATGGCAAAGCATCTTTGTGCAAACGAAACATAATTATTTGGTCGGCAATATTGGTTCTGACTATATTATGGAGCTATTGGGCATTAATCGTTGCGACAATACTACTGCTTGTCTCTCTATCAGAAAACGATGAAATCGCAGTAACACCAAACTGGAAAATCAATAGTTCTTGGCAAAGGATTAAAGTTATTCTTCCTTTTGCACTGATACTTATAATTGCCACAGTCACAATCGCCATAGCGCACTACCTTCCCGATTCGATGTTGCCGAAAAGCAATGCAGTGATGTCGAAATGGCAGAACCCGATTTTTGCAGAAGAATCGGCAGGAAACCGCTTCGCAATCGCAATGTACAGCCTCATTTTCTACCTGAAACTGCTGTTTGTACCTCATCCTTTGCGCTACTACTACGGCTACCGCATTATACCTGATGTCGGACTAGAAAATCCAATAGTAATCTTGTCAATCGTTGTGTATATTGCACTTATAGTCATCGCGATATGGCTGTTCAACAGACGCAACATCATATCTTACGGAATCCTTTTCTACCTGATTGGCATATTTCCGTTCTCAAACCTTTTCTTCCCGTTCACCGGAATTATTGGAGAACGAATGCTTTTCGGTCCGAGCATAGGCTTTGCCCTTGCAATCGGTTACATTATCATTCTGATATTCAAGGCTACCAACGAAACAAACAGGCAGAAGGCTTTCGCCATATACGCACTCGTAGCAATGCTTGTTCTTCCAAGTGTCTTTGCAACTACACATCGCAACGCCGCGTGGAAAGACCGCGAGACACTTTTCTGGTACGATATGAAATACCTTGAGGAAAGTGCGAAGGCTAATGTCATTTATGCCAACCTGCTGAGTAGAAAAGTTTACGACAATCCTGCCCGAATGGGTACGGAAAAATCTATGCGCGACATCAAGGATGCAGAGAAGATGTATCGTCAGGCTCTCGACATTGATTCCACCTACGCAAACGCCTGGTATAACCTTGCCTACTTACGCCAGATTGTCTATCAGGACTACGACAATTCTGAGCAGATGTTCAAAAAGGCTCTGGGATATGATTCAACACTCAATAATTCATACTATTTCCTTGGTATGGCGGAAGTTATGAAAGGCAAGTACTCCGAAGCCATTGAAAACCTTGAAAAATATTCGCAAGCAGAAACATACGACGAAAAGTTCTACGACCTCACATATTTTTTCATCGGCAAGTCGTACTTTGAACTGGGCGACAACACCAAAGCCGCTGAATATTACCGACTTTGCATCGACAGCCTGTGTGATGGAAATTTCCAGCATACGGTTCCTGAATTGAGCAAATTCGTCGAAACCACAAAAAATTATGCACTCGGCATTCGTCTTGGCAAGCAGGAAGTCAAGCATTTTCCCGACAAGGACTTGCCATACGTTGACCTTGGCAACTACTACATGATGGCTGGCGATACCATTAATGCCATCGAAAACTGGGAAATAGCCTACGACAAGTTCAAAGGCAACAAGAACATAGCAGCAACACTTTACAACTATTTCAAAGAAAAAGGAAATACGGAAAAAGCGGAGTATTACCTAAAGGAATACAATGCGAGATAGGAGGTATTTCTAATTATCCATTGCTATCAAGTCTTCAACTTTCGCACCTGCCGCTTTGCACAAATCGTCTGGATTTATCTTGAACTGCAAGCCACGCACTCCTGCGCTCACATAGATGAAATCAAAATCCTTGCAGGTTGAATGTATGAATGTTGGAAACGGCTTTTTCATGCCGACTGGCGAACAACCACCACGGATATAACCCGTCAAAGGAAGCAGCTCCTTCATAGGGATAAGATTGCAACTTTTGTTGCCTGTGGCTTTTGCGGCAAGTTTTAAGTCAACTTCCTTGTCGCCGGGGATGACGCAGACGAAGTATCCGTTGCGGTCGCCGTGCAGGACCAAAGTCTTGAATACCCTCTCGATAGGTTCGCCAAGTTGAGTGGCAATGTGTACCGCGCTCAGGTCGTTTTCGTCAACCTCGTAAGGAATAAGTTCGTATGCAATTTTCTTGCTGTCGAGCAGACGGGCTGCGTTGGTCTTCTGTATCTTTTCCTTTGCCATCAGTAAATCTCCTTTGCAATAGTTTCGTTTGTGAAATTAAGTGTCTGTAGGTCAATGTTTTCGAGCAAAACAATAGGTAAATACGTATTTTCGTCAAAATGCAACCCTAAAGAAGAAAGCAAATCCTTCAAAGTTAGCTTTTTATTCTCAATCGATTTTGCATCAAAATGCGGACAAAGTATTCCGTTCAGAAAAATCATTCTTTCCCTCTCCACCAAACCGGAATTTTCCTCACCAATTTCGACAAGCCTACCGTCGTCCGAAAATGACAAACAGCAATTCCTTATGAAATCGCAACCCGTAAAGACATAATTTGCTGCGAAATGCTTCATAATGTATTGTTTTCCAGTGCGGTGGAGTCTGTTTTGCTTCCGCCTATTTCTGCAATGTTCTGGTTGAATCTCTCTACAATGCGCTCATAAATGCCCCTCAGCTTATTGGGTTCGTTCTCCAGATACCACAAAATGCTCTCCTCAAACGATTCGCGGGTGCAGCCATACTTGTCGTAAATGCTTTCGTAAATGAGGCTATCGACTTGATACTGAGTTAACGAGGTATGTCCGTCAACCTGAACAAGTCGTAGTGAAACCATTGCATCGGCAAGGTGCATTTCGTAGAATATGTTTTCCATTGTTTCTTCCTCAAGCACGCGCTCCTCCAAAACCATTTGTTCTTGCTTGCCGGGCATATTGCACGAAGCAAGCGTCAATGCTACGGATGCAAATATCAGAAAGGCAGTCCTACTCATCGTTGTGCGCCTTTTTAATCTTCTTGTAAAGGTTGGATGCAAATACAAAATCGTTCAGTTCGGGATTGTCGGTAGTGAAAATATCGTCCTTTGAGCCTTGCCACCACTTGTTGCCCTGATAGATGAAGCAGATATTGTCGCCAATCTCCATTATGGAGTTCATATCGTGGGTGTTTACGATGGTGGTTATGTTGTATTCGACAGTGATTTCCTTGATTAGCTGGTCGATAAGTATGGAAGTCTGCGGGTCGAGGCCGGAGTTTGGCTCGTCGCAGAACAGATAGCGCGGATTTAGAGCTATTGCCCTTGCAATTGCGACGCGCTTCTGCATACCACCGCTTATTTCCGACGGGAACGAATGGTGTGCATTGACAATACCCACACGGTCGAGGCAGAAATCAACACGCTTCTGCTTTTCGGCTTTCGACATCTTGGTAAACAGGTCGAGTGGCAGCATCACATTTTCTTCCACATTGTTCGATGTAAACAACGCGCTTCCCTGGAACACCATACCCATCTCCTTGCGGATTTCACGCTTGCCTTTTTCGTCCACATTCACAAATTCGCGCTTGTCGAAATAAATTTCGCCGGTTTCGGGGGTAACAAGTCCCACTATGTTCTTCAGCAACACGGTCTTGCCCGAACCGCTACGGCCAATAATCATATTGACCTTGCCGGCGTCGAAGGTTGCATTGATGTCCTTCAGCACATGCTTCTCGCCAAAAGTCTTATTTACATTTACAACTTCTATCATGTGAGCATTACCTGTGTTAAAATAAGGTTGAACAAAAGGACTGCTATAATGCTGTAAACCACAGCCTTGGTACTGCTTTTACCGACTTCGAGAGCACCGCCTTCGGTATAGTAGCCGAAAAATGCCGAAATGGATGTTATAAGTATTGCGAACACCGCGATTTTCACCACCGTATAGGTGACATAGAACGGCACGAAAGCGTAATGCAGACCATATATATAATCGGCAACCGTTACAATGTCGGGCGAAGTGAAAGCGATGAAGAAACCTCCTACGATTCCGAGCATAATGCTAAGCAATGCAAGGAAGGGGAAGGTGAAAAATGCAGCCACTATCTTAGGGAGAATAAGATAGTTAGCACTATTGACACCCATTATTTCAAGTGCATCAATCTGTTCGGTGATACGCATTGTTCCTATTTCGGATGCAATGTTTGAACCGACTCGTCCCGACAGGATAAGGCAGACTATGGTGCTCGAAAATTCGAGAATCATTGTGTCGCGCGTGCTAAGACCGATGATGTAGCGCGGTATAATCGGCGACTCGAAATTGATACCCATCTGTATTGTAAGTACCGCACCCATAAACACCGAAACTATGCAGACAATCCCTACCGAATCGAAGCCAATTTGCTCTATCTCAGCCTTTAGTCTGCGGAAAAATATCTTTCTGTTGACAGGTTTCGAGAATACAGAACCCATCAGCGAAAAGTATTTGCCTATGGTAACGAACAAGTTCATTTTTCAGTTGCAAAAAAGCAGGACAAAGGTAGTCAAAGAATTTTAAATACGAAAAAATATATTCAAAGATTGTTTTTCATTCAGATTTAATTCTTAATTTTGTTCAATTATTTATAAAACGCAATTATGAAAACAAAATCTATTCTTCTGGCAATTGCCGTACTTTTGTGCAGCAAAGCATTTGCATACGATTTTTCCGCCGTTTGCGAAAGCGGACAGACATTGTATTATAACATTACATCGAATGAAGAGCCATATATGGTGGAAGTGACTTTTGAAGACGATGGAACTTTGTTTGATAAATCTTTATATGAGCAACCATCTTATTATGATATTGCAGGAGACCTTATTATTCCTTCTTCTGTTATTTTCAACGGTACACTGTATTCCGTAACAGGTATTGATTCTCATGCATTTCGTGAATGTCACGATATTACATCTGTTACAATTCCTAATTCTGTCACAAAGATTGGAGACCAAGCATTTTATGGTTGTATTGGACTGGTGGCGGCAAATATTTCTAACTCAGTTACAATAATTGAATCCCAGACATTTTATGGTTGTATTGGACTGGTGGCGGCAAATATTTCTAACTCAGTTACAATAATTGAATCTCAGGCATTTTATGGTTGTCGTGAATTGATGGAATTTACAATTCCTAATTCGGTAATAAGCATTGGCGAAGGGGTATTTGTTGGTACTGGATGGTTCAATAGTCAGCCCGATGGCATATTGTATCATGACGGATGGTGTTTGGGGTACAAAGGAGCCCAACCAACTGGCACATTATCTTTAGATGAAGGAACAAAAGGCATTTCTGCCTATGCCTTTAGGAATTGCCAAGAAATTACAAGTTCGTTGACATTACCCAATTCGGTTATAAGCATTTGCTTATATGCTTTTTCTGGTTGTAGTGGACTGACAGAAGTTACAATCGGTAATTCTGTTAAGAATATTGGACTTGCATTTAATAATTGTAGCGGATTGACTACAGTAAATTTCAATGCTACCAATTGTACGGCTATGGGAAATTCTGTAACGGGTACTTCTGCATTCAGCGGCTGTGCGTCACTCTCAACCTTGAACATCGGAGAAAATGTTATAAATATTCCATCGTATGCATTTAATGGATGTAATGGATTAACAGAAGTAACAATCGGAGATTCTGTTAGAAATATAGGAAGATGTGCATTTAAAGGTTGCATCAAGTTGTTTTCAATGACAGTTCCTGATTCTGTAACCGAAATTGGCGACATGGCTTTTGGTCAAATTAGAAACATCCAATATAATGGCACTGCAACAGGAAGTCCTTGGGGAGCATTGTCAATTAATGGCATTATAGACGGAGACTTGATATATTCAGACGAAACAAAAACAGTATTGATTGGGAGCAACCCTTTGGCTACAAATGTTACAATTCCTAATTCTGTAACGAGCATTAGCGCTTTTGCTTTTGTCGGTTGTGCAAGCCTGGCTTCTGTTACTATTCCTAATTCGGTCGTAAATATAGGCGGAAGTGTTTTTAAAGATTGCGTTAGCCTTGTATCTGTTTCATTTCCAAATTCGGTCACAAGCATTGGGCATTTTGTTTTTGAGAATTGTTCGAACTTAAATTCTGTTGTTATACCTAATTCTGTGTCAAACATTGGAATCGGCGTGTTTAAAAATTGTATCGCACTTGAATCTGTCATAGTGGAATCGGGCAATCAAATATATGATTCGCACGACGATTGCAATGCTATAATAGAAACTGCTACCAATATATTGATTGCCGGTTGTAAGAATAGCGAAATTCCCAATTCGGTAACATCTATAGGCAGTTGTGCATTTTATGGTTGTAGAGATCTAACAGAGATAACTATCCCGCATCAGGTAAGGAGCATTGGAACTGATGCGTTTAACCATAGTGGTTTAATTTCGGTTATAATTCCCAATTCTGTTACAGTCATTGAACCAAATGCCTTTATGGACTGTCGTGAACTTATGTCGGTTACAATGGGTAATTCCTTGGAATGTATTGGAGAATATGCTTTTATGCGTTGCAATGGTCTTACATCTATAGATATTCCAGAATCAGTTACGCAAATAGGACGAGAAACTTTTGCCGGTTGCACGGGCCTGACAACGGTAAATTTCAATGCAATAAGTTGTGTGTATTGTGGGAATAATTATTCTCCTTTATTTAGTCAGGCATTATTAACAACCATAAATATTGGAGAAAATGTAAGGGATATTCCTGCATATATTTTTTCTGGATGCAGAAATCTAACATCAATAACAATCCCAGAGTCAGTAAAAACGATTGGAAACTATGCTTTTTATGATTGCGAAAGTTTGAGAACTTTAAATTATAATGCAACAAACTGTATAAGTATGGGAAGTTCTTATAGTTCGGCTTTCTATAGATGTGAATTAAGAACTATCAATATCGGTGAAAATGTGATAAATATTCCAGCACATGCTTTTTTAGATAACAGGTGGCTACAAACTGTCTATTCTAATGCTGTAAATCCTCCTGCGTTACAATCCGATTCCTTCGACCCGAATCAAAATTATGCACTTCCCATCATTGTTCCCTGTGGTAGTGCATCAGCATACAACAATGCCGAATACTGGAACAATTTTTCTAACATTCAGGAAGATTGTTCTGGCGTTGAGGAAAACGAAATCGTAGATTTGCAAATTTATCCCAATCCTGTAAGCAATACGCTCCATATCACATCATCGGAAGAAATTTCCGAAATCGAAATCGTTAATGTGATGGGTCAGGTTGTATATCGCACGGAAGTGAAAGGCTGCAATGCGGTTTGCGATGTGGAAGATTTAAAAAGCGGTGTGTATGTGGTAATGATTAGCACCCTGAACATGTCGAAGTGCGCGGTCGTTGAACAACGGAAATTCATCAAGGAATAGAATAAAAACAAATGTTTTGTGGTATATTGTAGGGGCTAGTTTGAAAAATGCCCCTACAATTATATATCCGCAAAATCAATCGTAACATATTCATACACAATTAAATATATTTGTTTAACAACAATTATGCTGACAGCATTATGCTATTAACATAATCTATGACAATCAATAATTTAACATAATTTCCCATCCTTGTACAGACGCAAGATTTTGCGTCTCAGAAACGCCGTAGGCATAGAAACGGCGCAGCCACAGAACGGCGAAGCCCTCAACGAAGTTAACCTTTAGCTCGGCGTAAGCCAACCTTTAGCTCAACGAAGTTAAACGGGCGGTGCCCTAAAATTTCTTCTCCCTTTATTCGCCTATCCCAAATATTTGTTGTTTCTTTGCATAGAAATAAAAAAACGAGATTCACTATGCACACAATGGACAAAACATACTACTGCGTGATAATGGCAGGTGGCATCGGAAGCCGTTTCTGGCCGGTAAGCCGTTCCAATATGCCAAAGCAATTCATTGACATTCTTGGCGTTGGACGCACACTCATACAGCAGACTTTCGACCGTTTCACAAAGATTATACCCGACGAAAACATATATGTCGTAACCAACGAGGAATACATCAACATAGTGCGCGAACAACTGCCGAAAGTTCCCGTAGAGAACATTCTCGGGGAACCGATGCGTCGCAACACTGCTCCTTGCATTATGTACGCCAACTGCAAAATCGGACTGAAAAATCCGGATGCAAAAATCGTTGTTACACCTGCCGACCACCTTATTCTCAACGAGGACCTTTTCCTTGACAACATCACCGAGGGACTTGAGTTCGTCACCGAAAGCAACGCTTTGCTTACGCTCGGCATCACACCTAACCGTCCTGCAACGGGTTACGGCTATATTCAGATGTCGGAAAATGCCGAAAACCAGAAGTTTATCCCAGTGAAGACCTTCACAGAGAAACCACAACTTGAACTTGCAAAGTTCTTCCTCGAAAGTGGCGACTTCCTTTGGAATTCAGGTATTTTCCTCTGGAAACAGACCTCAATCCGCGATGCAATAAAGAACCACCTCAAGGAATTGTACTCACTTTTCTCGGAAGGTATCAAGAATTTCAATACGCCACGTGAAAAAGAAACCATAACCGAAATTTATTCTGGCGCAAAGAGCATTTCAATCGACTTCGGCGTAATGGAAAAGGAACCAAACGTTTACGTTATGCAGACAAATTTCGGTTGGTCTGACCTTGGAACATGGAATTCGCTCTATACTATCGCCGAACGCGACGAAAACGGCAACTCCGACCTTTACAAGAACACCTTGTTCGCCAACTCGAACGGCAACTACGTGAACGTACAGGGCGACAAGAAGGTTGCCATCATCCGCGACCTCAACGACTTCATCGTCGTCGATACCGACAAGGCATTGCTCATCTGCAAGCGCGAAAACGAGCAGACACTCACAGAGATGCTCAACGATGCCAAGGTAAAGTTCGGAGATGGAATAAAATAAGTCTGAAATATTTTATAAACCATTGAATAAAAAAGAGAACGTCATTCCACAAGTTAGAATGTTTTTTAAAGCCGAAGGCAGAGCAAACTTGTTTGATATGTTAAGGCGCATAAAAACATATGCAAGGCAAACAATAACGCGATACGGAACGGGGAGCGTAATATTGTTCAACTAGGCGGAATCTCCAATGTAAACAGAAGGAGATTCCGTACAAGCGAACTCACACGACACGTTCCTTAGTCGGTTCGTTCTGCTTTACGGAATGACTATTAGGATATAACACTATGAAAATAATCATTGTAGGTAGCGCACATCCTTACCGTGGAGGTTTGGCAAGTTTCAGCGAAAGACTGGCATCTGAATTTGTCGCCGAAGGGCACGATGTTGAAATTGTAACATTCACGCTGCAATATCCGTCGTTCCTCTTCCCTGGCAAGACGCAGTTTACCGATTCGCCCAAACCACAGCTCGACATTGTTCGCAGGATAAATTCCATAAATCCGTTAAACTGGATGAAAGTTGGACGCGAAATCCGCGACAAAAATGCCGATATGGTAATTTTCTGTTACTGGATGTCGTTTATGGCTCCAAGTTTCGGCAAAATCGCTCGCATTGTCCGACGAAACGGCAAGACGAAATGTATTGCACTGGTTCATAATATGATACCTCACGAGCAGAACATCTTGGACAAGATTTTGCCTCCATATTTTGTAAAGTCGATGGACGGATTCATAGCCTTATCCAAGTCGGTAGTCGACGACATCGGCAAGTTCGACAAGAAAGACAAACCGCGGACATTCTCTCCGCATCCTATCTACGACCACTACGGCATTCGACTCGACCGCAATGAAGCATTACAACAGCTTGGACTTGACCAGAATTGCAGATATGTTCTGTTTTTCGGACTTGTCCGTGCCTACAAGGGATTGGACTTGCTCATTGATGCTTTTGCCGATGAAAAATTGCGCGATTCAAACATTAAGCTTATTGTCGCAGGAGAGTTCTATCAGGACGAAAGCATTTACCGCAAGCAGATTTCCGACTTAGGAATCGAAGACAAAATCATAATACACAACGAGTTCATTCCCGATGACAAGGTAAACCTATATTTTTCGGCAGCCGACATAATTGCGCAGACCTACAAGTCGGCAACGCAGAGCGGAGTTACGCAGATTGCCTTCCATTTCGAGAAGCCGATGCTCGTTACCAATGTCGGCGGACTTGGCGAAATAGTCATCAACGGCAAGAGTGGATATGTTGTTGAACCAAAAGCAAATGAGATAGCCGATGCTTTATCCGATTTCTTTGAAAAATCACGCAGTGCAGAATTCATACAAGCCGTCCGCACCGAAAAGAGCAAATATGCGTGGAACATTATGACGGGGAAAATCGTAGAATTGTACGGACAGACTATAAAATAATTCGGACAGCTTTTATACTGTCCGAATTAGCGTTTATGGCGTATAAATCAGTGAACTTAGAATAGGTTGGCGATGAGGTAGGTAACGTATGCCAGCACCCACGCGACCGCCGTGTTGTAGAATACCGAGAAGAATGCCCATTTTATCTTTCTGGTTTCGCTTGCGACCGCGCCAATTGTGGCTATGCAGGGGAAGAACAGCAACATAAATACCATCAGTGCCAATGCTGAGGCGGTTGTAAGGTCTCCAGATTTCTTGATAGCTTCGCCAAGGTCGTCCTCTTCGCTGGCGTACAGCACGCCGAGCGTACTTACAACTATTTCCTTTGCAGGAATACTCGACAGCACAGCCACGCTTATCTTCCAGTCGAAGCCCATTGGCGACATCACTGGGGCAACGAACTTGCCTATCATACCGAGACAGGAGTTTTCGTATTGTATTTCGTTGGCTTGGGCTTTTGTAATTTCTTCGGTCTGAGCAAGTTCTGTTTCAGAAATGTCAGTGTGTGGATAATAGCTTAATACCCAAATTATTACCGAAGCCAAAAGAATTACTGTTCCAATTTTCTTTATGTACTGGTAGCATTTTTCCCAGATATGTTTCAGCGTTGCACGCAAGGTAGGCCAGCGGTAGGGCGGGAGTTCCATTACAAATGGGGTTTCGTCCTGTTTGAAGGCCGTAAGTCGCAGAAGTTTTGCCGTAAGTACCGCCACGATTATGCCTAGCAGATAGAGGCAAATCATTACTGTTGCGGCGTATTTCGGGAAGAATGCTCCTGCCAGAAGCAAATATATAGGCAGGCGTGCGCTGCACGACATAAACGGTACTACAAGTATGGTTATCAGACGGCTGCTCTTGCTTTCGATTGAGCGTGTCGCCATTATTGCCGGCACATTGCAACCAAAGCCCATAATCATTGGAATAAACGACTTGCCGTGAAGTCCCATTCCGTGCATCATCTTGTCCATCAGGAAGGCGGCTCGCGACATGTAGCCCGAGTCTTCCATCAGCGATATGAACATATAGAGAAGTATGATGTTTGGTAAAAATTCGGCAACTGCGCCCACACCACCGATGATTCCATCGACAACCAGCGAACGCCAAGCACCTTCGGGAATAATTCCGTTGAATAAGTTTCCAAGTGCATCAAATCCAGCGGCAATCCAATCCTGCGGATATGCACCAAGCCAGAATGTTACGCTGAACATCAGCCACATAAGCAGTATGAACAACGGGAAACCAAGCCATTTGTTTACAATCAGCTTGTCGAGCTTGCGGGTGCGCTTGTTGGCTTCCTTTTTGCCTTCGGTATAGGTTTCGTGCAGTGCGCCCGAGATGAAACCATACTTTGCATCGCTGATGGCAGTTTCGGCATCAATCTCTAGTTGCTTGATGATTTTCTCCGACGAAATTTCAGCCTGTTTCTTCAGTTTTTCGTACGACTTACTGTCTTTCAGTAGATTGTGGACTTCCTTGTCGTTCTCAATCATCTTTATTGCCCAGTAGCGGGCTGGAAACTGCTGCGGAAAATCTTCGCTTTCGTGAAGAATGTCGGCGAGCTGTGAAATTTCGGGTTCGAGAACCGTACCATAATTAATATGTACATGGCGGGCAGACTTGTTTGCACCCTCGAACATTTCAATGATTGTGTCGAGCAGTTTGTCGAGACCTTTGCCCGTCTTTGCTACGGTTGGCACCATCGGGATACCAATCATAGAACCGAGTTTTTCGTAGTCGAGTTTTGCTCCTGTGGCATCGAGTTCGTCGTACATGTTGAGGGCAACAACAACACGCTGGCTTAGGTCGATTAGTTCGGTAGTGAGGTAAAGGTTTCGTTCGAGGTTTGAGGCTACGACGACATTTACAATCACATCGGGCATAGCTTCGAGCAGGTTACGACGGACAAAGACTTCTTCGGGCGAGTATGCCGACAGCGAGTAGGTTCCCGGTAGGTCGGTAATGTTGAAATGATAGCCCTTGTAGTTGAAGTGCCCGGTCTTTACATCGACGGTTACGCCGCTGTAGTTGCCTACGTGTTCGTGTCCGCCCGACAGTGCGTTGAACAGCGAAGTCTTTCCGCTGTTTGGGTTGCCTACGAAGGCGATGTTTATGATGTTGCGCTGTGTGGTCTTGGTGCGTTTGTAGTTGCACGACAGACCGCACGAGTCGCAGTCGGTGCAGGCGAAGAAATTGGGAGCCTTAGCATCCTCGGCGGAGAGCATTGCGTTTGCTTCTTCTTCGGGAAGCACCTCGATTAGTTGGGCTTCGCTGCGACGCAAAAGCACGTCGTAGCCCATTATGGTGTATTTTATCGGGTCGTTGAGAGGTGCATCTATTACAGAAGTCACCTTGCGACCACGCACAAATCCCATCTCCATTATCCTTTTCCTGAATCCGCCGTGTCCAGAAACCTTGACGATTACGGCCGATTCTCCATTGTGCAGTTCCGATAGTTTCATTCCAATTCCAATTTACGCTGCAAAAGTATTGTGGAAAAATAATGTGTGCAATCACTATTTGTTGGGATTTTTTGGGGGGCTCAAAGGCTAACAGGCTCGAAGGCGAACAGCCAATTTCAAACAACGTCAAACGATTTCAAACAATTTCAAACCACACCAAATACAGGAGACTTAAATTCTTGATTTTTATGTACAATCGTGCCATGGCGCGATTCTACAATCATTAAACAACATCAAACCACCTCAAACCACCTCAAACAACTTCAAACAACATCAAACAACATCAAACAACGTCAGACAACATCAACCCCAAAAGGCTAACAGACGAGAAGTCGAAAGGGTTGGCGGAAGACCAGTCGGTCCGTCGGTAAGACTGCAAGACCGCAAGACCGAGAGACTGCAAAAACATCTAAAATCGTAAATCTCTTTGCATCTTGTCAGCCAAATCGTAAATCTAAAATCGTAAATCGTAAATAAAGTTGTATTTTTGCGCCAAATTTATTTTTATGTCAACATTCGAAGATTTTGGACTAAACGAAAAATTATTGGCCGCAATAAAAAAGCGCGGTTTCGAGAATCCAACACCCATACAAGAAAAAGTTATACCGCAGTTGCTGTCGTCCGAGAAGGATATTATAGGACTGGCGCAGACCGGTACAGGAAAGACCGCTGCTTTTGGTCTTCCGATAATTGAGCGCATCGATGCAAATTTAAACCAGACGCAGGCTATTATCCTTTCGCCAACGCGCGAACTTTGCGTTCAGATTGCCAAGGACTTGATTTCGTTTGCCGAATTTATGCCCGAAGTGAAGATTGTTGCCGTGTATGGAGGCGCTTCAATCGAACCGCAGATAAAGTCGCTGAAGGCTGGTGCGCACATTGTTGTGGGAACGCCAGGTCGTGTTATGGATTTGATTGAACGCAAAGCCCTGAAAATAGGCAAGATAAAGACATTGGTTCTCGACGAGGCCGACGAAATGCTCGATATGGGCTTCAAGGAGGATTTGGACAATATCCTGTCGTCAACGCCCGACTTCAAGCAGACGCTTCTTTTTTCGGCAACTATGCCGGATGACATTCGTCGTATTGCCGAGGACTATATGATGCAGCCAATGGAAATTTCGGTTGGAAAGAAAAATTCCGGTGCCGAAAATGTTGACCATGTCTATTATCTCGTCAGTGCCAAGAACCGCTATCTTGCCTTGAAACGCATAGTTGACATAAATCCTAACATCTACGGAATTGTTTTCTGCCGTACGCGCAAGGAGACTCAGGAAGTTGCCGACAAACTTATTCAGGACGGTTACAATGCCGACTCGTTGCATGGAGACTTGTCGCAGGCACAGCGCGATATGGTGATGGCGAAGTTCCGCTCGAAACACTTGCAGGTGCTTGTGGCTACCGATGTGGCAGCCCGAGGAATCGATGTCAACGACCTCACGCATATCATCAACTACAACCTTCCCGACGAGCGCGAAACCTATATCCACCGCAGTGGTCGTACAGGTCGTGCTGGCAAACGTGGAATGTGCGTGACAATAGTCCACACTCGTGAGGAACACAAAATTCGTGAAATCGAAAAGTTGCTCAAGAAGGAGATTGTCCGCAAGAAGATTCCCGATGGCAAGGAAATCTGCATGATTCAGCTTATGTCGATGATTGACAAGGTTATGGCTATTGAAACAATAGATGGTCAGATAAAGGAATTCCTTCCTGCCATAATGCTCCGTCTTCAGTCGCTCGACCGCGAGGAACTAATCAAGAGGTTTGTCTCCACCGAGTTTAACCGCTTCCTTAATTATTATAAAGGTGCTGCTGACATCAACATCTACGACAAGGATAAGAAGGGTAAAGGTCGCAAGCAGGATGAGAAGAAAGGCGGCAAGCAACGCAGTTCTGATGACCGATTCGACAAGCGTAGCCGCAAGATGAAATACACAAAATTCTTCATAACGGTAGGGGAGAAGGACGGTCTTACAAAGATGAAACTGATGGATGTCATCAATTCGAGCGATTTGCTAGCAGGTGCTGAAGTCGGGAAGATTGAGATTCTCACAGGACATACTTTCTTCGAGGTGGATTCTGATTTGCAGGAAAAGGTCATCAGGGTTTTCAAGAACCGCAGGTTTATGGGCAAAAGGCTTAAGATAGAGGTAAAGTCTGGAAAGGGTAAATAATATTCACATATAACAAAAAAGGCTCGGATTTCCGAGCCTTTTCTATATCATCAGTAGTGTTTATTCTCTTGGTTTCAATACGATGGTTTCTTCTCCAGTTTCCTGATAATTGGATTCGCTGGTAGCATTTTGTGCGCTAAGATGGAATCTGTTTATCTTCTGGTAGAGTTTTACTTCCTTGTTTTTTAGTTCAATCAAGTCATATACGATACTCATTTCACCTTTAGCATATCTGTCGCTTGATACGTTGGTGCTGATTGTACGTGGTACTGCTGCACCACCTTCGTCATCGTCACTTGATACTATTTCAGACAATTTTGTAGTAATCTTTTGTTCTTCAATTATGAAAGCAATTCTTTCCTTGTTCTTGTATTCGTTGTCGATGCCAGTAAGGAATTCCCACTCACCTGACATTTCTTCGGTGACCTCGGTTCTGTGAACAACAGATACATCATCATCTTCACCAGACTGGTCTTCGTCAAATTCGTACTTATATACCATCTTGGCAACTCCATTCTTGTCGAAAGAGAATGTGTATGAACCTTCGTTCTGTCCTGGGTCCTTGACTATTTTGCCAGGCAGGGTTCTTGTACTATCAGAATTTAAAATAGTTATAACTTGTTTCCAAGAGTCGCCTTCTACTGTCGTTACAGTTTTGGTGCTGATGTTATTTTCTTTTCTATTTATTTCAGAATTGAGACTAGACACAGTCCAAGTTCCACAAAGTCTAGCTTTTCTGCTTCTGAAAGTGAGCCATGGGTCTTCTGGGCCCTTTTTACATCCTGAAAATACTATCGGAAGTGCCAACATTATAATGGCAACTGCATAACCTAATAATTTCTTTGTATTCATACTTTTTAACTTCTAATGATACAGACGGCAAAGTAAACACAAATATTTTTATCAACAAAATTTTTTTGTTCTTTTTTTATTGCAAAAAATAATAATCGTTTTGTTTTCCCGTTAATAGGGCTATTTGAAAAAATAACATTACCTTTGTAACCAATAAAATATATAGCTATGATTATTGATACTAAGGAGATTTCGTCGCGGATTAAGCTCGGTTCCATGCTTGTTGTGCTGGTGCTTGTTGCTGTCGTTGTACTTGACCTTATTTTTAGATGGGTGCCAAATTTCATATTGGTATATGTGTGCATCGGGCTGTTTGTAGTTTTCGAGGCATACCTGTTAATGAAGAAGTTCAATTATATTTATTACAATTCTGATGGTTTCAAGATAATACTGAAATACACGTCTTTGGGAATGTTTTCTGCAGGAAACTATAAGCTTGAGATCCCAAAGAAGGATTTTGTGCGGATAGAAATTGAAAAGTCAATCGCAGGAATGCGCAAGATGGTCGTAATATATGTGAGGACACCCAATGGCATAGCCAAGTTCAAGCCAATCAGCATTTCTGTGCTGTCGGATAAGGAACTTGAGGATATGATGTCAGACCTTGAATCGATAAAAAGATAGTTATGCTCGACGACGACAGGCTTTACGACGTCGCCGTTACGTTCGTTCCGGGTATTGGCGACATCAACGCCAAGAAACTTATTTCATATTTTAGTTCAGCCAAGGCTCTGTTTTCTGCTTCGTTCAAGGATTTGAAGTCGGTGCAGGGAATCGGCGAAGTTGTTGCCTCCCGTTTGTATTCAAATTTCGATTCGGCGTTGAAGTCGGCCGAAAGCGAGCTGGAGTACATTTATGCCAACGACATAGGTTTCGTAACTTTGACCGATGATACTTATCCGGAACGTTTGCGCGAGTGCGCCGATTCACCCTCTATATTATATTATAAAGGTATGCCCGATTTTGCTGGCAAGCATATCGTAAGCATTGTAGGTACTCGCAATGCCACAAAGTATGGAGTGGAGTTCTGCAATACATTCGTTTCGGAATTGGCTAAGAAATATCCGGATGCGGTGATTGTCAGTGGATTGGCTTATGGCGTTGATGTCACTGCCCACAAAGCCGCTCTCGAAAATAACCTTGCAACCTGGGCAGTGCTCGGTCATAGCCTCGAAACGATTTACCCGTCGGTGCATAAGAAAGTTGCCGACAGGATGCTTGAGAGCAACGGAGCGTTGATTTCCGACTTTCCGCACGGAACAAAGATTGACCCGTCGAACTTCGTCAAGCGCAACAGGATTGTCGCGGGATTGTGCGATGCCTTGCTCGTGGTGGAGTCGGGCGAAAAGGGTGGCTCGATAATTACAGCCAACATTGCCAACAACTACAACAAGGATGTGTTCGCCTTGCCGGGAAACATTACTTCTACTTATAGCCGTGGTTGCAACAAGCTCATTAAGACCAACAGGGCAAATCTCTGCGAGTCGTTCGACGACTTTGAGTACATAATGAACTGGACGCCGAAGAAAGAAGTGTCGATGCCGAAGCTCGAACTGAAGTTCGACTTTACCGCCGACGAGAAAAAGGTTGCGGATGTGCTGGCAAAGTACGAGTTTCTTGACATTGACAACCTGCGCCGTCAGACCGAAATGACACCCAACGAGTTGAGCCTCATTCTGCTTCAACTTGAAATGAAGGGCGCGATAGTATCGTTGCCTGGTAAGATATTTTCGCTAAAACGTTGACCAATATGCTGATAGATACCCATTCGCATATTTATTCAGAAGAATTTGATGCCGACAGGACAGAAACTGTTGCTCGTGCGAAGTCTGCTGGTGTTGGAAAAATTGTTCTTCCGAACATTGATTGCTCATCGTTGGAACGGCTTTCTTCGTTGGCGAAAACCGATGAAAACTATTTTTATGTTGCAAACGGCTTGCATCCTACTTCGGTAAATGCCGACTGCAAGAAGGAACTTGATGTAATTTTTTCGGAAGCTACTTTCGGAATGTTGCCAAATGTCGTTGCGATAGGAGAAATCGGCATGGACTTGTACTGGGACGATACTTTTGTGAATGAGCAGAAGTATGTCTTTGATTTTCAGCTGGCGTATGCAAAGGAGCACGACTTGCCTGTGATAATTCATTGTCGAAATGCATTTAAGCAGATAATGGATGTTATGGTGGGGCACAGGTCTTCGGGGCTGATTGGCGTTTTCCATTGTTTTTCGGAAGATTACGAATCGGCACGGCAAGTTTTGGATATGGGATATTATATAGGTATAGGCGGAGTGCTGACGTATAAGAAGTCGGTTTTGCCCGATGTGGTATCAAAGGTACCGCTGTCTAATATTGTTTTGGAGACCGATTCCCCGTATCTTGCACCTGTTCCGCATCGTGGAAAGCGCAACGAGTCGGCTTTTGTCGCTTGTGTAGCCGAAAAAATGTCGCAAGTTTTGGACTGCAGTTACGATGATGTGTGCGAAATAACATCGGATAATGCAAGAAAACTTTTCAAAATAGTCAAGTAGTATATATTTGTTTGTCAGTTTATTGCGATAAACTTTTGTGATTTCTTGCAAGTGGCGCGAAAAAAAATCGTTAAAAATTTTTATTTCACTCAAATAATTCTTTACTTTGCAAGTCCTTTTTTGGACACACTGGAGAGATGGCCGAGCGGTTGAAGGCGCACGCCTGGAAAGTGTGTATGCGGCGTGAAGCCGTATCGTGGGTTCGAATCCCACTCTCTCCGCCAGATTAGGTAAATGATTGATTATTGGATAGTTGAATTTTAAAATTTTGAATTAACATAAATTAGTATAACAAAGAAAATTAGAATTAATTAAAAACAAATTTAAGTCATGAAAAAGTTAATCTCGTTACTTACATTAGCAGGTTTGCTTACATTCGCAACCGCTACATTTGCGCAAGACGAAAAGACAGAAGAACAGGCAGCTCCAGCACAGACCGAAGCTGTTGCACAGGATGAACCTATGGCAGCTGACGAAGCAGTTCCTGAAGCAACTGAAGAAAAGCCATTCCATCAGCAGTTGAAGATAAAGATTATCGAAGGTGGTCCTATATTCATGGGCTTCTTGCTCGTAGCTTTGATTCTCGGTTTGGCTATCGCTTTCGAAAGAATCATCTACTTGAACCTTGCTACTGTAAATACAAAGAAGTTATTGACTAAGATAGAAAACGCTTTGAACGAAGGCGGTGTTGACGCAGCTATGGACGTTTGCCGCAACACTCGTGGACCAGTTGCAAGCATCTTCTATCAGGGACTTTCAAGATATCCGGAAGGAATCGACATGGTTGAAAAGTCGGTAGTTTCCTATGGTTCTGTTCAGATGGGCCAGATGGAAAAGGGCTTGACCTGGATTTCGTTGTTCATCGCTCTTCTTCCTATGTTGGGATTCATGGGTACGGTTATCGGTATGATTGGCGCATTCGATGCTATCGAAGCTGCCGGTGATATCAACCCTGCAGTTGTTGCTGGTGGTATCAAGGTCGCTCTTATCACAACCGTAGGCGGTTTGATTGGTGCTATGATTCTTCAGGTGTTCTACAACTATATTCTTGGTAAGATTGATTCATTGGTAAACACAATGGAAGATGCTTCGATTTCACTCGTTGACATCCTTGTTGATTACGAAAGAAAGTCTAACAACTAATTTATTGACAATAAAAACTTACAGAGATGTTAGAGAAAGTAGTTAAAATATTAGGTTGGGTCGTATTAGGAGCGGCAGCAGTTATATCTGTGCTGTTCTTCTTACTGCCGGGCGAGGCTCCCGAAATGCAGGCAGCCATGGATGCTCTCGACGGAGCAACTGGCGCTGAAAAGATCGAGGGCGTTGATGCAGCTGCGACCAATTGGGGCGGTTTCATAATGTACGCCTGCGAAATTTTGGCACTCTTGTGTGCTGCTATGTTTGTTGTTTTTGAAATCGGTGGCGTGATTGTTGATGGTATTGCTTCACCTAAGTCGTTGATTAAGCCTGCTATAGCAATTGTTGCTATCGTAGTTGTTGTTATCATTTCTTGGGCTTTGGCTGATGGCATTGCTCCGCACACAATTGGTATCCAGAAAGCAGGATATACTCCTGGCGATATGTATGGCGACATCAAACTTGCTGAGGCTGGTTTGTGGATGACCTACATCGCTGGTGCAGCAGCAATTTTGGCACTTGTTTATGGTGCAGTCTCAAGATTGTGGAAATAATTGTTAATTTTTAAAAGGTTAAAATTATGGCAAAAAGAGCAACCCCGGAAATTAACGCAAGTTCTATGGCGGATATTGCTTTCTTGCTCCTTATATTCTTCCTTGTGACAACTACAATGGATGTCGATACTGGTATCCAGCGCCAGTTGCCGCCTATTCCGGAGAATAAGGACCAGAAGACCGACGTTGAGGTCAACAAGCGCAATATCTACTTGGTTCTTGTAAACTCAAGGGGTAATATATCTGTAAACCAGAGTTGGATGGATATAGACAAGCTTCGCGAGGATGCAAAGAGATTCATCAATTGCGACAGGGCTGACGATCCGACTCTCCCCGAAATGGAGGAAATTACCGTAGAGGGAATCAAGGGACCGGTCAAGACTTCGAAGGGAATCATTTCCCTGCAGAACGACCGCGGTACTACCTACGGAAGATACATAGAAGTTCAGAACGAATTGGTTGCCGCATACAACGAGGTACGTAATGAAGCTGCCCGCAAGTACTTCAATAAGCCCTACGACGAGCTTAACGATGAACAGCAGGAAGCAATCAGGAAGATTTATCCTCAGCGTATCTCCGAAGCAGAACCTAAAAATTATGGAGGAAAGTAATTATGGCAGTAATGGGTAAAAAGAAAAAGAAAACCTTAGGTGCAATTTCTACTGCATCTTTGCCCGACATCGTGTTCATGATTCTGTTCTTCTTTATGGTTTCTACGACTATGCGCGAGGTGGAACTCCTTATCGAACTCAAGGGTTCCGACCTTCCTACAGCAACCGAAATCAAGAAGCTTGAGAAGAAGTCATTGGTAAGCTACATCTATGTCGGCAAGCCATTGCAGCAGTATCAGAAGACCTATGGTACCGAGCCGAAGATTCAGTTGAACTCTTCGTTCGCTGAACTTTCCGACATCTACGAGTACATCCTCGCAGAACGTGCCGAAAGGGACGAGGCTGAAGTTCCATTTATGACAACTTCTCTCAAGGTTCACAAGGACACAAAGATGGGTATCATAACCGATATCAAGCAAGAACTTAGAAAAGCCAGTGCCTTGAAAATAAATTACTCGGCACGGCAAGACATGGGATATTAAAATTTTCTTGTATATGATGAAATGGGACTGAATTTTCAGCCCCATTTTTTTTGTACTACTATCCAGCCATTAATACATACACAAAAAATAGAGGAACTTTGCACGCAACGTTTATACAGATTTTGAACCTTTAGCTCAGCGAAGCTAAATCCTTAAATTCTTCTTTTTTTTATGTACAATCGTGCCATGGCGCGATTATACAATCATCAAACTATCTCAAACCACCTCAAACCACCTCAAACAAATTAAAACCTACAAACTAAAAAAATCCCTCAACCTCTTGTGAGTCTTAAACAAAAAGTTTATCTTTGCAAGTTGTAAAATAGTGTTTTGTGTCTTGTGGAAAAATTTTTTGAAATTTTTTTTCAAAAAAAGGCAACCATTTGACATTTTATACGTTCTACTTTTGAATTTAAATTAAAAAATGATGAAAAAACTATTGACAATTCTCGTGCTACTTGTCGCATTTACAGGAGTTTATGCACAACAAGTCAGTGTTATTCCGGACAACAAGCTATATGCTAAATTCCAGTCGGATGACATTAACAATATGGTAAACCTGATGCCACAGGAAATTACATATTGGAATTGGTTTGCATACAATGGTTTCGTTGTGAAAAGGACTTCTCCGGAACTGGCACAAAAGTATCCGCCACTAAAGTTTTATGACAAGGACACTAAGCTTGCCGCAGATGAAGAGGTTGCTTACGATGAGTTAAGTTTCAATATTATGGCTTACGACTTCGAAATTCATCCCGACAAGACGATTGCATATAGGATTGGCAATACTGGATATATAGTTAACATATTGTCACAGCGCAAATTAGCTGAAAACTTCAATAAATTTATGGGCCATGAATAAGAAGATAATATATATAACGGTTTTGTCCCTGTTGTTGGGTCTGGCAGGTTATTCTCAGACTTATAATCTGAACAATGACACTAATGGAAGTACAATAACCACCTGCAACGCGACGTTGTATGATTCTGGTGGACCTAGCGGACAGTATTCGAATAATGAAAGCTATACGATAACTTTCTGTGGTGTAAACAACGCTCCAATTATTGCGGAATTGGTTTCAATGAGAACAGAAAGTTCGGGAACAGATTATATTAGAATATATGATGGTCCGAATGTCGGCAGTACGCTTATGGCAACTATTGGCGGTTCTTCTATGCCTGCACAGACGGAATACGAAGCATCTGGCAATTGCATTACAATCGCATGGCATAGCGATTATTCTATAGTCTATGCTGGTTTCGAAATTAGCATTCGTTGCGGATTCCCTTGCCAGGATTATACGGTGAACATTACTCCCGAAGCTGAGTACGATGCAACAGAGGAAGCATTCCTTGGATGTTCGGGCGGACTTGTGTCGGCTGCTGTAAACTTCTTGCACAACAACGAAAACTACGAGCAGACAATCGAAAATACCACATTCTCGTGGAGTGCATTGAGCAGTGCTGGTACTCAGGTTTTCGCAGGTCTTGGTATGGACGAACTTGACGAACCTCTTGCTCCAGGTGCTTATTTCTACACGCTTACAACAACCGATGCAAACCGCTGTCAGGTTGTATCTAATACGGTGACCGTATATATTTCGGTTCCGCCGACTTTTACCGGAACATTCCTCGATCCTCCTGTAGTATGCCCGGGTGAGGATGTAAACTTGACAGGCGTTGTCGTTCCGCCTGCCGAATGGCAGATGACAATACCCGAAGTAAACCCCGAACAGCATTGCTTCGACGATGACCATATCGACGAAGAACAGATTAGCTGTTTTACATACGCAGCATTCGCCCCTGGCCAGATGATTACCTCGGTAAATGACATTGAATCGATCGGTATGCGAATGGAACACTCGTATATGGGTGACCTCGATATATATATACAATGTCCAAACGGACAGCGTATGACTTTGTTCGAGCAAGCTTGTGGCGGTGGTTATTTTGGTGAAGCTGTCGATTATGATACTCAAGGACAAAACTCTTGCAACGATGGTCCGCAATGGGTTGGTGTCGGCTATGACTACTATTGGACTGCAAGTAATAACAATGGTCTTATGTCGGCAAATTGCCCAAGTTATAGTACCCCGTTACCAGCAGGAAACTATCAACCTGTTGATAATTTCAACACTCTCGTTGGTTGTCCTATAAATGGTGAATGGTGCGTAATATTTGTCGATAACATGGGTATTGATGATGGAACTGTATTCCAGACTGAGCTTCACTTTGCCGATTACCTTATCCCTGCTGGTGATAATATCATTTCATTCCAGAATACATACGATGATGATTTGTGGTGGGAAGGCGAGGCTTTGCAGAACGAAGGATTGGGAGCAAACAATGTCGCCAATCCGACAACTCCAGGTCAGGTGCCATACACATTCTATGCAACCGACAATTTCGGATGTACATACGATACAACAATATATGTGACGGTTCGTGACTTTACAGATGCTAACTGCTGTATTACTCCAACACCTACAATTGCAAGCATCCCCGACTTGATTTGTACAAACAGGGCAAGCCTTTCTGTTCAGAATTTCCCAAATGGAAATACAGGCGAATGGTCTGTCGTAAGTTATCCTAACGGAGACGATGTAAACAACTCGGTAACATTTACAAATCCTAATTCACCTAATACTCAGGTGATTATAAATGGTTGGGGTCAATATACTTTCCGTTGGACAGAACATTACCTTGGTCGAGACGACTGTAATGGTGAAACGGAAGTAACGACAACCTTCCGTCAGCAACCTACGAATAATTTCGTATATACACCGATTTCTTGTTTCGGTGGCGAAACAACTGTGACATATACAGGTAATATGGATAATAATGCCGATTTTACATGGACGTTTGGCGGTGCTTTTGCACAGGGCGACCCCAATTCAATGGGTCCGTTCATCCTCAATTGGCAGGAAGCGGGAACTCATGGCGTTACGCTTACCGTAAACAACGACGGCTGTGTAACTAACGACACGCTTGTTTCTATTCTCAATCCGGAACGACTTGTAATTGATTCAATATCGGTAGTTAACGACCCGTGCTACCATAGCAACGGTGGTTCGGCAATAGTAACTCATCACGGTGGTACCATGCCTATCGCATATTCGTGGGCTGCTCCTGGAATCGAACTTCAGAATGTGGGAGCTGGTAACTATACCTTGACAATAACAGATGCAAACGGCTGTACTGCACAGCATTCGTATGTGATAACAGAGCCTACTGAGGTTGTCGTTCAGACTATCGAATCAACCAACCTGACCTGCTATGCTTCACACGACGGTTCAATATCAGTGTATGCTGGCGGTGGTACTGGCGAATTGCATTATCTGTGGTCTGATGTTGGTTATGGACCTAACGAGAGGGTAAACCTTCCTGCTGGGGAATATTACCTTACTGTAAGCGATGATAACAACTGCAGTCAGACCGGATATGTTGCATTGACCCAGCCGGAGCAGCTTTTGATACAGATGACAACTGATTACGCTGTGTGCGAGGGCGAGCCGACTCCTGTTCGTGTAACGGCATTCGGTGGTACAGCTCCTTACCATTATATATGGAACAATGGAAATAACGATTTTGAAGCAAGTGCTGAAATTTCTGCCCAGTTGAGCACAACAACACATTATACCGCATACGTCCGTGATGCTCATGGTTGTACAAGCGACATGCAGACAATGACTGTTACCGTCAGCCCGAAGATGGAAATCGACAGCATCATTCTTCGTCAGATTAAATGCTATGGTCATTGCGATGGTCGTGCCGAACTTGTAATGCATGGTGGTCTTGCTCCTTTGCAGTATAGCTGGCCGTCCGATACCTATATATATGATGGTGTATGCAGTGGCGCTTACACGGTTACAGTTGCCGACCTTATCGGTTGTTCGGTTGTTGGTGCTTTTGTGATTACTCAGCCCGACGATTTTGTAATTTCAACTTCGATGGATTCGGTATCGTGCAACGGTGGTAGCGATGGCGAGGCAAGGATATTCGTCGATGGAGCAACACCTCCTTACACCTACTTGTGGCCAAATGGAAATACTACCAGCATACTCACAACTACGGCAGGCTCGTATATTGTAACTGTTCTCGATAGCAACGGCTGCCGTCATACTGAGCAATTTGACATCCCTGAGCCAGAACCGATGATTGCTTTGCCAATGAGTAATGTTACAATATGCAACGGACAGACTGCTTTGTTGACAACTCAGGTTACAGGCGGTTCTCCATACTACGACTACAGATGGACGGGACCAGATAGCATACAATACAATGGTATGCGTTTCGAGGTGTCACCAACCGAAACGTCAACATATAGGCTTACAATTTACGATTCACATGGATGCGCTGTAGAACTTCCTGCTGTAACTGTAAATGTTAACCCCGACTTGAGGATTGCATCGGTAGTAACAAGCTACGATACAATTTGTCAGGGCGATGAGGCTTTGATTTATGTCGAGGCTGATGGCGGAAACGGTGGCCCTTATACATTGACTTTGCAGGATGGTAGGGTAGTGCCGTCGCCATTCACAGTAAGTCCCGATACAACCACAACGTTCTACATCACGCTTACCGATATGTGTGGAACTCCGTCGGTAACTGATTCGATAGAGATTTTCGTTCACTCATATCCGGAAGAATTGTTCACAGCAAGCAATGTCGAAGGTTGTGTACCTCTGACGGTTGATTTTTCACCTCTTACAGCTAACGGTACTCAGTATTTGTGGACTTTCGGCGACAATGACTTTGCCGAAGAAGACCGTCCGACACATACATACAAGAATCCTGGAACCTATGATGTTACAATGTCGGTTTGGAGCGAGTTCGGATGCAAGATTGAAAGGACATACACTAATCTGATTCATGCTTATCCAGTTCCAAAGGCTTTGTTTGACGCTGATGTTCAGTCTGTATCGGTTTTGTCTGCCGAAGTTCTGTTCAACAACAGGTCGATTGATGCAACTAGATATTTCTGGTTCTTCGGTGATATGGATAGTTCTACATATGAAAGTCCGCGCCATACCTATTCTGAAATGGGTGAATACGAGGTTGTTCTTGTGGCAGAAAACGACCACCATTGTAAAGACACTACATCGAGGTTGATTACGGTTTACAGCCAGTTCTCATTCTATGCTCCTACATCTTTCACTCCTAATGGTGACGGTTTGAACGACTGCTTCAGAATTTGTGGAAATGGTATATCGAGGAACAACTTCTTGCTGACGGTTTATGACCGTTGGGGTGAACTTGTATTCAGAACCACTGAATATTTCCCAGAATCGAACTGCGATGCTTGTTCAGAAGGTTCGTGGGACGGTACCGATATGGGTAGCAAGCGTCAGGGCGATAGGGTATTGGAGAATGGCCTGTACTACTGGTACTGCCAGTTTGAAGATACATTTGGCATTGAACATCGTGAGCAAGGTACAGTAAATATGGTTAGATAATAGGTTTTCTAATGATACAAAAAAATAAAGCCGCCCAATCGAGCGGCTTTATTTTTTTGAATTATGATTCTTACTTGTTAAGTCTGAATCTTTCGTTTCCGTTTTCGAAGTAGTCAACTATCTGGTTGATTGCTGCGATACCTGCGTTAACGTTTGCTTCTTCGGTCTGAGCACCAAGTTTCTTCGGTGTGAAGAATACACGGTCAGCATAGTTTTCCTTGAGTTCTGCTGCGCATTCTGGAGCAACGTCTGCCATATACTTGAAGTCTGGTCTTTCTGCGAGAACCTTCTTGAGGTCGTCTTCGTCGATGACTTCCTTGCGGGCAGTGTTGATAAGAGTTGCACCCTTAGGCATCTTACCGATTTTGCTCATGTTGATTGACTTCTTGGTTTCGTCGTTTGCCGGGCAGTGGAGCGAAATGTAGTGGCAGGTGCCAAACAAGTCGTCGAGGTTGGTGCACTGCTTTGCGCCGGTCGATTCAATCTGTTCCTTTGTGAGGAACGGGTCGTATGCAACTACTTCCATGCCGAATCCCATAGCGTACTTGCCAAGGAGACGACCAACGTTTCCGTAACCATAGATACCGAGTTTCTTTCCGTGGATTTCCGAACCAGACTTTCCGTTGTAGTTGTTTCTTGCTGCCATAATCATAAGTCCGATAGCGAGTTCTGCAACTGCGTTCGAGTTCTGACCGGGAGTGTTCATTGCAACTACATTGCAAGCTGTTGCTGCATTGAGGTCGATGTTGTCGAAACCTGCACCAGCTCTTACGATTATCTTGAGGTTCTTGCCAGCTTCGATAACTTCCTTGTCGGCAACGTCACTTCTGATAATCATTGCGTCAACATCAGCTACAGCAGCCAAAAGTTTGTCCTTGGTTCCGTACTTTTCAAGTAAAATAACTTCGTATCCAGCGGCTTTTGCCTTTGCCTGGATGCCGTCAACTGCTTCTTTTGCAAACGGTTTGTCGGTTGCTACTAAAACCTTTTTCATTTCAAATTGTGTTTTAAATTTTATTAATGTTTTGCTTTTTAATTTTCGGCAAAGATATTCATTGCCAACCGATTTATCAAACAAATTGGAACATATTTTAAAACATTGTTTTTTAGCTATGCACTGCTTATAATTCTTCCTCTATTCCCAGTTCCCTGTGTTTCAGAATGACTTTTACACCATACTTTTCGTGTATGTACCTTGCAATGTGTTCCGCTGAATATACGCTGCGGTGCTGTCCGCCTGTGCATCCGAAGCAAATCATCAGACTCGTAAAGCCTCGGCGAATGTAAGTCTCTATGGTTGGCGAGATTACGGCCTTGATGTTTTCAATGAAAACATCGATGTCGCCGTGTTCCTTGAAGAAGTCGATTACGGGTTGGTCGCGACCAGTCAACTTCTTGTATTCTTCGTATCGGCCGGGGTTGTGGTTGCCTCGGCAGTCGAAGACGAAACCTCCGCCGTTTTCTGTTTTATCTTCGGGAAGACCGTTCTTGAATCCGAAACTCATCACGTTGATTGTCAATTGGTCATACTTTACGGGCTCAAACTTCTGCTTACATTTTACTACTTCATAAATTACGCGGTCGAGTTCCTTGTAGTTGCTAAGTATCGGATGTGTTTCGTGCAGTTCCTTAAGGTTGTCGATGGCAAACGGTATGCTTTCGATGAAGTGGCGTTTCTTTTCAATTAGACCGCGGTTGCCGTATGCGCCAAGGGTTTGCAAAATTCTGATATACAGGTAGTACCAGAACTCCTTCTCAAAATCATCTCTGTCGATTTCGTTGCTTTTTGTGATTTCATCGATGTAGTAGTTAAGCAATTCGAGTTTCTTTTCGTTTGGAATTTTTGCTTTTGCCTGCCACAGCAACGAAGCCATGTCGTACTGGATTGCGCCCTTGCGTCCGCCCTGATAGTCGATAAAATAGACTTGCTCGTCTTTTACGAGTATGTTTCGTGCCTGGAAGTCGCGGAACATAAACGACTTGGTGCCATTTTCGGCAAGGTATTGGGCAAGTGCGTCGAAGTCGTCCTGTAGAAGTTTTTCATCGTAGGGAATGTCGAGGCGGTTGAGGAAATAGTACTTGAAGTAGTTGAGGTCGAAAAGAATGCTCTGGCTGTTGAATTCCGATATGGAGTAGGCAAGGTTGAAGTCGATGGCTTTTCCTGCAGCAATCTGTAGTTTTGCCAATGCGCTTATGCTTTTTCGGTAAAGGTCGTCGAGCCGTTCGGTAAACCTGCCGTATTGCTTGTATTCATTTTCAACGACTTTCAGCAAAAGGTCGTCGCCAAAGTCCTCGATGAAATAGGTGAGGGTATCTTCGCTGACGTGGTAAATCTTTGGTGTATTCAGATTCAGATTGCTGAAAATTACGCTGTAGTACAGGAAAGTCTTTGTCTCGGGGATGTTGTTGCTGTAAACGCCGAGCACAGTTCCGTTTTCTCCGTAGAAGCGGTAGTAACTGCGGTTAGAGCCTGCCTTTGTTATTGCTTCGACCTTCTGAGGTGTGGCCTTGTAAAATTCGGTGTATCTTTGTGTTAAGATTTGTTCGATGTTCATTGTTTATAAGTTTCTAAGTTTCTATGGCTTCGCCGTTTCTAAGTTTCTATGGCTTCGCCGTTTCTGGTTTTCTTGTTGAGTCGTGGTGCGCCGTGACCGTACAAAGTTTCCGTTTCTATGTTTGGGTTTTGATGATTTGATAATTTGTAGCGACGCGGCACGCCACGTCGCCACAGATTATCAATTATCCATTGTCAATTATCCATTATCCATTGTCCATTGTCCATTGCCAATTGTCAATTAATCATCACCATCGTAGCCCCGAATCCATATTCCCTGAACGAAGCGTCCTCGTATGGCAGTTTGTACTGCTTTTCGAGCGATTCTCGGATATTGCTTTTCAGAGTTCCGTTGCCAATGCCGTGGATAAGGATTACCTTGCCAGCCTTGTTCATTATTGCATCGGTCATTGTCTTGTGGAATGTCTGCATCTGGATGTTAAGAATTTCTGCATTCGATAGACCAACTACGCTGTCAATCAATTTGTTGATATGTAAGTCAACCTCAATGGTCTCAGGTGGTTTGCGCTTGTGGTAGCGTTGCGAATTGTCCTCTTCGGCTTCGTCCTTGCGTGCCATTTGTTCCTCGAATTCCTTTTGTGTCCGTATGGAGTTGCCAAGTCCGAGGTCTTCCTTCAGAAGCTCGAAAATGTATGCCTTTTCATCAAAAAAGTCATTCTCGACGAATGTGTGCTCCTGGAAAAACTTGATTGGCGTAATCTTGATTCGGCGTTCAAGCATCTCGTGGTAGGTACACTTGGGATTGTCGTACAGAATGCTCTGTATGATGATTTCCTTGGAGTTGTTGATTTGTTCGCGAGAGAGCTGTCCGACCAGTATTTTTGTATTTGGCTCAAGTGTTTCGGTGTCGATTTTCTCGAATCCATTTTCGCCTCGCAGGACTATGTGGTAGAACACGAAGTAGTTTGAATCGTTCACGAGGTAGCAGTCGAATCCGTCGAACTTGTCGTCATAGTTGCGGATGAAGGCGAACATAAATTCTGTCTTCTGGTCCTTCTTGATTTCGATTTTAGGTTTCGGAATTAGCGTGCCTTCAACCTTCTTTATGTTGTCCTTTATGTTCTCGACAACGTTGCTTGCGAATTCCTTGAACTGCTTGTTGTAATTGTCCTTGGCTTTTTCCACCACTACTATCTCCGACATTCGGACTGGATATTCAAAGTCGTTGTCGTCCTTTACAATCACTTGATTTTTAGGCAGAATCTTCACGACAGTTCCGCCACCGACATCGTTTAGGAACCTAACTTTATCGCCAATACTGATTAAATCCATAAGAATTATTATTTTTGCGCAAATTTAATAAAAAAGTGATTCGTAACATTAACATAAACGACTATAATTACGACTTGCCCGACGAGAAAATCGCAAAATATCCTCTTGATGAGCGTGATATGTCGAAACTGCTTGTTTTCGACGGCGATAAGATAGAGGAGGACAGGTTTCGCAATATAAGCACGCATCTGCCGGCAGGAAGTCTTTTGCTGTTCAACGACACCAAAGTTATAAATGCGCGTATGATTTTTGAGAAGGAGACTGGTGCGCGGATTGAAGTTTTCTGTCTCGACCCGATTTCGCCAAGCGACTACGCGCAGGCGTTTGCGCAGAATGGTCGTTGCTCGTGGAAATGCTTGGTGGGCAACAGCAAGAAATGGAAGGACGGTCGCTTGAAAAAGAACATCATCGTTGACGGCAAAAATCTTGACCTATATATTACCCGTGTGCGCGAGATTGGTAATTCGTTTGAAATTCTTTTTGAATGGGATAATCCCGATATTTGCTTTTCGCAGATAATAGATGTTGCCGGCAATATTCCAATTCCACCATATCTTAACCGCAACAGCGAGGACATTGACAAGGTGCGTTACCAGACGGTATATAGCCATTATCAAGGTTCGGTGGCAGCTCCGACGGCCGGTCTTCATTTCACCGAGCGTGTGATGGGCGATTTGAAGAAATGCAATATTCAATCCGATGCCGTTACACTGCACGTTGGTGCGGGAACTTTCCAGCCTGTGAAAACCGACAATGCCGCCGAGCACGAAATGCACACCGAACATTTCATTGTTAAGCGCACCACTATCGAAAAAATCGTGCAATATCTTGGCAATATTACAATTACTGGGACAACAACGGTGCGTACAGTTGAAAGTTTGTTCTGCTTGGGAGCGCAAATTTTTGAAAATAAAGATGTTGACGCAGAGGAATTCCACGTTTCGCAATGGGAGGCGTATGAGTACAAAGATAAGTATAATGTTCGCGAGATTCTTGAGAATCTTTTGTCGTGGATGACTGCTAAAGGATTGGAATATATAAGGTGTGCCACTCAGATAATGATAGTTCCGGGATTTAGGTTCCGTATTACCGACAGGCTAATTACGAATTTCCATCAGCCGAAATCGACGCTTTTGCTTTTGTTGTCGGCATTTATCGGCGATGAGTGGCGCAAGGTTTACGGATACGCGCTGGAGAATAATTTTAGATTCTTGAGTTACGGCGATTCGTGCTTGTTTTTGAATAAAAAAGAAAGCAAATGATTGATTTTACGAATATAGAGAAGCGCAACGTTTCATACGAAATATGTTACATTTGGGTTTGGTATGCCTTCAATAAACTGTTTTTTCGCAATTTTGAAATCAAAGGAAAGGAAAACATTCCCGATGAACCTTTTCTCATAATTTGCAACCACCAGAACGGTTTGATTGATGCAATGCTGCCAGTTTTTGGCATTCCGAACCATAGGATGGTGTTCATTGCTCGTGGCGATATTTTCAAGAAGGACAAGGTTGCCAAGATACTGAAATGGTGCAGGGTGCTTCCTGCGTTTCGTGTGCGCGACACTGGCAAGGAAAATCTTGGGGAGAACGACAAGATTTTTGAACTTGCAGCCAATATCCTCAACAATGGCAAGATTGTGGGACTTTTCCCTGAGGCGGCTTTGCAGTACGACAGGTCGATGGGGTCGTTCAAGAAGGGTTTTGCCAGAATCGCTTTCCGTGCCGAGGAAATTGCTGGTTTCAATCTGCATCTGAAGATTCTTCCGATGGCAAACTACTACGAAAATTTCTATAGTGCAGGACATAGTGCGTTGCTCAACATCGGAAAACCTTTCGAGTTCGGCGAACTGCTTGAACTTTACCGCGAACATCCCGAGGCTGCCTATCGCCAGCTTGCTTTGAAGGCTCAGGAACATGTCCGTCCGCTTATGCTCGACATTGCCGACAAGGAAAACAACGGGCAGTTGGATGCCTTGAGGGAAATTTACCGCGAATTCAAGTATGGCAAGAGGGCAAGGCGTATGCAAATGTCGGAGCGATTGGCTTCTGACCAGACTATGCTCGAAAACTTTAGGAAACTAAAGGAAAATTCTCCCGAAAAGTTCGCGTGGTTCATGGAAAAGACAAAGCGGTATTCCGATTTGCTAATTAAGTTGAATTTTAGGAACTGGCTGATAGATAAGAGTTTAGGATTGTTTGCGATGGTGCTTTTGTCCTTGCTGTCGCTTGTGTTTGCTCCGTTTTATGCTGTGCTTTGGCTGTTGAACATTGTCCCTTACAAACTGCCCGAGTTAGTTGTCAAGAAACTGAAAGACAAGCGGATGTCGGCATCTATGCGTCTGGGTATCGGTGCCGTGGCGACATATCCGATATGGAATCTGCTGTTGTTCGGACTTTCGTTCATAATTCCGTGGCCGTGGTGGTGTTCGCTCATATTTTTGGCATTGCTGACGGTTTTCCCGATTCTGTTTATTGCGTTAAGGCATTGGTTTGTAAAAATTTACCATAGATGGAGATATTTTGCAAAGCAGGGAAGTGATTCTGAGACTTTGGAAGCTATTGCCTTAAAAGCGGAAATGTTCGAGGAATTTAAGAGAATGTAAGTTTTATTTCCTCCATTTTGCCAGCTTCATATATGCATACGAGTGCGTGAACATCAGGAAGCCGTAGATTACTTCGGTACACCATATCCATTCCACATCGAGATTCCAGATGTTTGCGCTTAAATATAGGTATGTGATATATACTACAAGCACTCCTGCTTCGAGTAGCAAGGCCGACATTGTATGTCCAGTTCCTGAAATGAATTCGAAGTATATCATTGCAGGGGCGAGGACAAGCGTTGCGACAAGTACTACATATATGGTATTCACCGAGTTCTGCGCCAGAATAAGGTCGTCGGTATAGATGCGTGCAATGTACTGCGGTATGCAGGCGCAGATGACTACGAGCGGAATTATTGTAGCAAGGCTCATCTTGGCAATCTTGACCAATGTGCGAGGAATTTCATCCTGCTTGTCTGCTCCGATAAGTCTGCTAGTCAGAGTGTTGGATGTCGCACTGAAGGCAAAGACGGGAATCGTTACCAGCATATATACGCTTCGCACTATGCCCGAAATTGCTATTGGCATTTCACCGGTGTGTTCTATCATTGCAAAGAATACAAACCATAGTCCGAATGACATAAGTCGCTGAAGCATAGTTGGAAATGCCAATTTTAGCACCGATTTCAGCAGTTGCGGTTCAATTTTGCCAAACTCAAACAATGCGTATTTCCTGAACGGAATCATTTTCAGCGTATGGAATACAAACAGCAGTAGCGCCGACAATTCTGCGCAAACCGACGCGAGTCCAGCTCCGCGTATTCCCATCTCGGGAAAACCGAGGTTGCCGAAAATGAGCGCGTAGTCGAGGAAAATGTTTACTGCGGCCATCAGAATGGTCGTGTAGGTAATGATTTTTGTGTTTGACAGCCCGATGTAGAGCGAACGGAACAGGTAGTTGATGCAAACGATTACAATTCCGTAGTGTCTGTAGTTTATAAATTGTGTGGCTGCTTCATATACGTTTGGCGAGTCGATTATGAGGTCGAGCAGAATGTCGGAAAGGAAATGCATTATCAACCAGAGCATTATGCCGAGAATGGTCGTGAATAGCAGTCCGTGTTCAAACACTACACCTATCTGCCGATAGTTCTGTTCTCCAAGCCGTCGTGCAATTATGATTTGTACGCCGATGGCAAATCCCATAGCCAATGCAGTGAAAACCAAGTAGTAGATTCCTCCAAGCATAACGGCTCCTAGTTCCACGTTGCCAACGTGACCGATGAACACAGTGTTGACAAATACCATTATCGTCTGCGCAAGGTTGCCGAAAATTATCGGGTAGGAAATTTGCCAGATTTCCTTGTTCGTGACCGACAGCGCGGGCTTGGTAGTTGTTGCGTTCATACAGTTCTACTGCTTGATAATCTTGTACTTGTAAGTCGTGTCGTCCGACAAGATGCTGATTACATACATTCCGTTCGGAAAACCTTGCAAATTTAGGGAGTTTTGTCCGGATGATAGTTTTCCAAGTGCAATATTTTTTCCACAGAGGTCGCTAACGGTGTATTCGCAGGACTGATTTCCAAGGTATTCTATTGTGAAATTTCCGTCGGACGGATTGGGGAATATTATTGTATTTCTTTCCAAAATGACATTGTTTCCAACCAAAATTGTCTGTACTTCAGCGGTTTCGGATTCTCCTAGGCTACATACGCTTGTCAGTGTGTAATTGTGCTCTGTAATGCTAGCATTGTCGATTACAAAAGTTGTATCTGTCGTACTGCCAACGAGTTGCCCCGATTCGTAGATGTTGTAGGCGATTGCGTTCGCTACTGGCGACCAGAGAATTGAATCGTTTTCTGCCGTTATGTAGCAAATGGCATTTTCGGGAGCGTCGCATTGTTCGTGAAATACTGATATGCAGGCAGTTGTGTCGGTGTAGAGATTTGTGTTGCAAGTCGGACGAACCGAGAAGCAATGCTCACCGTTGCCGAGGTCTGTAAGAATAAGTGTGTCGCCCTGGATATTATGTTCAAGCAGATTTCCATTATCGTAAATGTCAATAGATTCAATCGGATACAGCCTGTAGCCTGATATTTTTATGTCGTCGATGCAGAGGAAATTCTTGTTGCGGGAGAAATTCCGTATTGCAACGTATTGTGCGGAATCGGGCACCTGATATGTTTTTAATGTCCACGCATCGGGGTCTGCCGAGCCTCTCACAGTACAGGAGTCAAGTCTTATTATGGCGCTGTCGCTGAGGTAATATACTTCCATTGTCTCCCAATAGCTTGACTGGTGGCTTCCTCGTACATAGAACGAAAATTCAAAGTCACCGGCAAAGTCTAATTCCCTGCTGAAAATCCAGTCGTTTGTGGTGAGGGTGTTGCTTCTGATACTTGCAAGGAACTGATTTCCAGAGTGCGGGTGAATTTTCGTGTAAAGATTGCTAGTGTCCGAATACACCATTTCGGGACGGAAGGCGATGAAAGCCATCTTTTCGCGGTTGTTGGGGAAGGTGTAGCCCGAAATAACGCCAGTCTGCGAGTCATCGCCATCGAGGTACTTCCAGCCGGCTTTACCTTCGGGGTTAATTGTGAATGACGGGTAGTCGTCGCGGTCCTCAAAGTCGTCAAAAATGGTGAATTGCTTTACTGTCAAGTCGTTCCATGTGAGAATGCAACTGTCGTTTGTGTATTCAGCCCTTAAAATGTCGGGGGCGTAACATTCCTGTCCGTTCAGCGAAATGTGCAGTTGCCTTTCGATGGAAGTGTCGTTGTATTCAATGTTTGCCGTGAGATTTATCGTGTGTCCGAATGGCGCGTTTCTCGAAACTAGAATGTCAAAAGAATTGCTTTCTGCACTTTGGTCCGGCATTATTGGTGCGTAAATGGCTGAATCTGTGTTTGTTGTCAAGTATTCGTCGTCGGATGAGATTCTAATCTGGACACTATCGGACTGAACAGTTCCAAGGTTTTGCAGTGATATTGAGAGGTTTGTGCTTGTTCCTGCACTGATAGATTTGGGCGCGTAGTCGGCAATTTCAATGTACGGAATGCCCGATTCTATTACGGGAATGCTGTCGTAGATTGTTGTTGTGTTGAATGCGGTTACGACAAGCAAAGCCTTGCCTTTGTGCAGGTTATGTCCGATAGTGACAATTCCGCGCGAATTTGTGAATCCCTTGTAGTAGTTGCCGTCCTGTGAAATGCAGACGAGGGCATTTCTTACGGCTTGACCGTCGGACGTGATTTGGGTAGAGAAGTTATTCCCTTGTATTGCAATGTTTTGTGAGGATTGTATTTTGTCTGGAGTTTTAGTTCTTAGTTGCAACGAAGCATCGCCGAAACTTGTCCAGGTTTTTACGGTTTCGATGTCGCTTTGCTGTGCCGATTCGCATAGCATAAGGTAGAATGCGTTTAGCACTACCGAACCCCAATGTGTGCGCTGTTCGTTGGTATTCAGCCCGTTGGATGTGGAGTCAGCATCATAGTCGTAGCCACCCGAAAGTATGTCGTAGAAGTAGTCCTGACCGCGCATTGGTGGATTCCACGGCTGGCTTATGCTCGACATCAGGGTTGCGACTGCGCCTCCATGCTTGGCGTTCATCCACTTGTCGGCAAAGCAGTCGCCGTTGTGGAAAGCTCCGTTTCGGCAGGCCACCGAAACCACAAATGGCAGTTTGTCGCCATTGCTGCTTGCTGTTACGTTTGATGAACCATAACTTCCTGTCAGCCAGTACGAACCGCTTCCGTGTCCGCAGTAGGCGATTGACGATGCGCCAATGTTTATGCTTGCAATCAGAGCATTCGACGAAACATTTGTTCCTTCGTCATAGTGCTGGGAATGAACGTTATAGGTAAAATCAGCAAGCCTATTGTCGTAAATTTTCCTGACGTGTTCATAGTCGAGTTCATCATCGTCGCCGGGACCTTCGCCAGAGCCAATTCCAATGAAGCGGTCGCGCCAGTCACGGTTGTTGTTGGGATTTTTCTCGTAGTTGATGCTTTTCTGTATTTGCGTGGAAAGTTCTTCTTCGTTGGCGCACACAAACCTGCCTATTGCAAGGTCGGGGCAGTCGTCGCCACCCGAAACGCAGCCAAGTGCGGGGTCGGTGGGGCAGTCGGGGCAAGTTTCTGTGCCTAAGGTGTTCGACTGCACGTCGTTCCAGTTGCCGACAAGTTGGACATATAGCAGATTGGGGTTTTGGCTGTATGCCTGAGCAATCTTTGAAGTGACATTTTCGGCAGAATCGCAGTGCATTATAGTTACGTCGTAGCCCATTTCGCGTTTCCACCTTATGTATGGAGCAAGTGCAGAATCGTATCTTTCGGGTGTGATGACAAGAATGTTTCCGTAGTCGTAGTTGGGCAACGGAGTTATCACGCGCGACTTGCTGTGGGAGACTTTGATAGCTATTCTGTCGTAGATTCTAAGTGTTTGCCTTGCCGAATTGTACTGGAATGGGAAAATCCTTATGTTGGTTTTTGGCTCGTTGCGGAAAGAGAAAGTTTCTATTTTTATGTTTTCGCGTGGATACCATTCGTCCGAAATCGATTCTGCTTTTATTATATAAGGTATGGAATCGGGATTTTGCTCGCGATAGACTATTCCGCGTGACGGCAGAATGGGGTAGGGAAGCCTAAGTTCGTGATATTCCGATTTGCTGGTGTCGATTGTGATTATGTCATAGTCTGAATGGTCAACAGTTGTGCTTGCAAATGGCAGTTCCGCCCAGCCCATCTTTTCTAGGAAAACATTTTTTCCGAAAGCTATCTTCGAGAACCTACCGTTTGCCGTTGAAATTTCGGTTAGTTTGTAGTCCTTTATGGAAAATTCGATGTATGAATCACCGTTTTTGTCCGAATGTGTGATTGCATAGTTCTGCGACATCGCCGACAATGCGGCAAATGCACATAGTACAAGCATCAGCAATCGTTTCATATTCGCAAACAAGCAATTACAAGGGTAGCTATATACGTGTTGACGCAATGTGCTTTTGTATTATACACTCTGAGTCATTCCGCAACCTTTAGCTCACGCAGCGAAGCAAGTAAAACAGAACGAACAGCATAAGGAACGTTGCTTGTGAGTTCGTTTATGCGGAATCTCCTATAGAAACGTTTTTAATTGGAGATTCCGCACAGTTGAACAATATTACGCTCCCCGTTCCGTATCGCGTTATTGTTCTAACTTGCGGAATGACTGTTCAGTAGTACAGTCTTTAGTCAATATATCACACTTTCCACGTTGTAGGGAGGCCGATTTTTTACTTCGCTGTAGATGCGACCGATGTATTCGCCGATGATTCCAATCGACATTATTATGATTGAACCGAGGAACCATACCGATGCAATCAGCGAAGTCCAGCCCTTTATGCTTTCGCCGCCCAGATACGACCACAGCACATAGATGAACGAGGCTATGCTTATCAGGAAACTTATTGCTCCGACAAGGAAAATCAGTCGCAATGGTCTGGTGCTGAATGATGTTATGCCAAATATGGCGAGGTTTGTCATTTTTGCCAGCGAGAACTTCGATTTGCCAGCAATACGTTTCTGCCGGTCGTAGTAAACACAGCAGTTGCGGAAGCCCATCGATGGGATTATGCCACGCAGGAAAATGTTTTTTTCCTTGTATTGCATCAGGGCTTCTATTGATTTGCGCGACATAAGCCTGAAGTCGGCGTGGTTGGGGATAGTCTTTGTGCCGAGTAGCGACATAAACCAGTAGAAGAATGCCGCCGACCAGCGTTTCAAGAAGTTGTCGGTCTTGCGCGAATTGCGGACGCCATAGATTATTTCGTAGCCTTCGTGGAATTTGTCAATCATAGGGTCCATTGCGTTGATGTCGTCCTGCAGGTCGGCGTCGATGCTGATGCAGGCTTCGCATTTGTCGGCGACAAACCGCAAGCCGGCGAGCAGTGTGTTCTGGTGTCCGTTGTTGCACGAGAGTTTCAGTCCGCAGAATGTTTTGTCGTCGTGGCAGAGTTGCGATATGATGTCCCAGGTGCGGTCGGTACTGCCGTCGTCGATTAGGAGGATGAAACTGTCGCTGGATATTTTCCCCGCGTCGGCAAGCGATTTCATCTTGTTGCGTATGATGGCGGAACTTTTTTCCAGCACGGCTTCCTCGTTGAAGCATGGCACTATGACTGATAGCTTATTCATGTCGGATGCAAACTTAAATAAAAATTGTTGATTTTTATGCTAGTAAATAAAGAAAATTTATCATTGATAGTCAATGTGTTATAATTTTTCTTTAGAGGAAAAATACAATATTTTGAAGATTATACGATTCTAAAATTGATTATGTATGATACATGTTTATATATGGAACGGAATTTGTTCAATTTTAATGGGTTATTACATTAAAAATTGTTGAAAACTTGTTGATAATTAAATTTTATTCAGTAGTTTTGCAGTCTATTATAAGCTATTATGGCGGAATTGTAACTTGTTGAAAGAGTTAGAGAAAATATTCTGTGTATTGGCGTTTGTGCTTTTGCTCTGTGTCGGAAATCTTTCGGCGCAGTATGCAAAGATTGTGGACAGCAAGAAGTATTCGAAGTCGGAAATGTCGCTGTTTTCGGCAAGCATCGCTTATTTTGAGTCTGCCGACTATGCCAATGCCTACATGGGCTTTTCTCAGTTGCATAGCTGGTATGCTTCCGACCCTGTATTCAGCTACTATTGCGGTGCATCGATGGTTATGCTTCGCAACGAATACGACAAGGCTATAAAATACCTTAGTTTGGCATACGACAATAATTTGTATGAGGCCGACTATTACATCGGACTTGCATATCATCGTAAGTATTTGTTTTCAAAATCGATAACTTACTATTCGCGATACAGGGACTATCTTGTTAAGGCTACCAAAGGTAGGTCGCCGAAGATTGCCGAGGTGGAAATGCTTATGGAAAAGGCTAACAAGGCCAGGGCGTTGGGGCAGGAGTCGTTTGCCTTGAAGGTACTGACCAACAGTAAGGTCAAGCGGAGTAATTTCCATTTTTCCTACGGACGAAAGATTCTTGACGGCAATCTTGTTGTTAAGCCCGATTTTTTCCGCCAGCGAAACGACAAGAACAATAGGGATATAGACCTCGTATATGTGCTTGATACTATTGCTTTTGTAAGTTCGTATGGCAACGACATGAAGACGGGGCTTGACTTGTATGTTTCGCGCAAAACCGATGAGGGATGGTCGCCGTTGCAGCTTTTGCCAGGGATGGTGAATACCGATTACGATGAGGCGTTTCCTTTCCTTTCGTCCAATGGTGTTTTGTATTTTGCTTCTAAGGGTCACAATAGTATTGGTGGTTACGATATTTTCAAGTCGGAGTATGATGCAGGTCTGGGATTATGGGGCAAACCCGAAAACCTTGGCTTCCCGATAAATACACCGTACGATGATTTTATGTATGCCATCGAGTCGAACGGGAAGTCTGCATTTTTCGCATCCGATAGGTCGTCGAAGGATGGTCAGGTAATGGTTTGCCGATATGTGCTTGAGCCCGATGTTGAAAAAATTATGATAAAGACCGAGGAGGATTTGGCAGAGCATGCCGAATTACCTGTAACGCCTGGTGCAGAAGCCGAATACGAAAGGATTTCGCGTGAGCAGCATGCCGAGCCTGAAGCAAAGGATAGCACGCCTGACAAGGTTGAGCCTCAGCGAGAACTCGATACCACCGACTTGTTTGTATCGACAAGAACTATGCTCGATGAAAAGATTTCGGCAATATCCAATTATGATGAATATTCGCAGAAATTGGATGCCTACGCACGAATAACTTCCAATAAGATTCGGAAAGCAAAGATTAGCGGTTCAAATTCTGGTATGTCGTCCTCGGAAATCGCACGGATGGCAAATTCTGTGGTTATATTCTACGATTTGTCGCGAAAGTTCAATTCTGTATATGCTACGGCGAAACCAACTTTGGAACGTTGTGCAAACGATATGGAGTCGCTTGGAAAAATGGAACCTGGCAGTGGCGAATATCAGTTTAGGTTGCATAATATCAATGTTTCAGTCGGAAAGGTAAATGCAAAGTCGCCTTTGGCGGTAATGATTGCCGAAAAGAAAAACGAGAGGAAGCAGGCCGACGACGCGCTGAAGAAGTTGAGCAGGAATATGGTGAAAGACCGTAAGAATCTGCGTGAAATAAACGAAAAGCTTGAATCGGTAATGCAACTTATCCAGAAGGAAACCGACCCGAAGTTGCGTGAACGATATGTAAACGAGCATAAGACGCTTGAAAACTCGAAGGTTGATGTCATAAATGAAATGAAAAACATGCAGGTTGAGGCTAAACGCTTGAATCTGATGATTCAAAAGACCGACGAGTCGATAAAGATGCTTGAGGATATTGATGAGATTATTGCCAATATTGATTTGAATGCCCTTGAAGATGAGGCGGAGGTCGGTTCTGGCGATATTCTGGAAATGAAGGATTTGGTCTCCGAAGAGGAAGATAAGGTTGTGACCGAGTTCGAGAAAACTGTTGATGAGGATGAAAGTCTGTATTCGGAGGTTATTGATTATGAGTCGATTAGTTCGAACACGGAGAACGATGCCAGACTTGTTACCGATGAGGTGCTTGCATTGGAGGGCTATATGTCGTCGTCAACTTCGGCTGTGGTTCAGAAAATGAAAGCTACAGATGCGCTTTATAGCGAAAAGTCGAATTTGGAGTCGCAGTTTGATGCTACGGAAACCGAACCTGAGAAAACCGAGTTGTTGAATCAAATTAATGCAACCCAGAAGCAAATTACAGAAAATGTTAAGGCAATAGAAGCGGAATTGTCGTATCGTGAAAATCCGTCGGTGTCGAAGGCAATAGAAGATTTTAATGCAATAAAGCAGACGAAAGTAGAAGGAGAAGCCTGGTCTGATTTGGTTTCAACAACGCAAAATCTTATTGAGAAGTCGAATGAACTTGCCGAGCAAATGTCTGGGCAGAAGCAACCGTCTGCTGTTAGTGATGTCAAGGCAAAATTGGTGGGAAGAATCAAAGCTGATATTGATAATCAGATAGTTGACAATGTCGCTGAGATGCAGGATTTTGCAGTTTCGCAACAGAATAAGAGAGAGGTTGCCGACATGAGCCGTGAAGTGACAAAGATAAGGTCATCGGCAAAGGACAAGTCTTTTGAAGCCGATATCATGAAGGATATTAGTTCGGTGACGAAGAAAGTTGAAGCGTCGAAGCGGGAAACTTCTGCTACTGGTTCCAATCTTGCCGAAGCCGAGAATATTTTGGATGCTACTGTTGTGAAGCGCATTGCAATATTGAATGAGGAATATGATGCCGAAAGTCGTGTTTATGATGTGCTTAACGAAAAATATAGCGCAACAAAATCGAGTGACAGATTGCGCCAACAGGCCGATGTCATATACTATTCGGCATTGGAAGACAAGCAGCAGGCTGATGCGGAAACCGATGATGTCGTAAGGATGAAATATTTGTCGGAGGCTAACAAGAAGATGAAATCGGCAAATTCTGCACTTATGCAGGCTATTTCTCCGGATGCAAAATTGGAAACTCAGTCTAACGATGAAATTACCGAGTCTATTTTGACTTTGTACAATGATATAAAAGCACAAAAAGGTGTGTTATCTTCGCCCGCTGAGCCACTCGACCCATCCCGCCCCCTGAGCGTAGCCGAAGCGAGCGTATCATCCTCTGCACAAAATGACCCTATGTCAAATAGTCAAAGTGTCATAGTGTCTAATAATCCATCATCCAATCCTCCCTCTGAACCACTTGACCCCTCCCGCCCCCTGAGCAATACCAATCCGCCCACTGAGCCTGTCGAAGTGAAGGGTAACGAAACTTCAATCCAAAATACCCAGCATAATGGCGTAGCCGAAGGGTCGGGTAACACTATTTCATCCCGTTCCCTCCAGCATTCTGTCACCCTTCAGACCGACCTTACGAAGCGCATCTCCACCAACAATGACGACATAACCACTATCGCCACCAACATGGCAACAGCCAACCGCAGCGAGAAGAAGCGTCTTGAAACCTACCTCGGAGAAGTTATCTCCGAACGCGACGATAATGTCCGTACGCTTGGCGAGGAGAAACAGCGTTTCTATGCCGAACTTGACAAGGCAAAGCACGATGATATAGCAAAAACGAGTGCATCAACTGACTACACCAACCGTTACGCCGACTACCGCCAGTCGCTGTATAGTCTGACGAATGCCGACCTGTCAACAGCCGACATGACCGAAAAGCTCGCAGAAGCCGAAAAGTCGGAGTACGCACTTCTGCAGACAATCATCCCGAATGTGGATACTGAAACTTCAATAGTATTGGTGCAGATATACAGCGAACTTGATGCAAAATATGGCAACACCTCGCCCGCTGAACCTGTCGAAGCGAGTGCATCATCTCTTGCCCAAAATGCCACTGTGTCAACTAGTCAAAGTGTCATTGTGTCCAATAATACCTCATCACAGTCATCCACTGAGCCAGTTGACCCCTCCCGCCCCCTGAGCAATACCAATCCGCCCACTGAGCCTGTCGAAGTGAAGGGTAACGAAACTTCAATCCAAAATACCCAGCAGAATGGCGTAGTCGAAGGGTCGGGTAGCACTATTTCATCCCGGTCCCTCCAGCATTCCGTCATCCTTCAGACCGACCTTACCAAGCGCATCTCCACCAACAACGACGACATAACCACTATTGCCACCAACATGGCAACTGCCGACCGCGGCGAGAAGAAGCGTCTTGAGACCTTCCTTGGCGAGGTTACCGCTGAACGTAACGGCAATGTCCGTACGCTAGGCGAGGAAAAGCAGCGCTTCTATGCCGAGCTCGACAAGTCAAAGCACGACGATATTGTAAAGACCAGTGCATCAGCCGACTATGCCAACCGTTACGCAGACTACCGTCAGTCGCTGTACAGTCTGACGAACGCCGACCCGTCAGCTGCCGACATGACCGAAAAGCTCGCAGAAGCCGAAAAGTCGGAGTATGCGCTTCTGCAGACAATAATACCGAATGTGGATACGGAAACTTCAATAGTATTGGTGCAAATATACAGCGAACTTGATGCAAAATATGGCAACACCTCGCCCGCAGAGCCTGTCGAAGCGAGCGCATCATCTCTTGCCCAAAATGCCACTGTGTCAACTAGTCAAAGTGTCATTGTGTCGAATAATCCTTCATCCAATCCTCCCGCTGAGCCAGCTGACCCATCCCGCCTCCTGAGCAATACCAATCCGCCCACTGAGCCAGTTGATCCATCACGCCCCCTGAGCGTAGTCGAAGGGTCGGGTAATGAAACTTCAATCCAAAATGCCCAGCAGAATGGCGTAGTCGAAGGGTCGGGTAGCACTATTTCATCTCAGTCACTCCAGCATTCCGTCACATTGCAGACCGACCTTACTAAGCGCATCTCCACCAACAACGATGATATAACCACCATCGCCACCAACATGGCAACAGCCGACCGTGGCGAGAAGAAGCGTCTTGAGACCTTCCTCGGCGAGGTTACCGCTGAACGTAACGACAATGTCCGTACGCTAGGCGTGGAAAAGCAGCGTTTCTATGCCGAGCTTGACAAGGCAAAGCATGATGATATTGCAAAGACCAGTGCATCAGCCGACTATACCAACCGTTACGCCGACTACCGTCAGTCGCTGTACTGTCTGACGAACGCCGACCCGTCAGCTGCCGACATGACCGAAAAGCTCGCCGACGCCGAAAAGTCGGAGTATGCGCTTCTGCAGACCATAATACCGAATGTGGATGCAGAAACTTCAATAGTATTGGTGCAGATATACAGCGAACTTGATGCAAATGGTCAAAGTGTCATTGTGTCGAATAATCCTTCATCCAATCCTCCCTCTGAACCACTTGACCCATCCCGCCCCCTGAGCGTAGCCGAAGGGTCGGGTAACGAAACTTCAATCCAAAATGCCCAGCATAATGGCGTAGTCGAAGGGTCGGGTAGCACTATTTCATCACGGTCCCTCCAGCATTCTGTCACCCTTCAGACCGACCTTACGAAGCGCATCTCCACCAACAACTGCCGACCGCGGCGAGAAGAAGCGTCTTGAGACCTTCCTTGGCGAGGTTACCGCTGAACGCAATGGCAATGTCCGTACCCTTGGCGAGGAAAAACAGCGTTTTTATGCCGAACTCGACAAGGCAAAGCATGATGATATAGCAAAAACGAGTGCATCAACTGACTACACCAACCGTTACGCCGACTATCGTCAGTCGCTGTACAGTCTGACGAACGCCGACCCGTCAACAGCCGACATGACCGAAAAGCTCGCCGACGTCGAAAAGTCGGAGTACGCGCTTCTGCAGACCATAATCCCGAATGTCGATGCCGAGACGAAGTCAGTCCTGATGCCTATTTACAACAGTCTTGATGCAAAATACGGAAACTTGGCTTCGTCGTCAACTTCAAACAACCAGCAGAACGGAGACGACTCAACCCATCCTCATAGCGGAATAGATGTGACGGGTAACGGTGTTTCTGCACAAAATTCTCAGCAGAATGGCGTAGCCAAAGAACTTGACGATAATAGTGCGATTACAACTTCAGTAGATTCACAGCAACTGAAAGCTTCGGTGGTTCGGCAAAGTGAAATTTCTAACCGAATAACAATCAATGCCAGTGAAATTAGTGCAATCGAAGGCGTTATTGCAGCATCGGCTGGCAGCGATAAGCAACGTTTGCAAAACGAACTTGGAGAAATAACAGCCCAGCGCAATAGCAATGTACGTTCGTTGAGCGAAGAAAAACAGCATTTTTATGCCGAAATAGACAAATCGGTACACGATGCCATAGCCAAGAGCGATGTTTCCTCGGAATACACAAATCGTTATGCTACATATCGTCAGTCACTCCATAATTTGGCAAATGCTGAACAGTCTGGTGCTGATATGTCGCAGAAACTTGCGGAAGCAGAAAAGGCGGAATACGCACTTTTGCAAACGATAATACCTAATGCTGATTCTGAAACCAAATCAATATTGTTGCCAGTTTACAACGGTCTCGAGGCTAAGTATGGTACAACAGGAGGTGTAGAGATTGCAGGTGTTGTTCCCGAAACATATTCTCGCTCAATGAGTCTTCAGGAGCAGATGGTTCGCAATATAGAAATTTCCACAAAGGAAATTGAGCGTCTCGAACAGCGCAAGGAAGTTGCGAAGAAGTCGGAGCAACGACGTATCGCTGATGATATTGCTCGCGAAGAAAGTCAGAAACTTGATGACATACAGAAACTTGCTGTTGAAAAATCTAAGTTCTATTCGGAACTGAATTCCACGCTGGAAACAATTCTGCCAACCTTGTCCGATTCTGCTCGTCAGGAGTACAAGTTAGCCTACGATTCGTATGATGAAACATTGAGAACCATGAAGATAGGTCTTGGTTTCTATGATATGTCCGTGGCTAATAAGATTTATAATGATTCTGAAATCCAGGAATACAAGCTCTTGCAGCAGATGTCGCAAGTTGCTACCGGCGAAACCAAGACAGTTGTCGATAATATGATTGGCAGGATGGAAGCCAATAACTCGACCTTGAGGAGATACAAGGTGGTTGTTGATTATGTTATCGTGGAAAATACAGTAAACAATGCTTCTACAAATAGCAATGTAGCAGAAAAACGCGATAGCGTATCCTTGAATATTCCTGATTCTAACTCGACAATACTCGCATCGGTTGATTCAACAGTTGTTACACCTAAGAAGAAATCAATGTCAGGCTTCTCTGCTGATTCGTACGGAATTTTCGAGAAGCCCGAAATTAACATGGGATTGTACTATCGAATTCAGATAGTTGCCGCCAATGTAAAGTATAGGATGCCGTATTTTAACGGCTTGTCGCTGATATTTACCGAGCAGATTCCTAATACGAATATTATCCGTTATATGACGGGCGAATATTACAGGTATGTTTCGGCTCGTGAGGATTTGCCTAAGGTAAGGGGACTTGGTTTTAGCGATGCGTTCATTGTTGCATACTACAATGGCAAGCGAATTTCGATAGGCGAGGCCCGTAGGCTCGAAGCTTTGCAGAATGCCGAGGAAAACGAAGAGATTCCTATTGTAATACGCCACGAAGCTCCAGCAGATTATGTTGAGCCTGAGTCTATTATTGCAAGTTCGCAGACAAAGACAGAGACTATTTCAAATGCTGAAAATGGAGCGTCTTTTGCAAATAATTCTGCTAGTGGGCAGAGTGTCACAGAAAGCAATTCTGCAGTTTATTCCGAAAATGTGGCAGTAAATGGTCAGATTGTTTCTTCGGGCAATGTCGTTGATTCTCAGGGTGGAATAGCATTAGATTCTCACGAAATTCCATCGAAGGGAGTTTATTACGCAGTGCAGATTGGTGTTTACAAGGATAGGCGTCAGCCATCGCAAATGAAAGGCGTTTCACCGATTGACTACGAGACTATGCCGAATGGGTACATCCGTCATACTTCAGGACGTTTCGGCAATTACGACCAGGCAAGGGCATCGCAGACGAACATTCGCCGTCAGGGAATTTCGGATGCCTTTGTGATTGCTTACATCGATGGTCGCAAGGTAAGTTTCTCGGAGGCTGTCGAATATCAGAAGTCGCTGGAGAGCAGAGCTATAGCTGAAGCAAATACCGAAAATACAACATCGAAGACGCAAGGTGTTGTTTCAAGCGAAGAAAACTTGTCGAATGTGGAATATGCACCTTTGAACTTGAACACAGGCACCGAAGAGAACAACAAGGAAGGAATTTCGTATTATGTTCAGATTGGTGCATTCTCGAAGTCGCCCGACCCGGAAATTCTATCGGTATTCTCGAAGGTTGCTGGCGACAAGATTCATGTGAAGTTCCCGCGCGAAGGTTTGCAGGTTTACCGTATTGGTGTTTTCAGTTCGTACGAAGAAGCTCAGAACACATTGGCAGAGGCTCGTTCGTTCGGCATTGTCGATGCCTTTATTGTGGCCTTCAAGGGTGAGGAACAGATTTCTAGTTCCGAGGCAATACGTCTGCAGAATGCAGTAAGGCAGATTGAAGGTAATTCGGGCGAAACTATAAATAATAATGTTGGTCAGAAATCATCGCAAACTATCCAGCCAACGTCAAATGCAGAACCTAAGCCGGTTGTCCCCGCCGAAACTTTGCAGCAGGCAAGTGGCGGAGTTGAGTATTTTGTGCAGCTTGGTGCATTTGTTCATACGCCTGATACTCGTAGTATGGCGACTTTCCGTGCAATTGCAACGACAAGTGGTTCTAGACTTTCGACAGTGCAGAATGGTAAGTTTACTAATTATAGGGTAGGCGCATTCAAGAAGTTTGATGATGTGAAAGCTGCTGTTGAAAATGCTCGTTCTATGGGCGTAACCGATGCTTTTGTGGTTGCATTCTACAATGGGGAAAGAATTCCGGTAGTTGAAGCTAAAGAAAAGGAATAGAAGAACTTAAGATTTTAGCCACACAAACATTCCGTGGCTGATTTTTCCGCCGAATTTAGATAAGCCTTTCACTTCCTCGCACATTTCAATATTGTGATTTGGAAAGCTTTTGTGCAGGAGTTCTCTGATTTCCATTCCAAAAACGGAATGGGAATACAAGTTCATTATAATGAATGATTTGCGCTTCGCAATTTGGTTTACATTGCTGAGCAGATTTTCAATCATCTCGTCAAAAATCCATTTTTCGTTCTTTGCTCCGCTGCCAATGGCTGGCGGGTCGAGGATTATGCCGTCGTAGGTGTTGCCACGCTTGATTTCGCGTTCGACAAACTTCTGCGCATCTTCGGTTATGAGGCGTATGTTGCTTCTGCCTGAGTTTTCGGCGTTGCGACGAGTCCATTCCACAACCTTTTTTATTGAATCGATGTGCGTTGCCTTGTCGAAGAAGTTTGATGCAAAGACTGTGGATAATCCTGTGTAACCGAATAGGTTAAGAAAACTCTCATTCCCAAAATTCTTGTGTTCGCGTTCGATGAACTGCCAGTTGATGACTTGTTCGGGAAAAATGCCGATGTGTTTGGATGTGGTGAGGGAAAGTTCGGCTGTAATATGAGGAACTTCCCTTTGATTTGCTGTTGACATTCCATCTGCTTCCCTTCGACTGACGCTCAGGGGGCGCTTAGAGGAGCGGGAAATGTATTCCATCCGCCATGTTTCTGGGATTTGTTTGAAAATATCCCACCTCCCCGAATTTTTTGATGTCTCAACAAATTCGGCATTAGCCATTTCCTGCCATTCTGCATTGGAAAGATGAGGTTTGCCTGTTGCTGTTATTTCGGGACGGATAAGTGTAATTTCGCCGAAACGCTCGAGTTTGCGACCGTTACCGCAGTCGATGAGTTCGTATTCGTTCCAGAGGTCGTGGATGCAGATTTCCATTATTGTTTATTTTTTCTATTCCGTTTTTCTGTCATTCCGCAAAACAGAAAGAACAGGCGCAGGCACGAGCCTAGTGATTTCGTTTATGCGGAACGCTGCTTGCAGCCTCGCGAAACGAAGTGAGCAATCTCCTATAGATAGCCGCACTTCGACTACGCTCAGTGAGCGACTACAACGCTCTCCGTTCCGTTTCGCGTGTATGTTCAGACTTGTGGAATGACATTCTTTTTATAAATAAAATGTTATCAAAAGGTACGATAAAAAAGTCAAACTGTTTCCATTATTCGCAATTAGCAAATTGGGTATCAACGATTTTGTACAGTTTGTCGCCACGGCGGACAACATCGTTTGTCTTTATCGAGAACAGCGAACCTTGTACAACCTTTGGCACTGGTTTCAAATCTTCGCGGATTTCGTCTACTGTCTGTTGCAAAGCACCAGTGGTTGTGCCTGTTATCAAGATTTCGTCTCCTACATTCAGTTCTTCAGCAGTTTCGAGTTTTATTTCTGCAACATTGATCTTCGAGAAGAAATTGAGCACTTTGCCTAGATAAACTTTTGTCTTTGTTGCGCGAGAACCATACACTTCCGACCATTCGCCAAGTCGTTGCCCCATATAGTAGCCGTCCCAGAATCCACGGTTGAAGACTGTTTCTAAGCGTTTTTTCCATCCATTAATCTTTTCACGGTTGTATGTTCCATCAAAACAGGAATTTAGCGCTTCGTCGTAGCATTCGACAACGGTCTTCACGTATTCGCACGAGCGGGCACGACCTTCTATTTTCAGAACGCTTACACCGGCATCGATGATTTTGTTTACAAAACCGATGGTACACAAGTCCTTGGGCGACATAATGTACTTGTTGTCGATTTCGAGTTCGTCTCCGCTTTCGATGTCGGTCACGCGATAAGCCCTGCGGCAAGCCTGCAGACATGCACCACGGTTTGCCGAGTGGTTGTATTCGTGAAGGCTGAGGTAACATTTGCCCGAAACCGCCATACACAAAGCTCCGTGGCAGAAGATTTCAATCTTAACAAGTTCGCCTTTTGGTCCGCGAATGTCGCGCTGGCGGATTTGCTCGGTGATGTACTTTACCTGTTCGAGTGAAAGTTCTCGTGCTGTTACCATCACGTCGCAAAACTGTGCAAAAAATGCAACCGCCTCGATGTTTGAAATGTTCAACTGCGTAGAAGCATGAACCTCAACGCCTTTGCTTCGGGCATACTGCATTACGGAAATGTCGGAGGCAATAATGGCGGTCACGTGATTTTCTGCCGCAGCATCCACAACCTTGTGCATCTTTTCCATTTCCTCGTCGTAGATGATGGTATTGACGGTGAGGTAGGTCTTTACGTTATGCTCCTCGCAAATCGAGACTATGTTGCGCAGGTCGTCGAAAGTGAAGTTGTTCGACGAGCGGGCACGCATGTTAAGTTGTTCAATGCCAAAGTATATGGAATTGCTTCCTGCCTGTATTGCAGCCATCAGCGACTCGTAGGAGCCTACTGGTGCCATCAGGTCTATGTCGGTACGTTTACGTTGCATTATTTGTCTGTAAGTTTTTTAGCGTTCTTGACCTTTTTGTTGGTAATGGCGAGTTCGAATACGTCTGAAACTGTGTCAACGTAGTGGAACTGAACGCCTTCGAGGTAAATAGGCTTTATGTCGTTGATGTCCTTTTCGTTTTCGCGTGAAAGAATGATTTCGGTGATTCCAGCACGTTTGGCGGCAAGAATCTTTTCCTTGATTCCACCAACGGGCAGAACTTTTCCGCGCAGGGTGATTTCGCCTGTCATTGCAATGTGCGACTTTACTTTGCGTTGCGTAAAGGCAGAGGCAATAGCTGTTGCCATTGTGATACCAGCCGACGGACCGTCCTTTGGAATTGCGCCTTCGGGAACATGCAGGTGGATATTCCACTTGTCGAAAACTTCGGGCTTTATGCCAAGTTTGTCGGCGTGAGCCTTTACGTATTCCATAGCCAGTTTTGCCGATTCCTTCATCACATCGCCGAGGTTGCCCGTGAGGGTCATCTTGCCGTCGCCAGCCGAAAGGCTTGTTTCGATGTATAGGATTTCACCACCGACGGCAGTCCATGCCAATCCGGTAACCACGCCAGCAAATTCCTGTTCCTCGTACATATCGCGGTGGAATAATGGTTTGCCGATGAATGTTTCAAGGTTCTCGGCTGTGATGACTTTTGGATATTCCTCGTCCATACCGATTGCCTTTGCAAGACGGCGAGCCAGTTTTGCAATCTGCTTGTCGAGCGAACGTACGCCCGATTCGCGGGTGTAGTCTTCGATAATCTTCAGAATTGCCGAATCGTCAACCTTGATTTTGTACTTCTTGATTCCATGGTTGTCAAATTCCTTTGGAATGAGGTGTCGTTTGGCAATTTCAAGCTTTTCTTCGGTGACATAACCGCTGATTTCTATCATTTCCATCCTGTCGCGCAGGGCGGGATTTATTGTGGAAATGTTGTTGGCAGTGGCAATGAACATCACTTTCGAGAGGTCGTATTCCTGGTCGATGAAATTATCGTGGAATTCGGTATTTTGTTCAGGGTCAAGTACTTCTAGCAACGCCGACGATGGGTCACCGCGATAGTCGCTGCCGACCTTGTCGATTTCGTCGAGGATGAACACTGGGTTCGACGATTTTGCCTTGTTGATGTTCTGCAAAATTCTGCCAGGCATAGCACCTATATATGTACGGCGGTGTCCGCGAATTTCCGATTCGTCGTGCAGTCCGCCAAGTGACATTCTGACATATTTTCTGCCAAGTGCATCGGCAATGCTCTTTCCGAGCGATGTCTTACCAACTCCCGGAGGACCGTACAGACAAAGAATAGGAGACTTCAAATCGCCTTTAAGTTTCAGAACTGCAAGATGTTCGAGAATTCTATCTTTTACCTCGTCAAGACCAAAATGGTCGCGGTCGAGGACTTTTTGTGCGTGTTTCAGATTGAAATTGTCCTTGGTGTACTCGTTCCACGGCAAATCTACGAAAACGTGCATATAGTTCATCTGCACCGAAAATTCTGCCGACATAGGATTCAGTTGCTCGAGCTTTTTTATCTCAGCATCATACACTTCGGCGATTTCCTTGCTCCATTTTTTCTTCTTTCCCTTTTCGCGGAGTTCGTCGATTTCCTTTTCGTAAGGAGAACCGCCAAGTTCCTCTTGTATGGTCTTAATTTGCTGGTTAAGAAAGTATTCGCGCTGTTGCTTGTCCATATCTTTCTTAACCTTGCCTTGAATTTCGTTCTTCAGGTCGAGGAACTGCTTTTGTTCGTTGAGGTAGCGCAGAAGTCCGATGGCGCGTTGTTTCAACTCGTTGGCTTCCAATAGGGTTTGCTTTTCATCGTTGGTGCAATTGCAGTTTGTTGCAATGTAGTTTACGAGAAAAGTCGCGTTGTCGATATTCTTCAGAGCAAACGACAATTCTCCTGGAGCGTTCTGGCTCATTCTCACGATTTTAATGGCAATATCCTTGATGGATGACAAGATTGCATCCATATCGTGGTCGTTCTTTGGCTCGACAGGTTCTTTAAGGTAACGTACCCTTGCCATAAAATACGGTTCGCTGCCAGTGTATTCCAGCACTTCAAACCTTGATTTTCCTTGTATTATGACAGAAATCGTATTGTCGGGCATTTCGATAACCTTGAGGATTTCGGCAACTGTTCCAATCTTGTGCATGTCGGAAAACTGCGGGTCTTCAACTTCGGCATCAATCTGCGACAATGCACCGAAAATGCGCGTAGTGCGCTGTATTTCACGGATTAACTTGAACGATTTCTGTCGTCCTATGTTTATTGGAAACACTACGCCGGGAAACAGAACCGAGTTTCGTAACGGCAATATAGGCAGAATTTCGGGATACTCCTTGATTTCGTCTGTCTTCTTTATTATGTCTGTAAAAATAGGAATAACATTTTCTCCTTCTTCCATGTCAGACATCATTTTGTAGTCGTCAAATAAATTCATAAACAATATGTCAAAATGGCACTAATTCTTTAATATTTTATCGAGGCACATATATGGGCAATCTGCGTGCCAATCGTAATGCAAAGGTAATGAAAATTTGTGAAAGCCCCATTGTTTTGCAGTTGCAAAAAACAAAAAAAGGCTGTATGATACAGCCTTGAAATATTTGAGATAATATTATCCTAGAAGAAACTGCGGTGCTTGCGAGCATTTTCGCCGATGTTAACACCGAAAATAAATTCCTGTGAACCCCAAGTGTAGTTTGAAAGGTCGCTGAATGTAACATCGTAAGCATAACCGAAGTAGTATTGTTTATACTTGACACCTACGTTGGCAATGAAAGAATCGCCCGGACGTACAGAAATTCCGAACCAGTAGTCCTGCTTGATGAAGAACTTGAGGTTGATGTCGAACTGCGGAAGAGTGAGTTCTGTAGTCTTTATCATGATTGACGGTTCGAGTTCGAAGTCGGGAGCTTTTTTGCCCTTCTTTCCTTCAAAAATGAAGCGGTATCCACCAAATAGGAAATAGTGCCTTACCATTTTGTTTTCCTTGATGTTCTGGTTTACTTTCATCTTCGACTGGAAGAGGTTTGCTGCGGTCAAGCTTGCGTAGTAATGTTTGCCGTATGCGTAAACACCGAACGAAGCGTCAGGGATTATAGTCTTTTCAATAAGGTAAGTCAGCGATGGGTCGTCGTACCATGTCGGGTCGAAGTTACGCTGGTCGAGCTTGTACTGGTAGCATTCTGCCGACAGACCGAGCGAAATGTTGTCGTGCCTTGTAATCCTGAAGATGTACGAATATATTGCCTTGAAGCCTATTTCGCTTGAAGGTCCGTATTTGTCGTGAAACAGGATTCCGCCAAGACCCATTGTTCCGTGGTATAATGATGTGTGTCCAGATAAGGTCTGCGTTGATGGAGCTTCCTTCATACCTACCCATTGCTTGTGTACGCCGATTACAATCGGAGCATAATCTTTTGTGCCGGCTATTGCTGGGTTTATATAGAAATCGTTCATCATGTACTGGCTGAACAATGGTAGCTGTTGCGCACGTAACGCGCTGTTGCATAAGAAAATCGCCACTGCAACTACTATTAATTCCTTTACTAAACTCTTACTCATAGTCTTCAATATTTTAGAGTTTCACTCATAGGTGCAAATATAACGATTATTTCAATACTGGCAAGAGATTTATAAAAAAATGTTAATTTTTTTTTGCTTGTGGCGATAACTGTTTGACAATCTTGCTAAAAGCCAATGGGTAATACTCAGTTATTGCTCCTGCTGGATTGTCTTTATGCTGTTGGTGATGGGCGCTTCTATTTGTTTGGCTATGCATTCGGGGAAATCGGCGGTAGCCCATATCGTACTTTCTTTACCGGTAAACAACATCAGCCTTATGAAATACATCTCGTTGCCGTTGGCATCGTTGGACTTGAACCTGCTTCTGTAGATAATAGCTTCGTTGCCGTCTTGCATTGTGGTGGCTTGCTTGTCAATTGGTTCAAGACCTTGTGCCTGCATGTATTTGTCTGTGATGGCCGATGTTATGCGTTTGAAGTTGCGGTTTGTGACTATATGTATTTGTATGGAGGTCATTGTGCCTTGGTGAAAAATCCTGTTGGAACTGGAGTCGTGTTCGAAGTGCTTTGGCGGGATTATTGAGATGCCGTGCAGTTTGACCCTCTGGACGATGGTGTCGTTTTGTGCGTTTGCCGGCAATATCGCAGCGAGCGCAAATGCTATTGCAAATAATATGTGGAGTATCCGTTTCATTTCTTTTGCAAAAAAAAATATGGGCATCAAGCAAATACCCATACACAAAACTCTTACTCAAAAACAATCGTCGCAAAGGTAATGCTTTTATTTTAATTAACAATGGATTGTTAAAAAGATTTTTGCGAATATTTGGTTGTTTTATGTCTATATTGTTGATAATTAATGACTTGCTGATTGTGTTTGTTGCGCTTCGTTTAGACTGTATGTATTAAGTTTTTCTAAAAATATTAATAGGTGTGCTGTGGCTTGCTATAATTATTTATTTTTGCGTAATAAAAATAAGCGAAAAATGATAAGAAGAATTGTATTTGTAATTTCATTGTTGGCTTGCATGCTACCTTTTTATTTAGGTGCGCAGACCAAATCTTTTACAATTGATGATGCCGTAGTTGGCGTATGGCGCGAGTATTATCCCGAAATGATTTACGGGTTGCAAATCCGTCCCGATACAAAGACTTGTACAAAGTGGGATGGTCGCGATTTTGTGGAATTTTCTTTCGACAAGAAGAAATCGTCGGTGTTGTTCACTCTTGGCGATTTGGTTTCGGAAATGAAAGCCAACGGCATTGAGCCGTCAAGGTCGTATCCTGGATACAAGTGGTTGAACAAGAATGAGATTGAAGTTAGTGTTGGCAACTCGGTTTGCGTGTTCGATGTGGCTAAGAAGAAAATCAAGTCTGCTGCAAAATGCGACGATGATGTCGAAAATGCAACCTATTGTGCTGCAAATTCAAGTTTTGCATATACCGTTGACAATAATCTTCTTGTGCGCACTGGCGACAAGGTTATGAAAGTTAGCGACGAAAAGGATAGCAATATAGTTTATGGTCAGACCGTTCACCGCAACGAGTTTGGTATCGACGGCGGAATATTCTGGTCGCCCAATGGCAACTATCTTGCATTTTATCGCAAGGACAACAGCAAGGTTTCCGATTACCCGATTGTCGATGTCAACGAGCGTGTTGCAAAGATGGTTCCCGAAAAATACTGTATGGCTGGTATGGACAGCGAGGAGGTGACTGTTGGCGTGTTCGATATGAAAACGCAGAAGATTGTTTACCTTGATGTTGAAGGTCCTAAGGACCAGTTCCTTACTATGGTAACATGGAGTCCCGACGAGAAGTCGATTTATGTCGGGGTGCTAAATCGCGAGCAGAATCATTTGCAGATGCGTCGCTACAATGCCGCAACGGGAAAGTTCGAGAAGCTTCTGTTCGAGGAGAAGAACGACCGCTATGTTGAGCCTCAGCATCCGCTCACTTTCTTGCCCAACGACCCCGAAAAGTTCATCTACTGGTCGCGTAAGGACGGCTTCTGGCACTTATACCTATATAATATAGATGGCAAGCAGATTTCGCAGATTACTAAGGGCGACTTCGAAGTTCAGGAAATTTACGGCTTCGCAAACAAGAATCAGGACTTGATTATCAATGCAAACAAGGAAACTCCGATTGACTTTACAATTTACAAGGTAAATATCGCTTCTGGCAATATGACACTTATTTCGGGCAACAGCGGAAAACACGATGCTATACTTTCCAATGATGGCGAATATTTGGTCGATTCGTACGAATCAACCACCGTTCCGCGCGAATATGTGCTTTACCAGACATCTACGGGAAAGAAGGTTTCGACCTTGTTGACTGCAGAAAATCCTCTTGCCGATTTCAAGATGCCGACATTGAAGATTGGAACACTCAAGGCCGACGATGGCAAGACCGACCTTTACTATCGTCTTATCACTCCGCCCGACTTTGACCCGAACAAGAAGTATCCTGCTATAGTTTATGTCTATGGCGGTCCTCACGCGCAGATGATTACAAATTCGCGTTTCGGTGGTGCTGCAGGCTGGGATATGTATATGGCTCAGCAAGGCTATGTGATGTTTACTCTTGACAACCGCGGTTCGGCTAACCGTGGCTTCGAATTCGAAAGTTGCATACACAGGCAGCTCGGTACTGTTGAGACTCGCGACCAGTTGACCGGTGTTGAGTTCCTGCGTTCGCTCGGCTATGTCGATATGGACAGGCTTGGCGTTCACGGATGGAGCTTCGGCGGATTTATGACCACTACGCTTATGACCGACTGCGCCGACATATTCAAGGTAGGTGTGGCTGGCGGACCGGTTATCGACTGGAAATACTACGAGGTAATGTATGGCGAACGCTATATGGACACTCCGCAGGAAAATCCCGAAGGTTACGAAAAGGCAAGTCTGCTCAACAAGACCGACAAGTTGAAAGGTCGCCTGATGATTATCCACGGATGCATCGACCCGGTGGTGGTTTGGCAGCACAGTTTGCAGTTCCTCAACAAGTGCATCGAGAACAAGGTGCTGGTTGACTATTTCGTTTACCCCAACCACGAGCACAATGTCCGCGGACTTGACAGGGTTCATCTGATGAGAACAATAACACGTTACTTCGACGACCATCTGAAATAGAGTTTTTGGTTATGCAGTTACGAAGGATTGCGCTGATAGTAGTTTGTGTTGTAGCATCTATTGTCTCTTATTCGCAAGAAGATATTGTCTGTGGGCGTCCGGCAATTAAATTTTATAATTTGCAGGAAGAAATTTTTGCTGGCGAAACATCTTCTTTTATCGCAAGGGTGCTGTCGTATGGTTATGTAGATACTCTTTGTGCCCTCGACTATGTAATTTATCGGGATGAACAGCAGATAGGGCAGGTGAGTGACTATGGGGCTGTAAGTTTTTCCGTTAGAAGAAATGGAAGTTCCTATGAAAATGTGAATATTACCGAGGGCGCTGGACGGCTTGGTTTTCGTTATCTCGTTTTCGATGTGTATGCGGCTACGCTTGGCGTATTCGATGGGTATTGTCCTGGCAATTATAATCCTAATAACCCCAATGGTGGCAGGAACAGACCATTTACATTCAATTATAGGATTGATGATTATGGCTTGTATCGGATTCATCTTATGATATCGAGATGTAGCAATGCGGGGAACGACCTGTACCAGAATTTTACTAGCATTCCCGATGCGGAAGGTTGCTGCGATGCTTCTTCTCATTCCGACAAGGCTTCGGGACAATGCGACAATCCCGTTGTTATATATGAGTGCGATATGGTTTTTAATGTGGTGTCAACCAAGATATTGACCCAACCGCAAGGGGCATTGGTGTGTGCAGGAGAAAGCGTGCCAATGTCGGTGGTTGCCCAGACAAATTTGGAAACGGAACTTCAATATCAGTGGTATAAGGACGGAGAGCCGTTGTCGGGAGAAAATTCATCCGATTTTGTGGCTAACGGCGAGGGCGTTTACTATTGCGCCATAGACGATGGCCGCGAAGTGCGCTTTAGCGATGAGGCTGTGGTGGCATATCGCACGGTTGATGTCGATACGGTACGGTATATTTGCAACGGCATGGAGAGTTTGGAAATTGTTTTGCCTGAATGCGATTCATATTTGTGGCAGGATGGTACGACGGATGCTTCTATTGTAATTGAAAGCGTTGGTACTTATAGTGTTACGCTTACGGATGCTGGTTGCGTATTTGAAAGGGATATTGCAGTTTCGGAAACTCCAGACTACAATTTGATAGCTATTGATTCTGCATTTTTCTGCTATAATGATAGTTTGCAGGTTGAACTTGCTTCTGCAAATTTGTATGATGTTGTGTGGAACGGGAATCCAGAGTGCAACCAAAATCCTTTTGTGGTTCGCGAAAGCGGAACTTATACGGTCGTGGCTTATGAAGGAGGTTGCCAGTTTGTGGATACGTTGGTTGCTGTGCGTGGCGAAAATGTAAACCTTGTGGCTGAAGATACGATTAGACATTGCTACGGTGGGCTTTGGGTTAGCCTTTCGGTTGACAATGCAACAAATATTGTATGGTGCGGAGGATTGGTTGAAGGGGATTCGATTATCATTGGTTCTCAGCTGGCATATTATGATGTTTCTGCTGTCGTTGACGGCTGTACATATACAGATATGTTTGTCGAAATAGGCGATGCCTATCCTAATACTAGGTTGGAGAATAATACATATTTGTATGAGATACAGGATGTTGATACTGTGATTACTATTGTTGCTAATGACGATTATGACTACTTGTGGGGTAACGGCAGTACGGAAAATTATTTTGCCATATCATGCGATACCATTGAATTGCCGTATTCGGAAGAGGTGAATTATACTGTTACCTCGGAGATGGGCTGTGAATATGAAGGGAGTTTTCTCCTGACTATCGTACAGCCTGTTGTTGTGTCCGATTTTGAATGTCGGGCATGGAGTGTCGCCCCGAATCCTAGCGACGGTAGGTTCAGAATCGTTGGCAAGGAGTTCGACAGTGCGGAATTGTATGCTGCCGACGGACGGATGATTTGTACTGTTGATGACGCAAGTTGCGACTTCGGATATTTGTCTGCTGGCTTATATTATATAAAGGTATATATTGGAGAAATGTTTGAGTTCATCAGGATTTCCATTGTGAAGTAGTTCTTGTAATGCTCTTGTTGTTAATATAATAGTGTTAGACGGTTAATAATTTTTTTGCATTGATTGAATAAGATTTTTTTATTTCAATAAAAAGTATTTTCTTTGTCTGGTTTTTTGTAATTGTGGTAAATGTACCCATATTGCAGAAGATTGTGGTTATAAATTTATGTATAACAGGATTTTAGAACATAATTGTAAATTAAGTACGAGCGTGCATTTAACCGAGGACGATGCGCGTTTTCAAGGAATTTATGTCTTCGATTTTTCAGAATTGTTATGAGAAGAAGTTTTATTTTGATTTGCGTGGCATTGTTCTTGTCAATGTTTGCCAATGCCCAGTCTCCTACGATTACATTTAGTAATTTAGCAGACAAGTATGCACCTGGGTTCCCTGCAGATGTAACTATGCGTCTGAACTCCAATGGTTGTGATGTTGACCAGTTGTGTATGATTAGCTACGAGATTAAGAGAAATGGAGTTGTTGTTGAGAACATTGAAGACTACGGCTCTGTGCGCTATGGCGTGCGTCTTGCTAGCGACAGCATTATTTATCGTGATGTTACAAGTGGACATGGACTCATGTCGATTTCTGTTACATACGATGGTGTGGACTATAATGTAAATGCATTTACATTAGGTATATTTGACAGCAATTCCTGTGTTAACAGAAACCGTCCGGTTGAAGTTTGGACAAAGTTCGATAGCATTGGTACTTATAGCATTGACTTTGAATTGCATAAGGCAACTGTAGAAAATGATGCTTTTATTTTGGCAACAGGTACTACTTTTGTTGACTGCAATAGCGTTTCTCACGCTGATGCAATCGCAGCTCCCGAATATGCAACTATAGGCGACTTGCTCGTGTCGGGTACTGAAACCGTAAATGTAGTTCCTTCGTACGCAATAACATTTGTCGGTCTTGACGAAAATGATGAGGTTACAGCTTTGCCTCCTGCAAGAGTCGATTCTATCATGCAGGGCGACGACTATGTATTCAGCATCACACCGTCACAATGCAAGACTGTTGCTTCTGTAACAGTAGGCGAGGAGACGTTGACCGCAACTGAAGGTATGTACACAATTGCAAATGTTCAGTCTGATACAACAATCACGGTAGCGTTTGACATCATAAAGCACACATTGACAATGACTGCTGGCGCAAACGGTAGCGTTGCAGAGTCGGAGGCTGAAGTTGACTGCGGAACCGACTACACTGTTACATTTGTTCCTAATTCAGGATACAAACTCGGTGCTGTTACTCTTGACGGAGAACCCGTTACTGAAGGAATTAGCGGAAATAGCTATACAATAAGCAACGTGCTCGCAGACCATACTATACACGGTGAATTTATTGAGTTCAGAGGTCCTTATGCAGAGTATGTAAATCTTGAGAGCAACTATGAAGTTGGCGATACAATTGACTTCTCGGTGAAGATGCATGCAAACTGTATGTACGAGAACCTTTGCGCTGTAGGATATGAACTTATATATTGGAACACAGATACAACTAGTACAGTTGTCGCTGATGCAACAAGATACGGTGTTTTCTCATACAATGTAAATGTAACCGATGATTCTTTCGTTGGCAATTCGATTTCCAATGGTTCTGGTAATATAACCTATACTGCTGAATACGAAAATACAACTTACAATGTAGGTGCATTTACATTGGGTCTTTTTGATGCAGAGGCTGGCAGAGACAGAACTGTTGACTACAATATGATTTTCACAACTAGCGGTCATTACCAGTTCAAGACCACTTTGTTCACCTGTGCAAATGGTGGCGATGTAATCGGTTCGTCTTTCGAAGTAGCTAATTGCGACGACCTCACTCACTATGACAGGGTTGCCGAAACTTGCTCGAATCCTCGCGAAGCTAACGTTATCGTTCAGGACATAAATATTACTGGTGCAACAATTCATACTGTAACTGCTACTGTATTGGGCGGTCACGGAACTGTATCACCAAGCGGAACTGTAATCTACGAAGCTGGTGAAGATGTTGATGTCGTATTTACTCCGGAAGAATACTATGCTTTGGATACTGTGATGGTTAATGGAATTATGAGGTATCCTTCAATTTCTGGCGTAGAATATATCGTTGATAATGTTTATTCAATTGAAAATATTTCAGAAAACTACAATATTACAGTTAAGTTCAAGGATGTTAGACCTTACTATACTGTTCACGTAGAGATTGCTACTGCTGGCGGTACTGTAACACCAAAGGATACTTCAGTAGTTATTGGCTCGGATGTTACACTTAGGGTTTCTCCTAATGATGGTTACCATATCTCGCAGCTTAGTATAGATGGAAATATTGTCGCAGATTATGCTTCTCGCGAAATTATCTTCCGCGACATTCACGAAGACCATGAAGTTTCAATCTCTTTCTTCCCCAACTCTGTTGAAGAAAATATGTTTGCAAACTTGAGCATCTACCCGAATCCAAACAATGGTCAGTTCACTGTAAGTTCTGACGATTTTGATGGCGATGTGACCTTCCAGATATTCAGCGTAAGCGGTGCTATGATGGACGAAAGGATGGTTAACGGAGAAAAGACTGTAAGCTTCGACAAGTCGTTGCCTGCAGGTACTTACTTCTTGAGAATCATCGCTGGCGAAAAGGTTGCTACAAGAAAGCTCGTAGTAGAATAATACTTATTTCATAACATAGGAAGGGAGTTCGGGAGAACTCCTTTCTTTTTTTGTTTGATAAGTGTTGTTAATAAAAATCAATTTTTTATTTGTATAACCGAAAATTCATTTATAATTTTGTGTCATAAAATATTCAGGTTATGAAAAAGTTTATAGTCATATTGTTGACGACTTTGTTTGCTTTAGGCTTGTTAGCTTCTTGCAATTCGGTTCAGAATTGTCCAGCATATAGCGATGCTTCTCAGGTTGAAACCGAAAATGTAGAGGTCGCTTAATTTGTTTCAAGGCAAATCTTTGTTTTTATGCGGTATTATGACTGTGGTTAGGAAAATCATAGTGCTGTTTTTTTTTGTTGTATGGCTATGTCCCTCAATTTTCTCCCAGGGGGAGTTCGCCGACGATAGGGAGGCTTCCAAGTATAATGTAAACCAGTTTGGCGCAAAGATTAATACCAATGGCTTTGGTTTCATGTACACCTTCGCACAGAGGGTAAACTATAAGTTGCGCCGTAACTATGAGGTCGAGTACGATTATGTCAAGAGCCTGAAGGAAGTGAAGATGATAAATACCTATTTCTCCCCGCGTTTCTCCAATATTAAGAGATTCATTCTGGGAAAGGAGAACTCGGTGCATAATCTTAGGCTTGGATATGGGTACAACTGGATGATTTTCGACAAGCGCGACAAGAACAGTGTGTCGATTCATCTTCAGGCAAATGTTGGTTTCTCGTTCGCTTTCGAAAAGCCAATATATTATGAAATGGTTGATAGTGTAGTCGTCGTAAATGATACTGCCAACTATTATTATAGTTCTCATAAGTTTGATGACTATTATTCGGGGAAAGTGTATGATATTATAACAAAGTCGTCATTTTCTAAAGGACTGAATGAGATAAAGGTTCGTCCTGGCAATTACATAAAGCTTGACTTTTCGTTCGACTTTGCCCAGAATTCGATGCTGGTAAGCGCGATAGAAGTTGGCGCTATTGTCGATTTTTACTATTTGCCTGTCACAATAATGCACGACCAGCCACATCACTTCATGTGGTCGATGTACCTTGCATACCAGTTCGGACGTAAGTACAACCCTAATATCAACCGCGAGTACAGGCGCGAACAAAGGAAATCTGGAAATTAAATTTGTTGATAAGTTTATGCTTTAGGATGCCATTGCTATGGCGTTTCATTAGTATTTTTGTCATCGAGAAAAATTGACGATGGAAACAGGAAACACATTTGTAGATGGATTGAACAAGCCTCAGAAAGATGCGGTTACATATTGCGACGGACCGAGCCTTGTGATTGCTGGCGCGGGCTCGGGAAAGACTAGGGTGCTTACGCATAAGATTGCCTACCTTATTTCTAAAGGCATGGACCCGCATAGGATAATGGCGCTTACGTTTACCAACAAGGCTGCTGCCGAAATGAAGGAACGTATAGATGCCTTACTCGGCTACAATGCTTCGCAGGCTCTGTGGATGGGGACTTTTCACTCCATATTCGGCAAAATACTTAGGATTGAAGCCGAAAAGATTGGCTTTACAAGCAGTTATACCATAAATGACGCTACCGACTCGCAAAATCTTGTGAAGGACATAATCAAGGAGATGAAGCTCGACGAGGACAACTACAAGTACAAGAATATTGCAAACCGCATTTCGGCTTGCAAGAACAGGCTTATACTTCCCGACTCTTACCTTGCTAATTCAGCATACGCAACCGAAGACCGTGGCGCAAAACGTCCCGAGTTCGGAAACATTTACAAGCTCTATTATACTAGGTGCCGCCGTTCCAATGTGATGGATTTCGACGACTTGTTGTTGTACACAAATATTCTTTTCAAGATAGACCCATCGACTTTGGCAAAGTATCAGGAACGGTTCGACTATTATTTGGTTGACGAGTATCAGGATACTAACTTTGCTCAGTACTTGATTGTCAAGAGGTTGTCGGAAAAGAACCGTAGGCTTTTTGTCGTGGGGGACGATGCGCAGAGCATTTATTCGTTCCGTGGCGCCGAAATACAGAACATATTGAATTTCAAGAACGATTACCCCGACTACAAGTTGTTTAAGCTCGAACAGAACTACCGTAGCACACAGAATATTGTCGATGCAGCCAATTCGTTGATAAAGAAGAATAAAGACCAGATAAAGAAGAATGTGTTCTCCGAGAACGAAGTGGGTGACAAGGTTCAGATTAACAAGGCGGTATCTGACAATATGGAAGGCGTGATGGTTGCCAAGAAGATTATTGAACTGCACGATGCTGGGGCGAAATATTCCGATTGCGCAGTGCTTTACAGGACCAATGCACAGTCGAGAATATTGGAGGAGTCGATGCGAAATCTTGGCATTCCATACAAGGTTTTCGGTGGAATGTCGTTCTACCAGCGCAAGGAAATAAAGGATGCGCTTGCATACGTCAGATATACTGTGAATCATAACGATGTGCAGTCGTTCAAGCGAATTGTGAACTATCCGTCGCGAAAAATAGGGCAGACGACCATAGACAAGGTGGTTGCAGCCGCAGAAAGTTTGCAGGTTTCGGTGTGGGACATAATTTTTTCTCCAGAAAAATATCCTCTTGATGTGAATGCGCCTACCCGTTTGCGTCTGAAGGAGTTCGCCGTGATGATAAACGGCTTTGCCGAAAAGATTGATTCCTACGATGCCTATTCGTTTGTCGATGAGATGCTTAAGGAGTCAGGGATTATCAGCGATTTGCAGTCCGACAAGACACCTGAGGGAGAGGGACGTCGCGAAAACGTGCAGGAACTTCTCAACGGCGTGAAGATGTTCTGCGATACTCGACGCGAGACTGGCGACCCGTTTGGAATCCTGAACTACCTTGAAAACGTATCGGTGCTTACCGACCTTGAGGAGCCTGACGATGGTGACCTTAACCGCGTGTCGCTGATGACAATACATTCGTCGAAAGGTCTTGAGTACGACAATGTTTTCGTAACTGGAGTGGAGGAGAACCTGTTCCCCGGTGCGCTTACGGTTATGGACCCGCGCGACTTGGAGGAGGAACGCCGCCTGTTTTATGTGGCGGTCACAAGGGCGAAGAAGAGGATAATGCTGTATTACGCCGAAAACCGTTTCCGTTTCGGAAAACTTACGCCAATGGCACCAAGCCGTTTCCTCAAGGACATCGACACGTCGTATGTTGACTGGCACGGACTTTCGGTTAGTCCGTTCTTGGCTACGTTCGACGATGAGTTCGAAGGTTATACCAAGTTCCAGCGCAAGCCGTCTTTCCCGACAGAATCTTCGCCACGAAGTGTCAGCTTTAAGCCTGTGGAACAGCAGTCGCCGAGGAATCTTGTTCCGTTGAAAAAGATGTCGTCGCGTCCTGCGGAGGAAATTGCCGATTCAAGTCAACTTGTCGAAGGCGTGAGGATAAAGCACAAGATGTTTGGCGAGGGGCGAATCGTTAGCAGAATCGGCGATGGCGAGAATACCAAGCTGGTGGTTGAATTTGACAGCGGTGATACTAAAACATTATTATTAAAGTTTGCTAAATTGCAAATCTTGGACTAACTTTGCAAAAAAATAAAACATGGACTACAATACACAAAGGCCTCACTTGAGAATCCCTGAATATGGGAGGATTACACAGCAGATGGTTGAACATTGCTGCCAAATTGCAGATAGGGACGAACGCAACAGGGCGGCTCGTACTCTCGTTAAGATTATGGAGAATATGAATCCAGCCATTAGGGAAGAGGCCGACTATAGGAAGAAACTTTGGGACCAACTTGCCGAATTGTCGGGATTTAAATTGGATGTCGATTGGCCTTATCCTGTGATAACAGAGGAAGTTAAGTCGCAGAAACCAGAAAAACTTTCCTATTCCGACAATAAGATTGTGTTTAGGCATTACGGCAAGATTACCGAAGGTATGCTTAAGAAGTTGGAAGAAGAAACCGACCCCGACAGACAGCGTGAGTTCTTTTTGGAAGTCGCAAACTATATGAAGCGTTCGTATATACAGTGGAAGAAGGAATTGATTCCAGATGATGTAATATTCCGCGAGATAGTATTTATGAGCGAGGGCAGAATACAGGTTCCTGAAAATATAAAGCTTGGTGACTACAAGGATGTTCTCTTGCAGGCTCAAGCTGCTCCGGTAACTGGCAAGAAGAAGAAAAAGGCTGCACAGCCACAGCCTATGGGCAATCCGCAGAGAAAGAAAAAGAAACACAAAAACGTTCTGCAGTAATGGGAACTTTCAAGATAGAAGGAGGTCATCAGTTAAGTGGTGAGATTGTACCGCAGGGTGCCAAGAATGAAGCCTTGCAGGTGATTTGTGCAACTTTGCTCACGAGCGAAAGTGTAAAAATCAGCAATGTACCTAACATTTTGGATGTTAACAAGCTGATAGACTTGCTTATAGCTATGGGCGTGAAGGTTACCCGTCATGGCAGTGGCGTTTATACGTTCAAGGCCGACGATGTTGACCTTGAATACCTTGAATCCGATGCCTTCCGTGCCGATGGTGCCGCTCTGCGTGGTTCGATAATGATTCTCGGTCCACTGCTGGCGCGTTTCGGAAAGGTTTTTATGCCTAAGCCGGGTGGCGATAAGATTGGTCGTCGTCGTTTGGATACGCACTTTATTGGTTTCCAAAAACTTGGTGCAAAGTTCAATTATAGTTTCGAAGAAAACTTCTATTCTCTTGAAGCCGAAAAACTCGAAGGCACTTATATTCATCTCGAGGAGGCTTCGGTGACTGGTACTGCCAACATCATTATGGCGGCAGTGAAGGCAAAAGGAGAGACTACAATTTACAATGCCGCCTGCGAACCATATATCCAGCAGTTGTGCAAGCTGTTGAATAGGATGGGGGCAAAGATAACGGGAATCGGTTCCAATTTGCTTCATATCGAGGGTGTTGACGAATTCCACGGCGCAGAACATACCATTTTGCCCGATATGATTGAAATCGGAAGTTTCATTGGTATGGCGGCTATGACGGGTTCTGAACTGACAATCAAGAATGTGCGCTACGATATGCTGGGAATAATTCCCGATTCGTTCCGCAGGCTGGGTATCAAGCTCGAACATATCAACGACGACATCTACATTCCGCATCACGACCATTATCAGATAGAAAGTTTCATTGATGGTTCCATAATGAACATTTCGGATGCAATATGGCCGGGACTTACGCCCGACTTGCTGAGTGTTTTCCTTGTTGTGGCAACACAGGCAAAGGGCAGTGTGCTGATTCACCAGAAGATGTTCGAGAGCCGTCTGTTCTTCGTTGATAAGCTGATTGATATGGGCGCACAGATTATACTTTGCGACCCGCACAGGGCTACTGTCATTGGCCTTGACAATCAGATAAGGCTTCGCGGTACTACGATGAACTCGCCCGATATTCGAGCAGGTATGGCTTTGTTGATTGCTGCAATGTCGGCGCAGGGTTCAAGCATAATCAGGAACATTGAGCAGATTGACCGTGGTTACGAAAATATTGATGTACGCCTGAACAAGTTGGGCGCAAAAATAGAACGAATAAATTATTGATATTATGAAAAAATTGGTGTTTTTGGCTTTTGCCATAATGATTTCATTTGTTGCAAGTGCGCAAAAAGTTGGCATTAATGTTGGCGACATTGCCCCCGAGATTAGTTTGCCTACGCCTAACGGAGATACTGTCAAGTTGTCGTCGTTGCGCGGAAAAATGGTCCTGATAGATTTTTGGGCTTCGTGGTGCGGACCTTGCCGCAAGGAGAACCCTAATGTAGTAAAGGCATACAATGCTTATAAGGATAAGTATTTCCAGGCTGGCGATGGTTTTACCGTGTATGGCGTGTCGTTGGACAAGTCGGCTGAGAACTGGGTTAAGGCTATTGAAACAGATAAACTTACGTGGACAAATGTCAGCGATTTGCAGTACTGGAATTCTGTGGCTGGACGAATGTATCAGGTTAATAGCATTCCGTGCAATTTCCTGATTGATGGCAACGGTGTGATTGTCGGCAAGAATCTGCGTGGCGAGGCGCTTGAGCAGGCTTTGGAAAAATATATTTTTCGTCCGGTAAAGTCTTTCGAGGAGGCACTTACAATGCTTAGGACTCAGTTGAATGCCTTGAAGGAAATACAGCAGATGGATGAATTCTCGAAGGAAATTTCAAAAATGGAGAAGGACATAAACGAAATACAGTCCTTGCTTGATGGAATGAAGAAAAAACTTGAAAAATAGTAATTGTAATCGAATAGTAAAGAAGGAAGGTCTTTATGATTTTCCTTCTTTTTTTGTACTGCTGTAAATGAAAAAAGCACGACTTTCATCGTGCTATTTGTGACCAATTGGGGACTTGAACCCCAGACCCCCTGCTTAAAAGGCAGGTGCTCTACCTGCTGAGCTAATTGGTCAGTCCTCCCAATATTTGGGACTGCAAAAGTACAGTAAAAAATTGTAATGACAAATTTTTTCGCTAAAAAAATGCGTTAAAATGATAGTTTGGACGAAATGGCTTGAAAATTATATTGATGCGGAATATTTTTCCAACAATTACAGGCAACCTTTTACGAAAAAAAACGTTGAAAAAATTGGCAAGAATGATTTAGTTTGAAAACTTTTTCTTAAATTGCACCGTTTTTACTAACATAAAAATTATTAAAATGAAGAAGGTATTAATATTCGTTTTAACTTTTGCAGCATTGCTGCTGGCTAATGCGGTTTATTCTCAGAATCAACCATTTAGCTTTAAGAATTCGGAACTTTTGTCAGAGATTGATAATGTGGTAGTGGCAGCACCTGATATGGTTCAGATTATGAACGAGGACGCTTCGGACGAGAAGAATGGCGAAATGTACAAGGTCGCACGAATCCTCGATGTCAATATGAATATGGATAATTGCGGTACTACGGATGTGCTTGCCGACGGAACTAAGGTTTGGCGTGTACGAATTGTCTCCGAAGGTGCTTTGGCATTAAAGGTTTTGTGCCCGGAATTTTACATTCCGAATGGCGCAGAGTTGTATCTGTATAACGAAAACAGGCAGCAGGTCGTAAAGGTTGATGCAAGCAACAATCCTAAGTATGATACATATTATTCGCCCAAGATGATTCAGGGCGATGCCTTGTATATGGAATATGTACAGCCTGCATCGGTTGTCGGTGCGCCGGTTATAAAGATGGACGGTTTGTGCTATTTTTATCGTGGCGTTGACGCTTATGTAGGTTATTATGCCAATAAGAGGCAGACTGGTTTCGGTTCTTCTGAAAGTTGCGAGGTAAATATTAATTGTACCGTAGGTTCCAGTTGGCAGACACAGAAAAAAGGTGTTGCCGAAATTGCTATCATTTCTGGTATGTCTGTCGGATTCTGTACAGGTACGTTAGTAAACAACACTGCTAACGATGGAACTCCATATTTCCTTACTGCCGACCACTGTGGTGGTGTTGACGCTGCAGGTTCAATGTCAAGATGGGAATTTAACTTTAATTTTGAAGCATCGGGATGTTCAAATCCGACGAGTGAGCCAAATTATGATGTAGTTACCGGTTGTACATTGAGAGCAAGGCCATCTGGTGCACAATCGTCGGGAACCGACTTCTTATTGCTGGAATTGAATACTACAGAAGACCATCTTGGAGAGATTGGTGCTTACTATAACGGATGGGACAGAAGCACTACTGGTTCTATGTCTGGTGCTTGTATTCATCATCCATCAGGAGATATCAAGAAAATATCATTCTATACAGAGCAGTTGGTAGCTCAGACGTATAGCAATAGCAATACACAAAATGGTCACTGGTGGGCTAAATGGCAGAACAATAACAACGACATTACAGGTGTAACCGAACCAGGTTCTTCTGGGTCACCTCTGTTCAGTACGAACAAATTGGTTGTTGGTACTTTGACAGGTGGTTCTTCTAATTGTAGTGCTACTGGTCAAAACCGTAGCGATATGTATGGTCGTTTCGACTTGCACTGGGAAAATGGCGGTACATCAAACGCAAACAGACTGAAACCTTGGCTCGACCCGAACAACACTGGCGCAGAAACTTGTGAAGGCCGTTTCCCAGGTTCGGGAACAGACCCGAATCCGCCAGACCCAAATACTTTGACTGCCGATTTTACTGCTAATCCAACAACTGTTGAGAGAGGCGGAACAGTCGCTTTCCGCGATGCTTCTACAGGTAATCCTACTTCGTGGTCGTGGATATTCCAAGGCGGTAATCCTTCGACTTCAACTTCGCAGAATCCAAGCGTTGTCTATCAGAATCCTGGTACTTACAATGTTACGCTGACAGTTTCCAATGCTAACGGTGAGGATACCAGAACCAAGAATGCTTACATAACGGTGTCTGAAAATGGTAATGTTCCTGACCCCAACGGCGAACTTTCGGCTGCTTTCGTTGCTTCGTCGTACAATATTACTATAGGTGAATGCATTAACTTCACCGATAGGTCGTCGGGTTCGCCAACATCGTGGACTTGGACTTTCCAGGGAGCAGAAACTGTAACATCCAACCAGCAGAATCCTACAAATATTTGCTATAATACTCCTGGTGCATACAATGTTACGCTTTATGTGCAGAATGCCGATGGCGACTACGATTCTGAAGTTTGCGAAGGTTGCATTATTGTCGAGAACAACCCGACATTGCCAATAGCTGATTTCGAGGCTAACATCACCGTAATTCCCGTCGGTGGCGTAGTAAGGTTCACAAACCTTTCGCAGAATGGTCCGTTCGACCAGTGGGCTTGGCATTTTTATGGTGGAACACCTGAAACTTGTTCCGACTCTGTGCCGCCTGTAATTGCATATAATGAAGTCGGTACATACAATGTTGAACTTAGATGTCGTAAGACTAATGGTATTCAGGATATTGAGTTGAAGGAGAATTATATAAAGGTTGTGCCGCAGTCCGACCAGCGTCCCGAAGCAAACTTTACGTCAAACAAGACCTTGATAAGACCAGGCGAAACAGTTGAGTTTATCGACCTTAGCACTGCAAATCCGTATAGGTGGAACTGGGTGTTTGAAGGTGGTACGCCTGCAGCTAGCAATCAGCCCAATCCTTCTGTGGTATATACAACTGAAGGTACTTACAATGTCAAGTTGACCGTATCTAATAATATAGGTGCTGACGAAATCACAAAGGAAATGTATATTGTTGTTTCTGCTACCGACCCGTGTACAGAGCCACCTGTAGCCGACTTTACTGCAGTAAACAGAAACATTGCATACGGAACAGAAGTCTTCTTTGAGAATCTTTCAACCAATGGCGTAGCATATTCCTCATGGACATTTGAGGGCGGTTCGCCACGAACTTCAACAGAATTCTCACCGACAAGCGGTGTCCGCTATTCAACACCTGGAATTTATGATGTAACATTGCTGGTTTCTAATTCATGCGGTTCGTCAACTATCACAAAGGAACGTTATGTTTATGTATTTAATAGTGGAGTAGCATCGTACTGCGATACATTGAGCAATGTTTCGACAGGTGATGTGATTGGCGGAAAGTCGGTTTCTGGAACTTGGGGCTACTATGCTGGACAGAACGGAAAGAAGATAAAGGGCTATGCTGATTATTTCAATACATATACGTTTACTCAGGTAGAGGCATTGCTTGTTCCTGTCACTCAGGCGGTTTATGGTTCTACTGATGCATCCGTTAGATTCTATGTATGGGCTGATGATAATGGTAAGCCGGGTGAAGAACTTGGCAACAAGAAGGTGCTTATTAGGAATCTGTCTGCAAATCAGACCAATGTTGTGAGATTCAATGAGCCAGTCCTTGTAAATGGTCCGTTCCATGTAGGTTTCAAGGTTAATTATACCGACAGCGACAACGATGATGTAAGCGATGACTTGTTTGTTGTTCCTGTTGTAACCAACAGACCTGCTAATGGCTTGAATACAATGTCGGTATTGAAGAACAACGTATGGTATTCGACACCTGAATTCTTGTCGTTCAACACTACCTTGCCAATCGAGCCGGTATCGTGCCTGACAGGCATTGAGGAACTTGAAGCCGAAGAAAATGCAATAGATGTATATCCTAACCCGACAACTGGCTTGCTCAACATTTCGTTCGGCAATGCTGAAACTGAAGGTTACAGCGTTGAAATCTACGATGCTCTCGGCAGATTGGTTTCATCAGAAAATGTAAGCGCATCCGATAATCACTCAATGGATATTTCGGCTTACCCCGAAGGCTTGTACATTGTTAGGATTAGCACTCCTGCATTTGTTGCAAACAAGAAGATTATGTTGACAAAATAACATAAAACATTAAGCGAATTTGGAAACTTCCGACTATCTTTGTGGTCGGAAGTTTCTTTTTATGAAAAGGTTGATATTCATATTGTTGGTATTTTCTATGCTGTATTCCTGCAAGGATTACAGACAGGAAAAGAGCGTAGTTGAGGGAAACCGCTACTCGCAGAACTTTGGAATTGTGGCTACCGACGATGGCTACGATGTCACACTTACGCGCAATAACCGCGTTTTGCATCTCTCGCGCGAGAAGTCCGATTCTGCAATACAAATCCCAATTCGCAGTGCAGTCTGCTTCTCGACAACGCATACGGCTTTCATTTCGCAGTTGGGCGAGGCTTCGTCGATAACGGGGCTGAGCGGTACGGAATATGTGTGCGACCCTGTTGTAGTGAAGATGATTCGCGATGGCAAGATTAAGGAAATCGGTTACGACAAACAACTCGACATGGAGCGCATTATCTCGCTGAAGCCAGATGTTGTTTTTGCATACGGTATTGACAACGAGTCGATTTCGGGTTTTCAGAAGCTTGAACGAATTGGCATTCCGATTGTCATAGTTGACGACTATCTGGAACCGCGTCCGTTGGGCAGGACAGAATGGATGAAATTTTTCGGCTGCTTCTACGACAAGCTTGAATTGGCTGAACATTATTTCGACAGCGTTGAAAATCGTTACAACGAAATAAAGGCTATGCCTACCGATAAAAGCCCGAAGGTGCTTGTAAGTTTGCCGTGGAAAGGGACTTGGTGGGTGCCGGGTGGCAACAGTTTCTTCGCCAATTTTGTAAAAGAGGCTGGTGGCCAGTATGTCTTCGACAACGAATCTACCGAGAGCCTTCCGTATTCAATCGAGCAGGTTTTCCTTATGGCAAGCGACGCCGAGGTGTGGCTCAATACAAACGAGAAGACCAAGCGTTCGCAAATCCTTGATGTGGATTCGCGCCTTGAGAACCTTGCTCCGTACAAGAATGCACGCATTTACAATAACAACAAGATTACCAGCGAATACGGCGGAAGCGACTTCTGGGAGTCGGGCATTGTGCATCCCGACATAATCCTGCAGGACTTGCGCAAGATTTTCACGGAGGACGACGCCGATTTGCATTATTATAGGAAATTGGAGTAAGAGTTCGCTGAGTTATAATTTTCAACTAAATTTGCACTTATGTATTACCAGATAAAGGAACAAAATGATTCTGTCATTACTCGCAAGCTTCGTGCGCTAAAGGGGCCGCAAGTTAGAACAATAACGCGAAACGGAACGGGGAGCGTAATATTGTTCAACTGTGCGGAATCTCCTATGGAAACTATTTCAGAAGGAGATTCCGTACAGACAGGCTCACAAGGCTCATTCTTGCGCCTGTTCGCTTTGTCTTACGGAATGACGGGTAGTATGATGCCATGGAAATATAAAACTTTGGAAAATTGAACCGCAGTTTGTCATATATTATAAAGTATGCTTTGATAATTTTCGCGCTGATAGCGTTGGCAATTCTTGATGTCTGCACTGGTTCAAACAAAATACCGTTGTCGGATATTATGGACTACATTTTCGGCAGTTCTGATATGTCTGTCGATTACCAGTTTACCATCCGCGAGTTCCGTTTGGCGCGACTTATTACGGCTATGATTGCAGGTGCTGCGCTGTCGGTGTCGGGTTTGCTGATGCAGACAATTTTCCGAAATCCGCTTGCTGGTCCGTATGTGCTTGGCATTAGCAATGGCGCCAGTTTGGGCGTGGCTGTTATTGTACTCGGAAGCGGTATGTTTTTGCCGTCGGCGGATGTGTCGAACTTTGCAATACTCATTGCTGCCGGTCTTGGCGCTGCCGCCGTGCTGATGCTTATTCTCGCCGTGAGCCTTCGCGTGAGGGACATTCTGAGCATACTTATCGTTGGTATTCTCGTGTCGGGCGTGGTGGCTTCGGTGGTGAATGTAATGCAGTTTTTCTCAAACGAGGTCAATGTAAAGTCGTATGTCGTGTGGACAATGGGCAGCCTCGACTCGGTGTCGTTCAACGATTCGGTTGTGCTGATACCCGTGTGCCTGATAATGTGCGCCGTGCTGTATATGTTTTCCAAGAAACTCAACATACTGCTTCTTGGCGAGCAGTTTGCCGTGAGTATGGGACTTAACATAAAGTGGTTGCGCGTTATTATATTTATAGGTGTAAGCGTGCTTACGGGTGCTGTTACCGCTTTCTGCGGACCGTTGGGCTTCATCGGACTTGCTGTGCCGCACATTTCGAGGTGGATTTTCAACACTTCCGACCATTTTGTGCTTGTGCCGGCTTCGATGATACTTGGCGCGGCCTTCCTGCTGTGTGGCGATATTCTTTCGCATACGCTTTATTCTCAGGGTGTTCTGCCGATTAATGCTGTGATTTCGATTCTTGGTGCGCCTTTCATTATTTGGATTGTATTTAAAAATCAGCGGACAGTGATATGATGGGAGAGGTGGTATTGAATATTGAAGGACTAGTTTTCGGACATAAGGCTCCGTTGGTGTCGCAAGCGGTTGATATTTCGGCAAGTGCGGGCGATTTTATCTGCCTTGTGGGACGAAATGGCACGGGAAAGACGACAATGCTGAGTACGCTCATCGGTGTAAAGAAGCCTTTGGCTGGACATATAAGCATCTGCGGTGTGCCTCTCGACCGAATTTCGGCAAGGGAGAAGTCGCGCTATATCAGTTTTGTGCCGTCGAAGGTGGAGGCTGTGCTCAATATGCGTATCCGCGACCTGATTGCCGTCGGCAGAAGTCCCTACACAAACATTTTCGACCGCCGTACGAAGGCCGATGAGGCTATAATCGAGGACTTTATACAGAAATTTGGTCTGTCGGACATTGCCGCATCGATGATTACCGAAGTGAGCGACGGCGAAAGGCAGAAGGCAATGATTTGCCGAGCAATGGTGCAGCAGACGCCTGTGATTCTGCTCGATGAACCGACTGCTTTCCTTGATTTCTTTGCCAAACGCAAACTTTTGTCCGACTTGAAGAAAATTGCCTCGGAGGAAAACAGATGCATAATTTTCTCGTGCCACGATTTGGAAATTGCAGCAAAGTATTGCTCCCATATCTGGCTTCTCGACGACAGAAAACTCGAATCGGTGACCGTTGATGAATTCCTTAACGGCGGTTACTTCTCAAAATATCAGTAAGATTTTTTTTAACACTATCCTCAAAAAACACACAAATTTCCTACGCCTTATAAAAAAAAAACTATTTTTGCACAATCAACTTATAACAAAAAAAATATGAAAAAGTTTGTATTATTTTTTGCATTATTTGCAATGTGCTTGGGTGCGAAGGCACAATGGGAAAACATAAGGAATGCCGGCGATATTTATTATACTGACATTCATTTTTGTAATGCCGATACTGGTTATGTTGTAGGTTCAGAAACACTAACGACAAATAGAGGGATTGTTGAAAAAACCACAGACGGAGGAAACTCGTGGGAAAGAATATATATAGGATATGATATTGGAATACAATCAGTTTCATTCCAAAGTCCCGATACTGGTTATATTTGCGGATTCCATCATCGTTACAATATACCACAAACAAACGATTCGTCGTATTCTATAATTCTGAAGACAATAGATGGTGGAGCCAACTGGACTTTATTCATGTCTATCCAAAATTATTATGAAGAATTTTATCAAATTCGCTTTTTAAGTGAATTGAACGGAATAATCTCTTCACACGAAGGGGCTTATTATACTACTAATGGCGGAGGAACATGGAATTTTTTGGCAGGAACCTTTGGTCATATAGGTGTATTAAATGAAAATGTCGGAATGATTGGTAAGTACCTATTTCATTTTGATGGGTCAGAGTTAATCATTGACGAAGAATTTGATTTGGATGACAATACTGCTTACGGAATTTGTGACATAAATATGATTGACAATCACACCTTTTTCTATGGAGGTGATGGAAATGTTCATAAATATACAAATGGCTATAATGAAATTTTATTGACACCGCCATCAATGTGTTATTATACAGGTGTATATTTTGTAAATCCCAGTGTAGGTTTTGTTGGAGGAACAGGGTTATATAGAACCGACGATGGTGGTCGTACTTGGGGAGAATATTTCCCAATTGATGCTATAAAATTCTTTTTTATTGATGAAAATAACGGATTTGCTCTTACAGAGGGTAGCATATACAAAACCTCTACGGGTGGACTTGTTGGGAAAAATGAAGTTGTAGCAAATAAAAGAGAAATAGAAATCTTTCCAAATCCAATAGCAAACAATATGACAGTTAACTTGTCGACGTTTGAACTAAGGAATAATTATCACTACGAGATTGTTAATGCTGTTGGTAGTGTTGTAATAAGAGGGAATAGCAATTCTGCTGTATTTGACATTGATTTGCAAGGCATTGAAACTGGAATGTATTTTATATACTTTGAAGATTTGAGTACAGCAACTAAATTTATAAAGGAGTAAAATTACTCCGTCCTTCGGGATTTGTACTCCCGAAGGCGTGAATATAAGGATATTTTATCCGCAAAACTCAAAATATCCCCGTTAGTTCGGATTTTCGGACTTCGGGCAGTGAGCTAAAGGTTGCATTCCGACACACTTGAATATCAGCATTTGTAATGTGTAAAATCCTGTGGCGTTTTTTTGAAAAAAAGAACTTGAAAAAATGGTCGTGTCAAAAATTAATAGTAATATTGCAATTTGAAAAGTTTTTTTGAAATGAAGACAACATCAACGAAAGCAAGGAAATCGAGTAAAATTGACAAGAGGTTCTTTAAGCCTGTGCCAAGAAAACTTGTGAAACTTACCAAGTACAAAGAACTTGTTCCAGATCCGTTTGGCTTGGAGTTATGAGATACCTTCTTGATACCCATGCCCTTGTATGGCTTATATCGCACGAGGAAGCTCGGCTTCCCGAATCGTTGCGCAATAGTATCAAGTATTACGAGGACGAGTTTGCCATATCGGAAATTTCGCTTGTTGAAATAATCCAGTTGCAGCAGATTGGACGCCTCGAAGCCAATCGTCCCGACAAGATTCGTTCGGTTGTGGAGGCAAATGGTATCGCCATACTGCATATAGCCCCAGATATTATGGAGACATTCTACGACTTACCTATGCCGGATATTGCTGGACGAACTCATTCCGACCCTTTCGACCGAATTATTATTGCTACCGCATTGCGACGAGGATATACTTTGGTAAGCCATGACACTAAGTTTCCATGGTATAAAGAACATTGTCGGCTGTCAATGTTTGAAGTCTGATTTTCTGTTTTTGCTGATTTTGTGATGCCTGTCCTCCGTCCTTCGGGATTTGTACTCCCGAAGGCGTGAATATAAGGATATTTTATCCGCAAAACTCAAAATATCCCCGTTAGTTAGGATTTATAATCTGCAATTAAATTTAAGCAACCATTACCGCATCTTGATTTTGTGATTATTTTTGCAGAAAAAATATATCACTAAAATGAATGCTGGAATCATAATTATAGGAGACGAAATCCTTATAGGGCAGGTTGTTGACATAAATTCGTCGTGGATTTCGCGTGAGATGAATAAGATAGGTTTCCGTTCCGAAACCGTGATTACCGTTGGCGACGATGGAAAGTCCATTTCGGATGCCATTGACAGGTGTCTGGAAGTCGCCGATGTGGTGTTTATGACTGGCGGACTTGGTCCTACCAAGGATGACATTACCAAGAAGGTTATCTGCGAAAAGTTTGGTACTGAGTTGGTTCTGAACGAAGCGGTTCTTGCCAATGTTGCTGAAATGCTCGGTCGCCGTGGTATTGCTCTCACCGAGAACAATCGTAGTCAGGCTCTTGTCCCTGCAACTGCAACGGTGATTAACAATGCAGTTGGTACTGCTCCTGGAATTATGATGGAAGTACCAAGCAATTCGCTCCCTGAGCGTAGTCGAAGGGTCGAATTGGTTGGGAGAAACAAACTCCTATTCTCCATGCCCGGTGTTCCCTTCGAGATGCGCTACCTGATGGAACACGAGATAGTTCCGCTGATAAAGAAGCACTACAATCTTAAACCTGTATTTCATAAGACCTTGCTGCTCACTGGAATTGCCGAGTCGATTCTTGCCGAAAAGATTTCTGACTGGGAGCATTCGCTTGTCAAGAATGTACGATTGGCATATCTGCCTGCATATTCGAGCATTCGTCTGCGTTTGAGCGTTTACCAGCCCGACGATACCACCGAAAGCTACATAAATGCCAAGGTCGAGGAACTGAAAAGGATTGTTCCCGAAAACATTATTGCCTACGAGGACATAAAGTTGGAGGAACTTGTCGGTAAGTTGTTCAAGGACAAGCTTTGTACGGTTGCAACAGCCGAAAGTTGCACAGGTGGTAAGGTTGCTTCGCTGATAACTTCGGTGTCGGGAAGTTCGGAGTACTACAAAGGCTCTGTTGTGTCGTATTGTAACGAGGTGAAAGCCAATGTGCTTGGCGTAAGTCGTGCCGATTTGGAAAAGTACGGAGCTGTGAGCAGTACTGTTGCTGAGCAGATGGCTGTTGGCGTGCGCAAGTTATTGGGTGTTGATTATGCTGTTTCAACAACTGGCATTGCAGGACCTACTGGCGGCAGCGACGAAAAGCCTGTCGGTACTGTGTGGATTGCTGTTGCTACGCCAACAAAGGTTGTAAGCCGCAAGTATATTTTCGGAAAGGATAGAAGCATAAATATCGAGAGGTTTGCCGCATCAGCATTGTCGATGCTGATAGTGGAGATGGAGAAAAATGTTGAAAAACATAAATGATTTAGGCAACCATTGGGCATATTTTGCGTTTAGTTATTTGAACAAAGAATTAAATGTATGAATAGCAAGACGATATATGTGATGCTTGTTTCTGTTTTGTTGGGAACAGCAGTTTTTTCGCAAGAAACGCTTTGGGATGAAAATGAAATGCCGTGTCAAGAATATTCGCTTGGCATTACAACAGATGCACAATACAGTGAATCGGAAAATGCATATCTTGGTTGTTATGGTACTACGGTTTCTGCTCAGATTAATTTTTCGCACAATAATGAAAATTATGAGCAGACAATCGACAATACTAATTTTTCATGGAAAGTGTTGGGCAGTAATGGCACGCAGATTTTTTCAGGACTTGGCATGGATGAGTTGTCGGAACCATTTGAGCATGGTGCATATTTTGTAACGCTTGCTACGACTGATGCAAATGGATGTCAAGTGTTGTCGGATACTTTAGTTCTTTACATATCAGTACCACCGACATTTACAGGAACGATAGTTACGCCTTCTGTATATCTTGGTGATACGGTTGAGTTGAATGGCATTGTTGTACCTACGGATGAATGGCAGATTGATATGTCCACTGTATCAGTCAATAACGAGCGTTTTTGTTTTAATAATGGTGAGAATGCAAATGTAGAACAATCCAGTTGTTTCGACTTTGTTGGTTTTGCTCCAAATCTGACGATTACATCTGCCGACGACATACAATCGGTAGGCGTGAATATGAACCACTCTTACACGAATGACCTTGATGTGTATTTGCAATGTCCTGATGGTCGGCGAGTTTCATTGTTTTCTCAATCTTGTGGTGGTGCTTATTTCGGTGAACCGACAGACTTAGATGAACCATATCCTTGCGACGACGGATGGGTGGGCATTGGATACGATTATTATTGGACAGAAGGAGAAAACAATGGGCTGATGTCGGAAAATTGTACGGCTAATGCACTTTCGTTGCCTTCTGGTAGTTATCAGCCAGTTGGAAATTTCAGCGAATTGATTGGTTGTCCGATTAATGGCGAGTGGTGTATAGTTTTTGTCAACCATCATTTTGCTAGTTATGGTACAGTATTCAGAACGGAGTTGAATTTAGCCGACAATATCAGACCAACAATAAGTTTCCAGAACAATTACGGCAATGAAATGTGGTGGGAAGGCGAAAGCATATTGAATGAAGGTTATGCGGCTAACAATTTTGCAGTACCGACAACTGTTGGTCAGGTAGAATATACATTCTCGGCAACCGACAATTTTGGTTGTACCTACGATACGACCTTGTATGTGAATGTATTGCCCGCAACTGGTATTGATGAGATTTCGGACGATGATATTCTTGTATTTCCTAATCCAGTAAACGATATGCTGACGATTTCTTCGTCGGAAGCAATTTCAGAAATCGAAATTGTGAATGATAAGGGACAGATAGTAAGGAGAATGGATGTAAATGGAAACACTGCTGCTTGCAATGTGAGCGAGCTGGATAGTGGAGTATATGTGGTAAGAATATACACAATTCGTCCTTTCACTTCGACACTTCGACAGGCTCAGTGCGCTGCAGGGGGCGAAACTCAGGGTGTGAATAGCGTTATAGAACGGAAGTTTGTAAAGGAATAGATGTATTATTCCACCACAAATTTCAACTTATTTTCACCTATTCTTGCAAAGTAAATTCCTGCTGCAATTTTACCGAGCGATATTTCTGTGTTTTCCGATTCAATCTTACGCACAAGAATTGTTCTGCCGTTTAGGTCGGTTATTGCAATTTGTTCGCCAACATGGTCGGGAGTAATGCTTATTGTGAAACTTCCGTTGTTTGGTGAAGGGTAGAGGGTAATGCCGCAAAATTCTTCATCGGAGATACTGACTGTTGTGGTATCGTTTGCTACCGAGTAGTTGTACCAGCCAATGTTTTGTGCCGAGTCGATTGCTATGGAACTTATGATGGCAAAATCTTGATTTTCTTCGATATTTGCAGGTGCTTGAATGTCTCCGTTTTCGCCCACAGATATACTTGCTGAATTACCACGAGAACGGTAAATCCTAAAGTTGTCGATGCTGGCAGTGGCACCGCCGTTGCGCAGGGCAACGATGTTTCCTTCAGTGAAGAAGTTGGCATCGGTGTACGAACCGTAGTAGCGGTCGTCGTAGTAAATGGAACTCTTGCCGTTTGTGCGGTCGTAAATCAGTTTTACGTTGTGCCAGTTTGTGTTGAGAGGCAAATCTATGCACTTGTCCTGCGAATAGGTATCGTTTTCGACACGGTAGAATTCAACTCTTGACGAGCTTGTCGATAGGCGGAAGTATATGAAATATCCGTTGCCGTGATTTTCGGTTTCTCCGTTGGTGCTCATGTAGTGCAAACCTATGCGCTGGTTGGTGGCATCGGGCGACATCTTGAAATTGAATTCGTACATGTATTTGTCGGCCAAAGTCTGGTTTACGGTTGCGTAAAGGTTCGATGTTGCTGTTTCGGCCTGGATTAGGTTTCCGTCGCTTATGCTCCACGAACCAGCAACGTTTGTCCATTCGTCGCCAATTTCGTTGTCGAAGTCGCTGTTGGCAAAGCCGTTAGAGTTATTGGCAATCCATTCGTTTCCGTCTATATATTTTGCTAAGTAGAAGCGTTCTGTCATGAAATTGTTCTCATTGTCGTCGAATGTGGCTTCAAAGTCGGTGCCGTCCCAAGGATGGTCGGTGCTGACTTCGGTTATGGGTGCTGTCCAGTCAACCTTTACGTCCTTTTCAAAGTAGTCAGACCACATTCCGTTGTTGCCGAGAAGTATGGTTCTGATTCTTCCTGCATAGCTTCCGTTTTCACTTTCGGTGCGGATGTCGCCGTTTTCGCCTATTGTGGCAGTAAGGTTGGCGTTGTTGCTACGCAAGCGCGAAACATAAATGTCCTTGTACTCGGTATTGCAGCCAGCCGAACGCAACGAGAAGCACTCTCCCGAAGTGAACGGATTGGAATCTGTGAGTGTAACGGCTACAATGTCGTCCACATAGCAGGTGATTTTGCCAGTATTGGTGTCGAAAGTAATCTTGATGTCGTACCACTGACCAGCATTTATGGTATATGAAAGCGAGGTGTAGGTTCCTCCGTTTTCCGAATAAGACCCATTGACATATTTGTAAAGTTGTGCGGTATTGTGGTCGGGACGGATGAACATCATATAACCGTTCTGACGTTCGGAATTGTCGGTAAAGAAATAGAAACCCGCGCGGCGGTTTGAGCCTTCGCCTGTGATTTTCATCTTGGCGTGGTAGAGGTAGGTGTATCCGCGTTCCTGATGCAATGCGCAGTGCAGGTTTGTACCGGTAAGTTCTTCGTCGCTTTGCATTATTGAACCCGAATTCATTGCCCAGGTTCCATTGGCATTTGTCCAGTTTTCTGGAATAGATTGCTCATCGAAAGGTTCGTAAAGCGTTCCGCGCGATGTGTTGGTTGTCCATTTGCCGTCTTCCTTGTCGAGAATCTGGAAGAAAGCCTTGCTGGTGTTGCTTCTGTCGCTGAACGCCACATTGAAGTTGCTGTTGTTCCAATCGTCGGCTGTGATTTCGGTGGTTGGCGGAACGGTATCTCCTTCGGGCAGGACAATGTCCCATCCGCAGTCGTTCATCTTGCGGGCAACTTGAACTCGGAAATTTGGAAGCATTGCATATAGCGTTTCGCCGGGGCAGGTAGTGCCTAATTGACCACTCGAAGTCTGGTTTACATCGCGGTGTCCCGAAATGCGGTAGCGGCTGAAAGTGAATTGTCCAGCCTGATTTGTGATGTCCGCTTGCGATGTCGGGTCGAGTTGCTTATAGTCGTACCACCAAGCAAGCATATCCCAGCATTTTTCAAGTTGTACTTCGGTTGGTGCTGTTGCGGGGGCATCGGAATTGCCGATAAAGTTAAGCCCTATGGATTTTCCGTTGCAGTTTCCTGCATGTGCGCCCTTGACGTCGGATGTAGGCAGATTTGGATTGTACCGACCTTGGTACATGTTTCCGTTTTTGTCGAAAAGGTAGTTGTAGCCAATGTCTTCCCAGTTGTTGTTGTTTACATGGTAGTTCCAGTATGAGCGCACAACGGCGGCTCCATCTGTGTAGGTGTCGGGACTTGCTCCGTGGTGTATAATCGTATGTGTTGGTGTTATATAATTCGGCGAGTATGTCGGATTGTGGCATTCTGTGTAGTTCCCGCACCACGACGAACGGGGAACGTATTCGGGGAATTCAAGGCAGTTGCCGTCGCGGGTAGCATTGACGTGTGTTGTTTGGTTTGCTACCTTTTCGTTTTCGGATGTTATGTCCTGAAATACGAGTTCTATCTTTGTAAGTTGCACATTTACTGGTGGAAAGATTAGAAAATCAATCGAATCGTGCGGATTGAAGTCGAATCCGAAAAGCAAATCGGTGTAGAAAATGTTCGGCTCTATGTCTTCGGGACGGAAATATCCGTGGTCGTCGTGCCAGTTGGTCCATTTTTCGCCCTGCGAAGTGCGGTAGTAAACGATGAAATGACCTTCGGGAGCATTGCGGTCGGTAGCATCGAAACCTATTGCGAACGAGGTGAACGGAATCGGAGCCTTCATGCGGAACCCGTATGCGCCATCGGCATTAGGTTTCAAAGGTTCATCAATACTGATACGCATGAGCGTTGTGCCACTTTCGGAGTGAACTTTTTCTGTCTTGTAATTAACCTGGGCAAACGATGCCAACGATATGGCAATTACTATTATTAGTGCAAATAATCGTTTCATATTAATGAAGTGTCTAACTCACAAAGATAAGTAATTTTGTTTGGAACAATGAGTTTTTTTTGAAAATTGTTAATAACTAATTCCCGATTTATTCGTCAACTAGCGGATTTTTATTTATATTTGCGACCAGTTAAGATGATTTATAAACCAGTTAAAAATGTAAAATTATGACAGACATTTTATTGATTATTATCGTTGCCGTTTGTGGCATTGTTTTGGGTGCAGTAATAGTTGCTCTTGTTTTTAAGGCAAAGAATAGCGCTGTTCAAGCAAATCTTGAAACAGCAAAAAGCCAGTTGGAGGAGGAGAAAAAACGTTCGCAAGCCGATTTGCAGAAAGCTGAGGAGAATTTCAGCAAGCGTTTGGCGGAGGTTAAATTGGACGAGCAGAAACATTGCGAAACTACCGTTGCTGCCAAGGACAAGGCCAACGAAGAGGCTATGCAGGCGCTCAAGTCTCACTACGAGCAGTCGATGACGGAACAGCAGAAGAGGTTCGATAAGACCATTAATGACATTCTTGTCCAGAACAAGGCTGCAACCGAGGATTTGCTGAAGGCGCGTCAGGAGGAGTTTGCAAAAAGCAGTACAACCAGCATCGGTCAACTGGTCAATCCGCTCAAGGAAAGCATTGCGAAGATGGAAGAAACAATGCAGAAAACTTCTAAGGAAGCTGTTTCTATCAATAGTGCGATGAAGGTAAATCTTGACCAGATGATTGCACAAAGCAAGGCGACTCAGGCAACGGCGGAGGAACTGACAAATGCCTTTAGACATAAGTCAAAGGTACAGGGCGATTGGGGAGAAACTGTACTTTCGGAACTTTTGCAGTCGCAAGGTTTGGTGCCAGGACTGAATTATGAAGTGCAATATACAATCCGCGACGATAGGGGCAATGTTGTAAAGAGTGACGATGACAAGAAGATGCGTCCCGATGTTATCCTGCACCTCGACCAGAATCGCGAGTTGATTATTGATGCAAAGGTGTCGCTCACTAACTATCTGGACTATTTGAATGCTGATTCGGAAGAGGAAGGACGCAAGCATTTGGAAAAGCACATTGCAAGCTTGGAGAAACACGTGGATGAATTGTCAAAGAAGGATTATTCTTCGTATATTAGTGCATCAAAGACAAAAATAGACTATGTGATTATGTTTGTGCCACATTCGGGAGCCTTGTGGACTGCTCTTAATGCTAAGCCGGAATTGTGGCGTGAGGCTATGGAGAAAAATGTCTATATTGCTGATGAACAGTCGCTTTATGCTGCATTGCGTATAATTCACATGACATGGACGCAGATTAAGCAGGCGCAGAATCACGAAGAGGTGTTCAAGCTGGCAAAAGAAGTTATAGACCGCGTAGGTCAGTTTGTCGGCAAATATAGTGAATTGGGAAAGACTCTTGAAAAGGCTCAGAAGGTTTTTGATGAAGGCCAGAAGAAGTTGGAAGACAAAGGTCAGAGCATTGTGCTTTCTGCCAACAAACTGATAAAAATCGGAGCCAAGCAAAGCCAGAATCATCCTGTGCCGATGCTCGATGATATTGAAGATGTTAAGGCTATTGAGGCACCTGAAGTGGAGGAAGTGAATTAAATTACTTCTTTTTCTCCTTCTGTTCAAAATATTTGTCCTTGTATTTCTCGTAGCGCTCTTCCCATTGCTCTATGCTTTCATCGTCGAACTTTATAGAACCGATGAGGTTCATGAGGTTTCGGATTTGTGCGGCGCGGGCAGAGGCTTTTTGGGGACTGCGCTTCGGGTCACGGGGATTGGGGTAGGCGGCTACAATCTGCGAGGCTTCGGCTTTTGTAAGATTTTTTGCACTTTTGTGGAAATATTCCTGCGCAGCGGCTTCGGCTCCATAGATGCCAGGTCCCATCTCTATGACGTTGAGATACACTTCCATAATGCGTTCTTTCGGCCAGAATAGTTCAATTAGAAAAGTCTGATAGACTTCCAGTCCCTTGCGTATCCACGAACGACCTTGCCACAGAAATACATTCTTTGCCGTCTGCTGCGATATTCCACTTCCGCCACGGTTGCTTTTGCCCGACTTGTGTTCCTCGATGGCAATGTCGATGGCTACGCGGTCGAAGCCATTGTGCCCCAAGAACATATTGTCTTCGCTGGCTACCGATGCATCAACGAGGTAGGGCGAAATTTCGTCAAGCGATTTCCATTCTTTTTTCAGCGGCTCGCCTTCGAATACCGAGCGCGAAATCATCGTGAGTGTAATGGGCGGATTTACCCAGCGGTATAGTATGGTTGTGAGCAGGTTGAACCCGAATAAGCAAAGCAAGCTTATAAAGATAACCTTCATAATCTTGCGGAATATTGATTTTCCACCTTTCTTTTTCTTTGGTGCTTTTTGTTGGGCTTTGCTTGCCTTATTTTTTGCCATTGGTTGTTATATTATTCTGGGTGCAAAGGTATGACAATATTGTTTCCGTTGTTCGGAAAATTTTACTCGTTATGCTGTACGCTGCAACTGTCCTTGCGAGTTATACAGATGTGTGCCAGCGCAAATATTATTGCAAAACTTACTAACAGATAGTGTCTTAGAAGAATTCCGTCAGTTAAAAACAGACAGGATGGGATTATTGCCAAAGTCATGCTTTTCCAGTTTGTCTGTCGTTTGAAATATAGTGCATAAACTATAAAGTATGCAACTAGCAATGCTGTGTTGGCAATAAGGTATGCGACAAAATGCTGCGGCGATGCAAAACCGAATTCGGCAATTCCAATGTTGAACGCCATCAGGAACATCGAGCCATAACGCCCTATTTGTTCCAGAATGTACATCGAACGGCAGCAGTTGCATCTTGTTTCTTTTACACGGAACTTTATGGCGTAGATGGTGTTGGGGATAAGCATCAGTATTACGGTGGTGAGTCCGAAGATGTTTATCCAGTTGCAACTGTCGATTATGCAATATTTTTCCATGCTAAAATCCGTTGAGAGTCATGTATAATGTCGGTAGGCAGAGCAGGAAACCAAGAGCGATTAGCACCAGCATAAATTTCCAGATGAACTTGAACCATAGGTTGTACGGAATCTTTGCCATTCCCAATGCGCCAATCAGAACTCCCGATGTCGGGGTAATCATATTTGTGAAGCCGTCGCCGAATTGGAAGGCGAGGACTGTTGTCTGTCGTGAGATTTCAACTAGGTCGGAGAACGGCGCCATAATAGGCATAGTAAGTGCAGCCTTTGCCGAACCCGACGGGATTATTATGTTGAGGAATGTCTGTATTCCGTACATTATCGACAGCGAGGCTTCTTTGCCTGTATCTTGCATTCCGTTCGAGAGACTGTTCATTATGGTGTCGATGATGTTGCCGTTGGTAAGAATGGCTATTATTCCGCCTGCCAGACCGACGACGAATGCTGCCGAGAAAATGTCCTTGGCTCCGTCGAGGAACATTTTTACAATGTCGTTTGCCGACCTGTCCATTGCTATTCCTGCGGCTATGCCCATAGCAAGGAAAAGTCCACCGATTTCCTCAACGTACCAGCCGTAGCCCATTACACCGACAATCAAGTACAAAACGGTGAAAAACAGCAGGTTTATGATATAAAAATGTACCGACTTGCGCAACATGAAGAACGAGGTGATAATAAAAAGTCCCGAAACAATAGGAATTGCAGCAAACTCAAAGTTGGCCTTTCCTACGGTTAGACTCGAGATAGGATAGAAGACCGAGAACAATATCACGGCAATGGAAACGATAGTGTAGCTTGCCCAAGCCGATTTGGGTGTGTAGTATTCTATGTCGTCGGCATGACTGCTGTTGTTTTTGCGCCAGTACTCGTCGATGGAGTAGGTGAGGCTCTTCTGTGGATTCTTCTTTATTCGTGATGCGTACCATAATATGAATGCAAAACCTACGGCATTAATTACCAACCAGCAAACGAATCTGTATTCCCATCCGCTAAACAATGGCAGGTCAGACATTCCCTGAGCAATTCCAATTGTGAACGGATTGAAGATTGCTCCAGCAAAGCCAAGATGCGCAGCCACATATACGAGGCAAAGTCCTGTGATAGAATCGTATCCCATTGATATTGCTAGCGGTACGAATATTATTACGAAGGCTATGGTTTCCTCGCTCATCCCGAAAATGGCTCCGAAGGCACTGAACAATGTCATTATCAGCACCATTATGATGTTGTTTACGCCTATCTTTTGCAGGAATTTCCGTTTTTCGAGTCTTCTGCTGAAGCGCAGGAACGAGTTTATTCCGGCTGCTAGTGCTCGGCTTTCGTTCAGAATCCAGAAACTTCCGCCAACGAGCAGAATGAAGGCTATAATTCCAGCCTGCTTCTTGAATCCGTCGAAGATGGAGGTGAAAACCTGCCAGGTCTGCGGACTTGCATCCACCTCGTGGTAGGAGTTTTCTACTATAACCGTTGTTGAACTGCCGTCGGCTAGTGTTTTCGTTGTGCGCTCGAATTGTCCGGCAGGGACAATCCACGTAAGTATGGCGGCGATGATTATGATTGAGAATACAATTACGTATGTATGCGGTACTTTCTTGAACATGATGTAAATTTTGCTTGCAAACATACATAAAAATCCCAATATTTTGTGTATGTTTGCGTCAAATTTAGAACGAATGAATTATACGATATTAGACCCTGACGAGCAGGGATTTGCAAAAGTTGAGAAGTTCAGCAAGGAGAAGACAGAAAGGCTTGCGGGGCTTTATAGTGAGATTCTTGGCATTCTTGGAGAGGACGTAAATCGCGAGGGATTGCTTAAGACTCCCGAACGTGTTGCCAAGGCAATGCAGTTTCTGACTCAAGGCTATGACATGGATGCCGAGGAAATAATCCGTTCGGCAATGTTCCGCGAGGATTACCGCCAGATGGTGATTGTGAAGGATATTGAGTTGTACAGCATGTGCGAGCATCACATGTTGCCGTTCTACGGCAAGGCTCACGTGGCTTACATACCGAACCATTACATAACTGGCTTGAGCAAGATTGCACGCGTCGTTGATGTTTTCTCTCGTCGTTTGCAGGTGCAGGAACGTCTTACTACGCAAATAAAGGACTGCATACAGAATACTCTCGACCCGCTTGGCGTGGCGGTTGTCATCGAGGCTCACCACATGTGCATGCAGATGCGCGGGGTTCAGAAGCAGAACTCTATAACGACAACTTCCGATTTCACAGGCGTATTTCTCAAGCAGGCAAAGACACGTCAGGAATTTTTATCGTTAATTGACAGAAACAGATTGTAATGAAAGCATTGGTTTTTCCTGGGCAGGGTTCCCAGTTTTCTGGAATGGGCAAGGATTTGTACGATGGTAGCGATAATGCCAAGCGTATGTTTAAAAAAGGCGACGAGATTTTAGGTTTCGGCTTGTCCGATATAATGTTTAGTGGTACCGATGAGGATTTGAAGCAGACTAAGGTTACTCAGCCCGCCGTTTTTCTGCACTCGGTCGTTATGTTCTACGAGAAGTTCGCCAATGAAAGCTTCGGTATGGTTGCGGGACATTCGCTTGGCGAGTTTTCGGCTTTGGTGGCTGCAGGTGTATTGTCGTTCGAGGATGCGCTTTTGCTTGTATCGAAGCGTGCGATGGCTATGCAGAAGGCTTGTGAGATGCAGAAATCGACTATGGCGGCTGTAATTCGTCTCGACCGTGAGGTTGTGGAACGCATTTGTGCCGAAACCGAGGGAATCGTTGTGCCTGCCAATTACAATAGTCCCGAGCAGATTGTAATATCTGGAAGCGAAGATGCAATTGATGCTGCCTGTGAGAAGATGAAGGAAGCTGGGGCAAGGCGTGCCTTGAAACTTCAGGTTGGTGGTGCATTTCACTCTCCATTGATGGAACCTGCCCGCGAAGAGCTTGCCGAGGCTATAATGTCAACACATTTCAACGACGCAAAGGTGCCGATTTACCAGAATGTTGACGCTTTGCCACACCGTGGGGCGAATGAAATTCGTAACAACCTTGTCAGTCAGCTTACTAGCGCAGTGCGTTGGTGCGATTCTGTGGTGAAAATGCACGAGGATGGGGCGAATGAATTTATCGAAGTCGGTCCCGGACAGGTGCTGACTGGACTTGTGGCAAAAATTTTGAAATAGTAATTATTTAAAATATTACAGCAATGGCTAAGATTCTTGTTATTGATGACGAGCGTAGCATACGCAATACATTGAGCGACATATTGAGCCTTGAAGGGCATAAGGTCGATGTGGCGGAAGATGGCGAACAGGGCTTCAAGAAGGCTTCCGAGTCGAAGTTTGATGCAGTTTTCTGCGACATCAAGATGCCGAAGATGGATGGGCTGGAGGTGCTAGCAAAGTTGCACGACAGTTTTCCCGAACTTCCGATTGTGATGATTTCCGGTCACGGCGACATTGATACTGCTGTCGATTCGATAAAAAAAGGCGCATTCGACTACATTCAGAAGCCGCTTGACTTGAACAGGTTGCTTGTAACCTTGCGCAATGCGCTCGACCGTTCCACTTTGGTTGCCGAAACCAAAACCTTGAAGAAAAAGGTAAATACAAAGTACAAGATGATTGGCGAAACGCCTGCAATGCTTAAGGTCAAGGAGATGATTGAGCGCGTGGCTCCGACTGATGCTCGTGTACTGATAACTGGTAGCAACGGTACGGGCAAGGAGGCTGTGGCTCATTGGATTCACGAGAAGAGCAATCGTGCATCGGCTCCGTTTGTCGAGGTCAACTGCGCTGCAATTCCATCGGAACTTATTGAAAGCGAGTTGTTTGGCCATGTTAAGGGTTCGTTTACCGGTGCCGTTAAGGACAAGGCTGGCAAGTTCGAGCAGGCCGACGGCGGTACGCTTTTCCTTGACGAGATTGGCGATATGAGCCTTGCTGCTCAGGCAAAGGTGCTTCGTGCCTTGCAGGAAAATAGGATTACCCGCATAGGTAGCGACAAGGATGTGACTGTAAATGTGCGTGTTGTGGCTGCTACCAACAAGAATTTGCGCGAAGAAATCGAGAAGAACAATTTCCGCGAGGATTTGTACCACCGTCTGAGCGTGATTTTGATTCATGTGCCTACCCTCAACGAGCGCATCGACGATATTCCATTGCTGGTTGACGATTTTATCAAGACTTGTTGCGAGGAGCAGAATTTCCCCGTGAAGAAAATTACCGACGGTGCTATTGCCGAACTGAAGAAGATTAACTGGCGTGGAAATATCCGTGAACTTCGCAATGTGATTGAAAGGCTTGTGATTCTGTGCGGAAACGAAATTACAGCCGACGATGTAAAGAATTATGCAAATGTGTTTTAAAGGCTAACAGTCGAGCAGTCTAACAGTCTTGCAGTCAGTTGGCTTTTAGCCTGTCAGCCTTTTAGCCTGTGAACCATAAATATTAGAACTATGAAGAAAATAATCGTATCCCCATCGTTGCTTTCGGCAGATTTCAACCATCTTGCCGATGACATTGAAATGATAAACTCCAGTGAGGCCGACTGGTTTCACCTCGACATTATGGACGGCGTGTTCGTGCCGAACATTTCATTTGGTTTGCCGATTGTTAAGAGTGTCAAGAAGTTGGCGCAGAAACCTTTGGATGTGCATCTGATGATTGTTCAGCCGGAACGCTACATCGAGGCGTTTGCCAAGGCTGGTGCCGATATTCTAACCGTTCATTACGAGGCTTGTACTCACTTGCATCGCACGGTGCAGGAAATCAAGGCTCACGGAATGAAGGCTGGTGCTTCGGTGAATCCGCATACTTCCGTCAAGTTGCTTGAGGACATTTTGCCCGAAATAGACTTGGTGCTGATAATGTCGGTAAATCCGGGATTTGGCGGACAGTCGTTTATCAAGAATAGCTTGAAGAAAATCACAGAACTGCGCAACATTGCCGATGTTGTGAACCCTGAAGTCATAATCGAAGTTGACGGAGGCGTTGACACGCAAAACCATCGTGAGATTGTCAAGGCTGGTGCAAATGCGCTTGTGGCAGGTAGTGCTGTCTTTGGTGCAGAAAATCCAGCGGAAGCAATTGCAAAGTTAAAAACTTTATAATGAAGCGTCTGGAATATCTGTCGTTTCGCTTTTTGGTGCTATGTTCGCGCATAACGCCCTTTTTCCTGCTGTATTTCTGGGCGGATGTGTTCTACTTTGTTGTTTATTACATTGCAGGATATAGGAAAAAGGTCGTGTTTGGAAATCTAAAATCTTCATTTCCAGAGAAATCAGAAAAGGAAATTAAGCAGTTGGCGAAGAAGTTCTATCGTCATCTAGCGGATGTTACGCTTGAGGCAATCAAGGGAATGACAATTTCGGAAAAGCAGATAAAAAAGCGTTATGTCATTGAAAATGCGGATATTCCAAACGAATACTTTGACCGTGGTCAGTCGGTTTTGCTTATAACTAGCCATTACGGAAACTGGGAATACGGAATGTTGGGAACCGATATGGCAATCAAGCATCAGACAGTTGCCTTGTATCTTCCGTTAACAAATCCATATTCAGAACATTATGGGGTTGTTCGTCGTGGGCGGTTTGGAATGAAGATGGTGCCTGTGCAGCAGACAAAGTCGGTTTTTGCAACTCCGCCCGAAAAGCCTATTGGCGTGATTATGGCTGCCGACCAAAGTCCCTCGAACCTTGAACGCGCAATATGGCTCGATTTCTTGAATCACGACACCGCTTGCATTCACGGGTCGGAGGCGTATGCAAAGAAAATGAATCTTCCTGCGTTGTATATGAAGATTTCGAAGCCACGGCGCGGACATTATACCTTGACTTTTGAAAAGTTGGTTGACAATCCCCAGCAGTATGCGCAGGGCGAGATTACCAAGTTGTATTTCAGTCGTTTGGAGAGGGATATAAGGGAATGCCCGGAATATTGGCTGTGGTCGCACAGGCGGTGGAAGCATACGCGCGAAAAAGTTGCTAATTCAGAAAATAAATAATATGATAGAATTTAATTCGTTTGTTTTCAATGCGTTTGGCGTGAATGCCTATATAGTTTCCGATGAAACCAATGAGGCAGTAATTATTGATGGTGCGGTAAATTCCGACCGTGAAATGCTGGCTTTGAAGCAATTTGTTGACAATAACCACTTGAAAATAAAATACATAGTCAATACTCACGGACATCTCGACCATATTTGTGGCAACGACAGGCTCAAGGCCGAGTACAAGGTTCCCGTGCTGGCTAATTTCAAGGATAACGATTTGATAGAGAATGTAGGTAGGGAAGCAGCAATGTTCGGTTTCCGTATGAATCAGCAGTCGTTACCCGACCAGAATATTGTCGATGGCGATGAAATCCATTTTGGAAATTCGGTGCTGAAAGTGCTTGAAGTTCCTGGACATTCGCGCGGAAGTGTGGCGTTGTATTCGGAAAGTGGAAATTTTGTTGTTTGCGGTGATGCATTGTTCTCTGGAAGCATTGGCCGCACCGATTTGCCGGGCGGAAACCATACGCAGTTGATTGAAAGCATTAAGGAAAAGTTATTTACGCTCAATAGGGATTGTGGCGTTATGCCCGGACACGGAGGATTCACGACTATTGGTCACGAAATTGACACAAATCCGTTCTTTTAGGGCAATAATTTAGGTAAAAATCCGTTTGCTAACCAATGAAACTGTCAAAGACAAATATTGTCCTGATTGTAGTGCTGTCGGTAATCGTGGTGGCGGGAGTTGCTGTCGCTGTGATTTTGTTTTGCGGTAAGGCAGAGAACGATAGGGTAGAAGTTCCTGTGGAAGAACCAGATGTCGAAACTCGCTTTGGTTTTCCTGTTGACGATTGGACTATTACCGACGATACAGTTCGCCAGGGCGATTATCTGGGTACTATACTTAATAGGTATGGCGTTCCGATGTCGCAGGTTGACAAGATTGCACGAATTTCGGATTCCATTGATTATACGCGCATTGCGGTTGGTCGTCCGTACAGCGTTTTTTCTTCTCCTGAGGATACGGCACGGGTGGCAAAGATTTTCGTTTACGAGAATAGTCCGCTGATGTTCACGGTGTTCGATTTTCGCGATTCGGTGGATGTGTTCCGCAGGTACCACGATGTTGATACTGTGGTTTGTACGGCATCGGGACGGATAAGCTCGTCGCTGTGGAATGTGCTCGACTCGAAGGGCTACGACTGGGATTTGGC
>CACYQN010000002.1 GCA_902776565.1 uncultured Bacteroidia bacterium
ATAAAAAGAAAAATAAAAATACACTGTCGGATATCCGACAGTGTATTTAATTGTATCTTTGTCCCGTAAAAACCTGTAACGGTTATTTAGGACTAGTCAGAATGATTTCTAATGTAGCATCGCAATGCATTGCGCTGCTACAAGAATAACAAAATTGGTTTTTGTTTGATGAAAACAAAAAGAAGTTCGTATTTTTGCAGAGAATAATTGCAACAAATATGAATTCAACTAATAAACAATAAAACAAACGAATATGATAAAAGCAAAATTAAAATTACTATTAATAACCATTGCAATTTGCACAGGTGCCTATAACTGCTCTGCACAAAATGCTGAAAACTTCAAGAAATTCTGGAAATCATACACTTCCGACTCCGTATTCCAGATGGAACGCACAAAATTTCCGCTTCCGCTCACCTATTATGAATACGACGAAGACAACGAAACCGAAATAACCGAAGACATTGGTGCCGAATTCTGGCTGTTCGACAATTTCGTTGACGAAAGCTACAAGGCGAGAACCGAAAAGGAAAACGACATGTATATTGTAACCAAGACGGGAATAGAAAACGGCATATACGTAAGATACTACTTTGCAACAACCGACGGCAAATGGTATTTGGTAAGAATAACAGACTCAAGCAATTAATTAACATGGAAGAACCAACACTCAACGCACACAACAAGGACGAATTTCCGCCAGCACATACCGCCGAACATATACTAAACCAGACAATGGTACGCACTTTCGGCTGTGCACGTTCGCGCATAAACCACATCGAACGCAAGAAAAGCAAATGCAACTACGACCTTGACTTCTGCCCTACCGACGAGAAGATTCGTGCCGTAGAAGCAAAAGTGAATGAAATTATTGCGCAGAACTTGCCTGTCGAAACAAAATTCGTGTCGCGCAACGAACTGCCTCCGTCAATCGACATCAGCCGTCTGCCCGAAGATGCAAGCGAAACACTACGTCTCGTCTATATCGGCGACTACGACGTGTGCCCCTGCCTTGGCAACCACGTGAAAAGCACTGCAGAAATCGGCAGTTTCCGTATCACCAGCACAAGCTACAACGACGGGATTTTCAGGATAGTATTCAGAGTGTCACCAGCAAACGAGGAATAAAATTTATTTTTTCAAGCAAAAAATTATACTTAATTTTGTGGCAGAAATTCCACGTTGTAGAATTCATAATAAACCATTGAGAACAAGATACTTATAAACAGACGAAAGATGAACATCACGTACACAGACAGCAAAGAAGTTACTGCTTATAAGGATTTTGTATGTTCTCCTACAAACCGCGATTCGCAACGTAATTTTCGCAAGTATTTTCCCGCCTCGATTGAGAAACAAGCGGTAAAACTGCATCAACGGCTTGCAGTTATGTTTAATAATGCCGCCGACTACAATCGTGTATTCGGGAACACAGACAACCGAATAGAGCGTAAAGACGGACAGCGCGACAACGACAACATTTTATTTAAAACACGAATAAACGATAGTTACCGTAAATTCTTCAACGTGGTGGAAAACATAGCAGATTTTTCGTTGCTTAAAGTCTGCAACTGGCAAGGAAATTTTGAAATAATAACAGATATTCATGTCATTGATGTGAATAAGCACGATTATAAAGGAGTTTGAAAAATGGAAACTTCAACGCAAAAGGCAACGGTAGCCGACCCAATGGCACTTATCCCGACAGTCGGTGAGGAATTGAGCGAAATATTTGCGCTCAACGGAAAAAACATTGCCTTGCTCGGAATAAACGACATTGAAAGCAAGGAGACCATTTCTTCTGACAAACTGCGAAAAGCCGCTGACATTCTTGGCCTTGACAATGAATTTGTTTCCGGGATGCAATTGCTTCAATCGGACTATAAGGAAAAAAAGGAAGAAAGTAGAGCCGAGTACTCCAAAATGAAAGCATATTACCGAAAACTAAAAAAAGTCGTTCCCCTTCTGCGCGATGAGTTCAACGATGGAATAGACATCCTCGACGACATTGTACATTTTTTTGGCCAGGAAAACGAGCAGGAAGTATTCGACCTAATCGGACACAAGACGGCAATGTACAGAAGCAAGACCAATAGCGACATTGATGAAATTGCTCTTGCAGCATGGCTCCGTCGCGGTGAAATTGACTACGGCAAAACATCTTCAAACAACCCCGAATATAATAGTTCCGAACTTAAAAAGTGGATTGAAGAAAAAGAATGGCAAGCGCATATTGACGACCAAAAATATTTCAAGAATCTTCCCGAAAATCTACGTAAATTCGGTGTTGGGCTAGTTCTGCTACCATATTTGCCAAAAACAGTCTATGGTGCGGTAGAATGGATGGACAATCGCCCTGTTATAATAATCAGTGATAGGGAGCAGGACCTTGCCACCTGTTGGTTTACACTTTTCCACGAATTAGGGCATATATTACTACATGAAAAAGGACTTACAATTGACGTTACTATCAACGAAAACAATGGAAAGTCCAAAACAATGCAACGAGAACGAGAAGCCAACAAGTTTGCCAACGACAAACTATACAATGGTGACAACCTACGCAAATATGTCTTTTTCTTAAAGCAGCATAGCGATAAAAACATAACGACGGGCGATGTCGCAAAGAAATTCCATGTTCACCCTATGTTTGCTGGATACTGGATGCGCAAAGCACAACTCACCCAATATTCTTTTGAAAGAGTTTCAATTTCATTTTCTGAATGACAATGCCAAATAATACCACACAGCACAACGATATTTTCGGACTCTGCCTCAAGGCCTACCAGGAAGGCGACAAGCGAGCACGCATCACAGTGCGCACCGACATAGCCGAAACAGACTACCTTCCCGCCAGCTACCTTTTCCGCGGATTCGACAAGATGCCGCAACACGAAAAAACTGCTCTCCTCGAGGCAAAAGGCAAAGTGCTCGACATTGGTGCCTGCGCAGGTTCGCACTCGTTGTATCTGCAGGAGAATGGCTTCGATGTAACCGCCATCGACATATCAGAAGGATGCTGCGAAGTAATGCAGAAACGCGGTGTAAAAAAGGTCGTCTGCAAAAATATCTTCGACTATAACGCCGAAAAATTCGACACCATCTTCCTGCTGATGAACGGCATAGGCATGGCAGGAACATTACCAGAACTACCCAAGCTCCTATCCCACCTGAAATCGTTGCTCAACGATGGAGGACAAATAATTTTCGACTCGTCGGACCTGCAGTACCTTTACTTGGAAGACGATGGTTCGGTGAATATTCCGCTCGGTGGAAAATATTACGGAGAACTTGTTTACGACATTTCGTTCCACAAGCAAAGTTCGGGCAAATTCAACTGGTTCTTCGCCGACCCGTATTCCGTTGAGGATTACGCAGAACAATGCGGACTAAAAATGGAAATCATACAATTTGGCGAACACTACGACTATTCGGCAAGGCTAACGGTCAATCAATAGCCATCCCATACAATTCATATTCCGATGCATCGTCAATCTTGACATTTACAAAATCGCCGACCTTGTATTCATCGGAATACGGGAAAAGCACCTCGTTGTCAACTTCCACAGAATCGAACTCGGTACGACCAACAAACATATCGTCCTCGATATAGTCAATAAGCACACGGAAAGTCTTGCCGACCTTCGCCAGATTTGACTGCAACGAGATTTCCTGCTGGATTTCCATAATACGCTCGGCGCGTTCGTCCTTCACTTCCTGCGGAACCACATCGCTGAACTCCGATGCAGCAGCCGTGCCGTCCTCCTCCGAATATGTAAACACGCCAAGTCGGTCGAATTTCTGTTCCTTTACAAATTCCACAAGTTCCTCAAATTCAGCACCGCCCTCGTTTGGAAAACCGACAAGCATTGTGGTGCGGATTACTGCCTCAGGAATTGTCTTGCGAATCTTGTCGAGAAGCGCAACGGTCTGCTTTTTGTCGCCACCACGGTGCATACCCGTGAGAACCTTATCGGAAATATGCTGCAAAGGAATATCGATGTACTTGCAAACCTTTGGATTGTCGCGGATAACATCAAGCAGACGCTCGGGGAACAGGAAAGGATATAGGTAATGCAGACGAATCCATTCGATACCAGCGATTTCGGACAGACGCTCGACCAGTTCGGGCAACATAAAGCGGCGTTCCATATCGTAGCCGTAATAGCACAAGTCCTGAGCAATGAGAATCAGTTCCTTTACACCGCTTTTGGCGAGTTGCTCGGCCTCGGCGACAATATCGTCCATCTTGCGCGAAACATATTTGCCCTTGAACAGCGGAATTGCACAGAAAGCGCAGTTGCGCACGCAACCTTCCGAAATCTTGAGGTAGGCATAATGCCCCCCTGCACTCGACACACGCGAATTTGCCTTGCTTTCGTCCGACTTTTTGCCAAGGAAAGCAAGAAGTTCGTCAATATTGTAGTTGCCGCACATAAAATCGACCTCGGGCAGTTCGGCCTTCAAGTCATCGTAGTAGCGAGCCGACAAGCATCCGAACACGACAATCTTCTTCAGCTTCGATGTTTCCTTCTCCCCTGCCAATTTCAGAATCGCATTTATCGACTCCTCCTTGGCATCGTTAATGAAACCGCAGGTATTTACAAAAGCAATTTCCGCATCGGTACATTCCGAATCAAACACAACCTCGTAGCCGTTTGCCACAAGCTGAGCAGCAAGTTTCTCCGAATCGACAAGATTCTTCGAGCACCCCATCGTAACTATATTGACCTTCGACATAGATGAAATTTTTGCGCAAAGATAGGGAAATAGAAGTTAATGGGAATAAAAAAAACGATGCCAGATTCTGAAACGAGTTCAGAATGAGGGCATCGTTTTTATCACCACACCGACGGCGTAATAAACACTCGCCACGAACCATCGGAAGTACACATTTTATTCAAAAGGTGGCTACATAGCCACCAAATCATATAAAATCTCCTTATGGAAAAATGTAATGTATAGTTACTGCAAACTTCTTAATTCAACTTATGAAGGTCTGTCTTTTGCAACATGTCAAGTTTCTCCTGCGACATTTTACCTGATTCCCAAAGCAAATCGAGTTGTCGTTGTGCTTCGTTTTCATAATAGTCGGCAAGTACATCCTGCAACCGTTCTAAATCGTCCTTGGTTTTACAGAATGAAAACATCTGCAATATATGCTTTTGTGCCTCGTTTAAAATCTGTGTTTGCATAACTCATTATTTTAGGACAAAAATAGGACAAATTCTGTTAAACTCAAAAAATACAGCAAATAATTTGCTCACAATCGCACCGACGGCGTAATAAACACTCGCCACGAACCTTTGCCATCTTTCTCGATATAGCCCTTATCTTGCAACGACTGAAGCATTTTCTGAATAGCAGAACGATTTATGCCGATTTCTTCTTGCAAATAGGCAAATGTTGCCTGCGGTTCAATTTGCAACTCTCGGAGAATCTTCGCATAACTCGGCGTACGAAAAGCTATGCGCTCGCCGTCGTACCACCACACATTTTCATTCTTCTCAGTAACAAACAACACATCATTCTCAAATTCCTGCGCTATAAGTGTTACCATATATTTATAAAATGGTCGTATGGCTTTCAGCGATGCGTGCGCACCGTCGTATGGGACACTACCGACAATTAAATCAGACTGATGCAAGGCTTCCAAATAATTATGTTTCAACCTGCTACGCACAACAACCATAGGATAGCCGTGTCGCGACAAAATGTAATTGAACATCAACCTTGCTATACGACCATTGCCATCCTCGAACGGGTGAATGCGAATGTAGCGGTAATGAAACAAAACCGCCAATTCTACTGGCGACAATTTGCCTTCCGACTCAGCTTTGTTGTACCAATCCACAAGGTCTGCCATCAATGCAGGTGTTTCTTCGGGCGATGCGTACTCAAATCGGTCACCATAACGAGTAATCACACTATTCGGGCGTGTCTTGTACTGCCCTGCGTGTATGGTATAGCTCGTCTGCCCTCCCCCTGGAAGATTACGGTAAACAGTATAATCTTCGCGAAGCAAAGTGCGATGCAATGTACGGATAAAGTTCTGTGTCAAAGGTTGCTGCGTTTCCGTAGCCTCGACCAACATCATCTTTAAGCCCACATTACTTGCTTTCATTTCTTCGCAATCGCGAAAATTAGCCTCACCCGATATTTTTCCAAATAGCAAAAGCAATTCAGTTTGACCATAAGTCAAGGTATTACCCTCAATATGATTGCTATTGTAATTAAAATCAATGGAAAAGCGACGACTTAATCTGTTCAAGTCGCTTTCCGACAACGGCTGTATCTTCTGCCATTTCTCCAATGCCGCTTGCAATTTCTTATCTTCTGTTCGCATACATTTACCACTATTTTCGGTGGTAACATTACCACCAAATCAGCAACAAAAGTACAATTTATTTTTAATATGCAAGAATTGATAAGAAAATTTTTAGGCAAAAGACTTGGTTCTTTCATTTGAAAACAATAATTCCCGCCACCTGAGTGTCAGTCGAAGGGAAGGTAACGAAAATCATTAGAGTACCTTGGCTTCGGCTAACGCTCAGCCTGCGGATTTGTTCAAATACTAAACATTTGTATCATAAGTAATAACATTGTCCAAATGAAAGAGCCGTGGACAAAATGTCACCCTCTACTACTCAAATCTCATCGAATCGGCAGGCGTAATCTTCGAAACGATAAACGACGGCAATATCATCATCACGACTATCACAACCAAAGTGCCAGCATTAAGCAGCAAAATGTTCACGATGTCCAGATTTATCGGAACAGTTGACACATAGTACGATGCCGGGTCAAGATGTATAATGCCGAAATAATACTGCAGCACACAAAGCAGAATTCCAATAACATTGCCCCACAGCAACCCTTTGATTGTAAGATAGGAAGCAAAATACAGGAAAACTTTTCGTACCGAGACATTGGTTGCCCCCATACTTTTCAGAATGCCAATCATGTTCACCCTTTCGAGAATCAGCACCAGCAGTCCCGAAATCATATTGAAGCCCGTGACGGCAACCATAAGCCCGAGAATTATCCACACGTTCATGTCGAGCAACGACAGCCAGTCGAAAATGCCTGGATATTCCTGCCGTATGTTTGTGACTTTCAGAATCTCGCCATCGGGATTGTAGGAACAACAAGTTTTCGAAACCTTACGTTCCATCTCATCAAGCTGGTCTATGTCGTCAATCTTAACCTCGAAGCCAGAAACTTGTCCGTCCTTCCAGTCGTTGAGCTTGCGCAAATGCTTGATGTCGGCAACGATATACATCTTGTCAAACTCCTCGAGCTGAGTATTGTATATTCCTTCAACGGTAAATTTCCTCATTCGTGGCGGATTCTGGATGAAATAAGCAGCAAACGAATCACCAACTTTCAAATTTAGCACATCGGCGATACTTTTCGACACAAGAACACCGTTTGTCCGTGCTGTATCGTTTATTTTGAGCAGTTTTCCATCGACAAGGTATTCCTCGAAGAACGACCAGTTGTATTCTTCGTCAACGCCCTTAAACACAACACCTTGCAAATAGTCGGCAGTCTTTACGATTCCAGCCTTCACAATATAGCGGTCAACCGATTTCACACCATCCATCTCGCGAAGCGACGACAACCAAGTCTGCTCACCCGAAATCGGAACAGTCTCATACGACGAATTGCTATCGTAGTTAGTTATGCTGATGTGTGCACCAAAGCCTATTACCTTGCGCGAAATCTCGTTCTTGAAGCCAGTTACAATTGCGACAGAAACAAGCATCACAGCAAGTCCCACTGCAATTCCAGCCACAGCAATGCCAAGTATCGAGCGGCTGAATCCGCCCGACCTGCGCTGCTTTAGCACCAGTCGCTTTGCTATGAAAAACTCGTAGTTCACTTCTGCTCGTCTTCGTTCACTTCCTCGAAATCGACATATTCCTCATCCACGACATCTTTGCGCTGACTATCGTTTTGCGGAACGTGGTCAACCCTGATGTCGCCAAAGTCCTTTCCTGCACGACTTTGATTTTCCTGCTCAAAGTTCTGGAAGTCTCCACCGAACTCCTTCATCCTTTTCTGCACAAACCGCTTCAAAAGCCAGGGCGCCAAGTAGCGGAACAGTAGTTTCGCCAGCAACATTGCAAGAACTAGGAATATTATTATGTTCAAAAATACTTCCATTCTAAAAAGATAAAGCCAAATAAAGCAAAGCCGGAATTGCAAAACCTATCACAAATCCCAAATGCACCTGCAAATTGTTATGCCTTCCCAGATACAATCTCGATGCCAAAACCATTCCGCAAGCAAGTATTGCCAGAATAGTCATCAGAAAACCGTTCTCAAACACATACGAATACTGGAACAGCATCAAATACAAGGCAAATCCCCATCCGTATGCGTGAATGCTAAGCCGCCAAAAATTGTTTATCAGCAGACAACCTAGCGAAGCAATGGCAGTAAGCATTGTTATCAAGCTCCACATCGGCGACTTGTAAACAAAGAATCCCAGCATCGCGAAGCCGACCACAACGGCCAATGCCATAGTACGGTTGCGTGTGGTAGCAAAGAAGCCTTCGAGTCGTTCGAACATATTGCCCGACATTTCGGCAACGTCCTCCTGCGAAAGCACAATTTCACCACCATGCACATTGTTTGTACGCTTGAACTGCGAAACTGCAAACACAAGCAACATCACAAGGAACGGAAAGACAAACGTCATTCCTACAACCATAATCGGATGTAAGCCATAAATGTCGTTTATAGTCAATGCAAAATATGTCGGCAATAGAATCGGATGCCCGATTACACTCACCACCTTGAAGAATATGTCAAGGATGCCACGCATAATTATATTTTTCGTCTGAGACGTGCTACAGGAATACCCATCTGCTCACGGTACTTGGCAATGGTTCGACGTGCAATGATGTAGCCCCTATCCTTCAAAATTTCGGAAAGACGGTCATCGGTAAGCGGCTTAGTAGTATCCTCGGCATCGATGCATTCCTTCAGAATCTGCTTTACCTCACGAGTGGAAACCTCTTCGCCCGAATCGGTCTGCATAGCCTCGCTGAAGAAGAACTTGAGCAGGAAATTGCCGTAAGGCGTTGCAACATACTTGCTGTTGGCGACACGCGAAACCGTAGAAATATCAAGGTTTGTCATTTCGGCAATGTCCTTCAGAATCATAGGTCGAATGTCGGCCTCGTCGCCTGTGAGGAAAAACTTGCGCTGGAACTGCACAATCGCCTCCATTGTGTACAACAAGGTACGTCTGCGCTGCTCGATGGCATCAATGAACCATTTTGCATTGTCAATCTTCTGCTTGACAAAAGTTACAACTTCCTTGTTGCCAGCCTTGTCCGACGAGTATTCGTCCATCATCTTCGAGAACGACCTGCTTATGCGCAAATCGGGCGAGTTGCGGTTGTTGAGCGACACAGCTATGTCGTTGTCCTCAACTTCAACTATAAAATCGGGAATTATCGCCTGTATATTAGCCTTTTGCGGTTCTCCATACGAATTGCCAGGCTTAGGATTCAACTTTATAATAACATCTATTGCTTCCTTCAAGTCCTGCTCGGTGATGTTGCACTTCTGCATTATCTTCTCGTAGTGCTTCTTGGTAAACTCCTCGAAGCAATCGGAAAGCACCACAATTGCAGTCTTCACACCATTGGTCTGCTCCTCTTTCCTGCGAAGCTGAATAAGAAGACATTCCTGCAAACTACGCGCTCCGATGCCAGCAGGGTCAAGTTCCTGAATTACCTTAAGCACATCTTCTAGTTCCTTTTCCGAAACCTCTATGTTCTGCGAAAAGGCAATGTCATCGGCTACGGCATCAAGGTCACGGCGAAGATAACCGTCCTCGTCAATATTTCCGACAAGGAACGGAGCAATAAACTTTTGTCTTTCAGTAACATCTTTCAGAATAAACTGCTCGAAAAGATGCTCGTTGAACGACTTTGATGCCGAATAGGGCATTTCTACCCTATCGTCATCCTTAGATGTATTGTTGACTTCCAAGCGGTAGTTCGGAATTTCATCGTCGTCGTTTGCACCATAGTCATCGTCAAGCGAATAGTCGTCATCGCGGGTGTATTCATCATCAGAATTCTGCTCGCCGTCGTCGCGTTCCTCTTCGTGAGTAAGAACATCGCTGTCGTTTTCAACTATGCTATCGCCGTCATCGTAGTCGCCTTCACCGCCATCGTCGAGAGCCGGGTTCTCCTCAATCTCGTTCTTGATGCGTTCTTCGAGCTGCAAAGTATTCAGTTCCAACAGCTTTATCATTTGAATCTGCTGCGGAGCCAACTTCTGCGTAAGTTTCTGTTCGAGCGATGTCTTGAGCATAGTCAGAATTTTTAGAACTCAGCAGTTTTAGGTGTACGCGGGAACGGAATCACATCGCGGATGTTCGACATTCCTGTTACGAAAAGTATAAGGCGTTCGAAACCAAGTCCGAAACCACTATGAGGTACTGTACCGAACTTACGTGTTTCAAGGTACCACCACATATCTTTCTTTGGAATATTGCGTTCTTCGATTGTTGCAAGAAGTTTTTCGTAGCTTTCCTCACGCTGCGAACCGCCAATGATTTCGCCAATCTGCGGGAAAAGAACGTCCATTGCGCGAACAGTCTTTCCGTCCTCGTTCTGCTTCATGTAGAAGGCCTTGATTTCCTTCGGGTAGTTGATAAGGATAACAGGACGCTTGTAGTGCTTTTCGACGAGGTAACGCTCGTGCTCGCTCTGCAGGTCAACGCCCCACTTGTCAACCGGATATACGAACTTGCCGGTCTTGTTTGGCTTCGAGTTCATAAGTATGTCGATAGCCTCGGTGTAAGTTACACGGGCGAAATCGTTGTGCAAAACAAATTCGAGACGTTCGATAAGATTCATCTCATCGCGTTCGTTTGCAGGTTTCTGCTTCTGTTCTTCCTCTCGGCGCTTGCTGAGGAATTCGATGTCGTCGCGGCAGTTGTCGAGAGCATACTTAACCAAATATTTCAACATTTCCTCGGCGAGGTTCATGTTGTCCTCGAGGTCGAAGAAAGCAACTTCGGGTTCAATCATCCAGAATTCGGCAAGGTGACGCGGAGTATTTGAATTTTCGGCACGGAAAGTAGGTCCGAAAGTGTAAATCTGCGACAATGCAGTTGCTGCAAGTTCACCTTCGAGCTGACCCGAAACCGTCAGGTTGGTCGATTTGCCGAAGAAATCCTGCGAATAGTCAATCTTACCTTCTTCGGTACGTGGCAAGTTGTTCAAATCCAAAGTCGTAACTTGGAACATTTCGCCAGCACCCTCGCAGTCAGAACCAGTGATAAGCGGAGTGTGAACATTGTAGAACCCCTTGCTGTTGAAGAAGTTATGAATTGCAAAAGTCATTGCATGACGGATGCGGAAAATTGCTCCAAAAGTATTGGTACGGAAACGCAAGTGAGCAATTTCGCGGAGGAATTCGAGGCTGTGGCGCTTTGGCTGCAGAGGATATTCGTCGGGATTTGCATCGCCGAAAACGGTAATGTCCTTTGCCTGCAGTTCTACCTTCTGTCCGCTACCCATCGACTCGACGGTCTTTCCATCAACCGACAGAGCAGCACCAGTGTGAACACCAGCCAGTTTCTGTTCCAATTCGGGATTTACATCCAGCACCACCTGAAGGTTATTTATAGTAGAGCCATCGTTCAATGCGATGAAACATACGTTCTTGCTAACACGCTTAGTCCTAACCCAACCCATTACGGTTGTTTCTTTTCCAAATTCCGTGGAGTTCAGCACTTCACTAATCTTAGTTCTCTTCATATACGTTAAAAATTTCGTGCCACAAAATTACAAAAATTTCTTATTGGCATTGCAAGAGATTTCAAAAAGTCATTCTATTGGGCAAAGATTACAAAATAATTGCGAGCAATCAGTAAACTTATTATTTTTGCGCCCATGAAAAAGGATTCGCCAATAATAATCTACCCGTTGCTTATTATAGCGATGCTGTTCTGGTCGTTTTCGTTCATCTGGGCGAAACGTGCGCTTGTATGCTACAACCCAATAACAATCATATATTTCCGCACGATAGTAGCTTCCGTGATTCTGTTACTGGTACTACTCATTGCGAAAAAACGCATAAAAATCAAACTCAAGCACTTGCCATTATTCATTGTACTGGCCTTTTTCGAGCCTTTCCTGTATTTCCTCGGCGAAACGAACGGACTCACAAAGGTTGACGCTTCTACCGCAGGTATTGTAATAGGTACAATTCCGCTTTTCACGCCGATAGTCGCCTACATTTTCCTGAAGGAAAGAATCTCAAAGCTCAACATCGTCGGCATAGTGCTTTCGGTTATAGGCGTGGCAATAATGACTTTCGACATCAACCTCAATATGCAGGTTTCTCCTGAAGGACTTATGCTGCTCGGAGTTGCAATACTTGCCACATTAGGCTATACGGTTGCCGTAAAGAAAATTCCAGAAGAATATTCAGTTTTCACCATAACATTCTACCAGAACCTCATCGGCTCGTTTATGTTCCTGCCGCTAGTGCTGATTTTCGAAAAAGACAACATAATGCAGGCCGGATTTGTATGGGATTCTATCTTGCCAATAATAGAACTAGGAATATTCGCATCGGCAGCGGCTTTCGTTTGCTACACATACACACTGCGTTACATTCCGATTGCACGAGCCAATATTTTCACGAACCTTATTCCTGTCTTTACGCTTTTCTTGTCGGCACTGCTACTCGGCGAAGAAATAACAGCTCAAAAGGTCATAGGAATAGCAGTCGTGCTGAGCGGTGTATTTATCGCACAGGCAAAACGCAAAGCGAAAGCCTAATCCTTATTTGCACATTTCAGTGAAATACCTGAACAGCAATCGTGTCGGCACCGAAGTTCCGCCATTTCCGCGGTACGAATCCTTCTTCTCGGTGAAAGCCGGTCCTGCAATGTCGAGGTGAATCCACTTGTAGTCGGTAAAATGCTTCAGGAACATAGCCGCCGTTATTGTTCCGCCCGAACGCTTTCCGCAATTTTTCATATCGGCAATCGGAGAATCCAACTGCTCAGCGAAATCGTCCCATAAAGGCAGTTCTATCAAGCGTTCCCATACGTTGAAGCCACATTCCTTCATCTTTGCAATATCGTCGGGAGAAGTTCCCAATACTGCGGTATTCTTGTCGCCCACAGCGACAATTGCCGCGCCAGTGAGCGTAGCCATATCGATTACCAGTTCGGGATTGTACTTCTTTGCATACGAAAGCGCATCGGCAAGAATCAGGCGGCCTTCGGCATCGGTGTTGGCAATTTCAACCGTTGTGCCGTCGTACATTGTGATAATGTCCTCGGGGACGTAGGCTGTCGCCCCTATCCTATTTTCGGTTGCAGGAACAAGTCCATAGACTTTCACTGGAACCTTCGCCATAGCCAACGCAGCGATAGTGCCCACTACAGCAGCTCCACCAGACTTGTCGCTCTTCATCGTATCCATCGAACTCGACGGTTTCAGGTCGTAGCCTCCAGTATCAAACACAAGTCCCTTTCCAACAAGGATATACGGATGTTCATTTATTGCATTTTCTGGTTCCCATTTCAGTATGCTGAATGTCGGAGGCTCAACGCTTCCACGGTTTACGGCAAGAAGTCCGCCCATCTTCAAGCTTTCAATCTGCTTTTTGTCAAGAATTTCAGTCTTGAATCCACAGGACTTGCCCACTTCTTCTATGGTTTCGGCTAACTTCTTGGCTGTCATATACGACAAAGGCTCATTCACAATATCGCGTGCAATGAAAACACCCTTTACCAAACTGTTGAGACGGGCAATCTCCTTTTCGCAGACATCACCGCAAACCTTTACCTCCACCAACGAAACTTTCTTCTTTTCGGACAGATACTTGTTGAAGCGGTAATTTGCAAGTTCCACACCCTCGGCAAAGACAAGCGCCATATCGGCTCCAGACAAATCTACAATAGCGAGCGACTTGCAATCAAGAGCATTCAGAGAATCGGCAATCTTGCAACCTTCATTGCGCACAAGTTCGCGCTGTTCGTCTATTGTCTTACCTTTCTTAAGTTTTACAAAGAAACGACGGCTGTCGTATAGATTTACCGACGCAAAAGTCTTTGTTTCAAGTGTTTCGTGAACGTATTTCTTTTCCTTATCACCGAGTTCCACCGATGCTAACGCATCAACATCCGAAATTATGTAAGCGACATTCTCATTAATGTCATATTTTTCAACCTTATATATCATAGCAATTTAATTTAGTCAACATATTCCTTTTTTCTCACTATCACAACAAAATCATTATCAGCATAATAGCCATAGTCGTAGCAATAGTAGTACATTTTGTCAGTCTTTGTTTTGTAAATGTTTGTCATATAGTCGAACTTGAAGCCTTCCTTAACCAGCTTTTCCTTCAGCACCGAATGCCTTTCATTGTCGGGCTTGTCAATTTTCTGGTACATATCGGCCAGTATCTGGCGATTTTTCTTCAGCAGGCGGTTAGTCTTGTAGGTGAGGCTGTTATCTTCCTGCTTCAACTGGTTGTTGTATGTGTTTCGGCATTGGTCGCAACAGAATTTCTTGTCGGCACGACCGTCAAATTCAGTATGGCAAACTGGACAAATTCTCTTCATATCCTTTTTTCGTTAAGCAGTCGCAAATTTAAACATTTTTTCAGAATTATAGCATAAATGTTTATTGATGAAAATCGGATTTCCAGTCAGAAAATATTTTAGAACGAAAATTTCACATCGTCCTCACGCATCAATTATTAATGTTTTGTTAATCGAATCCAGCCAAAGGAAAAAAATCCTACCTTTGCAACGATGAAATTATTCAGAGCCATATTGCCCGTGATTACCGCCATAATGGTGATGCTTACCTCGAACGGCATTGTGTATGAGCACTATTTCTGCAAATGCTGCAACGAGGAGCACCGTGAAATCAGCCTCTTCGAGTTTGGCGAGGTTTCGCACAACCACGAGTGCCATTCGCACCACGAATGCCACAGCCACCATTGCGACGGACATCACTGCCACTGCCAGGACAAGTCGGAACACCAGAAGCACACACATATAGAGTTTATGTCGCTCAAGGATTTGTTCCAGCAGGACGAACACTCGACTTTGCCAGAAATTCCATCAGTAAAGACTTTCATCAGCAACAATTTTGCACCTTGCATAAATATCACTTGCACGACAAACGAAGTTGAAACCAAACTGTTGGCATCCAACGCCAATCGTTTGTACGACAAGGGCAAAGTGTGTCCGCTCCTCTCCTGCTTCAGATTATGAATTGTATCTCAAAACCAAAGAGATAGCAACGGACTATTGTCCAAATTCATAATTTAAAGAAGTAAAACGATGAAAAACAAAATATTGGCATTAATTGCTTTCGTAGCAATAGCCACAATAAGCAAAGCCCAGATTAGCGGCACCGTCTTCGAGATTGTCGATGGCAACAAGCAGACGCTTTTCGGTGCAAATGTCTATTGGGAAAACAGCAGTGTCGGAACTATATCCGACATGAACGGCAATTTCAAGATAAACAAGGTCAACACAACCAACAAACTGATTGTCAGCTTCATCGGTTACAACAGCGACACTCTTGAAATTCCAGAGAAAAAGAAAAACATAGAAGTCGTGCTTACCGCCGGCGAAATGCTTTCGGAAGTCACCGTGAACGAACGAGCCGCCAGTTCGCACTACTCGCGAATGGAAATCGGCAATGTACAGGATGTTTCGGGACAGGAACTCTGCAAGGCCGCCTGCTGCAACCTGTCTGAAAGCTTCGAGACTAACGCTTCGGTGGATGCAGGCACAAGCGACGCCGCCACCGGCGCAAAGCAAATCAAGTTGCTCGGTCTGGCAGGAAAATATGTGCAGTTCCTTACCGAAAACATTCCAAACCTCTACGGACTTTCGCAGCCGTATGCACTCGGCTACATTCCAGGTCCGTGGATGACCTCGATGCAGATTTCAAAAGGAACTTCCACTGTTATAAACGGTTACGACGCCGTGACTGGTCAGATAAATGTGGAGTACAAGAAACCGCGCCAATCCGACAAGTTCTCGCTCAACCTCATGGGAAGTTCGCACGGCAATGTAGAAGGTAACATCGATGCGCCAATCAAAGTAAGTGAAAAGGTTAGCACACAGATATTTGCACACGCACAGAACAGGTTCATCAAGATGGACCACAACAAAGACAACTTCTACGACTCGCCCAATGTCACCCAGTACAACTTTTTCAACCGCTGGGACTATTTCGGCAAGCACCTTACAATGAGGTTCGGCGTGAAGTACATCGACGAGACTCGCAAAAACGGACAAATAAGCAAGGACCATCCTACCTACATAGATTCCTTGCAACCAGACCTTTACAAAATAAAAATTCACTCGCAGCGTGGCGAAGCCTTCCTCAAGTGCGGATATGTGTTCCCCGAAAAAGATTATCAAAGCATTGCTGTGATTACCAACTTCATAACCCATCATCAGTATTCTTACTACGGGTATAATGATTTTGATGCAAGTCAGAACAGCCTGTACGCCAATGTGTTGTGGAAATCGGCATTCGGTGGCAACGAGAAACACTCCTACACCGCTGGAGCAAGCATGAAGTACGAAAATCTTCACCAGAACCTCAACGACAGCATAATGAACGACATTGAGGCCGTTCCGGGAGCATTCTTCCAATACACGGGACATTTCGGCAACTTCAACATGATTGCAGGTGTCCGCGGCGACTACCACAACCAGTACGGTTTTCTCTTTACCCCCCGACTGAACCTCAAGTACAGCATCAACGAATACCTCACCTTGAGAGCATCGGCTGGCAGAGCATTCCGCAAGGCTAATGTACTGAGCGAAAACTCGTTCCTGCTGGCATCGTCGCGCCGAATGGTAATCTACGACAACCTCGACCTCGAAGAAGCATGGAACTACGGAGCGACATTCTCGGCCAACATACCTATTAAAGATAGGTTGCTGAACATTATGGCGGAATACTACCGCACCGACTTTATAAAGCAGATTGTCGCCGATTTTGAAACACCGGGCGTTGTCGAGTTCTACAACCTGCAGGGCAAATCGTTCTCCAACACCTACCAGATTGAAGTGTCGTGCGAAGTGCTAAAGGGCTGGGACATCACAGGCGCGTTCCGCTACAACGATGTAAAGCAGACCATCGACGGAAATCTTGTAGAATCACCGTTGATGAGCCGTTTCAAAGGCTTGCTTACAACCTCGTACCGCACAAAGCTCGAAAAATGGCAGTTCGACTTCACCGCGCAGTTCAACGGACCAGGCAGAATACCGTCAACCGCCAACAATCCCGAAGAATACCGCCGCGACGACAAGTTCAAGGCTTACAACATCTTCAACGCACAGATTACCAAGTTCTTCAAGAAATGGAGCATTTATGTAGGCGTTGAGAATATCTTCAACTTCACGCAGAAAGACCCGATTATCGCTGCTGGCGACCCCTTTGGCGACTACTTCGACTCGTCGCTCATCTGGGGACCAATCGACGGACGGAAATTCTATTTAGGTATAAGATTTGCAATTGATAGAGATTAGAAATTATTAATAAACGATATGGAAAAAAGAGGCCGTCATTTCGGAAGTCTGACTGAACACGCGATACCAACGGTGGAGCGTTGTGAAGACGGCTATCCGAAATCTCCCTTGAATACCCAAAGGAGATTCCGCATAAACAGGCTCACTAGCAACGTTCCTTATGCTGTTCGCTTTGTTTTACTTGCTACGCTTCGTGAGCTAAAGGTTGCGGAATGACTGTTAAGTGATAAAAATAAATAATCTAAAACGGAATAAATACAGCAATTTAAATTAATTTTGTAACGCATAAATTTTAAGACAATGAAAAAGAACATTTTGATTTTAGTATTGGCATTGTTGCTTGGAATGGGCAACGCATTCGCACAGGAACAGAAGGCAGCAAAACAGAACGAAAAGATTTCGGAAGTTATTTTGGCAACCGAAATGCACTGCCAGAATTGCGCCGACAAGGTTGCTAAGCAGTTGGCATACACCAAGGGTGTTATCGATGTGCAGGCAAATCACGAGAAGGACGCAGTGTACATTAAGTACCGCAACGACCGCACCGACACCGAAAAGTTGATTGCATCGCTCAAGGAAATCGGCTACACAGCAACAGTTTTCAACGCTGGTCACCAGTGCCCACACGCAAAGAACGGAGCTTGCTGCGGAAACCATGCTGGTTGCAGCCACTCACACGATGCTCAGAAGACTTCGGGTTGCAGCGGAAATCACACCGAATGCCAGCACAAGCACGATGCTACAAAGTAATCTGATATAAAATGCGGGTGGATTCCATCCGCATTTTTTTATTAAAACACATATAGAGCTTTAGTGAACCTAACTTCCAATATATCAATTCCGCTCGAGCCGCGGAGGCTTTTACTTTTTTTGTCACCAAAAATAGTAAACAAAAAAAGTGTGCCCGCTGAGTCTGCTTCGCTAAAAATCGGCAGCACTACGCTAAAAGTCAGAAACTTGTCTGCGTTTCACTCCGACTTCAAACAGACTGACTTTTTACGCTCCGTTTTTCCGATTTTCTTAACGCTCACCAGCCAAGGCGGCAATCAAGGTATACTCCGCTCCGCTTCGTATTTTTTAAAAAGGTCGCAGAAATTCGTCTTCGTGGAAATGCGTGACCGCCATAGGCTTGTTCGGGCAGAATAAAGATTCTGACTATGAAATTTTGGTTCAAAATATTGTCACTTTGCCTTACGCTTCTGATTCTCACCAGAAGCGCCTCGCTGTACGCATTCTGCACCGACGAAAACGCATTCGTAAGCAAAAGCCAGAAGACGGAACTGCTTGTCGCACAGAACGACAATTATACGCTCGTCATCACCGACAGAACCAAGGTAATCGACAACAGCCAGCCGCAGAAAAGCAGATTCGGCAGTTCCCCACTCGACTACCACAACATACTGATTGACAAGGCAAATACGACTATACGATTTTCGCAATCGGTCACATTCCAGACCAAGACAGAAAACAAAGCAATTTTCAAAGAGCATTATCTGACATTTCCATTCCATAATTTTTACTGATAAGGGGAAAAACGCCCCTTCGACTGACGCTCAGGGTGCGAAGAATAACCGTCATTCCACAAGTCAGAACATACACGCGATACTGAAAGTGGAGCGTTGTAATGTTCGACTATGCGGAATCTCCATAAAAAACGCATTAGGATAGCAATTAGGAGATTCCGCATAGACAGGCTCACAAGACACGTTCCTTAGTCTGTTCGCTTTGTCTTGCGGAATGACGAAAAAAAACGCATAATCAATTATTAATCAGAAAAAAAACAAACAAAAATGGACAGCAATATAATTTTAGGTATCGCAATCACGATAGCAGTGATTATACCAGTAGTAATACTTGCCACATCGGGCAAGAGGAAACAAAAGAGAAGCATTGAAAAATTCAGGAAATTTACCACAAGCAACGGCCTTGAACTCAGCGAGTTCGACTGCTGCGACCTCGGCTTAATCGGCATCGACAGCAAGGCAAAGAAACTTGCCTACCTGCCCAAAGGCGGCGACGGCATAATCATCGACCTGCACGATGCAAAAAGCAGCAACAGCCGTACCTCGTCGGAAAACACCCAAGGAGAAATCATCGACAAGCTCGTGATTGACATTGAGTTCAAGGAAGGCAAAGGCACGAAGATTCTGCCACTATTCTCGTCGGAGAACAAACTCGCCCTCGATGCCGAAAAGGTTATCACCGAAAAGTGGAACAGGACGATTGAAGCAAACTTAGCGTAATTTAAACAAGCGAAATCATGAAAGAAGCGGACATTTTCGTATCCGCTTCTTTGTATCTTCAAACCTTGAATAGATTTCTAGAAATAAACTATTACTCGTTTTACTATACCATCATCCACTTTCAGTTCCGTCCAGTTGCCCTGCTCGTCCTTCGTTACAATCTCAACATCCAGCGACCATTCATCACGGGTATCCTCAGCCATATCTTCATCTACGAAATTGTACCTTATAATATTTCCTTCTTCATCATACTCAAGATGACACTCGGAATAATAAGCGCCATCACCGCCAGCAGTAAGCACGAGACGCATATTCTCCTTGTCGTAGTCGTACATCGCACTTCCGCCCGGACCATCGTATGTTGAAACAATGTAGCCGTCATCGTCCCTGCCAATCTGAACACCGGTTTCGCCAGAATATTCGGTGGCATAATCAACAAGATTGCCTTTCTCATCGAATACGGCTTTTCTACCGCCAGGATATTCAACAGATTTCACATGTCCATGCACTTCCATAAATGCCAAGTCGGGCGTTATGAAAACTGGTTCTGGCTCGGACTCCGCAACATTATCCGCCACAACGCTGTCATTGACAACAGTATCCACAACTGCGATTTCATCGTTTTTTTCTGTTTCGCTTGACTTGGGCGAACACGACAAAGCAAAAAACAGTGGCAATAAAGCAATAAATGATGCTAATGGTTTAAGTTTCATACAATAAATTAAATGTTCAACGTTCAATGTTCAAGGTTCAAGGTTTAATGTTCAATGGATTCTATTATTTCAAGAAATATTCAATCGTTGTCACAACCCTTACCATTTTAATATAAGGTGTATTTTCGTCGCGGTCGTAAATAGAGAACTGACCTTGCGAAGCAGTCTTTATTCCACCAAGAGTACTTTCCGAATCGGCAGCAAACTTTTCGGCCACAGCTCGTGCATTGCGGGTAGCTTCCTCCACCATTTCAGGTTTAAGTTCGTTGAGTCCGTTGAACGAAAAACTTGTCTGGTGCTCCCAGCTCGACTCGCAAGTGATTCCTGCGCTAAGGAATTCATCCTGACGCGAAATAAGGTCACGAACCTTGTCAACCTGGTCGGAAGCAACGGTAATAACCGACTTCAACTGGTAGCGGTAAGGAATTGTGTTAGATGACCAGCGGTCGGCCTCGCGGTCGTCGGCAGAAATCGGAGCAACACTTATTTCATCGGCAGAAATACCATTCTCCTTCAAGAAGTTAACGATAAATTTGTTCTTCTGATTGACTGTCGAATACAGCTCCGACATGTCGTTTCCGACTTCCTTGAACACAATCGGCCAAATCACATGGTCGGCTTTCACCTCGCGCTCCGACAAACCCTTTACAGAAACAAACCTGTCCTTATCGGCATAGCTGCCAATTCCCAACTTAACAAAAACGCCATGACCAATAAGACCAATCACCAAGCCCAACATTATCAAAAGGGCCGAAACAATAACATTCTTTGTATTCATAATCAATAAATTTATTTTTCTGCAAATATTCTAAATTTTAGGGAAACGACCAAGCTATTTTTTCATTTTTGCACAAAAAAAAGGTGCCTAATATTTGGGGGTATATCAGACACCAAAAATAAACCAATCTATGAAAAAATGAAAAAAATGAAAAAAATTAAGATGCATTTTCATTTGCATTCCTTGCTGTCAATTCGTTCATTAACATCCGAAATGCGAGGCAAATTTAATGCTTCATTTTTTTACAAAGAAACAAAAAAATGAAATAATATACTTCATCCATATATTTTTTAAACAAACACACCTAAAATAGATACAAAAAAAATACCACATTATCATTCAACCGACGTTACACGCAAGGATTCTAACGTTCGGTCGCGGCACACCACGACACAACATCAAACGGTCGCGGCACGCCACAACGCAACAGATTATCCATCGTCAACCTTCAGCTCAGCGAAGCTAATTATTAATTGTTAATTGTCAATTATCCATTATTTTTGCCCCGTGAATACTGAAATTATCAGCACAGGCGACGGTTCCTGCACACTTAGGAACGAATACTTTGGCGAAACATACCATAGTATTAATGGCGCTGTCGCCGAATCGGTGCACATTTTCATAAACCTCGGACTGCGCAGTTTCTGCAAACAAAACATCAGCATATTGGAAATCGGCTACGGCACAGGACTTAACGCAATACTAACCTTCATTGAGAACCAGTCGCTTGGCAACATTATATTCTACCACGGCATCGAGAAATTCCCTATTGACAAGGAAACATTCCTGCAATTCGTAAGCCACACGCCAGACATTTTTTCAAAACTCGATGACGACACGGCAATAAAATTCTGCGACAACTGGAACTCGGAAATAGAAATCTCCCCTACTTTCCATCTGCTAAAGCAAAACATTGATTTTGAGAGCTTTGTCCCAAATAGGAAATACGACCTTATATACTTTGATGCCTTCTCGCCAGAAACCCAACCCGAAATGTGGACATTGGAAAACCTTCAAAAAATTATTAACAACCTTGCCCCCGACGGCATTTTCGTCACCTATTGCTGTAAAGGCATCTTGAAGCAGAATCTACGTGATTTAGGCCTGATTGTCAAGCGAATGCCCGGACCAAAAGGCAAACGCCACGTCATACGCGCAACAAAAAACTTAGCACACTGAGACCGTCGAAGTGTTGAATAAAAGAAAAGATACTAACATTTCCATATAATTTGTTTCACGAAACGATTTTATTAGTATTTTCGCGACTTGATTGTTTGTGTACATAATTTTAAATTTAAATATCATGAGAGAACTTAGACAAATTCTAATGCTCGCAGTGTTCGCATTGATGACCTTAGTTACATTCGGTCAGAAATACAACTCGCTGTGGGTTGATGGACGTATCTACTTCAAGGTAAGTAACAGCGTATCGCTTGACGTCCCGAACGAGAACGGCAGAATCATGCCGAAAGACTTGCCATTCCTTGGCGATTTAGTCGAAGAATACCAAATTACAAATGTTGACATGCCGTTCCTTTCGGCAAGTAGCAACTCCATCAGGCACACTTGGAGAATGGACTTTGGTGCAATCGACAAGATTGAATCGCTGATTAAAGACATGGAAAAAATCGGTGTTGTTGAGTATGCAGAACCAGCTCCTCTGTTCTTCATTTCTCAAACTGTTAATGATCCCTACTACAATAGGACATTGAACTACACACCATCGGGATTGGAATTCTTATATGGTTCTGCTTTTTCTGTTAATTCATCGTGGCACTTAGACCTGATAAATGCAGAAGAAGCATGGGACGAAACCGACGGAAGCGATGAAATTACGGTTGCAGTCCTTGACAATGCAATCTATATTGACCACGAAGACCTTACCCATATGATTGACCGCGAAAACTCAATCGACCTTGGTGACGGCGACAACGACCCGAATCCCCCAGTTGCCAATTACATCTGGTCGCACGGAACTCACTCGGCTGGCCTTATCGGTGCAGAAAAGAACAATAACATCGGCGTCGCATCAATCGGTAGCGGTGTAAAAATCATGGCAGTTAAGCTCGGAACCGATGCAAGCGACGGTCAGTCGATGGCAGCTGGTTTCGAAGGTATCATCTATGCAGCTGACCACGGAGCAGACGTAATCAACATGTCGTGGGGTAGCCCGCAGTTCTTCCAGACAATGCAGAACATTGTAAACTATGCATACAACAAGGGTTGTATCTTGTTAGGTGCAGCTGGCAACAATGGTAATGGCGCCGAATCACAGATGAACGAAGATATTCCAGTAAACTATACCGGTTACCCGGCAGCCCTCGAACATGTAATCGCTGTCGGTTCATGCAACTCTGATGATAAAAAATCGGATTTTTCATGCTACGGCACATGGCTCGACCTCCTTTCTCCAGGTGGATATGCATACCAAGCAACAGGAATGATGCCTATAACTAGTTTCTCGGTTTTGAGCACAACATATAATACCGCAGGCACATTCGGAGAAATGTTAAGTGGCCAATTAGGCGGTGTTACAGGAGGTGAAATGGAATTTCCGACTGGTGGCGCTGGTTCATGCGGTGTATCAGGCCAATACGACATTATGCAGGGAACATCAATGGCCTGCCCTGTAGCATCTGGTCTTGCTGGTCTTGTTCTCTCGAAGAACCCAACCCTTACCCCCGAAGAACTTACAGCAGTAATGAAAAGCACCTGCGTAAATGTTGACGCACTTAACCCCGAATTTGTTGACAGCATGGGTGCTGGCCGTATCGATGCATACGCAGCAGTTCACGCAGCCGGTTTGCTCAACATGGACCTTGTTGCCGACTTCGAAGCTAGCGAAGTTATTCTTGCTGTTGGCGATGCAATCAACTTCACCGACAGAACCATTGGAACTCCTACTTCATGGTCATGGGAATTTGAAGGCGGAACACCAGCAACTTCAACCGACCAGAACCCACAGAACATAGCATACAACGAAGAAGGTATCTATCAGGTAAGACTTACCGTAACAGACGGCACAAATACCGATTCAGAAACAAAGACATACTTCATCCTTGTAGGACAAAGCACCACCCTCGGCGAAAGCGCATGGGAAGAACAGAATACTCATTTCGCGACACAATACAGAGCTTCATACAACATCGAAATTGTTGACCCGCAGAATGTTTGGTTCACAACTATGAATGGTACAGATGGTACCGTTGCTCGCGACTTTGGCGTAACCACTGACGGCGGAACAACTTGGGTTCCTAAGACTTTCAGCTACGATGCCGACTGGATGCCAGGTGACATAAGTGCAATCAGCGGAACTACCGCTTGGACAGCAAACTACAGCTCATCGGCAAACGGCAAGGGCGGTATCTTCAAGACTACCGACGGTGGTGATACATGGACTCGTCAGGGCGAAGAACTTTACCAGAACACAGCAAGCTTCCTTAACATAATTCACTTCTTTAACGAAAACGAAGGTTATGCACAGGGCGACCCAGTAAGCGGAAACTTCGAAATCTTCAGGACTACCAATGGTGGTGAAACTTGGACTGCAGTTGAAGCACCTGCTGCACAAAGTTCAGAAGCAAGCACCGTTGGTCTCGACTGGGCAATCGGCGACATCGCATGGTTCGGAACTAGCAAGGGTAGAATCTACAAGACCACCGACAAGGGTGCAACTTGGACAGTCCTCAGCACTGGTACAACCAAGATGATTTCTGAAATGTCGTGGTCAGACGAAATGAACGGCGCTGTTACCGTCATGAACCTCAACCAGACAACGGGACAGACTTCCGACTGGCAGTTCCTCAGAACTACCGACGGTGGTGAAACTTGGAATGCAGTAAATGTTGCCGAAAACTATTTCTCATCATTCTGCCTTGTTCCTGGAACACCGGGTATGATTGTTGCAACAAAATCGGCATCCAGCCTTCCTGACAACTTCTCAGCTTACTCAACCGACGGTGGTACAACTTGGGAAGTACTTGACGACTCAATCCAATACATCCAAGTTAAAATGTACGACATCAACACCGGCTGGGCTGGCGGATTCAACTGGGACGAAAACAACGGCGGTATCTACAAGTGGAAAGGCATCAATATGGGCTTGCACTTCACATCGTTGCCAATCATAAACATAGATGAAGATGCCGAATACAACTACACCGTTACAGCAGAAAACGAAACCGGCAACCCGATTACAATAACAATGACTAATGGTCCGGAATGGTTGACACTTGCTCAGACCAATGGTGAATACGTTCTTTCAGGAACTGCTCCTCACCTCAATGCTATATCACAGAATTTCAATGTCGTTCTTACAGCTGACGATGGTGATGAAACTGCAACACAACCATTTACAATAACTGTACATACAACCAACGTTGCACCAGAATTCACTTCGGAACCTGTAACTACAGCAACTCAGAATGTTGAATATGTATATGAAATCACCTGCACCGATGCCGACAACGACGACCTTACAATTGAAATGACAACTGGTGCATCTTGGGCAACTTTGGTTGACCACGGCGACGGTACAGCAACCTTGAGCGGTACTCCGCTAACAGCAACGACTATTGGTAACGGTCCAAGCTTTGTAATCACAGTAGCAGATATGCTTTACACCACAACTCAACGTTTCAACGTTCGTATTGCAGCCAACACTTCTGTTGAAGACTTCGGTATGGGCGCAATTGAACTCTACCCGAACCCGACAGACGGAATGCTGACCGTTGAAAACTGCGAAGGTGCAAACTACGAAATCTTCGACATTACCGGAAAGGTTGTTGCCGCTGGTAACATAACCAACAAGGTTCAGACAATAAACATTGCCGACGAAATTACCGGCAACTTGGTTATCAGAATAATCAACAACGACAAGGTTGTTACCCGTCCTATCGTTAAGTTCTAATAATCAACAACAAACAAAAATAAAGGCCGCCAAAAGCGGTCTTTATTATTTTTATAAATAACGATAGTATGAACTATTTTAAAATTATATTTGCATATTAAAAAAATTGTAAATACTTTTGAAAAAAGTTTTTTTGAAGTAAACTTGACTTGTAATAAAGGACATATAAATACTGATAATCAATGCTTTATCAAAACATATCGCATTAAGTCAGATTTTATAACTATTATAGGAAAATAGGTATGAAGAGATTTTTATCAATAATACTGCTTGCGTTCAGCATATCGGCTGTGGCTCAGAACAATCTCCCTGACCCACCGAAGTTCCAGTCGGCAAGCGTAATTCCAGAATCAGCACCGGTTACGGTAAAACTGACATGGCTACCAAGCGACTCCACTGATGTTGCCGGATATATCGTGTACAAGATTATTGACAACATTACCACCACCCTCGACACCGTCAGGGGCAGAGAAACTACCACCTACGAATACAATGCCTCATCAGCCAACGCAACCAGCGAAAGATTCCGCCTCGCATCATTCGACAGCGACGGATACAAGAGCACTATTACCGACCCACACTCCACAATCCTGCTAAAATCATCATTCGACAGATGCGAACGAAAAGTTACACTAACATGGACATCCTACGCAGGATGGGGAACAAATATTGCCAACTATCGAGTTTACAGAAGATATGCAGAAACCGACTACCAATTGATAAAAACACTTCCTGCAACAGGAAGCGAATTTGTTGACGACAACCTTGCTAACGGACGCTGGTACTGCTACTACGTCGAAGCCGTAAAAAACAATGGCGTAACCGCTACATCAAACTCTATCGATTTCACAGCATCAGGACACGAAGGTCCACTCTCAATCAAGGCAAACTACGCAAGTGTTGACGAAGACCAGAACATCGCATTGAACTTCCAGATTTCAAATGCAGGACAAGTTACAGAATACCAGATTCTCAGGTCTATCAACAGCGTTGACAACTTCACACCTGTTGCAAGTTTCCCATATACAGGACAAACGCAAATCATATACACCGACACCGATGTTGATGCTTCGCAAAATACATACTATTACAAACTTGTTTCCATCGACCCTTGCGGACAAATATCGAAAACGTCAAACTTAGCAAGCAACATACTGCTAAATGCATTTTCAACCGAAACTACCGAACATAGCCTCGAATGGACAGAATACAAGGATTGGCCAAACGGTGTAATATCTTACAAGATTTTCAGCTATTTCGATGGAGCTGCACAGGAAATAGGAAGCAACGGACAAGGTTCTCTAAATTTCAACAACAACATCGCAGAATACGTAAAGAGATGCCACGACAAGGGTATCTACCTTACAAGTTCGTTCTGCTACTTTGTTGAAGCATACGAAAATACAAACGACATACCTCAGCAGCAAATCAGCAGGTCGAATGTAGCATGCGTTTACGAAACCCCTATCGTCTGGTTGCCTACAGCTTTCAACATCACGTCGAAAGACGAAGTCAACAGAGTATTCAAGCCCGTTCTTTCTTTCGTAAAGGATTATCCGTACGAATTTATAATTTACGACAGATGGGGACAGCAGGTATTCAAGACTACGGATGTCAACGCTGGCTGGACCGGCAAGGACGCAAAAAAGTATTACCATACCGACTACTACGTATATACAATAAAGTATGCCGACTACAAGGACAAGGAATACAGCAAGTCGGGAACATTCTTCCTAATAATGGAATAAGGATATTTTTTCAGAATATACAGATGCGGCGAATGCCGCATTTGTTTTTTACACCAATAATTATTATTAAATTTGCACAAAATTTTAAAGGAAACAAAATGGGTTTACATTGTGGAATCATAGGCATTGCAAACTGCGGAAAAACCACGGTTTTCAATTGTATGTCGAAGACAAAGGCAGAAACTAGCAACTTCGCATTTTCGAGCAACAAATCAAATATAGGCGTAATCTCGGTGCCAGACGCAAGGCTCAAGGAAATGGAAAAATTCCAACCAACGGAAAAACTTGTACCAGCAACCGTTGACATTGTTGACATCCCTGGTCTTACAAAAGGCTCTAACCACGGCGAAGGCGTTGGAAACCAATTCCTTGCCGACATTAGGAATGCCGATGCGCTTATTCACGTGCTCCGTTGCTTCGATGATGACAACCTCCCCCACATCGACGGTTCAGTTGACCCAGTAAGGGATATGGAAACTATCGACCTCGAACTGCAAATCAAGGACATCGAGTCGATTACCAAGAAGATTGCAAGGATGGAAAAGGCTGCAAAGGTCGGCGACAAGGAAGCAAAACAAGCCGTTGAAGTTCTGAAAATATATCAGGAACACCTTGAAAATATGCAGAACGCACGTACCGCTCCCGTAAAGGAAGAAGACAAGAAATATATTTCCGACCTTTTCCTTCTCACATCAAAGCCTGTGATGTACGTCTGCAATATCGACGAAGGCTCAATCAAGGACGGCAACAAGTACGTAGATGCTGTTAAGAAAGCTCTCGAAGGCAGTGATGTAAAAATACTTACAATAGCTGCCGCACTCGAATCGGAAATCTCAGAACTCGACACCGACGAGGAAAAACAGGAATTCCTCGCCGACTATGGTTTGGAAGAACCGAGCGTAAACAGGATTATCCGCGCCGCCTACGATTTGCTCAACCTGCAGTCGTTCTTTACCGTAGGTCCAAAGGAAATCCGCGCTTGGACTATCCACAAGGGCGAAACTGCACCAGAGGCGGCTGGCGTTATCCACAGCGACTTGCAACGAGGCTTCATCCGTGCCGAAGTAATGAAATACAACGATTTCGTAACATTAGGTTCGGAAAATGCAGTAAAGAATGCTGGCAAATTCCACGTTGAAGGAAAAACTTACGTCGTTGAGGACGGCGACATACTAAACATCAGGTTTAACGTTTAATATCAGAAAGATGGCACAACAAGTTTCAACGCCAAAAGGAACACGCGATTTCGGTCCTGCCGAAATGAACAGAAGAAATTACATCTTCAACACCATAAAGGAAGTTTTTCACAACTACGGATTCTCGCAGATAGAGACTCCTGCAATGGAAAACCTCTCTACCCTACTCGGCAAGTACGGCGCAGAAGGCGATAAATTGCTTTTCAAGATTCTGAATTCTGGAAATTTTACCGACAAGATTTCAAAGGAAAGCCTTGATGCTCAAAACTATATCGAAATTACAAACAATATTTCGGAAAAAGGTCTTCGCTACGACCTTACTGTTCCGTTTGCTCGCTTCGTAGTGCAACACCGCAACGACATCGTATTTCCGTTCAAGCGCTACCAGATTCAACCAGTCTGGCGTGCCGACAAGCCACAGAAAGGCAGATACAGAGAATTCTACCAGTGCGATGTTGACATAATTGGTTCAAAGTCATTGTTCAACGAGTTTGAACTTATACAGATTATAGACGATGTATTTGCAAAACTTGGCATTTCGGTAACTTTGAAGCTCAACAACCGCAAAATTCTCTCAGGAATAGCAGAAGCCATTGGCGAAGCCGACAAATTTGTTGCAATCACTGTCGCCATCGACAAGATTGACAAGATTGGCTTGGAAAAGGTTGAGGACGAACTACGCGCTAACGAACTTTCGGAAGATGCAATCGTAAAGCTCCGCCCTATCCTTACCAACAAGAGCAACACCGACGAAACTTTCAAGTTAATTGAAAGCATTATCGGCAACACCGAGACTGGCAAGGCTGGAATCGAGGAAATGAATGTGATTTTCGGGTACATACGCGACCATAAGTTAGGAATTAACGTAGAACTTGATTTAAGCCTTGCACGTGGATTAAACTACTATACAGGAGCAATCTTCGAGGTAAAAGCCAACGATGTTGAAATTGGCAGCATCTGCGGTGGTGGCCGTTATGACAACCTTACTGGCATTTTCGGTCTGAAGGACGTATCGGGAGTTGGTGTTTCGTTTGGTGCCGACCGCATCTACGATGTAATGACCCAACTCGAACTTTTCCCGAAGCAAACCGACGAATACAGCACTGCCCTACTCGTAAACTTTGGAGAAAACGAGGAACGCGCCTGCATCGAAATCGCCAAAAAACTTAGGAAAGAGGAAATAAGTTGCATTGTTTTCCCCGAAAAGTCGAAACTTGACAAACAGTTCAAGTTTGCCAACAGCCACAACATTCCTTTTGTTATCATCGTTGGCGAAAGCGAAATAGCCAATGGTACTGCCACAATAAAGAATATGGCGACAGGCGAACAGACCACAATTCCTCAAGACAAAATTACAGATTTCATAAAATAGTGTCGGAAGCAATTCTGAGGGGTAAAATAAAGCCGGCATTATCAACAAACGCTTTCCAAAATGGAAAGCGTTTGTAATATAAAAACGAAAAGGAAGTCCCTTCTGAAACTTCCCTTGTTAATTGCATTATCAACTTTACTTTATTTTAACCTCAACGACACAAAAGTACTAGCATTACATAAAGTACGAAATAGGTAATTTTACGCAATTTTATAAGTTGATAAAATTTAGTCAAAATATCAATACAATACTAATAATCAAGAATTTAACTTAATTACCCTTTATCAGATTCTTCACATAATCTTCGAAGAACGGTCTTATCTCGACGATAGCTTTCTCAAGACGGGTCATTTCCTCGGCAAAAAACTTGTGGACAGTCTCCCAGCATTCCTGACGATATATGTCCACATTGTCAATCTGCTTGTACAACGCACAGACAGGCTTACCATTCTCAAGGACTAGCATTTCATCCCAAATCCAGCCTTCACCAAGATAGTTGTTTAGCACCAGCTCACATTCGTGCAATTTACAGAACACATCAAAACGAATATCCTCGTTCTTGCACTCAACAGCCAGCATAACCCTTGCATACGAGCGATTTATGTCGAACTTCAACACCAAATCCTTAATGCCGGTATTGTAGGTCATCCATTTGCCATTTTTCCCGAGGTATGGACGCGAAAATTCGTCGAATTTTACCCAGAACTGCCGTCTTATCTGCGATGCCTCTGCCTTCGAATACATAGCTTATTTTTTCTTTATGAAATCCATCCACTTGCGAATCTGCTCCTCCTTGGCATTGGGCGCAGGCTCATAAAACTTTGCATCTACAAGTTTGTCGGGCAGATATTGTTGTTCAACATAATGATTCTCAAAGTTATGCGCATACTTATAGTCGGCACCATAATTCAATTTCTTCATCAATGCCGTTGGTGCGTTGCGTAAGTGCAATGGCACAGGCAAGTCGCCAGTTTCCTTCACCTTTGCAATGGCGGCATCAACAGCCAAGTATGCCGAGTTGCTCTTGGGACTTGTCGCCAGATAAACAGTTGCCTCCGCCAGCGGAATCCGTGCCTCAGGCATACCAATCTTGTCAATAGCGTCGAAACAAGCATTTGCAATCAGCATGGCATTCGGATTTGCAAGGCCAATATCCTCCGATGCCAAAATTATGAGCCTCCGGGCAATAAACTTAATGTCCTCACCACCTTCCAGCATTCTCGCAAGCCAGTAAATTGCAGCATCAGGGTCGGAACCGCGAACCGACTTGATAAATGCGGAAATTATGTCGTAATGCTGTTCGCCAGACTTGTCGTAGAAGGCCATATTTTCCTGCAAACGACTCAAAACCAAATCGTTTGTAATGACAATTTCCTTATCATCGCCACTGCATACAAGTTCAAGGATGTTGTACAGTTTTCGACCATCCCCTCCCGAAAAACGATACAAGGCCTCACGTTCCTCAACCTTAATGTTCAACTTCGAAAGTTCCACATCGGTTGTTATTGCCTTATCTATCAATTTGTCAAGGTCGTGTTCGTCAAGATGCTTCAGCACATAAACCTGACAGCGCGACAACAATGGAGAAATTACCTCGAAAGATGGGTTTTCGGTTGTCGCACCTATAAGAGTTATCGTTCCATCTTCAACCGCACCAAGAAGCGAATCCTGCTGCGACTTGTTGAAACGATGTATTTCGTCAATGAAAAGTATCGGATTTCCCTTTGAGAAAAGATTTACCTTCTTGGCCTGCTCAATTACTTCGCGCACTTCCTTTACGCCGCTACTTACAGCACTTAGAGTTATAAAGTTGCGTTCTGTTATTTGGGAAATTACAGTTACAAGTGTTGTCTTGCCTACACCCGGAGGTCCCCACAAAATCATCGAAGGGATTCGTCCCGCCTCAATGGATTTCCGTAAAGGAGCATTCTTGCCAACAAGGTGCTGCTGACCTGCATAGTCATCAAAACTATGAGGTCGCATCCTTTCCGCCAATGGTTTAGAAGTCAGCATTATACAATAGATTAAACCTTTCCTTCGTGGATATGGCGCATTATATCCTTATCAATATCAGTGAACTCGATATGCCTTCTTGCCATAACTCGCTCCATAACCTCAAATGCCGTATCCAGTTTATATTCAGTGAATCCCGATGCTCCTCCCCACGAGAAAGACGGGACATACTTGCTTGGAAATCCCGCACCGAAAATATTTGCAGAAACACCCACAACAGTACCAGTATTGAACATTGTGTTTATGCCACATTTCGAATGGTCACCGAAAACAAGCCCACAAAACTGCAAGCCTGTATTCTCAAATTTCTGCGTATCGTAATTCCACAACTTTACCTCGGCATAATTGTTCTTTAGGTTAGAATTGTTGGAATCTGCACCAAAATTGCACCATTCTCCAACAACAGAATTGCCAAGAAAACCATCGTGAGCCTTGTTGGAATAGCCAAAGAAAACAACGTTGCTAAGCTCACCACCAACCTTGCACCACGGCCCGACAGTTGTATCACCGTACATCTTCGCACCCATCTTCAGTACTCCGTGTTCACACAATGCAAACGGACCTCTGATGTTCGCCCCTTCCATTACCTCGGCATTTGCACCTATATATATAGGCCCATCATTGGTATTCAGCGTAGCGCATTCAATAGAACAGCCATCCTCCACAAACACCGGGCATTTCCCGAACGAAACATTTGTTGCACTCAGCGGTCTCGACTTGCGACCTGCAGTCAGCAACTCAAAATCCTTGTTTATTTCCATTCCGTTGAACGAGAAAATATCGGTCAATGATTTGAGCATAAACACTTTGCCCGAATATTCTACCTCGGATGCAGATGGTTCTGTCGGCTCTACACTTGCCAAGACAACACCATCCTTTGTTAGCATTCCTGTCTCCAACGACCTGATAGCCTTTGCAATATTGCAATCGGGAAGCAGAACAGAAGGTATTACAACACAATCAGAATCGTCAACGACCTCGTATTTAGCCTGCAAATAAGGCTCAGTACGAACATATACCTTTTCGCCGAGGTACTTTTCCCATTTCTCACGCAAAGTGAGTATTCCAATTCTAAAGTCGGCTATCGACCGCGTAAGCGACAACGGACGAAACTGTCCGTGATAACCGCTATCTGATAAGATATACTTCATCCTACAAATAATCTACAACCTTTTCGAGACGCATCCCACGCGAACCCTTTACAAGGAACATCTTGCTTTTTTCAGGATTTGTTACAAAATACTTGTTCAAGTCATCTACCGAATCGAAGAACATATACGGATATTCATTAGCGAACATACCGAAGTTCTTTCCCACAAAATAGGCATTTGTGTAGCCGCTTTCGCGTATATATTCAAGTACAGCCTTGTGCTCCGCTTCGCTTTCCTTACCCAACTCGAGCATATCGCCAAGTATCAACGACTTGTAATCATCGCTAATTGAATTGTAACTGCTGATAGCAGCACGCATACTTGTTGGATTAGCGTTGTAGAGGTCAAGTATCAAGGTGTTGCGCGAAGTCTTGGTCATCTGCGAACGGTTGTTCTTCGGGAAATAGTCGGAAATAGCACCGTCTATTGCCGTCGGGTGAATGTCGAAATGCGCACCTACAGTTATAGCGGCAAGAATGTTCTCAAAATTGTATGCTCCAATAAGGTTCGACTTTGAAAATCCTGAAACAGAATCAGTTTCCCAAGTCACAGTAGTCTGGTAGGCATATTCGGAATATACGCCGCGGCAGAAACAATCCTTGCCTTTACCATATCTTACAACTTTAAGCCTATTATGACCCGACAGCATTTTCTTCAACAAATCATTGTCATCGTTAATGAAAACTGTTCCATCGTGAGCATCAAGGTAATCGTAAAGTTCGCCCTTTGTCTTCATCACGCCCTCAATCGAGCCGAATCCTTCAAGATGCGCCTTACCGACATTGGTGATTATTCCGTAGTTAGGCTCTGCTATCTTGCACAAGGTTGCAATTTCGCCAGGATGGTTAGCCCCCATTTCAACAACACCCATATCTACGGTGCGGTTCATCGAGAGCAATGTCAGCGGAACACCGATATGGTTGTTCTTGTTTCCGCTTGTGTATGATATTCTGAATTTCTTAGCAAGCACTGCCGAAACCAATTCCTTAGTAGTTGTCTTCCCGTTTGTTCCTGTAATTGCAAGTATCGGAATATTAAGTTTACGCCTATGGTAATTGGCAAGTTGCTGCAAAGTTTCCAATGTATCCTTTACAACAAAGACATTTTCTCTTCCACGATATTTTGTGTCGGAAACTACAGCAGCGGCACAACCTGCCTCAAACGCTGCATCAACAAACTGATTTCCATCAAAGTTATCTCCCTTTAATGCAAAAAATACAGAATTAGGAGTTATAACCCTACTATCCGTCGAAACCAGACGGCTTCTTTCAAATACCTTATAAATTTCCTCAATCATAAGTTTGTAAAATTAAATAGCCTCCCCACGGGGAGGCTATACATATCTTATCAAATTTTACTATTTACCTTTGGTCGGAGCACCAATTCTAATCATGGCGCATCTGAAACCAATATCGCAACGCGACTTGTTTTCATCCAAGAAGCGTCTTGTTCCAGGAACCATCCAGTAAGCTCTGTCCTTCCAAGAACCGCCCTTGAATACTCTAGACCTATCGGTTACAAGCGATGTCATCTTTTCACCCTTGTTCAACTTCGGGTTTGCAGGGTTGAAATCGGCATTGCCCCACTCGGCAGTACCGTCCGAACCCCACTTACCAGCCTTGTACATACCAGTTGTCTGGTTTATAAAAATCTGGTCAGGATATACAACGCTACCATCGGCGAGCTGAATCTTACCGTTATCAAGAATCATAGAACCATCGGGCATTACAACATTGCCTTCTGGAGTTCTTTCGTGACCGGTCGGCAAAGTATAAGTACGGTCTTCCATATTGATTCTTACACCGCTTGGAAGTAATATTTCGTTACCGCCAATCAATGTTGAACCTGGGAACAAATCGCCAATATAATCAGCAAGAGTATCAAGGTTCTGTTCGGTCAACATAGTAGAATCCATAAATTCATTGTACTGCTTTACAGAAGACTGAGTCTTGAAACGTTCGTCCTTTACCCAATATTCAGCAGCTTCACCAACAGAAACCAAAGATTCAAGGTCACCATCAAGATAATTCCTATTATCAGAAGTTGTGTAGTTTTCTCTATTGAAGCACGATTCGTCGCGAACCGGTTTCTTAAGGATTTTACCAGTGTAGTCGAAATAGTTTTCTGCTTCTGGAGTAAGTTCCATATCGCCAGACCTTGGGTCAACGATTATCTGGTAGTCTTCAAATACGTTACCTCTGAAAGGTCTGAACTCGTCCATGTCTTCGAATGTGAGGTCACGGTAAACGTCCATAACCCATTCGTTAACGTTACCAGCCATACAATATAGACCATAATCGTTTGGCCAATAGCTTCTTACCGGAGCGGTAATATCAGCCTTATCGTTGAGAGCACCGGCAACACCCATAGCATCACCACGACCTCTCATCGAGTTAGCCATCATACGACCACGTTCCTCGCCCTTGGCATCGTTACGGATATAGTGACCGTTCCACGGATACAAACGTCTTTCGTAAATTCTTTCCTTGTACTGGTTACCAACGATAGCCAATGCAGCGAATTCCCATTCAGCTTCGGTTGGGAGCCTGTAGCGCGGCAGGAAGATACCATCTTCGATACCTACCCAACGTCTGTCGTCACCAGTGTTAGCGTTTCCGCCCTTACGACCAGCCTTCAAAACAGACGGGTCAACGTAGAGGTTTTCAACCTTACCATCAGGACCCTTGCCCGACTCATCGACAGAAAGGTCAAGATTGTCGGCATAGAACAAATATGCATCAACATTAAAATGCTTAGCCTGGTCCTGCGGAGCCAGATACTTGTCAATGATACCTTCTCTCATGAGAATGTATTCATTAACACGGTCAGTTCTCCATTCACAGTACTTCGAAGCCTGAGTCCACGATACGTTTACAACAGGATAGTCTTCGTATGCCGGGTGGCGCAGATACAACTCGACAAATGGCTCGTTGTATGCCAGACGGCTTCTCCAACCTGCAGTATCGGGCAAAGCCTGTGTGTAAAGGAACCTATAGTCTGATGCATAAACATGCGACAACCAATATAGGTATTCACGATAGTCAAGGTTAGTAACTTCGACTTCATCCATATAGAATGACGATACGGTCACCCTGCGAGGGATATTGTTCCAGTCGCGCATAACATCCTGCTCGACACGACCCATTGCAAAAGTACCGCCCTCGATGAAAACCAAACCAGGACCAGTCTCCTGTTCGTAGCCGGGATGATTCTGGAATCCGCCGAAATTGGGGTCATTGTAGTTCCAACCAGTGGTGTTGGAAACATCTTTCTTACAAGAAGCAACCATGATTGCCGCTGCAAGAATCACCATGAAAATTAAACCATTCCTTTTCATAAAACATTAATTTTTATATTAGTACTAGAATGATGGACAACTTATTGTTGAAATCTTCTTTGCCTTCTCGTGGCATCCGAAGGTATATGCTATTGAAACTTCGTGAGCACCGTATGTCGAGTTGCTCAACTTTGATATTGTAAGGTCGTAACTATACGAGAATCTTAACTTATTGTACTTGTATCCGACCATCATGACAAAGGCATCGTACTGGAATTCGAAAGTCTGCCTAAACCAGAAGCCTGCGAGAATACCCATTCTTGACACATACATACCCCAGTAGAACTGTTGGAAGAAAGCGCCCTGCTGCTGGAACAGAATCTGCGGAGCAATCAGGAGGTCGCCTCTCTTGAACTTATTACTATTAATAGGTATCTCTGCACCGAAATGAGCAGTATATTTTCTCGGAAGCACTGCATCGCTACCTCTCAGGAAGGATTCGGACGGCTGTGTAAGATGGTGAACAGCAACACCGAAGAACACCTTTTCGGTAAAACCTATAATACCAGTTGAGAAATCGACATAATTACGCTTTGTATTGATTATGTCAGGATTCTCAAGCGAAGCATAGATAGGTCCGTAAAGAGGATGAATCATATTGGGGAACACAAAATCCCAGTTAATTCTCCTCATAGCGAAAGAAGCCTGGAAACCAGCTGCCAATGAGAATTTCTTTGAAACTTGCAATGTGTATGAGTACATCGCATTGATTGACGCCGTATTAATTCGTCCATCACCACTTCCCTGCACATCATCCATGAGATAAATTCCAACGCCACCTCTTAGTGCATGCCAATATTGGTCGTATGCTATATTATAGGTTACAAAAGTTGACCCGAAAGCCGGCCATTGGTTCCTATAAGACAAAGAAAGTCGCGGACAACGCTCCGAACCTGCAAAAGCTGGATTCAAATACAGGGGATTTGCATAGAACTGCGAGAAGTGCGGGTCCTGTGCTCTCATCACTCCATAACTCCCTAATATTAGTAGAGTTAGCAATATCAAGAATCGTCTTACCATAATATTTTTACCATCTATAATTAGTGAATGATAAATATTTTTTCGTCCATAATTTAAAAATCACAATATTACATTATTTTTGTCGTTTGAAGAAATAAATGAACTTTTTTTTTTGTTTTTTTTTAACAGATGAAAAAAATATTTTGCATATTATTGATAACCAGTTTGTTACAAACAACATTCGGACAAACTTTTTTTATTAAAGATTCGGTGTTTATATCTGGCACAACCGAATTTTTCTATTCAGACGGTTCAAAAATAAAGGCAATTTTTCTTGAAAACCGCGACAATCGCGACGGAGATTTCCTTCCCATATACAGAAAGACAATCAAAACAACAGACGGAACAACTATAACAGGCGTATCGCTAAAAAAAGTTTCATACTCAGATGTTGACCCTATTATATATAAAGGTATATATAAGATTGACGAAATTGGAACAGAACCAGAAATAAGTGCAAAAGTAGTCAACTGCAGGAAGCAGAGTTATATCGAGTTCGAAATCATGCCATTAAGAAAAAATCCATCGACAGGTGCAATAGAGATTGCCGACCACTTTGAATGCGAAATTACAACAAGGCAAAGTTTAAAGCGAGATGTATCAAGAACTTACGCCAGCACATCAAAACTTTCGTCAGGCAAATGGTACAAGATAAAAGTTTCTGAATCTGGAATTTACAAACTGACATACAGCCAACTTACCGAAATGGGATTCAGCAACTTCTCGTCGATTGGAATATTCGGCTACGGAGGAATGGAATCGAAAACAATATGCGACAACAATCCTCAGATATTCGCCGACAAATATATCGACGACCTTCCCGAACGTAGCGTCCTGAAAGTTGATGCCAACGGAAACGGCACTTTCGACAATGGCGACTACATACTGTTCTATGCCGACGGTCCGCACAACATACGATACAAGGCGAACGGAAAGTTCTCCCACGACTTCCACAACTATTCCGACTTCTCCTACTATTTCGTTTCGGACAGAGGTTCATGGAAAAACGCGGTAGCAACACCATCGGAAAACACATCAAACGTATCGGTAACGACATACGACAAATACGTTTTCCACGAGAAAGATTCCATATCAATCGTCAAATCTGGCAGAAACTTTTTCTGGAGAAGTTTTGGCTACCACACATCAATGACTGATGAATTTACAGAAAGCAACGTAACAACCGATACAGCAACCGTTTACATGCACTTTGCTGCTGCAGCAACTGTTGCAACGCACTTCGACATAACCATCAACGGGACAAATGCAGGGCGCACAAACATAGCCGCAACTACAGCAAACGGCAACGAAGCCAACTTCACAAAAAAGTTCGTACCGAGAGGCAACTCTACAACATTCGGAATAACATACTCGAAAAACACATCGACCGCAAACGGGTGGATTGACTATATTGCTGTTAGCCTCAGGAAAAGGCTTGCCCTTGAAAACGGATTTGTCAACTTCCGCGACCTAAAATCGGTTGGTTCTGGCAAAATAGCCGAGTTTTCAATATCACAGGCTACAAGCAACACAGTCGTTTGGGACATAAGCGACAGGATAAACGCCAAGTCAATTGCAGGAACCTACTCATCCAACACCTTTAAGTTCAAGGCAAACGCAGACACACTTCGCGAATACGTCGCCTTCAACCCGTCGTACACATTTCCGTCCCCCATTTACAACAATGCGGAAGATGTCGGCCCTATAAGCAACCAGAACATCCACGGACTATCAAATGCCGACCTTATAATAATAACGCATCCGAACTTCGTATCTCAGGCTAACGAAATAAAACGTATCCACGAAAACGAAGATAATATGTCGGTCATAGTAGCCGCAACCGATAAGATTTACAACGAATTTTCATCGGGTACGCCTGACATCTGCGCCTTGCGGAACTTCATAAAGATGCTATACGACAAAGCCCCTGCCGACAAAATGCCGAAAAACGTGCTTTTGCTTGGTGACGGAAGCTACGACAACAGAACCTCGGATGGAAGCGTTTCTAACTTCATACTTACATACCAAACTGACAATTCTATAACCAACACACTCACAATCACTTGCGATGATTTCTATGTTTGCCTCGACGAAGGCGAAGGCGAAGTGCAGTCGTCTGATAAAATGGACATGGGTATCGGCAGAATGACAGTTACAACGACCGAAGAAGCAAATGCAATGGTCGAAAAACTGCGTTCATATTATTCTTCAAATAGTTTCGGCAGCTGGAAAACAAAAACCACAATAATTGCCGACGATGCCGAAAACAACGAAACCGTACATCAAGTAAATGCCGAAAATATGATTGCTGCCCAGTTGGAATACAGTGCCGAATACCTTAACATAGAAAAGATATACCTCGACGACTACGAACAAACATACACTTCCACTGGCAATGCCTATCCTGATGTAAACAAGGCTATTATCGACAACATAAACAATGGCGCTCTGCTCATCACGTGGGTAGGACACGGCAACCCCAAGTCTTGGGCTCACGAGGATATATTCAATCTGAATTCTATCAATTCGCTACAAAACAAAAACAAATATCCGCTTATCGTAACCGCCACCTGCGACTACACACCATTCGACGACCACTCAATACCTACCGGCGGCGAACAACTATTCCTTGCACCAAACTCGGGAGCTATCGCATTGCTATCTACAGTAAGACAGGTTTATTCCACTAAGAATGAACGACTTGTAAAAAATTTCTACAAATATCTCTTCGAAACGCACCTTGAAGAAAATGCCGGTCAGAAACCAAAGACCATAGGCGAATGCGTAGCACTCGGCAAAAACGAAACAGGAGACTTCAACATGCGTTCGTTCGTCTTAATAGGAGACCCTGCAATAACACTGTCGCAACCCAAATACTCTGTGAAAACCACTAAGATAAATGGAATCAACGCATCCGAGTTCTCCGACACAATAGGAGCTGCAGGACTCGTAACAATAGAAGGCACGATACTCGACGAAAGCGGCAATCCTGCCAGCAATTTCAACGGAACCGTATTCCCGTCGGTTTACGACAAGCGCAACACCTACACCACCAAAGGCAACGATGGATACGAGCCTCTCACCTATACAGCACAGCGCAACGTTATATTCAACGGAAAATCAACAGTAAAGGACGGCACGTTCAAGTTCAGTTTCATAGTCCCAATTGACATTGCATACTATTTCGACAAAGGAAAGGTAAGTTATTATGCCACAAACAGTTCCGACAAGGAAGCCTGCGGATACGACAAGTCGATAACCATAGGCGGAACCGACAAAAACGGCATTACAGACACCGAAGGTCCTGAAATAGAACTATATATGAACGATGAAAATTTCATTGACGGTGGCATTGTAAACGAAAACCCGATACTTATTGCTAAGATTAGCGACCAATCGGGAATAAATACGGTCGGAAACGGAATCGGACACGACATCACATTGACAATCGACGGAAACACATCGGGAAAAACAACATTAAACAGTTTCTACGAGTCGGAAATGGACGACTATAAGAATGGCAAAATAACATATCCAAACTCAAACATAAGCTTGGGTGCCCACACAATGACCATAAAGGCCTGGGATGTAATGAACAACAGCAGCGAAAAGTCAATCGACTTCATTGTAACGAACTCGTCGGAAATGGTGATTGACAAGCTGTTCAACTACCCCAATCCATTCTCCACACACACCTCATTCTACTTCGGGCACAACCAGCCATACGAAACTTTTGATGTGATAATCAGCATATTCACCGTATCAGGCAAACTTGTAAAAACTCTTGAATCCACAATGAGCTGTGACGGCTACCTAAGTTCTCCAATAGAATGGAACGGTCGCGACGAATATGGCGACAAGATTGGAAACGGAGTTTACATATACAAGGTAAAGGTCAGAAACACAACGGGTACCGTCGTTGAGAAATTCGAGAAACTCGTGATACTGAACTAAGGCTACACCGTCAATCTCACCTTATACCCCGAATGACTGCGCACATTGAAGGCTATGCCATTGTCGAATATCAGATATTGGGCCTTAATACCAGCTAGCTTACCTTCAATTTTGTCGTACTTGTCCAACGAAACCGACTTAAGGTTTGCAACAACCTGATACGGATACATAATTTCCACTACCGAATCGTCAAACGACTCGTAGATACGCCAATCGTCGGGCAACAAGGGCAACAGAGCCTTCTTCCGCTCCACCAAATCGACATTGGGCTGCGAAAACATAAGCATGCGTCGCCAGTTAGTCTTGTCGGCTATGTGCTTTTTCATCTCCACCTCTATCTGTCCTGCAAGATTGCGGTTGGGTGTCTTTGCAAATCTTATTGCAGCCACCGCCCCTTGGTCAATCCAACGAGTTGGAATCTGGTTGTAGCGCGTGACACCGACCTTCAAATCACCAGTGTAGGCAAGATAAACATAGTGGTCGATTAGCGAATATTTCTTCGACCATTCCATATCACGCGAAATTCCAAGGTGCGACAAGTCCTTCTCGGGATTGAAAACACCCTCGTCACATTCGGGCAAAGTGGTATAGCACTCGTAGCAATGCCCGTTCATATAACTGCGATTAGTAATTTTCCCACACGAAACACAATTAATCGTGTGCAGGTATTCTATAGACAAGTGCCTACCAATCAACGCATTCATATCAAGTTCCGTATCGTTGGCAGAAAGATAATAGCGGACCGGGAAACCATATTCGCTACGCATTTTCGATAGGTTAAGGTCGGTTGTCATTGGTTATATTTAAATAATCAGCTCTTGAAATTATGCCTTGTATTCCTTTCCTATCAATTCGGCAATCCTTTTCAGAAAATCTTCAACAAGAGGAATCTTGGCATCAATTTCTTCGACAGAAACATTGAAACAACAATCATAGTCGGACTTTTCCCTCAAAGTTTCCATATTGGAGAAAACCTTATTTTGCTCCGGCGACATCAAGCCTGTTCGCACATAATCATTACCAAGCAATGCTCGCATTCCATGATGTGTTGCAGCATCTTTCTTATCCTTTACAAAAAGTGCCTTTAGTGCGTGAAACATAGCATAATACAATCTATTAGCCGTGCTACTCCACAATTTCATGCTATATGTTGCGCGAGCCTCATCCATTGTATTTTTCGACTTTTCCCAATACAAGTCAACCAATGCATTCCGTTCATTATCCGACAAACTCATAGTATTAATATCTTATCATTTTCAACATTCTTGTAAAATGGCGTTATATGCCTGATTTCCCATTCTTTATAAGTATATGAAAGCGGTGATACATCGTATCCGAAATTCCATCCGAGTTCGACAAACGGATAAATGTAATTGTCGTGGTCGTAGTTGAAGTTTGACTTTTCTTTGTCCAGCAAAATCAACAAATCCCAGTCGGAATCGGAACGCTCATCACCCCTAGCACGCGAACCATAGAGATAAACATGTCCGCCAGCAGGGATAATTTCTGCGGCAAGTTCCTTCAATTTCGACATAAAAACATTATCCATCTCGGTGTTTTTTGCAAAAATACATTTTTTTGCTACATCATAGTCCTATCTTCAAAATTTTATCCAACAGCACCTGAGCCAACTTTATCTTCGACTCAACAGTCCAACCTGCAATATGCGGCGACATTATAACATTATCACACTGAGCAAGATAGCGGAAATCGGGATTGTCGGTCATCTTTTTGGTTGCCTCGAACGAAGTTTCCTCGAACTCAATGACATCCAAGCCAGCAGCGACAATCTTTCCCGACTGCAAAGCCGAAACCAACGCCGATGTTTTAACGACTGGTCCGCGCGAAGCATTGAGCAGAACAAACGGATTCTGGAACCGCGCAATAAACTCATCGTCAACCATATACTTGGTTTCTGCAGTTAATGGGACATGAAGGCTCAGAACATCGGCATTAGCAAAAATATCATCAAGCGAAACCTCCTTGGCATAACCATCGGAATAATTTGTCTTATACTTGTCGTATGCAAGCACCTTGCAACCGAACCCCGAAAGTTTGCGAGCAAACGACGAACCCATATTTCCGTAACCGATGATTCCCACTGTGCAGAAACCCAGTTCGCGACCACGATTCATCTCGCGCTTCCACTCGCCAGCCTTCACCTGACGGTCGGCACGATTGAGATTATTGAGCAACGACAGCAACATTCCAACTGTATGCTCGCCCACTGCATCGCGGTTTCCTTCGGGCGAATTAAGGCATTTAATACCTTTATTCTCACAATATTCCACATCAATGGTTTCCATACCAGCACCAACGCGTGCAACATAGCGCAGACATTTTGCAGCATCGACAAATTCACGGTCAATGTTGATACGGCTACGCAGAACTATACCAAAAGCGTCGCCAACCTGCGAAATAATTTCATCACGGTTCAATTTCGTTGCATCAACAACCTCGAAACCAGCATTTTTCAGTCCATCGGTTATTATAGTGTGGACATCATCTATTATAAGTACTTTCTGTAGCATATTCATCTGATTTACAACAATCTTTCCAAAGCATCGTAATATTTTGGCGATACAGGAATAGTATCGGCTCCGCTAACATTTAGTTCGGCAACCACAACACCCTGCTTATCCTTTCGCAAGACCTTGACATGCTTCGGATTAACAAAAAATGAACGCTGACAGCGAACCATGCCGTACTTTTGCAATGTCGGCTCTAGCGACTTCATTGTATTACGAAGCACATAATCCTTAATCACACCATTTTCAAGATACTTAATCCTGACATAATTTTCCTCAGCCTTAACATACATTAAAGCATCGGCAGCCACCACCAGCTTAAGCTTCTGCGTATTGTCGTGGAAACGGATAAGACCGCCCTCCGACGGCTCACCGACATCGTTTGCCTCCGAAGCCACCACCGACAACGAAATTATAACATACGGTAACGACAACACTATCAAATTAAAAAACAGGCATAACCCCACCACATCAAAGTAAGGGTATTCACCATGGTACATAAGCGTCACATACAACGCCATAAACAGCGATGCCACAAGGACTTCGCCAAATATCCACAGCGAATAAGCCAGCCATGTAGGCACAAAAAAGCGTCGCAGCACATACAGCAACAAACGGGAAATAAGCAGAACACCAAACAATATGCAAAACAGCATAGTGGTATTGAACGCCATTATCCCCCGCCCCATATCGAAAAATTCAACAATTTGAACCGGACGATACAAAAAAATAAATCCAATAAAGAATCCAGACAGTCCAAACAGATATGCCATCTGAACACTAAAAGACAAGAATCTATCTGAAATTTTCGTCATTATTATCCATATTTAGTCCCAAAAATCGGTGTGACGAAATTCATCTTGCAAATAATTCGTCACAATATTTTAAATTTTGTCACAAAAATACAGATTTTGTCAAAAACGGACATCTAAAATCACATAAAATTTTCAGGTCAAAATTCAGCCGTAGTTTTGCAACGAAATAAAACGAAAATATTATGGGAATGAAAAGTCAAAAATTATTCGCATTCGGCGACTCAATTATTAAAGGTATAATTTCAGAATACGACAATGGTCGCCTCAAATATAAAATCTCCGACAACAGTGCTATCGATATATGCAGCCACAGACTTGGATTGGAAAGTTGCAATCTCGGAAAATTCGGCTGTACAATAACCGCAGGCGAAAAGATAATCGACAAGCATCTGGAAAAAATCTCGGCGAACGACATCGTTCTTCTGGAATTTGGTGGCAACGACAGCGACAAGATGTGGGCAGAAATTGCCGACAAGCCTGACCATGAGCACATTGCAAAAACACCATTACAAACTTTCGTAGAAACCTACCACCGGATAATACAGAAACTGAAAGCGACAGGGGCAACAATATATATGCTCACAATGCCTCCTATTGATACGAAGGCTTATTTCCAGCACTTTACAAAAGGTATGAATGACAGCCAAATAACAAACATAATGAAATGGCTCTACGGAAACATCGAAGTCGTTGGGCTGTGGCACGAAATGTACAACCAGGAAATAATAAAGGTAGCTTGCGCCGAAAACATAGAACTGATTGACATCTACAAGCCGTTTATAAAACTGCGCGACTACCGCTCCTATTTCTGCAACGACGGAATACACCCAAACCAGAAAGGACAGGAAATGATAGCAAACACTATCTGCAATGACCTATCTTACAGTACAGACGCGATTCATCGCGTCTCAAGTGCTCCAAGCATCTCAAGCAACAATAAGGACGCTATTCATTGCGTTCCAGCAATAATAGCAATGCTATGCATAGCATTATTATTGATAATTAACACATTACCCTTATCCGCACAGACTTACAAGAATGTACAATACGGCAACTTCGAGAATTGGGTTGTACGCGACATAGAGGAATCTCTGATTATAGGCGGCGACACCAAACGCATCTACGCCATAGGTCCGCGCGACACCATCCGCGAAAACAAAGCATTGAACATCAAATCAATCTGGGCATCGTCGAACACTTACGCCAAGGTTGCAGGCATATCGAAGACCAGCAACACCGTTTACCCCGAAAGACGCGGCAACGGCTACTGTGCAAAACTCACAACCGAATATGCCGAGTGCAAGGTCATAGGCATTATTAATATAAAGGTATTGGTCTCGGGGACAATTTACTGGGGTAAGGCACACGAACCTATCGACGGCACAAGCAATCCGTACAGCAGGATGAGATGGGGTGTGCCGTTTACCAACAAGCCCAAAGCCGTCGTCCTCGACTACAAGTCGGCGATGCCCAACAAGGGAATAATCACCACCTGCAAGACCTTGTCGTCGTCGAGCCGCCCAGGAAACGACGAACACGAAATCCTTTTCATACTGCAAAACCGCTGGGAGGACGAGAAAGGCAATGTGTATGCAAAGCGCGTTGGTACAGCTATTTACCGTATATCAAGTCCTACAAGCGACTGGATTAACGGATTTCGCATTCCAGTAATCTACGGCGATGCAACCAAATCGCCAAACTACAAGCCATACATGAATCTTGGTCCGAAAAAGGACAATTTCTACACCATCAACAGCAAAGGCAAGAATGTAGAGATTCAAGAAGTTGGCTGGGGTGACGAAAACACACCTGTAACACACGCGATTATGCTTATTAGCGTAACAAGTCAGGAAGCATTTTCGGGAACAATTGGAAATACGTTGTGGGTGGACAACATAAAGCTGGAATACTAATGTAGAGTCGTTGCGTGCAACGACTAACATTAGGAACAGCGACAAACGCCATAAATAAACGAGATACAATAATTAATAATCTGTAGCGAGGTGACGAAACACGTCGCTACATTATTAAAAACCAAACCTTTTCAAAAGATTAGGAAGTTTAGATATTGCCGACAGTCACAAATTTTGTTATTTTTGCGACCTAAAACAAACGAACATGTCTATCGAAGTAAGGAACATAACAAAGGTTTTCGGCGAGCAGAAAGCGCTTGACAATGTGAGTTTTGACATCAGCAATGGCGAAATTGTCGGATTTCTTGGTCCCAATGGTGCCGGAAAATCAACTTTGATGAAGATAATTACAGGCTACATTCCATCCACCGAAGGCGATGTATTCATAAACGGAAAGAATATCCTCGAAGACCCGATTGAAATTCGCAAGAAACTCGGCTACCTGCCAGAGCAGAATCCGCTCTACTTCGACATGTATATCGTTGAGTACCTTGAGTTTGTTGCGGGAATTTATGGCATAAAGAACAAAAAGGCAAGAATTGATGAAGTTGTGGAACTCACTGGACTTTCACCCGAAATAAACAAGAAAATCGGAACCTTGTCCAAAGGCTACAAACAGCGTGTAGGTCTGGCACAAGCCATAATCCACGACCCAGAAGTGCTTATCCTAGACGAGCCGACATCGGGTCTCGACCCCAACCAGATTATCGAAATCAGAAACCTAATCAAGAACCTCGGCAAGGAAAAGACCGTCATCCTTTCGACCCACATCATGCAGGAAGTGGAAGCCATCTGCGACCGCATACTGCTGATAAAGAAAGGGGTACTGCTTGCCAACGACAAAGCAGAAGATTTCGGTCACCTTGGCGACGAATCGCGCTCCACCCTGCTTGTAGAACTCGACGGAGAAATTGCGGAAAAGGAATTTTCACAAATCAAAGGTGTCAAAACAGTAAAACGCCAGTCCCCCACCCGATTTGTCATCGAGTACAACCATAGCAACGACATCCGCAAGGAAGTCTTCAACCTCGCTGTGCAGAAAGGTCGTGCCGTGTTGAGCATGCAGGAAAAAGAAAAGAGCATCGAGGAAGTGTTTGCGGAACTGACAAATAAATAATTGTAGTCTCGCAATGCATTGCGAGACTACCACATAAACTCCGCTACCACAGGATAATGGTCATTGGCTATATTAAATTCCAGAACTTTGTGTCTCAGGCATTTGAATAGATTTGAGTGCATTATGTAGTCAATACGAAAATCAACGCCCATAACTGAAAATGTACGCCCACTACCCTCTCCGCGTTCCATAAATGTGTCGTGAAGCCTTTCGCCCGATGCAAGTACTTGGAAACAAGCATAACTCAATGGCACATCGTTGAAATCACCGCAAAGCAAAACCGGATACGGACAAGTGTCCAAAGTTGCCACAAGTGTATCAACCTGAACAGCCCTATGTGCCGAAGCCTCCGAGAATTTCGAGTACAAGTTCATAGCCTTGTCCTTGTTCTCTCGGTTGAAACCATTGCTCATATCCACATCCGAATTGCTTATCATAATCGACTGCAAATGGCAATTATAGAGCCTTACCGTATCTTCATTCATAAGAATATCCACATACATAAAACCATTGGCTGTACTGTCGAACGGATGCGAATATTGGTTTATCACTTTATAGCGCGTAACGACAGCTAAACCTCCTGTCCCATAATTGAAATTATTAAGCCTTACCTTTTGTACCGACTTGGCCTTCAAATTCTTCGACAGCACATCTAGCGTTGGAAAATCCGCTGGCTTGTTTGCCCAATATGCTTCTTGAAGGCACACAATGTCGGCATCGGTTGCAGAAATTGTCTCCAAAACCTTTTCCCTCAAAATGTTAGAATTCTTATCAAGAATACCGAAACACTTCACATTGTACGACATGACACGGAAATCGGCCTTGTCATCGAGCGACTTGTCGCGGAAAGAATACTCGTGCGAAACAAACTTAAAGCCTACAAACGCCACAACAGCAATAGGAATGGCAACCTTGAAGTTGACAAACAGCCATACCAGCATCAGCGCGGCAAGCCCGATAAGTACATACCTAAGCATAAACGGACACAAAGCCATCCACTTGACACTTGCAGGCGAAACATACACCGACACTATGCAGAGTATTACCGCCAGCAGGAACAATATCGTAAACACCCATAATATCTTACGCCACATACACTTAATTTTTATTGCTGTTGCTAAACAATTTTTCCTTTTCCTCCTTCGTAAGGCTCGAATACCCCGATTCCTTAACTTTGTCAAGAATTCTGTCTATCTCCTTCTGCTCGCGAGCCTTGCGTCTGTTGTACTCGGCATCGGTTTCGGCACGGTGGCTTCCTCCATTTGCTGTAGTTTTTGGCTCCGACTTGAACAAGTTGCCCACCCAAGCAAAAAATCGGGAGAGGAAAATGGTTATGTCGGTACCCTTTGAATAACAAATGGAAAATATTGCCCCGATAATGGCACCTCCAAGATGTGCAAAATGTCCGCCCGCATTACCAAAAGGAATGCTCAACAAATCAATAAGCACAAAAACCATTGCCAAGTATTTCAACTTCACCTGACCGATAAACGCCAAGCGGACAGGCATATTAGGCACAAGCACGGCTATAGCGAACACCACCGCCATTATCGAAGCCGAAGCACCAATCGCAAAAGCCACATACTTCACTTCTGCAAACACTGGGATAATGTTGTACGCGCCTATGAAAACCAATGCACCTGCAAGTCCGCCAAGTATATACACGCCAAGCAACTGCCTCTGCGAAAGGTATTCGAGGAAAATCCGCCCGAACCAATAGAACATTATAAGGTTGAACAATATGTGTAAGAAATCAGAGTGTACGAACATATAGGTAACAACCGTCCACGGGCGATGCGCCAGCAAAGAAAAGTTTGACGATACGCCCAGCCATTCCGACACATTAAAAGTCTTTCCTGCAAAGAAAAATCCGAGATTCACAGCAAGAACAAGAACGAACACACTGATATTCAAAAATATAAGTATGCTTAAGTTGTTCCCGTTACGGAAAATGCCCTTGATTTCGTCCCAGATTCCCTGCTTCATCATACCTCCCCTTTCTTACGCCAAATCATCAACAGGATAAAGCCGACCAGCATACCGCCGAAGTGTGCGAAATGAGCAACATTGTCGCCCTGTGCGTTCAGAATGCCAAGCAAAAGTTCAATGACCACGAATGCTATCACCATCCATTTGGCTTTCACTGGAATAGCAAAGTAAATGTACATCTCGACATTGGGGAAAATAATTCCGAATGCGAGAAGCAAGCCGTAGATTGCTCCAGATGCGCCAACACAAGGAGTATTAAGCACAAGGTTCAACTTTCCAAGTTCAGGCATCATATAGTTTTTGCCTTGCATAAGGATGTCGGCACCGTTGCGCATAACCTCTTCGATTGCTTCGGGACTCATCGACGACATAAGCACCTGCATTTCAATCTCTTTGACAAGCAGATAGAACAGCGCACCGCCTATTCCCGCAACGAAGTAGTATATGAAGAAACGCTTTGAACCCCAGTACGATTCGAGCACCCGACCAAACATATACAGCGAGAACATATTGAAGAACAAATGCCAGAATCCACCGTGCATAAACATGTGAGTCACAAGCTGAACCGGTTTGAACAGCGGACTGCGGAAACTGTACAATGCACAATAAGAATCAAGCACCGGCACAAACATCGCAACGACAAACATCACAATGTTTACAAGAAGCAGATACTTGACTACCGGAGGAATATCCAAAAACCTATTGAACATATCAGTTAAATTTATTTTCAATTTCGGAGATGTCCATTATCTCCATGATTTTTCTACCGTCGGCGGTATAATTGTGGTTCGAGCACGACATCAAGCGGAAAAATAAGTCTTCCATCTCCTCGTCCTTCAGCGCCACGCCCGACGACATTGCCGCCGACTTTGCCAACGCAATGGCTATCTTGTCGTTAAGAAGCATTTTCACATCGGAAGAACCGTCCGAAAGTTCGTCGAGAAGCTGACGGATAATCGCATTTGCATCCATTTCGGCAAGTTCGGCAGGCACACCACGAATTTCAAACTTATCGTTTCCGACCATAACAATCTCAAAACCAATGGTATTGAGTTCGGTCATAACCTCTATCAGCAGACCGCGCTCCTCGGGCGACGGCTCGATGACAAGCGGAAAAAGCGACTTCTGCACCACACCGCTACGCGACTCAAGCATACGCATAAAATGCTCGTACATAATGCGTTCGTGTGCCCTACGCTGATTTATGACAATCATTCCCGAATGCGATGAAGTGAGTATGTACTTGTTTTTCAACTGCAAATATTTCTGCGTACTGTCACCCGAATAACTTTCATCATCGCCATACGAAATTTGGGACTGCACACTTTGCATAGCCTCGGGATTCTGCGGATTCTCGCTTTCGGGCAGTTCAAAATCATCGCGCGTCTTGCCGCCATCGTATATCTGCTCCCAGCCTTTTGGAACATCGCGCTTGTAGCCCGAATCGGTATATTTGAACGGATTGAACTTCGGATTCACACTTATGACTGGCGGACGGACAACCGTAGTGGATGTAAAATGGGCATCGCGCGTTATGTCCTCCTCGAACGACAAAGTCGGCACGACATTGAACTTCCCAAGTGCCTCCTTCACAGCGGAATTGAGTATCATATAGATAGCCTGCTCGCCCTCGAACTTGATTTCGGTCTTGGTAGGATGAATGTTGATGTCGATTGTTGACGGATCAACCTCAAGGTAAATGAAGAAGCGAGGATTTTCGCCTTCGGGCAGAAGCTTGTCGTATGCCGATGTCACCGCCTTGCGGAAATACGGATGATACATATAGCGGTTGTTGACGAAGAAGAACTGCTCGGAAGTGTTTTTCTGCGACATTTCGGGCTTTGCCACAAAACCTTTTATGTTAACAATCTGTGTTTCAACACCTATCGGCACAAGATTCTGGTTCAACTTCTTGCCGAAGACATTTGCAATACGCTGATGAATATTCTCGGGCAAAAGCTGATATTTTATTTCATTGTCGAACACCACCTTGAACGAAACCGACGGATTTGTAAGTACAATGCGATGAATTTCATCAATAATATGCTTGTATTCAACCTTATCGGATTTCAGGAATTTGCGCCGTGCCGGAATATTGAAGAAAAGGTTACGCACCTTGAAGTTTGTTCCAACGGCAACCGCCACTGGTTCCTGCGATTTGACCTTAGAAGCGGCTATGTTTATGCAAGTTCCAAGTTCGTCGTCGGCACGGCGGGTGACTAGTTCCACCTCGGCTACAGCAGCAATAGATGCCAAAGCCTCGCCACGGAAGCCCATAGTTGTTATTGCAAACAGGTCTTCCGCCTTGGAAATCTTTGAAGTAGCGTGTCGCTCGAACGACATTCGCGCATCGGTTGGCGACATACCAAAACCATTGTCAACCACCTGAATAAGAGTACGCCCGGCATCCTTTATTATCACATCGATGCTACTTGCGCCTGCATCAAGCGAGTTCTCGACCAGTTCCTTCACCACAGACGACGGTCTCTGCACGACCTCACCTGCAGCAATCTGGTTGGCAACCGAATCCGACAGCAACTTAATAATATCCGACATGGCTACAACTTGCTAATGTACGACACAATGCCCGTCAAATCGGCGAAGAAAATAAGGTAGGCGATAAAAAACAGGAATACTGCAATGCAGAAAATGCGGATTGTCGATTTTTTGGTTCCGCCATACGAAGTGCGGCGCATCTTGGAGCGGAAACTTCCGCGAATGCTTGCCCCCGGCACATATTCGCCTTCGGGAACATCTATTTTGCCTTCAGCCTCACGCCTATCCATCACCTTCTCGTGAAACTCATCGAGTTTGGCATCGTAATAGCGAGGCTTGTAGTCGAATACATTATATGTAAATGTCTTAAAAAGTCCCATTGCAGTCTGCTGTTAAATTACAAACTGCAAATATAACACTTTGGAACGAAATTTCAGTTTAGAATTTTGTTAAATGGATTGTTGCAGATTCTACACAAGCAACAAATTATCCCGAACACACATTTTATCCTTTTCGGGGACAAATAAACCAATACTAATTATCCCCGAACATACATTTTATCCATTTCGGGGACAAATAAGCAAACACTAATTGTCCCCGAAATGACATTTTTAGTGCTTCGGGGACAAATAAGGCACATTTATTTGTCCGTGAAATAAAAAATTAGTAACTTTGCAGTCGAATAAAAAAAGCAATGCAATGGAAAACATAATTGGCAGGAAAAGTGAAATAGAAGAACTTACCTCATTATATCACAGCAAAAAAGCAGAGTTTATAGCCGTTTATGGCAGACGCAGGGTCGGTAAAACATACCTTATAAAAGAATTGTTCCGCGACAAAATGGCGTTTTACCACACAGGAATGTCTCCTATTGATTCTGCAGGCGACAACCTGCTGCTAGACCAACTGAAAAGTTTCCACAATTCGCTATTGCGTTACGGAATGGAAGGCGAAAAGCAACCTGAAACTTGGTTGGATGCATTCTTTTTGCTTGAGAAACTGCTTGAAGATAAGGACGATGGCAGCCGCCAAGTTGTATTCATTGACGAACTTCCGTGGATGGATACCCCCCGTTCTGGATTTCTGTCGGCATTCGAACATTTCTGGAACGGCTGGGGTTCGGGACGCAACAACTTGATGCTCATTGTTTGCGGTTCAGCGGCTTCGTGGATTGAAAACAACCTAATCAACAACCACGGAGGACTTTACGACAGGCTTACATACGAGATAAAGATTTCGCCGTTTAACCTGCAAGAATGCGAAGAGTTCTTCAAGGCAGCGAACATCAAGCTGTCGCGCTACGACATTGTACAGGCTTATATGGCAGTAGGCGGAATACCTTATTATCTAGGATTCTTCCGCAAAGGAATGAGTCTCGGACAAAACATCGACCAACTTTTTTTTGCAAAAACAGCCAAGTTGAAAAGAGAATTTGAACGCCTATTTGCCTCGTTGTTTCCGAAACCGGCAAACTACAGAAAAATTATCAGCTTATTAGCGACAAGGCATAAAGGTTTTACTCGTAACGAAATTACAAAAGCTACTGGCATTCCAAAAGGTGGCGGTCTGTCAAAAATGCTTGCAGCCCTAGAAGCCAGCGACTTCATATCCCGCTATGTGCCGTTCGGAGTCTCTAAACGCAATGAACACTACAAGCTTACCGACAATTTCTGCCTTTTCCACGAAAAGTTTCTTGTCGGAAACGAAATCACTGATGCCGACTTTTGGGAAAAGAACCAAAACGCACAAAAACTTTCTGCATGGAAAGGCGTTGCCTTCGAAGAAGTGTGTCTAACCCATATACAACAGATTAAGAAAGCATTGGAAATCGGTGCCATAACTTCGCGGGAATCGGCTTGGAGCATAAAGGGCGACAAGGAAAACGACGGAACACAAATAGACTTGCTAATTGACCGTGACGACAGCATTGTAAACCTTTGCGAAATGAAGTTCCTGAAGGACAAATTTACAATCACCAAATCCTACGATGAGAAATTGCGCAGCCGAACGCAAATGCTAATAGACCGACTACCAAAACGCGCAACAGTCCACCTGACCCTAATCACCACATACGGACTAAAATACAACGAATATTCGGGACAAATACAAAAACTTCTGACATTGGACTCCCTATTTACAGAATAACGCACTATTTATCCCCGAACACACATTTTATCCTTTTCGGGGACAAATAAGCCAATACTAATTGTCCCCGAACACACATTTTACCCATTTCGGGGACAAATAAGCAAATACTAATTGTCCCCGAAATAATATTTTTAGTGCTTCGGGGACAAATAAGGCATATTTATTTATCCGCTAGCGTTGTCTGGATTTGTAATCCAGACATCATGAATATAAGGATTTACAATCCGCTTAATAAGTTATACCTACACATTACAAATACTGATACTCAAGCCTTTAGTTCACCTTGTTATTTCAGTCCTTTTTTCATATTGAAGTCCACTGTATTAGGAATTTTTGAAGAAGTCCTTATAGCCTTGACAATTTCGGCAAGCGACAAATTGTTTTCATCTGAAATGTCAACGAGGAAACGGCAGAATCCCTTGCCTTGCAACTTTGCTACATTGTGCGTCAACGAAATAGCACGCTCGTCCGACACCACAGTAAACCCAGCCTCCACCGAACACGAATACCGAACCTTATTGTCGTCGGAAAATTTCCTGGCAACCACAGGCTGACGTGAATAGAACAAATCTGGACGGAAATATACAGGGACAATACCTCCCCTATCCCTTCCCGAAATCAAATTGGGATATTCGTTCTCGGCAGGATAGCAATAGTAACGCACCTTGTTGGATTTCACAAAATTAACAGCGACATCGTTCATCAGATACACATTTTCGTTTGTCGCGACCATACAACCCGACGGAAGCATCGACAACTGCGAAACATTTGAAAGCACAAAGCGGTTACAGCCAGCCTTGCACAAACGCGAAATTGCATTACACCACTCGTCCAAGCGAAGTTCGGAAATATACTTTGGCAACTCGACAAAAATCTTCTGCATAGTTTCCTTATGCAGTCCAAGCGATAAAATTTCATCAATCCTATCCAGCGGCAACTTGACGAAAACTGCCTCAAAATCATTAACATTAACGCTTTTAAAAACTCCTGTATCAGAAACACGCAAGAAAAGCCTCATCGTATTGTCACGCGAACCGACAACTGGAAACGAACGCCGTATTGCCTCAATCCTCTGCTGCGAAGGAAAATTTATTTTGCATGAAACCGGCCTGCGGAACTTAACGGCAAACGGAAGATTCGTGAACCCAACCAAATAGATTGATTGTCCCACCGAATAGCCGTCAGTATCACAAAATATCCGATATTTTCCTGCGTCGCGCTCAATATCCTTTATCCGAATAAAATCAGCCTCAGTATCGCTACTGTTACGGCAACGCAACTTTGCATTTCTTGTAATTTCCACATCGGAAGTCACCACAACAGAATCTGCATCAACCTTTTCAATCGTGCCGACAAATATTCCAGTTTCCGACTTTTGTGCAATAGAATTTGCAACATCGTGCCCCATAAACCATTGCGTCTTTTCGCGGGCAAAGTCGGATGCAAGCAATTCCTTTGCATCTCCGATTTTTGAATAATCGTCAAGAGCCATCCTGTAGGCACGAGCCACATTATAGACATAATCCGGTGTCTTCATCCTGCCTTCGACCTTGAGCGACGACACTTTCAACCTTGCAAACTCGGGAATAAGGTCAACGAGCTGAAAATCCTTCATACTGAAAAGTGGCAGATTCCCATTCTCCGTTCGGAAAGTCCTGCGGCAAACTTGAGTGCATAGTCCACGATTGGCCGAATTTCCACCGAGATAACTACTGAAAAGGCACTGGCCCGAAACCGAATAGCACAATGCTCCGTGGACAAAAACCTCCGTTTCGACCTTAACAGAGCGCATAAGTTGCGAAAGTTCGTGCATTGTCAGTTCGCGGGCAAGCACCACGCGCGAAAAACCGCAGTCCTTCAAGAAATTGCACGACTTTGAATTGTGAACCGACATCTGCGTGCTGGCGTGAATGTTCAAGTCGGGGAAATACCGCCGCACAAGGTTTGCAACCGCCAAATCCTGGATTATAAGCGCATCGGGACGGCACTGCGAAAGAGCCGACAAGGTCTCAACAAGTTCTGAAAGTTCATTGTTCTTTATCAATGTGTTGAGCGTGACATAAACCTTCCGACCCCGCGAATGTGCTTCAGCCATAATATTCTGCAAGTCGGCGTATGAGAAATTTCGGGCGCGGTTGCGTGCGTTGAACTTTTTCAGTCCAAGATACACAGCATCGGCGCCACCTTCCATAGCAGCGAAAAAAGCCTCGAGCGTCCCAGCAGGCAAAAGCAATTCGGGTTTGAACATAAACGAAAATTTCTGCAAAGATAAGTTAAATGTACCTGCCAACAAGCAAAAAAAGAAAGGCGATTTAATATGAAAGGGATTGCTGATTCCCTGCGCCGCCGCGGGCATCCTTGCGACAAAAAGAAACTCGCTATGCTGCGTTTCATTTTTGTTTTCAGAAACTTCTTGCGAATGCAAGCATTCTGTGAAGTTTCTGAAAACAAAAAGAGTGAAGCAACGCTTCACTCTTTTTTGTTGCGGAGAGAAAGGGATTCGAACCCCCGGTACTCGAAAGAGTACAACGGTTTTCGAGACCGCCCCATTCGACCACTCTGGCATCTCTCCAAAGTCATTTAGCGCAATAAAGAATGTTTTCTTTAGGGACTCCGCGCTTTAGCGGAGAAAGAGGGATTCGAACCCCCGGAACCCTCGCGAGTTCAACGGTTTTCAAGACCGCCGCATTCGACCACTCTGCCATTTCTCCGAGCGGTGCAAAAGTACTACAAATTAAATTCTCGGCAAATTTATTTTCCTTATTTTTTACACACTCCCAATACAATTATTATCAGCATATTAAACACAAAAATTGCATAACATCAAATTTACAAATCCCAGACATGCAAACAAAAATCGTCATTTTATAATCGTTTTTTAGAAAAATCGAGATAGGAATATTGCCATTTGACAATAATGCTATATATTTGCGCCACGATGTCAATAAACAATAACATAATAGAATCACAGGCAAAAGAAGAAGTGAAATCTTCAAAAGGCAACTGTCTAATCCTTTACAACGACAGCAAGAATACCTTTGACCATGTCATCAATTGCCTTGTAAATATTTGCGACCACGATGCGATACAGGCCGAACAATGCGCATATATAGCCAACTACAGGGGGAAATGCGACATTAAGAAAGGTGACTACAAACACCTGAAAGAACTGAAGGATGCCCTCATCGAAAAAGGGCTGATTGTTTCCATTGAATAATGATATACCATATAAAAAAGAGGAAACTCCATCGGGGTTTCCTCTTTCATATTCAAGTAATAACAATTAAATCTTGTGAATTGCCAAGCCTGAACGAAGTTTCGGTTCGAACCAAGTGGTCTTCGGAGGCATGATGTTGCCAGAGTCGGCAATGTTGATGAGCTGCTGCATCGAAACTGGATACAAAGCAAATGCAACAACCATTTCGCCCGAGTCAACACGACGCTTCAGTTCGCCAAGACCGCGGATACCGCCTACAAAGTCGATGCGGTTGCTGGTGCGGAGGTCAGCAATACCAAGGATGTCGTTGAGAACGTGCTTCGAGAGGATGTTTACGTCCAAAACACCAAGTGGAGTGTTGTCGTAAGTTCCTTGCTTTGCGTTCATCTTGTACCAGTGACCATCGAGATACATGCTGAATTCGTGCAACGAAGCCGGCTTGTAGATTTCGGTGCCCATATCCTGAACTACGAAATTCTCAACTACCTTGTTCAAGAAATCTTCCTTGCTCAATCCGTTCAAGTCCTTAACTACGCGGTTGTAGTCGATAATCTTGAGCTGGTTGTCCGGGAAGTGAACTGCCATGAAGAAGTTGTATTCTTCCTTGCCAGTGTGGTTAGGATTCTTACCTGCATATTCCTTACCAATGCGGCTAGCAGCAGCTGTACGGTGGTGACCATCAGCAACGTAAGTATAAGGAACCTTGGTTGCAAAGAGTTCTTCGATGCGCTTGTTGGTAGCATCGTCGTTGATAACCCAGAAATGATGACCGAAGCCGTCTTCTGCTACGAAATCGTATTCAGCAGGCTGGTTCTTTACGATATTTTCAACTATAGCGTCAATTTCGGGAACTGCCTTGTACGAGAAGAATACCGGTTCGAGGTTAGCGTTGACGTAACGGGTGAGAACCATACGGTCTTCTTCCTTTTCGATACGGGTAAGCTCGTGCTTCTTGATAACGCCGTTGAAATAGTCTTCAGACGAAGCGCAACCAACGATACCATACTGTGTACGACCGTCCATTGTCTGGGCGTAGATGTAGAATTTCGGCTTTTCGTCTTCAACGAGCCATCCTTCCTTCTGCATCTTTGCAAAATTCTCGACAGCCTTATTGTAAACTATTTCGCTGTGAAGGTCGGTTCCCTTTGGAAGGTCGATTTCTGCGCGTGTAACGTGAAGGAGAGATTCCTTCTTGCCTTCAGCCATCTGAGCGGCTTCTTCCGAGTTCATAACATCGTATGGAAGGCACGATACCTTCTCTACCAAATTCTTTGGAGGACGTAGGCCTCTGAAAGGTTTTACTATTGCCATTTCTTATGTTTTTTTAATTAGTTATACTTTTGAAAAATAATTCCGCAAAGATAACTTTTTTATCAGTCGGAAAAATTTTAATCGGATTTTTATTTTCAGCATCTTTTCAACCATCACAAACAACTAATAATCAACAATATAACTCAAACTTGTCATCTCAACATTTTTTTATAATTTTGCAGTCGATTTTAAAGAGTTTGAGATTTACAATGAAACGCCTTCTTGGTCTGACATTATCATTGACTATTATTTATGCTGTTGCATATACGCTACAATCGTGCAATGCAAATACGCAAAACGATACAACAGAAACCACAACCATAGCCACCGACAGCATAGAAACACCAGCAGAACCGAAATTCCTGCCCGACACCGCCTACCCTTCTGTCGAAAACCTAAAATACAGCATAACAATCTTCGACAGCATAACATCGAGCGAACTTTCGAATACCGACGATGCCTACGCAGACGCACAGGGAATCTTTACATTCAGGGGAAATCCGCTCCGAAACGCATCGTTCTGCGGCCACATCGACAGCATACCAACCGACATTGACATAGAGTGGACTTTCGAGACAGGATTCGACACCGTCAAGACCAGCTTCGGAAGATGGGGCGGAGGCACAGGCTGGACAGGACAACCGCTATACGTGGAATGGAGCGACAGTATGATGCAAAAATTCAAACAGGAGAATGATTCTCTAACCGAGAATTTCGGCAACAAGGAAATTATTGTCAGCTCGTTGTGCGGACAGTTGTATTTCATAAACTACGAAAACGGCAAGGCTTCGCGCAAACCAATTGACGTGCGAAACCCCATAAAAGGGACCGGAATGATTGACCCTGCCCTCAACGGCAATTATTATATAGGTCAAGGAATCCCAAAGAACCGCCCGATTGGAGCGTTGGTCGTTGACCTGTTCGAGCACAAAGTTTCAGACCTTTTCCCCGAAGATGCCAACGCATGGCGCAACTGGAGTGCCTACGACGCTTCACCTCTTGTTGTCGGCGACTTCCTTTTCAGAATAGGAGAAAACGGCACCATTTATAAATATACGCGCGAAAAAGGCAAAATCAAATTGCACTCGACTTTGCGCTACCGCAAAAATGACGACAGCGCAGGCGGAATGGAATCGTCGATGGCTGTTTACAAAAACTACGGCTACACCACCGACAACCATGGCAACATATTGTGTATCAACCTTAATAACTTGGAACCCGTCTGGCATTACGACAACCACGACGACACCGACGCCACACCTGTTCTCGAACTCGAAGACGGCATTCCTTACCTCTATTCGGGCAGCGAAATGGACCATCAAGGATACGAAGGACTATCTTACATAGTAAAACTCAACGGATTAACAGGTGAACGTATCTGGGAGCAAAAAATAGAATGCAAGAAAATGACCCTCGGCGAAAAGCACTTCGACGGCGGAATGTATTCCACAATGCTTCTCGGCACTGGCGACTGCAGCGACTTGCTGTTCACCAACATCTGCACCAACGACCCGCCAGCAGCAGGAAACTTCTATGCCATAAGCAAAGCTACAGGAGAAATCGTCTATTCTAAAAAACTAATGCACTACGCATGGTCGTCGCCTGTGGCAATAACCAACGACAAGGACGAAATGTTTGTCCTTACGTTCGACTGCGTAGGACACGCCTACATCATAGACGGCAAGACTGGAGAATTTCTAGTAACAAAATTAATAGGAATAAATTTTGAATCATCGCCAATCGTTATCGGCAACCACATAGTGATTGGTTCAAGGGGTACTAACATTTATAAACTTACAATCAGATGAAAAAGATAATCATTGCAATACTGATATTAATTCCGCTTTACGCCAATTCGCAGAAGCTCATAGCCAACCGTGATTCTGTACACGGAAGCTACAATTTTTGGGTATATGTTCCCGAATGCTACGACTCGGTATCAGGAACCACACCCACCGTGCTTTTCCTTCACGGACGAAGCCTCTGCGGGCGCAACCTGTCAATGGTACGCAGATACGGACCTCTCGACGCCCTCCTTATGGGGCGGAAAATAAATGCCTTAGTCGTTGCCCCACAAAACCCTGGTGACGCATGGAAACCGGAAAAGATTATGAAGATAATCGACTGGACTACAGAAAAATACCGTACCGACACCAACCGTCTTTATGTACTTGGCATGAGTCTCGGCGGATATGGCACAATCGACTTTGCCGGCACTTACCCCGAAAAAGTAGCCGCAGCAATGGCGCTCTGCGGCGGTGGCACACTAAAGGACTACTGCGGACTCAACGAAGTCCCACTGTGGATAATGCACGGAACAGCCGACAAGGCCGTAGGCGTAAGCCAGTCGCAGGCAGTGGTTGACAAGATGATAGAGTGCGGCGACACTAGCCGTCTGATTTTTGACCGACTCAGCGGTGTAAACCATAGCAGGCTTGCACGAATGTTCTATCTTCCCGACACTTACGAATGGCTGTTCTCGCACTCGCTTGCCGACTCGGCTCGTCAGGTAAACCGAAACGTTCCGATTGACAACGCCACAATGGAACTCGCCTACAAGAACCTTGACAAGAGCAGTACCCACTTCAAGGTAGTTGACCCAAATCCTCAGGCTTACTCTTACGTTCCCGACGACCCAAACGCCACCTATTATGTAATAAAGAAAGGCGACACCCTTAGCCACGTTGCACGAATGTACCACACCTCTGTCGCAAAGCTCTGCCAGATAAACCACCTCAGCGAAACAAGCATATTGCAGATTGGCCAGAAGATATATCTGAAATAATTGCAATTGCCACACACATCACTACACAATGCATTTGTGCAGTTGAAAATATTTTTCATTTTTTCCAGAATTTGCTACCTTTGCCAATACTTTTGAATCTGACTCAATGATAGTCAGAGTTACTTATTATAAAATTCTAGATTGAGAAATAACACCATGAAAAGACTTATTTCACTAGCTATCGCAGCAGCAATAATATCTTTTGTTTCCTGCAAAAAGCAAAACGACCAGCATTTCATTACAGACGAGGCATACCGCGCTCAGGTAGAAACCGACTTCGAGGCACGCAAGGAACTTGCCCAAGGTCGCAGCACGGAACTATTCTCGGTTTTCGACGAGAAACTTACGCTCGAGGAAACCGAAGCACTGAAATTCCTGTACGCCTACATGCCCTACAGCGACCTTGCCGACTACGACGGCAAGTTTTTCCTTGACCAAGTGAAATACGCATTCAAGGCACGCGACTTTTTCTCGTGGGGAAAAACTGTTCCAGAAGATATTTTCCGTCATTTTGTACTTGTTTACCGTGTCAACAACGAAAACCTTGACACGGCCAGAATGTTCATTTTCAACGAGATAAAAGACCGTATAAAAGATTTATCAATGTACGATGCTGCCTTGGAAGTAAACCACTGGTGCCACGAAAAGGTATGCTACAGGGCTGCAGATGCGCGAACTTCCGCTCCATTGGCAACAATACGAACTTCGTTCGGTCGCTGTGGCGAAGAATCAACATTCACCGTTACAGCACTGCGAGCCGTAGGCATTCCAGCTCGCCAATGCTACACACCGCGCTGGGCACACACCGACGACAACCACGCCTGGGTTGAAGTGTGGGTCGATGGCAAATGGTATTTCCTTGGTGCCTGCGAACCCGATGCCAAACTCGACATGGGATGGTTTTCGGCACCTTCAACCCGTTGCATGATGGTACACTCAAACGCTTTCGGCAAGTACAAGGGCAACGAGGAAATAAACTTCAGAGGAGAATTGTTCTCGAAAATCAACATGCTCCCCAACTATACCGATACCAAGAAGATAACCGTGACAGTAGCCGACGAAAACGGAAATCCGGTGGAGAACACCAAGGTAAAATTCAAGCTATACAACTATGCCGAATATTATCCGATTTCGTCTGGTGAAACCGACAAGGACGGCAAGGCAAGCCTAACTACCGGACTTGGCGACCTGCTCATCTGGGCAAGCAAGAACAGCAAATACGACTATGCCAAGATTGATGTTAGGAAAAATGATGCTATAACATTGAAACTCAACCGTAAATCGGGAGAAGAATACGAAGAGGACATCGACATTGTCCCGCCAGCAGGACGCCCCGTGACAACCAGCGTCACCCCCGACGAAGCCGACAAGAACAACAAGCGTCTGTCGTACGAGGACTCGCTGCGCAACGCCTATCTCAAGACTTTCCCGACCGACGAGGAAATTGCAAAAATCGAAAACAAGAACCTTACACCAGAGCTAATTCACGAAATTGTGAAGAAAAGCGAAGGCAACTACAAGGAAATCACCGCATTCTTGAACGCCCACAAGGAAAAGAATGAAAATCTATTCCTTTATAGTTTCCTAAGTTCATTGTCTGACAAGGATTTACGCGACTGCGAAGCCGAAACTCTCAACCAGCATTTAGTGGAATACGACGGCAAATATCCTGTCAGTGTTTTCCAGAAGGGCATTCTGCCAGCACGCATCGAGGTAGAGATGATTCGTCCGTGGCGACAGTTCCTAAGGAAAAATCTCGGTAAGATTCTTGGTACAACTCCCTCCTACTCAGCAATTTTGGATTGGACTAAAGCCAACATCCAGACCGACACCGAAGGCAATTATTTCAACTGCCCCATTTCGCCACGCGGAGTATTTGAACTTCGCCACGCCGACAACCGCTCACGCGACATTTTCTTCGTTGCAGCCTGCCGTTCGATGAATATTCCAGCATACTTGGACAATGCAACACGCCAGATTTTTGTTTACGACAACAACGAATGGCAGATTGTCGCAATGGAAGATGCCAAACCTGTTGCAAAAACTGGCAAACTTATTCTTAAATACAATGGTCCGGCAGAACTTAAGCCTCAATACTGGACACACTACACTATAGCCAAGTTTGAAGACGGCGACTTTACAACCTTCGACTATGAAGACGACCCGCGAGTTGCCGAATTCCCTGTAGAACTTGAACTTGAAGAAGGCTACTATATGCTTTCCACCGGCAACCGCTACAGCGACGGAGAAGTATTGTCGCACCTCGAGTTCTTCAACATCAAGCAAGGCGAAACCATGGAACGCGAAGTGAAGATTCGTCCATTGGTTCAGCGCGAAAAGGAATTCTACGGATTCATTTCCAGCGACAGCCAAATAGAAGCAGACGGTAAAAACATAAAACTTAACGACTTGGCAAAAGACAAACCATTGGTTCTCTGCTTCATCGACCCAATCCGCGAACCTACTAAGCATACCTTGAAGGAATTTGGAGCAATGCGTGAAACCTACGAAAAATGGGGCGGTAACATACTGATGGCTGTGCCAGCTGATAAACTGACAGAACCTTTTTCTGCCGAAAAGTGGAACCTTCCAAAGCAAACCATTGTTACAACCGACACAAATGGACTTATGGAAAAGATTCTAACCGACACCAAGCAGCAATTCAACGACAATCTTCCGCTAATCTTCATTGTTGAAGCCAACGGCAAGATAACCTTCCGTTCCGACGGCTATAGAATTGGAACAGCTGAATTGATATACAAAAGTTTAAACGACTAATGATTTGCTTGTCGTAGGCCCAGGTTATTGAGCTTCTCGAAGTATCGAAGTACAGCCTACGACAAGCCCCCCAATCCACCAAATTATTCTTTTTTGGTAATTCTATTTTGGTAATTGAAAATTAATAATTATAATTTGTTGATTATCATTATACCCGAAAAAGATTGGCATCTATTTATTGCTCTCTTTCAGGTATTGTGATGGCGATACCCCGTACTTTTTGACAAACTGGCGCAAGAATGTGGAATAGGAATTGAAGCCCGACATTGCCGCAAGGTCTTCCATCGAATGCTCGTTCCCGTTGCTCCAGCCGTCAAGCAAATGCTTGGCTGCCTCTACGCGAAAATCGTTTATATACTCATAAAAAGTCTTCTGCTTCTCGCGGTTGATGAAATTGCTCAGGTACTGACGGTTTGTCCCTAGGTGTGTTGCCAGCTTATGTAAAGTCAAGGCGGTATCCAGATAATATTGCTTTCCCCTAATAAGATTATCTATATCAATGGTATTCAATACCTTATAATATTCTTCCGTAGTCTCGTCCGGTAATAGACTGTCTTTTTCAGAGCTAGTCTGGCTTGGTGAAGGCTCATCAACCAGCACCTGCTGCTGTACGATTTTCCGCAGTATAAACAGCACATATACAATGGTAATGAAGCACCACAGAGTGTCGAAAAGCAAATTGCTGTCGGCGGTAGGCACGGTAAACCAGCTTTGGTTCGACAGGCTTTCCACAGCCCATAGCAACTGAACAACATAAAGCAGAACTATCAGAATGACAGCCCAATTAAGGTTGAGATGCTCGATGTCGCCGACATTGTCGAGCAGCATGCGGTTGTACCTTTTTATGGAATACAGCATCCATACCAGCAGTACCGATGAAGCGGCAAGCGTATAAATCTGGACTATTGGATATACCAGCGGACTTTGCGTGATGGCAAACATGGCTATGGAAAGCATATACGGAACCTCGAACAGCGAAAGTTTCAAGGCACTAAACCGACCAGGGAAAACCAATGTCACGACAAAAATCATATACCCACCCACCACAACATAGTCGTAAAGGATTAGCAGCATATTGATAAAAACGGCGGTGTCATCATCACTGAAGGCTAATACAATAAAGTTGTTGAGGAAACCTATCGACAGCATAAGCATCACCACTGCAAAAGCCAGCTGAAACTGATAGGTATTGTTGCGTCGCAACAAGTATATGCCTATAACAGCAAGCAGGCACATCGTAAAGCCGGAAGCCAAACAAAGTAGCAATGGGTAAAATTGTGCAGAGTTCATGGTCGCAAAAATATAAAATATTCACACCATAAAGCCTAATGTAGTGTATTTTAGCGACTATTTTTACGCAGTGCAAGTCAGTTTTACGCAATGGAAGATTTGTTTTACGGGATGGCAAGTCGCTTTTTACGCGATGGAAGTTCGGAGCGAATAGGGTCAACTAAATTTGCAAATAAAAAAAATTAAAAACAAAATTCACTATGATTAGAAAATTATTTTTTGCAGCACTTGTGCTGATTTTTGCCCTGCCAGCGTTTGCGAAGCGGGTAGATGTCGAGACTGCCAAAAACGTGGCACGGACATTCTGGACTCAGAACCTTGGAAAACAGACACGCGCAACATTCAGCGATGTTACTTCGCAAACCGAGTTTACCAAGTTTTACATTTTAAACACAGGCGACGGTTTTGTAATAGTTGCTGCCGACGACATTGCATCGCCAATCCTCGGCTATTCCGACGAAGGCAACTTCGACCCGCAAAACATTCCCGTAAACATGCTCGGTTGGCTTCGTGGCTACGAGAACGAAATCAGCCAAGGCATTAGCAACGGCATTACCGCCTCGGAAGAAATTGCCACCAACTGGGAAAAACTGAGCAACGGACAAGGCATCCAGCAAAAGCGCAGCAGGTCGGGAAATCCGCTCATTCAAACCAGATGGAACCAAAATGCTCCGTTCAACGACCTTTGTCCCTACGACAGCGGTGAAGGTAAGCGTACGGTAACAGGTTGCGTAGCCACCGTAATGGCCCAGATAATGAAATATTGGAACTATCCTACAAATGGAACAGGTTCTCATTCATATAACCACCCAATATATGGAACCCTGAGTGCCGACTTTGGAAATACAACATACGACTGGAACAACATGCCCAATGCCTTATACAACGCAAGTTCGGCACAAAGTACCGCTGTTGCAACCCTGATGTATCACTGCGGTGTTGCTGTTGAAATGTGGTACTCCGTTGAAGCAAGTGCCGCACTAATCATTTCAGATGGTAATCCCGACACTTATTGCGCCGAAAATGCACTAAAAAATTTCTTCGGTTATTCAACATCAATACAAGGACTAGAAAAAAGTGACTACTCCGACAACGACTGGAAAAATATTCTGAAGGCAGAACTTGATGCCGGCAGACCTACTATGTATAGTGGCAGAGACCCTGTAGATGGTAGACACGTCTTCATCTGCGACGGATACAACAGCAACGACTATTTCCACTTCAACTGGGGATGGGGCGGTTATATGGACGGTTTCTTTACGCTTGATGCCTTGACACCAGGCAATGGCATAGATGATGTAAATGTCAACTACACCAACGACCAAAATGCACTTATCGGAATTGAACCTAATGCAGGTCTTTTTGCTATTCCGAATGCACTTACTTTTTCGGGGGTTGGCGAAAGCAAGACATTTATGGTTCGCTCAAGTACATCTTCACAGCAGTGGTCGGCAACTTCCAACCAGACTTGGCTGACTGTTTCACCATCTACAGGCGAAGGCAACGTAACATTCGCAACCGTTATAGCCACTGCGACACGCAACACCACCGACAGCGAACGCACAGCAACCATAATCATTACTCAGGGAAGTGAAACTGCAACCGTAACGGTCGTACAGCCAAGCGGCATTCCTAATGCCCCCGGATGCTTCGGAGAAACATACGAATACAACTCCTTGATAGACCTTGATTCCAGTATGGTCGTTATTTGCAGCGAAGGTTTCGGCTGTTATACCACAGGACATCAAGTTACATCGGTCAAGTTCACCACCATTGATCCTGAATTAAATCCTTGGGTCAACGAATACAACAATAACAGTTTTACCATAAAGATTTACGAAAATGGAAGCGCCGAATCTGGCTTAGGTACCTTGGTGTATTCTCAGGATTATACACAGACTCACTATGGAGAGAATGAAGCAACGCTCGACACTCCATATACAATAAATGAAGCTACCAATTTCTGGATTGCCGTAATGGCTAATGGTCCGTCGCTGTTTCGTGGGAATCTCAACGAACACGGAACCATCCCTGCCGATGAGTACAATGGAAGTTCGGAAGCCTTCGAAGGCAAATATCTGTATTTCGGCAGCGAAGCAGGTCCGTGGTTCGATTTAACTTCGTATGAATACACCGATGAAGACTCAACAGCCATACAGCTCTACGATTTCGACAATTTACTGTCGTTCTGCACCATAAATCCCGAGTTGCTTTTAGTAAATCCAAGTTCTCTTAATTTCGAGCAGTCTGGTGGCAACTTGAACTTCACCGTAAAGGCGAACAACAATGTTGCTGAAAATTGGACTGCAGTATCAAGTGCCGATTGGCTCACTCTTTCGGCGACTTCGGGCGAAGGCAACGGCGCAATCACAGCAGTCACAGCTACCGCGGAAGAAAATACGACTGGCAGCAACAGATATGCAACAATAACCGTTACTCACGGTTCCGAGACCAAGGTAATAAATGTTGTATCCGAAGGCAGATATGTTTCGTTCGACTTCTATCTCAACCTTACCGTCAACGACACATCCTTGGGCTATTTGCCCGATTTCAGCGGATGGTATAACGATTTCGCCGACTATTTCAATCCAAACCCTTATTCGGAAATGGGAAGTTATGAATATTATGAAAATATATTTCCGATAACCACAGACTTACAACTAACCGACATTCCCGAAGATGACCTATTTAACCATTACCACGTTCTCAAGGTTAATCCATATCCAAACGCAAGATTTTTAGGATGGAACTCGAATATCGGTATTGATCATGATTATGCATTTAGTAATATTAAAGAACTATTGAAAGTAAGCGTAACCAATCCGATAGATACGGTTAACATTGAAGCCTTGTTTGCTCCAGTACACAACGGCGACACGCTCCACTACTGCAACAACACAAATTGGAACACCAATGGAACACGCGAACGCTGCCGCTTTACCGACACAACAACATACTACCGATGGGGTGTGAAATTCGACCCGAGCGCATTGGTCGGAGTGACACAGATACCGCAGATAGAAGCACTGCTTGACCCATACTCAGACCAGTCGAATTTTATTCCTTGCACCTATAACATACAGCTTTGGCAAGGCGGAGACGACAGTCCGCAAACACTAATCCACACCCATACATATACCGAAGATGGAAACCATAATTCCGTATGGAGTTTAATTCGTTTCAACAGTCCTGTAGCCATCGACAACACACAACCGCTATGGGTGATAATTAGCACCACCGTCCCCGTAGTTAACGTCGGCTGGACACCGCTCTATACAAGAGATTACTGCGGAAATCCCAACAGCAACTACATTTGGACATCAGAGACAGGCTGGACACACTACAAGAAAAACTATAGTTTGACACAGAACGGCATCCAGCAGTTCGACCCGGAAGTAAATAATTTCAACGAAGTTCAAAATTCGTGGGCAATCCGTGTCTATACAGCCATACCTACCGGTTTCCATGTCGATACTGAAGTTGCGGGCTGGAACGGTGCCGAGATTGGTGACGACCATGTCATTGGCGGCGGCGCTTACAATGCAGGTAGCAACGTAACCCTAACTGCCGTTCCCGATAGCGGACACGCCTTCGTGTACTGGCTGTGGAGAAATGGAGACGACTCAACTGCCGAGTGGCAACAGGTATCAGACAACCCCGTGACATTCACCGTCAACAGAAATGTACTCTATATGGCATATTTCGCCGATACCGCGTCATTGAATGTTCGAGAAGTCACGACAGAGATTGCAGGCTGGAACGGAACCGAAATTGGTGACGACCATGTCATCGGCGGTGGCACCTACGCTGTAGGCTCCAGCGTTACGCTCACTGCCGTTCCCGACAGTGGACACTGCTTCAAGTACTGGCAGTGGAGAAGCAGCGACATCCCTAATGCCGAATGGCAACGTGTTAATGACAATCCTGTAACATTCACCATCGACGGCGATGTAACCTACAAAGCCTATTTTGCCGACAATGCTTACATACAAATCCGGACAAACAACTTCTCTTTAGGCAGAGTACATGGCTCATGGTCCGATTATACATCCGAATATTTAGCAGTTGGCAGCACCGCAACCATTACCGCAGAGCCTATCAACAATGGTGTATTCAGACGTTGGGAGTGGTATTACGAATGTAATCCTTCCGTAGTATATCAAACCACAGAAAACCCATACACCTTCACCATCGAGAGCGATGCAAAATATACTGCTTATTTTGAAGAAATCGGAAGGCCAGTTGTTACTGTAAACGTCAATGATATGAGAATGGGAAGTGCCTGGGGCGGCGGTGGCTTTGAACCTGGAAGTACAGCGGTTTTGACCGCTATGGCTGTCGAAGGTTGCATCTTCACCCACTGGGAATGGTATTACGACTCCGAACCAGCTACTGTATATCAGACAACCGAAAACCCAGTGATATTCACGGTAGAAAGGAGCGTTACTTATACTGCATTTTTTGAACCGGGAACAACAGTTACTTCATGCCATGTCTCGGTGCGCTCCAACAATAATGCATGGGGTACAGTCGCTGTCAATGGCAACAGCAGCGGCGACTTCCAGACTGGCGAAACAGCAGTTCTCTCCGCCACGCCTAACAATGGCTACCAGTTTGCATATTGGGTTCTCGAAGAAGAAGGTATGATGTATCCACAATACAATCCATTATACTTTGAAATATATCCAGGAATGGAAGGAAACTATTCGTTTACTGGCTACTTCGAGCCTATCTCTGGTATCGACGACAACACCGATGACGACATCGTCATTTATTCGCTCGACGGCTGCATAATAGTCGAAGGCGCCGATGGCGAAACCGTAACGATATATGACATGACTGGTCGCATAGTTCGCGATTGCGGATTGCCAAACGGTGTCTATATGGTAAAGGTCGGCGACCGCGCACCACGGAAGGTAGTTGTGGCAAGGTAAGAATATAAACCAACAATAATAAGGGACGGTTTGAAGCCGTCCTTTTTTTGTGAAATTCGTAAAAAAAGGAAAATTGAGATTTAAGATTTTACAAAAAAAGCTATATTTTTGCTTCTAATATCAAACTATATTATTAGGCTATGCCAACCGACAAATCATTTATCCCATTACGAGGCAATTATCGTGCATTGATAGTGTACCAGAAGGCTGAATGTATCTACGATGTGACCTACTATTTTGCTCACAAATATTTGGAAAAAGGCGACCGCACCATAGACCAAATGGTACAGGCTGCCAGATCTGGCAAACAAAACATAGCAGAAGGAAGTGCAGCGAGTACCACATCGCGAGAAACTGAACTGAAATTAATAAATGTTGCAAAAGCCAGTTTGCAGGAATTGCTGATCGATTACGAAGACTTCCTTCGAGTCCGCGAATTGGAGCAGTGGCAACCAGACGATGCTCGCTATCAGCAAACTCGTGCCGTACTTGCCAAACATAACGATTCTGCCTACTATCGCGAAGCTATAAAGATTCGCTCTGCCGAAACTATTGCTAATATTGCCATTACCCTAATTCATCAGACTGACACAATGCTAGTAAGGCTCATCGAAAAACTGAAGCAGCAGTTTGTTGAGCAAGGTGGTATTCGTGAAGAAATGTCAAAAGCAAGACAAAACTATCGAAATAACAAGAAAGAGGGTGAGGCTTAAGACTTATAAGGCTTATACGACTTATAGGTCTTATAAGCCTTTCAACACATTTGTCGTAGGCTGAAGCCTACGACATAACTATCCCAAGGCTTTGCCTTGAAAAAATTTTGTTTCTCGTCTGTCTCTCTAATCTAACTTCAACACCGCCAAGAACGCCGACTGCGGCACTTCAACCGAGCCAATCTGACGCATACGCTTCTTTCCTTCCTTCTGTTTTTCAAGAAGTTTGCGTTTACGGGTAATATCACCGCCATAGCACTTAGCAGTAACATCCTTGCGGACAGCCTTGACAGTTTCGCGGGCAATAATTTTTCCGCCAATAGCAGCCTGAATTGCAACATCGAACTGATGGCGCGGAATGAGTTCCTTCAACTTTTCACACATCCGACGGCCAAAAGTCTGCGCATTGCTGACGTGAGTCAATGTTGACAGAGCATCAACCATTTCTCCATTCAACAGAATGTCAAGACGGACAAGTTTCGACAGTTTATATTCCGACTGGTAGTAGTCGAACGAAGCATAACCCTTCGAGATGCTCTTAAGTTTGTCGTAGAAGTCGAAAACGATTTCACCCAAAGGCAAATCGAAATGCAACTCTACCCTATCGGCACTCAGATAAACCTGATTCAAGAAAGTTCCTCGCTTGTCGATACACAATTTAATAATAGGCCCAACATAATCAGCCTTGGTGATGATGGTTCCGCGAATAAACGGTTCCTCGACATGGTCAAGATAGTTTGGACCTGGCATTCCCGACGGATTGTGAACCTCGACTTTCTCGCCCTTGGTAGTATATGCAAGATACTGAACATTAGGCACTGTGGTTATTACATCCATCTTGAACTCGCGGTCGAGACGTTCCTGAACAATCTCCATGTGAAGCAATCCAAGGAAACCGCAACGGAAACCGAATCCCAAGGCAGCCGACGATTCAAGGTCGTATGTGAGTGAGGCATCGTTGAGCTGCAACTTTTCAATCGAAGCACGCAACTCTTCGTAGTCATCGGCATCGACAGGGTAAATACCGGCATAGAGCATAGGCTTTACCTCGGAGAAACCAGCGATAGCCTCGGCGCAGGGACGGTCAACATGAGTGATTGTATCACCGACCTTGACTTCCACAGCCGTCTTGATACCCGAAATTATATAGCCTACATCACCAGCCGACAAGGTCTTGCGTGGAGAGTAGTCCATCTTCAGGACACCGATTTCCTCGGCATTGTACTCGCGACCTGTATTTACAAACTTAACAAGGTCCTTTGTATTAACCGTGCCGTTGAAAATACGGAAATAAACGACTATTCCACGGAAAGCATTGAAAACCGAATCGAAAATCAACGCCTCGAACGGAGCTTCTGGGTCACCTTTAGGCGCAGGAATCCTATTTACAATAGCCTCAAGCACCTCCTCTACCCCTTCGCCAGTCTTTCCGCTGGCACGAAGAATATCCTCGCGGTCGCAACCAATCAGGTCAATAATCTGGTCTTCAACCAATTCGGGCATAGCAGCATCGAGGTCAATCTTGTTCAGCACAGGAATTATCTCCAAATCGTGGTCAATTGCCTGATACAGCACCGAAATTGTCTGAGCCTGAACACCTTGCGTTGCATCAACCACCAGCAAAGCACCCTCGCAGGCAGCAATAGAACGGCTCACCTCGTACGAAAAATCCACATGCCCTGGAGTATCGATAAGGTTGAGAATGTATTTCTGTCCATCCTTTGCCTCGTATTCCATCTGAATGGCGTGGCTCTTTATGGTAATTCCGCGTTCGCGCTCCAAATCCATGTCGTCAAGAACCTGATTCTGGAAATTTCTTTCCGAAACGGTGCCCGTATATTGCAGAAGACGGTCGGCCAAAGTGCTCTTTCCGTGGTCGATATGTGCTATGATGCAAAAGTTGCGTATATTCTTCATTAACTGATTAATTTTCGAAAATCAAGGTGCAAAAATACACAAAAATCACGACTTCCGAAAGTCCACACCGAACAAAATAGGGAAAATACTTTACAATTAACAATTTGTCATAATTTATCAATCTAATAATCAAGGCATTGCCACCGACCAACATTTCTATTGATAATAATCAAAAAAAATATGTGGCATTTAAAAATTATTGCTTATCTTTATCTCCGAATTTGGATAAATATTTTCGATTATGAGGAGAACAATAATATTACTAATGGTCGCTGCAATAATGGCTCTGCCAGTTGCCGCGCAAAACATTACACGCGTTGACGACAACGGCAATACGTTGTATTTTGGACTTAGGTCGAACAAAGCAAACAAGTACGACAAGGTAAAAACTCCACCTTCATACGAAGTAATTGCCCCGCTTACGCCAGCTGTCGGCAAGTCGGAGACCGTAAAGAACGCCATCGATACGGCTTGGATACCATTCGTTTACGAAACAATACAGAAGTATAACAATGCAATCAACGGCACAGTTACCGTACCGAAGCGCATTACTTACCAAGGCGTAAATTACCCGATAACTTGCATCGGCATACAGGCATTCAAGGATTGCAGGAAGTTAAAAAAGGTTCTGCTGCCATTGTCGGTTACAGAAATCGGAATCGATGCATTCAGCGGATGCTCGGAACTTGAAGCCATCATACTTCCTCCCGAAATGAAAAAGATAAATTCGGGAGCTTTTGAACACTGCAAAAAACTAAAGACCATTGAGTTATACAGCGAAACACCACCAGAATTCGCACCTCATTCCGACTTTTACCTATATGGTGTTACCCTCATAGTTCCGCCAAAGACAGCCGACATATACGGCACAAAAGAACCTTGGAGCGACGCAAAGGCCATAGTAGAACGCGCTGTTGACAAATCAACAGCAAACACGTTCTGGGTAACTGCCGAAACAGGACAAAAATTCATCTGCAACATCACAAATGAAGACGAAGGCACAGCATCAATTATCTCATACGGAATACAAACTCCATACATCAAGAGCGAAGAATCGTACGATGATGTCAGCGGTGAAATGAAACTCCCATATTCGGTGACCAAGGAAAACATTCCCTACACTATAACTGCATTAGAACAGAATGCATTCAACAGTTGCGACATAACAAACGTAAGAATCCCGGCGACAATCCTAAGAATAGAAAAAGGCGCATTCAAGAACTGCAAGAACCTGACTTACGTCAGAATCGACGGTGGCAAAGTTGAAATTGCCGACGACGCATTTGATGGACTTCCTGAAGATGCAGTCCTCTCTGTTCCAAAACTTTGCGGAGCATACTACAAGCAACTGCCAGCCTGCAAGCGGTTCAAGGAAGTAAAGGAATCGATGTCGAAATAAAACTACGTCTCTAATTATATCATTTCCATAGCAATACGTCTTGCCTCCTTATCGGTGGCAAAGCACGACTCTACGGTTATCGCAGATTGAAATGCAACCTTATTGAGAGCATTCTCTATAATTTCTGGTATTTGCATAAATCCAATCTTTCCCTTTAGAAAAGCATCGACAGCAACTTCGTTGGCTGCATTCATTATGCACGGGGCATTTCCGCCATGCGACAGACAATCGTAAGCGATTTGCAAACAACGGAAAGTATTGGTATCTGGCTTTTCGAATGTGAGGGAGCATCCTTTTTCAAGAAACGAAAAACGATTCTTTGGAGAATACGACCTGTTTGGATAGTCGAAAGCATATTGTATTGGAATTCGCATGCTCGGAGCACCAATCTGCGCCTTTATGGAAGCATCGGCAAACTCGACCATCGAATGCACAACCGACTGACGATGCACAAGCACCTCTATCCTATCGGCTGGAATTCCGAAAAGCCAGTGAGCTTCAATCATCTCAAAGCCCTTGTTCATCAGCGATGCCGAATCGATAGTAACTTTGCTTCCCATTTTCCAGTTGGGATGGTTCAAGGCCTGCTCGGCTGTAACGTTCTTCAGAAAATTGACATCTTTTCCAAAAAAAGGTCCGCCCGAGGCTGTAAGAATCAGCTTCTCAACATCGTCGATGTTCTCGCCACGCAGACACTGGAAAATTGCCGAATGCTCCGAATCGACAGGCAAAATGCACGATGTTGCACTTTCCTTCAGCTTGTCGCAAATAATCTTGCCACCGACCACGAGCGTCTCCTTGTTTGCCAACGCAACAACCTTGCCAGCCTCTATTGCCCTGATTGTCGGCAGAAGTCCAGCAAATCCAACCATTGCGGCAAGAACCATATCAACGCAGTCCATTGCTACAACATCGAGAATCGCTTCCGAGCCAGCATAAACCTTTATAGGCAAGTCGGCAAGAGCATCGCGCACTTCTGCAAATTTGTCCTTGTTGGCAATCACAACGAAATTGGGTTCGAACTCGCGAGCCTGAGCAATAAGCAACTGCGAATTATTGTTGGCAACAAGCACCTCGGCAGAGAACTTGTCTGGATAGTCGCGGATTATATCAAGCGCCTGAGTTCCTATTGAACCGGTAGAACCAAGAATTGCTATGTTTTTACGTTTAGTTTCCATTAGAATTCAATATAATCGGTCGGATTCAACGGCTCACCGTTCTGCCACAATTCAAAATGCAAATGCGGACCGCTGGTATTTTCACCCGAATTTCCATAAACGGCAATCTGCTCTCCCTGGCGCACTTTCTGACCTTCCTTAACTGTCGGTGTCTCGCAATGTTTATACACAGAAAGAATACCTCGCGGATGCTGCAAAATGATGGAATAGCCATTTTCGATAGTATAATTGCTTTCAATCACAATGCCCTGAAGGACAGCAAATACAGCCACATCCGACGATGGCGCAATATCAATTCCAAAATGCCTATGCGTCTTGTCAAACCCGTTAACAATCACACCTTTAAGTGGGACAAAAAGGTTCGGCACAATGTCGTTCTTGTCCACCACATTCACATTTTCCGATTCGTCGTAACGCTGACGAGGCTTTGTCGGGTCGTTGAACTCACGAATCTGCTCTTCGGTAAGATTTCCAACCGGCACTGCAAAATCGGCATCGACAGGCACTTCAGAAAAAATTATGTCGCGAATCATATTCAGATATTCCTCTCTGGCAGCAAGTTCTGCAGAAAGGCTGTCAACACGTTCTGCATTTTCATATATCAATTCCAAAGTCTTGTGGTCGGGATAGCCAGGCACAAGATATTTCAGCGGAGTGTAAACCACAAGCAGTGATATTACCGCGAAGAAAATCACGAACATAGACACAATTACCAACGAAAATGTAATCTTGTTCATACGTATTTTCTTCAGCACCTCGAAATTGCCGTCGCGATATATCACGAACTGGTATGGCCGTGTAAGCCAAGCCCAGAACCTATGTTTTTTCTTTTCCGCCATTGCTAAATCAATTAGATATTTTCCAAACTCCAGTCAATCGGAGTGATACTGTGAGCTTTCAGGTAATTGTTTGCCTGCGAGAAATGCTTGCAACCAAAAAATCCACTATGTGCGCTTAATGGCGACGGATGAGCCGCAGTCAGGACAAGATGCCTGTTATGGTCTATCAGACTCGACTTTGCCTTTGCGTAGTTGCCCCACAAAAGGAACACCAGATTGTTCTTCTGTTCGTTCAATACAGAAATGACCTTGTCGGTAAACCTCTCCCACCCTTTGTTCTGGTGCGAACCTGCCTGATGAGCGCGGACTGTCAGAGTTGCGTTGAGGAGGAATACTCCCTGCTCTGCCCAGCGCGTAAGGTTGCCGTGGTTGGGAATCTGGAATCCGATGTCGCTGTTGAGCTCCTTGTAGATGTTCTGCAACGACTTTGGAATTTGAACGCCATACTGCACAGAAAAACACAATCCGTGAGCAAATCCGGGCGTATGGTATGGGTCTTGCCCAAGAATCACGACTTTCACCTTGTCGAAAGGTGTGGTATCGAAAGCATTGAAAATCTGGCTTCCCGGGGGAAACACAACATACTGCTGCTTTTCGGCGACAAGGAATTTCTTCAGTTCGGCAAAATATTCGCTCGAAAATTCATCCTTGAGCCTCTCGTACCACGAATCTTCTATCTTAACTGTTTTCATCGGAATCAAACATTTTGTCAAGTGCCTCTCTCGACACAAGTTTCTCGTTAGTTATGAATATGCTCTGCATAATAAAGCCACCATACTGGTTCACCTCGTCGATTATGCTCTGGACAAGTTCGACAATGTCCTCGTGCAAAGGTACCAAAGCCGTGCAAATAGCATAGTTGCCGTCGTATTGTATTGTTTCGCAGACCGAATCGCTCTTTTCAAGGTAATACTTGGCTTCATTTTCCATAACCTTCTTCTCGAAGTCGGAAAACGGCTCCTTCTTTTTTCCTGCCAAGACAAAGATATACCTCAGGCGATGATCTTTCCCGCCAAGCCCCGAAGCAACATATATCTTCGACTCGTCGAGCAGCGACGATTCAAGGAACATCTGGCACTGCTGGCAAGCAAGCAACGCCCATTTCTTTATGTCGTCGTCGCAAGTCTCCAAATACTTCTCAAGGAAACGGTAGGCCTCGATTTCGCCCGTACTTGCTATGGCGACAAGAAGTTTCTTACGATGCTGCATATCATCACAATCGGATAGTTGAGCAAAAATCTCAGGCAAATCCATATCGTGATACGACTTGTCAACATCCTGCATCATCGAGTAGAACTCCAGCTGCACCTCGGCATTGACATTAGTCTCCACTATCCGAATCTTTTCCGGATGCTTCAGCGCAATCTGGCGCATCTGTGCCAATATTTTCTCGTGACTGCCAGTTAACTTCATTTTGCGTTTCTAACGTCAAGAATCTTACCTATAAAATACAGGTCTTCGCCAGCATATATCGGATTGAAATCCAAAATAACGTGGTCGTCGGTGATTTCATTAACAACAGCGTTCATCACAATGCCGTCCTCGTCTTCCATAGGAACAATGTCGCCTTCCTCGGGCATATCCTCGGCACCAGTCTCGTCAATGAACTCCGATTTCGGGAAACCAATGAACAAATCCTCATCGATGTCGCCGTATGCCTCATCCTTCGGAATCATAAACTTGAACTCCTGTCCAGGCTCCATTCCGACAAGTTTTGCCTCCATAGGCTCCAAAAGTTCACCCTTGCCACATTCAAATTCAATGCAACCTGAACCGTCTTCTTCATTCTTCGTAGAGTATGCAAGTTCCTTATTATAACCATCAAGGAACAAGTCGTATGCGACTTTTACCAACTTTCCTTCTGCTACTTTCATATCGAATATTTTAAATTTGTAATTTTAGTAATAATTATTGGAACGGCAAAGACTTATTTTATTTTTCTGAATTTTGAAGTGAAACAGGAAGAAAAAGCAATGCCAAGTTTCAGCCAAAACGGGAAAAATAATTCATTTTTAGCTGAAAGTCAGATTATGTACAAGTTGATTTATTGCTTTTCGATATGCCTTTTCCAAAATTCCTTTGTCATAAACATACGAGCAAACTTTTTGTCATCCAGCTTTTTGGTAATCAACACAAAAGCAAATGTCACGGCAAAGGCAAAAATCGCACGCACAAGTATCACACCTGTCCAGTGCCCTCCTGCACCTATAATTAATATGGTATCCTCGAAAATGCTATGGAACAAGCCCATAAGCGTCATTGCAAAGAAAATATCCTTTGGCTTCACACCCTCCTTCCTGCCCTCGTCAACAATAAGTCCGCCACCGTAGGCAAGCCCCATTGTCATACCGATTACCGTCAGCGGCAACATACGCTCGCTTATGCCAAGCCAGCCAAGCAAAGGCAGGAACATCCGATTTATAAACTTCATAAAGCCAATGACTTCGAGCAAATGCACAAACACCACAAGCGTAAATATCACAGCGATTATAAGTCCGTAGTTTTTCAGTTCGTTCAACGCCCACTCGCCCCAACCGAGATGTCCAGGGACAAGAAATTCCGGCATTTCAACAGTTTCCTGCAATGTTCCCGTGAGCGAATATATACCATTTAATATTGCTCCTATCGCAATCGCACCAAGGAAACGAATGAGGAACATTATCCAGAATTTTACGCCAGTTTTTTTTGCAATGCCGACTTCTACGGGAATCGTATGCGCCAAAAGGACCATCGTAAGCAGAATGGTAAGCTGTGAATGCGTAAGTGGTTCACTTAGTGAGGGATAAATCGAAAACAGCGACAAAAGTCCGCCATAAATGTTGACGACCATCGCCGAAAGCCACACTATTGCGGTCTCGGCTGGCAAACCCACAATGCCCATAACAGGTTCGAGCACACCGCTGATATACGGCAGAACGCCAAATTCCTGAATCAGACGAATCACAATGGAAACTGGAATCATCAGCTTGAAAAGAATCCAGCACGATGATGCCGTCCGTTTCAGACAGTACTTGAAAAAATCGGCTATACCAGCAAAACTCACAGCCATCAATGACTTATACCTGCGTAAAATCGCCGTCGCTTAACATTCCGGCAACCTCGGGATTGTTTTTCTTGAGTTCGTCGAGACGCTCCGAAGTTGTCTTTGCCACCTCGGTGTTTTTCTCTACAAGGTTTTCGTCAACTACAAAATTAAAATTGAAACTGCCATTGTCGAGTTTTGTGCGTACAAAGTTCAGAATCACTTCCTTGCGTTCAGCCAAACGTATCTGCATGGCAGAATCCTCAACTTTCAGGACGTAAGCTCCAGATTCATCAACTTCGGGAATATGGTTTCTAAAATAGCTGTTCCAACGCGTTCCTGCAGGACATTTCTCAGCCACGAAAGCCAACCAAGCCTCCGTAACATCGGAACTGGAAAATTCCTTATTGCCCCAGTTTGCCACCGAAGTAGCAACTTGAGCCGTCTTTTCTGCATTGGAAGCATTGGGCGTTCCGCCAAGACCTACAATCTTGTTGAGCAAGCCCGACTTTGTGCCATCAGTCTGCGGAATATTGCTAACTGATTGCGGTTTAGGTTGCTCTGGCTGTATAGGCTTTGGTGCAACTGGTGCCGGTGCAGGCTTCTGCTCCTGTGCAACTGGCTTTGACACAACTGGTTGTGGCTGTGATTGCGCAACCGAAGGTTTCGGTGCCTGCTGCTGCGGAAGAGCAAATACCGATGACGAAATATTGCAAATCTTGAGCAACGACAACTCCACCAGAAGCCTCTTGTTCTGCGAAGTCCTGTAGCTCATATCGCAGGAGTTAGCAATCTGTATAGCATTGAAAAGGAACGGAACCGAACACTTCTGTGCAAACTGAAGATATTTTTCCTTGGTCTTGTCGCCAACTTCAATCAAATTTATCGTATTGGGGTCCTTGCAAACCAGCAAATCGCGGTAATGCGAAGCTAGTCCGTTTATGAAATATCCGCCTTCAAAACCTTTCTTCAACACATCGTCGAAAATGTTAAGAGCCTCGGCGTAATTGCCTGCCAATAATGCATCGGTAATCTTGAAATATATCTCATAATCAAGCACATTCAAGTTCTTGATTGTATCCTGATAAGTTATATTCCGTCCGCAGAAACTTACTATCTGGTCGAATATTGAAAGTGCGTCACGCATAGCGCCGTCGGCTTTCTGCGCTATCACATGCAACGCATCCGACTCAGCCTCAATGCCTTCCTGCTTTGCCACATACTCCAGTTGCTTACGGATGTCCTCGACACTGATGCGGTTGAAATCAAAAATCTGGCAACGAGAAAGGATAGTCGGCAAAATCTTGTGTTTTTCGGTAGTTGCAAGTATGAAAATGGCGTGCTTTGGCGGTTCTTCCAGAGTCTTCAGGAATGCGTTGAAAGCAGCCTGCGACAACATGTGAACTTCGTCGATGATATACACGCTGTACGAACCGAGCTGCGGCGGTATGCGCACTTGGTCAATAAGGGCGCGGATGTCTTCCACCGAGTTGTTTGAAGCGGCATCAAGTTCGTGAATATTGAACGACCTCGACTCGATAAATGCACGGCACGACTCGCACTCATTGCAGGGCTCGTGGTCGGGCGTAGGATTGCTACAGTTTATGGTCTTTGCGAAAATTCGCGCACAAGTAGTCTTACCAACGCCACGCGGACCGCAAAAAAGGTATGCCTGACCGAGCTGGTTGTTCTTTATGGAATTTTTCAGAGTTTGCGTAATAGCATCCTGTCCCACAACCATTTCAAAGGTATCGGGACGGTATTTTCTGGCTGATACAATGTATTCGTCCATCTCAAAAATTTTAGGAGACAAAGGTAAGAATTATTTACGATTTTTGATTTACGACTTATGATTTATAGGTATTTTTTGTAACAAAAAAGGTCGTCCCCGTAGAAACGACCTTTTGATATAATCCGGAAAAAATCTTAGCAGAACGAAAGTATCGACTTCTTGATTCTTTCGATAGCATCGCGCAATTCTTCTTCGCTGATAACCAGAGGAGGAGCGAAGCGGATGATGTGCTGGTGTGTCGGCTTTGCAAGAACGCCGTTTTCGGCCATCTTCAAGCAAACATCCCATGCTTCCTTGCCGTTCATAGGCTTAATGATAACTGCGTTCAACAGACCTTTACCACGAACCTTTTCAATCATCGGAGATTTAATCTTCATGATTTCTTCGCGGAAAATCTTGCCGAGGTATTCTGCTCTTTCGGTGAGCTTTTCTTCCTTGATAACTTCCAAAGCAGCGATACTTACGCGGGTTGCCAATGGGTTACCACCGAATGTTGAACCATGTTCACCCGGCTTTATTGTCAACATGATTTCATCGTCTGCCAATGCTGCCGAAATCGGGAATACGCCACCGCCGAGAGCCTTACCGAGGATAAGGATGTCGGGACGAACGCCTTCGTGGTCGCAAGCAAGCATCTTACCTGTACGAGCGATACCGCACTGTACTTCGTCTGCCATGAACAATACGTTGTACTTCTTGCAGATGTCGTAGCATTTCTTGAGGTAGCCTTCGTCTGGAACATAAACACCAGCTTCGCCCTGGATAGGTTCAAGAAGGAAACCAGCAACCTTGTCACCCTTTTCTGCGAGTACCTTTTCCAAAGCAGCAGGATCGTTGTAAGGTATGCGGATGAAACCAGGAGTCAAAGGACCGTAGTTTGCGTATGAATCTGGGTCGTTCGACATGGTGATGATGGTGATTGTACGTCCGTGGAAGTTGCCTTCGCAGCATACTATCAAAGTTTCATCGTTTGGAATACCCTTAACAACAGTACCCCAGCGGCGAGCGAGCTTAAGAGCTGTTTCGTCAGCTTCTGCACCTGAGTTCATCGGGAGAACCTTGTCGTATCCGAAGTATTTGGTTACGTATTCTTCCCATTCGCCAAGGCAGTCGTTGTAGAATGCTCTTGAACTCAATGTGAGCTTCTGAGCCTGGTCGGTGAGAGCCTTAACGATTTTCGGGTGGCAGTGACCCTGGTTAACTGCTGAATATGCAGAAAGAAAATCATAGTATTCCTTTCCTTCAACGTCCCAAACCTTTGCGCCTTTAGCCTTTGCAAAAACTACTGGTAGCGGATGATAGTTGTGTGCTCCGTACTTTGCTTCCAGTTCGATGTAATCTTTTGAAGTCTTCATTTTACTAATTTGTTTTTAATTTTGATTATGTTAATAAGTTTATTTTGCTTCCAATAGGTGTTTTGTGTCATCCTCGACAATGTGCTTGTACCAGTCGTTGCCATATTTTGGCTGCTTAACTTCCGGTGAGTAGTACTTGTAGCCTTCAGGAACTTCGCGTTCGGTCTTGATGTTGCCGTCAACATACTTTACGAACAAGCTTGCAAAGAGGTTCTGCCATGTTTGCATTGTGTTTTCCGAAGCCTTAGCCGAATATTCGGTAAGTTTCTTTGCTACATTCTGCGGATTGTTGGCTGCTTCTTCGCGAAGGTCGCCTTCAATCTTTGCGGTCTCATCCTTGAAGTTTCTGTGCAAGTCTCTTCTGACTGTTTCAATTTCAGGGTAGATGTCGCAGTAGCGTGTGTAAGCGAAGTTTGATACGAGGTTGAAAATCCAGAAAGCTGCATCCGGTTTGAATTTCATCATCGAGCCGTTGCCTTCGCGGTAAGCGTAAGGAATTTCGGTGATTGATGCGTACATAGGAACATAAACTGTTGTTGCGCAGTCGTCAACGCCAAACCAGTTGATAGCACCAAGTACATCGGGCAAATTGCCACGCAACTGAGCTACAAACGAGAAACCGGTCTGCTGTGTTCCTGTTGCTCTTTCGTGGATGTAGTTCTTTCCGTTGTATTCCCAAGTCATTGGTCTCCAGCGATAAGGGCAGTTGAAAGGACCTGCGCCCATTCCCTTGCTCATATCGAGTTCGGTACCTTCGAGGTGGTTGCCCATGTTGTGCATAACGGTTTCGAGAGTTACTGGCTTAGCAGGCTTTACCCACAGAGGCATTCTGTTGGTTGCATAGCCGTTGGCATCGTATTCTATCTTGGTGCCCTTTGCATATTCCCAGTACTGGTCCATACCTTCGGCAACATCGTTGAAGAAAGCCCAAACGCGGATTTCGCAGAAGCGAGCGCCGCTGAAATCAACTGGTGCGTAAGTGTCGGAGAAACTGAAATCGGCATCGTTGCCCTTGAAGTAACCCTTTTCGCGAGCAAAAGTGATAACATCGTCGGAGTAAACGCAGGTGATGTTCTTGTCGGTTAGGAGCTTGTCGATGTTCTTGAAAGTAACGACATCCTTGCTCTTCTTTGTTGCCTGCGGGAAAGTGGTGATTCTTGCCTGATTGGCGTGAGCCGAAACATATCCGTCGGGAATCATCCTTGCAACCCAAACTGCACCTTTCTGACCTTTGCCCTTGCCGATAACTTCGAGAATCCAAGCCTCGTCCTTGTCAACGATTGAGAACGATTCGCCTTCGCTGACATATCCGTACTTGCTCATAAGTTCGGTCATGACCTTTATGGCTTCGCGGGCGTTCTTTGCGCGCTGCAAAGCAAGGTAAATAAGGCTTCCGTAGTCGATGATGCCATCGCCTTCCCAGAGTTCCTCGCGACCTCCGTAAGTGGTTTCGCCGATTGCAAGCTGGTGTTCGTTGACGTTTCCAACTACATTATAGGTATGGAGAACCTGCGGGATGTCGCCGAGATATTGTCCTGTATCCCAGTTGTATATTTTCATCATTGTGCCTGGCTGGTAGTCGGCAGCAGGACGGTAGTAGAGTTCACCGTAGAGAACGTGGCTGTCGGCGGCGTAGCTGAGGAAAGCAGAACCGTCGTTTGATGCGCCCTTGGTAACAATGAAGTTCGTGCAAGCGAAACTTGCACTTGCGCTGAACATAAGCGCGATAGTCAATAGTGCGAATAATTTTCTCATCTCTATGTTTTTTAGTTTGACTGCAAATTTAATATTTATTCCAATACCAAAAGAAAATAATTTGAGGATTTGAAAATTTGAGGATTCCCGTGTTTGAATATTGATTTGCATTTCAATAAAATTTATTACTTTTGTTGCAGTGTTTTGGCTAGGTGTTCGAAAGAAACTTAGCCGGCCCCTTCGGGGGCATTTTTATTTTATGCTATGTTTCGCACCACCATATAAAAGGGCTAAACCATCCACAAGGGATGGTCTAGGTGACGGCTTGATTAATTCATCGCGCCGATGCAAAAGTAGTAATAAATATTTGATTAACAAAAAAAGTGGGCGTTACCCCACCATCCCGGCACTGCTTGAAGTTATCGCGCCACCATCGACAATCCTTAATGGAAAGCGGAGCAAAAGTAGTGAAAATATTTGAATGACAGATGTGTTTTATAAGAAAAAAGACTTCAAAACTGCCTCGTTGAACTACAATCAACGCTCTCGTTCCGAAGTCATACCTTGCCAACCTGCCAGTCTAGGACCCGAAAGCCCTAGTCCGATTGACATCGCAAAAGTAGTGAAAATATTGGAACAAAAAAATGTGGGCTGCTTACAATATGTAAGCACAAATACCCACACAGCAAAAAACTGGAGGGGGAAGAGGGACTTCCCAAGCCTTGCCCAATTTTTTGCAAAAAAGGAGGCCAACGTGGGTCTCCAGTGCTTTTTGCATCGAGTCATTGCTAACCCCATACTAGGCATTACAAAATTATAGATAATAATATTGTCTTGCAAGCAAATAAGTTGATTTTTTTCAGAACCCGAGAATTTTTCGGATTAACCACAGAAGTAATTCAAAGCCGACTTCTCCTAAAATAAATATAATCAAGATAATGCCCGTTATAATGGAATTGTTGAAAAGACATGCTGCCAGAATGGCAACTATCGTATCTGCAACTATGTAAAATATCAGGCGTTCCATAATCGCAGAACATTAATAAAGTCCGGGGTATGAATCAACAAACCTAATAGTAACGTCAGGATATGAATCCACGAAACGAATTTTGACATCGGGGTACGAATCAACGAATTTCCACAATCCGCATCTGTCAGGATAAGAGTCAACGATTTTCACTTCAAGGTCAGGATATGAATCAACAATCTTAACATCCAAGTCGGGATATGATTCCACCACCTGTACTCGTCCATACAGCGGATGTCCCTTGCAGGTGCATTTTTCCTTGTCTATCTTCGGGGTTGCTGCCATTACAAGCGGCATAACAAAAAGCAGAATCCATTTCATAAGACCGAATTTATTTTGATAATCGAGTGCAAGTTAATGAAAATTGATGAAAGGACAAAGGAAATGCTGATTTTTCTGTTTGAAAAATGGAAAATTGAAAGTATTAACGCTTGCTGTAACGCCTTTTGAATGCATCCCACGAACTATTCTTGTCGTATTTTCCCGGATGTTTAATCCAGTCGATTGTGATATATAGTCCAACAATTATGATGATAATCGTAAGCATAATCGAAGTCGTTTGTTGCAAATGTAGAAATAAAATTTGAAGCCGCAAAAGGAAATTTAGGAAAAGAATGTGCGAAAAAGACCTAACGGGAGTTTTTTTTCTTCCTTTCGTCCACGATAAGGAATTTGTACCCAAAGTAAACAATCAATATTAAGGCGATAAGTTCAAGCATACCATAAAGTATTTATCGAGTGCAAGTTAATGAAAATTGATGAAAGAGCAAAGGAAAATTTAGAAAAAGAATGAGAGGAAGATTCTAACAGAAGTTGTAATGCGGAAATAACATTTATAATGTCAACAATAGACATTACACCACAGTTGTGTCGGATTTGCAATCCGACACATGCGAGTATCAGCATTTGTAATGCGAAAACAAAATACCATTAAACGGATTAAAAATCCTAATATTCACGTTGTCTGGATTACCGCTTGGCGCGGTGAGCTAAAGGTTGCAAATCCAGACAACCTTGTTGATTATGGGATGTGTTGATATGATGTGTTTTGCCCGATTGTGTTGTGTTTGCTTTATAAAATTTCATTTGCAAAGTTTTAACTAAATATTATGTATAAGGTACGACACCATTATATATATTTGTTTTGAAATTGATTTTAAAATTTACGGCTATGAAAAAGTTGGTTTATATGCTTTCGATAGCGACAGTTGCCATTGTTATGCTATCGGCAAACGATTTGAATGCTGGCACTGCTGATTCTAATTTGTTTTCTACGAACGAAGACTTTATAGTTTCCCCCGACGGCGGAGATGCCGACCTTTATTTGGATTGTTTCGAAAACGCAGTGAAAGCCAAAGATATGGAACTTGCAGCGAAAATCGCCAATGTGCTGTACGGTTTGGATATGAACGAAGTCCAGCAGAAACGCTTCTCGAAGATTGAGGATATGATTTCCAAGAAGGACTACCGCATTTACCGCGACAATTTGAGATACTTTTCATCAAAGTCATCTACCGTGCAGGACGACGGCTACTACGATTTCTACGTTGAACCGTACAACGAGCAGGGAAGCACCGACTTTGACACCGACGACGATTCGGCATTTGTAGATGAGATGATTGACGCGTTCGCATCGTTTTTCAACGATTTGGGAACTGCTGATTCTTCGTCGTACCACTACGAAAGGCACGATAGTTTGGACAATGGCGGCTTTGTAGATGTGTTTGTCGATACGTTTGGCAAATATTGGTTTGACGATGGTTCCGACGGTGAAATGCAACAGAAACGTTCCAACAGCAGAGCCGAAATAGATGCACTGCTCGACGACTACGAAAACTACGTCGGGCTTTCTGTGGATGCACTGCGCCGTGTGATTTCGGGTGAAGAATCAGCCTTGAAGGACTTTGAGGAATTCAGCGAAAAGGCCTCATCGGCATCGGAAAAGATAAGCAGACAGAGCAACGAGATGACATCCGCCCAGTTCAAACGGTATCTGCACATTCTGGGAAATATGGTCACGGGAATGTTCTAAAAACATACATACAACTAGCAAAAATCTAAGCTAAACCCACATTTATAAACTTTTCTTCAAAAATATTCTTCTGTTCAAATAAAAATCATTATCTTTAACCGATTTTTTTGCAGAGGAATTTTTAATGAAGCGCATATACCTTATATTATTAGGAATACTTGCATTGATAATGCTATGCAAGCAATCGTATGCGCAGTATGAGTTCATCGAAAACAAAGGACAGTGGCACGAAAACGTTAACTTCAAGATGGAACTTAACGATGGTGCGCTGTTCCTCGAAGACCACGGATTCTCATTCAACCTCACCGACATAAAGATGGGACACCACTCCCACGCCCACGACGAGTACGAATGGCACGACGAAAATGCCGTCGGTCGTGGTCACGCCTACAAGGTAGTCTTCCGTAACTCGAAAGAACCCAAGCAGATAACGAGCAACAATGCTACATCCGACTACTGCAACTACTTCATAGGCAAGGACGAATCGAAATGGGCTTCGCACGTGCGAAAATTCCGCGAGGTGGAATACAACGAAATTTACAACGGCACCGACATCCGATATATGTCCGATTCGCGCGGTATGAAATACGATTTCATTGTCCACCCCAACGGAAACTACAAGGACATTCAGCTTGAATACATTGGCACCGACGGAATTGAGATTAATGATGGTGTGCTCGTCGTCCACACTTCCATCCGCGACATCATGGAATATACGCCAAAGGTTTACCAAATCGTAAACGGCGACACCATAAACATCAGTTGCGAATATGTACTGCGCAAAAATGTCGTCAGCTACAAGATTTCGGAAAACTACGACAAAAGCCACGACCTAATAATAGACCCGTCGCTTGTGTTCTCGACATACACAGGCTCCACTGGCGACAACTGGGGTTTCACCGCCACCTACGACTACAACGACAACGTTTTCTCTGGCGGAATAGTCTTTTCGACAGGCTACCCTACTTCAACTGGCGCATATCAGGTCATTTATGCTGGCGGTACTCCGTGGGCGGACAATGCCACAAGTTATCTCGAAGGCTGCGACATCGGTATAATCAAGTATAACTCAACAGGCACAAGCCGCATTTACGCTACCTACCTTGGTGGAAGCAACGGACAGGAAATGCCACACAGCCTTGTCGCCACCGAAAGCAACCAACTGGTAATCATGGGAACAACAGGCTCGCCCGACTTCCCGACCACACTCAACGCCTACGACCGCACATTCAACGGCGGCACAAGCGTTACCTACGACAACGTAATCGGATTCCACAACGGCGTTGACATTTTCGTATCGAAACTTTCGGAAGACGGCTCGCAACTTATGGGTAGCACCTATGTCGGAGGAACCGGCAACGACGGACTTAACTTCAAGGCTTCGTACACACAACCCGACCCGACAACAGGCATCAACTATGTCGAGATGCACGGCAACGACTCGCTTTACTACAACTATGGCGACGGCGCACGCGGAGAAGTCGTTGTAAGCAGCAAATCTTACATATATGTCGGCACAAACACTTTCTCGTCCGATTTCCCAATGGGCATAAACGAAGGATTCCAGCCTACAGCCGGCGGAGGACAGGACGGCGTTGTATTCGCGCTCAGTCCCGACTTGTCGCAACTGGCTTGGAGTTCATATCTCGGTGGTTCTCAAGACGATGCAATTTTCAGCATTTCGCTTGACAATGAAGAAAATGTCTTTGTTACAGGCGGAACAACTTCAACCGACTACCCTACCACCGCCAATGCATACAACACAACACACAATGGCGGTAGTACCGATGCTTTCATAGCAAAAATTGCACACAACGGCACATTCCTGCTAACATCGTCGTTCTTCGGCTCGCCAGCCTACGACAACGCCTACTTCGTCCGCACCGACCACAACGACAATGTATATATCTGCGGACAGACAAAATGCGGAGGAACTGCCCTTGTGCAAAATGCAGGCTATTATGTGGCAAACAGCGGTCAGTTCATCACAAAGTTCAACAACGACATTACCAATGTGGAATGGTCAACCCAATTCGGCACAAACACAGGCAAACCAAACATTTCAATAACCGCCTTTGCCGTCGATGTGTGCAACCGCGTATATCTTTCGGGATGGGGACGCGAATGGCCGTTCAACTACTACGATGCACAGGCTCACTACTACACCTGGGACCAGGAATTTGGCACAAAGAATATGCAAGTTACGCCCGATGCAATTCAGGACACGACCGACGGAATGGATTTCTATGTGCTTGTGCTCAACGAAGATGTCAGCGCATTGGAATACGCAACTTTCTTTGGCGAACTGCGCTACACAACTTGCAGTGCGTCGGGACGCGACCACGTTGATGGTGGCACAAGCCGTTTCGACAAGAAAGGGCACATAATACAGTCTGTTTGTGCAAGTTGCGGCGGCTGCCAGATGTTCCCGATAAGTCCGTCCGATGTTTGGTCAACAACCAACAACTCAACGAACTGCAACAATGCCGTATTCAAGATACGTATAATTGAAAATTTGGCGGAAGCCAACTTCAATCCTGTACCTGTCGGCTGCGCACCCTACAACGTGCAGTTCGAAAACACTTCGCAAGGAACATCATTCCTTTGGAATTTCGGAGACGGCACCACATCAACACAGACAAATCCATCCCACACCTACACCAATGGGGGCACATACACAGTAACCCTTATCGCCAACGACCCGGCAAGTTGCAACCGCAGCGACACCGTCAGCCGAAACATAACCGTGGTTTCACCAAGCCCATCAACCCTTGCCGACATCACAAGTTGTCCTGGCGAAAGTGTAATCATCGGACCCGAAACCGACTACCCGGAAGGCACTACATTCGAATGGATACAAGGAAGCGGATTCAGCAACCAATATGCACAAAATCCAAGCGTAACACCAACCCATACAACAACCTACACGCTTGTTGCACAAGGCGTCTGCAACGATACCGTAACACAGACCGTCAATGTCATAACACCCGATGTTGGACTTAGCACATCAAACGACACAACAATATGCCCCGGCGGAACAGCAACACTGCAAGTTTTCCCCACAGGAAATGCCGTGGCTTGGGAATGGTCGGTTGACCCGAATTTCAGTTCCATATTCTCCACAGAGCAAACAATTGATGTTTCGCCCGAAAACAGCCTAACATACTATGTCAGGGTGCGCGAATCAGAATGCAACACCTACGCCACCGACTATGTAAGGGTAACAATCCACAGGTTCAACTATACCCTTGAACCATCGCACATCATCTGTCCGAACTCTCAAATACAACTTACTGTCACCAATAATAGCAGCGACAACCTATCATACCACTGGCAAGGTGCCGGAATCGTAAGCGGAGGAAACACCAGTTCACCGACCGTAGCTCCAACGACAGCAACGACATACACAGTCACAATAACAAACCAGATGGGCTGCACCACTACCGACCAGGTTTCGATAACAATTGATGATATTGGAAGTAGCATTGGCGACATTGTAAACAACATCTGCCATGGCAGTTGCGAAGGATCGGCGAGTGTAATTCCAAGAGGAATAGAGCCATTCTCCTACTCGTGGAGCAATGGACAATCGAACCAGACAGCAACAGGGCTTTGCGCCGGAGGATACACGGTAACAATAACCGATGGCAACTCTTGTACTACAACAAATTCCGTAACGATTTCCGAACCGCCAGCAATAACGATAAATTTCACGAACGTACAGGAACCTATTTGCGACGGTATAGGCTATGGTTCTGCAACAGCAAACGTTTCGGGAGGTACGCCAGGCTACACCTACCAGTGGAACATCAACGACAACACCACTGCAACAAACAACGAATGTCTTGTCGGCAACAATATCGTAACCGTCACCGACCATAACGGCTGTACTGCATCGGCGACAATAAATATGCCAGCCCCCGGAACATTAACATCGCAGACCGAATCGGTAACACATGTATCGTGCAACGGATTTTGCGATGGTGCAATACAAATATCGGCAAGCGGCGGAACTTCACCATATAGCTACAACTGGTCGAACGGAGAACACGGCACCGAAATACACGGACTTTGCGCAGGCCGTTACATAGTTACAGTAATTGATGCTGAAAACTGCGTATCGCACCAACTCGCAAACATTACCGAGCCATCGGTACTAATCACAACCATATCTGAAACTACCCCGATAATGTGTCACGGCGGACTTTCTACAATAAGCTCAATAACATACGGAGGTACACCGTCTTACGTCTTCCTTTGGTCAACTGGAGAAACAATGAACACGCAAATTTCAGTGCCAGCCGGTTCATATTCGATATACGTTACCGACAGCCACGGGTGTACTGCGGAAGCACAAATTACAATCACTCAACCCGACACGCTCATTCTTAGGCATACCCTTAGCGACCAACTGTGCAACAATAACTGCAATGGAAGTATCGAAGCCTTTGTAAACGGTGGCGTGCAACCTTATAGGTACAGATGGTCAAACTCGGAAACGACAAGCGCTATCGAAAATCTTTGCCACGGAGATTATTCGCTCACAATCAATGATGCCAACGGCTGTTCGCTTACGGAAAATTACGAGATACATAATATAGGTTATGTCCCCGAACTCGACGCTCAGATTAGTTCGCCAGTCATCTACAGAGGCGAACAAGTAAGATTGGTTGCAGTAACCTCATCGTCGGGAACTTTCCTTTGGGACAACGGCAGGATTCTCAGCAACGACAAAATATATAACCCCATTGCCACACCTTCCGAAAATACACTTTTCACAGTTGAGTTCCGCGATGGCAACAAATGCATAGCCATCGACACGGTTTCGGTAATAGTCAAGGAAGTTATTTGCAGCGACCCGTACATTTTCGTACCTAATGCATTCACGCCCAATGGCGACGGACAAAATGACTTTTTCAAGCCATTCTACCCCGAAACTTTGGTTACAGAGGTCTATTTCGCAGTTTACGACCGCTGGGGAAGCATAGTTTACGAAACCGACAACATCCGCGCCGACGGCTGGAACGGAACCTACAAAGGCAAGCAACTTGCACCCGACGTGTATGTCTTCTGGCTGAAAGCCAAATGCATAAACGGTGAAGAATACGAACATCGCGGTAATGTGACATTAATCAGATAAAATTGACATGGAAGAAATAATATCTACGATAAGTTCATACGTTTGGAGCGCACCGCTTGTGATATTGTGCTTAGCAGCAGGACTTTACTTCTCGTTCGGCACACGTTTCGTGCAGGTAAGACGGTTTGGCGAAATGGCAAGACTGCTTTTTTCCACCGACAAGACGCAAAAGACTGGCATTTCATCGTTTCAGGCATTCGCAATGGCTCTGTCGGGACGAGTAGGCACAGGAAACATCGTTGGAGTAGCTACCGCAATAGGCTATGGAGGACCAGGAGCAATAGTATGGATGTGGATAATCGCCTTCCTCGGAGCAGGTTCCGCCTTTGCCGAAGCGACTTTGGCACAAATCTACAAGGATGAACATAACGGACAATTCCGTGGTGGCCCCTCCTACTACATCGAGAAAGGTCTGAAATGCAAGTGGCTGGCAATCATCTTTGCCGTATGCTCGGTGCTTGCCTGCGGATTTTTCCTTCCGCCAGTCCATTCAAACGGCATTTCAACAGCCTTTTCCAACGCTTTCGGCATCGACACTATGTATGTCGGAATTTTTGTCGCACTACTTATCGGACTGGTAATCATCGGCGGTGTAAAGCGAATTGCAAACGTGGCGCAGATAGTTGCTCCGCTTATGGCTGTAATCTACATCATCCTTTCCATAGTTGTGCTAATTTGCAATGCCGAAGCCGTCCCCGCCGCATTCAAGGATATGATTAGCAGTGCTTTCGGAATGAACGAAGCACTAGGCGGAATACTCGGCAGCACAATAGCGTGGGGCGTAAAACGTGGCATTTACTCCAACGAAGCAGGACAAGGTACAGGTCCAATCGTAGCAGCAGCCGCAAAAGTTTCACACCCTGTGAAACAAGGACTTGTACAGGCATTTTCGGTATATATCGACACCTTGCTGGTTTGTTCGGCAACGGCTGTAATGATTCTCGCCACCAAGACCTACAACATCTACGACGGCGACGGCGGAATGCTTTTCACCTCGACGGTAGCACAACTCGGAGCACCCGATGTGTCATACACATCAACCGCATTGGGAACTTTGGTCGGAACCTCTTGGGGCAACATAATAATCTCTGTGGCACTGTTCTTCTTCGCCTTCACGACGGTAATGGCTTACTATTACTATGCCGAAACCAATGTCGTTTATCTTTTCGGCAACGGCAAAAAGGAAAAGATTGCAATCTGGTGCGTACGAATATCGGTGATTGGAATGGTGTTCTTCGGTTCGCTTCACGAAGCAAAAACGGTATGGGACTTGGGCGACATAGGCGTAGGCTCGATGGCTTGGATAAACGTAATTGCAATTCTTCTGCTCTCGCCAAAGGTTTTCAAGTTGCTAAAATCGTATGAAAAACAGAAGAAACAAGGCAAGGAACCCGAATTTCACCCCGAAGAAATGGGCATAAAGGAGGCAGACTTCTGGGAAAAGAAACAGGAATAGAATTATGCAAAGCTTCTGTTGCACATACGATTCGCCAATAGGACGACTTTCAATACAAAGCCACGGGCAATCAATCTGCCGCATAGAAACATTAACACCCGAAACAAAAGTTACACAACACGACAATCTTCCAATATTCAAAGAAACAAAACACTGGCTCGACATATATTTTTCGGGCAGAAAACCAGACTTCACCCCACAAATTGAACTTTGCGGCACCGACTTCCAGAAAAAAGTATGGGAAGAACTATTGCATATAGATTTCGGACATACAGCAACTTACGGTGATATTGCAAAGCGTATCGGATGCCGTTCTGCTCAAGCTGTAGGACAAGCGGTCGGTAAAAATCCAATATTGATAATCGTTCCTTGTCACCGAATTATAGCATCGGGAGGAAAACTTGGCGGCTTCTCGGCAGGGATAGACAGGAAAATATGGTTGGGGAAGAATGAAGGATTTGAAAATTTAGCTTACGCTGAGCTAAAGGTTGAGAATTTGAAAAATGTACATTATCAATAATAATTATCCGCAATTTTCACCAATTGGAGATTGCTTCGCGAGGCTGCAAGCAGCGTTCCGCATAAGCGAACTCACAAGGCCCGTACCTGCGCCTGTTCGTTCAGCTTTACTCGCAAGCTTCGTGAGCTAAAGGTTGTGGAATGACTCCAGAGTCGTCATTTCGGAAGTTATGATGAACCAGCGATACGGAACGGGGAGCTGTGTGAATCAAACTGTCCGATACCTTTAGCTCGCGAAACAAAGTGAGCAATCTCCTTCGGGTTCATTATTATGTGATTATTGCGGATAATCATTTTATCAATTGTCCATTATCAATTGTCCATTATCAATTGCCCATTGTTAATTGTCCATTGTCAATTGCCCATTGTTAATTACCTTTGCCCTATGAAACTTCTCGTGCTAAACTACGAATATCCCCCGCTTGGTGGCGGTGCCGGCTTCATCTGCAAGAACATCGCAGAAGGACTTGCCGTCCTCGGACACGACATAACCGTCCTCACAACATACTACGACGGCACAGAAACAACTTGCATTGAGAACGGAGTTCGTGTAATACGCCTAAAATCAAGACGTAAGGATATATTCCAGTCAAACGTAAGGGAGATGCTTTCGTGGATGATTACGGCACGCCGTTTCCTGAAAAAACATTTGCAAACCGAAAAGTACGACCTTTGTTTCGCCAATTTTGCCCTTCCATGCGGCGAAGTTGCCTACAGCATGAAGGAAATGTACCACCTGCCCTACACCATCATTTCGCACGGACACGACATCCCTTGGTTTTTCCCCGAACAGATGATGTGGTATCACGCGGCCTGCTACCATTGGATTCGCAAAATTTGCATGCAGTCGGAACGTAACTATGTGCAGTCTAACGAAATGCTCACCAACATAAATGCTTTCCTAGGTGGCACAACTGGCAAGAACAAACTTATATACAACGGTTGGAACCGTGACAAGTTCTTCCCCGACGAAAGCAAACGAGCAGAAAAATTCACAATTTTGTTTGCAGGAAGGCTCGTCTTGCAGAAAGACCCGATGACTTTCCTAAAAGCCGTAGAGATTGCAAGACACAAGATTCCAAACCTTGAAGTTCACATTGTCGGTGATGGAAAAATGCGACCGAAAATGGAAGAATTCGTCAAGAAAAACGGTATGGAAAGTATGCTTTTGTTCAAAAATTGGCTTTCAAAACCAGAAATAATCGCCGAATACCAATCCGCATCGCTAACCGTAATGCCGTCGCTTGCCGAAGGAATGAGCATGGCTCTGCTCGAAGCTCTTGCCTGCGGCCAGTATGTAATCGCAACAAAGGTAAGCAACAACGAGACACTAATCGAAGCCGGCACAAACGGAGATTTCATCGAAAAGAGAGATTTCAAGTCACTTGCCAACAAAATTATTGATTTTCACGACAATAAGTTCTTGAAAAATTATATCGTTCCACAGGAACATTTTGAAACTTTTGCAGGCAAGTTCGACTGGGCAAATATCGTCAAGGAATACGCGGAAGATTTTGAACGTATAATTGAAAGGTGCAGAATTAGCGGTCGCACACAAATATAGGCGACACTATCTCCTTGTAAAAGTCAAATAAGTTTTCTTATCATACTTGAATTTCAGAGTATCACCTTGCATCTCGTACGAGTTGACCATCAGCATATTGTTGATAAAGACGATGTTGTCAGTGCTATCTTCGGCTGCGGGCAAATAAGTAAAGCCCGACCATGTCATCTTGTTTTTCTTCTTTATGTTGTAAACAGCAGAAAAAGGCGTTGTTACCGATTCGCCAATCAAAGAATTATTTTTCATAAAATGCAGGTTGAAACAAGTGTCACCTCCCGGTTTCGGAGAACGGTATTCACCATTTGCATTTATGCGGAACAAATGCCAGTCGCCGATAAAACTATTGTACGTTTCCTCGTTAGCCTCGCACGACGACATTGCAACACACATTGCCACAACCGAAATCAGAACAAATATTTTTTTCATAACATCAATTTAAAGTTCATTTGCCAAAATTGTCAATCTCTGTGATTTCCGCCCCAGTCATCCGAACATTACAGCCCATTGTCCGCAGATTGTAATTTATATTTGCCGTATTCTCAAGCACTTCCATCCTATCGAAAGCCTCAAACAATGTTTTGCCAACCGTAATTGCTCCGTGCTTTGCCATAATTGCCGAGTTGCTATTAGCCATAACCTTTGCACATGCCTCTGCAAGTTCCACTGAACCCATAAGATGATAACCGACAAGCCCGACCTCGCCAAGCATATAGCGAGCCTCACCAGTTATTGCCGAATCGACAGCCTCGCCAGCCACAGCAAACGTAGAAGCATAAACAGGATGAGAATGCACTATTGCCATAACATCTGGACGGCATTTGTAGATATTTATGTGCATCTGCGTCTCCATGCTTGGTTTCAGCTTTGGAGTAAGGTTCTCGCCATCGGGCGAAATTATTATCACCTTGCGCATATCAATGCACGACTTGTCGCTCTGGCTTGCCGTAATGAAAACATAACCTTCAGCATTGCGCTGGCTTACATTTCCACCGCTGACAGTAGTCAACCGCCTTTCGTACAGACGGCGCATAGTCTCGGCAACGCGTATTCGTTCAAGTTCAAACATCAGAAAAGTTTTTTCAGTTCGTTGGGCTTTACGATGCCCTTTTCGGTAATTATTCCTGTAATCAGTTCTGCTGGCGTAACATCGAAGGCTGGATTCTTTGCGTGAGAAGTCGGGTTTGCCATACGGAAGGTTTCAATAGTTCCATTTTCTGCAAGTCCCGAATACTTCAAGACCTCGTCCTCGTCGCGCTCCTCGATGTTGATGTGCTTGCCATCGGGTGTAGAAAGGTCGATTGTTGACAACGGAGCCGCGACATAAAACGGCACACCATAGTATTTTGCAGCAATGCCTTTCTCCAAGGTTCCTATTTTGTTGGCGGTATCACCATTTGCAGCAATGCGGTCGGCACCGACAATCACCATATTTATCTTGCCCAACGACATATAGTAGGCACCAGCATTATCGGGAAGTATCGCGTGTGGAACACCGGCAGAAGCCAGTTCCCAAGCCGTTAGACGTGCGCCCTGATTACGAGGACGGGTCTCGTCGGCATAGACGAAAATCTTTTTGCACGATTCGTGCGCAGCATATATCGGAGCAAGCGCACTTCCGTAATCAACAAGGGCAAGCCATCCAGCATTGCAGTGAGTTTCGATGCCAAAGCCATCCTTTATCAAGGTATTGCCATATTCGCCAATCATACGACCAGCCTCGGCGCACTCGTCAGCAACGGCGAAAGCCTCGCTAATGGCAAATTTGCGCGAAACCTTGGCTGCTTTCAGCACCCTGTCGGTAGCATAGAAAAGATTTACCGCAGTCGGTCGTGTAGAATCAATCTTCTTTTTCGCAACAACAAGATTATCAACAAGATGTTCGTCATCAGAAGTACAAATTGCCTGATACATTCCGTATGCAGCTGCCGCACCAATCGAACCTGCGCCACGGGTTATCATCGTCTTGATAGCCATGCAAGTATCGTCCAATGTTTCTGCCTTGAAAATCTTGAAATCAAATGGCAAAAGATTTTGCTCTATCATACAGACGGTAGTTCCGTCCATCCATATAGCCCTGTAGTGTATTCCGTTTACATTCATTGCAACAGCGAATGTTTTGAAAACAAATTAATTACCGACTCAGCGTATGTCTTAGAAACTGGAATTTCGGGAGCCTTGTCGAAATCTAGGTCAAGGAACAAGCCCATCTTTTCCTTTCGCAAAACTTTAACCTTGTTGAAGTTAACGACATACGACCTATGACAGCGCACAAGGTCGCAATCCGAGAATGTATCCTCTATTGACTTCAAAGTTGACCTAAGCATAAAGCGCGAGAACTTTCCCTTGTTGGAATAGTAGATGTTCACATAGTTGTCGGCCGACTCGATGTACAGCAAATTATCAATGTCAACAGAAAGTTTCAACTGTCCCTTTTCGTCGCTAAAGTTAACGATATTATGTTTTGTTTCTGGCTGTTCCTTCAAAAGAAGTTCGGTTTCTGAAATCGACTTCGCCATATCCGACTTGGTGTCATCCGTTTCAGATGCTTTCGTATTCACAACAGCATCATCCTCGACATCCCGCTTTACCTTCAATGCCACATACATCCACGAAATGATATAAGGCACCAAAAGCAACAGGGATATGTACATGAAAATTCTCGGTAAAATATCAAAATAGCCCTGTCCTATATAATTAGGGTCGTATTCGTGAGCGAACAAGGTATAGAAAGCCGACAAAACGGCAAGTTCTCCAGCGACCCAAATCAAGAAGCCCTTAAAATTCAAGACCACTTTGTTACGAAGAATATACATCAGCGAACGGCTTACAAGCAACACAAAGAAGCCAATCCCCACAACGGACAAAACCGTTATTACATAATCGTCCGTATCCTCCCAGTCAACCCACGACTTTACATTAAAAGGATTCACAAGGAAGATAAAACCGATAGCAAAAGCATAAACAAAAACCAAGAATGCGGCTATATTCCTTTTGCGGTTGAAGTATTTTATTATCGTATCTTTCAAATCAAAATCCTATTCAAAAATTAGGGTGCAAAGATATATCTTTTTTGGCAAATACAAACATACAAAATCAACGATGTACAATTCTGTGATCTATCTACTTTAATCCTTACTATAACCATATAAATATAAATATAAATCAAATTTATATAACATTCAAACATATCAACATTTAAGGTTAATACATTAACAAAAAATAAAATTATGGTTCAAAAATTTGACTTACCTTTGTAGAATTGGAGTGGTATTGTAAAGTCGGCTCCAAATAAAATAAAGCGATTATTTGAAACAAAATTTAAAGAAATGGAAGTAACAAGACTTTTTGACATACTGGACAGATACTTACAGGAGTATCCCGAACAGAAAGTTGCCCTTGCTGGCAAAGTAAACACCGAATGGAGAGAATATAGCCCTAAAGAATACTACGACCTCGTTAACAGCATCAGCTGCGGTCTGTTGGAAGACGGCATAAAGCCAGGCGACAAAGTTGCTCTCATCAGTGGCAACAAGCCAGAATGGAATATGGTAGATATGGCTGTAATGCAGCTCGGTTGCATAATAGTGCCCGTTTACCCGACAATTTCGGCTGCCGACTACGAATATATTCTCAACCACAGCGAGGCTAAAATAGCAATAGTCGAAGGCGCAAAAATCACTGAAAAAATCAAAGCCGTTTCGGCAAACTTGCAGCATTTACAGAAAATGTATACCTTCTCACCTGTCGAAGGTTATCCAGAATTTACCGAACTCATTGAAAATGGCAAGAATCATCTCAACCTCGACAAGCTCAAGGAACTGAAATCTGCAGTAAAGCCCGAAGACTGCTCTACGATAATCTACACATCGGGAACCACCGGCACTCCAAAAGGTGTAATGCTGTCGCACAAGAACATAGTACACCAGATTATGGGTATCATAATGACACCTTCGCCCTGGTCGAAACGCGCATTCAGTTTCCTGCCTCTGTGCCACGCATACGAAAGACTTCTGGTATTCATGTACCAATACTTGGGAATGTCGGTTTACTACGCACAGAACCTCGGCACGATTGCTGAAAATCTCAGGGAAGTCCATCCCACAATGATGACGGCTGTTCCTCGCGTTCTGGAAAAGATGTTCGACAAGGTTTACAACAACGGCAAAAAGCTGTCTGGAATGAAGAAAAAAATCTTCTACTGGGCAATAGATCTCGCTCAGCAATACAAGATTCAGGACTTTGAACGCTCGGCTTGGTACAATTTCAAACTGAAGATTGCCGACAAACTGGTTTACAAGCAAATACGTGCGGGCATCGGAGCTGAAAATTTCGACATCATAGTATCGGGGGCAGCAAGCATACAGCCACGTATAGCTTCATTCTTCTCCGCAATAAAGATGCCTGTGTTCGAAGGATACGGACTAACCGAAACATCACCTGTCATCTCGGTCAGCTGCCGCAAGAAATATGGTCGCGAAGTCGGCACTGTTGGCTTCCCCTTGCCAGGAATCGAAGTGAAGATTGACAAGGACACAAACGAGGTTATGTGCCGTGGCAACAACGTGATGATGGGCTACTACAAGAACCCTGAACTCACCAAGGAAGTCATCGACCCCGACGGCTGGTTCCACACCGGCGACTGCGGATACCTTACCGAACACAACCAGCTTGTGCTTACAGGCCGTCTGAAAAACATATTCAAGACCTCATTCGGCAAATATGTTAACCCGCAGGCAATCGAAAACAAGTTCGAGGAATCGCCGTTCATTGAAAATATGGTAGTCTTTGGAGAAAACCAGAAGTTCCCTGCAGCACTTATCTACCCCGACTTCTCGTTCCTGAAACTCTGGTGCTCACGCCACGACGTTGAATACACCGACCCTGTGGACATAATAAAGAACCCGACAATCATTGCCCGTTTCAACCGCGAACTCGACAAGTACAATGCATTTTTCGGCGATACTGAAAAGGTCAAGAAAATAAAACTCATCTCCGACGAATGGTCGCAAGCAACTGGTATCCTCACTCCTACACTGAAAGTTAAGAGAGGCGTTGTAGCAGAAAGGTACAAGAAGGAAATAGAAGGACTTTTCGCATAAACAGCTCTTTATGAGGAACATTGCTTGGGTTATAATACTTTTTTTCGCGCTTGGTGAGGCTTTTGCAATAAATCCTCCCGGCACGAAGAAGGTAAAGATTGACAACGAAACATTATACATCGACCAGAATGAAATCTGTGTTGCCGACTGGCTGGAATACATCAATTCCATCGAACATAGTTACGGTAAAGATTCTGAGGAACTTAAAGCAACTTTTCCAATGGGCATCGACACAAAGGAAGCGCTTGCAAAATTTAAGCTCACCAAGTCGATTACCGGCATAAGCCTGGAACAAGCACAGAAATACTGCGAATGGAGAACGGTGGTTGTCAACTCAGTAAACGAGGAAACTGGACTCGGCAAGGTGAACTACACAATTCCAACCGAAGAGCAATATACCAAGCTAATAAGGACATTCGGCTCATACGAGATACTATCGGACAAGAACAAGACCGAACGCATAACAGGACTGCAAAGCAGTGTTTATGAACTGACAAACGAAGGTTCTGTGCTGAAAAACAATGGAGTGTTCTCAAATGAGGAAGTTGTCCCCAGCGAAAACATAGGTTTCAGGTGCATTGCAACCGTTATAAAGCAAAAGAAATGAAAACTACAAAATCAATCATAGCAGTCATTGCTCTGATATTCATCAGTATAAATGTTTTTTCGCAAAAGCCTAAATGCGAAAACCTGCAAAACGACTTCCTGAACAACAAGGAACTGAAAAATGCAGCAGTAGGACTTTATGCCGAAAACCTCACCACAGGAGAAATCGTACTTGATTACAATTCAAACGCTTCGCTTACACCAGCTTCGATACAGAAACTTTTCACAACCACAATGGCAATGGAAGCACTTGGCTCTACCACTCGCTTCAAGACAAAAATCGCCTACAGCGGCACGCTCGAAGACAGTGTTGTAAATGGAGACCTTTATATTATAGGTGGTGGCGACCCTTGCCTCGGCGCAGAGCGTTATTCCAGCATTTATGGAGAAGACATCTTCGATACTTGGACAGAAAAAGTCAAGGAAGCTGGCATAAAAAAGATTAACGGCAACATTATCAGCGATGTAACCTATTTCGGTGCAGTTCCGACACCTGGCAAATGGGTTTGGGAAGACCTCGGCTCGTACTATGGCTCGCAGGGTTTCTCAATAAACTATATGGACAACACCTACGAACTTTACTACAACACTGGCAGCGACAAGGATACGGCAGTGCTCGTTAGAGTTGTCCCCGACGACCTTGAACTTAATGTAGTAAATAAAGTTACAGCATCGTCGAGCGTCAGCGACGACAACACCCTGATATACCGTGGCTATGGCGAGAACGACATCGTGGTATGTGGCACACTTCCCTGCAACAAGACCGAATACAAGGTAAAGGGTTGTTTTCCAAATCCGCCGCATTATGTAGCAAGGACGTTGTATTATCGCCTGAGAAACAATGGAGTTGCTGTAACTGGCAACTACTTGGTTAGCAACAAGAAATACGAGGGCGAAGAAGAACGGACTGTTATACATACATTCTCGTCGCCAAATGTAGGCACAATCGTAAACTACACCAACCTTGTGAGCTATAACCTTTATGCCGAAGTGCTGGCACTACAGATTATGCGCAAAACAGGAAAATCACTTGCCGACTATGGAAAGAAATTCTTAAGCGAAAGAGGTATCGAAAGCGGAGGCTTCTACCCTGTCGATGGTAGCGGTCTGAGCCATTTTGATGCGATTAACGCCAAGCAGACGGCACAACTGCTAAAGCACATCAACAAAAGCAAATATGGCGAAAGTTTCATTTCTGGAATGGCTGTGGCTGGCAAAAGCGGAACTCTGAAAAGCTACAAGTGCAGTGCCGACGGCAAAATCAAAGTTCAGGCAAAGACTGGCAGTATGACGCGCGTCCGTTCGCTTGCAGGCATCATAACCAACACCCGCAACGAAAAGATTGTCTTCTGCATAATAATCAACAACTACGACGGCAAAAGCCCGCAGATAAGGAATGTCATCGACAACTTCATAAAGGCGGTGGGACACGCATAACCCACAATAAATATCGCTATAAAACGTTTCTTTGCAAAAGAAAATATACTTTTGCAACATCAAACAAATTCAAATGAAAAAACGAGTATTCATAACAGGTGCCACAGGCACAATGGGCTGGGCTGGACTTCAAGAACTTTTACAGCGCTTAGACCGTTTTGACATAACCGTACTTGCACGACCAAGCAAGAAAAACAAGGAAAAACTTGCACCCTACGCAGACCGCATTCGCATAGTGTGGGGCGACCTAACAAAATACGAGGATGTACTCGAAGCTACCAAAGGTGCCGACTATGTTTTGCACGTTGGTGGAATGGTTTCGCCGGCAGCCGACTATTTTCCAAACAAGACACGTCGTGTAAATGTGCTTGCTGCCGAGAATGTCGCCAAGGCCGTTCTTGCTCAGCCAAACGCCGACAGCATAAAGGTTTGCTACATTGGTTCGGTAGCGCAGACCAGCGACCGCAACGAACCAATTCACTGGGGACGTACCGGCGACCCAATCTGCATAAGTGTTTACGACCACTACGCCATCAGCAAGACCATTGCCGAACGCACAATAGTGGAATCGGGAATACGCAACTGGGTATGCCTGCGCCAATCGGGAATACTCTACCCCGAAATATTGAAAAACTACGACCCGATAATGTTCCACGTGCCTCTGCGCGGAGTGCTCGAATGGGCAACCGTGGAGGACAGCGGCCGTCTGCTCGCCAACCTTTGCGAAGACAATGTTCCTGACGAATTCTGGAACCGATTCTACAACATCGGCAGTGGCAAGGAATACCGACTGAGCAACTACGAATTTGAGTGCAAGCTGCTGAAAGCCATACATTGTCCGCCACCGCAGAAGATTTTCAGACCCGAATGGTTCGTACTGCGCAACTTCCACGGACAATGGTACCTCGACTCCGATATTCTTGAAAACTACCTGCATTTCCGCGCCAATATACCTGTGGATGAATATTTTACCAATATGGGCAAGCAGTTGCCATGGTTCTTCAATCTTGCTGCTATTGTTCCCGGATTTATAATAAGGTGGGCAATGCGCCCGATGGCAAACAAGAAGAAATGGGGAACTCAATGGTGGATTAAGCACAACGAAAAACAAAGAATATCAGCCTACTACGGTTCATTGGAACGCTACAAGGCAATCCCCGACTGGAAACACCAGAACCTCTCCCACCCGAGCGAAACAGACATCGTTAAAATTGACCATGGTTACGACGAGCAGAAACCGCGCAGCGAATGGACCATCGACGATATGCGCAAGGCTGCCGAATTTCGTGGTGGCAAATGCTTGAGCGAAACAATGGTAAAGGGCGATTTCCGCACTCCCCTCGAATGGGAATGCCAGTTCGGACACAAGTTCAAGGCATCACCAGTTTTGGTACTCGAAGGCGGGCACTGGTGTCCAGAATGTCTGCCATCGCCGTGGAACTACGATGAAATTGCCAAGGGAAATCCGTTCTTCGCACAGGTATGGAAACCGCTTCACGGCGAAAACGAACACAACGTTTATGGCGAAGAGATATTTGACGGCTGGGAAAAATAGTGTTTGACTTATCAAGCACTATTTATCTCCAAAATCAATGTCTTTAAGATAGTCTGCAGCAACGCACATTTCCTTGTACCATTCCTCGCCGTATTTTCGGATGAGAGGCTCTTTCAAATACTCAAAAATTTTGATATTCTTCTCGTTACCGAGTTTTACAGCATCCTTGCAGATGTTCCACACGTCGTAGTTTACTGCCTCGAACGATGAATACCTTTTAACCCTTATCGGGTATAAATGGCAGGAAATCGGCTTGCGGAAATCGACAAGTCCTTCCTCCCAAGCCTTTTCAATCTCACAGTAGATTATACCGTCATCGTTTCGGTTGGCAAAAACACAGGCACCTGCCTTGCCAATGATGGAAGTTGTAAGCTCACCCTCTATATCAAGCATAGATACGCCCTTTTCATCAATCACGACTTTTGCTTCTTCGGTAAGGCGATTGTATATTTTCGGCAGAATCTCTTTCAGTTTGTCTTCCTCCGCCTTTTCCAACGGGGCACCCGAATCGCCTTCCACACAGCAAATTCCCTTGCATTTGGCAATGTCGCAGGCAAAGCACTTCCTGAAGACATCAAAATGGACAACCTTATCGTCAATTTCAATCATACTCAAATTTCTATTTCAAGACCATCACGAGCCTCTATGGCATCGGGGAAAATTGTTCTTGCTTCCGACATTATATCTAACGAAGGATAACGCGTTGAAAAATGCCCCAAGATTAGTTTTTTTGCCGACAACGACTTTGCAAGTTCTGCCGCCTGAATTGCCGTGGTATGGCAAGTGAGTTTTGCAAGTTCGGCATCCTTAGCCATAAAAGTCGCCTCGTGATAGAGCAAATCGACGTTCTGGGCAAAATCTGACAGACGTTTCAACGGCAAAGTATCAGAGCAATAGACGTATGTTTTGGGCGAGGGCGGCAATTTGGTAACCTCGTCGCTTTTCAACAGCTTGCCATTGTCAAGTATAACATCTTCGCCACGTTTCAAGCTAACAATCTGTGCTATCGACAAACCATATTCCTCTATGCATTCCCTAATGATGTTCCTCTCCTTCTCCACCTCACGGAAAAGAAATCCCCAAGTAGGTTTAGTATGCACAAGTGGGAAACTATATACTTCAAGGTTTTTGTCGTTGTGAATGAGCTGGCACCCATCTGGCTGCAAATACTTGTAGTTTACCTTGAAGCCCAAGTCGTGGTTAAGCGAAGCGAACAATGAAGTACATATTTCCTCTAACTTTTCTGGACAATAAATGTTAAGTTCGGTCTTGCGACCAAGCATAGAGAATGTCGAAAGCAGTCCGAACAATCCGAAAATATGGTCGCCGTGAATGTGCGAAATAAAAATATTCCTCAACCTTCCGAAAGGCAAGGAATATTCTCGCATTCTAATTTGTGTAGCCTCGCCGCAATCGACAAGGTATGGGGTTCCGTTGTACAGGACTACTTGAGCCGAAGTCTGCCGCTTTACCGTCGGCAAGGCACTGCTGCTACCAAGTATCCTGACAGAAAATGACATTATTCACCAGCAGGTTTATCCTCGTCAATGACTTCCGCCTCAGCCTCTACGGTTTCAACTTCTGCGTTTTGTCCGTCAGTAAGCAGATTGTCGTTGAACAACTTTATAACTTTGCGTACCATAAACGATTCGAACAACAAGAGCAAACCGAGCAGAATCATCAGTATGCCAAGCACAATTGCCATCACCTTGTTGCCAAATTCGGGGTCGCGGATGAATAAGAAGCCGAGTATGCCGACAGCAATAAGCACAACTATCGACGAAATCAAGTAAACCACCGAAAGTTTTGAACCTTTCTCGCGATACATCAAGGTCAGTATTATCATCATAACTGCTCCGAGCAGGATTATTGCACCGAGTATTACGGCAAAAATCCTTGTCAACTGTTCGGCAAAGCAGAACAGCAGAACGCCACCTATAAGAGCAAAAGCGAACATTATTATCATCAACGACTTTTCGAGTTTAGAATCGCCGTCCTTACTTTTTGCGATACGCATTACCAGCATAAACAAACTCATAAGAGCGATTGCTCCACCGGCAATCTGAATCAGATGTTCAAAAAAATCCTCACCGCAAACTATTGCTACAACACCTATTATTGCAAGGACAATACCACTGATTGTCATTGAGTTAGCAACAAATAACGACTTTTTCATCTTTTTAAAATTTAACTATGTTATAATCAACGAAAAAAGCCCCAAAGACATTCATCTCGGAGCTATGTATCTTTATCACGCAACAAGGATTAGAATCTCTTTTCTTTGATTCTAGCCTTCTTACCGGTAAGTTCACGCAGATAGTAAATCTTTGCTCTGCGAACCCTACCATACTTATTAACATCAATCGAGTCAATAAATGGAGATGCAAACGGGAATACTCTTTCTACACCGAAAGTACCCGACATCTTACGTACTGTGAAAGTTGCTGTACGTCCAGTTCCATTAAGCTGTATCACTACGCCTCTGAACTGCTGAATTCTTTCCTTATTACCTTCCTTAATCTTATAACTTACAGTAATAGTATCACCTGCCTTGAACTTTGGGAACTCTCTTACCTGTTCCAAATTCTGTTCAACAATATTCATTAAATTCATCACGAAAACTTTTTATTATTCCTTAAAATTTTGGACTGCAATATTAGTACATTTTTTTCACATACGGCAATTTTTTGTCCGCTTTTTTGAAAAATGTTACTAACAATATCACACCAAGCATAAATCATTAATTATCAATAATATAATCCGACTATTTCATAAATTTTATTATCAGCACTTCACACAAAATGAATAACAATGCCAGCAATACGAAGAATTTCCACAGTGGTTTTCCTTCAGAAATTTCCTTGAAATCTGAAAAAGTTTGCTCAACATCGTCGAACCTGAAGATGGATGCACGTCCCGAAAATTTCTGTGCATTCATAGCCTCGAGTTCCTCCTCCGACAAGTAGTCCTGCATCGACTCGTTGCGGTTGTAGTTGAGGGCAAGCAGCGCGATAGTATCATTGTTTTCGCAAAGGCCATACACGCCTGCCGATTTTAGGTTGGCCGGCATAAAGACATTCAGCAAGCCAGAATTGTACCTCACATCGACGAGGTACGACTCGTCTTTCGCTACATATATATTATAGGTATTGCCAATTTCGTAACTATCGACCCTAGCCTGAGCAATGGTCTCTGTGTTGATTGTCGCGTAAAGCGAATTTGCCAGCTGACTGTTCATCGCCATATTGTACATTGCCGGCGAGAAGACAACGCTCTTTGCAAAATCGACATTCACATTGTCAATCGGCGAAGCGAAGACATAAAGTTTTCCATTGCCATAGTCGCCTGCGACAAGCACTGGAGCCGAATTTTCGAGCGTCAGCACCGACGAGAACGATGCACGCGAAAACAAGTTCAACTTATGCGTAAGCTCCATGTTCGGAAGGCTGCCCTGCTTTTCCTCTTTCGAGAAGACATTGCGATACAAATTGTTCTTATAGTCGATTCCATAAAGCTTTGTATCGTGCTGCGTCAAACCTTCAAACTTTCCAATGGCAAACAATTCAAGGAAACTGTTGAGCGAAGCGTAATTCACCGACGAAGCCGGAATAAGGCAAACAGAACCGCCATTGTTGACGAAAGTCTTGAGCCTTTCAGCCAATCCCGACGATATTTCCGACACCGAATTTAGCACAACAAGGTCGAAGTCGTTTATGTTCATATCCGATTCGTGTCCTTGGCGCACCTGCTCGAACTTGAAAGTTTCTTCATCGTTGCCAAACAAGGCCGTCAGATAACGGCTTTCGTCCTTCGCATTGATTGCCAAAACCTTAGTTTTGTCGGATATGGCATAGCTGAAATACAAAACATTGTCGTAAACAATAGGATAATCGGAAATTTCAAGCCTTGCAGCAACATTTCCTGCGCTTGTGTTCTGATAATCAACGTTCACTTCCACAAATTCCCCTGCCTCGACATTGAAATTTGTCATTGCCTTGAGCGAATCGTTCAGATAAAGCTGCATTGGAATGTCGTAGAAGCCTTCGCTCGACTTGTTTGTAATGCGAACCGTGAGATGCTCGTTCTGTCCCACGCGATGCACAGGGCTGTCGAACCAACAAGTATCAACATACAGGTTGTTTATTTTCACAGGATTAAGTGACATCAGAACGGCATTTATATTTTCTGCCAACTCGGCTTCAACATCCTCGAACATATATTTCTGCATATCAGAAATTATGTAGAGCGAAGCGTTCTTGCCATTTCGAGCTAAAGCATTTGTCTTTACTATCAAGTCATTAATTTTCATCGAGTTGGCACTTATCTTGCAATCGTCGATGCTTGTTATGACCTGGTCGCGGTTGAGAGTAGCACGGAAATCTGAATAAAAGTCGTTGGAAATGAATATGTAGTTCATCGACGGGTCGCTTGCATACACCAAGTCCTTAGCAATCTGCTTTGCATGGTCGAACACCTTGCCCTTCGCTGCATCGGCATCCATGCTAAACGAGTTGTCGATGTATATTATTGACAAATCAGATGGCTCGTCGTTTGCCTTATCGTTATTGGGAACAAATGGACCAGCAAACACGAACACTAGCATTGCAATCGTCAGCATTCGGGCAATAAGGATGAGGATTTGCTTCAACTTGGTCTTTGTGCGCGTTTCCTTTTTAACATCCTCGATGAATGCCGTATTGCTGAAATATACGACCTTAGGCTTGCGAAAGTTTATCAGGTGGATTATCACCGGAATAGCCATCGCAAACAAAGCCCAGAGGAAAGATGGATTAAGAAATGACATTGACGATTTACGATTTTAGATTGACGATTGTTTTTTCGCCGGCTGAGCTTGTCGAAGCCAAGAAATTACGGAGACCTTCACTTCGACAGGCTCAGTGTGCGGCTATTTTTTTATCAACAAATTCTCAATTCCGCAGCTATCATTGAACGTACTTATGTCAACACCGCCATCAATACCATCGATGTGACCAACATACGAATCGGTTTGCCAGAGAGTATATTTTGCCGTGCTTGGAATTGTCGGATTCGACATCCAGAACATATAATCTGCAAAATCCTTTTTCAGTCGCTTATGGTAAACACCTACAGAACAACATATTATAGGTCTTACACCGCAATATTCCTCAACCTTGTCCAAAAACGACTTCAGTGCAGCCGAAAATTCCTCCTTCGACGAGCGTTTGAACTCGCATTCTGCATAAACAGCAGGTATAAGGTTCTGGTCGTCAACTTTGACAGTTTTCTTAAAGTTCTTGAACTGGTCTTCTGGCTTTGAAGTCATACGAAAATAATGTGCCGAACCGACCTTCAATCCTGCCTTGCGGGCAGCCTTGAGCGACTTCTTGTACTTGGAATCCTGCACCGAAGCGCCATCGGTTGCCTTCAGATATACAAATTGCACCAAGGAATCCTGAGCCACCTTGTCCCAATCAACGACATTGTTTTCGTGCGACAGCACAATGCCGTCGTAAATAGTCGAATCACCCATATAGTTAGGTTCTTCTTCCCTAATCTCAGCGTATGACTTTGATTCGGAAGTGCTTGTTTCCGAGGAACTTCCGCACGAAACACCCAGAACAGCAAGGCAAAATGCCATAAATATCAAAATGTTCTTCATCGCAATAATTTTTGTGCAAAGATAAGGTAAAGATATGGATTTGACAAAAAGGAGTGTTCACAAACTTTGATGCTAATATCTGCTTGACGACCCGTCAGAAATCCGTGCTAATACCTACGACATTTTATAAACGACAGCGAATTCGTCGGTGGTTCATCAGAATCCTCGACCACATGTCACAGAACAAAATGTTCCACACTATCTATTTCTCCGACAAACTGGCACAGGAACAAGTCGGCTTCGTGATGGGTGCATTCGAATATGGTGGTCTTGCATTCAGATTGCTCAACAGTTGGCACTCACGATTTTATCGTCTTCCCGAAGAACAAATCCAAACACGATGTAATGAGCATCTTCCTGCCCAATGAACAACTTGATGAACTGAAAATTAATCCCAATTTAGAATCTTAATAGCATAACAATTATTTATCATTGAAATTTTTCGGGATATAAAAAAGGATAGTTAGGAGCCTTTGGTCCATTACTTACTTTGACATTAAATGGATTCAACCCTAATAAGAATTGATCAATGGCATTTCCATAGGTAATATTATGAATTCTAATCCATTCCACCCCTTGTCCGCCTGGATGTTTCAGATGATTATACCGGACAACACATACTTCATTTTTAGTTGCAATTTCCCTCACTATAAGTTCTCCTGTAAGAATTGCTCCACCCTTCCATGCAAGTCCAAAAGCTGCGCCAACATTGCCACAATCCAAGGTGTCTACACGCAAATACAATTCATACTTTGCGTTTTCCGGAGAATCTACAAAAGTAATCGAGTGATCACCTCTTTTAACATACTTGTTTGATAATTTTATTCCCAATTTGTGTAGTTTGCGCAAATCTTCATTCCATTCTTCAGGATTTCTATCTACAAAACGACCTACGACCCCATCTACGCGCATGTTATCCGACTTATACCTTACTTGTACTGCATTGGAAAAATCCAAATTAACATATACGTTTACAGGTTCATCAATAAATTTAGCATCACCCTTTATCAAAACAGCTTCAGGTTTATATTGTGCACATATTACATTAACAATCAATAATGCGATTACCAGAAAAAATATTTTCTTCATTGTCTTATGTGCCGGTTATATCCCATCGGCGCATCGGTTTTATTGAATACCTAATTAATAATATTGTTGTGAAATGTTTTGTCGTAGCAAAAATATTAATTTTTATTATAAAAAACAAAAAAAACGGAAGGAATCTTCCGTTTTTTTATCCTCTGCTAACTAACATTTATTTCTTTGCAAATTCGTAGCCTGCGCGTATTGCAGCGAGGTTCGAATTTACAACAGCCTCGCCCTTGCGTCCGAAGATGCGCTGGATAGAAGCTTCAAGTTCTGCCAAGTCGATTCCGAGGAACGGAACTGTTGCTCCAAGCAGAACCATGTTCGAACGAGCATTTACCTTCTTTGCCATGTCGTTTGCATTGAAAGCAACGGTGTTCTTTACCTTGTTCAATTCTGCCATAACCTTTTCCATATCAGGATAGTTCTTGATATTTACGAAAGGCTCGGAGTTGGTGATTATGCAACCGTCGGCAGCGAGGAACGGCAAGTAGCGCAATGCTTCCATAGGTTCGCTCGAAAGGATGATGTCGGCCTGACCTTCGGGAATAACGTCTGCATAAATCGGCTTGTCGGAAATGCGAAGGTGCGAGAAAACCGAACCACCACGCTGCGACATTCCGTGGATTTCAGACTGCTTCAAGTACAAATTTCTGTTGAGTGCTGCATCAGAGATGATTTTGGCTACCGATACGATACCGTCACCACCTACACCGCACAATATTATATCTTTCTTCATGATAATTTCTCCTATTATTAAAAGGTTATTTCTTTTCGCCTATGTGCTTCTTGAGTTCTACGATACAAGTTCTGCGCGGAATGATTACCGAAACGCCGTTGTAGTTGATTTCTTCTTCGAGAATCTTTACAAACTCGTCGTGGTTCTTTGGCAGCGGAACAATTTCGCGGATATGTTCAGGCTCAACGCCGAGACCTATACATATCTGAGCAATCTTGCAGTGTGCCGATGAAGGCTGACCACCTGTCATTGCGGTGATGTCGTTGTCGAGAATCATGATGACAACATTTGCCTTTTCGTTTACGCAGTCCAGGAGACCAGTCATACCGCTATGACCGAAAGTACCGTCGCCGATAACTGCAACCGACGGGAAGATACCTGCCTCGGCAGCACCCTTAGCCATTGTGATTGATGCACCCATACATACGGTAGTGTCGATAGCCTTCATGTTGAAGCCCAAGGTGTAGCAACCAATGTCGCCGAATACCTTGCCGTGATACTTAGCCATAACATCGTTCAATGCAGTGTAGCTGTCAACGTGAGGACAACCCTGGCACAATGCTGGCGGACGGTTGGTTACAACTTCGGGAACTGGCATACCCTTTGCAGGAGCGAGTTTCAGAGCGGCTGCTATCTTTTCGGCATTCATTTCGCCGTCGCGACGGATGGTTTCGTCCAAGCGACCCATAACCTTCTTGCCCTTGCCGAGGAATCCCTTGATGTGTTCCTCGATGAACGGCTGACCGTCTTCGAGAACAAGGAGTTCGTCGCACTCGTCGTACAACTTGCTGAGCATATTGTATGGCAACGGATACTGGGTAATCTTAACAACCGGATACGGGCATTTGCCATCCTTGAAGTTTTCCATCAAGTAGTTGTAAGCGATACCGCTGGTGATGATACCGAGCTTCTTGTTTTCGCCTTCGAAATACTTGTTGTATCCCGATTCTTCCGACGACTTTGTGAACAACGGCTGCTTGTCGATAAGATTTCTGTACAAGCGCTTTGCATTTGCCGGCAACAAAACGAACGAACTTGCATCAGCAGGTTCTGTCAATGGGTTCTGTGGCAGCGGATTGCGGCGTTCAACACCAGCACGGCTGTGAGCCAAACGGGTTGGGATTCTGTAGAGAACCGGAGTACCAAGCTTTTCGGAAAGTTCGTAGCCGAAGAAAACCATATCGTAGGCTTCCTGCTGATTCGACGGTTCGAGCATTGGAATCATTGCCCAGTGACCGTAGAAACGGCTGTCCTGTTCGTCCTGCGACGAGAACATGCTCGGGTCGTCGGCAACAACTACGAGAACGCCCTTGGTACCGATGATTGCTGCGTTCATGAACGGGTCACCACAAACATTGAGACCAACGTGCTTCATACAAGTCATTGCACGCTTGCCAGCGTATGCTACGCCGATAGATGCTTCGAGAGCAGTCTTTTCGTTTGCACACCAGTTGGCGATAACGCCTTTTTCCTTTGCTTCCTTCGATTTGATTACATATTCGGTAATCTGAGTTGACGGAGTGCCAGGATAGCTGTTGATTGCGCTTCCACCAGCATCGATGAATGCCTGAGCTATCGCTTCATCTCCTAACAATAATAACTTCTGCATATTTCTATATTTTATTTTACAATTTTAAGTTCACGAAGATACAAAATCTTCAGCAGTTAGCAAAATGTTTCAAAGCATATTTTACACCTATTTATTCACGGACAAAAATCTCACATAAACACCTATTATCCAATAACATAACAAAACACTTATGCCCTTTTGTTAAAAAAGAGCCTCATCGAAAGCCAGAAAACAGAATGATTATGAATAAAGTTTCTTTTACCTGAACACCTGCAACCTGTCGGCATCGAGCCTAACGAAAATGAAAAGCAGAATCGTAAATGCCCACAGCGACGAACCGCCGTAGCTAAAGAACGGAAGCGGAATTCCAACAACAGGAGCCAATCCGATTGTCATACCAATATTTATAGCCACATGGAAAAACAGAATCGATGCCACACCGTATCCATATATTCGCGAGAATGTTGACCGTTGTCGTTCCGCCTTATTTATTATCCTGAATATCAACGCACCAAACAGCACAAGAATTACAGTAATCCCAGCAAGTCCCCACTCCTCGCCAATAGTGCAGAAAATAAAATCGGTACTCTGCTCGGGCACAAACTTGTACTTCGTCTGTGTGCCATGCAAAAATCCCTTGCCTATGAATCCGCCAGAACCTATTGCAATCTTCGACTGGTGGACATTGTAGCCCGTTCCAAGCACATCCTCGTTCTTGCCAAGCAAGTCCATAATCCTCGACCGCTGATGCTCCTGCAAGACATTGTTGAAAATATAGTCAACCGAATAGACAAATCCGCCCATTCCAACCATCAGTATCATTGCAAAAATCATTGGCTTCATCTTGCTGATGAAAAACATCACAAGCATCAGCAACGACATAGCTGCGTAGCCAATCATTGCAAAGTAGATGCTCATCTCTGCCAACTCCGGCGAAATAGTGCACAATACCACCGAAACTGCCGAAAGTACAACAGCAGAATACAAGACAATGCGCGTAAACTTGTTCCTTCCACTAACGACGACAAGTCCAATTACACACAACAATCCCACTATCAGCATCAGCAATGAGATATTAACGATAAGAGCCAATATGAACAGGAATATCAAAGCAAAAGCTGCGACAAAAAGTATGTTGTTGAGGCCCTCCCTGAACATCACGAAGATGAACGTACAGAACACTAATGCCGAACCAGTATCGTTCTGCAAAAGAATCATTATCATCGGAATGCCAAGGATAAGTCCCGCCAGAAAATAGTTTTTCACGACCTTAAACGAGAAATCCTCCGAACTCATTAGCCTTGCCATTGCAAGGCAGACGGCAATCTTGGCAAACTCAACAGGCTGCATTCGGAAAGACCCAATCTCAAACCACGACTTAGCACCGTTAACCTCACGCCCAAACAAAAGCACCGACATCAGCAACACACAGCCTATGCCATACATAACGTATGCAAATGTAGAATAGAACTTACTGTCAATCAGTAGCACTATGATGATAACCAGTATTGCCGCACCTATCCATATCAACTGTTTTCCGTACTGACAACTCACATCGAGAATGCTCTGGTGGGTATCGTCGTAAACAGCCGAATAGATGTTTATCCATCCCATAAACACAAGCACCAAGTACAGGATGACGATGAACCAGTCGATGTTTGCCAGTAAACTATTTCTCCTACCTTGTTGCATTGGGCAAAATTGAAGTTGTTAATATTCTTTGTTCAAGATTCGGGTCGGAAATTTCTCCCTTGATGTACTTTTCCATCATCAGACGAGCAATTGGAGCCGCCCAAGTACCCCCGAATCCTGCATTTTCAACATACACGGCAATTGCAATCTTCGGGTCTTCCTTCGGAGCAAAAGCCATAAATACAGAATTATCCTTTCCGTGCGGATTCTGTGCTGTTCCAGTCTTTCCGCACACCGTAATTCCCGGAATATAAGCATTATGTCCCGTACCACCCGGCTTGTTCACAACCCAGTCCATACCTTCCACGCAAATGTCGAAATACTTTCTGTCGAATGGAGTTACGACTTTCTCCGCCATCTCACCCTTGTAGTCCTCACCATTTATCTGCTTGAGCAAATGAGGAGTTATGTAGTAGCCTCGGTTTGCAAGTATCGAAGCATAGTTTGCCATCTGCAATGGCGACACAAGCACCTCTCCCTGACCGATACTTACCGAATAAATGGTACTGAATGCCCAGCGGTTTTCGCCGTAAAGTCTGTTATAGTAGTCGGGACCAGGGATTTGTCCTTTGTTTACGCCAGGCACACCGACATTGAAGGCATGGTTAAAACCCAGAGTTTCAATCTTTTCCTTCCAAAGTCCCAGTCCGATGGCAGCATCCTTGTAAAGATTCTTGTCAATTCCTCGTTGCACAAGTCGGCGGAACACAAAATAGAAGTACGGATTGCACGACATCTGTATTCCCATCGACACCGATGTTGGCGTTGGATGGTTGTGGCAGCCGACTTTCGACTTGTCGCACGGAAACGACTGGTTTGGTGTAATCACACCTTCCTGCAAGGCCACCAGTGCCTGCGCCACCTTGAAAGTTGAGCCCGGCGGATAAGTGGACGACACAGCCCTGTTTAGCAAAGGCTTATATGGAGCTTTAAGCAGACTGTCGTAATTTTTTCCGCGCACACGACCAACCATCAGCTGCGGGTCGTAGGTCGGCATCGAGACCATAGCAAGCACCTCGCCCGATGACGGCTCAATAGCCACTACCGCGCCGACCTTGTTAGCCATCAACTTTTCGCCATACGCCTGCAAATCGCTTGATATGGAGAGTGTTATATCATTACCTTGAATTGCTACAGTATCATATTTCCCATCTTCGTAGTTACCTTGCACAACGCCCTTCACATTGACAAGATAAAACGAAACACCCTTTTCGCCACGAAGAATTTTCTCGTAACCGCGTTCCACACCGCTTTTTCCAACATAGTCGCCACTTTGGTAGTACGGGTCGGCTTCTATCTGCGCTTCCGAAACTTCGCCGATGTCGCCAAGCACATGTGCAGCAATTCCACCATTGTACTTACGGAGAGTTCTGTTCTGCACATAAAATCCAGGATAACGGTACAGATGTTCCTGCATTTGCGCATATACCTTTGAATCAATCTGTTTCATAAAAACAGACGGCCTGTACATCGAATATTTCTTGGCTTTCAGTATCCGAGCCTCGACATCCTCCTTGCTTATTCCTAGGTCGTTGCACAACATCACGGTATCGAACTCGAATGTCTGGTGAGGCACAATCATCAGGTCGTAGGCAGCCTCGTTGCACACAAGAATGTTTCCTTCTCGGTCGTAAATTATTCCACGCGAAGGATACTGCACAACCCGACGCCGTGAATTGTTCTCAGCCGAATGCTTCAGCGAATCGTCAAACATCAGGAACAAAGCCTTCACCCAGATGGCGATTAGCACCACAAGGATTATGCCCATTATCGGATATTTGCGAATCTTGTACTCAATCATTTCCTTGACATTAGCAAAAGATGGAACAGCATAATGACAGCAAGTGAAGTCAGCGAGCTCAAACCGACCTTAGCCAAGGTAAACAGTATGTTTGCAAAACTGAAGCTTTCAAGGAAGAATATCCAAAGGTGGTGAATTAAGATTAGTGTTATGGCATACCTAAAGAACCAGTAGTAGCCATAGTTGCGTACATTAAGCTGTTTGTTCGACTCGTATCCGTCGTGCGGAGAATAAAGGTCAAGGGCAAACGTCCTTACAAACGCCACCAGCAGTCCCGCCGAAGCATGAAGTCCCAACGTTGAGCCGAAAAGGTCAACGCACAATCCCATCAGAAGTCCCAACAGAAGCACAAGATACTTGTTGGTTTCAATCGGCAACATCATGATAAACAGGATATAAACGAAAGCATTGACATACACGCTCACACAAATCTGGTCGAGAATCAGCGTCTGCACAAGCAACAGCACTATAAAGTACAATATGTATTTCAGTTTGTCAATCATTTATTTTTCTGCGCCTTATCGTCGGAAGCCTTAAGTTCCGTCTTGTCCTTATTCCTTATTGCATATATATACTTTATGTTATGGAAGTCGGTATATAGCTCAACGTCAATGGTATAGAAATCAGTTGAAAGGTCTTTCTCGAAACTCTTGACATACCCAACAGGAACACCTTCGGGGAAAATAGCGGAAAATCCGCTTGTCACGACTTCATCGCCAATCCGAACATCAACATAACCAGGAACTTCCGAGAATGTTGCGACCCTTACATTGCGACCGTCCCACGACAGCGAACCGAAATAACCGTTTTCGGCAAGCTTAACGCTTATTCGCGCATCGGGATGTATGATTGGCATAATTACAGCATATTTGTCCGACACAGAACTGACTATACCAACCACGCCGTCGCGACCGATTACACCCATCTCGACTTCCATTCCAGCATTACGTCCGGCATTTACCGTTATGGAGTTTTTCTCCCTGTTTGTTGTCGCGGAAATTACCGAAGCAGGAATATATTCAAATTTCTTGTTAAGTACAGGAATACTGCTTCGTCTATAAGCCTCGAGACGGTTGCGCAAGTCGGCATTTTCCTTTTTCAAAGCTTCGTTTTCTTCCGACAAGTTCATATACTGCACAACGCCAGCCCATTTTTCGGCAATTGCACCAGTAACCACATTGGCGGAAGAGGCAAAGCCATACCTCTGAAATGGATTTGACGAAAAAAACAGCACGAGGCACAAGACCTCGAGCAGTATAAAGAGAATGAAATATGCGTATTTAACGACAAAGTCGAGCAGATTTCTCATCGCAGTTATCTCAGCAAGAACTGGAACTTGTCAACATTCTTCAAGGCTATGCCTGTACCGCGTGCAACTGCGTGTAGCGGGTCCTCGGATACGTGAACCGGAATGTTAGTCTTGTCGGACAGACGCTTGTCGAGACCTCTCAGCAAAGCACCGCCACCGGTAAGGAAAATACCTTTATTATATATGTCGGCATAAAGCTCAGGTGGAGTCTTTTCGAGCACCGACATCAGAGCCTGTTCAATCTTTGAGATGGAACGGTCGATGCAGTGTGCGATTTCCTGATGCGAAACTGGTATTTCGAGTGGCAATGCCGTCATCTGGTGAGGACCACGTACTATGAATTCTGCCGGAGGATTATCGAGTTCGGGAATAGCAGCACCGACATTTATCTTGATAGCCTCGGCTGTTCTTTCTCCGACCCTGATATTATGCTGACGGCGCATATACTCCATGATGTCGTTGGTAAAGTCGTCGCCTGCAGTACGCACCGATTCCTTTTCAACGGTACCGCCAAGCGAAATGACAGCGATTTCGGTAGTACCGCCACCTATATCTACCACCATATTTCCCTGCGGAGCCTCAACGTCCATGCCGATACCGATTGCGGCAGCCATAGGCTCGTATATCATATAAACCTCGCGTCCGCCTGCATGTTCCGACGAGTCGCGTACAGCACGAAGCTCAACTTCGGTACTACCCGACGGCACGCCGATGACCATCTTCAGCGAAGGGTTTATCCAATTCCTATTCTTGTTCACCATCTTAATCATTCCACGAATCATAAGTTCGGCAGCGTTGAAGTCGGCGATTACACCGTCGCGAAGCGGACGAATGGTCTTCAAACCTTCATGCGTCTTGCCGTGCATCTGCCGAGCCTTGTCGCCGACAGCCACCAACTTGCCTGTCTTTTCTTCAATAGCAACAATAGACGGTTCGTCAACAACTATCTTATCGTTGTGGATTATTATGGTGTTTGCAGTTCCGAGATCCATTGCAATCTCCTGCTGTAAAAACGAAAAAAATGCCATACCTCTTACACATAAAATTTAGCATTGCAAGTTACTGCTTTTGTTTTTCACAGCCAAAGCTACAAACATTTTTTTTTACCATATATCACTTTGAGTATCAAAATAATATTCGCATTGTTAATAAAAAATAAGTGCATTTTGCTTACCAGTCAAAAAAAAACGACAAAATTTCCAAACGAAAGCAAAAAAATCGTAAGCCGTAAAGCTTGTTTTTGCAAAAAATCATTCCCTTGAAATAATATTTTTTTTGCATATCCGTTTTTTAACTACCTTTGTCAAATTTTACATCCGAGATGAAAAGGATAATGTTTGTCATATTACTGATAGTCACGCCGTTCCTCGCACAGTCGAAGAACGACCAGAATTTTAAGCCTGTAGTTGACACGCTCAACAGCCTTTTCTCCGAAATTTCACTAGCCAGGTCCGACACAAAAAAGGAAGACCTAAACAACGAAATCATAGAAACCCTGAACAAGTTCCTGCACTCAGCCGGCTCGTTTGACCACGCAATCGACACCGTGAAAAATCTTTCGTGCCTCAAGTCAAGCGACAACGCACTTAGAATCTACACATGGAACCTCTGCTACACCGACGGTTCGTTCAAGTATTTCGGTTTCGTGCAACAAAAAGCCGGCGGAAAAATAAACGTGTACGGACTCCACGACCGACGCAACAAGAACAGCATAGACCCCAACAAGGCACTTGAATATTACACGACCTCGGAATGGTTCGGATGCATTTATTATGAGTGCATAACAACCTCGTGGAACTCACGCACATACTACACGCTAATAGGCTGGGATGGTGCCGACAACCTCATCAACAGGAAGATTATCGAGGTGCTTGCCTTCACAAAAAGGGGAATTCCCGTATTCGAGAAAAAGATGTTCAAAGCCGACAGAGTAATTTCAAGCCGTCTAATCTTCGAATACGCCGACCGCGCCACTATGCTGCTGCGCTACAACGACAAGCACAAGATGATTATAATCGACCACCTATCTCCCTCCGAAGACAGGTTCAAGGATATGTACCAGTACTATGGTCCCGACATGTCGTACGATGCACTCGAATTCAAGGGCGGACGATGGCTGCTCGAAAGCAACATCGACCCCGAAATTGCAATAAACTACCAGAAGAACCCGATTGTCAACCGAATCAAGCGACACGGCGCTTCTCACGATTTCTAAACTATGAAAAACACAAAGGAAATCGAAATATATCTGGTTGACAACGACCCATTGTTCCTAATGGAGTTCTACGAAAATTTCGCTTACGACCACAAATACAAGATTACCACAGAATCTTCGGTGCAGAATTTCCTGTCTAAACTTCGCAACCAGAAGAACGACAACTACACAATAGTAATCATCAACGACATGATTATAAGCCGTGGACTTAACACAAAGTCTGTAGTTGACATTTTGCCGATGATAAAAAACATAGACAAGGAAATTTCCGTAATCGTACTGACCGACAGCGACAACCGCGAACTGAAACTTTCATCGAGCGACCTGCGCCCCGATGCATTTGTAAAGAACGACAAAATGCTATACTTCAAACTGCCGCCAACACTCAACAGAATTGTCAGCAAATACGAAGTCAAGAAAAACAAGTTCCAACTACGCATCGTATTCATAATTGCAGCCATTGTCATCGCCATAACAATAATCCACATTGTAATAGCAACAATAATAAGCTAGGGACAAAAGCTCGTTTAACTTCGTTGAGGGCTTCGCCGTTCAATGGCTGGCGGTTGCTGAGCTTGTCGAAGTACGCCGTTTGAATGCCTGCGGCATTTCTAATTGTCGAACAGAAGGTCAGTCTGGCTGTTAGCCTGTTAGCCTACGAGACTGTTAGCCTTCTTGCCCCCCCATTATGACAAATTGTCACCTTTTTCCCGATGGCACAACATTTGACAAATCTGCGACATAACTAAAAAAATTAAAACTATGGCTAATAAAGGAAATATTGGTGTTACCACCGAAAACATCTTCCCAGTAATAAAGAAGTTCTTATACTCAGACCACGAAATTTTCCTCAGGGAACTGGTATCAAACGCAGTAGATGCAAGTCAGAAACTCAAAACCTTGTCGCAGTCGGGCGAATACAAAGGAAATACCGACGACATTAAGGTAAAGGTATCGGTTAACAAGGACGCAAAGACCATCACCGTCAGCGACAACGGCATAGGTATGACCGCCGAAGAAGTTGACAAGTACATCAACCAGATTGCATTCTCGGGTGCAGGCGACTTCCTCGACAAGTACAAGGACATCGCCAATTCCATAATCGGACATTTCGGCCTTGGTTTCTACTCGTCGTTTATGGTTTCCGAAAAGGTCGAAATCATCACAAAATCGTACCGTGATGGCGCTCAGGCTGTTCGCTGGGAGTGCAACGGCGACCCCGAATACACTCTCGAAGAAACCGAAAAGCCCGAAATCGGTACCGACATCATCCTGCACATCGACAGCGAATCGGAAGAGTTCCTCGAAGAGAACAGAATCAAGGAAATGCTTGAAAAATATTGCAAATTCCTGCCTGTACCAGTAGTTTTCGGAAAGAAAAAGGAATGGAAGGACGGCAAGGAACAGGAAACCGCCGAGGACAATATCATTAACGACACAAACCCAGCGTGGAAGAAGAAACCGACCGACCTCAAGGACGAAGACTACATGAAGTTCTACCACGAACTCTACCCGATGAACTTCGAGGAACCGTTGTTCTACATCCACCTGAACGTCGATTACCCGTTCAACCTGACAGGTATCCTCTACTTCCCGAAACTGAAGTCGAACCTTGATGTAAACAAGAACAAGATTCAACTTTACTGCAATCAGGTTTTCGTTACCGATTCGGTCGAAGGCATTGTTCCTGAATACCTTATGTTGTTGCACGGCGTTCTTGACTCTCCAGACATCCCGTTGAATGTTTCAAGAAGCTACCTGCAGAGCGATTCCAACGTAAAGAAGATTTCGAGCCACATTACCAAGAAGGTTGGCGACCGTCTTGCCGAGATTTTCAAGAACGACCGCAGCGAGTTCGAAAAGAAATGGGACGACATAAAATTGTTCATCGAGTTCGGTATGATGTCGGACGAAAAGTTCTACGAAAAGGCTGAAAAGTTTGCTCTTATCAAGAACACCGAAGGCAAATACTTTACATTCGAGGAATACAAGAAGAAGATTGAACCAGAACAGACCGACAAGGACAAACAGCTCGTTTACCTCTACGCAACCGATGTCGAAGACCAGTATTCGTACATTCAGGCAGCCAAGGGCAAAGGCTACGATGTGTTGCTGATGGACGGTCAACTTGACATTCATTTCATCAATTTCCTTGAACAGAAGTTCGGAGAGTGCCATTTTGTCCGTGTCGATTCAGACATTATCGACAACCTTATCCGCAAGGAAGAAAAGATTGAGTCGGTTCTTGGCGCAAACGAGCAGGACGACATCAAATGGGCATTCCAGGGCGTAACTCCCGAAGACAAGCGTTTCTACGTCGTAAGCGACAGCATGTCGCCCGAAGATATGCCAGTCGTAATTGTCCGCGAAGAATTTATGCGTCGTATGAAGGATATGTCGGCTTTCAGTGGCGGAACAAACTTCTACCGCGACATGCCCGACGACTACAAGGTTATCGTCAACACCAACCACCCGCTCATCGTTGGCATCAGCAAGGACTTGGAAAAAGCAACCGCCGACAAGCGCAGCGAAATCAACGCCGAGGCCGACAAGCTGAAAGCCGAGAAGGATGCCCTCGATGAAAAGATGAAGCAGTACAAGACCGAGGACAAAAAGCCTGTTGAGGAAAAGAATCGTCTCGACGACCTGCGCAAGCAGATTAACGAGAATGACGACAAGCGCAGGGACTTGTACAAGGAATACGGCAAGAGCCAGAAGATTGTCAGCCAGCTGTTCGACCTTGCTTTGCTTGCCAACAATCTACTCAAGGGCGAATCGTTAAGCAAGTTCGTTGAACGTAGCGTCGATTTGCTGAAGAAATAACCCTCACCAATACCTCATAAAAAAACAAAAAGGCGGAGAAATCCGCCTTTTTTGTATTTGTTTCTACAAACTAATCCTTTACGCATCGTACCGAAAATCCATCGCTCTTGCTACTGTAGTTCGACACGACACCAGTATAATTATAATATATGTATCGATAATATGCGTTTCCACTGTAGTATTCATACTCGGTAGCCGACCAGAAATACGCAAAAGAGCCGAAATTGCCGTATGTCTTCACAGCAAAACTTCCCGCCGGAAGTACAGAAAAACCCGACTTTCCAAACACCGAAGTGCGTTCCAAAGCGCCATCGTTCCATAACTCAGGACGAGTTGCAAGCTGAGAACCTGCATTGTCTCCGCCAATATCATTCTTCAACTGCTTCCAGTCGGAATTTGTAGGCAGATGCCATCCTTCGGGACAAGCATTTACCGCAGCCTGCCAATTATAAAGATAGCCATATTCCTGCACATTATTTTGATTTCCATTCGGATAATAGATTTGGGGCTTATTGCTCTTCGCCGTTCCTATGCTTATTCCATTGGCATAGCGCAGATTCTCAGCCATCCACACCTTGTCCCCTATCTTTACGGTCTTGTACGAATTGCCGTCGCGCGAATCAACCATCCGCCCTGTATCCGGCACTGCCGATGTTTCATAAACAAAACCATTGCCTGCATACGTTAGCACACAAATCAACATTGACAATATTACCGACACAAACCGTATCATAAGAATATATTAGTGCAAATATAAATTAATTTTCAAATTCGCACACAAAAAATCGTTTTTATTTTTTCAGCAGATTGCCAACAAATCCTAATTCGAAATGGAAACATCCAATTCCAAAATGTCTTCATAAAGATTTTTAACCGATGTTACTCCATAATAATCAAGAAGTTCACTAACAACGATTTCAACTTCTACTGGCGCAAAATCCGACTGTTCGTCAAATCCATTCAAGAACCTAATCATAAAGAAAACATCGAACTTTGCGAACATCCGCTTCACAAAACTTTTGCGGTCGGAAGTATTTTTGCGACATTCGTCAACCAAAGACTTGAATTTCTGCTCACCTACAAACTCAATAATCTCGCGTGGAATCGTCGAATCACCATCGTAAAGACTTGGAAATGCCGAATAGAACTCCTTGAGTAGCAAAAACAATCCGAAATTATACACCTTGCACGAACCTGTCTCAATTATTTTCTTCACCGAACGGCCAGTCCCGAAAGGCACACGCTCCGACACCGACGGCGAGGGAAAAACTATCGGCTTGTCAACAGAAGCGACCTTCGACTGCAAAGCCAGTTTCTGCAAGAAATAAAAGTCCTCGCCAGCCTGACGACGCGCCATCCCTCCCATCCGTGCGTATGTTTCCGGCGTAACCGCCAGACACGAACCAATTGTATGAAGGCATTGTGGAATACCTGCAACCTTCTGTGCAAGACGGAAATAGCGCAAATACATCTCGTACCTGCGACAAGCATCTATCTCCTGCCCGGAATACAACTTTTCATCGAAATTGTGCCGAAACTGCAAGGTACAGGCATTGGGATGGTCTTTGGCGCAATAGAACCTTGAATATATTTCGGTGAAATAATCCTCCGCAACCAGACAGTCGGCATCGAGCGACACAATAACACCACGCGGATTTTCAATTGCCGAGAACCGCCACACCGCCTCGTCCATTCCCACTTTGCGAGCATTGCCAACTCCTGCAATCTTATGCGGCACACCTTCTATTATATAAGGCAGCAAAGCGAAATTCAGATACGAGCCTTTCTTTTCACAGAGTGAGGCATAAATGCGCCTATTCTTCTCAACGACAGCCACATCGGTGTCCTCGGCGGAATTTACAACCACAATCACCTCCACCGAACAAGGCGGTCTATCGGCCGAGTCGAGCGACTGCAGAGTCGTGAAAATGAACTCGTCGTCGTAGCAAGGTATAACAACAATAATCCCCGTATCGCTGCGGGGATTACCATTGAATATCTTTGGTGCTACAGAGTACCTTTTGTAGTAAGACTCTGCAAAGTTCATCTGTTATTCGGCTTTTGTGTCGTTTTCGAGGATGCCGCCGTAACGCTGGTTGAGCTTAGCAACCACGTCGTTGGTAATGTTCATTCCCTGCTGCGAATAAACAACCGTCACACCGCCCATATTGCCGAGAACAATCTTGAAACGGCCGTCTGCATACTGGTTTACGAAGTTGATTACGGTATCATAGATTTCCTGATTCATAGCGCTTTGCTTTTCAAGGAGCTGGTTCGACAAGGTTGCCTGCAAGCTTTCGATGGCAGCCTGTTCCTTTTCGAGTTCGCTCTGCTGTGCCTGCTGGCTGGCTGCACTCAGGAACATTCCTGTACGAGCCTTTTCCATATAGGCATTGTACATGCTCTCGAACTTCTTCATGCGCGACTGGATAGTACCTTCGGCCTTCTTCTGTTCCATAGCGAGGTCTTCCTGCAACTTAATAGCATAGTTGTAGGTAAGCAGAAGCGTATCGAGGTCGATATAAGCAATATCCGACGGTTCTTCGCCTGCCGGCTTGTCGAAGATTGTTGTTTCTGGTTGTTGCTCCGGCTCTGCCTTCTTGTTGCCCAGCACGCCTGTAAGCATAAGTACGAGCAGTACAATAGCCGCCAAGCTTAGAATCAGCGCACAGATGCTTATGCAGTTTCCGCACTTGCATTTCTTTGGTTCGGCTTCGCACGATTCGTTGGTCGACTCCGGCTCTGCAACTGGCTGCTGTGGTTCAACTTCTGTTTTTTCTCCGTGCATTTCCCTCTCTATCTGGGCAATCTGCTCTTCTACGCTAGGCAGTTTCTTTTCTTCATTATTAAAATCTTCCATCTTGTTTTCGTTATAATAAATCTGTGCAAAGTTAAAGTTATTTTTGTTTCCGACACAGCAGAATTATGTTTTTAATGATTTTTTAAAACTTCACCACAATCTTCAGGTTCAGCCAGATTCCCGTAAGGTACGACGGCACTGCGTATTCCCTACCTCGGAATCTCTCCAAGCCATTTCTCGCTACTGTCCTTGTATTTGTCGTATCGTTGCATAAGACTATTCTATTTCATCATTATCAACCAACAGTTTGCGCATTTCTTCCACATCAGGAAGCGATTGACGCAATTTCTCATCCATATCGGCAGCGGTTTTGTAGGTTGCAACCCCCATAGGACTATTATAGTCGCGAATAACATACTCTACAAAAGCCTTGTCGGCACTTTTGCATAGCAGTATTCCTATTGTGGGGTTCTCATGCGGTTTTCGGATTTTGTCGTCGAGCACACGCATATAGGTTTGCAACTGTCCGATATAACCCGACTTGAATGCTCCTTTTTTCAATTCCACAACAACCATGCAATTCAATTCTCGATTGAAAAACAGCAAATCGGGAAACAATTCCTCTGTGAACATCTCCAAATGATACTGGTTTCCGATGAATGCGAAATCTTTACCAAAAGTCATTATGAACTTTTTGATATTCCGTACGATGGCCTGTTCTACAACTCTTTCGTCCACATCATCGGTCTTTTCGACCTCAATTTCCTCTACATTGATGTAATCAAGAAAGTATTCATCCTTGAACATTCCTACCGCTTTGCGTGCATCGTTCACCGGCAGTGTCTGCATAAAATTGTTGGTGGCAACGGCATCTACGTCGCTATCTTCTGCAGCCTTCAACACATCGCGCAAGTCATACTTGTCCCATTTGTGCAAAACCGTTTGATGGATATAGAAAAGAATCTTGCCAATGTCTTTTGTCTTGTGCAGTATTTCCATATGGTGCGAGAAACTGATGCCCAAAAAATCATCACGGTTGATTTCGCTCGCCATCGGCGACCATTTTTGCAAAGAGAATCTGTCAATATCTATAGATGTTTTGTTTTCAGCAAGTTGCAAATTGCTCGCCGTTGGCGAGCAATTTAGATATGACGACCAAAACTCAGCGAATGTACGCATATTACGGATGTTCTGTTCCGAAAATCCTCTCAGTCCTGGCAACTCTTTTCTCAATTGTTGGCTGATACGGGAAATAGCTCCCGTTCCCCATGTTCCTTTCCGCGAGTTTGCCGCCACATAGCAGCCTATGCCAAAATAGAGAGAAAGCTGCTCTCCTGTCACCAACTTTGCCGCCCTGTACTGGCTTTGCAATATCGCCTGCTTAATTGTGCTTACCGCCTCGTTATAGTTTTCTAATTCCATCTTGTTCCAAATTAAAATTAATCCACATTCGCTTAGATATCACAAAAGGATTTAAAACTTCACCACAATCTTCAAGTTCGGCCTAATTCCCGTAAGGTACGACGGCACTGCGTATTCCCTGCCTCGGATGTCGGTTATCCAAGTGTGCGAGATTTCATTCTTGGTATTCAACAAGTTGAACACTTCAAGCGAAATCCAGAAATCCTTTATCCAGTCGGCCTTCTTGAAGTTGAACTGCTTGGAGATTCCAAAGTCAACACGACGGTAGGCCTTCATCCTTCCTGTTGCCATATAGCGTTCCGAATTTGGAGGTCCGTAAGGCAGACCGGTTCCAAAATGCAGGCTAAGGAAAACCTTCCAAGTCGGCGCCTTCGGGATATAATCCTGGAAGAAGATGCCAAAATTCACAAGCTGGTCGGTAGGACGCGGAATATAGCCCGGATAAACCGTATCTACCACATTTTCGACCGTGCGCGTATAGAAATCGTTTTCAATGTCCTCGTATGTGCGCATCAAGCCCAAGCTAACCCACGATTCGGTGCCAGGGACAAACTCGCCGTTCACCTTTGCCTCAATACCGTATGCATAACCGTGTGCAATGTTCTCGCCATAATACTTAATCTGCACGTTGTCAACATTGTACGGATTCAAGTTGTACATATATTTATAGTAAGCCTCGGCAACCAGCTTGAACGGCCGTCCCCACGCGAGGAAATTGTAGTCCATACCGACAACCACCTGTGCCGACGACTGAGCCTTCAGGTCAGGATTCAGCGTTCCGTCGCTGATTCTGCGTGCTTCCTTGATTGTCGGCGGCTGATGGTAAAGTCCTGTGGCAAAGCGGAATATCATATCGGGCTTCCAGTTTGTGGGCTTTACGCTGAGGTTGACGCGCGGACTTGCAAGAAACTGCTTGTTGAACGACCAGAAATTTAACCTCACGCCACCGCCAAGCGAAACATCGGCACCTTCGGCCTTGAACAGATACGAGTCCTGCACATACGCCGATGCCCTGATGCTCTGCAAACCAATGTTGGCTATGTCGGTCAGATACAGCAAAACCGCGTTGTCGGAATACGGCAGCGAATAGTCTGCCGAGTCGTTCATTGTCCACTCGTGAACGTGGTACGAATAGTTTTCGTAGTTGGTCTGCACGCCCCAGTCAAGCTTGTTCTCGCCCTTGAGGAAAGTTCCTATATGCTTTGCCGAAACCACAAAACCGTCGTAGTAGTTGCGGGCATGGTCGAGGAAAGAACCGACACCGATATTTGAAACGCTGTCGCCAGTTGTCGCACCAAGCTGCTGGTCAATCTCGTTGAGGTAATACTGCGCCAGAATATCGTAGGTTTCCTCCTCGTTGGTGTAGTACCCTGATGCTATAAACTTGAGACTCAAATTATTGCTTGGCGTATAATTAACAGAGAATGCTGCCGTTCCGCTGTTGAAGCGGTCAACCTCCTGACCTTCGAAGTAAGTCCGGATTTTCAACGCATCACTAACCGTACCGAATGAAGTTTCTCCGTCGAGCGGAATGTACTTATACTTGTTGCTGCTGAAGTTTCCAAGGAAATTCAGTTCCAGCTTTTCGGTTACGTTATAGATGAGAAATGTCTGTGCATCAACGTACGACGGGTCGTAATGACCAGAAACATCCATCGAGGCAAGCAAATACCTTGAAGTCTTGTACCTAAGTCCGACATTATAGCGGAAAAGATGGTTCTTGCTTGTTCCCTCAACGTGAGCGTTCGCACCAAGCAGGCTTGCCATTATCGAAGCACCGAACTCAGTTGGTTTCTTGTACTTAATATCAAGCACCGACGACATTTTGTCGCCATACTTTGGCTCGAACGCACCAGCCGAAAACAAAATCGACGACACCATGTCGGGATTTATGAAGCTAAGCCCCTCCTGCTGTCCCGAGCGAATCAGTTGCGGACGATAGACTTCTATATCGTTGACAAACACCAAGTTTTCGTCGTAATTTCCGCCACGCACATTGTACTGGGAACTAAGCTCGTTGTTTGACGACACCGACGGCAGAGCCTTCAGAATGTCCTCAAAACCGCCAGTCGTCGGGATTTTCATCGAAATTTGCGGATTTAGGCGTGTTCCCGAAACCTGACGTTCGCTTGTCGCGCCAATGTCGGCAGTAGGAAGCATTACTGCTCCTTCGTTAAGAACCGCCGTAACCTGCTTGCGCTCGTTGGGTTTCAGTTTAATTTTCTGTGAGAAAGGCTCGTAGCCTAGAAACGAAATCTGCACTTCCAAATCCTGCCCAGCAGGAACATTTATCTCAAAATATCCGGAAGCATCGGTCGAAGCGCCAATATTTGTCCCGACAACAACGACATTCGCAAACTCAACTGGCTTCTTGTTGGCATCGCGTACATAACCAAAGTATGTGGCGTTCTGAGAAAAAGCCACGCACACGACAAATGTCAGCAACAATGCCAGTAAAAACTTACGCATACTTCCTATAACTGCAACTATACCCTTTTATTGTTTGTCCTTAGCGTTAAGTTCGGGATATTCAATTCGCGAATGGTAAATATTTTCAATCTTGGAGATGAGAATCTGCTTTGCCTTGCCAATCTGCTTCATTGTAATGTCAACATCCTCGTACTGGCCGTCCTTCATCTGCGCATCGACAATATTGTTGACAAGCGCGGAAATCGACTCGTGCGAATAAACCTTCAATGTTCGCGAAGCCGCCTCTATTGCATCGGCCATCATCATGGCTATAAGTTCTACCGACTGCGGTTTTGGTCCTGGGTACTGGAACTTGGTAATGTCGGCAGTCTTGTCGGGATTTGCATTTGCCCACGAATTGTAGAAATAGCGTGTAACCGACGTTCCGTGGTGCTGCTCAATGAAATCGACAATCTGGTCGGGCAACTTGTACTTGGCGGCAAATTCCACACCCTTTGTCACATGGGCGATGATTTTCTGTGCCGACTCCTCGTATGGCAGTCCATCGTGAGCACTTTTGCCACCATTCTGGTTTTCAATGAAATATTCGGGTGCGTATGTCTTGCCGATGTCGTGATACAAAGCACCAGCACGAGCGAGAAGCGGCTTTCCTCCTATTTCGCGCACAACCGACTCGACCAAATTCGACAGCATCACCGAATGCTGGAAAGTTCCCGGAGCTTTCTCCGAAAGTTCACGCAAAGCAGGATTGTTGGTATCGCACAATTCCACCAACGTAAAGCCCGAGATAAATCCGAAAATCTTCTCGAAAATGAACACAAACGGCAGATACAACAGAAGTGCAGCCGAGGAAATTCCGTAATATATGAATTCCTCAAGTTCATGCTCCGAGAATGTTCCCAACCTCATCAGAGAGAAGCCGGTATGAAGCAGCGCGTATGTCACAAACACAACAATCATGCTTATGAAAATCTGCTGACGCTTCGAGGTATTTCGCAGGCTGAACATTCCAACCAAACCCGTAACTGTCTGTATGAAAACAAATTCGAACCTGTTTACAGCGAAAAAGCTGACAATGAAAATCGATACGAAATATATGAGGAACGAAATGTCAAAATCGATGAAAGTAACAAGCAACAAAGGCACCAGCACAAAAGGTATTATGTTGATGCTCACCGACGAATACCTGAAAACCAAGAAAACCACAAGCGAAAGCAGAATCATCTGCAGCAGGACGAACATATTTTCGCGGATTCCCCATTTTTTACGTCGTCCAAACTTCAGCGAATAGTACAAGATTATCGCAAACAGAATAAGGAAAACTATTGTCACGCCGAGTTCCACCAGCCAGAACGACTTTCTGCCAGATGTATTTTCAAACTGCATCTTGTACGAATCGAGCAATCGCTTCGAATGTTCGTCAACCACCTTGCCCTTGGCGATTATAAGCTCGCCCCTATGCACCATTCCCGACATCGGCGGAACAGCGTCAATCCGTGATTGCAAATATTTGTCGTTAAGTTCCTCATCGATGGCTACATTTGTCACGAAAACTGTCTTTTCGATAAAATCGCGCACATAAAACCCAGAAATAGAATCAGCAGTATATACATGGTTATCAGCCATATACATTGCAAGCATTTCATCCTTTGCAGAAGTCTTGGTGTAGAAATCGTCCGTCAAATCCAACTCGCTGACATTGCCACGTACAACGCGGATTTTATTCCCAGCATTAGCATATTCTTGAGAATCAGACTGTACTATCACTCCCTTGCCATATATTGCAGTCAACTTTTCCTTGAAACTTTGAGCGAAAGCATCTGCCTTCTCCTTTTCAAGACCAGTCTTTTCTCCGATGGTCTTTTCCAATAGCGAACTATTTGTATTCACAAACTTGTACGCCTCCAACGTATCGAACGAATAATATGGGATAAAGTCGGCTACAATGCTATCCTTTTCGGCCTGAATGTCGTCATCGGAACGGCAGATGGCAAAGTCGTAAGGCGCATAAAGGTCGTCGTAGAGCCATTGCGCACCCTTGTCGTATGAATATTCAAACTGGTTCTCGGTTGGAAAAATCAACACAGAAACAGCCACGCTCACAGCGAAAAGCAATATTATGACAGCTAATTTATTTTTGTCTTTCATCCTAAATCTTGCAATATAAAATCGGGTGTAAAGATACAAATAATTAATTTACGATTGACGATTTACGATTTAGATTAACATCTCCGACACGGTTCTTTCATTTAGACAATGTTATTGTCTATTATACAAATTGTTAGCATTGAACAAATCCGCTGGCAGAGCGTTAGCCGAAGCCGAGGTATTCGATGTTTTTCGTTACATTCACTTCGCCCCTTCGATACTTCGACAGGCTCAGCAGCCGAAGCTCAGGGAGCGATTGGGGACAGAATTTAGTTTTTAAATGAAAGAGCCGTGCATCTCCGAGATATAGGTTGACAAATTTAGAATCCATACAGAACAAAAAAAGACTAAACGCCTTGAGACTGCAGTATTTTCAGATTATCAAAAACATTTTGTAAAAAGCGAAAAATAGGCGTATTTTTGCAAATTGAAATGAAAATATAATTGATTATGAATAAGCAAGAAAAATACGTTGTCACCATCAACCGCGAACTGGGTAGTGGCGGTCGCACTGTGGGACGTATGCTGGCCGAGAAGCTAGGCGTGGAGTTCTACGACAAGGCTCTAATCAAGGCTTTGGAGAAGAAGTACAATCTTAACACCGAACAGATTGAAAAGTTGAAAGGACAAAACCACGCATGGTGGGCAGAGTTCGCACGGTCGATGTTCGGTGTCGATCTGGGCGTACCCAATTATGGCAAGATGAATGCCATGTACTACCTTGCTGTGATGGATTTCTCCGATGTGAAGCCTACGAGCAAGGAGGTGTTTGAGTCCGAAACGGAGATATTGAAAGGCATTGCCGAGGTGGAATCGTGCGTAGTGGCTGGGCGTAGCGGCTTTTATGTTTTCCGCGACCATCCCAACCATCTTAATGTTTTTATTCAGGCATCGATGCCGTATCGTGTCGAACGAGTGATGCGAAAGCAACAGATTACTGAGGAAGAAGCAGTAAAGACCATCAAAAAAGTTGACAAGATGCGCGAGAACTATGTGAAGAAATATACAGGCCTTTCGCGTTACGACACCCGCAACTACGACCTTGTCATCTCCGCCGATGGAAAGAGCGAGGAGCAGATTGTTGACATCATTATGAAATACATTGGATAATTAACTTTATTGGCAGCAGAAAGTCGCTTTTTATATAAGTTTGCAATTATAAATCAGTTTTTACTATGACAGCGGAACAGGAACGAATAATTAGCCTTACCAAGGTTCTCAATCAGCACAACTACAATTATTATGTACTTAGTAATCCTACAATCAGCGATTTCGAGTTCGACAAGATGCTCGAGGAACTGACCGATTTGGAAAAGCGTTTTCCTGAGTTCCGCCAGCCCGATTCGCCGACTTTGCGCGTTGGTAGCGACATCTCAAACGAGTTCAAGACCGTGGCTCACGATTACCGTATGCTGTCGCTAGGAAATACATATTCGGAAGGCGAAATTACCGAGTTCTACAACCGCATTGTCAAGGAGATAGAGCAGAAACCCGAAATAATTTGCGAACTCAAATTCGATGGTGCTTCTATTTCGGTAAAGTACGAAAATGGTCAGTTTGTGAGGGCTGTAACCCGTGGCGATGGCGAAAAAGGCGACGATGTTACCGAAAACATTCGCACGGTGAAAAGCATTCCTCTGTCAATAAATAGTGCAGAACTGCCCGACAAGTTTGAAATCCGTGGCGAAATAATTATGCCACACAAGAGTTTTGATGCCTTGAACGCCGAGCGTATTGAGATTGGCGACACTCCGTTTGCCAACTGTCGCAATGCAACTTCTGGCTCAATAAAGCTTATAAATCCCAAGGAAGTGGCAAAACGCGGTCTGGACTGCTATTTCTACTACATGATGGGGCGAAATCTCCCTGCAAAAACCCACTACGAGTGCATGCAGGTGCTACGCCGTGCAGGTTTCAAGATTTCCGACCATGTGAAACTTTGCCACAGCCTGCAGGAAATTTTTGATTTCATACACTATTGGGACACCGAGCGTCGCAATCTTCCGTTCGATATTGATGGCATCGTGCTGAAAGTCAACTCGTATGCACAACAGGAAATGCTTGGTTTTACCGCCAAGAATCCGCGCTGGGCTATTGCTTACAAGTTCAAGGCTGAGCAGGTTAGTACACGACTATTAAGTATTGATTATCAAGTCGGAAGAACTGGTGCAATAACGCCTGTTGCAAACCTTGAACCTGTGCAGTTGGCGGGAACTATTGTAAAACGTGCTTCGTTGCACAATGCCGACCAGATAGCCTTGCTCGACATCCGCGTGGGCGACATGGTATATGTGGAGAAGGGCGGAGAAATAATCCCAAAGATTGTCGGCGTTGAGTCGCACGATGTTTTTTCGGAAAAGACACAGTTCATAACAAAATGCCCCGAATGTGGAGCCGAACTAGTACGTGTCGAGGGAGAAGCAAAGCATTTCTGCCCTAATTCCAACAACTGTCCTCCGCAGATTAAGGGAAAAATCGAGCATTTTGTCTCGCGCAAGGCAATGAACATCGAGACCATCGGCGAGGAAACCGTTGCGTTGATGTACGATGCAGGGCTTGTCCACAATATTGCCGACCTCTACGACCTTACAAAAGAGCAGGTTCTAAAGCTTGACCGTATGGCCGACAAGTCGGCGGAAAACATCATAAAAGGTATCGAAAGTTCGAAGCAGGTGCCGTTCGAGCGTGTGGTTTATGCGTTGGGAATAAGGCACGTGGGCGAAACGATGGCAAAAAAACTGGCTTTTGCCCTGAAGGACATCGAAACACTGTCGAATGCAACTGTAGAGCAGTTGGTCGCAGTAGGCGACATCGGCGAAGTTATTGCGCAAAGCATTGTAGATTATTTTGCCAACGTAGAGAATCTGAAGATTGTTGCACGACTGATTGATGCAGGATTGCAGTTCAAGGTGCAGGAGCAGGAAAAGTTGTCGTCATCACTGGAAGGAATGTCGGTGATAATTTCGGGTACGTTTACGCATTATTCACGCGATGAAATCAAGAAAGTCATCGAGTTGCATGGTGGCAAGAATGTGTCGTCCATCTCGAAGAATACCGATTTGTTTGTTACGGGCGAAAATATCGGTCCTGCCAAGTTGGAAAAGGCTACCAAACTGAATATCAGAATGGTTGACGAAGATGAGTTCAGAAGAATGATTGGAGAGAATTAACCGACTAGAACTTCCCTCCTATCGGCACAACGGAATCCTTGCTATACAAATATACCGAACGGTAGTTGCATCCGTAGCCTATCCAGAAACCTTTGGCCTCCATACCTTCGGGAGCATTGATGTTGGTTCGCACCGTTGCCGGATTTGTGAACGGATTGCCGTCGGTAATCCAGTTCCTATACCACGATTCCCAAATATTGTACGATACATTGTCGATTGTTGACAACTTCAGCGACACAGAATCGCCTTCGCGGAAGCAGAAGATGTCGCCCAATTTATTGATAAACGAATCGCGCTCCTCCTGCGTGAAGAAATTATCGTAGTAGGCATTGCGCTCCATCCCCTTCACAACCATAGCAAACGACATTTCCTCGCCGTCGGCAAGCTTGTCGCTGATAATATGGTTCAGCGCATACGGACGGTAATACATCGGCTGAAACTGGTTCTTGACATGAATTGTGTAGTAGTTGCTCTGGTACTTCGGGTCACGCCAATTTATGCGCATCACAGCAAAGGTATCGCTCATAAAGGTCGGGAAAACTGTATCTATCTTAATGGTATCGGGAATGTATGTTGACGATGTATAAGTTTTACCTTCGTACAAAATCTTGAGGTCGTAGCGATGATTCAATTCTCCCTTGAACTTTGTGCCTTGGAAGCATTTGTAAGGCCATCGCTGAATTGGCAGATACAGCAAGGTGTCGGAAATGCTTCCGTCGGAAACAATCACGGTTGCCTTGGTGTCGTTAATCTGCAAATCGTTTACTGCATTTGTGTCAAGTTCCTGAAAATAGGCTGTGCTTTTCGACAGAAAAACAACAGGATAGTCGTCGAAATCGACATAACCATCTACCACAAGGCAACTTTCAGCCTGCGGCAAATCGACCGTTATGTCCTTGATGCACGACGAAACCGCTACCAACGACAGCAACACGGCAATTATCGAAATCTTAAGCAAATTTTCTCTCATCGGCATCAAAATTTAAAGTTCCATGTTATTGCTGGCAGAATCGGGATTATCGACAACTGCTTTGCCACCGTCTTGTATGTTCCATCCTTCACATTTCCAGTATTATAGACATAAATAAAATACGGATTCTTGTGATTGTAAACATTGTAGATTGAGAAATTGAACGACGATTCCCAATTCTTTTTCGTCTTTATATCGTATGTTACCGAAAGGTCTAGGCGGTGGTAGGCTGGCATTCGATACGAATTGCGTGTGCCATAGACATTTACAATGTCGCCATCGACCATATATGTTGCGATTGGCAAGGTTGTTGTATTGCCTGTAGCATAGACGAACACCGCCGAAGCCGTCAGGCGCTCGGTTATCTGGTATGTGGCCGTAACCGACAGGTCGTGGCGACGGTCGTACTTGGCGGGGAATGGATTGCCGTTGTCGATGTCGTCGAAAATCTTGTTGGTCTTCGACCAAGTGTAGCCAATCCAACCTGTGAAAAGACCAACGCGCTTCTTGAAGAAAAATTCCACGCCGTACGAATAGCCCTTGCCGAAAATGAAATAGTTGTCGGCGTTGTCGGAAATGTCGTCGCCAGGCAAAGCACCGTCCATGTATTCAATCTGGTTTTTCAGCGTCTTGTAGTAAACCTCGATTGAACCTTCAAACTTATCGTTGAACAGGTTCTGGAAATATCCGAGCGCGTACTGACTGCCCTTCTGCGGCTTCACTACATCGCTGCAAGCAACCCACAGGTCAATCGGCAAGGTCGTAGCCGAAATGGATGCCAGATGTATGTACTGCGAATTGCGCATGTACGAAGCCTTGATTGACGAATTTTCGGTAAGCGAAACCTTGAACGACGCGCGAGGCTCAACATCCCAGTAAAACGCTACCGGCTGATTGTCCTTGTAGCGAATTTCATCGATAGTATTCTGGTGCAAGTCGTCCTTGATGTAGCGTGTAAATGGTCCAACCTGAACGAAATACGAGTTGCGCACGCCCAGATACAGCGTAAAGCGGTCGTTTATCTTGAAATCGTCGCCGATATAAATGCCGACTTCGTGAGCGAACTGGTTGTTGTTGTTCGAGAAGTCGGAACCGAGCGTAGTGTCGGAAATTTCGGCGGCAAGCGTGTTGGGCGTAAACTTGTGGTGTGTGTATTGAACGCCAAACTTTACCGTATTTTTCGGACCAGCAAGCCAAGTGAAATCCTGCTTCAAGTTCCAGTCGTTGATGCCCGACTTCTGCTTTATGGCAAAGCCTGAAGAATTTTCGTTGCTCTCTGTGTTTTCAGCATTTTCGTCAACAATTGTCAGCATCTCGACTGAGGTGTTGAACTTGTAGTTCGACCAGATAAGGCTGGTATTTGAAAAGAACTTGTTGTTGAACACATGGTTGTATCGCAGGGTGACAAAGCCGTTGCCCCACGGCATATTCATGTTGAGCCCCATCTCCTTGCTTCCGAAACGGAACTTGTCGTAGCCGTAGTATCCGCTGAGATAGAGGCGGTTGTTGTCGTTGATAATCCAGTTGGCTTTGGCATTTACATCGAAAAAGTAGTAGCCAGAAGTCCTCAGCAGTGAAGTTTTCTTCGTAAACGGACGAATCAGCGCATCTATGTATGTCCTTCGTGCCGAAACTATAAACGAAGCCTTGTCCTTCACAATAGGTCCCTGCACAGTAAATCTTGACGAAACCGAACCGATGCCACCTTCGATGTGATACTCCTTCATGTTGCCGTTCTTCATCGAAATGTTTAATACTGAGCTAATTCGTCCGCCATATTCGGCAGGCATACCGCCCTTGAACATTTCCATGTCCTTTACGGCATCGGCATTGAACACCGAGAAGAACCCGAAAAGGTGCGATGCATTGTAAACCGTTGCCTCATCGAGCAAAATAAGGTTCTGGTCGGGACCGCCTCCACGGACATAAAATCCGGCATTACCGTCGCCAGCCGACTGCACGCCAGGCATCAACTGTATGGTTTTCAGCACATCGACTTCACCCATGAAGGCTGGCAAAGTTTTCACCGTCTCCACAGGCAGACGCACCACGCTCATCTGGCTGCTCTGCACATTGGCCTTGCGCTCGGCGCTCACCACAACCTCCTGCGTCATTATTGCCGACGATGACATTTGCACGGTAAGCGTCTTGTCGGAAGTAAGGTTTATGTGTATTGTGTCGTCGCTGTAGCCGATGAACGAATAGATGATATCATAGGTACCTCCCGGAAGCGTGAGCGAATAGAATCCGTAGCCGTTTGCACTCGTGCCGACCGACTGTCCGGCAACCATCACATTTGCGCCAATCAGGTCTTCGCCCGTAGCCTTGTCCTTTATGTAGCCGCTAATCGTATATTTCTGCCCAAAGGCAAACTGCGGCAACATCATAATTGCCAGCAAGATACAATATACGAAACTACGCTTCATCTCCTAACGGAATTGGGCTGCAAAGATAAATAATATTTACAATTAGAAATTTTGAAAAATTAAGAATTTACACCAATAATAAAATAGCAGTATAAAAATAGAAAAAAATGCATTACCTTTGCCACGTTGATTTAGATAATACGGGGCATCTATTTCAATATATGTTTTTAGCCCTTATAATTTTAAAATTTATAATGATGAAGAAATTATTTTTTATTGGAATGATTGCATTTGCATCATGCTTTGCAATGACAAGCTGCGGTAGCAAGGTAACAGAAGCTGATGTTCAGAAGGTAGAAGACGCTATTAACGCTGGCAACTGCGACGAAGCTACAAAAATCGTAGAAGGCTGGAAGGGCAAAACCGATTTCGAAGGCAATGCAGAAGAAAAATTCAACAAGATTCTTGAAAATGAAAACATGGACTTGGACTGCTTGTTGAAGATGATGGACGCTGTAAGCAAGTTGGCTGAATAAATCACGCGTTTTTCCCAATAAAAAAGAGGCTAAATGCCTCTTTTTCTATTTTATTCCATGTCTCGTCCTAAAATAGCGTTACAATAAAAATAGTAACGAAATGGAAAATAAAGAAAGTAAGTATGTTAGGCGTACACAAAAGGACTACACAATGTC
>CACYQN010000003.1 GCA_902776565.1 uncultured Bacteroidia bacterium
AACAATAAATATAATCTGCTTGTTACACTCTAAAAATTAGTGTAAATCATCGTTTTGAAAACCGATTGTAAGTATCTGATTTTTTGTATGTTGAACAATGGATTGTGAGTAAAATGTAAACGGAAAACATTCCACAGGGGAAAAATGAATTACTTTTGCAACTTGTTAAAAGGCAAACTATATGATAAAGCGTTTATTATCAAGCACATTTGCTATTATCGCATGTATTCTTATATGTGCAGAAGGATTTTCGCAGTCGGCAAAACTGAAAGGTAGAGTTTCCGATGCAGCCACAAAGGAAGGTCTTTTTGGCGTAAATGTAATGGTGGCAAGCGAAAGCGTCAAGACCGGAACCAGTACCGATTTCGACGGGAACTACGAAATCGCACTTCCAAATGGCTCCTACAAGGTAAAATACAACTATATCGGCTACGCAAACCAAAACTATACGATTACAATTGCAGGAAAGGACATCGTACAGGATGTTGCACTTGCGCAGGATGCTGAAATCATCGACGAGGTTGTTGTTACTGGTGGCAAGTACGAGCAGAAACTGCAGGACATCACCGTTTCAATGGAAGTGCTGAAGCCTCAGATGATAGAAAACAAGAATACCTATAATATAGAATCGTCGCTCAACAAGGTTCCGGGCGTCGATGTCAACAACCACCAGCCGAGTATCCGTTCCTGCACGGGCTGGAGCTACGGCGCAGGCAGCCGCGTGATGATTCTGGTGGACGAAATGCCGCTTATGTCGGCCGACATCGCCGATGCAAAGTGGAACTATATCCCCACCGAGAACATTTCGCAGGTCGAGGTGCTGAAAGGTGCTTCGTCGGCTCTGTTCGGCTCGCAGGCTCTGGGCGGCGTTATCAACATCCGTACTGCTTATCCTACATCGGAACCGATGACAAAGATAAATGCTTTCTTCGGCGTGTACGGCAATCCACCCGATGACCGTTTCAAGTGGTGGGGCAAGGAACAGAATCCCGCTTATATGGGCGCAAGTTTCCTGCATAGCCAGCAGTTTGGCAACTTCGACTTTGTGCTCGGCGGAAACTTCTACAAGAACGAGGGCTTCCGTAACACCGAATACGAACGCCGTGCCCGACTGAACACCAACCTCCGCTACCGCTTCAAGAAGGTTGACGGCCTTTCGATTGGCGTAAATGCCAACTACATGCTAAACCAGATTAGCGACTTCTTCATGTGGAATTCGGACACAACTCCGTATGTTTCAAACACTATGTTTGGCGGTTCGTCGGCTCCTACTCAGGGCTACAGGGTGAATGTTGACCCGTTTGTGCAGTACATCTGCCCGAAAAACGAGGACAGGCACAGTCTTCGCACAAGATTCTTCCGCACATTGAACGAAATCTCCAACGATACAATGAAAAACAGTCTGGGCGATGTTTGGTACGCAGAGTATCAGTACCAGAAGTCGTTGGAACACTGGAAGATTTCGGCAGGTGCTGTAGAAAATTATCAGGTTGTAATATCAAATATGTTCAACAACCACTATAGCAACGAGGTTGCAGCGTATGTTCAGGGCGATGCCCGTTATGGCAGGCTGAAGTTCTCGCTCGGCGTACGCTTCGAGTATTTCAAGGTCGATACATCAATGACCAAGACAGAACTGAGGTTCGGCAAGGATACCATTAACATCCCGATAAAGCCCGTTGCGCGACTTGGTGTCAACTATCAGGTTGCCGAGGCTACCTTCCTGCGTGCTTCGTTCGGACAAGGCTACAGGTTCCCTGCCGTTTCAGAGAAATTCATTTCGATGGCATTGGGTGCTGTAAAGGTTTTCCCGAACAACAACCTTAATCCCGAAACAAGCTGGAGCGTAGAAGTGGGTGCAAAGCAGGGCTACAAGTTTGGCAAGTGGAAAGGCTTTGCCGATGCGGCGGTGTATTTCCAGCGTCAGTACAATATGATGGAATTTGGCTTTGTCGTACTCAATTCGCTTACTGGCGAACCGTACGAGCTTGGTCAGGTTGGCGACCCCGAGATGGGATTCCAGTGCGCAAATGTTGGAAACGCCGACATCTTTGGTGTTGACCTTTCGGGCATAATTACAGGTCCGCTTGGCAACTGGGGCGAACTTAATGCAATGGTGGGCTACACCTACAACAACCCCAAGTACATCTCCGACGACATCGACCCGTCAACCTCGACCGACGATAAAACCTTGAAATACAGATATAAGCATTCTGTAAAAGCCGATGTAAGCCTTACTGCAAAATGGTTTGAAGTCGGTTTCGACCTCGTATGGAAGAGCAAGGTAAAGAATGTTGACCGTCTGTTCTGCGACGAGCGTCCTGAAGATGAGATTATCGGCGACTATGTAGTCCTTAGCGGATTGGTGCTTCCCGGATATTGGGATTACCGCATTAGAACAGCTGGACAGAATTTCTGGAATATCGACTTTTATGTAGGTGCAAAGCTCTACAAGGAAACAAAACTGTCATTCCACATAAAGAATCTTTTGAATCAAGCATATTGCGGTCGTCCGGGCGACATTTGCGCTCCACGCCGCTTTGAAATATCAATATCATCAAAATTTTAAACAGTTAAGGAAATGAAGAAGATTTTATCAGTACTTTTATTTGCAGTTTTGGCATTTGTTGCCAATGCACAATTTGATGGTGCCGCTGGACCTTTGGTTGTATGTGGCGAAGGAGAATCTTGTCCACCGGATGAACAAGGTCATTTTTCAAGCGGTATAGTTCCTTACGCTCCTGATGTAAACAGTGAATATTTCCCTGTAATTAGGGCTTGCGAACCCGTGGATGTGTGCATCACCATGCATTGTCCAGCATCAATAAATCTTTCTGCTGTAGGTTTGGGAAATGGAAACATTAATTTGCGTGGTATTGAAGTTAAAGGTTTCGGCGGACTTCCCAATGGAGTTACCTATTGCCTGTCAAATGCCAATTGGGTTCCGGATGGCTACTATACAATACACCTTACAGGAACTCCAGAGCAAGCAGGAACATATCAGCTGAAACTTAGTGCTGTATTGCAGGGTTCTGTTTTGTCTGTAAATACCGACACATTCTTCCCCAACGGTATGGATGCAATTCAGGTTACAGTTCAAGAAGCTACGCCTCTCGTAGCAGGATTTACTGCCGATGCAACCGAAATTACCGCAGGTACGGCAGTAAATTTCACAAATACATCGACTGGCTATCAGGCAACTCGCACATGGACTTTCGAAGGTGGAAATCCCGCAACATCTACTGAAGAAAATCCTCGTGTAATGTACTCAACTCCCGGCACATATCAGGTTTCGCTGACAGTTTCTAATCCTTGTGGAGATAACACCAAGACTGAAACATCATACATTACCGTTACCGAGCCACAGCAAGGCGAAGCACCAGTTGCCGACTTCTCGTATGTCGTTTCAAAGCAGGAAGAAGGTTTCTCGGTACAGTTCAACGACTTAAGTACAAATTTGCCAGAATCGTGGAGCTGGACTTTTGCAAACGGAACACCTGAATCTTCAACAGAACAGAACCCAGTGGTAGCATTCGCCGAAGAAGGTGAATACCTAATTTCGCTTGTCGCAGAAAACCAATATGGCCGCGACTCTGTTGCCCGCACAATAAATGTCGTAGGCATCAACGACTACAATGTCGATGATATGGTAAGCATTTACCCGAACCCAACAAGCAGCATATTGAATGTAGAAGCAGAAAATTTAATTTCGGTAACAATACTTGATATGTCGGGCAGAATTATTTACTTTGCAAACGAAAGTTGCTCGGCAACAAGTATCGACCTCAGCGGTTTCGCCAATGCCGAATATATGGTAAAGGTGGAAACCAAAGAAGGAAGTTCTTTGAAACGAATTATAAAAACGAGATAAAAGCTAGGCTTGAAGGCAAAAAGGCTAACAGGCTCACAGCCGTTTGTAAAGACGCAAAATTTTGCGTCTCAGAAACGGCAAAGCCTCAGAATAGGAGACATAGTACGGTCGCGGCGCGCCACGACACAACATGAAACTTAGAAACTTATAAACTTTTAACACATATCGATATGAAAAAATTTTTACTTTCAATGATTGCAATTTTTGCAATGACAATTTGCGGATTCGCACAAATGGAAGTTTGCTCCGATGCTTGTGCACCACACGCAAACGCAGCAGATTATTCAACAGGTGTAATACCTACCTATCCGACAACTTTCCCTGTTCTGGTTGTAGGACAAGAAGTTGACCAATGCGTAAGCATACAGATTCCTTCGGAGATAAACGGTGGTGCTATTAATTCGGCATTGAACAATGTAACAATAACCGTTAATTCAATTACAGCAAACGAACTTGTAAACCTTCCTGATGGTCTTACAGCTTGCATAAGCGAAAACCCAATGGCAGCAAATGGCACATACACTTTGCGTATCACAGGATCTCCGACACAGGAGGCTGTTGGAAATCACGAACTTAAGTTAAAGGCTAACATTGATGGAGAAAGTTCATCGTGGCTTGTATCAATGACAGTTGTAAATGGCTATTTAAATGGAATGGGCGCAGCCACAAACATTACCATTACCGTAGTTGAAGAAGGACAAGAAGCTGCTCCTATAGCAAATATTACTTCCGACCCAGCAACCTCAACAGGTGGTCTTACCGACTGGACACAGGCTATCCGTATTGCACAGGGCGAAACTGTTTCGTACACAAGTTCAAGTTCTAATACAGACCATGTAGCATGGACATTCGAGGGCGGTTCTCCTGCGACTTCCACAGCAAACACTGCAACCGTTACTTACGCCAACACAGGTACATTTACAACTACCTTGGTTGCCTACAGCGAATCTGGAGAATTGAGAGACACCGCTACAGTAAGCGTTGTCGTTAGCGAAGCTCCTGTTGTTTTCAATGTAGATTTTGCAGCAGACAACACTACAGTGCTTGTAGGACAGACTGTTAATTTCACCAATAATGTTACAGCAACCCAGAATGGTCAACCATACACAGGCGAAATTTTCTATAGCTGGAGCTTTGATGCAGATGGCGGAACAGCAGGTATGCTTGCAACCTCGTCGGAAGCAAATCCATCTTATTCATATACTACAGCAGGTGTATATTCTGTGAAACTGGCTGTTGCAACTTCACAAATCGGTATATATATGACTGCCGACACTTTGGTAAAGCACGCTTACATCACAGTTCAGGAAGACGATTTGGCTGTTATTGCCGACTTCACAACAACTCCAGAAGCAACATCGTCTATACTTACTGGCGCTTCTGTCAATATCATGGTTGGAGAATCAATTGTTTACACAAGTGCTTGCAATGAAAACACAACTAGCATTGAATGGACATTCCAAGGTGGTGACCCGGCAACTTCAACCGACGACCAAGTAACTGTTACTTATGCAGCAGCAGGCTCATACACAACTACACTTGTTGCACACGGCGAAGGAGGCAGACAAAGCACAAAGACCTTGAACGTTAATGTAAGCGAACCTACTGTTGAAGCAAGCTTCACAACCGACCCTGCTTACACAAACTTGATTATCTACCAGATGCTTTCTGTTGAAACAGGAACAACCGTAACCTACACAAGCACTTGCAATTCATACACCGACCACATTGCTTGGACATTCGAAGGTGGTGACCCAACAACTTCAACAGAAGATGTAGTTGCCGTAACCTACACAACTGCAGGAAGCTTCACAACAACACTCATCGCCTACAATACCGATGAATCACAAACCGATACTGTTACTCTTTCGGTGACAGTTACCGAATCGGGAGTTGCTGTCGACGAAAACGCTATCAGCGAAATCAGCGTTTATCCTAACCCGACAAGCTCAATCATCAACATTGCAGCAGAAGGTATGCAGAACATCACCATCATTGATATGGCTGGCCGTGTAGTAATGAGCAAGGATGTAAACTCCAACTTCGAAACTATCAGCGCAGAAGGTTTTGCAAAGGCTAACTACATGGTTAGAATCACAACTGCCAATGGTGTTGTTGTAAAGAACATTGTTGTAGAATAAATTAGTACTATTGTTTATTTAATGGTGTGGAGCGGTTGCTTCACACCATTTTTTTTGTAAAAATCGTTCACACACACAAAAATATTCTTTACATTTGCTGAAATTTGTTGATGTTTAATTAAAGCTTACTGATATGAAAAGATTTTTACTTTCAGCAATTGCAATCTTTGCAATAAGTTTGTGCAGTTTCGCACAGAGCATCGTGTGTACCGACAATGCTTGCACACCAATTACCGACCAGACATTCAGCAATACGAGTGTTCCGTACTACTGCCCGCAGTCGCTTACATTCGAACAGGGACAAGCCGTTGATGTTTGCATTACAATCATGTGTCCGGAAACGACTAATGTAACAGCTTACGGACTTCCCGCTACGGCACAAATCCAAAGCCTTACAATAACTGGCTTTTCCAATTTGCCCGAAGGTCTGTCATACTGCGTAAGCCGTGTGGACTTAGACCCGACCACCAATGTTTATGCAACCATCCATATTACCGGTACAGCACCATCGGAAAACGGTGACTTCGACCTCGAATTGTCGGGTGTTTTTACAGGAACGGCAAGCGCAATGGGAATGAGTATGCCATTGACAAACCAGTCTATTTCCTTTGCAACAGGCATCGTGCTGACTATAGGAGAAGGAACAGATGTTCCAGAACCATCGGAAATTGTATGCGACGACCCCTGCCCTGCCGTAACAAACCAGCCAATGAGCCAGACAACAATCCCATACTATGCCCCCGAAGAGCTTAACTACAATGTGAACGAAGCCGTTGATGTTTGCATCACCATCCAATGCCCGGCAAATACCAATGTCGAATATATGGGTATGCAGGCTGCTGCAACAATTACAAGCTTGACAATCACAGGTTTTGCCAACTTACCAGAAGGACTTTCATACTGCGTAAGCCGTACCGAGATGGACCCGACAACTAACAATTTCGCAACACTGCATCTTACAGGAACACCAACCACGGCTGGCGAATACAACCTTAACCTTTCGTGCAATGTAACAGGAACAGCAAATGTTTTTGGAAGTGATATGCCCCTTAACAATCAAGCAATAACATTCCCGACTGGCATCGTTGTAACAATCGATGAAGAAACTTCAGAATTTATTGAGGCTCATTTCACCGCTAATCCCGAAATACATGACAACTACGGAGATATGGGGTTCGTTTCAATCTATCAAGGCGAATCCATTACATTCACTAATGCCAGTACAAATGCCCATCATATAGTTTGGACATTTACAGGTGGTGATATTGAAACCTCTACAGAAAATGTAGTAACAGTGACTTACGCAGAAGTTGGTTCTTTTTCTACAACTCTTACTGCATACAATGCTGATGAATCAGAAAGTAGCACTAAGACCGTAACCATTGGAGTAACACCACAGCCACAAAATGAAGTTGTTGCCAATTTCACAACCAATCCCGAAGCAACCCAACTGCTCGGCGGCTCAGCTATCTACATTACAATTGGCGAAACAATTACCTATACCAACACAAGCGAAAACGCAACTAGCATAGCATGGACTTTCGAAGGCGGAAATCCAAGTACATCCGAAAATAACACAGTAGAAGTAACCTATTGGTCAGCAGGAAACTACACAACTACACTTACTGCATACGGAGAAAACAACACAGAAAGTACAAAGACTGTTGGTGTGAATGTAAGTGCTGTTCCTACTCCTGTTTTCAATGTTGATTTCACTGCCGATGTAACCACAATAGAAACTGGCGAAACCGTACATTTTACTAACAATACAACTGTAACATTGAACGATGAACCATATACTGGCACAGTACACTATCAGTGGGTATTCAACGCCAACTATCTTTTAAGGTCAGATGCAACATCAACCGAAGAAAATCCTTCATACACATACGAAACAGCAGGCGTGTATACTGTAGCTCTTGCCGCATCAGATGAGGAGATAATTATAGCTGAAATTGGTGGCGGCTGGTATCCTGTCAAAATAAAGGAAGATTATATTATCGTCACCGACCCAGTTTCCGTTGACGAAAATGCAATCAGCGAAATCAATGTTTATCCTAACCCGACAAGTTCTGTCATCAACATCTCTGCCGAAGGTATGCAGAACATCACTATCATCGATATGACTGGTCGCGTAGTAATGAGCAAGGATGTAAACTCCAACTTCGAAACTATCAGCGCAGAAGGTTTTGCAAAGGCTAACTATATGGTTAGAATCGCAACTGCCGATGGTGTGGTTGTAAAGAACATAGTTGTTGAATAACTTATTGTCATAGTTTATTAAAGGCGAGAGTATAATGCTTTCGCCTTTTTTTGTTATGCAAACGATTTATGTTGTATTTTTGAGGCAAGAATTTGACTGTAAAATGGAAACTACAAACAATTATATGCAATCGGCTATTCTTCGGCATCTGGAAGATATTGAAAAACAATACGATGTAAGAATACTACTGGCCGTTGAATCGGGAAGCAGGGCTAGAGGTCTTAATTCCAACGAAAGCGACTGGGATTTGCGGTTCGTCTATGTAAACAAACTCGACTGGTACCTTAGGGTGAACGAAGACCGCGATGTGATAGAAGAAATGTACGACGACAATGTTGACCTTGTTGGATGGGAATTGCGCAAGACACTACGTCTGTTCCAAAAGTCTAACCCTTCGCTGATGGAATGGCTTCATTCTCCAGTAATATATCGCGCCGACGAGGTTTTCCTATCACGGATGCTGGGTTTAGAAACCGTTTATTTCAACCCCATCAAAACAATGTACCACTACGAAAGCCTTTATATAAAGCACGACAAACGCTATCTTCAAGACTCTGCAAATCCGCTGAAGCGCTTTCTGCATTATCTGCGGGGAATATTGTCTTGCCGGTGGATAGAAAAGTTTAATACTATGCCCCCGATGCTTTTTAGCGAATTAGTGCAAGGCACTGTAGATGATGATTTTATACTCAAAGAAATTGACAAGTTAATTAACTTGAAAAAGCAAAGCAAGGGAAATGATAATCTTGAGGTAAATGCAAATCTAGTGGATTATGCACGTAATTTGGCAGAACATTTTGAACGAAACATTTCAAATTTCCGTCCCGACATGAACCACACCGGCAATGCAACGAACTTGGATGCACTGCTACAGGAAATGATATTGCACAAATAACTCCCCTACTCTATCACGAACCTTGCCGTCTTACGGCTCTTCTGCGTCATATACACCTTGTGCCCCGAAATCATTCGGTTGATGGCTTCGTCGGTGTAGTAGCGGATGGTGATAAGCTGCAGGTTCTCGTTGTACTTCACAAAGTATTCCTTCTGCAAATCGGCGACAAGCGCATCGAAGTTGCGGTTGTTGGCATCGATGGAAGCCGAAAAGTCGATTGCCGAATTCTGCATCACATTCACCTTTACCTTGTACTTGGCAAACAGTCCGAAAATGTTGCTCATGTTCTCCTCCACGATGAACGAAAAGTCCTTCGGTGAAATCGAAATCAGCACCTGATTCTGCTTCAAGATGTACACTGGCACAAGGTCGAGATAGTAGTCCAATTTGCGTATTACGGTTCCTTTTGCCGACGGGTCCTTGAACGAGCGCACATACAGCGGAATGTTCTTGTTTTCGATAGGCTTGATGGTCTTGGGGTGGATGACCTTGGCTCCGTAGAATGCAAGTTCGATGGCTTCGTGGAACGAGATTTCGTCCAACTTCTCAGCAAAGTCGCACCAAGCCGGGTCAGCGTTCATAATGCCTGGCACATCCTTCCAGATTGTAACGCTTTCGGCATCAATGATATGTGCAATCGACGAAGCCGAGTAGTCCGAACCCTCGCGTCCTAGCGTGGTGGTGTGGTGGCTGATGTCGCTACCGATGAAGCCTTGCGTTACAAAAACATTGTTGTTTGCATCCGAAAATGCCTTGCGCACCTTCTTTTCCGAAAGTTTCCAGTCGATTTTCGCATCGCGGAAATTGGAGTCGGTGACCATATAGCGGCGTATGTCGATGAACTTGTTCTGTTTTCCCCTGTAGCGCAGGTATTCCGAGAAAATGGTAGTGCTGAGAAGTTCTCCGTACGATACGATGGAGTCGTACTCAAAATCGTAGTCGTCGGTTGGAATGCCGTCGATGCGTTCGGCAATTTCCTCGAAAAGCGCATTAAGCTTCTTGCATACCGTTTCGGTCTTGCCGCCAAAGGCTTCGGCTACATAGTCGAGATGGAACTTCTTGATGTTCTCGAACTCGACATTTTTCTGCTCGTAGCCGTTGAAATAGTAGTTGACGAGGCGTTCCAGATGGTTGGTTGTCTTGTCGATTGCCGAAACTACAATTACCAGTTCGTTTTCGTCCTTTATTATGTTATAGACATTCTCTATTGCCTGTGGCGTCTTTACCGATGCACCGCCGAATTTATATACCTTCATACAATTTATTGTTTCTATGTTTCAAGTTTCTAGAAACGCGCCATGGCGCGTTTTTACATTGTAGTTTTTAGTTTTGTTCCACAAAAATAAGGTTGTTTTTTGTTTTTGCTACCATTAAAAGCAAAACATTATTCACAATTATTTGATAATAAAACCCTTTTGCAACAATGTTTTTATACAATGCCCAATATCCTCACAACACCAACCTATTATCTGCTGTTAACTCATTTTTAAAACTACTTAGCAACATGTTATCGGCAATATTTTACTTATAGTGTGTTGTTAAGTCTATTTTTTTATGGGTTAACAACAAGTTATATGTGTCGATTTACAGACAGAATATTTTCGGTTTCCCGACCAGATGGTTCGTGTCGTCAAGCAAGGCGGCATTTGAGAAAACAATGCCGTTGCGTTCTACCGTGCCGTAGCCGTTGTGTGCGTGACCGAAAAGGTGGTAGCGTGGCTTAACCTGCAAAATTCGGTTTCGCAACGGGGCATTTCTCCAATGCACTCCAGCCGACTCGTCGAGTATCATAACTGGCGGTTCGTGGGTGACGACCACATCGGCATCGGCAGGAATCAGCTCTTCCGGATGGTTGTACGCCAGCCCGAAGAACTTGACACCATCGATTGTTACACTTCTGTCCTGCAGGAAATGGACATTGTCGGGCAGGTCTTCGATGTTTTCCGCATCCCAGAGGCAAAGGTCGTGGTTGCCAGTTACGAAAATCTTGTGCGGGTACGGCAGTTCTATCAGCCAGTTTAGAAAATCTAGCACCTCTTCCTCGGTGCCACTATTGCTGATGTCACCGCTATGAACGAGGACATCGGCAACAGGCAAATCCTTTATCTTTCGATGAAGACCGTGTGTGTCGGATAGATGGAGAAGTTTCATATCGTTTACAAACTACAAGTATCTTTCAGTAATGTAATTCAAATAATCTCGGTGAGAATCTCCCAGTCTTTTACACAAGTTGCAAATGATTTCTTGATAAGTTGCGTGTCTAACTTTTATTTTTTGACTTGTAGCGTCCTCAATCGTTTTTCTAAAATCCTCTATTTCTTCTCTATGCATATCCCCTTCAGTACCAAATGCGTCATACCACAAATAAACTAGAGTAATTTCTGTATTTTTTTCTTCAATATTGTTTTTCAACGAGTTTGTCGCGCCTAAAATATGCTTTACCAATTGTGCACCATCAAGATATTTGTAATCAAAAATATAACGACCTTCTTCCCATTCTTCTTTCCCATCTTTTTTTATCAATCTGCATATATTTTCTTTATTATCAATATTCAATGCTTTATAAATATCACAACCATTATAACTCCAAATTTTACTTTCGCTACAATACTTCTCCTTAAGGAAATTACCCCTATGAGATGATGAATATGGTTCTGTAAATTTGCTCTCAAAAGCAAACAATTGTTTCTTGCCAGTTTTAGATTTGGTTCTAATAACTGCATCTAAATTTGGAACACCATAAGGAATCCCTGTTTCAAATTTTTCTTCAAACCTAATAGGCACTTGTATGTTTTTGTTTTTGTTTTCATATTCAAAATCAACAGGTATTACATCTCCTTGATAATTATTACTAATAAGTTTACACGCCTTCAGAAAGTCTAATACTTTATTCTCATTTCCTATTGCAAAATATTGGAACACATTTACACACAATGCAGAAGAAGAAAATAAGGCTTTCATCTTTGCTGGTTCAGTATCGCCATCCTTTAATTCATTGCCACTTCCTCTTCTTATTTGTGCCTCTACGATATTAGACAACCCTTTACTATCTTTATCACAAAAAATATTGTTTTCTACTTCTTTACAATAAAATGGGTAATCTTTATTTAAATTTTCCTTACCAATGATTCTCTTTGCCCATTCCAGTTGGCGAGTCTTAATAATATCAATAGCTTTCATCGTAAAATCCTTTAAATTATTCATAGCAAAGTTAAAAACAAAATCCATCTAACTAAGTTCTTAATTCCTTTTTCTTTTCATTTTTCACTCTTTATCTTTGGTGTTATGCTATTCCCCATAATTTTTCTTCAATTTCGTTTTCTCCGTAAAATACCAGTTGGCAACCGACTGCAATTCGTACTCGAGATATGTTCCCGGGGTAAACAGGTAATACGGACCTAAAAATTCGTTGAGAAACTTTTCTGCAGCTACAAATTTTTCGTAATCAGTTTGCGCCTGATATATCGACTCCATTTTCTTCGACATCAACAAACCCATTACAAACTTTTCCTCTGGCGTCGCTTTCTCGTTGAGGGCATCACCGATTTTATACATCGCATCGCCAGCCAGTTTCATATACTGCTCCTCGTAGGGGGTAAGACTGCGTTCCTGCGCAAATAAATTCTGCACGCCAAACAAGCTGAACGCTAAAACAACCAATAAACATTTTACTTCATTCATAAATTTATTCCTTTCAAAAGTTAAATAGTTAAAAAATCTTATCCCTATTCAATACGATTTTGAAATTTAAAACTCGGTCACGCGAGGCATTTTGGGGGCTTAAATGCCTATTTTTAGCAGATTTTTAAAATGTGAAATTATGTAGTTCTATTGTACTAATTGCATTTTTACTAGCAAAAATTTATTGATAGAGTATAATATTTTTCAGGGATGCTAAAAATGCGTCTTTTTGAGCCTTTTTAGGGGCAAAAACAGCGAAAAACATACGACAAATTTTGTCGTAAAAAGGCAAATTCTTCGCGAAAACAGGAAAAATCGGGAAAAAACAGATTTTTTGAGGGTAGTAATGCTATGATTATTTTCAATAGCACTCCATTCTTTACACTCGCCAAAAACGACAAAAATGCGCACTCCATTGCGCACATTTTGTAAAATATTGCGCAGTCTATTGCGCAGTTTTAAAAAAGTTTGTACCTTTGCATTGTCAAAATATAGAATGCAGTTATATGAAAGCTTTGTTTACGACATCGAAAATGCTTGTGGAAAAGACAGATACGGCATTTGTACGCTATCTGCACGACAAGATTCAGTGGGACGCACGATTGGTGGCAATACTGGGAGCGCGTGGAGTTGGCAAGACCACAATGCTGCTACAGCATATAAAAATGTACGACAACCTTGACGAATCGCTATATGTGATGGCCGATGACTTTTATTTTTCGCAGCACCGCCTGTTCGATTTGGCAATGTCGTTCTATAGGCAAGGCGGCAAAAGGTTGTATATCGACGAAATTCATAAATACAAGGGTTGGTCGAATGAGATAAAGAATATTTACGACATGATTCCCGACCTGAAAGTCGTTTATACCGGCTCTTCTATTTTAGACCTTGAAAAAGGTGGCGCCGATTTAAGCCGCCGTAAACTTGAATACAAGCTGACTGGACTATCGTTTCGTGAATACATCAACATTTCCAAAGGTTGGAATCTTCCTGCCTATACGCTTGACGAGATTTTGCATGGCGATGTAAAGTTTCCTTTGGACAAGGCTCGACCAGTAGCATTGTTTGACCGCTATTTGCACGAAGGATATTATCCGTTTTTCAAAGAACAAAACTACGCTATGCGCCTGAACGGTGTGATAAAGCAAATGGTTGAGTTTGACATACCCCAGTTTGCCGATATGACAGTTGCATCGGTGCAGAAACTAAAGAAACTGCTGTATGTATTGGCGCAGTCGGTGCCATTCAAGCCTAACTATGCCAACCTTGAGCGAGACCTTGAAATCCGTAGGAATACATTGCCTCAATATATGGCCTATTTGGAAAAGGCGGGAATTATAAGTGTATTGCCAGCCAAAGCACAAGGTATCAAGATGTTGCAAAAAATAGAAAAAGTATATCTTAACAATCCCAATATTGCATATTCGCTGTCGGAACAGGAACCGAATATTGGCAGTATAAGGGAGTGCATATTCTTTGCCTGGTTGCAGACTATGCACCATATTACCGCATCGGATGTGTCGGACTTTGAAGTGGACGGTTATACCTTTGAAGTCGGAGGACATAACAAAGGCAAAGGTCAAATAGAGTCGGTGCCAAAAGGAAAGGGCTTTGTCGTAAAGGACAATGAAGAATATGCCTATAGAAACGAAATTCCATTATGGATGTTCGGATTTGTTTACTAAAATCCCGAAGTGCTCGAACTGCTAAATTCTCAGCTGTATCTATTCCTTTTTGTCCACAGCTGCCTGCTTGTTTGGTCTTCTCCTATAGTGCCGTCTGTTCGGACGCTTCTGTGGTGTGGCGCCGCTTGTAATATCCTTCGCTTTCTGCGGTTTTTCATCGTCGATGCCACGCGTAAGCTTGCGGACAATCTTGTACTCCGACAGAAATTCCTTCGCCACCACGCGCAACACGGTATATACCGGAATTGCAAGCATCATTCCCACTATGCCGTAGAGTGTTCCTGCCACAATTATCACAACGAAAATCTCGAGCGGATGGGCGTTTACGCTGCGCGAATAGAAGAACGGCTGGAAGACAAAGTCGTCGATGAGTCGCACCACTACAACCGTTATCAGCAAGCCGTAAATCTGCGGCATAGTGTAGGTGTAGAAGTCGAGGTTCACATTGGCGGCACCAATGAAAGCGATTCCGATTGCCGCGCCAATCCACGGTCCGATGTACGGGATAATGTTGAGGAATCCGCAGAGCATACCAATCAGCAGCGAAAGTCCAAAGTTCTGTCCGCAAATCAGCATTCCGATGGTTATCAATGTTGTAACCGACAGCATCTCGAAGAAAATACCGTGCAGGTAGTTCTTGATGAGCTTCGGAAGCTTGTCGAGGATATGGGTTGCCTTTTCCTCGTAGCGAGTTGGCACAAGCGCCATAATCAGGCTGCGGAAAAGTTTGGTCTCCTTGAGGAAGAAATAGGTGAAAAATGTTATCGAAAACAGCGACAAAAACAGCGCGATGGCAGTGCTTCCAATGTTGCCGGCAATGTTGCCGAGTGCCGAGAAGTTGATTACATCCTTTACATTGTCGATAACTACCTCTTCGGTCGAAAATTCGGGCATTCCGAAGACGGGGTAGGAGCGGACAAACTCGTCGATTTTCTGTATAGGCTGGCTCAGACCTGCCTGCAGGCTTTCGATGTCGATGTTCTGGAACTGCGCTATCTGCGAACCTACAAACGGAATCGTCAGCACAACGAACAGCACCAGCACACCCCATATAAGTATGGTGGTTATCATTGCCGATACCCATCGTGGCATCTGGAAGCGTCCAAAATGAATCTTGTCGAGAAGCTTGACGATTGGACTCGAAATCGCTGCAATGAAACCCGAAATCAGCAGCCACCACACAATGTTGGAAAAGTAGATGCAGAACAGCACCAGAATTACCAACCCGATGAGTCCTATTATATATTTGCGATATTTTTCCATTCTATTCTTTATTTGTATTTGAATCTTTTTCCTGCGAATTTTGTGCCGCTTTCTTCATGAAAAGCGAGAAAAATGCACCTGTCGGACAAAGGAAAGTACACCACGGACGGTTTATGAATATCGAAAGCACAAGCATCACGCCTGCAAGTATCAGCACTGCCAATGAGGCAAACTGGAACTTGAATGCCGAGAAAGGCTCAAAGTTCTCGATGCTGATGTCGAGCGAAGTGCAAAGCAATGCACCAAGCACTACAAGCAGAACATAACGCAAGTAGCGCAGCCATTTTACAACCTTGGGCGAAATCTTCAGCTTGTGCTTGGGGTTTATTTTGCCGACAAGTTCCTGGCAAGCACCAAACGGACATACATACATGCAGTAGAACTGCTTGCCGAGGAAAAGCGGAGCCATAATTCCAGCCACAAGCACAATGAACAGGAATATTTCCATCTGCCAGTTAACGCCCGAAACAAGCCATGCCGACAATTTTGCAATGCTGATGAACTGTCCGAGCCAAAAGCCAAGTATTCCGATTGATGCCAGCAGCAGTACGATGCGGAATTTCCTTGTCCGTTGCGGTTCCCAGAAGCAGAATCCAGCGAACAGCAGGAATACCATCGAGGCGATGAATCCCACGAGGTTGCCCATATTCTCCGTTTCGGCAGAAGTTGTGGCACTGCCGACGTATGTTTCGAGGCGAATTCGTACCGATTTCGATATTGCCGAACTCGAGTAGGTTGCACCAGTCACAGCATCAACAACTTTTGCCTTTGCCTCGTCGGTCGAAAGTCCATTCCAGCTTTCGAGAAAACCTTTTGCCACTACGCGGTCGAGGAAGGATGGCGTTTCGTTGTTGTCGAGCAGATGTACTTTCTGCACCTTGTTGTCGGGCGAAAGCAGGATTACGAGCGGAACATTTCCAGCATAGCCCTTTATGTCGGCACAGTACGGCATCGAGAAAAGCGCTTTGCCCACCAGTTTTTCCGACTTGTCGTAAAGCAGGTAGCAGTCGTTGTCTGCTGTGTATTCGTAGTACGAGAAATTTTCAACTATTTCGGCAAAGCAGGCTGTCGAGTCGCCAAGTTCAGTTATCTTTTCAGCCGATTTTGTTCCTATCTCAATGTTGAACACCTTGCCCGATGTCAGGCATATTGCCACGGCAAAGACGAGAAGGATGGATATTTTTATAAGTCGATTCATATTATAATTCTATTTTCCAAGTAGTTCTGAGTGAGAGTCAAGTCTATAGAGGTGTAGTATTTGCAATTCTCCGTCTTTCTTTGCATACAACAGCAGCCAATCGGGATTTACATGGCATTCGCGTACACCTTTCAGCCTGCCCTGAAGTTCGTGGTCATGATATTTCTCTGGCAAAGGAGTGTCCTCAATCAAGAGCCGAATCACATTGTCAAGTTCAGCCTCATCTTTACCTTGTTTTCTTGCTTTCTTGAGGTCTTTTTTGTATTGTGTGGAATATACGATTTCTCTCATAAGTTCCTTACGCTGTCCTTGTATTCCTCAAATGTCTTGCATCTTACACCCTTGCCACTTTTTATTTCCTCAATAGCTTCCAATGTGGCATCAATGGAATCATTTTCCTTTTCTTCAGTCTTGCGTTTCGCCCCATACTTTTCAAGCAATGCAATGAGATCCTGCATCAACTTGTTTCTTCCATCGTATTCAAGTGTTATCGTTGCCATATTTTTCTCCCAGTTTATTTTGTTGCAAATTTACATAACTTTTTCAAATATCACTCTGTCATATTATGAAAATACAAGGTTTTTTGTTCAAATCAAGTTTTTCTCGCTTCCACTCGGCGATGGATTTTGTGCAGATAAACTCGTCGTCGGAAGTAATATTGAGAGCGATACAAAGCATTGTCTGTGGCGAAAGCGTTGCCTTAAGGTCGTCGAACAGACGGTTGTTGCGGTAGGGCGTGTCCATAAATATCTGCGACTGGCCTTCCTTTCGCGAGCGTGCCTCCAAATCGCGCAACTTGCGGGTGCGTTCTGGCTGGTCGATGGGAATGTAGCCGTTGAATGCAAAGTTCTGTCCGTTGAGTCCCGAAGCCATCAGCGCCATCATCATAGAACATGGACCGACAAGCGGCACGACCTTAATCCCCTTGCGATGAGCCATTGCCACAATCACATTTCCCGGGTCGGCGACGCAGGGAAGTCCAGCCTCACTGATAAGTCCAATGTTTTCGCCATTTTCGGCAGCATCAAGGTAGTTGGAAATGTCGGTGTCGATGGTGTGCTTGTTGAGTTCGTAGAAAGTTGTGGAATCAATATCCACTTCACGGTTAAGCTGTCGCAGATAGCGGCGTACCGTGCGCACATCCTCCACGATGTAGTGCTTTATGGTTGGCACCAGCGCTACAAGTCTCTGTGGCACAACCTCGTCAAGCGGTGCCTCGCTTATCTTGTTGGGTATGAGATATAGAATACCTTTTGAGTCCATTGGCGGATGACAAATATTTTTGCAAAAATATGGAAAAAACACTGCATAATTCGTATGCACAAGATTTTTTCTTCACTTTTTGTTTTTCAATATCAAAAAATCAAAAAACTCAACCGCCAATGCACAATTATTTTTAATTTTGCGACTTCAAAATTTTTAGAAGATGGAATACAATTTTACGGAAATTGAGCGCAAATGGCGCGAATACTGGAAGAAACACGACACCTACAAGGCTGTCATCGACAAATCTAAGCCAAAATACTATGTCCTCGACATGTTCCCTTATCCTTCGGGAGCTGGTTTGCACGTAGGACATCCGCTTGGATACATCGCTTCCGACATCTTTTCAAGATACAAGACACTTAAGGGCTTCAACGTGCTGCACCCGATGGGCTACGATGCTTTCGGTCTTCCTGCCGAACAGTACGCCATCCAGACAGGCACTCACCCTGCTATAACCACCGAAAAGAACATCAACAAATACCGCGAACAACTCGACAACATAGGCTTTTCGTTCGACTGGAGCCGCGAGGTGCGCACCAGCGACCCGAAGTACTACAAGTGGACGCAGTGGACTTTCATACAGCTTTTCAACAGTTTCTACTGCAACAAATGCCAGAAAGCCCGTCCAATCGCCGAACTCGTTGCCGAATTTGCACAAAACGGCACAAAAAATATCGACGCAGCCTGCACCGAAGACCTTTCGTTCACAGCAAATGAATGGAATTCGTGGGACGAGAAAAAGCAGCAGCAAGTTCTTATGAACTACCGTCTTGCCTACCTTGCCGACATTCCTGTAAACTGGTGTCCGAAACTCGGAACCGTACTTGCCAACGACGAGGTTGTTGATGGTCTGTCGGTTCGTGGCGGCTACCCTGTTGAACGCAAGAAAATGCGCCAGTGGTCGCTTCGTATCACGGCTTACGCACAAAGGCTTCTCGACGGACTCAACACCGTTGATTTCCCCGAACCAGTGAAGGACATCCAGAACAACTGGATTGGCCGCAGCGAAGGTGCATCGGTATTCTTCGAAATCGAAGGCCGCAGCGAAAAAATGGAAATCTTCACCACCCGTCCCGATACTATTTTCGGCGTTTCGTTCATGGTAATTGCTCCCGAACACGACCTCGCTCTTTCGCTCGCAACAGATGAGTACCGCGCAAAGGTTGAGGAATATATAACTTGGGCAAAGAACCGTTCCGATGTTGAGCGTATGGCAGAGAAGAAGGTCAGCGGACAAATGACTGGTTCGTATGCAATTAATCCGTTTACCAAAGAGCGTATTCCAATCTTCATAGCCGATTATGTATTAATAGGTTACGGTACAGGTGCAATTATGGCAGTTCCGGCACACGATAGCCGCGACTTCGCATTCGCACGCCACTTTAACCTGCCGATTTCTCAGGTTGTTGCAAAGGAAGGCGCAGAAATTGTTCCAACCGACCAATGGACAGAATCGTTCGACTCGAAGGACGGCATTCTTATGAATTCAGATTTCCTCAACGGACTGCGCGTAAAGCAGGCTATCAAGGCTATGAACGACCGCATCGAGGAGATGGGCATAGGCAAGCGCAAGGTCAACTACCGTCTGCGCGACGCCATTTTCAGCCGTCAGCGCTACTGGGGCGAACCATTCCCGATTTACTACAAGGACGGAATCCCATACCCGCTTGATGAGTCGAAACTTCCGCTCGAACTTCCCGAAGTTGACAAGTATTTGCCAACCGAAACCGGCGAACCGCCATTAGCACGCGCAAAGAATTGGTGTACCCCCGAAGGCTACAAGTACGAAACCTCGACAATGCCAGGATTTGCTGGCTCGTCTGCATACTACCTGCGCTACACCGACCCGCACAACGACAAGATGATTTTCTCGCCCGAAGCAGTCAACTACTGGCAGAATGTTGACCTCTACATAGGTGGTCGCGAACACGCAACCGGACACCTTATATATTCGCGCTTCTGGAACAAGTTCCTCTACGACCTCGGATTGGTTCCAAACGAAGAGCCATACAAGAAGCTCATCAACCAAGGTATGATTCAAGGTCGTTCGAACTTCGTTTACCGCGTTAGCAGTTTCGAAAAGATGGCCGAATACAAGGTTTGGCAGTTGCTGAAAGACAAACGTTTGGGCGTTGAATTCAAGGAAGACTACAAGGATGGCAAGCGCCGTTTCGACTTCTACTGCGAAGAGAAGAAAATTCTTATTGAAATTAAGCGCGAACATTCGCTCGAAAAGGTTGCCGAAGCATACAGCGAATACGCAAAGGACAAGGGATACAGAATATTGCTCATTTCTATCTTCGACGTAATGAACCATATTGATGTGGTTGAACAGAAAATCAAGGATTTGGTTGCTGGCGGCGATGTTCCCGAATTCGAGGAAGGTGAAGCATTTGTTCCAATTAACCTGTTCATTTCGAAGAACATACCTGGTCGCGAAGAATTCACCGTTCCGATTCATGTTGACATCAACATTGTAAGCAACGACATTCTCGACATCGAAAAGTTCCGCCAGTGGAGACCCGACTTCAACGATGCACAGTTCATTCTTGAAGACGGAAAGTATGTCTGCGGATGGGAAATCGAAAAGATGTCGAAGTCGATGTACAATGTTCAGAACCCCGACGACCTTGTTGAACGCTACGGAGCCGACACCTTGAGGCTTTACGAAATGTTCCTCGGTCCTGTTGAACAGGCAAAGCCGTGGGATACAAACGGAATCGAAGGTGTTGCACGATTCATCAAGAAGTTCTGGCGTATGTTCCACGACGAGGACAACAATTTCTGCATTTCGGAAGAAAAGGCAACACCAGCAGAACTGAAGACTTTGCACAATACCATAAAGAAAGTTACCGACGACATTGAGCGTTTCTCGTTCAACACCTGCGTAAGCTGCTTCATGATTTGCTGCAACGAACTTGGCAAGTGCAACAAGCGCGAAATCCTTGAACCGCTTTGTGTACTTATTTCTCCGTATGCACCGCACATCGCCGAGGAACTGTGGCACGAATTCGGACACGACACATCGGTTACCAAGGCTCAGTGGCCAGAATACAACGAGGCGTTCACCAAGGAAACCACTTTCACCTACCCGATTTCGTTCAACGGAAAGATGCGTTTCAACCTCGAACTTCCGCTCGACATGAATCCGAAGCAAATCGAGGATACCGTCATGGCAAACGACTACACAAAGAAATACACCGACGGAAAGCAGGTAGCAAAGGTCATCGTTGTTCCGAAGAAGATTGTGAACATCGTAGTTAAATAAACGAAAGTAAAAAATTATTGGCGGTCATCGTCATTCCGCAAGACTGAACGAACAGGCGCAGGTACGAGCCTTGTGAGTTCGTTTATGCGGAATCTCCAGAATAATACTATATTGGGAGATTCCGCATAGTCGAACAATATTACGCTCCCCGTTCCGTATCGCGTTATTGTTCACGACTTGCGGAATGACGTTCTCATTATCTTATTATTAATATAACTGATTGATAATATGCAAAATACCGATATATAGTTTACTTTTATCGAATACCTATACAATAAAATATTTACCACATCGCACATACATAAGAGAATTTCTCTTAAATTTGTGTGAAATTTTTTATGATGGAAAACATAAGGAACCTGATATTCGACTTGGGCAATGTAATCCTCAACATAGATACAAAGTTGAGCGAAATTGCTTTTGCCAAATACGGAATGAACGACTTTGAAAAGCTTTATACCCTTGCATCCCAAAACGAACTTTTCGACCGCCTTGAGGTCGGCAGCATCACCGAAAACGAATTCTACGACGAATTCCGCCGTGTCACCGGTTGCAAACTCGACAACAAAACCCTCGAACAATGCTGGGATGCACTAATCATGGACTTTCCCTCCGCTCGAATCGAAATGCTGAAACAACTGAAAAATGAAGGCAAATACCGTACTTTCATCCTCAGCAACACCAATATAATACATTACCGATTCTACACCGCTCTGCTAAAGCGAACCCGCGGAGTTGATGGACTCGAAAGCCTAGTGGAACATGCATACTTCTCGCACGAAATCGGTCTGAAAAAGCCAAACCGCGACATTTTTGACTACGTTGTGGAACATTCGCACATAAAACCAGAAGAGAGCATCTTCATCGACGACAACGAAGCCAACATAAAGGCGGCAAATGCTTTGGGATTCAACACTATATTCCTAAAGAACAACGATATGGAAAATTTAAATTTTTAGATAGAACAACTTAAAATCATCAGCACAATGAAACTAAACATCGAAAAAGCACTCGGCAACAACGCCAAATATCAGGAAATGCTCAAGCTTGCACAGGAAAAGTTTGAAACACTTACAGCAGGCACCGGCGAAGGCAACGACTTCCTCGGCTGGCTGGACCTGCCAACCTCATACAGCGAGGAAGACATTGAAGATATCCTCAACATCGCCGACCGCATGCGCAAACTTGACTGCGTAGTAGTAATAGGTATCGGTGGTTCGTACCTCGGAGCAAAGGCAACAATCGAAGCACTTAAACCGCATTTCGGAAAAATGGACACCGAAATGATTTTCGCAGGTCATACCCTCAGCGGAAATTACCATGCAGAACTTATGGAATACTTGAAAGACAAGGAATTCGGTATAGTTGTAATTTCAAAGTCGGGAACCACCACCGAGCCGGCAGTTGCTTTCCGCCTGCTCTACAACGAAATGAAGAAACGCTTCGACAACGAGACTATCCGCGACCGCATTGTAGTAATCACCGACGAAAACAAGGGCGCACTCCGTACTCTCTGCGACAAGGAAGGCTTCGACGACTTCATCATCGCCGACAATGTTGGCGGACGCTTCTCGGTATTGTCGCCAGTAGGACTGGTGCCGATTGCCATCGCTGGTTTCGACATCGAAGAAATGCTTCACGGTGCTTCGCTGGCACAGGACATCTGCCTCGAAAACAACGAGAAAAACCCTGCTATACAATACGCTGCAGTTAGAAATATGCTTTTCAACGAAGGTCGCAAGGTTGAACTGATGGTCAACTACAATCCGCGCCTCTGCTACTTTGCCGAATGGTGGAAACAACTCTACGGCGAAAGCGAAGGCAAGAACGGCAAGGGATTGTTCCCCGCATCGGTATCGTACACCACCGACCTTCACTCGCTCGGACAGTTCGTACAGGACGGCAGTCCAATACTTTTCGAGACCGTTCTCTGGGTTGACGACGACAGCGACGCTCCAGTTGTTCCCCACGACGACGAAAACCTCGACAAACTCAACTACCTCGAAGGCAAGAATATGGAATACATCAACAGCAAGGCTGCCGAAGGCACAATGAACGCCCATGTTGCAGGAAATGTTCCGAACATCCGCATCGAATTTGATGCCGTTGACGAGTTCAACCTCGGATACCTGATGTTCTTCTTCGAGTTCGCTTGCGGAATCAGCGCATACATGCTCGGCGTGAACCCATTCAACCAGCCCGGTGTTGAAGCATACAAGAAGGAAATGTTCAGACTGCTGGGAAAGGAGTAAAAAAGGCTAGTCCCCCCCGAAAACCTTAAGGACGTTAAAGGCTTTAACGTCCTTAAAGCAGGGGGGAATCAGCCTTTTAGCCTTCAACCATCTCGCTTATGGAATCCATCGCACTAGTTTCTCCATCCGACCGCATCACCGGCTATGCGCCGAAACTCCTTGTCCACCAGCAGGGACTGCTTCATCGTGCATTTTCGATAGTGGTGTTCAACGACAAGGGCGAAATGCTATTGCAAAAGCGCGCCGCCACAAAATACCACTCGGGCGGATTATGGACAAACACCTGCTGTAGCCACCTCATCGAAGGAAAGGATATGGAAACCTACATGCACGAGCGACTACAACACGAAATGGGTTTCGACTGCGACTTGAAATTTGCATTCTCATTCCACTACACCGCCAAGTTCGACAATGGCCTCATCGAAAACGAAATAGACCATGTATATATAGGCAAATGGAACGGCACTCCCCTGCCCGACCCTGCCGAAGCCGACGACTACCGCTGGGCGACATTGAACGAAATAAAAACTGAAATCGAAAAGAAACCGGATTCTTTTACGTATTGGTTCAAGGAGATAATCGGAAGAATGAATTATTAACATATAAATTACAAAACATTGATTTCTAAAAGAATAACAGAAATAAGGAAGCTGAAGAAAATTACAGAAAAAGAACTATCCGAAAAGATAGGAATGAGTCTTACAGGCTTTCGCCAAGCACTTGCCAACGACGATTTCAAGGTTCGTACACTGCAAAAAATTGCACAATGCCTAAATGTTGACATTTCTGTTCTGCTAAAGGAAATCGAAATCGAAAGCATAAACGACACTACTGCAGAATGCCCGAATTGCAAATTAAAAGACGACATTATTGAAAGAAAGAAAGAACCAGATAATCAAGGAACAGGAAACTCTTATTCAACAGATGCAGAATTTCATTGAGAAAACAAACCAAACCATAGAAAACTAAATGGAAATCCGCTAACTGTTAATGCCTTTAAAGATGCTTGGGATATTCATTCCCATTGTTCAAAAAAATCCCAAATCGTAAATTCCAACCTTTAGTTCGGCTTTGCCAAATCGTAAATATGTCTTATTTTTGCCTAAACTTTTTTAATTTTTATGGAATACGAATTGGACCTGCATTGCCAGATGATTCTGGACGAATACCGCGAGAAACTGGCGATATTTGAAAAAATGAAGGAAATCGTACGGGCACAACTCAAAAAGTGCGTCGCCGACAACAACATTTATGTCATCGCAATAGAGTCAAGAATAAAGACAGAGAACAGTCTTGCCGGCAAACTGGAACTCAAGGGACACAAGTACAAGACACTTTCGGACATTACCGACATTTTGGGAACTCGCGTCATCACCTTCTATTCCGAGGAAGTTGACAAGATTTCGGCACTCATCGACAAGGTTTTTGAAATTGACTGGGAAAATTCGGTCGATAAGCGCAAAGCCCTCGACCTCGACCAGTTCGGATATATGTCGCTGCACTACATCTGCCGCATACCAAAGTCGCTGTACTATGATGCCGAACATCCCGAAATAAACGATTTCCGATTCGAAATACAGATGCGCACCGCCTTACAGCATGTGTGGGCTACAATGTACCACGATACCGGCTACAAGTCGGGAATCGAGGTGCCAAAGGAGCATCTGCGCAATATGAACCGCCTTGCCGGTATGCTTGAACTTGCCGACGAGCAGTTCAGCCGCATTCGCAAGGAAATCACCGACTACCGCCGCAATGTGCAGTCGCTGGTTACCGACGGCAACTTCGATGAAGTGCCTCTCAACAGCGACACCTTCCGCAGTTACCTCACTATGAAGCCTTTCAAGAAGCTAATTGACAAAATTGCGACTATAAATCAGGCCGAAATCTACGAGGACAACCTTATGCGCTACTTGGCAACGCTGATAAAGATGAACTTCCGTACGCTCGGCGACTTGCACCGCCTTATCAAGGATTACAGCGAAGATGCCTACAAGCTCGCACTTCACCAGCTTTCGTCAACCGACCTCGACATTCTTGCATTGTCGGTGGCATTGCAGAACCTTTGTCTTGTTTACATTATTAAGAAGGGTGGCGGTGAAGTTGGTCTGCGTATGTTTTACGATGCAGTTTTCGGACAGTCGGCTTATAATGAAGAACGCGCACACCGCACATTCGAACAAATTACAAAGATTAACATAAAATAAGAACACAATGGCAAACAAATATATAGACACAAGCATTCTCGACAAGGCAATGCACTTTGCAATTGATGCACACGCCAATACAGAACGCAGAGGCAAGGGATTCCCCTACTCTATCCATCTGATGGAAGCGGTAGAAATTGCTTCAACAATAACATCCGACCAGGAAATACTTGCCGCAGCTGCATTGCACGATACAATTGAAGACACCGATGTCACATTGGAGCAGTTGCGCAAGGAATTTGGCGACAGGGTTGCCACTTTGGTGGAAGCTGAAAGCGACAAGTTTGTAAAAGGTTTCTCGGAGCGCGACAGTTGGATTGACCGCAAAAAGGCAGCCTTGGAAAGACTCGCCGATGCTCCTTACGATGCCAAAATTGTGGCTATGGGCGACAAACTCTCGAATATGCGCGCCATCGCCCGCGACTACGAGCGTATTGGCGACGAACTTTGGGAAATTTTCCACGCACCAAACGGCAAATCCGACCACGAATGGCGCTACCGCGAACTGGCTGTGGCTTTGTTCGACCTTGCTGGAACACCTGCGTACCGCGAATTTATTACTTTGCTCGAAAAGACTTTCGGTCAGAAGGATTTCGGTGAGCCTGTAAAAATTGACCTTGCAGAATATGAACGTAGCGGAGAAGGCTTCAATGCCGAAAGTTACAACCATAAGGGCGGACGCACAATGATAAAGCTGTACTCCGAATCGGTGTCTCCCGAAATGCCGTTGCGCGAACTTCGCACCGCAATGAATGTTTTCCGAATGGGACTTCTTACACCTATGCCAGGACGCTTTGTCACCGACGGCAAGAGGTACGGTTGCGAGTTCGGTCGCATTGTCGATAAAAAATCGTTCGCAAGGGCAATATCCGAGAATCCCGACAGTATGAAAAGGTATGCAACCGAATTTGCCCGTATGTGCAAGCAGTTGCATTCCACGGTTTGCAATCCCGCAGTTTTCCCGTCGGCAGCAGACGAAGCTTGCAAGACTGTCGAAAATGCAACTATTTTTACCACCGACGAGAAGAAAAAGGTTCTCGACTTTGTGAAAAGCGTACCGCCGGCAACCACTTGTCTCCATGGCGACCTGCACATCGGCAATATTCTAGATTCAAGCTTTGGCAACCTGTGGATAGACCTTGCCGACTTTAGCTACGGCAATCCGCTATTTGACTTTGGAATGATGTACATTGTTTGCAGGTGCAATCCCGACGACCTGACAAAGAAACTATATCATATCAACAATGAGGCAATGATTAGGTTCTGGAAGTTATTTGCCTGCGAATATTTTGACGCCGACACTCCCGAAAAACTTGCCGAAGTTGAAAATAAACTTCGCCCGTTTGCAGCTTTGAAGATTCTGCATTTCGGAATTAAAGGTTACGACGATTTCATAAGGGAGAGCCTGCTGGGATGTGCTTCGCACGTTTGAATGGCTGACGCCGTTTCTGGGGCTACGCCCGTTTCTAATTGTTTAACTTCGTTGAGGGCTTCGCCGTTCTAAGTTTCTATGGCTGGCGGTTGCTGAACCGTCGCACTGAGTGAAATCGAAGTGTTGTCGAAGTACGCCGTTCTATGGTCCTTGCTTCGCTGTTTAAATTATCAAATCCATCAAATAATTCAAATTTCTTTCCTTCATACCAAATAATAAATTTAAATTTGTAGCCACATTTTTTAATTTCGGGTATGAAGCGTAAATTTTTACCACTCATTTTCGTTTGCTTGTCGGCAACGGCCTACGCCCAGACCGACACGACAAAGAACAACGATTATCTTGAAGAACAAGCGGTTCCAACAATAACACTTACCGAATCGGAGATTGAGGAGGGCTCGCAGGACAACGACATCTCAACCTTGCTGCAGTCGTCGCAGGATGTATATGTAAATTCCGCAGGCTACACTTTCGGACAGGCTCGTTTCCGTTTCCGCGGCTACGACAACCAGAACGCCGAAGTGCTGATGAACGGAATATATGTTAACGATGCCGAAAACGGCCGTCCCGTATATAGCAACTGGGGCGGGCTAAACGATGTAATGCGCTTTAAGACAAATACTTCGGGCTTGCATTTCTCCGACTATTCGTTCGGAGGACTTGGCGGTGTAACCAATATTTCTACCCGCGTGTCGGAGTTCCGTCAGGGTGGAAGCGTTTCGTACGCCAACTCAAACCGCTCGTACCGCCACAGGGCAATGGCAGCCTACAGCACAGGCCTTATGGCTAACGGATGGGCTTTCTCGGTGGCAGCATCAACCCGTCTGGCACAAAAATGCTACATTCCGGGCACATTCTACGAAGGCTACGCCTACTTCTTCGGTGCCGAAAAGAAATTCAACGACCACCACAGCCTCGGACTTACCGTTTTCGGTTCGCCGTCGCGTAGCGGAAGGTCGGGCGCAGCAACTGCCGAAACCTACGAACTTCTTGGCACAAACTACTACAATCCCAACTGGGGATACCAGAATGGCAAGGTCCGCAACGCCAAGGTCGGCTACTACCACCAGCCGCGCATAATCCTTTCGCACTACTGGGACATCGACAACACTATGAAACTGCAGACCTCGGCATCGTATATGTTCGGTCGCGGCGGAACAACAGCCCTCAACTGGTACGACGCTCCCGACCCGCGTCCCGACTACTACCGCAACTTCCCGTCGTACTACGATGACGACGAAAATATGTTCGCCCAGCTTACCAACGAATGGCAGAACGACGAGAACAAAGGTCTGCTCGACTGGGACCACTTCTATTTTGCAAATATGAAAAACCTATATACGGTTACTAATGTGGGCGGAAATCCCAACGACTCCATTACAGGCAACCGTGCAAAATACATCATCGAGGAACGCCGCAACGATGTAAGCCGTTTCGACTTCTCGTCGCGCTTGAGCAAGATTTTTACAGATGAGATAAAGATGGTCGCCGGCGTAAACTATATGATGAACCAGACACATTACTTCAAGGTAATCGACGACCTTCTGGGCGCCGACTGGTGGCTCGATGTTGACCAGTTTGCCGAACGCGACTTCAACGACGACAACTACATCCAGAGCGACCTCGACAATCCAAACCAAGTGAAGAAGGAAGGCGATTTGTTCGGCTACAACTACTTGGCAAACATTCACAAGGCCGACGGTTTCGCCGAAGCCGAGTTCAAGTATTCGAAGGTTGAATTCTTTACTGCTCTGAAACTTTCTTATACAGAATACTGGCGCGACGGAAAGATGCGTAACGGAAAATTCCCCGATGGCTCCTACGGTGCTTCGGACCACCAGCGTTTCTTCAACTACGCCTTGAAGGCTGGTGTAAACTACAAGATTACAGGACGCAACTTCCTGCTTGCCAATGTGGCTTACCTCACCCGCGCACCTTATTTCCGCAATGCGTATGTTTCGCCACGCACACGCGACAATGTTGTGCCAAACCTCAAGAGCGAGACAATCTTCTCGGGCGACCTCAGCTATTTCTACCGCTCGCCAAACTTCCAACTCAAGATTACGGGCTACTACACCGAATTCCGCAACGGAACCGAAGGCACAAGCTTCTACCACGACGAGCTTAACACTTTCGTCAACTATATGATGACTGGCGTAAACAAGGTTCACTACGGCGGAGAATTCGGAACCGAAGTGAAGATTTCACCGACTGTAACTGCAACTGCTGCATTGGGTTACGGAAGATATATGTACAACAGCCGTCCGTCGGTAACCATTACGCAGGACAACAGTTCCGAAGTGCTTGCAACCGACCGCACCGTTTATATAAAGAACTACCACATCGGCGGAACTCCCGAATTAGCAACAACTATCGGTGTCAAGTATTCCGCTCCAAAATATTGGTACATAGGTGCTAACGCAAATTATTTCGGTGAAAACTATGTTACCATCAATCCAGAGAAGCACACCGTTGAGGCTCTCGACATTTTTGTTGTCGGCGACCCGCAGCTCGAAACTATTCTCGGTCAGGAAAAGTTGAAAGGCGGTTTCACACTCGACATCTACGGTGGAAAGTCGTGGAGAATACAGCACAAATACACTATCGGTTTCACTGCAAGTATCTCGAATGTAACTCACAACACCAAGATTGCAACCAGCGGATTCGAGCAGTACCGTTTCGACAAGACCAACATCGACAAGTTCCCCAACAAGTACTACTATATGTACGGAATTAATTACTTCGCAAACCTATATTTCAGATTCTAAAACACTTGCAAGATGAAAAAGATAATTTCCATAATAGTTCCGATGTTTTTTGCAGCCGTGGCACTTGTCTGCTCCTGCGAGAAACCCGATGTCCCAGCAATAACAGAGTTGGATAAGGACCATATACTTACGGTTTCCGACATTTACAAGATGTGGGCCGACAGTGGTGACTACTACCAGTTTAAAGACGACTATATGCTGTTTGGTACAATCACTATGGACGACAGCCACGACAACATTTATAAGGAAGCCTACCTGCAGGATTCCACTGGCGGAATAAATATCTACAAGCTCAGCAAAGCAGGCATGGTAAAGGTTGGCGACCGCGTCCGCATGAATCTGAAAGGCAGTCAGGTAGTAAATTACAGCGGAAAGATGGAATTGAGTTTTGTCGATGTCGAGGATGCCACTCTGCAGGTGATACTTCAGGAACCAAATGTACCGATTACACCCGAAGAAGTTACTATGGCTCAGGTTGTTGAAAATCCAGCATATTACGACTGCCGTCTTGTAAAACTCAACAATGTGCAGTTTGCGGCAAGCGACACCTCGATGACCTACGCTGTGGAACACGGTTCGGCAACACAGAACCGCAACATGACAAGCTGCGACGGAAATACACTCGTCGCCCGCAACAGCGACTACGCCGACTTTGCTGGACAACCATTGCCAAAGGGCAGCGGAAGCGTCGTGGGAATTATGACACGATACATTACAAATAGCAACACAGGAACAAAGACAACCTATCAGATAATTATCCGTTCGACCGATGAAGTGAACATGGAAAACGAAAGGTGCGACTAAAAAACAAGAAGATATGAAAAGCATAATCAAGATATTGGCAATAGCAACGGCAATAGTGCTGGCATTTATGTTCAGCGGTTGCATACAGGGCAAGTACGACACTCCCGAAGTAAGCGAAGTGCCTGTTGGCGATACTGTTACAATCACCCGTCTGTGGGAAATCTACGACTCGCTTGTGGCTGCTGGCGGCGGAACATACAAGTTCAACGAAGACCATTCAGTTTTCGGCTACATAACCATGTCCGACAAGATTGGCAACATCTACAAGTCGGCTTACCTGCAAGGCGGTGCCGACGACGACAAGGCCATAAACCTGCACCTGCTTTCGTCGGGTGGAGTGTACGAAGGCGACTATGTGCGCGTGAACCTCAAAGGCTTGGTTCTCAGCGACTACAGCGGTATGATACAACTCGATTCCGTTCATGTTGACAACAACATAGTTAAGTTGGAAACAAGAAGATTCCTTGAACCGGAATTGGTTGATATGGAGAACATCGGCACTGGTTTATATGTCGGAAAGCTTGTCAAGTTCCGCAAGGTTCAGTTCCAGCAGCAGTATGTTGGACAAACCTACGCCGACAAGGAAGGACAGAAGACTGTGAATACCTACATCGAGGACGAGCTTGGCAACACCATGATTGTCCGCACAAGCGGTTACGCCAACTTTGCAGGCGACACAATTCCCGCAGGAAGCGGTTCGCTTGTGGCCATTGTAAGCAGATACAACACTGAATATCAATTATTTATTCGCAACACCAATGAGGTACAGCTTACTGGTCGTCGCTTTGGTGATGTGGATGAATTATTTGAAAACAACTTCGATGCATCACCAGCAGGTGAATTTGCCGATGCGGGATGGCAGAACAATGCCGTACAAGGCTCTGCAAAGTGGATGTGTCAGGCTGCTACCGATGGCAACATACTTAGCATCAGCGGAAACAATGGCGAGCAGAACGAAACTTGGCTTATAACTCCCGAAATTGCACTTCAGGCAAATTCGTATCTCAGTTTCAAGACCAGAATGCTGACCGCAGGAAATACGCTTACGGCACTTATTTCAACCGACGGCACCAACTGGACACAACTTCCTGCCAACATTGCAGTATCGACCGACTGGGCAATCTCCGGCGATGTTAGCCTTGCACAATATTCAGGCAACATCCGCATAGCCTTCAAGTTTGAAAGTCCTGCAGGAGTTGCTGGAAAATATTTCCTAGATGATGTAAAGGTGTTTACGAAGTAAAAAAAAGTAACTATATACAAGTTGACTAAAAATTATGTCACTCTTCTGTCATTGCTTGTTTCACTGCGCGAGCTAAAGGTTCCGCAAGTTAGAATGCTTTAACAGCCAAAGGCAGAGGAAACTTGTTTACTATGCTGAGGCGCAAAAGCATCTGCTAAGCAAACAATAACGCGATACGCTATGCGGAACGCACAGCCTCGTGAAGCAGAGCGAACAATCTCATATAGAAACGTTTCTATGGGAGATTACTCACTCCGTTTCGTGAAGGAGTTCCGTATAGACAGGCTCACAAGCAACGTTCCTTATGCTGTTCGCTTTGTCTTACGGACCCTTTAGTGCACGAAGCTTGCGAGTAATGACTAAGAGTATTCGTCAACATGTATATAGAATCCCAAAAAAATGGGGGCTGAGAGCCCCCAAAACGTATTTTCTTAGAAATATTTTATCTCTTTCTTCTTTCCATCAAACTTGCTGATGTCGGTAAGCAGTGCGTTAGCAAGGCGCGATGCTCCGAGACGGAAGAAGTCGTTGTTGAGCCATTCCTCGCCAAGAACATCCTTTACGATTGTGTAGTAGAGCAATGCATCTTCGGTGGTTGAGATTCCGCCGGCTGGCTTCAGTCCTACCATTTCGCCAGTTTCCTTGTAGTAGTCGCGTATTGCGCAGCACATTACATATACTGCTTCGGGAGTTGCCGAAACTGCGGTCTTTCCTGTCGAGGTCTTGATGAAGTCGGCACCCGATTCCATTGCCAGTATGCTGGCGATGTAGATGTTGTCGGGAGTCTTGAGTTCTCCAGTTTCGAGGATAACCTTCAGCAAAGCGTCGCCGATTGCGTGGCGGATGGTGAGGATTTCGTCCGAAACTGTCTGGTAGTCCTCTTCGAGGAACTTGCCAACCGAAATTACGATGTCGATTTCGTCGGCACCTTTTTCCACTGCCATCTCACATTCTACGGTTTTCACCGAAAGGAAGGTCTGTGAGGCCGGGAAGCAGGCACCAACTGCAGCAATGTCAACGTCTTCGAGTTCGAGGCAGTCGAGGACTGTCGGAACCAAAGCGGGATAAACACAGATTGCAGCCACGTTCTTGTAGTTGGGGAAGTGCTTGTTGAAGTCGTTTACCTTTTCGGTCATTTCGGCAATCTTGCTTTCGGTGTCGCTACCGTTGAGGCTTGTAAGGTCAACGCAGTTAAGGAGTTGCATCAGAACTTCCTTGTTGTTGTTTTCCTGCATCTGCTTTTTGTACAATTTCACTTGTTTTTCGATTTCCTTTTCGCTCGGTGCGCCAGGATAATTTCTATCTTTCTTCATATTATTTAAGTTTTTGATTATCAATATGTCTTGTTTTATCTCTACTGGTTTTCTTCTCAAAATTTGCCTTCATTGCCGCCTCAAGGTCGATTCCCGTCTGGTTGGCTATGCAGGTAAGCACCCACAGCACGTCGGCAATTTCGTCCTCAAGATTAAGATTATCGGTAGGCTTTGCCGACTGCTCGCCGTACTTGCGTGCAATTACGCGTGCCATCTCACCGACTTCCTCGGTCAGCACAATCATGTTGGTCTTCACATCGAAGTAGCGTACTCCATAGGTGCGAATCCAGTCGTCAACAGTATGTTGGAGTTCTGTTAGGGTCATTTCTTTTGACTAAATTTATTTAACTCAATTTTTTATAATTCATTTATATTCAATATATTAAATGGTGTTTTCGACTAAACTTCGACTAAATCTCGACTAAAATCCAGTTTCTGTAAGATTATTTAGCAAAACAATTATCTCTTATCTCTCACTTCCCAATGACCGCTGTATCCACTACCAACATATTTGATATGAGTCAATTTAGACAGATGGCGTTTTATGGTTCTTAAACCTTTGCCACTTAATTTTGCCAAATCATCTGTTGTGATTTGCGGATTCAACATTATCTGTTCTTCAATCCATAAATCAAGATTCTTTTCTTTGGTGACATTTTGAGTATCATCTTGAGTGCCACTTTGACTTTCTTTATTACTTTGATTATCAACATTAAGTCTTTCTTGAGTGCCATCTTGAGTGCCATCCTGAGTGCCACCTTGAGTGCCACCTTGAGTGCCATCTTGAGGGACACCTTGAGGGACACCTTGAGGGACACCTTGAGTGCCACCTTGAGGGACATCTTGAGGGACACCTTGAGGGACACCTTGAGGGACATCTTCGGTATCATCCAAATTTGACAATACAGTCACCATAAATGCCGTCAACTTTGACACATCAAACTCGGCCTTCTTGTTGCCGTTTTCCCTGAGCATATCCTGAACTCGCCTTACGCCCTGATTGAACATATTGACATACTTCATCTCCTTCATAGCCTCCGCCACGACAGGATTACGATAGTCGTTCACTGTTGGAAAATTCTCGGGACGAGCCTCTCCATACAGACCGCCAGCATTCATAATTTCTATATGGTCATCGAATTGATAGAGGCGGATTGGCATATTCGATTGATAGTCGCGGTGCATACAGGCATTCATCAGCAGTTCGCGCAATGCATTGTTCGGATAATTTATGACAGTCTTTTCGCGGAACAGACTTACCGATACTGGCCTTTGCGTTACTATTGCATCGCTTACAAACGATTCCAATGCTGGCAACATCTGAAACAGCGGACCATGAAAGCGTTTCTCGTTCAGCACTTCACCACCGATTACATTCCCTGCGAATCGCACATACTGGATGTAAGCCCCTGGCAAATAGTAGCGTGGATTCTTGCCAAACAATATTATGGCAGCGTATGTGGGACAGTCGTGGGTGCGGTCGTACAACCGTATAGAAGACAATTGTTCCTTTATGTCACGGCTATCTTCCGCCAGAATATCAGGAGCAACCACCGCCGGCAGATACTGCTTCTTGATGTAGTCCAAGTTCAAATCGTCCAATGTGGCACCAAGGCAAGGTGTTGCATCAAAAGTCGCCATATAAGCCATACGCCGTTCCGTCAATATGCGTTCTTCGGCCTCACTTGCAATATCACGACGCGGACCTATGCGCACAAATACTCGTCCCCTATACCTAACGGGTGGTAGCAACGAAGGGGAAACTTCAGCCACCAGCAGGTCGCCTTCAGGGAATTCGAGTCGCTCTACCGTCATAACAGGCAAAGGCAGAATGTTGCCATCGGAACGAATAGCGGAAATCTTTTTCAGCAGGGCATCGTCAACTTTCAATCCCGACAATTGGCCGTTGTCGTATGCGCCAATGAGCAAATATCCTTTTCGTCGCGAATCGGGCAAATCGTTGGAGAATGCACATATAGCCTCGCAGAACTTATCCATATTCGCAGTCGAAATAGTTCGCTCAACACGATAATTCTCCGTGCTTTGCAGCAATGCCAGTATTTCTTCTTTTGATATTTTAGTCATACATTCTCCAATTTTGCATATCAACGAAAAATCATTGTGCAAAAATACATTTTATTCAAGAAAAAGCAATGTTTTTGGGGTTAGTATTTCCTAAACGAACAGAAGAACAGTCGAGCAGTTTGGCTGCAAGCCTGTGATACAGCAAGCCTATAAGCCCCAAAACTTAGAAACTAAACATTTTCTTTTCCATCTCACCTTTTTCTATTAAATTTGTCACCTCAAACTAATAACTAAAAAGCATAAATGGCAAAAATAGACGACCTTATAGGCAAAATCGAAAATCCCGAATTGCGGCAGCGCATTGAGCAGGAAGTGGCTAAGATGCAGAAGCAGCGTAAGTTCGGATTGGTTTTCGAGGAGCATCTGCCCGAATGCACGCCGCTTTTCGACATCCCCGTTACACGCGGATGTACGGTTGCCCTAAAGTCCAACCCGAATGGGGGGGGCAATTCGTTGATAATCATATAGTTACAGATATAAAGAATGGCATTGCCACTTGCGAGAAACTCGACGGTTCACACACTATAAGCACTTTCGATGTTGACGACCTGGTGGTTGTGGCGCAGTTTGGCGAACCAATCTATCCATTCCTAAAGAAGATTGACTCGGTGCAGAATGCGCCCGACAGCGACTTGTGGCACACGTTGATTGAGGCCGACAACTACCACGCCCTGCAGCTGCTTGTGTACCTTTATGCCGGACAGGTTGACTGCATCTACATTGACCCGCCCTACAACACCGGCGCCCGCGACTGGAAGTACAACAACGACTATGTTGACTCTTCCGATGCCTACCGACACAGCAAATGGCTGTCCATGATGCAAAAACGGTTGAAACTGGCAAAGAAGTTGCTCAATCCGAACGATTCTGTTTTGATTGTTACTATTGATGAGAACGAGTATCATCATTTAAGATGTTTGCTTGATGAAATATTTCCGGATGCAAAAATACAAATGATTAGTAGCGTTATTAATCCAAAAGGCGCACCGGGAGCAAAGAATTTTTTCAGAGTAGATGAGTACATTTTTTATGTACAAATTGGCGATGCGCTTCCTCAAAAAATAGCTTTGTCAGATGATTTTAGGATGAACGCATCGGACAAACGAGTTAACAAATTAATTCGTTGGCAGGGTTTGGCAAAAACACAATATACAAGAGAACACGCGCCAGGGTGCTTTTATCCAATTTACTTAAATGAAGATATGACACATATCGTTGATGTTGGAGATCCAATAGGGCGAGGCGTTGATAGAAACAGCATTCCTCCTAAAAAAGGTTGTGTTGCTGTATGGCCAATTAATAAAGCTTCAGGAACAGAAGCGCAATGGAGTTTATCCGCACCGTTGTTGCGGAACAACCTCAGTAAAGGTTATGTTCGTGTAGCGAAAGGCGGCACAGGAGGGATTTATTATCTAACCGCTGGTGTAATTAAGCAAATCGAAAACGGAGAATATGAGATTTTAGGAAGGGATTCTGATGGTTCTATAATAATTGATGAGTCTGAGTATGAGTATAAGTTCGTTCCCGGAACCGCATGGAGGGTAACGTCACACGATGCAACAAGATATGGTTCTGATTTGCTTACTAAACTAATCCCAAACAGGAAGTTTCCTTTCCCAAAGTCATTATACGCAACTCATGATGCAATTCGGTTCTTTGTGGCAAATAAGCCCAATGCCCTAATCGTTGACTTCTTCGCCGGTTCAGGCACGACGCTCCATGCAGTCAATCTGCTGAACGCGGAAGACGGCGGGCATCGTCGGTGTATACTTGTCACTAACAATGAGGTCTCCGACGCGGAAGCAAAGGAAATGTCGGCAAAGGGTCTCAAGCCCGGCGACGACGAGTGGGAAAAGCTTGGCATTGCGCGCTATGTTACCTGGCCGCGCACGGTCTGCTCTATTGAGGGGCACGATGTAAACGGCAATCCGCTAAAAGGCAACTATATCGGCAGCGAAATACCTATGGCAGATGGTTTTAAGGCAAACGCAGTTTACTTCAAGTTGGGTTTCCTGAACAAGACAAATGTATCGCTTGGGCGTGAGTTTGCGCGAATGCTTTCGCTGCTTTGGATGAAGGCTGGCGCGCACGGTGTCTGCCCAGAAATAGAAGGCAACGGCGTCCCCGATATGCTTGTGTATCCCGAAAACCGCTTTGCCGTATTGAACTCAGAGTCGGCATTCGGCACATTCGCAAGCGAGGTGAACTCGCATCCCGAAATCGACACCGCATTCATCATCACCGATTCCGAAAACGCCTACAAGGATATGATTCGCCACCTCGACGTGCGCCGTTCGTTCCAGCTCTACCGCGACTATTTAGACAATTTCCGTATCAACCAAAACAGATAAGTATGAAATGCAACTTGTTCCCATTCCAGCAGAAGGCGCTCGACTCGCTTCACCAGTATTGCGCCTTTGCACAGCAGAGCTACAGCACAATGCTCGTTCCTCAGGTAATAAGTTTCACCGCCCCAACAGGCGCAGGAAAAACCATAATTTCGTCGGCACTCATTGAGCAGATTTTCTGCGGAAGTTCATTTGTAGCCGAACAGCCCGATGCCATCGTGGTGTGGCTCAGCGATTCGCCCGAACTCAACAAGCAGTCGCGTGACAAGATTGAAACCAAAGCCGACAGAATACAGATTGGGCAGTGCATAACAATCGAGGACGAAAGTTTCGACCAGGAAATGCTCGAGGATGGATATGTATATTTTCTTAACACACAGAAACTTAGCAAAAGTAGCAATCTCACAAACCACAGCGATTCGCGGCAGTACACCATCTGGGAGACGCTTAACAACACCATACTCGCCAAGTCCGACCGCCTGTATATGATTATTGACGAGGCGCATCGCGGTGCAAAGACAAACCAGACCACCATAATGCAGACCTTCATAAAGGGAAGCGACAAGTGCAAGCCTATGCCAGTGGTGATTGGTATGAGTGCAACGCTCGAACGTTTCAACACTTTGGTTGCAGGCACGACATCGTCGCAGCATCACGTAATAGTATCTCCCGACGAGGTTCGCCAGTCGGGTCTGCTCAAGGACCTGATTGAAATCTACAGTCCCGACGATTCGCTGTCGAACAAAGAAATGGGCGTGCTTCAGGCCGCCACCGACGAATGGCGCGACAAATGGCTGCACTGGTACCAGTACTGCAAGGAACAGCACTACAAGTATGTAAATCCTGTGTTTGTAGTTCAGGTGGAAGCTGGCAAGGGCAAACAGATTTCGACCACCGACCTCGACGAATGCCTCGACGTAATCGAAAAACGGTTAGGCTCAAAGTATCTTGAAGGCGAAGTTGTGCATTGTTTCGGCGACAAGTCCGACATCGTGGTAAACGGTCTGAAAGTCCGCTACGAGGAGCCGTCGCGCATTCAGGACGACGACAACATAAAGCTGGTATTCTTCAAGGAAAGCCTTTCGACAGGCTGGGATTGTCCGAGAGCCGAAACTATGATGTCCTTCCGCCACGCAGTCGACAGCACCTACATCGCACAGTTGCTCGGCCGAATGATTCGCACCCCGATGCAGATGCATATTCAGGTCGACGAGTCGCTTAACAACGTACATCTTTATCTACCAAACTTCGACATCGACACCGTATCGTCGATAGTTGATGAACTGCAAAAGGTGGAAGGCGGAACAATTCCTGCAAACTTTATCGAGGAGACAGTTGGTGGCAACCATAAAGTTGAAATACTTTCCGCCACAAACCGCACGCAGCAGTCGAGTTCGCTGTCGGCACAGCCTATGCCGAGATTCAGTACAGACACATCGGCATACGACACAAGCGCACAGCCGGCGGTACCACAAGTTCATACGCCAAACACAGGCTACGAACCGCAGGAAAGAGCAGTTGATGTTGCTGCCGAACCCGAACCTTTTGCCCTTGTGTCGCCTATGCAACAGCACACACAGCGGACTGCAATGCCATCGTCGCAAGCACAACGCACAGTAACGCCAACGCCCTCACAACATACCGACAGCATCGACCGCGAAGAAGTTATGCGTGAAGTAAATTCGATGGGCTTGCTTACCTACGATGTCCGTACCGTAAGAATCAACGACTATGCAAATTCGCTGTTCAAGCTGGCGCATCTGCTGACTCAGTCGGAACTATGGCACGACGCTGTCGATACTATCGTAAAGGAGGTTGTCGACAAGATTCACGACTACATCGAGTATCTGAAGTCGAAAGGCGAATACGAGAAGATGGCAGAAAAGGTACTTGAGTTCAAGTTGACAAAGAAGGTTTTCGATGCTTTGGGACAGGCGGTTGACGACGGACGGCAACTGTCGATGTTCACCTCGTCGAATGCCGACCTCGAAAGGCAGTTCCGTCAGGCAAACAATCTGCTATACAACGAAGGTCTTGGCAACAGGTATGGAGACTTTTATCTCGATTACAACGACGAGGACGCATACAAGATTCAGTTTATCCTTTATGTCGGCAACGAAGACTGTATGAAAAGCCTGCATACCTATGCCGAAAACAGGTTCCACGACCTTATCGACCAATATCGCATCAGCATAAGCAAACTGGAAGAACGTTTCCGTCAGCAGTACGACAAGATTGTTTCGGACGGCGACTTGACAAGCAAGCACAATTTCCGTCTGCCCGAAAGTATAAACGTAACCCTCGACGAAAACGGCGACACATACACCGACCATCTGTTTGTCAACGACAAGGGCATCGCGAAGTTCAAGCTTAACGAATGGGAAAAAACCACGCTTGAGGAAGAACGCAAGCGCGACGGATACATCTGCTGGTTGCGCAATCAGCCGCGCAAACCGTGGGCAATGTGCATACCATACATGATAAACAACGAATACAAACCTATGTATCCCGACTTTCTGGTATTCCGCAAGGCATCGGACGGTTCAATGCGCGTTGCCATCCTCGAACCCCACGGCGACCAGTATGTCGACGGACTGCCCAAGGCAAAAGGTATGGCCGAATATGCACGGCAGAACCAGGCGATAGGCCGCATACAGCTTATACGCGTGTTCAAGGACTCTACAACAGGAAAACTGCATTGCCGCAGACTCGATATGTCGAAGTCGGCAATACAGAACAAGGTTATGCACCTGAACACTCCAGACGAACTCGACAATCTTTTTCAGACAGAAGGGATAGTGGATTAAATGTTGGAATTTCTACATTCACATTTTTATTTATCTGCATAAAATCCGAAAAATTTTATGTAAGTTTGCGTCCTAAAAAAATGACGCATGAACTATAATAACGATTTTCGCAAGTACGCCGTAAAGCACAGAGGCGTAAACGGTCTAGTTTTCGACCAGTACACAAGCATTTACAACGGTTATATCAACCCTACCATCATTGAGGAGAGAACCCTTAACGTTGCGCAGATGGACGTTTTCTCACGACTGATGATGGACAGGATTATATTCCTTGGCACACCTATAAACGATGATGTAGCAAACATTATCCAGGCTCAGCTCCTTTTCCTCGAAAGCAGCGACCCGAACAAGGACATACAGATATATTTCAACTCGCCCGGCGGTTCTGTTTACGCAGGTCTTGGCATCTACGACACAATGCAGTACATACGTTCCGACGTGGCTACCATCTGCACGGGCATGGCCGCTTCGATGGCTGCAGTTCTGCTTTGCGCAGGCGCACACGGAAAGCGCTCGGCACTGAAGCATTCGCGCGTGATGATTCACCAGCCTATGGGTGGCGCAGAAGGTCAGGCTTCCGACATCGAAATCACCGCAAAGGAAATACTGAAGCTCCGCGAGGAACTTTACGAAATCATTGCCAACCACTCGCACCAGGACATCGAAAAGGTTCGCATCGACTCCGACCGCGACCACTGGATGATTGCCGAGGAAGCTAAGGAATACGGAATGATTGACGAAATTCTGTTTAGGGAAATCGAATACTAAATAATGGACAATTGACAATGAATAATGGATAATTTTGTAGCGACGTGCCATGGCACGTCGCTACAGATTATCAAATTATCAAATCATCGAATTTTCAAATTTTTGAATCATCTAATGGACAAAAACGATAGATGCTCGCTGTGTGGTCGTTCGCGTAAGGAAGTTGGAATCCTGTTTCAGGGTGTCAACGGAAACATCTGCGACGACTGCATAAGACGAGGATACGAGATACTGAAGGAAGAAGAGCAGTTCCACAAAAACGACAAGCCTGCGAAAACAGCTGTCAACCTTAAGAAGCCGAAGGAAATCAAGGCTTTCCTCGACGACTATGTAATCGGGCAGGACTATGCAAAGAAGGTGCTGTCGGTAGCCGTTTACAACCACTACAAGCGCATCAGCCAGGAAAAGAACGATGTTGACATCGAAAAGTCGAACATAATAATGGTCGGAGAAACAGGCACAGGCAAGACATTGCTGGCCAAGACAATAGCCAAAATGCTCAATGTACCGTTCGCAATAGTTGATGCAACCGTGCTTACCGAAGCCGGGTATGTCGGCGAAGACATCGAAAGTTTGCTCACCCGTCTGCTTCAGGCTGCCGACTACGATGTGGCATCGGCAGAACAAGGCATTGTCTTTATTGACGAAATCGACAAGATTGCCCGCAAAGGCGACAATCCGAGCATCACCCGCGACGTGTCGGGCGAAGGCGTGCAGCAGGGACTTCTCAAGTTGCTCGAAGGCTCGATAGTGAACGTTCCTCCGCAGGGCGGACGCAAGCACCCCGAGCAGAAAATGATTGCCGTGGATACCAAGAACATATTGTTTATCTGCGGAGGAGCATTCGAAGGTCTCGACAAGATTATCGCACGACGCATGAATACGCAGGTGGTAGGCTACGGAACGCAGAAAAACATAGAGAAAATCGACAGCAAGAATATGTTGCAGTACGTTATTCCCGAGGACATCCGCAAGTTCGGACTTATACCCGAAATAGTTGGTCGTCTGCCAGTTCTTGCCTACCTAAATCCTCTCGACCGCGAAACCCTGAGGATGATTCTCACCGAACCGAAGAACTCCATAGTAAACCAGTACATAAAACTGTTCAAGATTGACGGAATCGACATCAAGTTCGATGATGATGCGTTGGACTATATAGTTGACCAGGCAATTTCGTTCAAGCTGGGAGCAAGAGGTCTGCGTTCAATATGCGAATCAATAATGCTTGAGGCTATGTTTGAGATGCCTTCGGAAAAAAAGAAGTCGTTTGTCGTAACAAAGGAATATGCCGAAAGCAAAATCGACAAGACTGCGGCAATAAAATTCAGGAACGCGTAAAATACGCAATAATATCAGAATGCCCATCATTGTTATCAATAGAAAACAGTGATGGGTTTACTTTTTTCAGCTAGTAGTTCCACGTATAATTTATTGTGGAGTCCTGTTCACAAATGAACTTTTTGCTCCTGAACTCAGAAGTACCCTTGCGTACAAGGTAGCGGTTTACTGTTATTTCATCGCCAGCTACAATGTTGCACACAAACTCTTCGTTAACATTAAGACCTTCAAACGAATAGTAATCCGACGAGCAACACTCGGAACATAGCGGGTTTATTCCCTCCACTTTAATTCTTGCAACATCGTTTTCATCGCCCTGATATGCACCGTATGCGTTGCGAATCTTAAAGTGTATGTAGCCAGCCTTGGGAATTGTGAGGTTCTTTTCGTACTCCGAAGCTGTTTCTTCGGGCATAAAGTCAGTAATATTAGGGTGATAACCGTCCTTCGAAAGGCGCAGGCTGTATTCGCCGGCAGCAACAGGTTCAAATTCGAGGCTGTAGTTTCCTTCCGCATCGGTAACCGTTGACGCAAATTTTTCAAAAGTGCCCGAAAAACTGCCAGAAGTTATCCTTGTAAGATATAAATCTACAGTCACATCGCCTACTGCTTCACCAGTTGACATGTCGGAAACCTTTCCATAAATGTGATTTTCAGCCTTTTTACACGAACTTGCACTTATTCCAAATGTTATGATAATCAATGCGATGAAAAAAATATTTTTTATTCCGTTCATTTTTTTTGCTGTTAGTCCGATAAGTATTAATTTCGTTGTCAAAATTAATAAAAATTTTTCTATGGAAGTATTAAGTAATCTTGAGCCGAAAAAAGTTTGGCAGTATTTTGAACAGATAACAAAAGTTCCGCGTCCCTCGAAGAAAGAGGAGAAAATGGTGGAATTCCTGATGAAGTTTGCAAAGGACAACAACCTCGAAGCACGTCGCGACAAGGTTGGCAATGTTGTAATCCGTAAGCCCGCAAGCAAGGGCATGGAAAACCGCAAGACAGTGGTTTTGCAGTCGCACATGGATATGGTATGCGAAAAGAACCGCGATGTAAAGATTGATTTCGACAACGAAGGTATCACCCCGTACATCGATGGCGAATGGGTAAAGGCAAAAGGTACAACCCTTGGTGCCGACGACGGCATTGGCTGTGCAGCCGAGATGGCAATCCTTACCGACGACAGCGTAGAACACGGACCAATCGAGTGCTTGTTTACAATCGACGAGGAAACCGGTCTTACAGGCGCATTTGCACTTGAAGCTGGATTTTTCGATGGCGAAATCCTTCTCAACCTCGATTCAGAGGACGAAGGCGAAATGTTCATCGGTTGCGCCGGCGGTATCGACACCGTTGCCGACTTCGCATACAAGAAGGAAGCCGTTCCCGAGCATCATGTTGCTTACAAGTTCATTATCAACGGCTTGGCTGGCGGACATAGCGGCGACGAAATCAACAAGGGACTTGGCAACTCCAACAAGATAGCCAACCGTTTCTTGCAGAAAATCACAAGCAAGTATTTTGCTCGTCTTGCACATTTCGACGGCGGAAACAAGCGCAACGCCATTCCGCGTGAGGCAGAATTCGTTTTCACCGTTAAGGCCGACTTTGCCGAGGATGTAAGGAAGGAATTTGCAAAGTTCAAGGAAGACATTATCAAGGAAATAAAGATAACCGAGCCTAACATCAACATGGAACTTCACGAAGAGGCTATGCCAGCATTCGTAATTGACGAGGAAACTCAGCGCAGACTTGTGATGGCTGTTTCGGCTTGTCCTCACGGAGTACACGCTTGGAGCCCAGCAATAAAGGGCTTGGTCGAGACATCAACCAACCTTGCATCGGTAAAGTTCTACGACGACAAGATTCAGGTTACGACCAGCCAGCGCAGTTCGCTCGAATCGGGCAAGGAAGACATCAACACTATGGTACGCAATGTGTTCCTGCTTGCAGGTGCAAAGGTTGAATCGGGCGACGGATATCCCGGATGGGCACCGAATACCGATTCGGAAATACTGAAGATTGTTGTTGCTTCGTACGAAAGGTTGTTCGGCAAGACTCCTGTTGTTCGTGCAATCCACGCAGGACTTGAATGCGGTCTGTTCCTCGAGAAGTACCCGAACCTCGACATGGTTTCGTTCGGTCCGACTTTGCGTGGCGTTCACTCACCCGACGAGAAGGTCGAAATCAAGACCGTGGATATGTGGTATAGGCATCTGCTTGATGTACTGAAGAATATTCCTGTAAAATAGGGAAACAACATACTGGAAGGCGAGAAATCGTCTTCCATTTTTTGAAATATAACATACTGAATCTGACGGATTTGTCATTCGTTCCATAAACGACCAAATTTATAAAGTAAGAATTGATAATCCGCAATGTTCACGTCATTTGGCGTGAACCGTTTGCGTTTATTCTTGCTATGCTTTGGTCGGCTAATGGAACGATAACCGCGAAAAAAACGGTTCATCGCCTTTTTTTATTGCCAGATTCGCAAAGCAACAGGATGACGGAACAATTTCACATAGGGAAACTGATAAAGTCCAAGCTCAACGAGCAAGGTCGTAAGGCATCGTGGCTGGCGAAGCAGGTGAATTGTACACGATTCAATATATATAAGGTATTCCAGCGAGAGTGGATTGACACAAAACTGCTGCTTGAAATCTCAAAGGCGTTGGACTTCAATTTCTTTGAGTGCTATGCTAGGCATTTTGAGGAGAGAAAATCGGAATCTAATTAAAGATCTATTTTAGAAATACAATTTTCTAAACAAAAGTGAAACCCCTATGGGGTTGTTCCGTTATTTGTTGTTTTTTATTGATATGCAACCTCTAACGAGGTAGCGACACTGCTTTTAGTATGTAACTTTGCCCGTAGGGCATACATATTAATAAACCTAATAATATAAAATCCTTACCCCATCGGGGTTTCACATGTCTGGCACTTTTGTGTAAAATAATTCCACGAAATGTGTAAGTATATTCCACTGAAATGTAGTTAATCGCATTGTGCGCTTTGTAATTTTGTAATGCTGAAAATAACACTTCGTATATGGTATTTTCGATTGGCAATAAATGTGAAAGTATAAACTTTTCTTCGTCCAGCGATTACGGGTTTTCCAGAGCCTTTCCAATGAGGATGAGGAGAAGGCAATCAAAACAAAAAAGGTTTAAAATTGGCAAGTCAGATAAACAGTTGCTCTGCTTGCTGAACGAAACAAGCAACTGAAATTTTAATTTTATGTAAAATGATAGGAAATAGTAACGATGGTGGGAAAGCTAAAATTATATGTGATTTCCCAAATGCAAGAGGAAGTGCTTTAGTAGAATTATTAAAGAAAGGATTTGCCAAAATCAAAGAAGATTTAATCCCTTTTTTTGAGAAATTAATTGAAGATTTAAAGACAGCATCCAATGCAAACATAGATACTGTTAATGTTGAAATGTTGGATAAAACCAATTTAGTTGAGATTGCAAAGAAGTATATGGTAAAAGGATGTAACGAAGTCGCAGCGTTCAAAAAAGTTAAAGATGATGATTTTTATGTATATATCGCATATTCAAAGGATCGTGAATTATTGCCTATAGAAACGAACCATTACGTTGTGATAAAGTCAGATGGACTTAGTAAAGAAGTAAAGGAACTTTTTAATGAATCGGATTTAATAATTTTAAAATAATAGAGATATGCTTAGATTAATTTGGGATGCAATAAAGAGTGTTGCTAGTTTTATTGCAGGACTTGTCAGAACCATAATAAATGGTATTCTGAACTTTGTAGATCATGTCGTAAAATATTTTAAAAATTTGCCTTTGATAAAAGGTCGTGATATACCTTTTATTGCAGATGCGCATAAAAAAGAGTTTGCCGATTTGGTAAAGAGAGCTCCAGTGAAGGACGTAGGAATATTTGAAGCGACACTAAATGATGAAACTAACGATATTGAAAACATGAGATGGGTTGAGGCTGAAGAAGTTGACGAGAAGACAAAGAATACGTTAGGCAACGAACCAATAGTTGTATTAAATTAAAATCAAAAATAAAATGAAGATAACAATAATTATTTTAGTTATAGCGGCACTTTGTGCCGTTATAGCTTTTTTTCTTTTGAAACAGAAACAGAAAAAACAGGAAGGCAAAAAAACTTACAAACCAAGCAGTAAGATTTTTCAGCAAGAAGATGTGGTTGTCGAGGCCGAGACAGTTGTTTTTACTGATGTCGTTGTATATTTCAAGAATTTGTCATTAACAAAAGGTCGAGACATTCCATTCATTGCAAAAGCAAATTCTAAAGAATTGCAAGAAGTTGTTAGTGTAATAAAAAAGACTGAAGATTTCAACGATACAACATTACTTCTTGGCACATTGAATGAAGAAACCAATGAAGTTGAAAATGTCAAGATTATAATAGCAGAATCGTTTGATGAAAAGACAAAGGACGTATTAGGCAATGAATCTTTGGTCGTTTTAAATTAATATAACCCCAATGAAGGTAACGATAATAATTGTAGTTATAGTGGCACTCGGTGCCACTATAACTTTTTTCCTTTTGCGCAGGAAAAAGCAAAAAAGCAAAATAGAATGCAAATTAAGCCATAGTCCTTTCCCGCAAAATATAATAGAGGAAAAAGTAGATACAATTATATATACTGATATTGTTGCTTATTTCAAGAACTTGCCATTAATAAAAGGTCAAGACACTCCGTTTGTGGCTACGTACAAATTTTACGAAGATATTTTAAAGATAATGCCTATTACGGACAAAAAAACAACATTATTGATTGGGACGTTTAATGAAAAAACAAATAATCTTGAAAATGTTAAGATTATAATGGCAAGATCGTTTGATAATAGGACAAAGGAAATATTAAGCAAAGATTCTATACTTGCCATTAATATTAATAAAAGGTATGGCTATTTACAAATTTTACGAGATATGTTAAAGCCAATAGTTGTAAATTAAAGTAATAAAAAGAGTTTGTTAAATTAAAAAAATAAAATTATGCCATTCCCATTACTCATTCCTTTTTTAATCGGTGCTGCAATCGGTGGCGTTAGTGGCACTGTTATAGGTTTCATTTGCGGTATAATAGGTGATATCGACTCCGAAACAATTAAAGAACAAACAAAAATTAAATGCCCTGATGCCATAAAAGCATTGGTTAAAAGTAAGACAACAAAAAGGGTTAACTGTGGTATCTTCGATGAAGAAAAGGAAATAACCGAAATAGACTTTTCTACAGAAAATGGTGAAGTAAAGAATCTTTACGTTGGTCAAGAAATATACATTTAATTTTATAATTCGTTCATTATATGGAATTTAAAACACAAGGAAGTATTTCTTCTTCTGATATTATTTTGCTAAAGCAATTTGAGCAAGATTTATCAAATATTATTAGAGATAAATTGAAAGAGGCAAATAGCGATTGGAATTTTGATTTAAAATTAACAATTGAATTAATCAATAAAGTAAGCGATCCAATATATATTGAGTCCAATAATAGTTTCAATCTTTCAGGAAGTCAAACTCTTTTTGAAGTAGTTAGAAAATATGCAGAAAAAAAGAAAATAGAATTGATGTCATGTCTAAAAGATTCTTCTTTGCATATTATTTTACATTTCAGCAAGAAAGAGAAAAAAGATGAACAGAAAAATAGTAAAGATGAACAAAAAAATGATGAAACGCCAGATTTTTTCCCATCCAAGCCGTTGTATAATTTTGACCAAATGATTTTGTGTGACAAAGTTCGCAAAGATGTTTTTGATGCACTTAAAATAATTCAATGCAAGGATTTAATCTATGATACTTGGGGATTTGGCGAAATTGACCCTTGTCCACGAAGTGTATTAAATTTCTTCGGAGAACCTGGAACTGGAAAAACGATGTGTGCACATGCTGTTGCCAACTATTTAGGCAAGGATATTCTTCTGCTTAATTATGGTGAGATAGAATCAAAATATGTTGGAGAAGCACCAAAGAATCTTCAAAAAGCATTTAAAGTTGCCAAAGAAACCGATTCTGTTTTGTTTTTTGACGAAGCAGATTCATTTCTTGGGAAACGCATTCAAAATGTAAGTCATGGTTCCGACCAAGCATTAAATTCATTACGAAGTCAAATGTTAATCTTATTAGAGGAATTTAATGGTGTTGTAATTTTTGCAACAAATTTGGTTACAAATTTTGACAAAGCATTTGAATCCAGAATATTAAAGCATATTAAATTTGAACTGCCAAATAAAGAAGCAAGGGCAGAAATAATAAAAAAGAAAATCCCTTTGAGGCTTCCAATGGAAGTTCCATTTACTGATGCAGAAATTTTGGAAGCAAGCGACATTATTGATGGCTTTTCTGGCAGAGAAATAAAAAATGCTATTCTTGATATGCTCTTGGACAAAGCAAATTCTGAACAGCAAGACAATATAATTTTTACAATTGAAGATTTAAAAAGGGCTTTTGCAAATAAGAAAGAAGAAAAGGATAAATTAAAGGCCGAAGAAAACAAAATAATTAAAGATCGTATTATAAAGAAATTGTCAGAAAAAAATGAGGAAGCAAAAATAGAACAAGAATACAATGAACAGCATAACTCTAATGGATCTGAAGAAGAAAAAATGACTGAAGAATACGAGGCTGAAAAGAAAAGTGAAGAGAAAAACAAAGAACAACTAGAAAAATAACATTTCCCTATGTTGACCAAATCCTAAAACTCTTTGAACCCATGGCGGTAAGTGGCTTAAAACCATACTTACCACCGTGCTATCGCGTAGTTTTTCTTTAAAACAATTCAATCCTGCTCATTTTCACTTCTTCCCGAACGCACCTAAGAATCTCGCTAGCTTGTTTTCTGTTAAGCCCGACATTTACGGCAAGGTCGATTAAGTCATTGTCGGAGGGTTCGGTGCGGTCGTTGAATGTGGTAGTGTGGTAGCCGTTGAAACCTTCGCTCGGCAAAATATCATAGGCAGGGGCAAAATGCCAGTCGCCATCCCTATATATAAATGCAAAGTTCTTCGCGTGGTCGTCCTTGTTGCCTATCAGATAGTTGAAAACCATAAGACGATAAATTTTCCACATTTCGTTTATGCTGTGCGTTAGCATTTTACAAGCCTGAAATATGTGCAGGTAGTCGATGCTCGGACTTCGGTAGTCGGCACAAACCAATCCTGCCATGCTTATGACATGCAGTTTGCCAGAACTTGTTCTGTCAAATCTTTTAGTACCAAAGTATTTGCCATCGAACAACTTTGTATCGGGCATTTCGATTCCACATTTGCGGGCCAGTTGCGAACATTCGTATTCCAATTTTCCAATGTCTTGCCTATCGTATTTCGCAGGGAACTTTATCAACCATTCCCCAGCGCCATCCTTGACAAAAATTTTTGGTCTTGCTCCGCCGGGGGAACCGCCACGCGCATAAAGGGAATCAATGCCTGTACCTCCGTAGTTTTCTGATGAAAGAATCTGCTCTATTTCGGTCGAAATTGCCGAAAAATCCGCTTTGGTGCTATCTGGCATTTCGCTTTTGTCGGGGACGAACTCAAGTGCTCCACGCCCTGTTGAGCCGACAAGCGAAAGTCTGTCGAGCAAAGTCAGAGAATTTGGATTTACATTCCGTTTGCGTAGGTATCTGTCAAGTAGCAAAAGCCCCCAGCCATCGGGAAGGCAATCGTCAAAGACACCGAATCCGCCATCAAAAGGAGTACGGCGGGCAATGAAAGTCCCTGATTTCAAAGGCAATTCAAAAGGAGAAACAGAAACACCATCCGCCAAAAACCGCTGGTCGTACTCGAAAGCACAAAGTCCACTTGGTTCCAGAGCAATACGGCCAACGAGGCGCTTGTTCCACCAAACTTCAACAACTTTTACCATACTACTCATTTTTCTTTCCTCTCTTTCTCTTTGTTTTTGAGCCATTTAGGATTTCGTCTATGGTTTCGTATTTGCGTTGTGCAAAAAGTTCGTTGAAATCAGCAAGCGCATCCAAAGCCACGGCTATGCGTAGCAATGCCGACAAGGAAATTTCGCCAGTCTGCTCAAAATGCCTGTAAGTTGGCAACTTTATGTCTGAGCGCAATGCCAATCCGCCCTGCGTGAGATTCAATTCCAGCCTACGTTGCTTCACTCGTGCGGCAATATCTTTTGCAACTTCGTGCGGACTTAAACAATTAGGTAATATTATATTATTATTTAATGGCATATAATAGCATTTACTAATATTATTTTATCAGTTACAAAAGTAATATTTTTTTCATTTATAACAAAACTTATACAACCATTTTCGCATACGACACAATAAAACTACCCGATACCTCATCGTTAAGTACTCAATAATTATGGATGTCACCGCGTGCTGTCGCGTAGAACAATTATTTTTTGCAACCAAAACCTCCTTTCAAAATTATATACTAAATTTGCAGTCGATACATAACCGAGAAATATGCAACCGATGCGCAAATTCACAGCTGGAGTACAATTGTTCGACGACATACGCGAACGAGGTTTAATATATGTTGACAAGACAGACCTTGTCTATCAGTTGACTCAGGAATCGAAGTTCGTATTTTTAAGTCGTCCGCGCAGGTTTGGCAAGACATTGCTGTGCTCAACGCTCAAATGCTATTTCGAGGGACGCAAGGAACTTTTCATAGGCTTGGCAATGGAAAAGTTGGAAACCGAATGGAAGAAATATCCTGTTTTCCACTTCAACCTGAGTTTATGCAAGAACCAGTATAACTTGCAAGGAATCACAAAAGAACTTGAGCGACAACTAAGACCATACGAGGAAAAATATGGACGGGACTTGAATGACGAAACTCCCGGAGCTCGATTTGCAAGTCTTATGGAAAGGGCATACAGGCAAACAGGACTAAAATGCGTTGTCATCCTCGACGAGTACGATGCTCCATTGCTTGATGTCCTCAACCAACCCGAAAAACTTGCCGAAGTGCGCCAAATCATGCAGGAATTCTACCAGCCCCTAAAAGCTTGCGAAGAGTTCGAACATTTTGTTTTCATCACAGGCATAACAAAGTTCTCGCAACTATCCATATTTTCTACTCTTAACAACATCACCAACATTACAATGCTGCCACAATACTCGGCAATCTGCGGAATAACAGTTGATGAGGCATTGGATGTGTTCAAGCCCGACATTCAGGTGCTTGCCGAAAGGTATAAATGTTCTTACAATGAGATGGTTGACAAGTTGAAGGCAAAATACGACGGTTATAATTTTTCAATGGATTCGCCAGATGTGTTTAATCCGTTTAGCTTGACAATGGCGTTGAAGAACAAGATGGTTGACTCATATTGGTTTGGAAGCGGAACGCCAACATATCTTTTCGAGCAGATGAAACGGTTTGGCACCAACATATTGTCGTTGGAGAAAAATATGGTATTAGCATCAGACTTTGATGCACCAACCGAAAATATGACTACTGCGCTTCCACTGCTCTACCAGTCCGGATACCTGACTATAAAGGACTACGATTTCGATACGAATCAGTATTTGCTAGGCTTCCCTAATGCAGAAGTCCGTGTAGGTTTTATGCAAAACCTGTTGCCTGTAATTGTCGAAGATGCTAACGTAATGCTAGCAAACAACACCATAGCAGACATATATAAATCCCTAAAGAAAAACGACATCAACGGTATGATGCAGTACCTGAAGTCGTATATTGCTTCGATACCGTATCTTGAACACGGAAGGCACGAACTTGGCAATCTAACAACTTTCGAGGCATTCTACGAAACGATAATGTATGTAATCTTCTCGATGATGAGCAATTATGTATATACGCAGGTGAAGTCGGCAAACGGTCGCTCCGATGTGGTAATGTTCGTTGGCGATACTGCATACGTTTTCGAACTGAAGATAAACGGCACCGCCCGCGAAGCCCTCGACCAAATCAACAGCAATGGCTATATGGTGCCATACGAAGCAGGAAACAGGAAGGTTGTGAAAGTTGGTGTGGCATTTTCAAAGGAAGAGAAGAACATAACCGAATGGATTGTTGAATAAGAACTCCTCGATACAAGGGCGGTTGCATTCCAACTCCACTTTTTTGCAATTTTTGAAACCAACAAAAAAAGGCGGACCGAAATCCGCCTTTAATATTTAATCCGAACGGGATTACTCTTTGGTAAACTTGATGTTGTGAACTTCGCTGTCGGTTGTAATCCTAAGGATATACACACCAGATACGAGGTTGCTTACATCAACGGTGTGAACCGATTCATTGTCAACCGAAACAGTCTCAAAGGTCATTTCCCTACCGCTCAAGTCAACAACTATGTAAGAGATTGCACCTTCGTAGCCAGTTACAGTGAATGTTGCCATATCGCGTACTGGGTTAGGATAAAGCTGAATTTCCATTGCTGACATTTCGTCAACAGAAGTGCAAGTTTCCACAGTTACCGTTATTGTGTCGGTAGTTTCACATTCGCCGTTGCTAACCGTTACCCAAACAAGATATTCGCCTGCGTAAGGATAAGTCTGGGCGTAAGTGTTGCCTTCTGTTTCGCCAAACCACAATACTTCGTCTTCAGTGTCAACACTCAAAACAATTTCTTCGTTTACACAAACAGAAGTGTCGCTGATGGCAAATGTAGGAGCTGCCAATATTGAAACAGCAATAGTGTCGGATGCTTCACAGCCATATTCGTTGAATACCGTTACCGAATATTCGCCAGCTGCCGAAACCATTATCGACTGAGTTGTTTCTCCTGTGCTCCAGTTATACCAGTTATAACCATCACCTGCATTTATTTCTGCCTCCGAATTTTCGCAGACATCAATGTCGGCACCAAGAGAAATTTCAGGAACTGGAGCCATTGTCATTTCAAAAGCAGCAGTTGCCGAACATCCGTGCTCGTCGGTTATGGTAAGAGTATATACACCTGCTTCAGTAACTACTGTTGTGCTTTCTGTAGAACCATTGCTCCATTCGTATGAAATATTAGCATCATTCCATACTGTTATTTCGCTTGATGAACCTTCGCAAATTATCGATTGTTGTTGTTCTGGTACAATTACAGTCGGGTTAGCATAAACGCGTATTACAGCAGTTTCAACATCGGTTCCATCCAAGTTCGAAACAATAAGCGTTACGGTGTAGGTACCCGGTTCGTTGAAGGTATATACAGGGTTCTGTTCCGAAGAAGTGCTTTCGCCGAAGTACCAAGTCCAAGTCTGTGGGAAGTTGGTACTGTTGTCGGTGAAATTGACTGTAAGAGGTGCGCAGCCAGATTCTACACTAGGAGTAAATGCTGCAATAGGAGGAGTATTCAGCGAGTTGACATCAACAGCACCATTTACTGCACATCCGTTGTTATCGGTTACCACTACAGTATAGTGACCATTTGTAAGACCAGTAATCTGTGCTGTGGTTTCGTTGTTGTTCCAGAGGATTGCATAAGGTTCAGTACCGCCAGATATTTCAACCGATGCAGTACCGTCAGCAACGCCGTGACCTGATTCTGGAGTTGACGACATTGCAAGCACTGGCAGTTCGTAATGGTTAACAGTTACGACATCGCTTGCAGTACATCCGTTGTTGTCGGCAACGACTACGGTATAGTCGCCTGCTTCGGTTGCGGTGAACGACTGCGAGCCAGCAACGCCGTTCCAAGTGTAGGAAACGAAGCCTGCTGTTGCATTGAGTGTTGCTTCAACATTAGCACAAACCGTAACATCGTTACCAAGGCTTACCGTAGGTGCTGCATTTACCATAAGTTCAGCGTGGAAGGTATTTGCACAGCCTGTAGCGACATTTTCTACTACGAGGGTATATGTACCAGCATTAGCCAAGGTTGCACCAGAAATCACAGGAGAAGCCTCTGTAGAAGCAAATCCGTCAGGACCGTTCCACGAGTAATTCAATGTTTCTGCACTTGAAGCGCTGAATGTTACATCACCGCCTTCGCAAACAGGACTGTTGCTTGAAATTTCAACTATTGGATTAGCATTTACAAATACTGAGATTGAGCCACTTGCTTCACATCCGTTTGCAGCCACAAATGCGACAGTATATATACCATCATTATCAGCAGTTGCATTCGGTATTGAAATAGTGTTTGTCGAAGCTGAGAATCCGTTTGGTCCTGTCCACGAGTATGTTCCCGATGTACTGGAATTTGCGACAAGTGCTATTGTTGCGCCTTCGCAATATGCGGAAGCACCATCAATCGAGATAGTTGGAATATCAGCATCTGCGGTTATTGTAATCGATGCTTCGGCAGTACAATTGTTTTCGTTGGTCACGACTACCGTATAGTTGTCTGCTGTGGTAACAGTGTATTCAGCCTCGCCAGCAACGCCGTTCCACGAATAAGAAACACCGCCGTTAGCAACAAGCTGTATTGACGAAGTTGTACAAGTCAGTACTGTAGTACCGCTGTTGTTTGTAATGGAAGCAACAGGATTTGCATTTACTACGACATCCGTTGAAGCGACTGCCAAGCATCCATTTGCTGTAGTAACGGTTACCGAGTATGTTCCAGCGTGGTTTGCCGTAGCATTTGCGCGTGTCGGATTCTGCAATGTGCTGTTGTAGCCCATCGGACCAGTCCACTGGTATTCGCCAGCAATGTCGCTTTCAACCGAAAGTTCAATGGTTTCGCCAGCGCAATATGCACCAGAGTTGGTTGCAATTGCTGTTGGAACAGCATTTACAACTACGCAGTTTGTAATCTGCTTGGTATCGCTTCCGTCCTGATTTGTAACTGTGAGAGAAACGGTGTAGTTTCCTGCGGATGCGTAAGTGTGAGTTGGGTTCTGTACATTTGATGTCTGACCGTCACCGAAGTTCCAAGCCCACTGCGTAGGAGTATTTGTAGAAAGGTCGGTAAATGCGACTTCTGCGCCAAGGCATATTGCCACATTCTCGGCATTGTTAACCAAGAAATCGGCAACAGGCGGAGTGTCCATTGTTGCAACATTTACGATTGCCGTAGAAACACATCCGTTTCCATCGGTTACGGTAACGCTGTAGTTGCCACCAGCAAGACCGCTGATTGTCGCAGTGTTGCCATTGTTGGACCAATGATAAGAGAACGGAGCCGTACCTGTCGGTGTTACAGTTGCCGTACCGTCTGCCACATTATGACCAGTTTCTGCAGTAGAAGTCATTGCAAGAGTTGTCTGCGGATAGTTTGCAACCGAAATATTATCGGTAGCAGAACATTCGTTTGCATTGTAAACGGTAACATAGTAGTCGCCAGCAGCAGCAGAGATAGTCTGCGTTACTGCGCCGGTTGACCAGTGGTATGTAAGGCCAGCACCTGCATCGAGAGTTGTTGTTTCTCCTGTACATACGGTCTGGTTTGCACCGAGTTCAACAGTCGGATTTGCATTTACGACAACAGTTGTGCTTGCTTCGGCAGCACATCCGCCAGCATTTATGACTGACAAGGTGTAAACACCAGCATCAGCAAGGGTTGCATTTTCGATAGTCGGGTTTTGTGTGTTGGATATGAATCCGTTAGGACCATGCCAAACATAAGTACCAGTTGCTGTTGTTTGCAACGAAATTGTCTGACCTTCGCAATATGCACCAGTGTTAGATGCGTTGGCGATAGGATTTGCGATTACGGTAACATCTGTTGTTGCATTTGCAGTACATCCGTTAGCATTTGTAACGACAACCGTATATGTTCCGCCATTTGCTGGGGTTGCATTTGCAATTTCTGGATTTTGTACATTTGATGTAAATCCGTTAGGACCGTTCCAAGCAAATGAAGTAGCATCTGCCGAAACCGACGACAATACTATTGTCTGGTCGGCACAATATCCACCCGTATTAGATGCTGTTACTGTCGGTGAAGCATTTACTACGACAACCGTTGTTGCTTCTGCCGTACAAGAATTTGCATTGGAAACAACAAGTGTGTATGTACCAGCATTTGCATCGGTTGCATTTGCAATGGTCGGATTCTGCAAGGTTGACGAGAATCCGTTAGGACCGCTCCATGCGTAAGTTCCTGTTGCGGTGGTCTGCAATGCTATTGTCTGACCTTCGCAGTAAGCACCTGTGTTCGATGCATTTGCTGTAGGATTAGCATTTACGGTAACAACCGTGCTTGCCTGTGCCGAGCAATTGTTTGCATTTGTTGCAACTACGGTGTACGAACCGCCGTTATTTGTTACAGCATTTGCAATTGTCGGGTTCTGCTGTGCAGAAGCATATCCGTTAGGACCGCTCCAAGCAAACGAAGTAGCATCAGACGAAACTGCCGACAATGCTATTGTCTGACCAGCGCAGTATGCACCAGTATTAGAAGCAGTTACTACAGGATTGGCATTAACATTAACGATAGTGCTTGCTTCAACCGAGCAACCTGTTGTAGGATTGGTAAGTGTTACATTATAGGTGCCAGCATTTGCAGTTGTTGAGTTTGCGATAGTCGGGTTAGCAACATTGGCTGTATATCCGTTAGGACCGCTCCAAGCATAAGCAGTACCGCCAGTACCATTTGCAGAGAGTGTGATGGTTGAGCCTTCGCAATAAGGACCATTGTTGGATGCGTTAAGCGTTGGAAGTGCATTTACTGCTACAACCGTACCAGCCGAAACAGAGCAACCTGTTGTAGTGTTGGTAAGTGTAGCGGTGTAAGTACCCGCATTATCGCCATTAGCATTTGTGATAGTCGGGTTCTGGAGGTTGGATGTGAATCCATTAGGACCGCTCCACGAATAAGCAGTACCGCCGTTGCCGTTCGCTGAGAGTGCTATTGTTGCACCTTCGCAGTATGGACCGCCATTCGAGACATTCAATGTTGGATTAGCGTTTACGGTAAGGCTTACCGAAGCGGTTGCCACACACGAAGTAGCACTTGTAACTGTGATGGTGTATGTACCGGAATTGTTTGCGGTAGCATTTGCTATCGAAATATTCTGAGTTGATGCAGTGTAGCCGTTAGGACCACTCCACGAGTATGAAGTTGCACCCGAAACGGTTGCATTGATTTGTGCTGTTTCGCCAGCGCAATAAGCCTGCGGGGTTGCAATCGAAACTGTTGGATTAGCATTTACTGTAATGTAATTGGTCTTAGTTTCGGTATCTTCGCCAAAATCGTTGGTTGCAACCAAAGTTACCGTATATGTACCTGCTGTTGCGTAGGCGTGAGTAGGATTCTGGTCGGTAGATGTTGCACCGTCACCAAAGTTCCAAGCCCATGATGTAGGATTATTTGCACTCTGGTCGGTGAATGTTACAGTAGCACCAGCACAAACGCTTGTAGCATCGGCGGTAAATTCAGCCTCCGGTGCTACTGCCATGTAGATACCCTTTACAACAATGTCGTCGATATAAGCAACAGCGGTATTCTGAATATTCTGGGAAATACCTGTGTTTGACCTCATTATCCACCTTAGATAAACCGTTGCCTGATTATTACAAGCTGCAGGAAGAGATATTTCATTAAGGACACCCGTCGTCCAATTTCTTGCAACCGTAACATTTGTTCCAGAAACATCTGTCCATGTAGAACCATTTAAACTGTACTGTACCTTGAAATCTCTCGGCGACCTATTTGAAGCGCCACTCTGTTTTGATGAGAATTTAATGTCTTCGTACCCAGAAGTAGTAAAGTTTACTGTCCAATATTTAGAACCACTACCATTTGCCCAGTTTGTAGCACTTGCGCATCTTGTTGTCGCACCATTGTTTGTATATGTTGGGGTTGCAACGCCACCACCGACAGACAATGTCTTTGTGAGGTTAGCATTAATACCTGCATCGGCTGTTGCATCGGCGCTATTTGTCGGGAAGTTCCATTCTACGATAACTTCTGCAGCGCGAGTTACGGTAATGTATCCAGTCTTTGTTTCTGTGTCGGTTCCCTGAGCATTTGTAGCAGTAAGACTTACCGAGTATGTACCAGGAGTATTGTAAACTACACTTGGATTCTGCTGTGTACTTGTAGCAGGTGTACCGCCATCGAAAGTCCAAGCCCACGATGTTGGCATCATTGTAGATTGGTCGGTGAAATTAACCGTTGCACCAGCTTCCACTGTGGTATTGTCGGCTGTAAACTCAGCATCCGGTTCAGAGTATTCACTCGAAATTAGGATGTCGTCAATCAGTAATGCAAATTTATCATTCGACACACATTGTATTGCTACATAAACCGTCTGTCCATCGTAGGCCGACAGGTCGTAAGTATATTGTGTCCATTCGGTTGGAGGCTCAATATAATTTCCAGCACTAATTTTTGTAAAACTTGAAGGAGTATTGTTTGTAGTAGAAACTAATACTTTAAATCTTTCAATATAAGTACTAGAAGCCGACTTAGCCCAGAACGAGAATGACGAGTTATTACCCAAGGTAACAGCTGTTGACATCAGCCAGTCGTTGTTCGTATCGCTAGTTGTGTTGCTATTTCCATCAGTAGCAGCAAAACAAGCACCGCAACGGCTTCCTCCGTGAGCTGCCCACGCACTACCTAGTGCTGGTTCTGTTGCCGAAGCATTAAAAGCAATGAACGAACCTGTGTAACCTGAATTTTCAAAATTAACACCTTGTATTCCGTATGTAAACAAGCCGTCACCATCATAAGTTGTCCACGGGTCGAAGTTATCGATCTGGAAATTTGCACAAGCCTCGAAGTCGAGCGAGAATGCAGTGGTTGAGTTCGGGTCGTAAACTTCGATGTAACCAGCGATAGTCTTGGTGTTGCTACCGTTTGCATTTGTAACTGTCAAAGAAACTTGATAGCTACCAGCTGCAGAATATGTAACTACAGGATTTTCATCAGTACTTGTCGATGGCGTTCCTCCCTCGAAAGTCCACGAACGTGAAGTTACATTACCCGATGAAATATCAGCGAATGTTACACTTCCACCAATTCCCACCTGACGTGTGTCGGAAGTGAAATTGGCAGTAGGAGGCTGCGAACCATCGTAGCAAACAAACGGGAACATAGGATATTGGAAACTCGATTCATCCAATAGATATGCATAATCGTACCAATTGCCTTCAAAGTAAACATACGCAGTATTGTATTCTCCATCCGAATCATTGGTATATGTAGCAAGCGTATCACCTGATGCTGGAGTACCAGGACGGTCGAAACCTATTGCAAAACCATCGGCTGGAATATCAATGACATTGTCGAATTCGATGTCGATGTAACCGACATTATTCATTGCGGTAACAACACTTGCCATAGGAATGCTCTTCGAAGCAATTACCTGATTTGGCACATCGCCAGAAAGATTCCACATATTGAACGTAACATTGCTATTGGTTGCATTCTTAGCGACAACAGGATAGAACCTAAAACCGCTTATGCGATTGTACGGCGATATTGACGGAAACTTTTCTGCCCACGAAGTCATTTCGTAACCATTTGATCCTGCCATATAGCCATTGTCCAACCTATATATAGTAGGTGTACCGCCAAACTGCGAAACGGTATCACAGAACGAACCTGATGCACTTACAACATTGATGTATCCGTTCTTAGTAACAGAATTTGTTCCGTTGGCATTGGTTGCAGAAAGTGTAACATTGTACGAACCAGCAGTATTATAAGTAATTCCAGTCGGTTCTTGTGCTGTACTTGACGATGGAGTAGCTCCTGGGAACGACCATGAATAAGAAACCGGGTTGTTCATTGTATAGTTGTAGAAATCTACTGAACCACCTTCAAGGATAGTAGTGCTCGAAGCTGCAAAGTCTGGCTCAGGCGGCTGATTTGCAAACGGGTCGTAGCCAGGGCAGGTTGTTACATTTGAATTCGACGGGTCGAGCCACGGCTTAAGCTGGGTAGCATTTGTATTGCCATTCGACTGCCAGTGGTACGAAATTTTTCCATAGTAGTCGTATCCTGCAGTAGCAGTACAATAGGAAGAACCACCAGTAAGAGTACCCACAACAAAACCATTGCTGTCGAACAGAGGCGAACCCGACGAACCACCTTCGGTAACACCGAAACCGTTGGCATTCTGCCTCCATTGCAAACGCCAGTGGGCACCTGTTGCCGAACCGGTGTACGAACCCGACTGAGAGGTTGTGTAAGTAGAAATTTTCTTAATGTCACCTGCCGGGTGGTGAATACCTACGCCGTTCGATGGAGCTGTAGTAGAACGGTTCCATCCATTGTAGTAAGGTTCGTAGGCTGCCGTTGGCGTTGAATTGAGAAGCAGAAGCAAGAAGTCGGAACCACCGTCTATATCACCGCTTGCCTTCTTGGTACAGCCAGTAATGGAACGTGCCGACGAAGGTTCGCTTGTTATTGTAGTTCCGTTACCAGATGCCTGTGCAGCAGGTGCTTCGTACTTGAACTTGAAAATCCACTGGTTGAATTCGGCAGTAGTAGTATTGTCTTCGCCGCAATGGAAAGCTGTAAGGAAATACGGCGTACCATCGCTGTTGGTGTTGTTTATAAGCGAACCTGTACATACGTACCAGCCTCCGCCCGATTTGAGGGTAATCTGAGCGACGCCACGCTTTTCGTCCTGCCAGTTGTCGCCAACAGGAGTACAGTTTATATCGACCTCGCACGACTCCGATTCCTGAACTCTAGTCGGTGTATCCTTATAAGGTTTTAGGTCGGCAAACTCGCGGTAGAAATAACCAACATCGAAGATGCGGAAAGTAGTCTTGTCGGTACTGCCTACCTTCTTGAATGCAGGTTCGTAGTACTCGATACAAACAACTTCACCTTGCACCTGTTCGATAGCGAAAGTTCTGTTTTCGAGATTATTTTCGCTTGTGAACGCACCGAGCACCTGCTTGCGGTTCTCATTGTAGAAGAACAACTTGCTGCCTTCGGCAAGATGGAAATCCTCGAACCCCAGGGTAAGAGCCTTTGCTCCCGGCACCCTAACCTTCAAAGTCCACAACCTTGCTCCCATAGGAAGGTCGGTCCAAGTACCTGCGTTCTGCATTGTTATGTCGGCATCAAGCGATACACCAACACGCAATGGCAAGTCCTTGCTTGCGTTCGCCATGTCCTCGGCAATTAATGGTTCAACATCGGGAGCCTTGAGACTAATCTCGTCGTACTCCACATTTATAAAGGAAGCGGAACCTCCCTTTGCAGTACTGAAAGTCCACGGCTTTCCACCGTGCGATATTTGCGCATTAAGACCACTGCCAGAGCCTATCAGCAATAGCAACAAAGTCAGCACAAACATTGACTTGATGAATAAATTTCTGCTCATAGTATAGAAACTAAAAGTTATTAACAAATTTTAACAAAATATGAGAGGGTAAAAATACAAAATTTTTAAATAGATACAATACCACTAGATTACATTATACAAAAATCACATTGATATAGATATGTAGCACTATTAAATGTATTATTAATTAATATTGAACTATTATTGTCCGCTAAAGATTCTACAAATTAGAGAAAAATGCACCGTGTCAGATTTTTGTATGGTACAACAAAATGTAGGGACTTGTATTTGGATGAACTTAACAACCTCGGAGAGGTTACATATTTATAGAAAAACATGTGTATTTTTGGAACGTTGGCGCACATTTTTGTGGTTCGACAAGCTCTCCAACCAGACAAAAATTGTGACAACGCACAATTTAGCGGACAACAATATTGAACAAAAAAGGACGTTTTTTTTACCGTCCCATATTTTTATTTGTAGCGACGCAATGCATTGCGTCGTTACAATTTAATTTTATCTACCTATCACAATTCGTTTTACAACCGAACGTGAATCCGACAAAATAATTCTTACGGCATAAACTCCCGGTGCAAAACCCGAAGCATCTATCGGAAGCCTATCATCGGAAATGTTGTCAAGTTCGTAAACGACCTGTCCAGCAAAGTTCACAATCTGAATGCCTTGCATCTGCTGACCTTCGATGAAGAACATTTCTGCCGCCGGATTTGGATACAACTCGAAACTGTCGGCATCGAGCATTTCTATACCATTCTCTTCTATGACTTCCGCATCGGTAGTTGCACAAGCAGTTTCTGACAAGCCATAGTTGCCGTAGCCACAATCGATTTCAACCACATAGCAGTATTCGGTCTCGAAATCAAGCATCATATCGTAGAATGTTGTATCAGCAGTGCTGGTGAGGTACTTGCCGTCCCTGTACAACGAATACGACTGCACGTCCCCTACCCTTGTCCAACTTACAGCCACCGAATTTCCGACAGCCTTTGCTACAGCAACAGGAAGTTCGCCACAACCAGCGGATGCGATTCTAGCACAGGCATCGTTAGAAGTAACAGAGTTGCACTCATTGTTCCTAAAGAATGCCATCACCCGATAGCAATAGTCCGTCTCAACATTTAGGGCATTGACCTCAAAGGTCGTCACATCGCCAGAAACAGAGACTGCATCAGAACCATCCAAGTTAAGTATTGCATAGTACGATACACCATACAACTCAGTCCATTCAAGCTTTATGCGGTCGCCGTAGGCACGTGCCGTAAGCGACAACTGTACATTGCAAGGGAACTCCTCTATTTCGGCACAAGCCGTATTGGAAGCCTCCGAAACGCAGTCGGCCTCGCCACGCATAAATGCGCGTACATAGTAGCAATGATTGCCAACCTCCGGATTGCTTATAGTATAGGAGTTTGTCTCAACGGTATCAATAGGCATTGCCGTACCTTCTTCGTAGAGCAGATACGAAACACTTTCGTAGTCGCCACGTTCGGCAGCATCCCAACTGAGATTTATAGTATGGAAAGTATCGGTTTCGGCAACCAGATTGGCTACCGGAGCGCATTGCGGAGTAGAAACTGCCATCGACAGACCGACTTCCATTACCTCGGGCATACAAACTACCGGCTTGAACTTGACATTTGCCGTATAGCTGCCGTTTTCAACCGCATATTCGGTTACGGTGACATCGATGCTACCGCCCACAGGAATAACGCCACCCTTGACATCAGTGCTTACCCACGAATTCTTGCGACCAAGTTCATATACGGCAATGTTGTTTGCGGCATTGGTGTTCTGTACATTTGCCAAAAGTACATATCTGTCGTCGTAGAGGTACTGCGAAACGCAGATTCCACCAGCCAACGAACTTGGACTTGCCAGCGAAGCATCGTTGATGTAGTGTACCATTCCTTCAACCTGAACGCCGTTTGTGTTGAGCTTGTAAATCTTTGCAAACGGACCGTTGTTTTCCGAAACCTGCGAGAATGCCCACAGGCAAGGTGTTGCGCCCGAGAACTCATCGTAGGCCACGCTGTACACATTGTCCATAGTGTATGAAAGCGGTATCAGAGTAGGATAAGCGGTGTTGTATGCCACCAGCTTGTAAAGGTTTGTCCAGTTGCCGATGTAGAGCAAATCCTCGGCGGTAGAGTACGCACAATAGCGGATTTGCAGGTCGGGGTCGTTGAGAGTAATTACATCCTCGAGTCTCTGGCTATCCATATTAATCTTGTAAATCTTGTTGGTATTGTCGGTAGCGAAGAATAAACCGTTTCCGTAGGTCATATTCCTAATTCCACCAACACCTTCAATGATAAACGTCTCCAAATATCCGTTGTCGATTGAGTACCTGCTGAACTCGCCAGCCCTCTGCCACGAAGCAGTGTAGATGTAGTATCCGTCGGTAGCGATTGCCTGCTCGGCATTGTTGTTGGTGCGGATAACAGTGTCGGCATATTCCCACATAGTAGTGCTGTTGCGACGGTGCGGTACATTGCGCGTCTGCGCAGTTTCGACAAGCGAACTCCAAGCCATAGGTCCGTCACCTGTATTGCTGAGCTGAACAGTGAACTGCCTCATAACATACGGATTTGTCTCGTATGAATCATCCGACAACGAAACGCTCATCTCGGGCTTGAGCATCACAACATTGTGCTGTCCGCTTTCGGCAATGGTGTCGCATACGAAATTGTAGCCAGCCTTTGCAAACTGCAAAATAGGATTAGCCCGCGAAACCATAATCACATAATAACCAGCCTCATCGGTAACCGTAGAAGCACCGCCCGAAACCACATTTACGCCCGAAAGCTGCGAAACGCCGTCGCCCTCGGTAACGTTGCCATAAACAGCAAATTCGGTTTCGGTATTAACGATTGTAAGGTGAACCGTAACAATACTGTCGCAACCACCGACCGAAGTAAACTGCTGCACGTAGTCGCCAGTAGCAGTGTAGGTTTCGCCGTTCCATACAAATTCGTTGTCGAGCACAATGGTGTCGAACGAAATGCTGTACGACTGGTTAACCGTAACATTTATAGTCTTTTCTTCGCGGCAAGTGTCGCCTATACCTATTAAAGTAATGTTGTATATTCCGCTTTCGGTTATTGTAATGGTTTGTCCGTCAATTACCTCATCGCCAAGCATAACTGTTACATCCTCCTTTGCAATGGTAAGAACCGCCGAATCACAGACCGTAGTATCCTGTGGCATATAGAACGCCAAATCCTTCACCTTTACTTCCAAGGTATCGTGGCACGAACCGTACTCATCGGTACCGATGGCAATGTAACTTCCTTCGGGAAGCACGGCAATACCGTTATTGACAACAACCTGCTCGTCGGAACTAATTGCGTTGTACCAGTTCACTATCGGATATTCGGTCTCGATAGCTACGTGTGCGGTATCGGTGTTGCAAAGGACATCGTCGGTGCTGACGGACATTTCGTGCCTGTCGCTTACGATGATGTCAACCGAACCTGTACGGCTTATGTTTGATGTACGGCCAGCCATATTGATAACCTCAGACTTTGCAATCTTCTTGAAACCCATTGCAACGGCTGGTTCAGTCTTCGGGTGTTCCATCATAAGACCATATTCAGTATTAAGTGCATAAACCGTATTGGCATCATTTTCGGTAGAAGTAAGGATAACTCCACCCAGCAGAAAATAGAATTTTTCGTAGTTGTCAAGCACATAGCCAAGTTCACCAACAGACGGCAGATATAAATCTGCATCGTCAGAAGCAAGCATTTCAGGAGCCTGCGACCATTCCACTTCCTCAATCTTTGAAAGCGACATAAGCAACAGGCTGTCCTGCTCAACGTTTACAATTAAGTATCCATTCCCATAGTCCTCAAATTCGAAATTTTTGAGCATCGAATACCCAGTTTCGCCAAATGCTTCATCTGCATATATATTGTCACCAACCTCAAATTCACCATACATACGCTTCCCGCCGCAAGCAACTTCGTAAGTGGAAGTTCCCACAGGTGGAATCACATTGATTCGAGAACCTGTACCAACCGTATCTCCATCTAAAGTCCACACATATTCACCTCCGTATGCGCCAGGTCGCTCAATTGTTGCGATTATGGTGGTTTCTCCTAAGCATATCGTATTATCAAGTGCAGTTGTTTCCAAAGCCGAATTGTCGTAAACACCAAGGAAATTGTCGTAGGTTACTGCTGGACAGCTTTCTTCAGAAGGAACATTGATATGGTATATGTATTCGCCAGGCATTTCTGGTGTTCCTTGAATTGATACATAGTGGAATTCCTCATCATGACTTATATCTACAGTCAAACCCAATTCATCGGTAGTATATGTTTCTGTACCATCAAGGCTTTCCCAAGTCAACTGTTCAAATAAGGATGAATAAAATCCATAAGTACGAACCAATATGTTTACACTTTCGCCAAGGTTAACAACTTGAGAAAAAGCATCATTCGCATAAAAATTTCTATTTCTATATGTAACATCAATTAATCCATTAAAGGTGCTTCCACATGACGATATTGTATATGCCTCAAATTCACTATTCATCGGATGTCCAGAAAGTGTAAGCAGATTGTTGAGTGTATCGTATTCAGGACGAACTCCATAAGGCAAATTATATGTAGGATTTGCCACCGAGAATACGACAGGTTCCATAAGCTCGCCCTCGCAAATCTGCTGGTTAGGCTCTCCGCCTACAACCGTAATAGGTACAGCCTCTATTGCCGACAATTGGGCGGAAACGGTTGTTGCAGCACATCCTGTTACCACTACGGTTACAGTCCTGTCGGCATTAATCGAAGGAATATAATAGCTTGAACCTTCGCCCAACACAATATCTTCCTCGTATTCGCTATCGGACCACTGATAGTCGAAACTATCAATATAATCCTCGTATCCCTCATCGGCGTAGCACGAAAGCGAGATTTCACTACCTACACATAAAGCAGTGTCGTTCAGTCTTATATGAGTTGGAGAAGGCATTATGTTATATATAAAGTTGTGTGTCTTTTCACAGCCTTCGAACATTGCCGTAATAGTAACGACAACCTGCGGATTGCCTGAGTTGGTTGCCAGATAATCTATAGGAATATTTATAGCCACGCTGTCGATACCAAATTCGTCGATTTGCAGTTCCGGTTCCGACGACCATTGATATTCGGCATCTCCATAAAACGGATTTCTAACCGTTATATTTTCGCCCTCGCAGAATGACAATGGTTCTGAATTATCGCTATTATTGACAGATAGCATTCCCTTAGTAACCATTACCGGACGGGTAAAGACGTATGTCGTTACACTTGTGTCGGTTAACGTAGCCACTATTTCGGCAGGCAACGGAGAATCAACACAACTAACCGACAAGTCGGCTGTTATACCTGAATCGCTGTTTGCCGACCACTGCACCTCGCCTTCAACCTGTTCGGCAGAAATTCCCAACGATGTGAGTTCCATTACATTTCTGTCGTTTGCACCGATTAGCATAGGCGTAGAAACGAGTTTTGCAAGCGTGAAGTCTTCTGTTCCTGCAGGTACTGGATATTTGCCTTCAGCGTGAACCCATTTTGCAGAACCAGCAAAAATGCCATCGCCAACAAGTTCGCTGGTCGTCTTGCCAATAGCGGACAGACTGTTGTCTTCGGATAAATTCCACTGCTGCTTGTCGTAGTAAATGCTGTTCCCTTCGTTTCCGATGCCCGGGCAAATCGAACTTGAAACATTCTGCAGATACGAACCTATTACAAGGCACGAATCCACAGCGACATTACTTCCCGAAAGCACAAAGGCTGCAATATCCTCTTGCTCTGCGCCATCATTATTTCTTCCGCTAATCATCGAGATAGAGTTTGCAATTCGCGTATCCTTTGCATTGGCAACGAATCCGCCACTATGCTTTGCCAAAATGTTTCCGGCAACTATACAGCCGTCGATAAGCGTGCCACCGGACGATTCGCCAACCAAGCCTCCGGCATTTTCAACACCTGAAATATTCGTATATACGGCACAGTTCCTTATTGTAGTCTCCTTTGCATTATCTATAAGTGCGGTATTACTGCCATAGGTCGAAAGATTGGATATTTCTGCACCCGTGGTGTTGCGGAACAAACATTTACGATTGACATTATTTCCCCAAGTTATGGCGTAACCCCCGCCATCAAGGTGACCATTGAAAGAAGACAATGAGCCCGATATTTCTATTGAATTGCCAAGTCTAAAGTAAAGTCCATAGCAATAACTTGGGTAATCTGTTCCCAATTCTTCAAAATCGTCACTCGACGATATTATGATTGGGTCGTCGGCGAAAGTACCTCTTGAACGATGGACAGTAATCGTGTAGGTTCTCGAAAAGTCCTCGCAGGTTGCAGTAATTGTAACTGTTGAATCTCCTTGTGGATGCGTCACAGTAGCCAAACCGCCACCCGAAGGCACCGAAACTATATCGGGATTGGACGATTCCCAAGTTACACCATCGACCTGCGGAAGTATAAAGTCGGATAGTACCGAAGTCATATACTCGCAACGGGTCAGGTCCTCGGACCTTAGGATTATAGGTAAACGTGCAAGTTTATTGCGCGGGTCATTGGGGTCAATTCCTGCCGGCAAAGGATAAAGGTTTTCGGCAAAGTCCCAGTCGCCCGGAAGGTCGTCGGCCAATGCGCTACCTACCATTTGACGCGTTGTACGCGGCGTTCCACCATTATTGAAATTAATTCGTAACGAATCAACCCTTATATCGGTTATTTCAGAATCGAAGAAATCATCTTCGTCGGCATCCGGAGAGATTATATTTTCCGTATAATTACCGTAATAATTATATTCATTTATAACCCTGCCGACTTCAATATTACCCACGGTACTACTGTTACCTTGAATACAATTAACACCAGCAATGTCTCCAGTACTCTCTATAATTCCATAATTTGCACAATTGGAAACTTCGCCCTCTATCTGATAGGCAATTCCCGAAGCTCCATCTCCGCCCTTAATATAACCAGTATTAACGCATTTTTCAACATTGACCGATGCATGTTGTCCACTTGATGTGTTATATCCTGCTACAATACCGGCAGCTACACCATCATTATTATATTCGGAACTCATCTCAACCCTACCGTTGTTTACCGCATTTCTTATGAAATTATCAAGATTATGCGTAAGGTCGCCCTCCAGCATTCCGACTATACCTGCCGAATAGAGATAATAACCGGAATTGGTATTTATTATATCCGCATTGTTGGTGCAGTTCTCCAATATCAGCGAATATGCCACAGCTGCAATGCCGCCAGACACTGTGCTACTACTCTGAGCATTTATGTTTACATTGTTGGTGCAGTTGGTGATTCTTGAACCCTGAGAATAGTTTACAATACCCGAAGCACCAGCGCCTCCCAGCGAAATCGAGCCAGAACCCAGTGTCGTGCAATTTACAAGCTTCGATTCACGAAGCAAACCGCAAACAAGTGCGCCATTGTTGCCTGTGAATGTGCCATCCAGAGTAACCATACAATTGCTTATGACTGAACCGGTAGCCTGTGAACAAAGTATTGCGATATAATTTCCACTCGTTTCGGACAAGTTGCTTGCAATTATATCGCCACTGACAACAACATTGAGGCTGTCGATTTTAGCGAACGAAATCGAAGTGAACAGACCGCACGACGAACTTCCCACAATGTCATTGGATGTGACGGTTATCGTATGTCCGCAACCATTGAAATTGCCCGAAAAGTTATTAACGGGCTGAATATTTACAACATTTGTAGAGCCCTGCTGTGCCTCGATGTCGGCGGTGAGCTTGAAGTAAAGCCCCTTGCCTCCCTCCGAAAGTGTCACACCCCTATAGGTTATGGTGGTATCGCTAATCGCATTAGCAAACGCGTTGAAATCGCTGAGCGATTCTATTAGCAACGGACTGTCGAGAGCTCCTGCTCTTGGCGAAATAGTAATTACATATTCCCGCAACAAAGTATCGCCGATATGTGCCGAAAGTGTCTTGGTGACCTTTCTCGAATCGAGCCTTATGGCATCAACATCCAGCACATTGCCCGTAACCGGCACGCTGTCAACCATCCACGAAATGCCAGAAGTAGAACCGAGCGTTATATCACTGCAAACGGTTTCTATAGTTTCATAGTTTTCGCTGTCGGTAGCACCAAGAACAAAAGGAGTTGTTGCCAGTTTCACAAGGTCGTGGTCGGTAACCGTCTCCACTGGAATCGGATAGCGTCCATCACCTAAAATCCACTTGTCGGCATCAAGTCCCGTTCCCGAAATAAGTTCGGATGTAAGCATAGGCACAAAGCTGCTGCTGCCTCCTGCAATCGTGATTATCTGCTTGTCGGTATAGTTGTTCTCGGCATAAAATGTACCGTCTTGATAATAACCAGCTTCGCCACCGCCAAATCCATTGGGAATTATCAGGTGGTTAAACGTTATTTCAGTCTTTGAGCCTTCCGAAAAACTATCAAGGTTGACCGGAATAACTATATTATTGGCAAAATTAGTTTCTATAGACATTTCTGCCAAAGGATTATTCCCGTAGTTGGCGCAATCGGTTAGCGTCGAATTATTAATATTTCCTGCAATACCGCCCGATTCCGAACCTTCGCACGAAATAGAAACATAATTTGCACAGGAAACTATTGTCACATCATTAGCTTCGCCGATTATACCGCCTACAGAACCTTGGTCGGGATAACCATAAATGTTGCCCAGATTTGTACAGGAACGGATAATCAAGTTTTCTCCTTGTCCAACAATACCTCCGGTATTCAATCCTACTTGCCTGGACTGCATTTCTACATCGGCCATATTTACACATTTGTAGAATGTTGAATTTGTGGCGTTGGCAACAAAACCTCCGCAATATCCCATATCTTCGGGATAAAAAGAATTATATATGGAACCGCTTACGGTGCAGTTGTATATCAGCGACGAATCGGCGTATGTTGCAAGACCGCCAGCATACCCATAACCATTTATGATTATATTGCATACCAGATTCAGATTACAGACGGTTGCATTACTTATTACACTGAAAAATCCACCCATATAACTATAACCATCAGGTCCGTATGTAAAAGTTATAGTATGGTTTCCTCCGTCGAAATGACCAGAAAACTGTTCTATTGGTGTCCAATTAGAAGTTACAACAATATCAGAATCCACAAGGAAATATGGATAGTCTTGCAAATCGGAATAGTTGCCAGACGACAATGCCAAAAGGTCTTCCTCTGTGCTTATGCGGAAGGGATTGCCCTCGGTACCTGGTTGGTCACCAAGCACAAAAACGCCGAGGTTCTTGACGAGGTTGCTACGGTAGGCGTAAATCTCGACCAGCGAATCGGGATGCGCCAGCAACGATACATTGTTGCCCGAAACCTGCAAGTAGCTGCTTTCCGTATCCCAAGCCACACCGTTTGCAGTGCTTACAGTAAAGTTGGACCTGACGGAAGCAATGCAGTCGGCAGAGTTCAAAGTCATAGGTGCAGAGGCGAGAATTGCAGCATTGGTGCTTGCTACAGATGTAGGACGAGGATACAAGCCTGCTGTTTCTGTCCAGTTGGCATTGCCGAATAATGAACCCGATGTCAACTCGGCAGTAGTCTTTGCCACAAAGCCGTCTGTAAATGTCTGTTGTATAGGATATTCTGCCACTATCGTATTCTGACGGTCGAAATAGCAGTTGTTGTAAATTGCAGCAAGGTCAAAAGGAATGCCGTTCGATTCGGCAACCAGACATCTTGTTGCCTTGCCATTGTCAACTATCGGGTAATAAGCCGAACAGTTTCCTCGGATAAACGTCGAAACAAAGCAGTCGGTAATCTTAGTGTACGAATCTCCCTTTGCAATGCCAGCAACTTCGGAAGAATTGAACTGCGCATTCTCAACATCAACGGTAAACATACAGAGGCTTCCAGAAACCGAAGTGCGCGTTGCCTGACCGACCATTCCTGCGAAATAGAGTTCGGGCATTTCACCAGAAGCCGAAAGTTGTCCGCTTACGGTGACATTTGAAATCGTAGAATTGCCTGCCACAGCGACCAGTCCCGAAATATTGGAGGCTCCGTTGGCTGAGAAGTTGACATTTTCGAGATTCAAGTTCTTAATGCAACCGTTCTGCAGATTCGAGAACATAGCCAGCTTGCCGACACCGTTAATCACCATTTTGGAGATTGAATGACCGCCACCGTCGTAACTTCCCGAAAACGGTCTGTTCCCGTCGAATCCGCCTATGGGCGTGAACCCGTCGGAGAATATCTGCGATTCAACAAGGTTAATGTCCGCAGTCTGCAAGAAAAATTTTCCCGAAAAAGAGGTTCCGGCGTTAACAGAATTTGCAAAATATTGTAAATCCTGGTCGGACGATAAAAGATAAGGGTCGGATTCGGTACCCGCACCGCTAAACTGAGCCATCACGCTACTGCTACACAATAACGTGAGAACCAAGAGGTTAAATAATATTTTTCTCATATATAACAAATCAATATATGTTTTACAATCAAAATCAGTGCCAAAAATCAGACACTAATACGTGAAAGGTACAAAAGTAGTCAAAATTTTTAATCCATTCCCAAAAAAGGAAAGAAATCAACAGATAGGTGTTAATTTACTGAATTACAAATAATTAATAACAAGAATCAAGGCAGAGCCTTGTTGTTTACATAGTCGTAGGCTCGAGCCTACGACTAACAACACAACGAACGGTAGCGGCACGCCACGACACAACCATATTTGAATTTTTAAATTTTAAATTTTTGAATTTTCTAACACTTAATCCATAATTTCATTATCTTTGTGGTTTGCATGGGTAAGAATTTTTTCATATTGCTGAATATCATCTTGTTCGCGTTCGCAACAGCGTTCGCACAGGATATTCATTTCTCGCAATTCTACTCCACCCCTATGCAGACGTCGCCTGCCAACGCCGGCATTTTTGATGGCGACTGGCGGGCAATACTCAACAACAAGAACCAGTGGAACAGCTTCACAAAAGCATACCGCACCTTTGCAGGAAGTGTCGATTACTCGCATAAGTCGCTGTTTACCAATGGCGACCAGTCGGGACTTGGACTAGTCATCAACCGCGACATCGCCGGCGACGGAAAGTTCGGCACAACGCAGATAATGCTCCACACTGCCTACTATTATCCTTTCTTGTCGGAAAGATTGCTTGCAGGCGTTGGCTTCTCGGCAGGATACGCACGGCACAATGTCCACATCGACGAACTTAACTTCGGCAACCAATACGTAAACGACGGCTACGACCCCACACGCGAATCGGGCGAACAATGGCAGAACACCGCTTTCGGATACTTCGACTGCGCAATAGGTACAAACCTGATTCTCAGGCTGAAAGAAAACTGGTCAGCCGAAGCGGGATTCTCGGTCGCCCATCCGCACCAGCCGAAAAAGACTTTCCTCGGCTCCGACGATTCACGCCTGCCAGCAAAATGGATTGTCCACGCAACCGCCGACATAAACGTGAAAGACGAATTCTGGGTTGCGCCGATGTTCTACAGCATGGTGCAGCAAAAATACCTCGAATTTGACATTGGCGCATTAGGTCGCATGAACGTCAACCCCGTAGGTCTGCAAGCCGTATTCTTCGGAATGTTCGGTCGAACCAGCGATGCAGGAATACTTTGCGCAGGCGTACAATACTACAACGTCAGGCTTCTGGTCAACTACGACATAAACCTGTCGAAACTCACGCGCATAAGCCGAGGAAACGGCGGCATCGAATTTTCCCTCCAGTACATCTTCTCGAAGCCCAAACCAATAGAAACCCCATACTATAGGAAATGTCCGGAATTCATGTAACGAAACTTTTCTTGCGATATGCGCGCACAGGCATTGCAATATGTCTGCTGTCGCTTGTTTCGTGCGTGGCAACGGCTCAAGAACGCGATGTCAACAATCTGGTTTTCAGTGGCGACAATGCCATGAAACAGAAGAACTTCTATGGTGCGGCGAAACTATACGAAGAAGCACTCAGACAAGACACGAAGATGTACGACGTTGTATGGAAAATAGCCGAAGCCTACCGTATGGACAACGACTACGCAAATGCCTTGACGCACTACAAGACATTGGTTGACAAGGTAGAAAACAAATATCCCGACGCAACATACCATTATGCCCAGATGCTGAAGTCGAACGAAGACTTTATGAGGGCGCAGTACTTTTTCAAACGGTTCATAACGCTTTCGAAAAAAGACGGCTTCAAGGGCAACAAGGCATACGCAGAACAAGCGGAACAGGAAATCCTCAACTGCGAATATGCGTGGAAACAGCAGAACCACCCGCAGGCAGTGGAAATAAAACACACCGACGATGGTATGAACTCGGTTTATAGCGACTTTGGGGCTTCGCTGTCGGACGGCAAGGTGCTTTTCTCGTCAATTCGTCCCGAAAACGATTCGTCAAAAACCTACGCATCAAGAATTTACAGCACAGAAGCCGATGATTTTGCAAAAGTAGAAAACATTGAGTTTGATGTACTTGCCCCAGCCGACATCTCCAACCCGTGTATGAGCACCGACGGCAGACGAATTTATTTTTCGCTTACCGACGACTTCGCAAACGGCAACACATACATTTATATGTGCACCCGAAATGGCGACGGCTGGAGCGAACCACAGAAACTTCCCGAAAAAATAAATCCGCAGGGGTATAATTCTACTCAGCCACATCTCATCGAGTTCGGCTACCGTCCCGACATGCTTCTATGGTCGAGCAACCGTCCCGACGGCGAAGGCGGATACGACATCTACTCGTGCGACATTCTGCCCGACGGAAGTTTCGGCACGGTAAAAAACGTCGGTCGCCCAATAATCGAAGACGAGCGTTTCGCACAATTTGTCGATACAACCTCGCTGATAAATACTCCCGGCGATGAAATTACACCATTCTACAGCCTCATCGACTCGACCTTGTATTTCAGTTCAAACCACTACAAGACAATCGGCGCATTTGACATTTTTGCAACAAAAGGGAATTTTAGGGTCTGGGATACGGTGAAGAATCTTGGTTATCCGATAAATTCGGCACAAAACGACATCTACTACAAGATTTATCCCGACGAAGGCATAGCATTCCTTACCAGCAACCGCAAGGGCGCACTTGCACAGACACACCAAAGCTGCTGCAACGACATTTTCTACCACAACATCGAAAAGTTTGTCAGCGAGGAAGAACGCCTTGCAATGGAAACCGAAATACGTATTGCCACGCTAACACAACGCACACGTCTTCTCGTACCCATCAGCTTGTATTTCCACAACGACATTCCGAATCCAAACTCGTGGGACACAGTCACCAACCAGAACTACAGCGACACCTACTTCAGCTATATGCAGATGCAGGACAAATACCGCCGCGAATTTTCAAAAGGTCTCGACAAGGCTGGACGCGAGCAGGCAACCGACAGCATCGATGTTTTCTTCTCCAGCTATGTCGAAGAAAACTACAACCGCCTCATCGAATTCACAAAGATGATGAAGGAACTGCTTGAAAGCGGGCAAAAAGTGGCAATAACGATAAAGGGCTTTACCAGTCCTCTTAACACAGTGGAATACAACAACAACCTTGCAAAACGAAGGATTTCGTCACTTGTGAACTACTTTGCCGAATACGAAAATGGAGTGTTCCTCCCGTACATCGAAAGCGGACAGATTGAATACAAGTTTGTGGCTTTCGGCAAGACTATGGCGGCAGCCAACGTGAGCGACGACCGCAGCGACCAGCGAAATTCCGTTTACAACCCCGCAGCAGCAAGAGAAAGAAGGATTGAGATTATTGCAGTGGAAATAGAGAGATAAATTTTATTGCAATTCCCTGCCAAACACAACAGTATTGTCTTCAATTTTCATTGAAGAAAGGGAAAAATGGCGGGTTTTGCCAGATTTTGTTAAGGTGGCATCGATTAATCCTTCGCTTAGACCTCTTGAAACTTCGATAATGCTTCCATTTCGACTTCCCTTCGACTGACCCTTCGACTGACGCTCAGGGGACGTCTCGGGGGGCGTCTCTGGTGACATCTCAGCGAGCTGAATACTTATCATCTCGCGGAAATCAATGCCTTCGTCGTCGGCAAGCTTAAAAACACATTCCTTACAGTTCCAGAGAATGGTCAACTTCTCAAGGTCGCCGTTGGCAACTGCAATTTCCTCATCGGAAAATGCCCGTGTTGCAATTCGCTGTATCCTTGGCGATATCTTTTCGATGTCAATGCCGACGGGATAGTCGGGATTATAGATTATTGCAGCAATGTCGGCGGAATGGCTTATGGAAATGTAGCCATTGTCGAGATAAGGTTTGCTGTCGTTGTAATGTATTGTCTGGTTTATTCCAACAGCTTTCAGCAATGCCCGTACCGACAGCAGTTCTATGCGACGCTTGGGTGCCTTGCAATTGTCAATGCGACACAAATCCTCGTCGCACAAGTCGCACATTGCACGCAACTGTTCCTCGGATTCCTCCATTTTCCAGAAGGCGAGAAGGGAATGGTCGGACAATATGTTTTTTTGAATTAACAATGGATAATTAATAATGGACAATTAACAATTAATAATGGATAATGGACAATTGATAATGATTTTGTGGCGACACGGCGCGCCACGTCGCTAGCGCCATTCAAAACTTTCCATAAAATGTTCTATGTCGTCACGGATGAAATCTACCACAGGGGCAAGAGAATCCTTGTTGGGGTGCGCCTCGAAATACAATGAACCTCGCATGAAATGTGTTGTGCTGTCGGTAAGGTAGAACTGCACCTGCGATGCAACATTGCCCTTGATGTTGTAGAGACAGCCAAATACTCGCGACGAATCCTTCTCAAAAATATTTTCCTCGATTGCATCGGCTTTAATGGTGTGCTTGTAGGCAAAGTCGTGAGCATCGTTCAGCAGGGTGTCAATGTCGTTGTTGACAGAGCGATATGTCAAATACACAGTAGCCTTATAGCTGGGGAAATAGATGTCGAACCAGCAGTTGTCCTCCTTTTCCTTAATCAAGAACGAATATTCTGGAATCTCGAACTTGAACGGACATTCGCCGTTGTACTGCTTGTAGGTCTTTTCGGGAAAGTCTATGCGGAAATATCCCTTGGGACGCGGAGCATAATTTTTACCACCGCAGGCTCCCAGTATGGCCAACAACACCACAGCAATGGTTATTATGACAGCAATCTTATTTTTCATCGTTCTAGGTTTTGACGGGTTCGGGCAACTTTACTTTTATCTTCTTGATTCTGCGCTCGTTGGATGCCGTTACTGTAAAATCGAAGCCATTGACGCTTATGGTCTTGTTTTTGGCTGGGATTTCCTGATTTATTTCGAGCAGCATTCCTGCAAGAGTTTCCGATTCGCCCTTGATTTCCTGGAACAAATCGTAATCGACATCAACAATTTTGCAAAAATCCACAATGCTGGTCTTGGCGTCAAACTCGTAGTGGCTGTCGTCAATCTTCTTGAAAATATCCTCGTCGGTGTCGAACTCGTCGTGGATTTCGCCGACAAATTCCTCAAGAATGTCCTCCAAGGTCACAATTCCGCTCACACCGCCGTACTCGTCGATTACGATTGCAATGTGCATCTTCTTCGTCTGGAAGTCGGCGAGAAGGTCGTTTATTTTCTTGGTTTCCGGCACTATAAAGTGCGGACGGATAAGCTTGTGCCAGTCGAAATCGTGGTCCTCGACGTGGGCAAGTACATCCTTTATGTAAAGTATTCCCTTGATATTGTCGAGGTTGTCCTCATAGACTGGAATGCGCGAGAATCCCGATTCCACGATGTCGCCGATTACCTTCGAGAACTTAGCTTCGTACTCAATTGCAAACACATCCACGCGCGAGGTCATCACTTCGCGGGCATCGAGCGAGGATGAAGCGACAATGTCCTCAAGCATTTCGCGGTCGTCCTTCAGGTCGTCGGATGCAAGTTCGATGGCTTGCGACAGGTCCTCTATGCTTATTTCTGACGGATGCTTTTTCTGTAGTCGTTTCTTTACGGCATTGGTCGATTTTACAAGGATTATGCTAAAAGGGAAGCATAACGGTTCGAGTATCCAAAGCGGATAAGCCATGAATTTTGAAATCGACAACGGATATTTTGCCGCAAAAATCTTAGGTATCATCTCACCAAAGAGCAATATTATGAATGTGACGACAACGGTTTGCAACACAATTACAAGCACGGGGCTGTCGATGGATGCGAAAATCCTGTCCGACAAGAAGGCCGTGATTATCACTATTGCAATATTTATGAAATTGTTGGCTACAAGAATTGTCGCCAGCAGCTTTTCGGGATTCGACAGCAGTTTTGCGATAAGTTTTCCCTTTGCGGTCTTAGCCTTGCGGATTTTTTCCTTGTCACCTGCCGAAAGTCCGAAAAAGCCAGTCTCACTTGCAGAAACAAGCCCGGAACACACGAGCAGGAATACAACTACGATAATTCCGATTATGGTCGATTGGTCCAATTCAGTTGAGAGTTAAGAGTTAAGAGTTGAAAGTTGTGGATTTGCTTACACGTAAGCAATCACAACAACCAGAAACACATAAACTTATAAACATAAAAACTAAAAAACTTAGAATGGTAAATCGTCTTCGGGTTCTGCTGCAGGCTGGAATGCGGTCGGCTCTGCTACGGCTTGAGTTTGAGCTGATTGCTCGGCAAACGGCTGTGCTGGTGCGGCAGATGGTGTGGCTATGGGCTGTCCGTCGCGTGCCGACTTTGGCTCCATCATGCGGATAACATCGGCAAGGATTTCGGTAGTATAATGGGTTGTATTGTCCTGTCCCTGCCAACTGCGGGTCTGAATCCTACCTTCTAAATATATCAGCATCCCCTTGTCGAGATATGTTTCACAGAATTTTGCAAGGTTACGCCATGCGACTATGTTGTGCCATTCTGTGTTTTCGTGCTTTTCTCCGTCCTTGCCACGATAAGGCTCGGTAGTTGCCATACGGAAAGTTGCCACTGGCGTTTCTTCCTTTACATATCTTACTTCGGGCTTTACTCCTAGCCTTCCGATTAACATTACTTTGTTTAGGTACATATCAAAAATTTTTGGCAAAGATAAGGATTATTTACGATTTCGAAGGATTTTTGAATCATGATATTTTGCATTTTTATGAACCATAGAGACAAAACTAACTGCGAAAAACGCCATAAAATCATCAATAAAATTCCGATTCTCACTAAAAATTATAACAATTTTTTATCACAACTTCAACCATAACAATCTGATTAATAATCATTTGGAATCGCCACAAAAATAATATTGCAAAATTTGCACATTTTTTTCACAAAAAAACTTGCAGATTGAAAAACAACTTATATCTTTGCAACCGCAATTAGATAAGCGAAACACTATCTAATCGCCTAAAATTGCCCTCATATTATCAAACTTTATTTTAGCCTCCGTTAGAATCCCAAGCTTTCGGAGGTTTTTTGTCGTACTATAAAAAGGGTGGTATAAATGATATTTACACCACCCTATTCATTATCTATCAATCGTTTATACTGATTCTGCATGTGAAAAGCATACTTTTACGCAATCCAGAAACTCTTAGGCAGATATACATTATCAAGTTTCTGCGCTTCCTTGAACAATAGAGCAATTTCTTCATCCGTAAATCCTGCGATTCCACAGCCTATGCGCGTTACGAGAAACTTGGATTCGGGATGCTGTTTTGCAAACTCGATGAACTTGTGTACATACTGCGCAATTTCTCTCAGACTGACATTTGTCGTCGGTATTGCAAAACTATGCCCTTGCAAACCAAAATTCTGACCATTGACTGCTCCAAAATTCCTGACAGCAAACAGTGCTGCACCACCATTGTGATTTCCTGTAACATCGCTACCGAATACGAAAATTTCGTTGTCGGCAAGGCTCGTGATGCGGTCGGGTGTAATTCTTTTGCTATTAATCTCTGGACTTTCCCTTTGATAATAGTTGGAAGACATTTCCCTTACCACAGAATTAATTTCCGATTCCGATAAAGATTCACGCTGCGAATGGAAATTGTGCAGTCTGCTGAAAAAGTTCATCCTTGCCTTCCTCTCATAATTCCAACTGTCGGACATTCCCTGCGAATCGTGTGAAAAGCGATGTACATTGTCGAACGACATCCGGCTTGCCACGGCTTCCACATCGTGGTCGGCACCCATATAGGCGAAAGTCCAGCCTTGCTCCTTGAGTTCGTCAACCATTTTCTTCACCTGCTGTCCGCTGTATTCCTTCGAAGCATTTTCAAGTCCGTCGGTAATGACGGTAACTATTGCCGTCGCATTTGGCACATTGGCAATGTCGCCACGCAACTTGCTGATAGAAATTCCCATCGCATCGTAAAGCGGTGTGCAACAGCAAGGACGATAATCGCGTGAGGTAAGTTGCTTGACCTCGGCAACTGGCACATTATCATACACAAGACGTTTTTCGCAATTACAGAAAATCATAAGCGATACAAAATGCTCCTGCGTTTCGGCATACTTTTCCTGTGCTGCACGGATTCCTCCTACTGTTTCATTGAAACCAGATATTGCTGCTTCCGCAATCGACGACATCGAACCGCTCTTGTCGAGGATTACGAGGTTGTAAATCTTGTCCTTAGAGGACTTTTCATTGTTTTCTCTTTTCATAGACTGGCTATTTTCGGCGCCGTCCTGATTTTTTCCAAAAATTTTCATGATGTTTATGGTTTAAAGATATTTGATGATTTGATGATTCTCATGGTGGGGTTCTATTTCCAGAAACTCTTTGGCAGCCACACGTTTACCAAATTCTGCGCTTCCAAGAATAGCGGAGCAATTTCTTCATCGGTAAATCCAGCGATTCCACAGCCTATGCGTGTTACGAGGAACTTGTATTCGGGATGTTGTTTTGCAAATTCGATGAACTCGTCAACATACGGCTTTATGGTTTCCACTCCGCCCTGCATTGTCGGGATTGCATAGCTTTGTCCCTGCAAGCCAACGCCTTGTCCCCATACTGCGCCGAACTTGTCCATAGCTATTCGCGCAGCCCCGCCCATGTGCATTCCAGCAAGGTTGCTTCCGAAGACAAAGATTTCGTTTTCGCCAAGCGAACGGATGAAATCTGGAGCAATGCGTTTTTCCATCCTATTTACAATGTACTTAGGATAACCCACTCGGTCGTATAATTGCTCGAGTATTGCCATAAAGTCGTCAGGGATAAGACTTAACATATGAAAAGCAATTTCTTTTGGAATGTCCTTATAATAAGCCTCGGCAATGCCTCCTGTAATGCAAGCGAGGGTGTCGCTGTCTCCGCCAAGTGACACTGCACGGCGAATAGCATCTTCGTAGCAATCAGAGTCAAGAAACGAAATTATTGCCTGTGGGACAGTTCCTTGACAACTAGATTCCCATTGGTATATAGGATGCCAATATTCCCAAGTTTTATGAAGGTCATAACCATAAGTTTTTTCAATATAGTCGCGGATTTCGTCTTTACTTTTTCCGTTTCTTCCCATCCAAATAGCCGCAGCAGTCGCTTGTGCGCCCTTGATGCCTTCGGGATGGTTGTGGGTTATCTCGGCTGAAATTTTTGCAACTCTCTCGGTTTCTTCCAAGGTGTCGAACATCCAGCCGACAGCACTCACGCGCATTGCCGAACCATTGCCCCACGAGTTGTAGGGATGACGACCAGTATCTGATTTGTATGCTATTTCACCAAATTGCTCGTCATAGTCGTACAGTGATTGCGGATAAAATAGCCAGGAATGGAATCCTCCGCCATAACCTCCCATTGGACAAGGATAGTTATTTGCTACCATAACCATAATATCCTCTAATTTTTGGTGTGTATGTTCGCTGTCTTCAAGCAACCATTTTGCTACGGCAAATGTCATCACCGAGTCGTCGGTGTAGTTGCTCGACTTCGAAAAAAGCGGGAAATCCGTCCCTTTTGTGTTGTTAAATTCATATACCGAACCTACGGTATCTCCAATAATTGCTCCAATCATATTTAAAGTTTTAAAGTTTCACGTTTATAAGTTTGGCTTGCGCCGAGCTAAAGGTTAACTTCGTTGAGGGCTTCGCCGTTTCTGAGTTTAACTTCGTTGAGGGCTTCGCCGTTCTCGCTTCGCTGTTTATAAGTTTCTATGTTTCTAATTGTTTAACTTCGTTGAGGGCTTCGCTATTTCAATGGCTTCGCCGTTTCTGAGACGCAATGAATTGCGCCTGTAATTATTTGTTTTTAAAATATTTAATAATCTCAATTTTTTTAATGGTTTTTCATTTTGGTTTATTTCTGGCATCTAAAATTCAATCTTAAATATTCCTTTTTCTTTCATTTCATCATATTTTTCTCTGTTAAAGCGGAATTTTCGGTTTCTGCCTCTTGTTGCTGAATATTCCACTGCTGGCTCGTGCAAGGCTTGTACGGTTTCAAAGTTACAACTATAGCCCGTCATCGGTTTTGTCTCGAACAAGCTGTTGAAATCTTTTGTTGTCAGGCACTTGAAAGCAGGCTTAGGCGCATCATCCTCCGGTTCTATCAGGTCGAGTATTCCGAGCTGCATCATCTTTTTCTCGAAGTTGCGGCGGTCGAACTTCACTTCAAGTATTGCCTCGTAGAGCCTTTGCAGGTCGGGCATCGAAAATTCCTCATCCATAAGTTCAAAGCCAATAGGCTCGAAATGAATCCTTTCCTTCAGCGTGCGCTGTGCAAGCCGCAGAATGTAGTCGTGGTCGAAGGCAAGACGAGGAATATCCTTTATTGGAAACCACTGCGCGCGTGCGGCATCGTCGCCACCTTTTACCTCGGCCTGTTTCACCAGAGCGAAGAAAGCTACGGTGACAACCCTTTCACGCGGGTCGCGGTTCACCTCGCTAAAAGTATGGAACTGCTCTATTTTTGCAAGCTTAAGTCCTGTTTCCTCCTCAAGTTCACGCCTAGCGCATTGCTCAATTGTCTCGTCAATATTCATGAATCCACCCGGAAATGCCCAACAACCCTTGCACGGTTCGTTGCCTCTTTCTATAAGCAATATTTTCAAGTCCTTTCCGTCGAACCCGAAAACAACGCAATCGGCAGTAAGCGCGGGATGCGGATATTTATATGTGTAACCTTGCGACATTTTTTGTGTGTAATTTTTACGCAAAAATAGACCTTATTTTTGAACCTACAAAATATTTTGCGTAATTTTTACACAAACATAATCTATTTATTGATAGATGATTAGCTTTACAAACATATAAATATTATGGGAATTTGCATTGGGACGGATGAAAAAAATGTCATTTTTTATGGCAAAAACGAAATTACTCAGTGGACTGAGTAAAAGCCCACAACACAAAACTATCTCTTTGAATATCAATGATTATGTTATTAGCATAATGCTATAAGCATAATTTTAGCAGCATAATGTTGTCAGCATAATAATGTCCGTACACAAAATATTGCTATGCATAAAAGCAAAGGAGAAAGAATTTCTTTACTTTTGTGCAAAATTTCAGAATATGTTTCAGAAAATAATAAACGCCTGTGTTAAGTTGGTGCAGAAACTTCTGCCGGAACCTTTCATTTTTGCCGTAATACTCACCGTCGTTGCTTTCCTGATTGCAATGCCTGTCTGTCATCAGACACCGCTCGAGGTGGTCGAGAACTGGGGCAACGGCGTGTGGTCGCTGTTGGCGTTTGCAATGCAGATGGCTCTGGTGCTGGTGTGCGGCTCAACCTTGGCTTCGGCACCGCTCATCAAGCGTGGCATAAGCTGGCTGGCTTCGCTACCCAAGAAACCCGTTGGTGCAATTGCTCTTGTAACTGCTATTTCGTCGCTTGCCTGCTGGCTCAACTGGGGTTTCGGACTTATCGTCGGCGTAATTTTTGCCAAGGAAATTGCCCGTAAATTGCCGGGTGTCGATTACCGCTTGCTCATAGCTTCGGCATATAGTGGATTTGTGGTTTGGCACGCTGGTCTGTCTGGCTCGATTCCGCTCACAATGGCTACCCCTGGTGCTGGCTTGAAGGAAGTAACACAAGGTGCGCTCGAAAATCCAATTCCCATAACCGACACCGTGCTCAGTCCGTACAACATCGTGATTGTCGCGCTGATAATAGTCGCTCTTGTGGCGGTAAACTCGCTCATGCACCCCAAAGCCGACAAGGTCGTCGCAATAAATCCCGACTTGCTTGCCGAGGATGCTCCCGTCAAAGCCGAAAAGGCTAGCACTCCTGCCGAAAAGATGGAAAACAGCCGCATTCTAAGTCTGATAATTGCAATTCTTGGCTTGACATACCTTATTATTAAATTGTTCTTCCGTGGCGGTTCGCTCGACCTCAATTCGGTGATAATGCTGTTCTTGTTCCTCGGCGTAATCCTCCACAAGACACCGCTTGCCTACGTACACGCGTTCACAAAGTCGGCGACTGGTGCGGCAGGCATTCTGCTTCAGTTTCCGTTCTATGCGGGAATTATGGGCATCATCACTGGTGTGGGCGAATCGGGAATCTGTCTTGGTACAGTCATCAGCGATGCTTGCATTTCGGTATCAACGCCAACAACTTATCCTTTGCTAACCTTCCTTTGTGCCGCCGTGCTAAATATGTTTGTGCCTTCGGGTGGCGGACACTGGGCAATCCAAGCACCGATTATGTTCACCGCAGGTGCAAATCTAGCCGTTGACCCGGGACTAACGGGCATGGCTATCTCGTGGGGCGACGCTTGGACCAACCTAATTCAGCCCTTCTGGGCAATTCCTGCACTTGCCATAGCAAAGCTCAACGCCAAGGATATTATGGGATTCTGTATCATCGACCTTGTGGTGACAGGAATCATCATCTGTGGCGGACTGCTCGTTTGGGCGTGGTGAAATGTGTGCAATCACTAAAAAATCAAAAAATCTACATTGCAAACGAATCAAAAGTATTATCTTTACAACCGATTTGAAAATAGTAAACAAAAAGAATTATGAAGATTTTTAATTTAGGTGGCAAGGGCAGTTTGCTCGACCAGTTTGTATCGGAACTAAGGGATGTCCAAATTCAGCAGGAAAGGTTACGTTTCCGCAACAACCTCACGCGTATAGGCGAAGTAATGGCTTACGAAATCAGCAAACGTCTCCCATTCGCCGACGAGGACATCATAACCCCACTCGGCATTGCAACCGTACCTACGCTCAAGGAACAGCCTGTGATAGCAACAATCCTACGCGCAGGACTGCCAATGTACAAGGGATTCCTCAACTTTTTCGACCATTCCGAAAGCGCATTCATCGCAGGCTACCGCAAATACAAGAAAAACGGCAAGTTCGAGGTAAAAATCGATTACATAACATCGCCATCAATCGAAGAAAAGCAGGTGATAATATGTGACCCTATGCTTGCAAGCGGCAGTAGCATAGAACTGGCATTCAAGGGCTTGCTAGAATACGGAACGCCAAAGCACGTTCACGTTGCTGCAGTCATCGCGAGCAAGGAAGGTCTCGATTACATCGAAAAGGTTCTGCCCGAAAGCATGGTTACGGTATGGACAGCAGCAATCGACGATGAACTTACCGTAAAATCGTACATCGTACCAGGAATGGGTGACGCTGGCGACCTCGCATTCGGCGAAAAAACAGACAATTAATAATCTGCATAACTTTAAACCATTGAACTTGAAACGTTGAACGTTGAACTTTAAACGTTGAACTTTAGAAACGGCATCAGCCACAGGAACTAAATTATTGGAACGATTTTTGGAATGCTGCAAAAAAAAACAGGAGGAACTGAAATGAAAACTAAAATTATAGCAATCGCAATCGTAGCAATTATGGCTATGCCATTCATTGCACACGGACAGGAAGCCGATTCAATAGCAGTCGAATCCAAATCAGAATTATCATTTGCCGAACAGCCCAGAAACGAAATCACCGCAAGCATCGGTGTCGTATCTGCATTCGGTGGCGTATTCGACTTTTTCAAGGTCGTTTTCGAAGGCGTTGGCAACAGCATTGGAAACAACTACAAGACCGACACAAAGTTCATCGGAACATACGGACTTGATTACTACTATCAAGTAAACAAATGGTTCCGCCCTGGCGCAAAGATTGTATATGAAGGTCTTACAACAACAGTACGCGACTCGACCAACGCGATAGTCAACCACTACAACACATCGACGCTGTCAATAATGCCAAGCGTACAGTTCTCGTACCTGAACAAAAAACACGTCAAACTGTATTCCGGCATCGACATAGGCCTCGGCACCATCTTCGACGACAACAAGCAAAGCTCTGGAACCTCATCGACATTCTGCGCTTTCAACCTGACCGTCATCGGAATACGTGTCGGCAACGATAACATTTACGGTATGGTGGAAACAAATATCGGAATGGACGCACTGATAAAAGGTGGATTTGGAGTGAGATTCTAGCGCCACACATTTACACCTTTATATATAAATAACCCCTATCTCATATTGCAATCTGGCAATGCGTATAAAAATGCTTTTGCGTATGAATATTGCGTTGCCTTTTTAACTACCTTTGCGCCCGCAAACGGTTAAGGGAAGCGTGTGAGATTCACGCACAGTACCCGCTGCTGTAAGTTCTTTTATGGATTTGCGAATTTATGCCACTGTAATCCTCATGGTTATGGGAAGGCTCGCAAGTCTGGAACAAGTCAGAAGACCTGCCCTTTGCAATCAAATGAATGGCTTTCGGGAGTTAGAGCCTTGATGATTCGATTTTTCCGAATATACCATTCATTATTATGCATTTGCGTAAAACTTTAAGTATTGTCATTTGCTAATATTTCGATATGGTCAAAGTAGGTTGCAATAAAGGAAAATCACATTCGCAGGTTGCGGAATCACCTCTTGCGTTCCTTGCCTATAAGCTATTCTTAATAATTGGTATGTTATATTGCACAAATGTAAATTCGCAAGTGAACGTGCCAGTACCAATCATCACATTGGAAAACACTCCCGCTTGTGGCGAAACCGCAATTTTGACGGCAAGTCTTCCCAATAACGCCACAATTCCTAACGGCTATACATGCCAATGGTTTACCAATGCCGAATGTACTCATCCAATTACAAGTGGAGTTTCAGGTGCAAACAATAATCGTCTTGAAATAACATCTTCCAACGGCTTGACAATCTATTGCCGTCTGCGCGGGAATACTCCGCAAACACAAACCCTTGACTTTTACTTTACGGGGTCTGAACAGATTTATAACTTTCCTGAAGGTTATCAATCTTTTACGATGGAAGTTTGGGGCGCACAAGGGGGCGGTCGCCAGATTAATGGTCGTGGTGGCGATGGCGGTAAAGGCGGATATTCGATTGGCACATTGAATGCTGCATCAGGCATTTCAAGTATTTCTGTATATGTTGGCGGAATGGGCAGTTGCAGTCCCGACGATGGCGGCATTGCTTACGGTGGCTGGAATGGTGGTGGTACATCCTGGGCATCACCGCGTACTATTTTGGGATTGAACAGTCCTGCTGCCGGTGGTGGCGGAGGAACTGACATTCGCGTGAACGGCAACACCTTCTATAATCGTATTATTGTCGCTGGTGGTGGCGGCGGCGGTGGCGAAGACATTGGCGATGGTACGGACATATTCGGTGGCGTTCACGGCTACGGCGGAGGTTTGGAAGGCGGCGAACAAAGAGGCGGATACAATAACAATACAAGGCCTGAGCACGGCGGTTCCCAGACTGAGCCTGGATTTGGTGGCGCTTTCGGACTTGGAGCAAATACCCGTTGCGACGGTGGCGGAGGTGGCGGAGGATGGTACGGCGGCGGAACCTATAAAGGAACCCAAGACATGCCTACATCAAATGATTCCGATGATTCTGGTCGCGGCGGTGGCGGTTCGGGATATGTATATACATCCTCAACTGCAAGCAATTACCCAAGCGGATGTCGGCTGAATAGTTCGTTGTACCTTAGCAATGCTCAGACGATTGCTGGAAATACATCTTTCACAGCAGTCAATGGTGGTACGGAAACAGGTCACGAAGGCAACGGATATGCGCGTATAACAACGGTCTATTATCCGACAGGAACGGCTGGAAATATTGTGCTTTCGTGCTGTAATCCTGCTGATGCTCCGCGACTTAACCATATTTCGGGTTTGGAAGAACAGCATTTGTGCGGTTCGCAGAACATTGAAAACATTGTATATACATACAGCGGTGCAGCAACCGGCATTGTCGTAAACGGAACTTTGCCCGATGGCGTTACATACAGCAACGAAGGACAAACATTGACAATAAGCGGAACGCCCACAGAAACTGGCACTTTCCCATTTTCGGTAAGCACAACAAGCTCATCGTCATTGTGTGACGATGTAACCAACCAATTATCAATAACAATAAACAATAGTCCTACTGTTTCAATTAGCGCGGAAGCATCGGAAGTATGTAATGGTTCGTCGGTGACAATGACTTCAAATCCAAGCACTTTCAATTCCTATTTGTGGACTTGTGCAAGTTCGAGCAACGAAACTTACACAATCACCGCAGGAATGCCAACGGCAACAAACAACTCATCGTTGACGGTAAATCCGACAGTTTCACATGGCAGCACCAATGTAGTTTACAATCTGCTTGTTACCGACGCTAATAACTGTACGGCAACTGCAAGTCGCACAATCTCCATATCACAGACGCCTGCCGCAGAAATCGCAACTGTACAGAATACCCGTTGCATTGCACCTTTCAATGGTGCGATAACGGTAAGCGATTTCTTAGGCGGGCTTCCAAATTCCACATATACGGTAAGCGTAACAGGTCAGGTAACGCAGACGACTACTGGCAATACCCTGACATTCAACGGACTTGAAGCAGGAACATATACGGTTCGCATTACAAACGAATCGACTTCGGCAGATTGCTACTACGAGGAAACTGTAACGATTGGAAATAGCACATCAAGTCCGACAGTTACAATATCTGGCTCAAATACAGTTTGTTACGGGACAAGCGCAACGCTTAATGCCGATGTTTCGGGCGGACTGGCTCCATATACCTACTTGTGGTCGGACAACTCTACCGAACAAACTTTTGTGACACCAAATATTACGGAAGCCTCGTTGTATTCGGTCACAGTTACCGACGAAAACAACTGCTCATCAACTGCTTCTGTTAATGTCACGATTGGCGACACTCCCGAAATTTCCCTGTCGGCAACGACAGAACGAATTTGCCTTGGCAAAAGTGCATCGTTGCAAGCCAATGTCAGCAATGCTGGTTCCGGATATTCGGTGCAATGGTCGGCAACGCCATCGGCTGGGTCGGGATTGACAGCAACTTCTGAGGAAAGCATTACGATTACACCAACGGCAATCGGTACATATAAATATAAGGTAACACTTATAGCCTATTCCTGCGGCAACGGACTACCATACATCGTTTCCGACAGTGTTTCGCTAACAGTCAACGCATTACCAAATCCTACGATTACAAACAACAGCGGAACAAACGAACTTAACTGCTCAGTGAGTGCAATTTCGGTCACAGCAAATGGCGGCACTTCGTATCAGTGGTCAAATTCAGTATCTACAGCCAGCAATACATTTGCAACTGCTGAAACTTATTATGTGACAGTGACCAACATAAACGGCTGTAGTGCAACATCATCAATATCAATAACCCAAGCCGAAGAGTTTTCCGCATCGGTTTCATCGGTCGGAACAATTTCGTGCTATGGCGGAACAACATCGGCAACAATCACGGTTAGCGGAGGAACACCGTCGTACAGATATATCTGGAGCAACGGGCAGGCTACACCGACAGCAAACGGACTTTCTGCAGGTTCATATACGGTTACGGTTAGAGATTCGGGAGGTTGCTCTATGGTTTTGCCCATCAATATAACTCAACCGATGGAACTAAATGCGTCAATCGTTGTTAACGATGTGCAGTGCGGAATTTCACAAGGTTCGCTAAACTCAACGGTTTGGGGCGGAACACAACCTTACAGCTACTCGTGGTCAAACGGTGTTAATACAGCAGAGAATTTGGCTGTATCTGCAGGCTCATACAATCTAACCGTTGTTGACATCAATGGATGTACGGCAAGTTCTACGGCACGAGTTTCAAGACAGGGAATGTTATCGGCAACCACTACAATTTTACAACCAATCAGTTGTTATGGCTACAGCGACGGCATAATTGCCGTGCAATGCCAAAATGCGGCAGAACCAGTCATATACTTGTGGAATACGGGTAATGCTTCGCCCGAAATGTACAATCTGTCCGACGGAACATATATGGTCACAATTACAGATGCTTGGGGATGCACTGGACAGACTGGCGTAAACCTTGTTTCTCCACCCGAAATGGATGTGCAGACGGCTATCGTTTCTCCACATTGCCACAATAGCAACGACGGTAGGATTACTGCAACGGCGTTTGGAGGAGTTGCTCCGTACAACTACCTATGGAACACATCTGCTTCGGGCAACGAACTTGTAAATCTTGGCGCAGGAATGTTTTCGCTCACGGTTTCGGATATAGCTGGATGCAGCATTGCAAGAAACATAATCCTTGATGCCCCTTCTGCCATTATGATAGAAACGGCAGTACAGGATGTTAATTGCTATGGCAACAAGAATGGCAGCATTGAATTTTCGGCACAAGGAGGTACGGAACCATACACCTATTTCATAAATAACAGGGAAGTGCCTTCTGGTATGCTACGAAATCTGACAGCAGGGAACTACACCGTTGCTGTTGCCGACAACAACGGTTGCGAAGACAAGCGCAATGTAAATATAAACCAGCCAGTAGAAATGGAAGTTAATGTTACGACAACCGCACCAACCTGCAAGGACGTGAACAATGCTTCGGCGGAAATAACCGTGTCTGGAGGAACTGCACCCTATTCATATACATTGGGAAGTTATAGTTCCGATTCATCGGTTTTTGTAAATCTGCATTCCGGCATTTATAGTGTTTTTGTCACAGACGCCAATGGCTGTAGCACAAGAATTTCCAATGTTGTTATTGCCGAAAGCGATGTTGACTGCCTGCATATTCCAAATGTGTTTACCCCTAATGGCGACGGAGTGAACGACGAATGGATAATCGGGAATATTGAATTTTTCCCCGATGCTCGCATATTTGTTTACAACCGCTGGGGACAAGTTATGTACCAAGGTCGTGGCAACAGCGAGCGTTGGGACGGCAGTTACAGAGGACATTTTGTTCCTGCTGGTGTTTACACTTATATTATTAGTCTCGAATCAGTTGAAGAAAAATATGAAGGAACGGTTACTGTACTATATTAATTCTCACCGTCATTTCGGAAGCCTGACTGAACACGCGACAACTATAGGTGAGCGTTGTGAAGACGGCTATCCGAAATCTCCTTTGGGTACTAATGGGAGATTCCGCATAGTCGAACAATATTACGCTCCCCGTTCCGTATCGCGTTATTGTTCAGACTTGCGGAATGACGGCTACGACTTACCGCTACTTAAGCCGCTCCCTGAGCCTGTCGAAGGGACGGATATGTTTATCGTTTAATTATTGATTATTAATATTTATAACTTATATTTATGCTTAACAATGTTTGCAGAAAAATGAAATCCAACTCGCAGTCGGCGGAAATATTCCGTATCGGCAGTGCCTTTGGATTGTGGAAATCGTCGAAATCGTTTGCAAATCTTATTGCATTCCTGATTTGCATATTTTTCAGTGCAAACACCCGGGCACAAACCATACCTATACCAAACATCACTTTGACCAACACCCCTATATGTGGCGAAAATGCAAATCTTACGGCAAGTCTGCCAGGTGGTGCAGCTGTACCAACAGATTTTGTTTACCAATGGTTTTCGGATGCCGATTGTACGCTCGAAATTACTGATGGACGTTCTGGCTCTTACAACGAAAACCTAACATTACCAATTTCCAGCACTACGACAGTATATTGCCGTCTGCGCAAAACTTCAATAGAAACTGACACAAAGAACTTCTCGTACACAGGTACACAACAGACATATACCATTCCTACGGGCTATACTTCGTTTACATTCCAAGTTTGGGGTGCACAGGGTGGAAATAGTACCAGATGTGAGGGTGGCAAAGGTGGATATTCAGCTGGAACATTATCAGCGACATCTGGAATTTCAAGCATTTATGTTTATGTCGGTGGACAAGGAAGTTGTGGACCAGACTCTCGCGGTTTAGCTGCTGGCGGTTGGAACGGCGGAGGTGCGTCATGGAGAGGAGCAGACCCTGCTGCTGGTGGTGGCGGCGGCACAGACATTCGCGTGAACGGCAATACATTATACCACCGTATCATCGTCGCTGGTGCTGGTGGTGGCGGTGGTGAAAATGGTAATTTGGAACATGCTGGCTATGGCGGCGGATTGGAAGGCGGTCGTGGAACAGGCGGAAATCATAATGAGGATGGTGGTTCTCAGACTGCTGCTGGAGTTGGCGGGGCTTTCGGATTTGGAGCAAACACACCTTGCGATGGTGGTGGCGGCGGCGGTGGCTGGTATGGTGGTGGCACCTGCAACGGCTCGCAGACAATACCTAGTTCAGACAATTATTGTGATGCAGGTGGTGGCTCTGGCGGTTCGGGATATGTATATACTTCTTCAACGGCAAGCAACTACCCGAGCGGTTGTATGTTAAGTTCATCGTTGTATCTTATTGACGCAGAAACAAAAACCGGCAATACCTCTTTTCTTGCTCCTAACGGTACCTCTGAAAGTGGTCACTCTGGCAACGGCTATGCGCGTATTACGACAACATATTATCCAACAGGAACAGCAGGTGCTATTGCATTGTCGTGCTACGAACCCGGTGACCTGCCGACTTGTATTCCTTTGTGCGGGACGAATGTGATATATTGTTCTCCTTCTGGCAACGATACAAACATAGGCACAAGCACCCAGCCAGTGGCTAGCATAACAAGGGCACTCGCTCTAGCATATAACCCAGATGCTACATCCGAAAATCCTTCGATTGTCCGTATGGCAAGTGGTGAATATACGACGACTACTACAGTAAATTTGATTGATAATGTAATAATTGATGGCGGTTGGACTGCAAATACTTCTACTGGAGTTTGGACAAAAGGTACTGGTGAAACAACGCTGACTGGCAATTTTGGCACTGTGACTTCTGGCGATGCAAACCATAGGATAGCCCTAAAGTCGGATGGCAAGCAAAACTGGAAATTGCAGGATTTGACTATAAACGTGACAGGTTATAAATACAATACTGGTTCTGATTATCATTCAGATTCATATAAAGGCAACTCTGTTTATGGCTTGTATATGACAAACACAAGCGATGGCGATTCACTTATAAGGGTTAAGATAAATGTTGGTGATGGAGGAAAAGGAGGCACAAAAAGCATAACATTTTCGCCAACTACTGAGAATTTAAAAGGTGGTGATGGCGCGGCTGCATCTGGAAATAATTGTATAACAGAAACTCCTTCGGGAGGAACTCCTAAAAGCATATCTTCAACACGAAATGGTGGTGCTGGTGGTGCTGGTGGTCCAGGAGGAGATAGGGGACATGATGCAAGTGCAGGTACTGCAGGTATTGCTGGAGCAAATGGAGGTGGCGCTGGTGGCGCAAAGGGTGCAGGAGCAAATCCAAGTAATACCGAAGATAAACAAGGTGGTAATGGTGGGAATGGAGCAAAAGGGGCTGATGGTTCAAGTGTGTATTCTGGGCAAAAACCAGACTCTCCCACTTTCTCCGAGTTTTTTGTTCCACGCGCATTGGGAAGAACAGGAAATGCAGGTAAAGGTGGTGGCGGCGGCGGCGGTGGCGGCGGCGGTGACGGATCTTGGGCTTGGAGTGGTAATCCTGGTGGTGGCGGCGGCGCTGGCGGTGCTGGCGGTGCTGGTGGCGGTGGTGCTGCTGGCGGTGGTGGTTCTTTTGGTTTGTACTGCTACAATTCGGATTCACCTATAATCGAAAATTCTAAAATAAAAGTAGGTAATGCAGGAAAAAAAGGAATAGGACAAGATGGGCAAACAGGAGGTGCAGGAGGTAATGGCGGTGCTGGAGTTCATATATGTCGCGCAGGTACAGGAGGTGCCGGTGGAAATGGCGGTGCAGGAGGCAATGGGTACAAAGGCGAGGATGGAGAAGATGGCGAAGCCTACAAGATTGTCGTTGTGCCAGCAAGTGGCAGTGTAACCAAAATCAATTATGGATATGGAGACGAAATACCTTCACCCATCCTATCTTCAATCGACTACGGCATATCATCAAAGAAAGGCTGTAACAATTCGCAGATTGCACTTACTCGTAGCGGCGGTTCGTGGAGCGGTCAATACGGCACACTCGTAAACGATGTTACAGAAAGTTCATCGTCGTATTCTGCTGACAATGAAAGTATAATTGTCGGGTATAGTGCTTTAGGTTCGTTTGCTCCGACATCGGATGGCAGAAAAGTTTTCATCACTCAGGAGCGCAATATTGGCGAAATTGATGGAACCGATGAGTTTGATGCTGGCGAAAGCGGAAATTATCTGTACAACGAAAGTTTGTCGTCGGGAGATATAATGTACTGGTCGTTGGTTTCAGAAGATGGCGCAACGCAGTACAGCACTGCCGTCTCGGTTTACGATGGTACCGATGGCAATACTTTTTCCTTAAATTCCACCGTACTTGGTCTCACACCCGGCGACTATTACATAAAATTGGAAGTTGACAACAACTGCTGCGGAATGTCAGTGCCTATCTGGAAAAGCATAACGGTAAAAGAGCCATCGCTTCTTCCAATCGAGCTTACATCTTTCTCTGCCGAGTGCGATGGCAAGTCGTCACTTGTGGAGTGGACAACCGCCACCGAGCGCAACAACGACCACTTTGTACTTGAGCGTTCCGACGATGCAATAAATTTCACGGAAATTGCGCGTGTGGCTGGCGCTGGGAACAGCATAGAGCCTCTGGACTACACTTACACCGACTACGACATCCGCAACGGCGACAACTACTATCGTCTGTGGCAGGTTGATTACGACGGTACGCGCACCGCATCCGAAATCATTGTTGCGACTTGTGTTAACGAAACCATTGATGCCCCCGAAGTGCTTGCATATCCAAATCCGTTCAGCGGAGAACTGACAGTGGTTTTGGAAAACTTTGGCAACAGCAAGGCTCACATCGAGGTTTACGATATGCTTGGTTGTATTGTAAAAGCCGTTGATATAGACTCTTCTACGCAGACAAATGCCATCTTGAACCTTAGCAATTTGCCGAATGCTGCATATAACATTCGGGTAAGAACAAAGGATTTTGTGATAAATAAACAGGTTGTAAAGAATTGACAATTGATAATGGATAATGGACAATCGGTCGCATCGTGACATGTCGCGATGCGACAAAAAAAATCAATTGATAATTGTTAATTGTACATTGTCAATTATCCATTGTACATTATCCATTAATTTAGCATACTCTACAACCAACAATAGCAAAGCGGAATTGTCACCCCGGCATTTCGTTTTTACAACAAAAAAGGCGGTCAAAAACCGCCTTTTCGCATAATCTTTATTTTTCTTTGAACCTTGAATTTTTAATACACGACGCAAAGCATTGCGTCGCTACAATCGTCAAATCATCAAATTATCGAACCTTCAGCTCAGCGTAGCTAATCATCAAATCTTTGAACCTTGAACGTTAAACATTGAACGTTAAACGTTGAACCTTAAACCTATTCCTTTTCTCCAGTTCCCCTGATTATACCTCTGTTCGAATTTCTCAAGAAAAGCACAATCTCGTCACGCTCTTTTGTTGCAGGGAGTTCATTCTCAATGTATTCCAAAGCCTGACTTACATTCATACCCTTATTATAGAGAACCCTATAGACATCCTGAATGTTGTTTATCATTTCGTTTGTAAATCCACGACGACGCAATCCGATTGAATTTACGCCCGAATATGCCAGCGGATTCCTTGCTGCGCGGATATACGGCGGAACATCCTTGCCTACCAACGAATTGCCAGCAAACATAGTATGAGCACCGATATGGCAGAACTGATGCACAAGTGTGTTTGCACTTAAAATAGCATAATCGTCAACAACGACTTCGCCAGCAAGAGTAGCACCGTTTACAAGTATCACATTGTTTCCTACAACGCAGTCGTGTGCAACATGGCAATAAGCCATTATCAAGCAGTTGGAACCTATTATGGTGCGACCTTTTGCCAAAGTTCCGCGACTTACCGTAACGCATTCGCGAATCATGGTGTTGTCCCCGATTTCGGCAGTGGTCTTTTCTCCCTGAAATTTCAAGTCCTGCGGAATGGCTGCAATTACAGCACCGGGGAATATCTTGCAGTTCTTGCCAATCTTTGCACCTTCCAATATGGTAGTATGCGGACCAATCCAAGTTCCCTCTCCTATCTCAACATTCTTCTCTATATAGGCAAACGGTTCTATTATTACGTTTTCTGCAATTTTTGCTGATGGATGAACAAATGCTAAAGGTTGATTCATGTCCAATTGATTATCGTTTTTGTAAAAAATATTGTCTTAATTTCTTTGATAACTGCGTATTGGCGAAATGTCCGGGGCGAACTGCCTCAATCCTTGCATTAAAGCGGAAACCGCACAAGGCAAGGTCGCCTATTATGTCAAGCAGTTTATGACGTGCCGGTTCGTTGTCGAACTGAAGTTTCAAAGTATTCAAAATTCCGCTTTCCTGTACCTTTATGCTTTCCTTTCCGCACAATGCTGCAATACGGTCGTACTCACTCTGAGGCAACACCTTGTCAACCACAACGATGGCATTGTCAAGGTCACCACCCTTTATAAGGTTCATCTTGAGCAAAGGCTCTATTTCGCTAAGGAACACGAAAGTCCTGCAGTTTGCAATTTCCGACGGAAAGTCGGCAAGACGAGAAAGTTCGGCAGTCTGTGTCGGCATAGCCTTACCGTAATCTACAACTACCTTAGCAGAATAATCGTTTGCTGGCAAAAGTGTGATTTCGGTATCTCCATTGGTAAAACTTACAGGTTCGTCAAGATTCAAAACTTTAAGCTCGGCATCCTGCTCCTTTGTCCCAACTTTCGAGAAAGCCTCTACATAATAGCGGGAACTTCCGTCAAGGATTGGAACCTCTGGACCATCAACACGGAATTCGGCATTATCGATACCCATAGCGTATGTTGCCGCCATCAAATGTTCGATTGTGCTTACGCTAACGCCATTTTCGGTTACAGTCGTTCCTCTTGATGTTTCGTTCACATTATCGGCAATAGCCCTTATATGCGGACAACCATCCAAATCAGTTCTGACAAACAAATATCCTGTATTTGGTTCTGCTGGCATCACCGTCAATGTCGATTCCTTACCGAAATGCAACCCCTTTCCGCTTAACCTTACTGCGCCAGCTATTGTCTTTTGCTTCATTCTATGAATTTAAAAATTGTGACAAAGTTAGCACTTATTTTGCTAATCCTAAAAACTTTTTTGCACAAGCCTTCATCCGAAGCCACACAAACCTCAGTAATCTTCTAAATACCAACACTTTACAATTATTCTCTTCCAAGATATTTCAGAGCCGACAACGAAGCCATCTGTTCTGCTTCCTTCTTTGTCCAGCCCTTGCCAGTTGCCACAAATTTGCCGTCGATACAAATTTCCGTTTCGAAATGATATAGTTTCTCGCAAGCCTCCATACTTTCAAAGGTGTCAATCACAAGGGCAAACTTTTCCTTCTGCGAATACTGTAGCAGACGCGACTTGTAGTCGGTGTTGTGCTTCATCAGGTTGGCGACATCAAAATACTTGTCGAAAATCTTATTTACAAAGATTTCACAGGCGGAATAGCCCTTGTCGAAATATATTGCACCGACCAAAGCCTCGAACGAGTTGCCTGTAATGTTCTTTATTTCATTGTTTTTGCCTTCCTTGTACTGCATCAGGCGAATTAATCCCAACTCGGAAGCCACACGGTTAAGGCTCTTCCTGCTTACCAGCATCGAGCGAAGCACCGAAAGTATGCCTTCGGGAGCATTCGGGTATTTTTCGTACAACATTGCACTCGCCACAGTGCTTATTACCGAATCGCCAAGGAATTCAAGACGTTCGTTATTGTAACGTATTTCCTTCTGCTTCTTGTTTGCCGAAGAATGGCGCAAAGCCATCTTATAGTACAGCAAATCCTTCGGCTTAAAGCCAATTATTTCTTCAAGCTGTCTCTTTAGTTTTTCGTCCTTGGGATTTTTCTTCTTGAAAAGAAAGGATAGAAACATTACTTATCCATTTTTTTGAAGATGATGGAAGTATTATGACCGCTGAAACCGAAGGCATTGGACATTGCATAGTCAACATTTCGCTTCTGAGCCTTGTGCAATGTAAGATTCAAGTTACGGTCAATCTTCTCGTCGAACTGCTTGTGGTTTATTGTCGGCGGAACAATGCTTTCGTTTATTGCAAGTATGCAGAACATCGACTCGATTGCTCCGGCTGCACCAAGCAGGTGACCTATTTCCGACTTTGTGGAACTGATGTTGAGTTTATAGGCATGTTCGCCAAAAACTTTCTGAATAGCAAGGATTTCAGGCACATCGCCTATTGGTGTTGATGTGGCGTGGGCATTTATGTAGTCAATCTTTTCGGGTGCGATACCTGCGTTCTTCAGAGCATTGGTCATCGCTATCATGCCGCCAAGTCCATCTGGATGAGGAGCAGTAATGTGATATGCATCGGCAGAAAGTCCAACGCCAGCCACTTCGGCATAGATTTTTGCGCCACGGTTTACTGCATGTTCGTATTCCTCAAGCACCAGCGAGCAACCGCCCTCACCCATCACAAAACCGTCGCGGGTAGCGCAGAAAGGACGGGAAGCGGTCTGATATTCCTCGTTATTCTTCGAAATAGCCTGCATCGACTGGAAACCTTCCATACCAACTTCGTTTATCGAAGCCTCGGAACCGCCAATGACAATCATGTCGGCCATATCAAGACGGATAAGGTTAGTGGCATCAATTATGGCATTCGCCGACGATGCACAAGCCGAAACGGTGTTGTAGTTCGGTCCCATCAATCCGTATTTTATGGATATTGTTCCAGCGGCTATATCAGATATTATCTTAGGGATGAAGAATGGTGAAAACCTAGATACAGCACTGCTTGTGTAGTCTATGATTTCACCAAAAATTGTGTTTGAGCCACCGATTCCCGATGCCCAGACAACTCCTACCCTAGTCCTGTCAACCTTGTCGAAATCTACTCCGCAGTCTTTTATAGCTTCATCGGAAGCAATAATAGCAAACTGGCTGAACTTGTCGAGCTTGCGGAGCTCCTTCCTGTCGAAATACAGTTCAGGAGAATAATTCTTTACAGTGCAGGCAAATTTTGTTTTAGAAGAAGAGGTGTCGTAGGTGTCAATAAGGGCAGAGCCACTAACCCCGTCCCGAACATTTTTCCATGTTTCAGCACAAGTCAGCCCTACGGGCGATATTGCGCCCATACCAGTTACGACAACCCTCTTAAGCTCCATAGAATTATTTCATGTGTGCTTCTATGTAGGCAATTGCAGCTCCTACTGTAGTAAGATTTTCTGCCTCTGTGTCAGGAATTTCAACACCGAACTCCTTTTCAAATTCCATTGTCAACTCTACAGTATCCAATGAATCAGCACCCAAATCCTGAATGAAACTTGCTTCTGGTGTAACTTCTGCTTCGTCAACACCTAATTTTTCTACTATAATACTTTTAACTCTAGATGCAATGTCTGACATAATTTCTTAATTTTAGTTAATAAAAATACATTAAAAAAAAATCGCCGCAAAATAACAAAAATCATTTCAGATAGTCAAACTTTTTTTGATTCTTTTTGCCCATGACATTTTTTTTGCCGTACTTTGCATTGATAATCAAACATAAAGGACATGACTATGGACAAAACAATAAGAATAGCCCTATTTGCTTCTGGTTCAGGAACTAACGTCGAAAACATCGCAAATTACTTCAACGGCAAAACCACCGCAAAACCCGTCTGCGTGCTGTGCAACAAGCCCGATGCCTTCGTACTTGAGCGTGCAAAACGACTAAACCTCGACTCGATGACCTTCAACCGTGACGAGTTCAACGACGGCAAAAAGATAATGGAATACCTCGGCAAACACGACATCGACTTCATAGTCCTCGCCGGATTTCTCTGGCTGGTTCCCGAATACCTTATTAATAAATATCCAGGTCGCATAGTCAACATACACCCCGCCCTGCTGCCTAAGTTCGGCGGAAAAGGAATGTACGGAATGCACGTACACGAAGCCGTGAAGCAAAGCGGAGAAAACGAAACCGGCATAACAATCCACCTCATCGACGGCAACTACGACAAGGGAAACACCGTATTCCAGGCAAAGGTAGCAGTAGAGCCTACCGATTCGCCCGACGACATTGCAAACAAAGTGCATAAACTTGAATATGAATACTATCCAAAGGTAATAGAGGAAATTGCAAAGAAAATCGTGGCAAAAAAGTAGCCGACTTAAATAAACATCGCAAAAGTCACAATGCCAACCTGTTGCCTATAATTTTGTTAATAATATAGACGAAAAATCTGTTTCCGTTGATAAAATGGAAAACCTGAATGCACTAAAAATAGTAATTTTGCATTCCCAAAAATAAAATGTTATGGCACAGGAAAAAGAAACAACGAAAAAAACTAAGAAACGGTCATCAAACGATGTCCTCGAGGAACTCAACACCCTTTTAGGCAAGGTTCCACCCCAGTCCCCCGAACTTGAAAAAGCGGTTCTCGGAGCAATACTCATACAGTCGAGCGCAATCTACGACATTACAAACATCATACAACCGCACAGCTTCTATATTCCTGCCCACCAGACCATTTACGCGGCAATGCGTAGCCTGATGCAGGCAGAAAAGCCAATCGACACCATAACTGTTTCGGAAGAACTGAGTTCAAAGAACCAACTTGAGGAAGTTGGCGGACTTCCCTACCTTATCGAACTTACCGAACTCATCGGCACGGCGGCTCACCTCGAATACCACGCCAGAATCGTACAGCAGAAGTACATCCAGCGCGAGCTCATAAAGGCCTCGACAGAAATACAGAAGCTTTCGTACGACGAAACCAAGGATGTTGACGAACTTATATCATTTGCCGAAAGCGAAATATTCAAGATTTCGGAAGGCATGGTAAAGAAGGAACTGGTAAAGATTGGCGACGTGATGGAAGCGGCAAAGAAGAGCATAGAAAAAGCCGCAGAAAGCAAGGGTTCGTACCGTGGAGTACCATCGGGGTTCACCGACCTCGACAGGCTTACTTCGGGATGGCAGCCGTCAGACCTTATAATAGTGGCAGCACGTCCTTCTATGGGTAAGACGGCATTTGTGCTGTCGATGGCAAGGAACATGGCCGTCGAATACCAGAAGCCGGTTGTCTTCTTCTCGCTCGAAATGTCATCGCTGCAACTTGTAAACCGACTTATCGCCGCAGAAATAGAAATATCCGGAGAAAAAATACGTAACGGCGACCTTACCGAAGATGAATGGCAGTGCTTCGAATCAAGGCTTCACAGACTTGGTTCCGCCCCGCTTTATATCGACGACACTCCAGCAATATCGGTATTCGAACTCCGCGCAAAATGCCGCCGCCAAGCCCGAAGCAAGGAAGGTCTGGGCATTATTATTATTGACTACCTCCAGCTTATGACATCGGGAGTTGACAGCAAGGGAAGCCGCGAACAGGAGGTTAGTAACATCTCAAGGTCGCTCAAGGCAATAGCAAAGGAACTGAACGTACCAATAATAGCCTTGTCGCAGCTCAACCGTAGCGTCGAAACAAGAAGCAACGACAAACGCCCGCAACTTTCCGACCTCCGCGAATCGGGAGCAATCGAGCAGGATGCCGATATTGTGGCATTCATACACCGTCCCGAATACTACGGCATCAAGGAAGACGAGGACGGTATTCCGACAAGAGGCCTTGCCACTATAATTGTCGCTAAGCACCGTAACGGCGCAGTAGATGACGTTAGACTGAAATTCGTGAAGGAACTGGCAAAATTCCAGGATTGGAACGAAGGAATAAGCGAACTGCTACCATCCTCAGATACATTCCAGACAGTAGGTTCAAAGATGAACAACCGCGACTTCGCCTCCGACAATGCTTTTGCTGACAATAGCAGTGGTTTTATTGGCGACAATAGTTTCGAAACGGCTCCACTTTCAGGATTTTCAAATGACAACAACGAAAATCCTCCTTTTTAACGAATTAATTTTTAACACAATATGGACAATCAGAAAGAAGAAAGACAGCGTAAGTTCGACAAGCACTACCTTGAAATGGCTGCAATATGGGCAAAAAACTCTTACTGCAAGCGCCGTCAGGTTGGTGCTTTGCTCGTAAAGGACAAGATGATAATCTCTGACGGGTTCAACGGCACTCCTGCAGGATTCGAGAACCAGTGCGAGGACGAAAACGATGTCACAAAACCATACGTACTTCACGCAGAAGCCAATGCAATAACCAAAGTGGCAAAGTCGGGCAATAGTAGCGAAGGCGCTACCCTCTACATAACTACTTCGCCATGCATCGAATGTGCAAAACTTATAATACAGTCGGGAATAGAGCGCGTGGTTTATTCCGAGGAATACCGCAAGTCGGAGGGTATAGAACTGCTGAAACGTGCTAATATTAAAGTCGAAAACTTTAAGGACGATGAAATATAAGAATACAAAGGTCGCAATACTTGTGCCGATGCTGATTGCCTTGTCGGTTGTGGTCGGAATGTTTATCGCTCGGCTTGTATGGACAGATTCGCCATCATTTGTCAACTCGGAAAGCAAGATTGACGACGTGATGAAACTCATCGACATGTATTATGTCGATGAACTAAGTCCCGACAGCATCGAGGACGTGATGATTTCCGACTTTCTCCACAACCTCGACCCGCATTCGTCGTATATGACAGCAAAGGAAACCTTGGAAGTGGAATCGGAACTTACGGGAAACTTTGTCGGAATAGGAATACGATTCTATGTCTTACACGATACCGTACTGATTACCAACATAATCCCTGGTGGAGCATCGGAAAAGGCTGGACTTATGGCTGGCGACAAGATTATCAATGTTGATGACAAACCCATTTCGGGCATCGGCATAAGCAACGACAGTGTACGCGGACGCATTCTCGGTGAAGAGGGTAAAAAGGTAAAAATTGGCATTCTGCGCGACGGCGTTGCAATGAATTTCGAAATCCGCCGTGCTCCTGTCGAGGTGGAAAGCGTCTATTATTCAAAAGTTGGCGACATCGGCTACATAAAGGTTACATCGTTCAACGGCAATACCGCCCAACAATTTGAAGACGCACTGAATATGCTGAAAATAATGAAGGTAAACTCTCTTGTCATCGACCTTCGCGACAACAGCGGCGGATTTATGCACGCAGCCCAGGAAATCCTCGACAACTTCTTTACCGACAAACAGTTACTTGTCTATACAGAAGGTGCAAACTCAAGACGCGAAGAAGTGTATTCGTCGGGGCGCAACGGCAAGTTTGCCAACTATCCTCTGGCTGTGCTGGTTGACGAAAATTCGGCTTCGGCATCAGAAATTACAGCAGGCGTAATCCAGGACTACGACAAAGGAACTGTGATTGGCAATGTTACATTTGGCAAAGGTTTGGTACAGAGGATGTTCAACCTATCAGACGGTTCTTCGCTACGACTTACGGTTTCGCGCTACTACCTGCCATCGGGAAGGTGCATACAGCGCAGTTACAAGGACGGTTATATTTCCTACCTTGAACAATATTATGCAAACTACGGCAGAAACAAGCAGACGGTCGATAGTTCCAAGGTTTTCTACACGCTCAACCAGAAACGCAAAGTCTATGAAGGCGACGGACTAATGCCCGACATTACCGTGGAACACGATACCAGCTACGTTTCAAATATGCTTCTCGCTATAAGTCGTAAAAATATCATCGCTGATTTCTGCGTAGAATACTGCGATGCCAACAGGAAGAAAATGGAACAGGTGGACTCGAAGAAAAAACTTGACTCCTTCCTCGAAAACGACGGAATGTTCAACAAGTTCCTTGCAAGGCTTAGCCACGACAGCATTCAATATTCACAAGCCGACCTCACTCAGTCGCGCAAATATCTCAACAAGATTCTCCGTTTCCAGATTGCCGGCTATGTCCTCGACTACAACATTGCAAACGCAATTCTCCTCGAAGACGACCCATATATGGACAAGGCGATTGAAATTCTTCAAAAATAGTAGAATCGAGCCATGGCGCGATTCTACTATTTTTGAATTGTTAAATTTCTTATCTTTGCGCTATGAATTTTACAATCTTACATAAGGACGACAAGACCAACGCCCGTCGCGGTGTTATTACAACCGACCATGGCGACATACAGACACCGATTTTTATGCCCGTAGGCACTTGTGGAACAGTAAAAGGTGTTCATACTTACGAGATTAAGAACGAAATCAATGCGCAAATAATACTCGGGAACACATATCACCTCTACCTTCGTCCCGGAATTGAAATCATAAACAAGGCTGGCGGTCTGCACAAGTTCAACGGCTGGGACAGGCCTATTCTTACCGACAGCGGTGGTTTTCAGGTGTTTTCGATGGCCGACTGCCGCAAACTTACAGCCGACGGAGCCATCTTCCGCAGCCATATCGATGGTTCAAAGCACATTTTTACACCCGAGCGCGTGGTTGACATACAGCGTAACATCGGAGCCGACATAATGATGGCTTTCGACGAATGCACACCATATCCATGTGAATATAAATATGCCGCCAAGTCGCTGAAACTCACCAACTCGTGGCTTTCGCGCGGATGGAAGCACTTCAACGAGACAGAAGGCTTGTACGGCTACCGTCAGGCATTTTTCCCGATAGTGCAAGGCTCTACATACGAGGATTTGCGCGTTGAATCGGCTAAATACGTTGCCGACATCGGCGCCGAAGGAAATGCGATTGGCGGTTTGTCGGTAGGCGAACCTACACAGCAGATGTACGATATGATTGAAATCGTAAACGAGCATCTTCCGCAGGACAAGCCCCGCTACCTTATGGGCGTTGGCACTCCAATAAACATTCTTGAAGGAATAGCACGCGGAATTGATATGTTCGACTGCGTAATGCCAACCCGCAATGCCCGCAACGGCATGCTTTTCACTATGGAAGGTACGATGAACATGCGCAACGAGAAATGGAAGGACGACTTCTCACCTCTTGACGAAAACGGAACAACAATCGTTGATTCGTTCTACTCGAAGGCTTACCTGCGTCATCTGGTCATTGCAGGCGAAATGCTGGCTGCTCAGATTGCAAGCATTCACAACCTCGGATTCTATCTACATTTGGTTGACTTGGCCCGTCAGCACATTGCCGACGGAACATTCTCGGAATGGAAAAACATGATGGTAGAAAAATTGGGAAGGAGACTATAGTTGAAAAAACTTGACTGGTATATTCTGCGGAAATTTATGGGCACGTTCTTCCTTGCCCTTTTCCTCATTGTATGCGTAGCCGTAGTGTTCGACATTTCCGAGAAAATTGATAATTTCATCTCCCGAGGAGCAACAGTTACCGACATCATATTCAAGTACTACCTGAATTTCATTCCAAACTTTGCGAACCTGTTCTGTGCATTGTTTGTGTTCATATCCGTGATTTTCTTCACATCCAAGATGGCGGGCAAGTCGGAGTTCATCGCCATGTTCGCAAGCGGAATAAGCCGATTCCGATTGTTGCGTCCATATTTCGTGGGCGGTTTGCTGATTACTGCTTTTTCATTTATTCTAGGCAACTATGTAATTCCCGATTGCAACAAGGAAAGGCTGGCCTTCGAGGAAAAGTTTGTGACTAGAGGACAAAGGGTAAGTTCATTCAACATACATAGGCAACTGGAGCCGGGCGTGTATTTTTATATTGAAAGTTTCAACAGGGAGCATGGTGTAGGTCTTCGCATGTCGCTCGAAAAATTTGATGGCGTCGAACTTAAATCGAAGATGACCGCTGACATGATACAATGGGATGATGCACGCCAGATTTGGAAGGCAAAGGACTATTGCATAAGGACTTTCAACAACGGAGAAGAAACCATTGAAACCGGTGCGCAGAAAGATACCGTCATACGCATCACTCCCGAAGATTTCTTCAAGAAGACATCATCGGTAGAAGCACTGAATGCCAAGGAACTACGAGAATTTATTGCAGAACAGAAGTTATCTGGGACATCGGCTGTAGTATCTAGCGAAATAGAGTTGTACAACCGTATGTCAACACCTTTTTCCACATTCATATTGACCATAATAGGATTCTCCCTTTCGGTGAAAAAACGCAGAGGCGGACTTGGAGTGAACATTGCACTGGGAATGTTGCTGAGCTTCTCTTACATCTTATTCCAAAGATTTTCCACAACATTTGCATTAAGCGGTCTGCTAAGCGCAATGCTGGCCGTGTGGGTGCCCAACATCATCTTTGCAATCATAGCAGTTATTGTTTATTTAACCGCTTCTAAATGAAAAGGCTTGCTATCATTCTTCTATTGCTGTCGATGTACTGCTGTATGTCTGCACAAAGGACGCATAGCCTCGAACTCAAACTTTACGGCGGACGCATTGTTCCCCACCGCAGTGGAATGGACGCATTGGCACAACCTCTTTATGCCGGAGAAATGAACTATTATTTCTCGACACGTTCCGACAATTACTACGACTTGAAATACCATTTTCCAAAGCATGGTTTTGGACTAAACTACAATTACTTTGGCAACCACAAAGTGATTGGTTCTGCTTTCGCAGCATATTCGTTCCTCGACTTTTCCTTTTTAGACAAGCAATGGTTCGACCTTGGTCTGCGTGTCAATGCAGGACTTGCCTACCTAACCCGCAAATTCGACAGGGAAACGAATCCGCAGAACATAGCCGTATGCACCAACTTGTGCTTCTACTTCAACCTTAGCTTCAATGTAGTATTCAAACTGCCTTCCGACTTCGAACTGAAACTCTCGCCAGGATTCCAGCATTACTCAAATGGAGCAGTAAAAAAACCAAACCTAGGGCTAAACTGCCTGTTCGTGTCGTTAGCATTGTCAAAGGATATTTGCACCAAGGATTTTACGCGGGAACTCAAAGACTATCAGGATGAAGTTTCGCCTCACGAAGCGTGGATTATGGGTACATGTTCAACAGCCGACGAATATTCGGTAGGATACGAAGGTCGCGGCGGCGGATTTATATGCAGCACAGTGGCGACGGGATACACATACCAGTACTGCAAGCTTGGAAAAGTTGGCGCTTCGTTCGACATGTTCTACAACGAAAACAACAAGTATTACTACTTCGACGACGAAAGGGGGCTATTCCTGCTATACGACAAGTTTTCCGACATACTTAAGCTCGGCATTAGCATAGGTCACCAGCTTGTTTACCGCCGCTTCGAATTAATTACATATTATGGATTCCATTTCTACAACAAGGTATGGACATACAAACGCTTTTATTTCCGTGTCGGAGCACGCTACTACCTTACGGATTATATGTTCATAAACCTGTCGCTGAAAGCGAATGGCTTCAAGGCGCAATTTATCGAAAGCGGAATAGGATTCTCGTGCCGCAGATGGGGAAAGAAAGGCGAAAAGGCAGAAAGACTGAAAGCCAATTTCAAACAACTTCAAACCTATAAACGGCGTTAGCCATTGAAACGGCGCAGCCATAGAACGGCGAAGCCCTCAACGAAGTTAAACGCCTTCAGGCACTTAAACTTTCAAACGGCGAAGCCATAGAAACGGGCTTAGCCCATGAAACATAGAAACAGCGTCAGCGAGAAACGGCTTTAGCCCCTAACCCTACCTTATCAGGTCGGACCACTCCGCATCAAACTCGGTATCGTCGGCAAATCCGCTTTTTTTCAGTTCACGATATGCCCATTCGTCGGCAAGGTTCCATTCGAGAAAGTCCTGGTTTTCGTACCTTTTCTTGAAATCCCTTATTTTCACCTTGAGGAGAATTTCGTACTTACTTGATGTTATGAAATAATCCAGATGAGTATCGAACTTCATAGCTCGTTGCTGCTGCTGGTCGATGAGTTCAAGTTCCTCGTGTGTCTTGGTCAAATATGGCAATGCCGGGTCGCCCAGTTGCGCCATAAACGAATATTCGATGAAAGCGCTGTCGCTATGTGCAAAGTTGTACTGGGCAATCACTACGCTCCAGTTTACAAGAGCCGAAAGCGAAATCACAACAAAAAATGCGTAGCTGTTGACCTTGAACAGGTAGTACATGCTCTTGTGCTTTGCCACCTTTATCATTATCGAAATCAGACCGACCAATACAAGCACAAGGAAGAAAAACACAGTAATTCGTCCAAATGCCAGTCCAAAGTATTTTACATACCAGAAGTTCCTTATTCCTACCGACAAGGTCATGAAGCAGTTCTGTGCAAGCCAAACCATTGTGAGAATTTTCAGCAACTTGTTTTTGCTGTAGAAGTTGAGGTTTTCGCGGAACAGTAGCAGGGCAATCATCTGCGAGATGAGTATTGCGAACGAAAGAATCCAAGTGCCTTCATGAACGAACTCTTTCAGGAACGAGCCGTCCCACGAGTAGAACCACACATAGCGTATGTCGCTTATGTTGAAGAACAAAAGCACTATGTTGAGCATTCCGAGCAGCATCACGCCGAAAAAGTTGCGGTTCTTGAGTGTCTGCGAAAGTCCGCGCAGGAATCTTCTTTTGCGCTTATGTACCAGTATTTCGTCAAGTCCCGATTCGTAGGTCATGAGTTTTTCGGTCTTCTTGCGGAATGCATAATTTGCAAATACAAGTCCGAGCAGGAAGAGCAAAATAAATTCGAAGTTGAGTGACTGGATTATGTCGCTTACCATGTCTCCGAACTTTGAGCTTCCGAGCGAATATAGGATTATAAATGCCAAGGTGATTACGAAAGCCAGCACCGTGAGCCAGAAAATCTTGCTTTTCTTCATCTTTGGTTCGCCGTCCTCGTGTTTCCTGTGCATCTGCGGAACGAACGAGAGCGCAGCATTGCGGAACGATTCAAAAGTGGCATACATATAACTGCGGTATTCCTTGAACACTATTATGCTGTTGCAGGTGAAAAACATAAGTATGTTGACAAAAATCGTCCAGCCCGAATGCGAGTACAGCACTGCAAGCGATGTTGTCAGAAGCACAGCCAGAGCCGTGACCACAAGTTTGTTGAACTTGAACGGCCTGTTGATAATCAGCATTATTGGAATAGTTATCCATTCGAGGATTACAAGGTTGAGACCTATGCTTTTTTCAAAGAACAACAAGGTGAATACCAATGCGGTAGCCACCGAGGCGAAAATGTATGCTAATCTTTTCATACCTTTTTTATTTTGGTGTGATATATAACAAACTTTGTGCCTTAATTATTGTGCTGGGTGAGGGATTTTTACACCTTGGTTCGACAACAACATTAGGCAAAAAGGCTTTGAGCCTGTTAGCCCTAAAACTTTTAAATTGTTGAATTTTTGGTGTGTGATTTATTTTTTGTTATTTTTGCAGAAAATATATTGATTATGTTGACTCAGCGGACAAAACAAATGTTGCCATTGCTTCGAGAAAGCCTTTCCAAGCAGGATGCAATTGCGCGGGCATGGTTGTTCGGATCATGTTCAAGGGGTGAGGAATTGCCTGACAGTGATGTCGATTTGCTTGTTCAATATATTGATAGTGACCATATTTCACTAATGACTATTTGTAGGATAAAGCGTGATATAGAAAAAAGCATAAAACGTAATGTAGATTTGGTTGAGGACGGTTGCCTAATGCCGTTTGCAGAAGGAAGTGCAAATCAAGATAAGATACTGATATATGAGAGAACAAATTAGGGACAAGGAAAGGTTGAAACACATCCTTGATACTTGCGATATTTTATTGACTAATAAGGATTTGTGTTCTCATGAAGAAATTGAGGCAGACCCGATTAGATATTTTGGATTTGTAAAGCATGTTGAAATAATAGGAGAAGCCGTGTATATGCTTTCTACGGAACTGAAGGAGGCGCATAGCGAAGTAGAGTGGGATGTGATTGAAGCAATGCGGCATGTGCTTGTTCATGGATACTATAAAATTCGCCCTGTTCAATTGTGGCAAACTATTGATGAAGATATCGTTGCTCTTAGACCGCTAATAGAAAGAATTTATAACGGAATGGAATAAAAATTTCACGTTTCAACAGAATCCTGCATTTATATAGCTGCAAAATTTTGCGTCTCAACAATATTCTCAAACATAAACTTTTCTTATCTTTGCCCACACAAATTTAGGCTGTATGCGAAAGATATATTGTATTGGCGAAACCGTTTACGACATCATTTTCCGTAACGGTAAGGCTGTGGAATCGTGTCCGGGAGGCACAGTCCTCAACACTTCAGTGTCGCTAGGGCGTATGGGCGAAAAGGTTTATGTCGTAGGCGACCAGGCCAACGATGCTATAGGTAACATTATCGCCGACTTCCTGTCGGACAACAATGTCTCGACCAAGTACCTGACCTTGTACAACGATGCAAAGTCGCGTGTTGCTCTCGCTTTCCTGTACGATACGCGCGAACCGGCTTATAGTTTCTACAAGATTCGTGTGAACGGCGAAATCAAGATAACCTTCCCCGAAGTGAAGCGTGACGACATTGTGCTTTTCGGTTCGTTCACCTCGATAAAGGCCGAAGTCCGCGACGACCTTATGGCTTGTCTGCGTCAGGCAAAGGAGGCTGGCGCTATCCTAATCTACGACCCGAATTTCCGTCCTTCGCACCTTAAAGACCGCGAACGCGCCTTGCCGCTAATCAAGGAAAACCTTGAAATCGCCGACATCACGAAAGGCTCCAACGAGGATTTCCAGCTTATCTTCGAGTCAAATTCAGCCCTCGACACCAACGAGATTGTAAAGCAATACGGCTGCCACAATTTCATCTATACCGCCAACAAGTACGGCGTGAACCTTTTCACTCCCGACTTCCACAAGGTGTTCGATGTGCCGCGCATAACCCCAGTTTCTACCGTTGGCGCAGGCGACAGCTTCAATGCGGGACTTATATACGGACTTATCAAGCAGAATGTTTACGCATCCGACCTCGAAAATATGTCGCTCGAAGTATGGCGTAAGGTCATCTATTGCGCAATCAGCTTTGCAACACATGTTTGCTGCAGTTACGACAATTTCATCAACGACGAGTTCATCTCAAGTTTCGACATGTAGCCATGCAAATCGAAGGGACTTACAATATTGACTACTACCGCAATCTGGTTGCCGACAAGGTTCATTGCCACGATTCGTTGTGGTTTGTCGGCGGTGCGCAGTGGAACGCTGTACAGGCTTCGTCGGCAAAGTTGGCGAAGATGGTTTCTGCGATTGCGAATAGCGATGGAGGAGAACTTATTTTCGGAATAGCGCAGAAACGTTCGCGTGCCGAGGCTTTCGAGCCGGTGAAGGGCTTCGACAAGGGCGAGGAGTGGATTTTCCACGAGATTCAGTCGCAAATCGATAAGCCCGTTGACGACCTTTCGGTAAAAATATGCACGATTCCCGATTCCGACGGCAAGATAATCCACATACACATCCCTGCCAACAATAATGCACCGCACCAGTTCACCGACAGCAAGTTCTACCGCTGGAACAAAGGCAAATGCCTGGTAATGAACGAGTCGGAAGTCCGCACGGCCTATATGAAGATTAGCACCTGCAATCTGGAGTTTCTTGGCGTGACAAACATAAACGGCATTCCGACCTTGTCGGGAGGAAAGTTCTCGTCGATGAACTTCTATCCCAAGTTTATGATTCGCAATGCAGGCAACATAGTGGAGAAGGACTACAAGGTCGAAATTGCTTTCCCGTCGGCTTTGTTCGAGGAGACCAACCAGCCGCTGAAGTCGGCGTTCGTCCGCCACGAGGGCATTTACAGCGTTTTCGGTCAGCGCGGCAACTATCCGATTTTCCAGCAGGAAATTTCCACCATCATCGAGGCGAAAATCACGGTTACTGCCGAAAACATTGATACCTTCCTAAAAGAATACCTCAACATCTACCTGTATTTCAGCAACGGACTGAAAAAACATTCCATCCGCCTTGCCGATACGCTTACATACAATGGCCGTAGGCTGGCAAAAGAGGATTTTGGAAAGGTAATGGGCGTAATAAATATTTAATTTTCAAGAGTTTAACAAGGTCAGTGCCTTGCTCAAATGTTCCCCATCAAAACGCATCTGAAACGATGTGGCCTTTTTTCTTTACAAGCATTTTCGGCGATTAGCGATATTATTCGCCGAAAAATTTTCGGTGAATAGAGAGTTTATTTACCGAAAAGATTTACAACACTCCCGTCCAATAAATTTGCTTGAACATTTGGCAACCCGATTGTGATTTCCCGAAAAAAGCATATTTTTGCAACATAAATTGCAACATACTATGGCAAAGGAAAAAACAAACGAATTTAACCCCAATAAGCTCTACTACTCGATTAGCGAAGTGGCATCATATCTTGACATTGCCGAATCGAACATCCGTTTCTGGGAAAAGGAATTCGAGGCTTTCATAAAGCCGCAGCGTACAGCAAAAGGCAACCGCCAGTTCACAATAAAGGACATCGAAGTGCTGAAGCAGATAAAATACTTGGTGAAGGACTGTGGAATGACTCTCGACGGCGCCAGCAAACGCCTCTCGAAGAACCGCACCGATGTGGAAGCCAATATGGAAATCGTAAGCCGGCTCGAAGGAATAAAGGAAATGCTTGTGGGAATAAAGAACGAGATGTAAAAGGGCCAGCAGGCTGACAGGCTGACGGTCTAGCAGTCGATTGCCTTTGGACCTTTTAGTTTTTTTTAGTCTGTGAGCCTGTAAGCCTGTAAGACAAAGGTAATGAAAGTAAAAGAATTAGTATCCGAACTTGAGCGTTTTGCTCCGTCGTGCCTGCAGGAAAGCTACGACAATGCAGGGCTTAATGTCGGTTTCCCCGATGCGGAAATAGCCGGCGTGCTTATTTGCGTAGATGTTGTCCCCGAAGTGGTTGATGAGGCGATTGCCAAGGGTTGCAATATGATAGTTTCGCACCATCCGCTGATTTTTCCGAACATAAAGCGTATTACGGGAAGCAACAATGTGGAAAAGTCAATTATCAAGGCTTTGCAAAACAACATTTCAATCTATTGCGGACATACCAACTTCGACAAGGCGCATAACGGCGTGAGCATGAAGATGTGCGAAAAGCTTGGACTGAAAAATTGCACTGTGATTGATGCGGAAAAGCATTTGCTTCGCAAGATTGCCGTTTATGTACCCGAATCCCACGCCGAGCAGGTTCGCAAGGCAATGTTTTCGGCTGGAGCAGGAACAATCGGCGACTACGACGAATGCAGTTTCAATGTGAACGGCACTGGCACTTTCCGCGCTGGCGAGAATTGCAATCCGTTTGTGGGTGAAATCGGCAAACAGCATCACGAAGCCGAGGTAAAAATTGAGGTAATTTGTCCGTCGTACTTGCAAGCGAAAGTTGTTTCGGTAATGCTCAATGTTCACCCGTACGAAGAACCTGCATTCGATATATATCAGATTGAAAACCAGTGGGACCAGGTCGGACTTGGTGCGATTGGCGAGCTAGCAGAGGAAATGACCGAGGACGAGTTGCTTGAAACCGTAAAGCAGACATTCAAGGTTGGCAACATTCGTCATAGCGCGAAGACTGGCAGAAAAATCCGTCGCGTAGCAGTATGCGGAGGAAGCGGAGCATCGTATATTCGCACAGCAATAGCCTCGAATGCAGATGCTTACATTACAGCCGACATAAAATATCACGACTGGTTCTTGGCGGAAGGGAAAATTCTTTTGCTCGACATCGGGCATTACGAAAGCGAACAATTCACAAAAGAAATTTTTTATGACATAATCGCGAAGAACAATGGTTGCAAAGCTTATCTTTCCGATATAAATACCAATCCGATAAATAATTACTGACAAACGGCAAAACCGAAAGAGTTATAGATATGGATGAAACAAAAGCAATAGAAAATCGAGCGGTACTTTTGTTTGATAAGATATCCCACTAGACATCGTGGAATTACTGCCGTAAACGAAAGAAAAAGACTGGTCTGTTATATCAGTTGTATTTGCCAGATAAGAACCTGTTGCAGAATAAGGTTAGGGAATGGATTGCAGAGTTTGAGGAAAGAAAAAACGGATTAATTACATACAATAATTGCGGACCGAACAAAATTATTGCCACCCCGATATTTTTTGCTAACTTTGCCATTCTTATATTGTAACTGTTGAAACAATGGAATATTCAGCAAAGGAAATTGCCGATATGCTAGGCGGCAAAGTAGAAGGCGACGGTTCGGTTATGATTTCGAAATTCGCAAGAATCGAGTACGGAGAACCGGGAGCTATTTCGTTTTTAGCAAACCCCAAGTATGAGCAATACATATATACAAGCAAGGCTTCGGCTGTGATTGTAAACAATAGCTTTGAGCCTCATGGAAATATTTCCGCTACCTTGATTCGCGTGCCCGATGCCTACAAGTCGGTTGCCGATTTGCTCCACATCTATGCCGTAAAGTATACTCCCAAAGGTCGCGAGATGCGCAGCAAGGTTCATCGCACGGCAAAAGTCGGCAAAGGTTGCTACATAGGCGGATTCGCCTACATCGACAAAAATGCCGTTCTAGGCAACAATGTGCAGGTGCATCCGCTCTGCTATGTGGGCAAGAATGTGAAAATCGGCGACAACACCATATTGTATCCGGGCGTGAAGATTTACTACGATTGCGAAATCGGAAAGAATTGCATTATACATTCCAACGCTGTCATCGGTGCCGATGGATTTGGCTTTGCTCCGAATCCAGATGGCGAGTTCGAGAAAATCGAGCAGATTGGCAATGTCGTCATCGAGGACAATGTGGAACTTGGTGCGCTTGTTACCATCGACCGTGCAATTGCTGGTTCCACCATAATCCGCCGTGGCGTAAAGCTCGACGACCACAACCATGTGGCTCACAATGTTGAGATTGGCAAGAATACCGTTATGGCTGCACAAGGTGGAATCGCTGGTTCGGCAAAGATTGGTGAAAACTGTATGTTCGGCGGTCAGGTGGGAATTGGTCCGCACTCCAATATTGCCAACCGCACCAAGATGCAAGCCAAGACCGGAATAGCCGGCACGGTAAAGGAAGAAAATGCAGTCCTTATGGGTGCGCCCGCAATGGATGCCCACAAATATCAGCGTCTGTATGTGCGCTTCAAACAACTCGACGATATGGCAAAGAAGATCGAAATGCTGGAGAAGCAGATTGAAGAGCTGAAAAGGAAGGGGGAATAGAAACATTCGTCGGTTACAACCGACAAATTATAAGTAATTAATAATGAACACTCTCCTCTCACGCATATCGCAAAACTCCAACTTCGACAAGCTGACAAGCCTGCTGGCAAACGGCGGGCAGGCAAAGGTACAGCTTAGCGGTCTCGCTGGTTCGGCAAAGTCGTTTGCCGTGGCGGCTGCGTTTGCCGATATGGGCACAACCTTCTGCCTTGTGCTTCCCGACAAGGAAAGCGCTTCGTACTCGTACGACGACCTTGTTGGTATTCTTGGCAAAGAATCGGTGATGTTCTACCCAAGTGCCTTCAAGCGTTCCATAGAGTACATGAAGGAAAACAAGTCGAACATCGTGATGCAGACCGAGGTGCTGTCGCGCCTTAATGCTACGCGCAAGGGATTCGTCATTGTCACCTACCCCGAGGCTGTGATGGAAAAGGTGATTCGCACACGCGAACTTACTCGCAATACCTTCAATGTGGCTGTCGGCGACGAGCTGTCTATGGAAAAACTTATCGATGTGCTCAACGACTGGAATTTCAGTCGCGACGACTTTGTGTTCGAACCGGGCAGTTTTGCCGTGCGCGGAAGCCTTATCGATGTGTTCTCGTATGGTGCCGAAAAACCATACCGTATCGATTTCGACGACGACAAGGTTGAGAAAATCCGCGAGTTCGACCCCGAAACACAAGGCTCTACCGAAAAACTGCGCAAAGTGCGTATCATTCCCAACATCTACGACAAGCAGACCGTGGAGGACAGAATTTCGATTTTCGAATTTATAAATCGCGATTTTGTGCTCTGGGTGGATTCTCCCGACTATGTAATCGACAGTATAGAAAAGAATTACAAGCTTGCCGAGACTCGCTACATTGAAATTTCGGAAAAAGAAATCCTCGACGAGGATACCTATATAATAAATCCGCAGTCGAATCTTATCGGCAAGGAGCAGTTTTTAGCCGAGGCAAATGCGCGTGCCATCGTGGAGATGTCGTCGCGGTCGTTTTTTGAGGCTACCGACGAGATTCATTTTTCCACCGAGCCGCAACCTGCTTTCAGCAAGCAGTTCGACCTGCTTATTTCCAACCTAAAGCAAAATTCAGAAAACGGCTTCACGACCTATATCTTCAGTAACAACGACAAGCAGTTGCAGCGTCTGCGCGACATTTTTGCCGACAAGGGCGAAAATCCCGACTTCGTTGGCGTGAATGCTTCGCTGCACGAGGGTTTTGTTGATAACGACACCCGCACCTGCGTATATACCGACCATCAGATTTTCGAGCGTTACCACCGATATTCCACCAAGAGCATTTCAAAGGCAAATGCACTTACCTTGCAGGAAATTAAGGAGTTGCATCCGGGAGACTACATTGTTCATGTTGACAACGGCATCGGTCGCTTTGTGGGCTTGCAGAAAATCAATCACAATGGGCGAATGCAGGAGGTTGTCACGCTGGCATACGGCGAAAACGACTTGCTCTATGTGAACATTCACTCGCTGCACCGAATTTCAAAGTACCGCGACAAGGATGGCGAACCGCCTGTGATTCATCGTCTTGGCTCGGGGCATTGGAAACGACTGAAGGAGCGTACCAAGAAGAATATCAAGGATATAGCACGCGACTTGATTTTGCTTTATGCAAAACGGCGCGAGCAGAAAGGCTTTGCATTTTCGCCCGACTCCTACATGCAAGTCGAGCTGGAATCGTCGTTTATGTACGAGGATACGCCAGACCAGAGCAAGACCAATGAGCTGATAAAGGCCGATATGGAATCGGAAGTGCCTATGGATAGGCTTGTCTGCGGTGATGTCGGTTTTGGCAAGACCGAACTTGCTATCCGCGCGGCTTTCAAGGCAGTGGTCGATGGAAAACAGGTGGCTGTGCTTGTACCGACTACGATTCTCGCTTTGCAGCACTACCAGACTTTTTCGGAGCGACTGAAAAATCTTCCAGTGACGGTTTCCTATATCAGCCGCCTGAAATCGGCGAAGGAAATCCGCGAGACGCTTGCCGACCTAAAGTCGGGCAAGATAGATATCATTATCGGTACGCACAAACTTGTCGGTAAGTCGGTGGAGTTTAAGGATTTGGGCTTGCTGGTTGTCGATGAGGAACAGAAGTTCGGCGTTTCGGTGAAAGAGAAAATCAAGCAGATGAAGGTCAACATCGACACGCTCACGCTTACCGCCACGCCAATTCCGCGAACCTTGCAGTTTTCGCTTATGGGTGCCCGCGACTTGTCGGTGATAACAACGCCTCCGCCCAACCGCCAGCCGATTGCAACCGAACTTCACGCTTTCAACAACGATGTTATCCGCGATGCCATCTACTACGAGGTGGGACGCAACGGACAGGTTTTCTTCGTCCACAACCGCATACAGAACATCTACGAGGTTCAGAACCAGATAACTAAAATTTGTCCCGAGGTAAAGACTGTAGTTGCTCACGGGCAGATGGACGGCGAGGAGCTGGAGAAGATTATCCTCGACTTTATGCGTGGCGACTACGATGTGCTAATCAGTACCTCGATTGTCGAAAACGGAGTCGATATTCCCAATGCCAATACCATTATAATAAATAACGCCAACAATTTCGGTCTCAGCGACTTGCATCAGCTTCGCGGGCGCGTTGGCCGAAGCAACCGCAAGGCTTTCTGCTATCTGCTCACACCACCTATCGACCTGCTCACACCCGATGCACGCCGTCGTCTGAAGGCAATCGAGGAGTTCTGCGAACTTGGCAGCGGAATAAACATCGCCCTGCAGGATTTGGACATCCGCGGAGCAGGAAACATCCTCGGAAGCGAGCAGTCGGGGTTCATTGCCGACATCGGTTTCGAAACCTACAACAAGATTCTCAACGAAGCCATCGACGAGCTGAAAGAGACTGAGTTCCACGATGTTTTCAAGGACGAGGAAGGCGAACATGCGCCCGTATTGCGCGACTGCAGCATGGAGACCGACCTCGAACTGATGATTCCCGACTACTATGTGTCAAGCACTTCGGAACGCATAAAGTTATACCGCCAGATGGACGAGCTGAAGGATATGCAGGAGCTGGAAAAGTTCCGCGCTATGCTCATCGACCGCTTTGGCAAGATTCCCGACGAAACCGAGAAAATGTTCGATATGGTAAAGCTGCGCTGGATGGCGGTACGTCTTGGTTTCCAGAAGATTGCCATCAAGAATGGTGTGTTCCTCGGCTATTTCCCGCAGGACCAGAAATCGGATTATTATTCTTCGAAGCTTTTCATTTCCATTCTGCAATTTGCCCAGAACAATCCCCGCAACCTCACCATCAAGCAGCACAACGAGCGTCTGATAATGCGGTTAGAAGGCATCAGCAGTCTTTCACAGATTGTTGATTTTGTGAAGAGAATGGAAGAAACGGTAATCTTGTAACGACGCAATGCGTTGTGTATAACAAATTTCGATAATTTAATTTATTGGTGTCCAATAAATACTTTCTATTGTCATTCCGAAAAGCAGAACGAATAGCAAAAGGAACATTGCTTGTGAGTTTGCTTATCCGAAACGTTGCTTGCAACCTCACGAAGTAATCTGTTTTATAATAATACGTTAACAGATTACGGACAGCAGTCTTCACAACGCTCCTCGTACCGTATCGCGTGTTACGACTAGCTTCCGAAATGACGAGCGTTTTTATTGGACACCTATAATTCTAATTTGTTGCGTGTTAGTGCATATTCACTATCAAATTCACAATTTCGATTTTTATAAATTTACGCTCACCTATATACAAAAAAAGAGGCTCGGAAATCCGAACCTCTTATGCTAAATAAATAGTGTTCAAATTACTTTGCTGCTGGAGCAGGAGTTTCAGCCTTCTTGTACTGGAATACCATTACGTTACCAGTTTGAGTGTTCATCAAACCAGCTACATAGTCAACAAGTACATATTCACCATTCTTGTTCTTGCAAATGAAGTACTTTTCTTCATATGCCTTTCCTTGGTCAGTTGCAGGGAACATAGTTCTGCTAGTTACAGGAGTTCCATTGTTGAAAGCTTCAACCAAAGCAACGTCAGTAGTCAAACCTTCGATGTTTTCTACAAATACCCAGCTAGCACCAGTTGTTGGTTCTGCATACATATTGTAAGCCTTGTGGTCATTCTTACCCAAGCACTTAACACCAATGGTTTCGTTTTCAACAGTAGCAGCGATACCTTCATAGGTAATTCCATAAGATGACTGTGACTGTGAGCACAAAACAACCTTAGTAGGATTCCATGCAGAAAGAGAAGTAGCGCTTTCGGTAATAGTGATAGTGTAAATCTTATCACCCGAGTTGTCCTTCTTGTCAACAGCAGCTACTTTGTATTCTACAGTGTAGCCAGCAACGAGGTCAGCCTTAGCCAAAGTGTCTTCAAATTTGACAGTATATTCTGCCATTCCTTCATAATCGCTGCTTTCAAAGCCATCGTAAGTTTTAGATGAAACAACATCTTCACCATTCAAGACAGTTTTTGATACTTCAATGGTCTTAATACCTGCGGCAGCATTAATTGTGCTGGAGAAAGAGAGAGGAAGAGTAGCTGCTGAAGCGAGGTCGTAAGTAAGGGTTTCGTTTGCTTCAGTCATTGTGACATCAACAGTTTTTTCGGTACAGCTGCAGAAGAATGCAACAGCAGCAACCAAAATCATAACAATTTTAAAGTTTTTCATCGTTCTAAAATTTTTAGTTATACAATAATTAATTAAATTTTCAAATCATTTTCAAAGCGCAAAGATATAGTTATTTTTTAATATGGTTATTTTTATTAACTTTTTTTTTTGAAAAATGTTGTCTGCAAAGTAAATGTATTATTTTATAGGTGTCCCTTTATCATTTCCATACACAACTTTCTTGTTAAATTTATAAATTTGCAATCCTATAATAATTGCATATAACATGAAAGCAGAAGAAATCATAAACAATCTCAACTTGCAACCGCACCCGGAAGGCGGCTACTACCGTCAGGTATATGGAAACGACGAGGCTGGTCAAAAGAAAGTTTCCACTATTTACTACATGCTCCGCGATGACGAATTTTCAGCATTCCACAAGCTACACGAAGTCGTTGAGATATGGTATTACCAGGCTGGCGAACCACTTGACATTTATGTAATTTCTCCCGACGGCACTTTGGAGGTTCGCCACTTGTCAGCAAACAGAGAAATGCAAGCAGTCATAGAGCCAGAGTGCTGGTTTGCCGCAGAATTACCACACAAAAAAGGATTCTCGCTTGTAGGATGTGCCGTCGCACCTGCATTCACCTTCGACCGTTTCGAGCTAGCAAAAAAAGAAGATTTACAGCAAATGTACCCACAGCATAACGAACTAATTGCTAAATTGTGCAGATAAAACTTTAAATACCACTACTTTAAATCACGATTTACAACATCGTGCAGTCCATTGATAAACTCCTTGTTGAAACCAAGGTTGTAGCGATAATGGGTTTTCTCGTAGAACTCGTCGTACTGTTCTAGCGGCACGAGGGTAAACTTCTTCATGTCGTAGTTCAGATGGTTGACAATTAGATGGTTTGTAATGTCGGAAAAATCCACCTTGCCGTTATCGAGCGTAACCTTGAATTGGGACAATAGCCCAACTTGATATGCATTGTCGAAGGTTTCCTGACCTTTGGGCGTGCGAGCAATGTCGTCGTCCTGCGATGCGAAGTTGCCAAGTGAGTAATAAACTAGAGTCTTGTGGTCGCTACCAATGATTTCGACTGGTTGTACCGAATGTGAATGGCTGCCATAAACGATGTCGGCACCATGTTCGTTGAGGAATTTTGCCATTTCCTTCTGCTCGCTGTTTGGCTCAAAGGTAAATTCCGTTCCCCAGTGCATCATCACGACAAGCACATCAACCTGCGGTCTAAGTACCGACATTTCGTTGGCAATCAGATTTTTGTACTCATCAGTGACTTTGCGGGTTTCAGGATTTCTGTATAGCCCGACGAGGTCTCGGTATTGCTGAGGAACAATTTGGTTTGTGCTTAAGGTGTATGCCAAAAATCCGAACTTTATGTCGTTTTTCTCAACGATTCTGGGTGTTTCGCGGTCTTGCTGGCTACGGTATGTGCCTACTGTTACAATGTTGGTGCTGTCGAAGAAGTCGAGAGTGGAGTTTATGCCTTCTATGCCACGGTCGAATGTGTGGTTGTTGGCTGTTGACAGCACCTGCATATCGAGTGATGCCACCAGTTCACCAATGTAGTGCGGTGCGCAGAAGTTGTAGTTGTCGCCGCTGACCTTCATGCGGTCGTTGCCGATTACGACTTCCATGTTGCCTACGGAGAGGTCATCGTCTTCGAAGTATTTCTTTACAAGCGTAAAATAGGAATTTCTGTCGTAGCCATTATCGACAGCCGTGAAAAACGGGGCTTCGAAAAGGAAATCGCCAACAAAGGTTAGTTTTGCTTCGCGTGGAGAAGATGTGATTGTGTCTTCTGCAATGGCCTCTGCAATTGTTTCTTTTTGTTGTGTATTTGATTTGCAACTGCAAGAGAACAATGCGATTACGATTAGGAATGTGATGCTTCTATGCATTATACTATTCAATTTTATTGTTCTTCGTTTATGCGTTGTCACAATTTTTGCGTTGCTGTCGCTGCAAAAATATGCGCCAACGCTACTTATATTCATTCTTTTCTATAAATATGTAACCTCTCAGAGGTTATGGTTGCCGTCGCTGCAAAAATGTGCGCCAACGCTATCTATAAATCACTTCGTTCTACAAATATGTAACCTCTCCGAGGTTGGGTGATTTCCTCACGAAACACATTGTGAATCAAATGTATTAAATTACCGTTTGCCTGCAATGCGATTCAGTCCTTCGATGGCTGGTTCATAGTTTGTTTCGAGTTTCAGAGCCTTGCGGTAGTCGGCTTCGGCAAGCTGGTATTGCTTGTTTTGTGCGTATGCATCGCCGCGCTTGGCATAAGTCTCGAAAGCGGTTGTGTCGCAAGCCAATGCGTTTGAATAGTAGTTTATTGCCGTATTGTAGCGGTCTGGTTCGAGGCTGATTGTGCTGTACATGTCACCAAGGTCGGTGTATGCAAGGAATGTCCAGTACGATGCGCTATCCATTTGTGCTGCTTCGATGTAGGTGTCTTTAGCTTCCTCGTAGTGTCCGAAGTTGCGAAGCGACCAGCCGTTCCAATATTTAATTTCTTGATTATCGGGAAATTTTGATGTCGCCGTCTTGAAGTATTCCATAGCAATGGAATCGCCAAGTTCGGTAAGGCTTACACCTATAAGATTATATGCTTCCCAGTTTTCATCGTCATATTCAACGGATTTCTTGAAAGCTGCCAGAGCATCTTGTCTCCACTTTCGCGTGTTGGCAGTGTCCGACTCGGTTTCGGAAGCCTTGCGAAGAATTATGCCACGCACAAAGTATGAATCGCCATTTTGCAGGTTGTTGAGTTCAAGGAACTGTATTTCCTGCATAGCTTCTTGGAACATACCGACATACAAGAAAATTTTTGCGAGGTCGATGTGCGCCTGCGGATACGACGGGTAGCGGTTGATGCATTTGTTGAGCACTTCCTTTGCCTTTTCCGAGCCGTTTGCCTTGAGCATGTAAAGGCTTGCCAACTTGCTGTAATACGGAGGCTTTGTCGAATCGACCTTCATTGCGATTTCCATATCGTTTATGGCCTCGTCGAGGTCGCCATTAAGAAATTGCAAGTCGGAACGCTGTACGAACAATGCCGCATCGTGCGGATTTTGCCGAATTTTGTCCGACAACATCTGTATGCTGTCGGACAAAGTTTTCGGTTCGGTTGTTTCTCCGCTATTGCCATTTTCGCCGTCCTTGCACGAATATGCAAGAAGTGTAAATGCAAACAGCAGAGTTAGATAAATGTATTGCTTCATTATTTTGCTGAAATCTTTTCTCTGATTTTGTTTTCGATTTCCTCTCTCATTTCTGGATTGTCCTCGATAAGCTGCTTTACGGTGTCGCGTCCCTGTCCGAGCTTGGTTTCGCCATAGCTGAACCACGAACCGCTCTTCTTGATGATTTCGAGTTCAACAGCCATATCGATGATTTCGCCAGTCTTTGAGATGCCTTCGCCGTAAAGAATGTCGAATTCGGCCTGCTTGAATGGCGGAGCAACTTTGTTCTTTACAACCTTTACCTTGGTGCGGTTTCCGATGACGGTGTCGCCGTCCTTTAGCTGACCGATGCGGCGTATGTCGAGGCGGATGGATGCGTAGAATTTCAGTGCGTTACCACCGGTAGTGGTTTCGGGATTGCCGAACATTACGCCGATTTTTTCACGCAACTGGTTGATGAAGATGCAGCAAGTCTGAGTCTTGTTGATTGTTGCGGTGAGTTTGCGCAATGCCTGCGACATCAGTCGTGCCTGCAGCCCCATCTTCGAGTCGCCCATTTCGCCTTCGATTTCGGCTTTTGGTGTAAGTGCAGCCACCGAGTCGATTACGATGATGTCGATTGCACCCGAGCGGATAAGGTTGTCGGCAATTTCGAGAGCCTGTTCGCCGTTGTCGGGCTGCGAGATGATAAGGTTGTCGATGTCGACGCCAAGTTTTTCGGCATAGAAGCGGTCGAAAGCGTGTTCGGCATCGATTATTGCTGCGATACCGCCGTTTTTCTGGGCTTCGGCGATGGCGTGGATTGCCAAAGTTGTCTTACCTGACGATTCGGGACCGTAGATTTCAATTACTCGTCCGCGTGGGTAACCACCAACGCCAAGAGCAGCGTCGAGAGCAATCGAACCTGACTTTATAACTGGAACATTTTCGACTACCTGAGCGCCAAGCATCATGATAGAGCCCTTGCCGTAGTCCTTTTCTATTTTACCCATTGCAAGCTGAACTGCTTTCAGCTTTTCTTTTCTGATTTCTTCTGGTGTTTCTGCCATATCTGTAATTTTTTTGTTATTCTAATACTTTGGTTATCTGTTCTGTATGCTTTTTTGTGTCGACTTTTGTAAACACTTCGTCGATGATACCGTTTTCGTTGATGATGAATGTGGTGCGCAAAATTCCGTAGTATTCGCGTCCTGCCATCTTTTTCTTGTCCCACACGCCGAAAGCGTTGACAATCACCTTGTCGCTGTCGCTGATAAGGTCGAACGGGAGAGAATTCTTTTCAATGAACTTCTTGTGACTTGCTATGGAGTCGGTGCTTACGCCGATTATGGTATATCCGCGCTTCATCCAGAAGTTGTAGTTGTCGCGCAGGTCGCAAGCCTCGGCGGTGCAACCTGGAGTGCTGTCCTTCGGATAGAAGTAGAGAATGTACTTTTTTCCAGCAAGCTGTTCGCTTGTTATTGTTTCCTCGTTCTGGTTTTTTCCGCTGAACGATGGTGCTTTGTCGCCTTTTTTCAGTGTTATCATTGTCTTTTATGTTTAAGTTACAAAAATAATTTCAATTTTTTGTCTTTGTGCCCATTGTTGCAAAAACTTGTTAACAAATTTGCAAAGGGCAGGAACTGCCTATTACAGTTCCGCCCATTTTGCGACAGAGCTAAGCTGCATCGGACTTTTCCTGCTTATTCAGGCAGTAGGCTTCGTTTGCAACTACCTCGGTGACATAGCGTTTAATCTTGTTCTGATCTTCGTAGCTGTGACTCGTGAGTTTCCCTTCAACTAGGATTTCGTCTCCCTTGTGGAAATAACGCTCCACTTTCTCGGCAAGTCTGTTCCAAGCCACGATGTTGTGCCACTGGGTGTTGTTTTTCACCTGTCCGTTTTCGGAATACTGCTCGTTTGTTGCGATTGAAAACCTTGCAACTTTTCCGTTCTTTGTCTCTCTTACGATGGGGTCGCTACCTAGGCGGCCAACCAACTGTACATGATTTTTAAATTCCATAATTTTAAAATTTTTAATTGTTAATATTTCTTGTTTTTAAATTTTTCTGTTATTTTTGCATTATCTAAGTCGTTGGGAGCGTGTCTGCGGGATGGCGCAGATCAAATTGCCCGACGACTTTTTTATGGTTCTGGATATATCAACTGGGCGTGCTATTTTTGTTTGCATTTACATAATTTTGTAGTACTTTTGCAACCTCTCCTTGAGGATGTGGAGACGTAGTTTTACTACCATGGACCGAGTTAGATGCAGCATCCTCAAAGAGAGTTTTTATCACAAATGCTTCGTGAACATACAGACGATTAACCTCTATGTTTGCAATAACTTCAACCACACATATATACTTCTCAACTCCTATTACAATAGGAGCAGCAATTATTCCAGTCATTTGCTTCTTGTCATGTACTCCGTGATATTCCATAGGAAGTATTTCAACACCTTTTTCTAGCACATCCTTCACGGCAGCAAATGCAGCGGCTTTAATCCTGCTCATACCATGCTGTTTGCTATTTTGTATGCCCTTAATGTCGAGCAACACCTCTCCGAATGGAGAATCCGCTTTCCCGCCTTGTGATTTGAAATACTCATTTACTTGTTGTGCAAATGTAATCCCTTCTTTTGGTAAGAATTCATCTCCGCTTAACTCTATAATTGGTTTGTCATTAAGTAAATTCCCAGAATTTATATCTCCTTTGTTTGCACTTACATAATTTTGTAGTACCTTTGCAATCTCTCCTTGAGGTTGCCGTGAAGTAATTTTATTGTTATCATGGACGGGGCTAGTCGCAACAATCTCCTGGAGGTTTTTTATTAAAAATGCTTCATGTAGATATAATCTTTGCTTGTTTGTATTTGCTATTACTTCAACTATACAGACATACCGTTCATAACTTATCTTTATCGGAGCTGCTATCATACCCGTTAACTGCTTCTTGTTGTTAGTATTATAAAAGTCTAACGGTAGAACAATAACTCCAGATTCCAATACATCTTTGATTGCTGCAAAAGATGATCTTTTAATCGGACTCATTCCGTGATGGAAATCATTTTGTATTCCTTTTTTATCAAGTATTACATCGCCAAATGCCGAATGAGCTACCCCTCCTTGCTTTTGAAAGAACTCTTCAACTTGCTGGACAAACGTTTTCCCTTCAATAGGCAAAAACTCCTCGCCACTAAGTTCAATAATCGGTTTGCTGTTAAGGAAGTCCATCGATATGCTATTGTTTTTCACTTTATGTTTTCCAATTTTTCACTTGCACATTGGAATAAAATTGGTATTTTTGCATCCGAAGAGTTTACGACAGAGTACGTTCCGGACGTAGAGAGTAGGGATGTTAAGTCCATAACTCGCTGATCGGTACTCTTTTTTGTTTTATACATTGTTTTTAATGTAAGATTTCCATTTCTACTTGCATATATTTCATCAATATTATAAGTACCATTTCCATTGTTTTTCAATAGATAAAAAGATTTCCTACCATATTTGTCATTGAAATACATTACAATATCTGGTGACATTAGTATGTATATCAAATTGCGTATATCCTTTATTTCTAGAGGAATATTATTGTCTTCATCTTGTTCTTTGCCAAAATGATCACTGTTTATATGGCATAAGTCCGATGGATTCAAAACAAATGAAACCTTATTCCGTAATTTTAGTCCTGATAATTTTTCAAGGAAAATCTTTCCTGATTCTGTGAGAAGTCCTATTTCTTTTGCTTTGCCGTAAAATTCTCCTCTAATTGCTGCATTGTATAGGCTTATTACATAATACTCACAACGCTTTTTCTTAACAAAATCCTTTTGCTTTTGCAAATCAAGAGTTAATGCACTCGGGGATAAATTTACTTTATGTACTGATTTCCGAATAATAATTGAATGTCTTTTCATTACTTTATTTTTTATTATTTTTGCAGTTGGATTCTTCAAGGTATGAAGGGTATCTGTAGGGCTACTCGTAATAGAAGAATTTGCATTGTCCGATGGGGAGTCCGAATAGGTTGGCCCGCTCTCCGAAAAAGGACAATTTTTCTTTTTAGAGATCTCCAGTTGTTTGTCAGATTGTTTTGTCTCATCGATCATCTTATTGGACGATGCAATATCTTCTTGCAATATTTCACTTGTCTTAACCATTACAATACAATTCTTATCTCTTATGCCACCTCATAATTTCTCGCACAGCTATCCTTTGCCATCGATACACTTTCTGCAATAATCTCATACATATAATTACTATTTCCGAGTACATCGCGGTTGCCATCAATTACCCACCTGCCACTGATGGTTATCGTATCGCATATACGCAGACCCGATTCGAGCAACATTTCGGCGGTGTCGCCTAGCGCATTTACCGTGTACCAGCGTGTGTATTGCGAATACCTATTATTATCTATGCGCCTGTCAACAACAGCAATTATAAACCTTACGAGCTTATGCCCGCACATTTCATTTACCAATTCGGGAACCGAACCGATTCTTGCTTCAAATTCTATATGTCCGCCTAATCTCATCGTGTAAAAAATTTTTGTTAAACAATTTTCGTTCGGACTTCGTTTCGAAATCCACCGCAAAGGTCGGGCAACCCAAAAACACAAGTCGGTTTTTAAACGCTTACTTTCGTTTATTAGTCGTTTCTTGTCGCTTATACACGGATATATAGTTATATTTCAATATTTTACACAAAGCAATCATCAGACATTCTAATTCAACAAAAAACTTTTTCCCTTTCGCTATTAATGTTATGTTAAACCTCAAATTAAAACTTGTGAGCAAAAAATAGCACACTATCTTTGCACCGAATTTGAAAATTGGTACAAAGATTTAGATTGCCATGCAGAAAACACTGGGAGTAAAGGCCGACATAATGAATGTTGCAGAAAAGCTCTTCTGCCGCTTCGGGTTCAACAAAATTTCGATGGACCGCATCGCCAAGGAATCGAAGCACGCGAAGGGAAGCGTTTACTACCACTTTTCGAGCAAGATAAACCTGATGAACTCAATCCTTGAGAGCGAACTTGAGAAAATCCGCACCGACCTGCTTGCAATAATAAACGACAGCAACATGCCGGAGCCCGAAAAGATAAAAAAATATGCTCTGGTCAGGATGGAAAGCATGAACAACAGATATTCGTACCACAATGTACTGAAAAACAGAGTCCTTGAAAGCGGCGACAAGCAACTTATGGAATGCTTCTCGAAAGTTCACGATGCACTGGTGACCTGGGAAAAGGAACAACTTACGGCAATCATAGTATCAGGGAAAAACAAAGGCGTTTTCCGTCCGGAAATAGACGCATCAAAGTATGTCAATTCGTTAATTATGATGCTGTCGTCGCTTGAATTCCCATTCTTTATTTTCAATCTCTACGACAAGTACAAGAACTCGTTCGATTACATGATAGACGAGATAATATTTAGACCATTAGAAACAATTTAGACCGAAATAATAAATTAGTACAAAATGAAAGCAAAAGTTTTAACTGCAATATTGATATTCGGAATTCTCGCTGGCTGCTTTTCGTCGTGCAAGAATAGTCCGCGTCCATATATAGGCGAATACACTTACCAAAGCGACGGCAAGATTAATATAGGTCTAATTACAGGAGGCGTTGATGTGCCGATTACCGACAAGATGGGACAGATGCAGATAATGAAAGGCGACGAAAAAGGCAAAGTCTCGATAATAAAGACATCTATAACAGGCGACATCAAGCGTTTTAGCGGAAAAGTTTCGGACGGTGAACTTTCAATCGACGAATACACCTACGAAAAGGAAATCAAACTCGACACCATTATTAATGGAAAAGCAAAAGTAACCTATACGGCGAAAGGAAAACTCCGCGACAACACTATAGTATTCGACGACAACTATTCGGGTTTCTTCACCGAAAAGGAAACTGGAGCTGTAGGCACAATCAAAAGCGACAACGCAATAACCATAGCAAAACTAAACGACTAAACATGAAAAGATTAGCAGTCATACTAATAGCAATTGCATTGGCATTCCCGTCATTCTCGCAAAGCAACGCCGAGAAAATATGCGGCACCTACCTTGTAATCGAAAAGAGCGAAGTCTCGAAAGTAAAGGTAACTCGCACATCGAACGGCAACTTCGAAGGCAAGATTGTATGGATGAAGAACCCGTATTTCGAGGACGGTTCGCCAAAGACCGACATCAAGAACCCCGACCCCAACAAGCGCAACACGCCTGCCGACAAGATTGTGCTTCTGCACAACTTCAAGTACAATGCAAGCGACGACGAGTGGAGTGGTGAAATCTACAATCCCGTCGAAGGCGACATGTACAAGGCATACGCAAAGTTCGAATCGCCAAAGAAACTGAAAGTGCGCGGCTATGTCGGACTGCCGATTTTCGGTCGCAGCATGTACTGGACAAAACTTGATGAATAACACAAAGACAACAAAGATATGAAGGTCGTAAAGAAACAGCGCAATAGCAAATCGTGCATAATCTGCGGAATGGACAATCCGTCGAGCGTAAAGGCCATGTTCTACGAAATGGAGAACGGCGAACTGCGCGGTTTGTTCACATTCAGAAACGAACACCAGAGCTACCCCGGTCGCGTACACGGTGGAATGATTACGGCAATGCTCGATGAACTTATTGGTCGCGTATTGTGGATAAAGGAACCTGAAAGCCTTGCCGTAACCACCACAATTACAGTCAAATATCGCCGTCCAATGCCTATTGGCGAGCAGTTGCGCGGAGTAGCAAGACTGGAACAGGATTCGTCGCGCGGATTCGTAGGTATTGGCGAAATATACGATGCAAACGGAAAACTGCTCGCATCGGCAGAAGGCACTTATATGAGACTACCCAACGCTACAATCGGCGACTTCGACATTCACGAGGAGATGAAATACCTCATTGAGGACAATATTACTGAAATAGAATAATGAAAAGGTTGACCTTTATATTAATATTAGCAACAATTTTGCTTTCGGGTTGCAGGGACAAGGAAAAAGTCGCCGAAGAACGCGTGATTTCCGTCAATGCCATGGTTGCCGACACCGAAACTTTCGGAGAAAAACGCACTTATGTAGGTACTATAGAAGCTTCGGAAGCAATAACATTGAGTTTCGAAGCCGGCGGAAATGTAAAGGATGTGTTCGTGAAGGTTGGCGACAATGTCCATGCAGGACAACTGCTTGCCCGTCTCGACAAAACCTCGGTGCAAAGTTCGTACGATGCAGCCAAATCCACTTTGGAGCAAGCCGAAGACGGTTACCGCCGAGCAAAACAGCTTCACGACAACGGAAGTCTTCCCGAAGTGCGCTGGGTAGAAATCCAAACCAAGCTTGCTCAGGCTCAGTCAATGGAAAAAATATCGAAAGAAGCTCTCCAACATTGCGACCTTTACTCGCCAGCATCGGGCGTTATCGGTAGTCGCAGCATAGAACCTGGAAGCAATGTTTCGCCGCTGCAACAGGCTTTCAAACTAATGAACATCAGGCAACTGAAAGTAAAAGCATCAATTCCCGAAAACGAAATTTCGAAGATAAACATAGGCAAGAAAGCCATGGTAACAGTGCCTGCTGCCGACGACGAAGTCTTTGAGGCAGAAGTGATTGAAAAGGGAATTGAAGCCAACATACTTTCGCACAGCTACGATGTAAAGTGCATATTCAAGGGCGACCATAGCAAACTTCTGCCCGGAATGGTCTGCAAGGTTACAATGGACGAGCCCGAAAACACCGGCTATGTTGTTCCGTCGCGTGCTGTGCAGACAATGCAGGACGGAATCGGCATCTGGAAAATTGAAAATGGCCGTGCAAAACGCTGTATCATAACATCAAACAAATATGTCGCCGACGGTGTGCTTGTCACCGAAGGAATTGCCAAGGGCGACACCATAGTTATTGAGGGGTACCAAAAATTATACGACAACGCCAAGGTTGAAATAAATAAAATGATTGAATAGATAATGAAAATTGTAGATAATCAATATACTAAAGCAACTATAAGGAAAAAAGGGATAGTCATTCCGCAAGTTAGAACAATAATGCGATACGGAACGGGGAGCATAATATTGTTCAATTGTGCGGAACGCAACAGCCTCGTGAAGCAAAGCGAACAATCTCCCACTGAAAACGTTTCCATGGGAGATTCCGTACAGACAGGCTCACACGACACGTACCTTAGTCGGTTCGCTTTGTCTTACGGAATGACTGTGAGAGGATAATAATATGTTTAGAAAATGAAGAAGCGCAATCACATAGAGTCGGCAATGCAGCACCACAGCATAATATTTGTTGTGTGCGCAGCTCTTGTTGCGTTTGGAATATTCAGTCTGCCGAACCTTAACAAGGATGAATTTCCGCAATTCACTATCCGTCAGGGTGTTGTTGCTGCAATATACCCCGGTGCATCGGCTCAGGAAGTGGAACAGCAGGTTGCAAAACCCCTGGAACGCTTTTTGTTCACATATCAGGAAATCGACAAGGACGGCACCTATTCCATTTCCGAAAACGGAATCGTATACGTGTTTGTTGAACTCAAACCAACAATAAACGACAAGGATGCCGTATGGTCGAAAATCCGCCACGGACTGAAGTTGTTCAAAACGACCTCGTTACCGGCTGGAGTACTGGAAGTTGTAGTTGTTGACGATTTTGGCAACACTTCATCGATGCTTCTTGCCGTTGAGTCGGAACAACGCACCCCGCGCGAACTTGAAACCTATTCGGAACAGATTTGCGACCGCCTCAGGTCGATTCGCGAAATGGGCAACCTCAAGACTTTCGGCATACAAAAGGAAGAAATTGCCGTCAGCATCGATGCCGAAAAACTTTCGGCATACGGAATCGACCAGAAGGTATTGCTTGCTGAACTTGCTACCCAAGGCTTCCGCACCATAGGCGGAAATGTAGAGGAAAATTCGGGCAACTCGCAGATACACATTGCAATACCCTACGATTCGGAATATGCAATCGGTGAACAGATTGTGTATGCCGACCCCAGCGGAAATTCCATTCGCCTGCGCGACATTGCCGACATCGAACGCCGCTACGCCGAACCGTCGAGCTACATCGAATACAACGGCAAGAGCTGTGTGATAATATCGATGGAAATGTGCGCTGGCAACAACATTGTGGCTTTCGGCGAAAAGGTTGAAAACATCCTCGACGAAATGCGCCACGAACTTCCGCCCGATGTAAACATGCAACGCATAACCGACCAGCCCAAAGTGGTTAACAAGTCGGTAATCTCCTTCCTGCGCGACCTTGTAGAGTCGATGCTCGTGGTTATTGCCGTTATGCTTCTGCTTTTCCCGTTGCGTACAGCACTTGTGGCCGGTTCGGGTGTTCCAATTTGTACAGCCATCACGCTGGGACTGATGTATTTGTTTGGCATTGAACTTAATACAGTTACACTCGCTGCACTTATAGTTGTTCTCGGCATGATAGTCGATAACTCAATCATTGTAATTGACGGCTACACCGACTATCAGCAAAAGGGGCATTCGCGGTGGTTCTCGGCATCGGTAAGCACAAAGGAACTGTTCGTTCCCACCCTGCTCGCCACCATAGCCATCTGCGCAATGTTCTTCCCGATGACCAAGATTATCAACGGACCTCTTGGCGACTTCGTGAAACTCTTCCCGTGGACAATCTCGTTCGCACTGCTTATTTCGCTTCTTTATGCCGTGTGGATTACTCCATACTTGTGTACCAAATTCATACGGAAGAAGGACGACAATGTGAACGCATTCGAAAGAGCGCAAAACAAGTTCTTCGACCTGCTGCAAAACTCGTTTGAAAAACTGCTGAACCTTTGCTTCCGCTTCCCGAAGACAGTGATTCTCATATTCTTCGCAACATTTGCTATCGGTATTTTCCTATTTACCAGAATGAACATACAGATGCTTCCGAAAGCCGACCGCGACTGCTTTGCCGTCGAAATCCATCTTACCGAAGGTAGCAGTCTGACGCAAACCGCCGAAGTGGTTGACAGCTTGCAAAGAATCCTCAATGCCGACAGTCGCGTAAAAGCTGTAACATCGTTTGTAGGCTGCGCATCGCCACGATTCCACGCCACCTACGCCCCGCAGATGGGAAAGAAAAGCTACGCCCAGTTCATAGTGAACACCATAAGCGAAAAAGCGACGCTCGAAATTCTGAAGGAATACGGAGAGAAATACGAGAACTATTTCCCGAATGCGTATGTACGCTTCAAGCAGATGGACTATCAGGCAGTGAAAAATCCTATCGAGGTGCGCTTCCGTGGCGACAACCTGCAGCAGATGGAAGCCTTGGCAGACACGCTGAAAGCCTACATGAACACCTTGCCCGAAGTTACCTGGGTACACTCCGACTACGACGAATCTACCCCTAATGTAAAAATCCGCCTCAAACCAGACGAAGCATCGCAACTCGGTATAACCCAAAGCATGCTTTCGATATTCCTGTCGGGAGCACTGGGAGGGCAAACGCTTACATCGGTATGGGAAGGCGACTACAAGATTCCCGTGGTGCTTTATTCGCAGGTTTCCGACACCAGCAAGATTCGGACGCTTGAAAATATGCTTGTCCCCACGGCAATGCCAAGTGTGTGGGTGCCACTCCGTCAGGTTGCCGAAATAGAACCCGAATGGCGAAAGTCATCGATTACACGCTACAACAGCATTCGCACCATAACCGTTGGTTGCGACCTAAAATACGGATGCAGTCAGCCTGTAAGCATGAAACAAGTTACCAAATTTGTCGACAGCAACATAAAGCCCAACATGCCCGAAGGCATAAAAGTTGAATATGGCGGACTTACAGGCGCCAACAACTCAATGATTCCGCAGATTGTTGTTTCAATTATTGCAGCCGTGCTAGTACTATTCATCTTCCTGCTCTACCATTTTGCAAAAATCGATATGGCAGTGCTTTCGATAGCATCGAGCTTGATATGCATATTCGGTGCGTTTACTGGACTTTGGATGTTCGGACTAGACTTCAGCATTACGGCAGTGCTTGGTATTGTGAGCCTTATAGGTGTCATTGTGCGAAATGCAATAATAATGTTCGAATATGCCGAATCGCTTCGCCGCGAAGGGCACAAGACAGCCAAGGAAGCCGCCTACGAAGCTGGTAAGCGCCGTATGCGACCGATTTTCCTTACATCGGCAACAACTGCCCTCGGCGTTATCCCTATGATAATTGCAGCAACTTCGCTTTGGATGCCCATGGGCGTGGTTATATGCTTCGGCACAATTTTCTCATTGCCACTGATAGTAACCGTACTTCCTGTGGCATACTGGCAAATCTACAAACGCAAAGGAGAATGAAACGATTGACAGCCATATTATCCGCATTGTTGTTCAGCCTCACTCTGTTGGCACAAAATGAGTTCACGACAACCGCCACCGACAAGACCGAAGTGGCTGTGCAATACCTTTCGCTTGATGAGTGCAAACGCCTTGCCATTGAGAACAACGCCAAGATAAAGAACGCAGAACTCGACATTGAGGCCGCCGAACTTACAAAAAAAGGTGCTTTCACAAAATATTTTCCACAGGTAAGCATCAAAGGAGGAGCATTCAAGGCAACCGACCCGCTTCTCGACATGGAAATTGGGAAGGGCAATGCAAATGTTGACTTTGGCAATCTAGCAATGAACAATGTATTTACAACGCTTTACAATGTTTATGGTCCATACATTGACGCAAGTGCGAATGTAAAAGGTCTCGACGATGGAATTGTAGGCGGTGTAATGGCAGTGCAACCGGTTTTTGTCGGCGGCAGAATTGTTAATGGAAACAAGTTGGCAGGGCTTGGCGTGGAAGCCGCAAAACTGCAGACCGAAATTGCCCGTGACGAGACAGACCTGAAAACAGTAGAACTTTACTGGACAATTATTTCGTTGCAGGAAAAGAAAAAGATTATCGCCTCCGCAAACCAGCTTCTCGACACGCTTTACCGCGATGCTTCGGGAGCGGTAGAGGCAGGTATAATCCATAGGAACGACATGCTGAAAGTGACCTTAAAGCAGTCGGAAATGAAGTCGAACGAAATGAAACTGAACAACGGAATTCGTCTTGCAAAATCGGCTTTATGCCAGCATATTGGCATTCCGTACGATGAGAATTTAGTGCTTTCCGACAGCATTGGCGAAATTCCCAACCCAAGCATTTACCATGTTGACCATGCCGAAGCCGTAAAAGGTCGCATCGAGTACCAGCTTCTCGACCTTAGCACCGACGCAGAAAGGCTGAAAAAGAAAATGCTTGTTGGCGAAGTCTTGCCACAGATTGCCGTCGGTGCAGGCTACACCTGCAATACGCTGATGGACAAGTTCAAGACCAACGGCTTGGTTTTCGCAACTCTGTCTATTCCAATTTCCGACTGGTGGGAGAAGTCGTACGACCTGAAGAAGCAGGAACTCAACTGCACCAAGGCCGAAAACCAGCGCCGCGACCTCGACGAGCAGATGCTTCTGCAAATGCAGATGGCTTGGAACGACCTCAGCGAAGCCTACTCGCAGGTGATGTTGTCGCAGCAGACTGCCGAAACCGCCACCGAGAATCTAAACCTCAGCACCGACAATTATAATGCTGGAATGATAAGCATGTCGGAACTGCTCGAAGCGCAGACCTTGCTGCAACAGGCTCACAGCCAGCTTGCCGACGACAAGGTTGACTACATGAAAAAACTCACGAAATATAAACAACTGACTAGGCAATAAGCCACAAAAAAAGCAGATTTCCTAAAAAATCTGCCATCAAAGTCGGGGTGAGAAGACTCGAACTTCCGGCCTCTACGTCCCGAACGTAGCGCGCTACCAACTGCGCCACACCCCGTTGCCAAAAGGCGGTGCAAAAATAAGATTTATTTTTGACATCGCATTATTTTTTTGCAATTTATTTTGAAATGAAAAAGGACGGATAAATTCCGCCCTTCCATAAACCAAATCATTCAAAATCACATATTCTTCTTTATTTCCTCAACAAGTTGCTTATACTCCTCATCTGTGAGTTTTACGCGAGTATTCGACAACAGCATATCACCTTCCTTGCTTATTGGAATAAGATGTATATGAGTATGAGGAACTTCAAGACCGAGAACCATTAATCCAATGCGTTCGCATTCGATAGTCTTTTCCAATGCTGCAGCTACTTTCTTTGCAAAAAGCAATATCTCCGACAGCACTTCGTCTGAATTACGGAATATATAGTCCTTCTCTTCCTTCGGGACAACCAAAGTGTGACCTTTCTTCAGCGGATTAATATCTAGGAAAGCGATAAACTTATCATTCTCAGCCACCTTGTAGCAAGGAATTTCTCCATTGATTATCTTTGTGAACAATGTTGCCATAATCCTTAAATTGAGATGTTTACAATTTCAAACGATACTATTCCACTTGGAACTTGAATATCAACCACTTCACCTACTTTCTTACCCAACAAACCTTTAGCGATAGGAGTTGAAACTGAAATCTTCTTTGCCTTTAAGTCAGCCTCAGACTCTGATACTATGGTATATTCCATCTCCTGATTGGTCTTCACATTTCTAAGCTTTACCTTGTTTAAAATCTGGACAGCATTAGTGTTTATCTGTGATGGGTCGATAATACGTGCATTTCTAATAGTTTCCTGAAGTTTGCTTATCTTCATTTCTAACAGGCCCTGTGCTTCTTTTGCTGCATCATACTCAGCATTTTCCGACAGGTCACCCTTATCGCGAGCTTCTGCAATCTGCTTGGAGATATTGGGTCTTTCAACATTTACCATTCTATCCAATTCATCCTTCAGTTTCTTTAAACCTTCTTCTGTCAAATATGAAATACCAGACATAATTTTTAATTATTTAATTATTAATGTTATACAAATAAAAAGAAATCCCTTTTTCTCTCTGGGATTTCCAATGCAAAGGTAACACTTTTTTGCTTTGGAAATAAAAAAAATTTTAATCGGAAAGCCCATTAAAAATGAACCTTCCGATTAAATATCAATTAAGAATCTAAATTACTACATTGTTACACGCAGACCGAAAGTATGGACACCACCGAATACATTCGTAAACCTATACGAATAATCTACGCCAATTACAGGTCTTGTACTGCAAGAAGTTGTGTTCAATCCGTACTTTGTACCTTCCTCTTTCTTCTTTAACGGAGCCTGCAATGTCATACCAACTGATGGACCAGAGAATGCTGTCATACAATTGTCAACTGAATACAAGCCCTTCTCGTAAGTATAACCGCCACGGATGAACAAGTATTCCATGAACGAATACTCGAGACCGATATGGAACTGGTCGTTTGTAAACGAGTTAGATGTGAAATTCAGAGCGATTGCAAGATTGTGGTTGGAGTAAACAGTTTCCTCTTCTTCATCTACCTTCGCAGCAAGCTTGATATGATATGAGAAACCAATCTTAATCAAAGAAGGCAACTCAAATTCCTGGCTTCTGTTTTCAACACTCATGCTTGTACCTGTTGGAGAAAGTCCTACGAATGACATACCATCACCGGAATACTTCATTGTAGTTCCAACATTCTTCATTGTGATACCGAAGTGGAGGTTGTCACGCTTCCTGTTGCCAGCCTTATCCTTACCGAAACCAGTAATATACTGGATACCAGCATCGAATGCAAAGCCATTAGCACTAAGGTTATCAATGTGCTCGTTGATAATCTTAACGGTAATACCGCCGAAGATACTATTTGAGAATTCACGTGCGTATGACAAACCTATTACAGTATATCCAGGCTTGAATGTACCGAAACCGCCTTCCGGCATAGCCTCGGAGGTTCTATCAATCTCACCCCAGTTGAAAGCTTCAACCATTGCACCCAGCACACTATTTTCGCCAACTCTTACAGCCAATGCTGCTGCATTAACTTGTATGCCAGTGCCGACAAAATACTGAGAATTATTAAATCCTACTTCCAGTTTCTTGGTAAATGCCATACCTGCGATATTCAAGTGCATACTTTCGTAACCAGTTACGCAAGCAACATTTGCATCACCAAAGCCCGAACTTCTTGCCCAAGGGTTTATCAGAAGCTGCGAAGCTCCTGCCTGACCTGCCCTCTGCCAGTTTCCGGCAAATAAATTTGTACTAATTAAACCTAAAACCGCAATTAGTAATATTGATACTAAATATATCCTTTTCATATCTCGAGCTATAATTTTAGAAGTTATTTAAATCTGTTGGACGGAGTGCTCCAAACCATTTCACAACCTTCTCCCCAATCCCAGGAGCGTTGATATGGATTAGATATACACCACTTGAAATCACAATATTTGCCGAGTTGGTAAGGTCCCATTCAATGAATGTCGTTTCCGTATCCTTCTTGAACCTTCTAATCATAGTACCATTGATGTTGTAGATTGAAATCGTACAAGTCTTAGGAAGATTCGTTATCCTTACTTTATTGTCCAACTGATTCGACTCATAGTATGAAGAACCGTAGTATGGATTAGGAACAACCCTTATAAGGTCAAGTGCATTTTCTGCAGTTTCCTGGTCATCAAAGATTGTCTTGATGTCGGAAGTTGAGAACTTGAAGAAAGGTGCATTATTGTTTTCTGGATTCTCAAGAGCAAATTCCTTCTTTGCAACATGGTAAGGAGTTGCTACTCTTATCCTAACCGTAACATCAGTTGCAAGCAAATCGTATTTGGTATTATGCAGAGGAATTGCACACCACATTGCACTCTTGTAAACGTTTCTCATGTGAGATACGGTTCCTGTCTCTTCGTACTTCAACAATTTCTCGTAAATATACTTACAAGAATCGTATGCAGGTGCATTAGCCTTTGAACCCGTTGGATCGCCATCTTCTGCAGATTCACGTTCGTTAGCCATTACATATATATAATGCTTACCTCCGAGAATCGGGTTGTAGTGAGGATCCATATAGCTTGATGTAGGATTCCACAACATATCGCGACCATTTTCGCCAGTCATCCAAGAATCCTCACCAAACATTATGTTCAAACGTTCACCAGTAGTAATATCAATTGCATAACCAGGGAACCATCCCATTCCGTGTGTGCCTGAATTATCGGGATTACCTTCCTTGTCAACCGACGGACTCTTTCTCAAACCGAACTTCAACGCACCATTGTAGCTAGTGTAGTTAACCCTTGTGTCCTCCTTGTCGAAGCCACAGTTATCGGTTGACCATTCGTTTTCGTTCATTTCGACAACGCAGCAGCGCGACCACTTCGACTTATCAGCTGTGATAACGATATCAACAGATGTCAACGGGTGCTTGTCGTTTATTGACATATATGTACGAGCCTGCTTTGGCATCAAACCGAACTTGGTATTGTTGACATAGTATGCAGCGCCCCATGTACCTCCGCAAATCTTCTCGAAATTCTGGAACGAATCTCCAGTAAAATCCTGCAAAGCATCATCATATTGACATTCATCGTGGTTCGGATACCTGAATGTACCTGTTCTAATCCAGTTAGTCCACTTCAAAGCCTGCATTTCCTGATACGAATCATCGTCAGGAACAAATGACAGCCAAGGTTTAGAATCGTCAGCAAATGTTATGCTTGAAGAAATAACACCATTATTATTAGCATTGTTGTCTACATCACCAGCATGGCATTCCTGAGATATTGCAATAGAGAATCCCCAGTTCATGAAAAGCTGCTCATTTGAATAACCCAACTGTACAGCTACTTCAGAACGAACAGTATCACCGGCCGAATTATAAACTACATACTGGAACGGATTGAATGACTCTGTCAAATATGCATTTGTACCCAACGTACCATTTGCATTTGCATTAAGATTAGTTGTACCTTGCTTGAAAGGATTGAACTTAACATAATAAGTATCATCCACAATATTCAACGGGTCGATAACCTTTACATTGATAGGGCCTTTGCCATTCTGGTAAGTGCGTTCTGCAACTTTCCAAGGATAGCCAGACATTATGTCCTCAATTGTTTCAGTAGAAAGTTCGAGGTCATTGTTACCGTTTCCGTAACCTTCGAGCATTGTTACCTGAGGTCCGTAACCATATTCACCCTGAATAATTGTTCCACCTACACTAGTGATATGAGGAGTAACTGTGTAAATCTTGATGTTATTTCTACCAGCAAGATATGGAGTCTTCTGTCCATTGAAAGAAGTTTCAATGTTCTGGTCGTACTTCATTGTCGGGTTGTAAGAATAAGCGACAGCGCTATAGTAGTATTCCCTGTTATTTATCAAGCGTGGGTCACCTGTTGCAAAGAAGTCCTTTTCAAGAACAAATGTATGAGTGATACCTTGGTCGTTACCATCAACTTCCAATACTGGAATATTTGCTTCGAGGTCATCTGACCAAGTGTAATTAACAAGCTTAGAAACACCGTCCTTAATATCGCACTGGAATACCAGACGAGCCTTGTTTCCATCATATCTGTCGGTCATAGATACCGAAGCATCCTTGAACTGGAATACCTGGTAGCCCTGGAAGTAGTAATGCTGGTCGCAAGGTTTAATCAATGTATCACCGCAAACCCAAGACGGGTCTTTTTCCATATAACTTTCAAGGTAGTTGTTAGAACTTGTTCTGTTATAGATGTGGAATATAAGTTTCTTGTCAAGTTCGACAATGTTAAGTTCCGGAGCATCAGGACCATCGAGAACGCGGAAGCAGTTTTCGAAAAGAATCTGAGCCTTATCATCGGCAACCTTTACAGCTTCAACCGAAGCGTATGGTCCACCGGCAGTAGCTCTTGCCCAAACAGCACCGATTGTGATATCGTTTACCTGACCTGGTGTCAAGGTGAAAGGACCTGCAGCCTGAATCAAACGTCTGTCATCAGCAGGGTTAGATTCGGTTTCTTCCGTCCAATTTTCCCTAATAATACCATCCTGTCCCCAACCGCATACGTCAGATGTACCCGGGAACATGAAGTTTGTCGGCTGAGATGGGTCAGCACCCAAAGCTGAAGAATAACCATCACCACCATAAAGAAGAGGAGTATTGTCCTTCCAGAAACCAGTCATATAGTTGTAATATTCAACTGCTGTCTGCGGGTCGGTCTTGTTTGGATTACCACCTGTAGTATTGTTGAAGTAAATGAAACGTCTCATACCCCAACGTTCATTATCTACAGTACCGTCACCGAAGTTCAGACCGTTGATGTTACCATTCTTGAAGTCACCTTCGTTGCAGTCCAAGACTTTCTTTCCAGAAACTTCCTTGTAGCTTGTAGAGTTATCCATACCATCGGGATCCTGATAAGGACCTTCGAAGAAGTCGATACCGATTGCAGGAGGCTGCTTGCCATAACCGTGAGAACCTTGATAGTCCTGGTCGTCGTCATCACCATTGTAGAAGAAGCCCAAACCGCGCTGAACGTCGCAACCTACATAATCGTCGTAACCGTTACCCAAGTCACCGTCAACAAACACACCGAAGTATGTATTATATAAGGTATAGGTAGAACGGTTGATAATTCTGTAGTTGTAGAAAGTCATATCGTTCAAAGCATCGTTGGTCTGGAATGCAAATGCCTGTGCACGGAATTCGAAACCGATTGCAGCACCGCCTGTTTCAGTGTGGATATTACCCTTGTCGTTGTAAACCCACCACATAGTGTAGTCACCGAAAAGACGAGCAGCCTGTCCACGAGGTCTCAAGCAGTCGGGGTCTTCGGTAATACCTTCGTTTGCGAATTCGAAATATGGGAAATCACCCTTGTTGGGGTCATAGTAACCATCACCGTCCATATCATAGAAAGGAGCAAGATTATAATCGTAACCTCCTTCTGGTCCGTGAGCCGGCCATTCACGAATTATTTCGGGAATTGAATAGTCGGGGTCCGGTTCGCATTCCGGGTCTGTATTACAATTGTACCAATCCCTGAAGTCCTTTACATCCTGCTTCGAAAGAGCAAAATGTCTATCGTATTGACGGCAGATGTCGGATGATACAGAAGCGATTTCAGCACCAGATATAATCAGTGGGCCAGGCCAATAGTCGATACCAACCTGACGGTAACGCTGAGCGGCGAGTTTCAACTGTCCGTTAGCATCCTTTCCACCTACCCAGATAGCCGAACAATACAAGGCATGGATACCACCGCCCTTAGGCACTTCGTATTTTGCCTTGCCCTGCAAGTCCCACCACATATCACCACCAGTGTGAACTCTTGCTACTACGTTGTTCAAATTCAAGTCGGTAGAAGTTCTTGCCGATTCGCATCCGCCCGAAGCCTTTGCAACTGGAGTAACATTTACTGTTCCCAGCCATTTGTCGGCAAACGCATAACTTGAACAAAGACCAAGTATTATTACAAATACTATTTTATTTAAACTTTTCATATCGTGATATTTGTATTTTACTTTTAAAAATTAGAATGAGAAACTAACACCTAATCTTACTGTTGTCGGCAACATGTAATAACCCGGTGAATTGATGTACATTGCATAGAAGTTCCTGAATGCTACCTCATCGGTCTGCGAAGCAATCTGAGTCTGGTAGTCAGCATAGTTCAAGTAACCATCGTCACCTGCATTACCTGTATATGAGTAAACATACATAGGAGTCTTCGAATTCAGAAGGTTGCTTACATCAAGAGAGATTCTGAGGTTACCATATCTTTCCTTCGAACCTTCGTCCTTAGCCTTTGCAAGTCTAATTCTGATGTCCCTCGAAACACTCATATCAACCTTTGTTCTCCAAGGCTTGGTTGCACCGTTCAACGAACCTACGATAACACCCTGTGAAGGTTTGTTGTGCTTGGTGTAAGGAGTACCCGAACCAGATACGATAGTGAAGTTTACACCAGTATTAGCAAGTATGTGCTTACCTCTAATCTTCGGTCCGTTGTATGGAGTTCCGTCAGCCTTGCCACCGAAACGGTAGTCAAGAACTATCTGGAAGTTATGACGCTGGTCAACATCCAAAGGAAGGATGGTTCTCAAGTTAGGATTATCGGACTTAACGATTGATGCACCAGAATCGTAGCTTGAACCAGTACCCTTAGCCCACTGCAATGTGTAGTTTGCTCTCAAGGTAATGTTACCGGTTCTTCTCAAGTCGTATGCAAGGGTGAAGCCTCGTACTGTACCGAAGTCGATATTACCCAGAGTATAGTAAGTAACAGGATATGCACCATAAACGGAGATGGTCTGCAACTTATCACGCATTTCACGGTAGAAAGCAGAAATCTTCAACGAGGAAGTATTTCCGAGTTTCTGCTGGAAACCTAATTCGTAGTCGATAGTCTTTTCTGTCTTAAGGTCAGGGTTGTTAAGTGTTGAGGTGCCGAGCTGTCTGATATACATATATTCGGTCGGGCTCAACTGACCGCCAGCCTGAGGACGCTGCGACAAGATGTCGTAGTGAGCGAAGAACAAAGCGTCTTCGGAAATCGGGAAGGAGAATGCGATACGAGGCATTACAACAACCTGCGGCTGATAGTCCTTGAAAGCCGAAGCATTAAGTTCCTCGTTCGGGTCAACCAGATAAGGAGAAATACCGTTTGCACCCTGAATTGAGTTCGGGTTGTCGATTTCAAGACCATTTGCATCGTACCAGATGCTTCCGATACGGTAACCGGTAATTTCGGTCGGGTTATTCATATCGTTTACATAAACTACAGCGTCGTCGGTGATGTTGCCAGGATGTTTGGTAGAACCGATAAGGTCAACCTGCTTGTCGCCAACGGTATATGCGTTATGCAATGTATATTGGTCCTTAAGTACGCTCTGGTTAGCATCGTAGCGGTCGATACGCAAACCTACATTGAAGATAAGGTCCTTGAAAGCGAACTTGTCCTGAATGTAACCTGCCATGTAAGTAGGCTCGAACGGAGCAATCGGTCTGTCGAGGAATCCATCATTGTCGGCATCCTTTGTGAAGAAGTCTTCGAATGTCGGCTTGTAGTTCAACTTGTTGCCTGCGTAGTCGTAACCATAATATGAAACATAGCTTGAACCTTGGTTGAACAATTCGTCAGCACTGAACCAGTTGATGTCGAATGTGCTCGGGTCGTATGAGTCGATGTTAATCCAGTCGGTTCCATCAACAGCAAGACCTAAAGATTCACGCAAGTGCTTGTCGAATCTCTTCTGTGTAGAAGCATTGTAAATTCTCGGGTAGTCGATAGTATCAAGGAACATACCGTTGTCGTCCCTGTAAACTATAGGCTGAGTCTTGTCAATTTCCTCGATGTGGCTATTGGTAAGGCTTCTTGCCAATCCCCAAAGGCCGAATGCTGAAATTCCGAAGTAAGAGTCGCGTCTCTGTTCAAATTCGAAACCGAGGCTGATTTCGTGTCCGCCAAGGTCGGCTGCAGCATTTGCCGAAACTCTCAACTGGGTTGCATCGCTCTTGGAGTATGAACCGTAAGGAACGCCCGGAACCTGCCACATACCATATATAGAAGCAGGGCCGTCGCCATTAAGCAAACCGCCATACATCTGAATGTACTGGGTGTACATTGTCGGGAAGCTGCTTCCCATATAGTCGTAGAACTGGTTGGTGTAAGTTGCAAGTGCAGGATTCAAGCTACCGCCGTTGAATTCATCCACCTGATAGTAGAAAGTTTCCATGCAGTTACCTGTCAAACCAGTAACGGTATCTTCTGCCCATGAATAATATTTATTAGGTGTAATGTCGAACTTGCCAACATAACCATAATCAAAGTAGTTGTCCCAGTGATTTACATCACCCGACTGAGAACGAACCATAGTATAGTCCACCTGAATGGTATAGTATGGGTTTCTCAAGAATGCCTTCTTTTCGGAATCTTCATCATCATTGCTTCTGAACTTCTGGGTCAAACGTCCGTACATACGGTAGCTACCATATTTCTGGCGACCGTTGTTCTCTGAGTTGAACAAGGAATTCGACCTTGAGTACATTCTAGCATTAGCAAGGTAAATGTTGGTACCGAAAGTAATGTCCAAGTCCCTGATAGGAGCAATATCAATCTTTGCTGCAATATTAAGGTTCATATTGGTAGCATTGCTTCTTCTTCTCTTGTTGTAGAATGAGTCGTCCTTTAAATATAAGGTATTCTGATAAACCACAGCACCTTGTTCTGATTCTACGAGGCGAAGAGGATTGTTGGTCATTTCCTCCTTTACATTGTCGTAAGCTCTCCACTCACCTACTGCTGATGGGCTGCCATCGAGGATGTAAGCACCTTCTGCCGAAACCATGAAGCCCATAATGGTTCTCTTGCGGTTGGTTTCTGCATCGGTCTTTGTCCAGATAGGACCCGACAAAGTAAGACCTGCAAGGTTGTATCCGTAGCCTTCGACAGAGCAAAGGACTTCGGCGCCGCCCCAGAATTCTGAAGCAGGACCCTTTGTGGTCAAGCTGATGATACCACCTGTAGCATCACCATACTGAGCAGGAACACCACCAGTGATTACGGATACCTGTTCGATTGCCGACTTAGGAACGCTGCTGGAACCACGAACCTTGACACCGTCAACATAGTAAACAACGTCTTCGGAACGCGAACCTCTAATACTACCTACAGAACCATCCTCCGAGTAAACACCGCCGACTGTTGCTGCAACAGCGTCTGCCGAACGTGCGTTCATTCTTGAGATGTCCTCCGATGTCATAGTACCACCCGACTGGGTCTGGTCCTTCTGGATAAGAGGAACCTTGTACTCGATAACTTCAACCTCGGCAAGCATTTCTGCTTCGGGTTTCAACTTGAAGTTCTGGAAAGTAATCTGACCAGCTGTAATCTGTACATTAGAGTACTTTACCGTACCATAACCAATATACGATGCAGAAACATCATACTTGCCGGCTTTAATCGGCTTGATACTAAACCTACCGTCAAAATCCGTCATACCACCGGTAACGACATTGCCGTTCTCTTCGATGGAAACATTGGCGAAAGGAACAGGTTCGTTGGTTGACGCATCAATGACCGTACCGTTCAAAGTACCTGATTGAGCGAACAATCCCACACTCGCTAAGAGTGTAATAATCAACAATTGTATTCTTCGTAACATAATAAAAATTTACTTACTTACTACTTATATCTCCCCAAATAAAATGGGGCTTCAAAATTACTACACTTTTTCTTTTCTTAACAACTTTTTTGCTTTTTTTTTCTGAAAAATTAACAAGCCCGACACACTATATTGTAAGTCAGCACGTTATCAACAAATATTTTTGTTAGTAAGTTAACGGAATAGTAATACTACTACCTCTTATTATTTTTGTTGGCAATGCGCTTCGACTTCTTCATGCGCTTATAGACTTTCTTCCTGTTTGTAATCTCCTTCCCTGCTCCACTTACTCTTTTATGATAATTCTTGAGCATCTTTTTCTGCTCCTTTTCGGCAAGCTTGTCCTTCTTGGCATCCTCCTTGGCCTTCTGCTTCTCTATTTTCATCACAAGGCGTTCCTCGGGTGTTGGCTTGCTGTGCTCCTTTTCGGCACGGCGCGACTTTATGTCACGTTCTACGCTGTACGACTGCGCCTTATGTTGCTGCCTATGCGCCTCCCTCGAACGCTGTGCACTCTCGTGTGCGTTCTGCCGCTTCAGCAACTTCTTGTGCTTCTCGTTTGCCCGACGGTTCTTTTCTATCCGCCGTTCTTCTTGTCTGTCAATCGATTCGGCATGCCTATCCTTTTTTGCCGTATAGTTAACCTGCGCTGTTGAATAATTGGGAATAAAAATTATTGCCATCAAAAATACTTGGATAACAATTTTAATTAATTTTGCCATGTTCAATTATTAAATAAGTATATCATGAAATTGCTGCCAAAGATAATAATAATTTCAATTCTGCTGCTCGCAATCGGAATAAATCCGTCCTGCGACAGAGAGGAATACGTGCCATACGTTTATGTGAACGTCCAGCTATATCCCGACATGCCATCACATATTGCGCTGAAAACCCCAGGCAACTATCTGTATGTTGATGGTGGATACAAAGGCATTGTCGTAGCTTGCACCGCGCCCGACGAGTGGGTTGCCTTCGACCGCGCCTGCCCGCACCACCCGCGAACAAACGACGCAATACTTAGCGTAGATTCTACAGGACTATTCCTCGAATGCCCCGTATGCGGTTCGAAATTCAACCTTAACGACGGAAACATTGTCAGCGGACCATCGAAATACACACCGCTACAATACACAACTGATTACCAAGGGTCGGTGCTGTATATTTATAATTCGTACTATTAGGCGAAAAGGCTAGAAGGCCAACAGGCTAACAGGCAGACAGCCAAATTCAAACAATATCAAACTCGAAGGACTAAAAGGCGAAAAGGCTAGAAGACTGTCAGACTGCAAGCCTGTGAGACTGTGAGCCCACAAGCCTGTGAGCCTGTTCGACTGTCCGCCTACAGAACTCCAAACGAATATTCCTTTGATTTCATCAACTCGATAAACTGCGGCAATACCGCCAACATGTTTTCCTTGCACTTTTCCTTATCGTGAAAAACGACAACCGAACCTTCGCGCACCGACTTTTCCAATAACGACATTATTGATTCGGGGGAACGTGTAACATCATAGTCGTAGGACATTACATCCCAGAACACAAACTTGTATTTCAGCTTCAGCCTGCGGTAATGACGGAACAAGATACGTCCGTACGGCGGACGAAACAACTTAACATCCGACAAGGCCGACTTCCGCTCCACATCGGCAATCCAATCCGATGGCTTTGTCTTCAGAATATCTTTATGAGAATAGGAATGATAACCGATAGTATGTCCCTCATCGGCAATTTTTTTCAATAGTTCCGGATTGGCATAGGCATTCTGTCCGCAGCAGAAAAAGCTAGCCTTAACTGAATACTTGTCAAGAACCTCCAAGATTTGTTCGGTGACATCGGGAGTTGGTCCGTCGTCAAATGTAATATAGACGACCTTGCCTACACCTTTCACTCTCCGTATTCCCTTGAGGAACGGATTGGGGAAACGGGTGAATAGGGATATAGACATAATGTTTATTATTTATTAGTGGCTTCGACTAGGCTTACTTCGGCAGCCTTTCGACTTACACTTCGACACTTCGACTACGCTCAGTGTGCGAATCTAGGTACGGTTCTTATTCTATTTCAATCTGGTACGGGCAATGGTCTGACATCTGCACTTCGGGGAAGATTTTTGCCGACTTCAACCTTGGTGCCAGTGGTTCCGAAACCATCTGGTAGTCTATACGCCAACCCAAGTTCTTGGCTTTGGCTCCACTGCGGTAGCTCCACCACGTGTATTGCTCAGCTTCGGTATTGAACACGCGCAACGAATCGACAAAACCGCTTGCAAGGAAATTGGTTATCCATTCGCGTTCCTCGGGCAAAAATCCCGACACGCCCTTCTTGTTCTGCGGATTGCTGATGTCGATTTCCTTATGGCAGATATTATAATCGCCAGCAAGGATTATGTTTGGACGCTCTTTCTTCAGTTCGTCTATAAACTTCTGAACGGCATCAAGATACTTCATCTTCACATCCTGACGCACATCGCCCATAGTACCTGACGGGAAATACGAGTCTATAATTGTAACATCACCAAAATCAACGCGAAGCAACCTACCTTCGGCATCAAATTCGGGAATGCCAATGCCTGCCTTCACAAAGTCGGGTTCCTTTTTAGTAAAGATTGCCACCCCACTGTAGCCTTTTTTTTCGGCTGAAAAAATGTAGGCATTATAACCCATCTCCTTGAATTTCAATATATCTATCTGGTCTGGCTGAGCCTTTGTTTCCTGCACGCACAAAACATCTGGCGACTGGGCTTCCACCCATTCGTACAAACCTTTTGCTATTGCCGAGCGTATTCCGTTGAGATTGAATGTTATTATTTTCATATACCTATTATTATATAGACATCACAACAAACAACAATAGATTTTTCAAGACTTGTAAATGCTTAGAAATCAGTTATTCGTTGTTAGCTTCCTTCAGTCTCTCTGCGTTTTCAGCCATAATCAGCTGGTCGATGAGTTCCTGAATGTCACCGAGCATAAAGTTCTGCAGATTGTACATCGTGTAGTTGATGCGGTGGTCGGTAACACGTCCCTGTGGGAAATTGTAGGTACGTATTTTTGCCGAACGGTCGCCTGTAGAAACCATAGTCTTACGCTTCTTTGAGATTTCGTCGAGATACTTCTGGTATTCGAGGTTGTACAGACGAGTACGAAGTTCCTTCATTGCCGACTCGATGTTCTTCAGCTTCGACTTTTCGTCCTGGCAGGTAACCACGATTCCTGTAGGGATGTGGGTAAGACGGATTGCCGAGTAGGTTGTGTTAACCGACTGTCCACCAGGTCCCGACGAGCAGAACTCGTCGCGCTTGATGTCGGCAGGGTTAATCTTGATGTCAACCTCGTCGGCTTCGGGCAATACAGCCACCGATGCTGCCGATGTGTGAACACGGCCTTGGGTTTCGGTCTGCGGAACGCGCTGTACGCGGTGAACACCCGATTCGTACTTCAAAATACCATATACGCCGTGACCGGTAACTGTGAAAACAACTTCCTTGTAACCGCCGACTGTACCTTCGGTTGCACGGGTGATTTCGGTTTTCCAGCCCTTGGTTTCGCAGTACTTCATATACATACGCATAAGTTCGCCTGCGAAAAGGCTGGCCTCGTCGCCACCTGCGCCGCCACGGATTTCCACGATGGCGTTCTTCTCGTCCTCGGGGTCCTTCGGGATAAGCAACAGCTTTATCTTTTCCTCCATCGGGTCAATCTTGGCAGTAAGCTCGTCGATTTCCATCTTTGCCATCTCGCGCATTTCCTCGTCCTTTTCGGTCGAGAGTATCGACTTGGCGTTGTCGATGTTGGAAATTATGTTGGTGTATTCGTCATAAGCCTCGATAATAGGCTCAAGGTCCTTGTATTCCTTGTTCAGTTTTACATATTTGTCCATGTCGGACATTATCGACTGGTCGGTAAGCATTTTGCCTACTTCGATGAATCTTGCTTTTACGCCTTGTAGTTTTTCTAATATTAAGTTGTTTGCCATAAGTGAATGTTTCTATGTTTGAAAGTTTCTAGGTTTCTAATTGTTTATAAGTTTCTGAGTTTCTAAGTTCTAGTTTTGGAACGATTAAGTTCGTCAAATTATTAGTTATTATATTTGTTCAATTTCTTCTGTTGAAAGTCCTGTATATCGTGAAATTTGTTTTGCATTCATTCCGTCTCCTTTCATTCTTCGTGCAGTCTGAACGAGAGTTTTGTGACTTGCAGATTCAGCAATCACTTGTCCGTTTTTCTCCCATTCACTCCAATCTGTTTCTGCAATATAACGGGCTATTTGGTCGTGTAATGGCTGCAAGTCGTTTTTTATGACACCCCATACTTCCTTGTCCTTGATTTGGTAGTAGTCGTGGACTAGGACATTTCGCATACGCATAATGTCTTCCCATTTTGTTTCGGGGTGAGTGTTACGAAATGCTTGAGAAAGATGGTACGCAGCTTCTCCGATAATTTCAATGTTCTTGACAACGGCATAGAACAACATCTTGTCCACAGATAAGTCGTCCGCAGACTTGCTGTTTGTAAAACTGAAAATATTGTCGATAGACTCTACAATATGTTCTAATCTTGTCCGGTCTTTAAGCGGTTCTCTCATATATCAGTTTTTTATCGTGATTTGCGCTTTCCGAAGCAAAAGGAAGCAATGTGCCATCTTCTACAAGGTCAACTGGGCGGTCAAGCAATTTTTCCAAATCGTTTATCATTGATGCGTGTTTCAATAAGCTTACACCTACATTATCATCGTAAACCACAAGAATGTCCACATCGCTTAACGGCGTTTGTTCTCCACGCGCATACGAACCAAAAAGCCAAGCTTTCTGTATGGGCTGTGTCTTGAAGTATTCAGCGATAATATCTTGCATCCTTTGCAAACTCATAGAAAAATAACTTTTAACAAAGATACATATTTATTTATATTCAATCGTAAATTAATAAGTAAATTCACCCTTGTCCGATTTGATTGTCAGCTTCTTGCCTTCGTATTTTTCGCAGTGACCGATAATCTTTGCATCTACGCCGAAGCTCTTGCTTATTGAGATTATTCCTTCGGCAATGCTTTCAGGTACATAGAGTTCCATGCGGTGTCCCATATTGAAGACCTTGTACATTTCGCGCCAGTCGGTACCGCTTTGCTCCTGTATCAGCTTGAACAACAATGGAGTCTCGAACATATTGTCCTTTACGATGTGCAGATTGTCAACAAAGTTGAGAATCTTTGTCTGCGCACCGCCACTACAGTGTATTATGCCGTTGATTTGCGAGCGATAGTGGTTCAGAATTTCACGGATAACAGGTGCGTATGTGCGGGTTGGTGAGAGGACTAGCTTTCCAGCATCGCTATAAGGAGATTCCAATTTGTCGGTAAGCTTGCATTTGCCCGAATACACAAGCTCCTGCGGTATGCCGTTGTCGTAGCTTTCGGGATATTTCTCGGCAAGGTACTTTGCAAACACATCGTGGCGTGCTGAGGTAAGTCCATTGCTGCCCATGCCGCCGTTGTAGAAGGTTTCGTACTTTGCCTGTCCGTAAGATGCAAGTCCCACGATTACATTACCATCGCCAATTTTCTCGTTGGTTATCAAGTCGCTACGTTTCATACGACAGGTTACTGTCGAATCTACTATTACCGTCCTTACAAGGTCGCCGACATCAGCAGTTTCGCCACCCGTAAGCACAATGTTTACACCAAATTGGCGCATTGTGTCGCAGAATTCCTGAGTGCCGTTTATTATTGCCGAGATTACTTCGCCCGGGATGAGCCTCTTGTTGCGTCCGATGGTTGACGACAGCAGAATGTTGTCGGTTGCGCCTACGCAGAGCAGGTCGTCGGTGTTCATCACGATGGCGTCGATTGCAATGCCTTTCCATACCGAAAGGTCACCGGTTTCGCGCCAGTACATGTAGGCAAGCGATGACTTTGTGCCAGCACCGTCGGCGTGCATTATGTTGCAGTATTCGTCGTCACCGCAGAGAACATCTGGGATTATCTTGCAGAACGACTTGGGATACAGGCCTTTATCGATGTTTTTAATTGCATTGTGGACATCTTCCTTAGCGGCCGAAACCCCACGCATGTTGTATCTGAAATTATCGGGCATAACCTAATTTTTTTGAAAGTGCAAAGATAAGACATAATTTACGATTTTAGATTTTAGATTTACGATTTTTTTGCAAATGAACGTCCTGCTGAATTGTATTTTTCCATATCTTTGAGCCAAATTTTCAAGATGGAAGTCATATTCTTGGGTACGGGCACATCGCAGGGGACACCAATTTTAGGTTGCAACTGTGAAGTTTGCAGGTCTAACGATTTGCACGACAAGCGTTTGCGTTCGTCTGTACTGATTCACAACGATGGCACTGACATCCTTATCGACTGCGGTCCCGATTTCCGCTACCAGATGATTCGCGAAGGTGCCAACAATGTGGACGCCATACTTTTCACCCACGGGCACATTGACCACACAGGCGGTCTCGACGACATCCGTCCACTCAACTACCTGACCAAAAAGCCGATGGAGATTTATGCCGAACAACGCGTAATTGACGCACTGCACAAGCAGTTCTTCTACATCTTCGACAACAGCACCTACCCCGGAGTTCCGAAAGTAAACATTCACCCTATAGATTCCGATTCCGACTTTTTTGTCGGCAAAATTCAGGTTACACCTATTCGCGCCTATCACGGACAACTGCCAATATTGGGGTTCAGGATTGGAAGGTTTGCTTATATAACCGATGCCAAAGTCGTTCCCGAATCGGAATTGGAGAAACTGAAAGGAATTGACACTCTTGTCGTTAATGCTTTGCAATACGATGTTCACCCTATGCACTTTACTCTCGACGAAGCTGTTGCCTTTGCAAAGACGGTTGGTGCAAACAGGACTTATTTCACCCACATCGGGCACCGCATTTCGTACGCTACTGCAATGGCGGAACTTCCTAAAAATATGGAACTGGCATACGACGGGCTGAGGTTGAGTGTGGATTGAAATTTGTGCAAGGCAGAGCCTTGGGAGGAATGCGTTGCAGGCAAGAGCCTATCTTGGGGCACAGATTATTTATCTGAATAATGCCCGCGAAGAGATATAATAGTTATTATTTGTTCGTCTTCATAAACTCGGTATATAAGGCGATTTTTTCTATCTATATGCCGTGACCAGTGATTGGTAAGATTTCCCTTTAAAGGTTCTGGCTTTCCAAGTCCTGATTTGTAATCTGATTTTATTGCTTCAAGCAAGACCGAAATTTTCTCTATAGACTTTTTATCGCCCGACAGCTTCCATTGTTCAATGTCGCGCATAGCAGACGGTGAAAATTCTATTTCCATAAATCTTCAATATTCATTTTCACGCATTGTCCGTTAAGATGGGCAATTCTACTTTCCTCCGCCTTTTGAAGAATTTCAGGATTATACTTCGGTTCATCTTCTTTTGAAATGGTTACAATAGCCCCAAGTTTCCGCATAATGGACAAAAGCGTATCTATTTCTTTTTTATTCTTGCTATATTCTATTGTTACCGTACACATATATCTGATTTTTTTGACTTTGCAAAATTAGTAAAAAATAAGAATGCCTCAATATTTTATTGGTAAAAAATAGCGACCGCAATGAATTTCCTTTTCCTATCCTTCATCGCGTTTCGGATTGCTACCTTTGGCAGCGAGCTAAAGGTTGCAAATCTGAAACAACAAGGGAACATATATATGAAAATAAAATGATTTATTTTTGCACTAAAAACAAAAAAGTTATACATTTGCGAAAATAAAATTAGTTATATTTTCAAAATAAACAAAGATGCAACTTATTCGTGAAGATTATTTGAAACTTATGCGTCCATATTATGATGTCGATTTAATAAAGGTCATAACTGGCGTGCGCCGTTCTGGAAAATCAGTCTTAATGGAAACAATCAAAGACGAACTACTAGCAAACGGTATATCTGGGTCGCATATCATAAGCATTAATCTTGAAGATATGGATTATGCATTTATTACAGAAGCGAAAGAATTATACCAAGAAATTAAGAGCCGCATACTCGATAATGAAAAGCATTACATATTCTTAGACGAGATTCAGCATCTGCCCGATTTCGAAAAACTTCTTGCCTCGCTTAAGGCGAAATTCAACTGCTCCATCTTTGTTACTGGAAGCGACTCTACTATGCTCTCTGGAGAACTTGCAACGCTTCTGACCGGACGGACTGTCGAATTTGAAATTTTTCCGTTCAGTTTCAAGGAGTCGGTTGACTTTTTAGAACTTAACAACATACATTGCAATCCCGACGAATTTATAATAGACTACATCAAGTGGGGCGGTTTTCCGCTTAGGTTCAGTTTCCGCGACGAAAACTCTATAAAGCGTTTCCTTGATAACCTTTATTCCAATATTGTAAACAGGGATATCATCAAGAAATCAAGCAAAATGAACCGGCAGACCTTCAAGGATATATCCCTCTACATAATGTCGAACGCAGGAAAAGAATTTTCGGCAGAAAATATCGCATCCTATTATTCAAGAAAAGGCAAAAAAGTGACAACGCGCACCATATACAGTTATCTTGAAAAGTTACGCAACGCATATTTGCTCCATTCGTGCAAAAAATACAACATAGCAGGGAAAAACGCCTTGGAAACTAACGACAAGTTCTATGCGACAGATACTGGACTACGCACATTGAACACAAACACAATCAATTACGAGGACACCTTCTTTTTGGAGAACATTGTTTACAACGAACTTCTAATACAAGGATTTACTGTTTTTACTGGCAAGACTCATAAGGGTGAAGTTGATTTCGTAGCCATAAAGAACAACAAGAAATGTTTAATTCAGGTATCATATCTGCTTGCCAACGAAGCGACATTACAAAGGGAATTCGGAGCTTTTGAAAAAATAACCGATGCCTCGCCCAAATATGTTCTTTCGCTGGACAGAATTGATTTAGGGCATAACGGAATTGAACATTTGAACATTGTGGACTTCCTACTGCACAAAGTAAATTTGCATATATCCTAAAATAGGCATTACAATGTGTCGTACAAAATTTATTAAGAACGCATCCTTTCCGATGCGTTTTTCATTGTATTACTGAATTGTGCAAGGCAAAGTCTTGTTGTTACTACAATGTTATCCTCGCATTACAAATGCTGATATTCAAGCGTTTCGGATTGCAAATCCGAAACGACAAGGTTACAATTTGTAACAGGTTCATTTTCCTTTGCAATTCTTCTGATGCATTTTCAGCAGTTTTACAGCCTGCAAATACGGACTTGCCGTTACGCTCAAGAAATATGCTGCCATTGTAGTGGTGTAAGTGCATTTAAAGTAGCCTTTCGTAAACAATTCTTCTTCAGAAAAACTTTCGGCAAGGTCAAGCATAGTCTGATGAGACTGTGCCAATAGTTCCTTTGCCTCTTCCAATGTGGTGTTTTGGTGCTTTTCGACAAGCATCCTGTCCATCTCGTGATAGTTCTTGCGGTATTCGTCGGGCAAATAGTCTTTTGGGTGTCCTTCGCAGATATTCTTCACAAATATCTCCATCAGCACCTGCCATTCGTACAAATGTGTAAGCAGGTCGCGTAGGCATCGGTCGTTCTGCCACCTGACACCGCATTTCTTAGGGTCGGCAGTAAATGTGAATGGTGCGGCAATTTCTTCTGCACTCATCTTGTCAATCTGTTCGTTCAGTTTTGCATAACCATCAGCTATGGCGGTTAAAAGTTCCTGTTTTGTAGTTGGGTTTGCCATTGTGTTTTTATCAATATTGGTTTGGTAAGGCAAATTAATTTTTACCGAAAGTTGCTTTGTATCAGCAATATCCGTTAATCGCATTTTGCCTTCTACAGACCGCAGTTTTAAACCGTGACAAACTGTCACGGTTTGATTTCCTTCTTCTTTTAGACTCTCGCTTCCTATTCGTCCTCGTCCAATACTATATCGTCAACATTGTCGGGCAAATCCATACCGAACTTGATGGTAATCTTGTTCTTGTTCTGGCTGGCCTCGTCGATTGGAGCAAAAGTAACCTTGTCCGATGGAATTCCCTGACCAGAGAAGTATTCACGCAGATTTCTCTCGCGCATACCGTTCATCATCTTGTACATTCCTTCGAGTTCTGTGCCCGAATAAAGTTTCATGGCAGCCTCGGTGGTGTTGCGGGCATTGGCCTTCGCCTTGGCATAGTCAACCAGTTTCGGGTCCTTGTCGCGCATAGCCTGGATTGCCTTGTATTCCTCCACGGTGAGTTCCTCGCGGGTCTTGCCGGTTTCTTCCAGGTAGCAATCCATCTTCAGTCGGAACAAAGCAATCTGGTTCAAGTTGGTGGTCTTGTCAAGCGACTGGGTTATTTCCAGCTTGATGTCGGGCTTGTCGGCAATTATGTCAAGGAATTCTTCCGACAACTTGTTGAGCTGCTGATAGTTCTCAACTGTAAGAGTACGGTCGGTAATGTCCATGTACATGTCGCGGAAATTATCCTCGCCACCGTTCTTCTTGAATGCATCGAACGGACTTGTGGCAATCTTAACCATAAGGTTACAGAAGGTCTTCCAAATCAACTTTCCAATCTTGAACGAGGGGTCGTCAATGTTGCCGGTTACAGGCAAGTCGATTGAAATCTTCTTGTTCCTGTCGGACAAGATGTAAAGACCTGCCTTCAACGGAATGTTGCTGTATTCGGCCTTCACGTCCTTGCGCTTCTTTTCTACCGTACAGTTCAAGATGTTGAGTTCGTTGGAACTATTGAGATAGTTGTTCGTGATGGTGCTTATGCTCGACAGCGACAAAATTCCGTCGGTAATCGGGTAGGCAGTGTAATGTACGCAGTATGGCGACATATCCTTCAGCTTGATGTTCTTCAGCGAGATATTGAGCTTCATGTTCGAGAAATTCGACAAAGAACCTACAAACGAGCCTTTCAGTTCGCCCTTGTCGCCGACCTGTGCCTTAAGCTTTGCATCGAACTGCGAAACAAGGTTCAAGTTGTTTGCATTTACATTGATGTTTGTTATCGGAAGTACAAACTTTTCGAGCAAGGAATTGTCTGTATAAACTATGTTTGAATTGTCAAGAGTGAATTTCTTGATTGTCAGGTTCATATCACCGCTCGATTCTGCATTGTCCTCCTCCTCGTCGGCACTATCCTCGATGAAAAGGTTATCGATGTTGTCGTGCAGAGTGTCGTAGATAATGTATTCGGTCTTTATTCCGTCGATGAGTATCTCGTTGAAGGCAAAGAGGTTCTTTTCGGTGTCAATCTTATCAATGCCGACCTTTATTTTGTTTGCCGTGATGACATCATTTTCGTTCATGTCCTTCAATACGATGTCGTTGATTTCGACGTCACCGCTTGCAACAATGTTCATTATGTGCTCGGTAGAACCTTTGACAGAAATCTTCGAAGTGAGCTTGCCGTCGAACGATGAAACATTCATGCTTTCCTTGAGATACGGGAAAACTGGTGCCAACGAGAAATCCTCGAGGTCGATGTCGAGGTTGTATTTGCCGTTTTCCATTCCATAAGCCACCTGCAGACCAAGTCTTCCGCCTTCGGCAAAGTCGAGGTTTATGCCAACGTCGGTATCTTCACCGCTGAAGTAGATGTGCGGAATTTCAAGCTGCAAGTTGCCCATATCGAACTGACTGCCTATTGCAACATCACGGTAGTCAACTTCGCCACCCTTCAAGGTGATGTCGTTCAAGTTGATAATCCAGTTGGTGCTGTCTTCCTCTTCGGGTTCTTCCTCGTCGGAAGCATAGAAGTCAATCAGGCTGTCGAAGTTGAACGCATCGCCGTCCTGAATAATCACTGCCTTGGGATTGATGAGTGTGATTTCGTTGAGCTTAACCTCGTTGCTGATGAGCTTGAACGGATTTATCTTCACGATAAGCGTGTCGAACGAGCAGAACTCATCCTTGTCGTTGAGTTCCAACATCTTCAGTCCCATGATTTTCACCTTGCCGACAAACAGGTTGGTCCTTATCTTTTCGACCGTCACTGTACGTCCGCAAAGTTCCTTGCAGTGGTTGTTGATGTAACTTTTTGCTATCGGACCTGCTATGAAGTTCACGATAATGAGCAGAACTAGGATTACTCCTAATATTATGCACGGAATTTTAATGGCTTTCTTTACACCAGGTTTCATCGTATTATCAATTAATTATTTTTCCATTATCTTGCCGATGGCGTTGTCGTACAATTCCTTGGCATCCTTGATGAAGCCGAACGACTCGTCATCGATTCTGAGTTCGCCCTTGGTAACGTGACCGAGCAGCGAGAACGGAATCTTTTCCTTCATCATGAAGTCAACAAAATCGTCCTCCTGATCTTCGTTCATCGAAACAACAACACGACCCTGCGACTCACCAAAGAGGAAGGCATCGGTACGGAATTCGCTTGCAGTTGTGATGTCGAAACCGAGGTTGTTAGGCATTGCCGATTCGAGCAGAGTGATGTACAAACCGCCGTCAGAAACGTCGTGCATAGACTTTACAAGTTTCTTTGCAGCAAGAACCTGCAAAAGTTTCGAGAGTTTCACTTCAAAATCGAGGTCGAACTTAGGTGCTGGCGACTTTTTAACCCTGTGATATGAATATAGGTATTCGGAGCAGTTGATATCGTCGGCACTTTCGCCAATCAGATAGATTACATCGCCCTTGCGGTCGAAATTCAGCGGAATGTGGTTTGCCTTGTCAGACAAAATGCCGAGCATACCGATTACTGGAGTCGGGTCAACCGGCTCGGTCTTGCCTGCGATTGTAGTCTGGTTGTAGAAAGATACGTTACCGCCTGTAACTGGAGTGTCGAAAGCACGGCAAGCTTCGCCCATACCTTTTATCGACATTACAAACTGCCAGTAAGCCTGTGGATTGTAAGGCGAACCGAAGTTCATGCAGTCGGTGATTGCCACTGGCTTTGCACCTGTACAAGCAATGTTGCGAGCAGCTTCGGCAACTGCTATTGCAGTACCCTTTTCTGGGTCAGCCTTTACATAACGGCTGTTGCAGTCGGTTGTGAGAGCAAGTGCTGTGTTGGTGCCCTTTACGTTTACCATACCGGCATCCGACGGTTTGTTGGTGGTCATATTAACGGTGCGAACCATCGAGTCATACTGTTCGTAAACCCAGCGTTTCGAAGCAATGTTCGGATGTCCTGTAAGGAAAGTTGCAACATCGTGCAGGTCAACATCTTCCTCTGGAATTGAATTTATGTCGAAATGCTTGTATTCCTTCATGAATTCTGGCTCAACATATTCGCGCTCGTAAACTGGAGCACCGCCACCGAGAACAAGGCTTTCGGCTGGAACTTCGGCAACAACTTCGCCCTTGTACGAGAATATGAGCTTGTCCTCGTCGATAACTTCACCTATGCGTGCGCAGTTGAGGTCCCATTTTGCAAAAATGTCTTCAACAATATGTTCCTTGCCTTTCTTTATGCAGACAAGCATACGCTCCTGCGATTCCGAAAGCAGGATTTCCCATGCTTCCATATTGTTCTGACGCAGAGGAACAAGCGAAAGGTCGATTTTCATACCGCTTTCGCCCTTTGCCGACATTTCGGAGGTCGAGCAGATGATACCTGCAGCACCCATGTCCTGCATACCGACAATTGCATCGGTCTTTGCAAGTTCCAACGAAGCTTCGAGCAGAAGTTTTTCCTGGAACGGGTCGCCAACCTGAATTGATGGAATGTCGTCGGCCGAATCTTCGGTGAGGTCGGCTGATGCGAATGTTGCACCGTGAATACCGTCCTTGCCAGTTGAAGAACCAACGATATAAATAGGATTGCCCTTGCCCTTTGCAATTGCCGAAATCATATCGTTCTTGTCCATGATACCTACCGACATTGCGTTTACAAGCGGGTTGGTGTTGTACGATTCGTCGAAATTTACTTCACCGCCAAGAACCGGAACGCCGAATGCGTTACCATAGTCACCGATTCCCTTAACGACGCGGCGGAGCAACCATTTTGTATGTTCGTTCTCGATGTTACCGAAACGCAGCGAGTTGAGCTGTGCAACCGGACGGGCACCCATTGTGAAGATGTCGCGGTTGATACCGCCAACGCCTGTTGCAGCACCCTGATATGGTTCTACTGCCGACGGGTGGTTGTGCGATTCAATCTTGAAAGCACAAGCAAGTCCGTTGCCTATATCAACCAAACCTGCGTTTTCTTCTCCTGCACCAGTAAGCAAGCAACCGCCTTTGCGAGGCAAAGTCTTAATCCAGCGGATTGAGTTCTTGTACGATGCGTGTTCGCTCCACATTACGGAGTAGATGCTCAGTTCGGTGTAGTTCGGTGTCCTGCCGAGCAACTGTTTTATCTTTTCAAATTCTTCTTCGTTGAGACCTAATGCTTTAGCATCCGAAAATTCAATGTTTTCCTTCGACATAGTATATAATTTTATTGTTAGCAAATAAGCCACAAAGTTACTATTTATTTTGTCCAATGTAGTTTGGAAGACGATTTTTTTTGAACAAAATATTGCATCGCTGGAGTAAGCATAAGTCTTAAAAAAGTTTTGTCAAGATGTTAAACTTTATTTAAAGTGCCGTTTTCGAAAAAAAGTTGATTTTTTTGGCACAATTTTTCGTAATTTTACAAACTGAATGAACGAACTAAAATTTTAAAGCTATGAGACGGTTTATCATATTAGGATGTTTGGTACTCGGGATGAGTATCGCATCGGTGGCACAAACGGTAACGGCAGCAAGCGAAGAAATCGCAGACGATTTCGACCTCAAGGCTGCTGCATCGCTTTTCGGAGAATCGAAAGACATTGAAGACTTCGAAAACAAACTCAACGACGAATCGATAGGCATTTCGAACCTCGACCTAAATGGCGACGGCGACATCGACTACCTCAGATGCGTTGAAACGGTAGAAAACGGCGACCACTACATCGTGATACAAGCCGTTCTTGCAAAAGACATCTACCAAGACATTGCTACGATTTATGTAAAAAAAGATGTTGAAACCAAAAACATTACGGTTCAAGTAATCGGTAACGAATACATCTACGGACGCAACTACATCGTAGAGCCTGTTTACATCTACCGTCCGGTTATATACAACTGGTTCTGGGACCCATACTGGCACTACTGGCACTCGCCATACTACTGGGGATACTACCCACACTACTGGCACTGCTGGCACCACAGACCATACCATGTATATCATCACCACATTGTTGAATATCACCACCATCACCATCACTGCAGTTATCATCATCCGCACAACCCACACTCTGGCTACAATGGCCACAGGGAGGTACACAATGGATATGGCAACTCGCATCCTAACGGAAGCTTCAACGAAAGACACCCTGAACACAATAATATAAGCGACCATCACAGGACTATCAGAAACGATAACCCAGGATTCAATGGAAGCAGCGAACACAAAGCACCTGCAAGCAACGCATCGAGAGTTGCAAACGACAATGCAAGCAGAACGCCTGCGAACAACAACGGAGCATCGAGAGTTGCAAACGACAACGCCAGCAGAACGCCTGCGAACAATAACGGAGCATCGAGAGTTGCAAACGACAACGCCAGCAGAACGCCTGCAAACAACAACAATGCCTCAAGGGTTAGCAACGATGCAAGCAGAAAGCCTGCAAACAATAGCAACTCAAGGGTTAGCAACGACGCAAACAAAACTCCTTCTTACAATAACAGCTCAAGGGTAAACTCTTCCAGCTCTTCAAAGCCAAGCAGCAGTTTCAACTCATCAAACTCACGCCCAAGCTCATCAAGCAGCAGTTCTAGGGTTAACTCCTCAAGCTCATCGAAACCAAGCAACAACTACAACTCATCAAGCTCACGCCCAAGCTCATCGAACAGCAGCTCAAGGGTTAACTCCTCAAGCTCGTCGAAGCCAAGCAGCAGCTACAATTCATCAAGCTCATCACGCCCAAGCTCATCGAGCAGCAGTTCAAGAGTAAACTCTTCAAGCAGCTCAAAGCCTAGCTACAACTCCTCAAGTTCGTCGCGCACGAATTCGTCGAGCAGCAGTTCAAGGGTAAGTTCTTCTAGCAGTTCGCGTCCAAGTTCGTCGAGCAGCTACCACAGCAGTTCGTCAAGCTCACGCCCTAGCTCTTCAAGCAGTAGCTATCACAGCAGTTCACGCTCAAGCTCTCCAAGCTCACACTCAAGTTCATCTTCGAGCAGGTCGAGTGGCAGCAGCCACAGCTCATCAAGCCATTCATCTTCCCGCAGATAACATTTGACATAGCATTTCATGACAACAAAATGATGCAGACTAAGAATCTGCATCATTTTTTTATTAATTTTGCACCATCAAACAATACATCAAGGTCGCGGCACGCCACGACTCAACAACAAACTAATATGAGACGATTATTGACTATTATTTCGCTGACACTTGTCACATTCTTTGCAAAGGCTCAGAAAATCGAATACTTCAACGACCTAATGTCGGACATGTACAACTTTGCCATTTACGAACCAGCCGGCTACGACCCCGTCAACAGCACCGACATGCCTGTGGTAATGTTCCTGCACGGACGAAGCATGAGCATAGGACTTGACGGATACAGGTACGGCACAATAGAATCAATAAAAAAAGAATTCGATATTCTGAAAGGACAGCCTGCTCTGGTCGTGGAGCCGAACGCAAAAGGAGGCGAAGGCTGGGGTTCGGTGAAACTACACAAGGTTTACGAATTTCTGAAGGCTCATTATGCATTCGACCACGATAAGTTTTATGTAATAGGTATGAGCATGGGCGGCTGGGGTACGCTCAACTATGTCAACAAATATCCCGACGAAGTTGCCGCTTGCGTAGGCATCTGCGGAGGTTGCGATGCAAAGTCTCCCTGCGGACTCAACAAGGTGCCAACCTGGATAATACACGCCGCTGACGACGAAACAACCGATGTCGCTTGTTCCGACAGAGTTGTAGAGGCCATGAAAGCATGCGGAAGCACAAACCTATTGAAATACAGCCGTTTGGAATCTGGCGGACATAGCCTTATAAATTATTTCCAAATTCACAGCCTCTACGAATGGCTTTTCAAACACAGCCGAACCAACCGCAGATTCGACACAAGCATCGACTTTGTAAACAATCACGATTATCCTAGATATTGGTCGGGAGGCAAAGGTCCGTCGGTTTACATTACAGCATCAGAACTTGCTAAGATACAGGCGCGTACTCCAAGACAAAAAGGAAGCGCACCCATCGCATCAAACAGTGGCAATTCTTCAAGCACAGCAAAACCAACGTCAAGCACAAAGCCAAGTTCGTCATCATCAAGCAGCACAAGTTCATCGTCGAAACCAGCAACGACGAAAAAACCTGTTTCTACAGCAAACACTGCCAAACCTATTGCAAGTACAAAACCTGCAAACTCTTCCTCAGCCAAGCAAAACTCAGCAACCGTAAAACCTATAACATCGTCAGGAAAAGGCATATACATTGTAAAACAAGGCGATACGCTGAAAAAAATTGCAAGAAAGCACAAGATAAAATACAAAAAACTGCTTCAGATAAACCACTTCACCAAGTATAGAAAAATCAAGCCTGGCGACAAGATAAAGGTGGCATAAGGACAACAAAACTATTTCTATAAAAGATTTTATATACCTTTGCGGGCAAATGCCCTGTAAAGGCATTACATATTTTTAAGTAATGATTATAATTTAAACGTAAAGACAAACTATATGAAAACAAGCAACATGATTGTACCGAACCTTCTTTTAGGGATGGCTGGAGGTATTCAGTACCGAGCTCTTTTAAAAGCGACAAAGAACCCGCGCAAAGCTAGTGAAAACACTCTACGCGAAATTCTTACTTACGCAAAGGATACTGTTTACGGTAAGGAACACAAGTTCGAGTATATACTTGAAGCAACTAACGACACTGAACTTTATAAACGCTACCGCGAACAGGTAAAACCCAACGAATATGAGGATTTGCGTCCATACGTTGAACGCCACAAACATGGAGAAACCGACATTCTTTTCCCTGGCAAACCAGTTCTTTATGCAACCACTTCCGGTTCTACTGCCGAACCGAAATGGATTCCAATAACCGAACGTTACCTGAAAACCATCTACGGCAAAATGACCAAGGTATGGCTCTACAATTTCATCCAGAATCGACACAAAGTATTTGCAGGAAAGATACTTTCAATCGTTGGCAAGGTAATCGAAGGATACGCACCCGACGGCACAGTATATGGTTCGGTTAGCGGTGTTACGCAGCGTGACTGCCCAGGCTTCGTGAAGAAACTCTATAGCAACCCACAGTGCGTTTACAGCATCGCCGACTACACGGCACGCTACTATGTGCTGATGCGCATGGGCATAGAGCAGGACATTACACTGATTGTGACAGCAAACCCGTCGACAATCGTCGAATTGCAGAACAATGTCAACCGCTACTACGACGAATATGTAAACGATATTGAACACGGTACGCTTAAAGCCGACCTCAACATCGACCCGGAAATCCGCAAGGAACTGGAAGCTTGCCTCAAGCCTAATCCCAAACGCGCAGCCGAACTTCGTGCATTAAAGGCAAAATATGGCAATGTTCTACCAAAGCACTACTGGCCAAATCTGCAGATTCTAAACACATGGAAGTGCGGAAATACCAAGGTTTACCTCGACAAGTTCAAGGATTCGTTCCCGAAAGGAATGTTACATCAGGAATTTGGCTATTTCGCTTCGGAATGCCGCTTCGGACTAGTTATGGACGACACTCTCAACAGCGTTATGTTCCCACACATGCACTACTACGAGTTCGTCAAGGAAGAAGACATGGATTCACCAAATCCTACTTTCTACCAATTGCACGAACTTGTTGAAGGTCAGAGATACTGCCCTTATGTAAGTACATTCGCAGGCTTGTACCGCTACAATATGAACGATTTGCTCGAAGTTGGTCCGAACTTCAAGAACACGCCTACCGTTCACATGATACAAAAGACTCACGGTATCGTTACAATGACTGGCGAAAAACTATATGAACGTCAGTTTATTGAAGCAGTACACAAGGCAGAAGATACTACAGGCATGAAAACACGTTTCTTCATTGGCTTTGCCGAACTGCCCGAATCGCGATACAACTTCTACTATGAGTTCGCCGACCAGGAAACAACACAGGAACAAGCCGAAAAGTTCACCGAAGCCGTTGATGCAGCCCTCAAGGACAGCAACATGGAATACAAGGCAAAGCGTGAATCGTTGAGGCTGAAAGATGCGGTAACCTACCGCTTGCAGTTCGAGTCGTTCGAGCATTTCAAGGAAGAATGCATCAAGGAAGGTGCTCGCGACGGACAGTTCAAACTGAACTTATTATTGCAAGACGAAAAACGTCAGGCAAAGTTCAACAAACTTGTAAAATAACATGGCAGAAATCAAGGCTGTCATTTTCGATTTAGACGGGACTTTATATGACAAGTCCCGTCTTCCTTTACGATTAGTAGGAAGACAGATTCTACATGGTAAATTGTCTATGCTCAAACGCGAGCGTAGTGTCAGGAAACTACTCAAAGGCAAATACTTCGGTGATAAAGACAGATTCGAGGAAGCATTTTTCAGCCATTTCAAGCGTAAGAATGCAAAAAAATGGTTTTACGATACATATATGCCAGACACAATAAAAATCCTTCAGAAGCATTACCATATTGCCCAATGGGTAGAAGATTGCCTTAAATCACTACACAACAAAGGTGTGAAAATAGCTGTGTTTTCCGACTACGGCTATGTTGAAGAAAAACTTGAAGCCATAGGTTTCGACCTCAAGTTGACAGATTATATTTTTGACGCGCCATCACTTGGCGGATTAAAGCCCAGCAAGGAGGCTTTCCAAAAAATATGCGAAACAATGAATGTTGCTCCGCAAAACTGCCTTATGGTTGGCGACAGAGACGACACCGATGGAGCTGGGGCAATAGCTGTAGGAATGCAATTTAAGAAAATCAATAAAGGTGAGAAACCAGATTTATCAATATTCAAAGAGTAAACGGCTCTTTGAGAAATAATTTTACTTCGATAGACATTCGACTTGCGCAAACTTCGATTGCGCTCTGTACAACGCAGTGCAGCGCAGCACATCGTAGTTACAAAAGTTTTAAGGTGTAATATTTGTTATTGATTTGTGTATACACAAAAAAAGATCCCGACTAGTCAGTCGGGACCTTGAAGGACGGCGGCGACCTACTCTCCCACAATACGCAGTACCATCGGCGCTGGTGAGCTTAGCTTCCGAGTTCGGAATGGGATCGGG
>CACYQN010000004.1 GCA_902776565.1 uncultured Bacteroidia bacterium
GTGCGTAAAGCGTAACGGTATTTATTCGTCGCACGCAATAAGTGCAGCCTTGATGGCTTTGAGCGGTGTGAAGTCGTTTGTTTCGCCTGACGAAGTTGTGCTTACTATGCGCGAAGTTGGTGAACGCCTAAATGTCGATTACAAGGAAACCGGCAAGGCTGGTCTCGCCAAGACCCGTGACGGCAAGGAAGTGGAGAAGAACTTTGCCAACGAGGTGAAAAAGTTCTTCAACTAGAACTGAAATCAACCGCCCACTGAGCCTGTCGAAGTGAAGGTTTTTTAGTAATAATTAATCCAACTCTTCAACAAGCTCAGTGTACGGAATGGTGCTTATTATATGGCAATTTTTATCTTTTTTATGTCAATTACATAGATTTATGTTTTGTATTTCAGAAATTTTTCTTTTCTTTGTGCCATAGAATTTTTTAAATTTATTAAGATGAAATCAAGATTTTTTATATCACTACTCGTTGTAGCAATGAGTGTGATAGTGTTAAACGGATGCCAGAAACGGTCATCATGCGGTGGCGGAATACAAGGACATTTGGAAGTTCTTGACGAACCTTATGAAACAGATCCTAATTTTTTTTATGTTAGTAATGTGAAAGTCACAGCTAATTTTTATGATTCTAATAATCGTATTTATTTTATAACAGGCAAAGTTCCTAAAAAAATATCTCATAATTCTTTGGTAACAGCAAAAATTCATGTTGTTGACCCAGGTGAAGAATATGATTCAAAACCACATTACGCGCAACCATTAGCAGAAGTCTATAAATTGGATTGCATTTGTATTGATGAAAAATAATAACTAACCGCCCACTGAGCCTGTCGAAGTGAAGGTTTTCTCCTCTAAATGTTTAGGATGCGGAAAATTTTATCTATTTTTTATTGTAAATCTATTATGGTAAAATCAAGAATTACTATTTTTCTTCTCTGTACAGCAATTGGAATAATGGCGTTTAGCGGATGCACTAAGTACAGCGAATGTTCGTGTGAAAATATTTTCGATGGGTATTTGTATATCATTCAGAAAGAAGTGTATGACTGTTATTCAGGTAGCACAGTTACTACTTCTGCAATTTTGTCTGAAATACCTATATCTGACTCCGAAAAACAAAATATTAACGAATATGACTCTTATATTCGTTGTGTATATGGCAATCTTCCAAGAAAAGTTAAAGATATGGATGGTTGCAAGGTTAGATGCTGTATTAGCCAAAAGAAAAAGGCAAGACATAGAATTGTTGAAGGGAGAGGCGTTGGTATTGTTACAATTAACTGCATAGAAACTAAATAAATATGAAATAATAAATAACCGCCCACTGAGCCTGTCGAAGTGAAGGTTTAAGAAAAATATTTCGATTTACCCTTCGACAAGCTCAGGGTGCTGAATAGTGCGAATAATTATCAATTGTTAATTGTACATTATCCATTATTAATTTGACTTCCACGCTCTTTGAAATATGCAAGCAAACTTATCAACTTTTTTCAAAAATGCGGTTAATTTGCTGAATGAAAAATCATTGAAAAATCGCTTTTTTCGTAAGTCGTTGATTGAAAAAATAAATCGAAATTAACAGAATCGGTTTCAAAAAGGTTATTTCTGTGAATAAAAAATATTAAATTTTTCTTGCAGAATTGTAAGGTGCTCGACTATATGGAAGTTGGATTTTGGCAAGAATTTTTTGTAATTTTTTAATGTAATTTTTTCAACAGAAAAGCGGAACGATTTAAACAAACGAAGAGGTAAAATTAACCAATAAGGGGGTGATGAAAAATGTCAAATTCTGCAGATATAAAAATGCTGAATTATAAATATCTTACACTTTTTTCGCTGCAATAAAATAACATTTGACAAGTAACTTGCAAGACAAATTTTCATAAATTTACTAACCTATTCACAAGTATTAATAATAATCATCAATTAAATTTAATTAAATATTTATTTATTGTAATTATGATAATGTGATTTTAGGCGGAAGAAAAATTTTGAAAAAGAACTTACTGTTTTCCTTCACTTCGGCTACGCTCAGTGGGCGGAGAGAATTTAGCTCCCTGAGCCTGTCGAAGGGGCGATTGATTATCAATTATCCATTGTCAATTATCAATTATTCCCTACCTTTGCTAAACGTTTTTCAAAAAGATTTTAAACTATGAAATACATAGAACTCAACGAGATTGACTCGACCAATGCCTACCTTTCTGAAAGACTTCTGTCGGGAGAGATAACAGAACCTACAACTGTATTCACCCATTCGCAAAACAAAGGCAAGGGAATGGGACAGAACATCTGGGTAAGCGACAACGATAAGAATGCGCTTTTCAGCATTGCACTGTTTACCGAAATAAAAACGGAAGAAATTTTCAAGGTAAGTCTGGCAACCTCGATGGCTATATATGAATTTTTGAAATTAAAGGGCATTACGACGAAGATTAAGTGGCCGAACGATATTTATTACGACGGGAAAAAACTCGGCGGAATACTTATTGAAAATAAGTTAGACGGCAATGTAGTGAAGGCATCTGTTATAGGTGTAGGATTAAATCTCAACCAGGAGAAATTTCCAAAGTGGTTACCAAACCCCATTTCACTGAAGAACATCACTGGTCAGGACTACGATGCTAAGGAATTTATAACTGGCATATCGGAAATGGTGGAAAAGAAGCTCAACGAAATAAAGGATGTTCCGTTTGCCGACCTTCGTCTCGACTATCTGTTGAATCTTTATTGTTTTGGCAAGATAATGATGTGGAAGATTCAAGGCATAAAGGATGAGATAAGCGGAAGCATTGTTGATGTGAAGCCATCTGGAAAGATAGTCGTACAGGCTGTATCCGGCCAGTTGTGCGAATGCGACATAAAGGAGATTAAGTTGATTGATGATTTTTAATAGTTTGCGCATCGCATTGTTAAATTTTTTACGATTATTCTTTCAAACTTGACGTAAATGTAAAATTTTGTTTATGTTTGCGTTTTATTTTTAATGTATGAAAAGGCTTGTATTAGTTTTGCCATTTGTAATTTTCTGTCTTACTGCATTTTCGCAGAACGGCGGCGAAAAGATATACAAGTTTCTCAATATACCTACTTCGGCACGTATTTCTGCACAAGGCGGTTTCAATGTTTCGCATATTGATGGCGACTTGAGTTTTGTGAATGCAAATCCTGCAATGCTTACGGCCGATATGAACAACCAGTTTGTGCTGAGTTATACCAACTATGTTTCTGATATAAATCTCGGATATGCCATTTATGCAAGAAACTTTGAGAAAGCCGGAATATTTTCTGCTGCAATACAGTATTTTAATTATGGAAGATTTTACAATACCAACGAGTTTGGTGAGGTACTCGGTAAATTCAATGCTGCAGATTATGCCATAAATGTTTCATACTCATATCCTTTGAAAAAATTTAACTTTGGTGGAACATTCAAAACCATTGTATCCGACTACTTCGATGCAACTTCATTTGGAGTTGCAGTTGATTTGGGTGCTACTTACAAGGATACTGCATCGTTGTTTTCTGCCGGTATGGTTATTAAAAATCTTGGTTTTCAAATAAAAAGATATACAAAAGGTGTTCGCGAAGGTTTGCCTATAGATGTGCAGTTGGGAGTTACAAAGAAATTCAGGCACGCACCGTTTTCACTTTCATTGACTGCAATTGACCTTGTAAACTGGCGACTTCGTTACGAAAGTACATTTAGAACCAACTATGAAAGCGGTGAGGAAGTAAAAGAAAACTTTTTGAATAAGCTTGGTCATGCTGGAGATGAACTTATGCGCCATCTTGTTTTAAGTGCCGATGTGAACATAAAGAAAGTATTTTATATATCGCTTGGTTTCAACTATCGCCGTCGTATGGAACTTGCACTTGTCAACAAAGGTAAGATTGTTGGTTTTTCTGCAGGATTCGGATTGTGTCTTAAAAAATTCAGTTTAGAATATTCGTATTCTTCATACCATGTTTCTGGTTCAGTAAATTACGTTTCGCTGAAAATAAATCTTGACAATATAATTAGGAAGAATTAATTCCCTACTCCACTATCAGCACTCCGCTTACCGCCCAATGGCTGAAACTTCCAGCCTGCGGTTCGCCCATTGGAATGGCAACGGTAATTGTGTGCTTGCCTGCTTGCAAATGGCTGAGGTCGAAATATACAGGTTGAGTGGCAGTTCCCGGACACCATCCGCTTCGCGAATAGTCGCTGCTCGACAGACCATTCCAGAAGTTTCCGCTAACAGGATTGAACCTACGGTAGCAACCACAATCCTCGCGCCATGGCGTATGCGTAAATGCTGTTTTTCCGTCGATTAGGATTGTGTTAGCCTTTGGATTGAACTCGTCGCCTCCTTCCCATCCGCCGTGGCCGGTACTGATATAACGCAGACGAACACTTTCGGCTTCGGGAATGTAAACCTCAACGCTAAGGCTGTCGGTAGCAAAGAGTTTACCATAATTTTGTCCTGCCATCTCAAGCACATTGCAGGTGTTGAACAGCGGAATGCACCTTCTGCCATCGGTTTCATCGTCCCAGAATTCGCTTTCGGGATAAGACTTTAGGTCGAGCGTAACCTTATGACCGCCACCGTCGTAGTTGCCAATCCACACCCCTATCCACACTTCGCCGCGAAGCAACGAAGCAAGGTCGGTAACATCTTGCTTGTAATAGGTTTCGTCGGCCCATTCAAGACCGTCAATCTGTACGCGGTCGTTGAAATGTCCAACACCAAAAGGAGTGAAGAAACGCATAAGTTCGACAGGCGGAGCATACATCATCGACGAAATCTTATATTGTTCGAGACTGCTTATCGCAGGCATTATGCCTTGATAAGTCTGACCATCCTTGCCAACGAATATCGGTAGCGAATCAGGATGGTTGTTGATGCCATCGAAGAAATTTGGGCACAGCCCCTGCCCTGCTCCGGGAATTACAAATACGCTGCCCGTGCGGTCGTAGGCATCGCCGTTGCTTCGCTGGTGCAGTTCGATAAAAGTCTGGTAGTGGCTTGGCAATTCGGGCAGACGAATGCGCTTGAGTGCAAGAGTTCCACCAGCATAATGCAACACGCTGTCAAAAGGAACATTAGCGCGATAGTCGCCATCGATATGGTCATTTTTCTTGCCCCAACTAAGTTGCACATCATCGAAAATGCGTGTGGTAATTACAAGTTTGTCCTTTTTCAGTTGGGATAGCTGACGCGAAGTAACACGCTGATAATTAGCATTATCTGACATTATTTTACTAATATTCTTGTCGAATGAAGTTGCTGTAAGTTGTAAATATGTCTGCCCGTTGCGACGGAACGCCACAACCACGCCCTTGAAGCGCCCATAATAAGGAGTGGGGTTCAAGTCAAAGGGGTAGTCCTGCACAAAGAATTCGAATTTATTACTATTGATATTGCAAGTGTAAACGGTTAATCCATTGATAGTTGTGGTGTCGTAGTCAATATCGGTTCGGCTAAATTTGGATGCCACCTCGTAGTATTCGTTGTCCGAAAATGTAGCACGGGAAAAAGTACTGTCGAGGTCAAGGTTTACAAATGTTGCAGTTCTGGCGTAACCTGGCACGAAATTACCTTCCTTCTCTTCCGAAACAATTTGATATACAGATTTTTGTAACACAATCTCCAAAACAGAAGTATCGATAGATGTACCATAATCGTAAACTTCGTAATGAAAGCGGTTGGCGTTCTTGGTGATTTTTAAGGGCTTAATTTGTGCAAAACAAGATATCACAGCAAACAAAAAAGCAGATGTAAGTATAAATGTCTTTTTCAATGTGTAAAAATTTTGTTGTTGCAAAGGTAAAAAAATATGAGAAACTGAATAAAAAATCGTATTAACACACCCGCGTTAAAAACTTAATTATCACCATCCCAACATTATTCACTACATTTGACGATTTGAATGGGATAAATTGTAAAAGATATTAAATGACTGAAAATTACATCAATAAAAAATGGATGCAACAAATATAATAAGCACAGAAGTAATCAAATCTCGAATTTATGAAATTCGTGGGCGACGCATTATGATAGACAACGATTTATCAGAATTATATTGTATTGAAACAAAAAACTTAAAAAGAACTGTTAGGATGAACATTGAACGTTTTCCAGATGATTTTATGTTTGAACTAACCAAAGATGAATATGATTTTTTAAGGTGCAATTTTTTCACCTTAAAAAACAACAATAAAAACTCACGCCCCGAAGGGGCAAAACCCCATCCAACATTGGGCAACGCCCATTGTTCACACAATATATCATCCCTCGCCCTTAAAGGGCAAAAGCATAATCATTCGTAATTTAATAATTCTTTTTTAAGCATATAATTTATGGCACAATCACTTTCTAAAATATATCTGCACATTGTCTTCCATGTGAAGTGTACCAGCCCAACAATCGATGAAGAACATTGGGAGCGTGTCCACAGCTACATAGGAGAACTAATCAATACAACAGGCTGTCAAACACTTCAAGTTGGTGGTGTTGCTAACCATATACACGCAGTCTGCTTGCTATCACGAAATGAGAATGTCGCACACCTAGTCGAAGAAATGAAACGTAACAGTAGCAGATGGATAAAAACGCTCTCGCCTAAATACAAGAATTTTGCATGGCAAGGAGGATATGGCGTATTCTCTATAAGTCAATCCGTAGTTGACAAAACAATTCGATATGTGCAGAACCAAAAGCAGCATCACGCAAAAAAGACTTTTCAGACCGAATACATACAATTCCTTAAACTCTACAATGTTGAATACGATGAAAAATATGTATTTACCGACTGAAACTACCGCTTTTGCCCCTTCAGGGCGCGGATATACACGCACATCAGCCCGAGGCGTTGCCTCAAACTGCATGCTCGTTGGCCCTTCAGGCCGCCAATCATTACTCGCCCTGAAAGGGCAGAAGCATCCAACATCGGGCACCGCCCGTTGCATATACAAATATACAAATATAAATACAAAGTAAATGACTGAAAATTACGATGTTATAGTAGTAGGTGCTGGACACGCAGGCTGCGAAGCGGCAGCGGCAGCGGCAAATATGGGAAGCAAAGTGCTGCTCGTGACAATCGACATGAACAAAATCGCACAGATGTCGTGCAATCCTGCAATGGGTGGAGTTGCCAAAGGTCAGATAGTTAGAGAGATAGATGCACTTGGCGGACTTTCGGGAATTGTTACCGACAAGGCGATGATACAGTTCCGAATGCTCAATATGTCGAAAGGCCCGGCAATGTGGAGCCCACGCGCACAGTGCGACCGAATGGTCTTCAGTGGCGAATGGCGTAGTCAGCTCGAAGCGATAAAGAATGTATCGTTTCTGCAAGATACTGTAAATAAAGTAATTGTAGAAAATAATAGCGTCTGCGGAATAGAAACTTACCTCGGAATAAAGGTTTACGCAAAAGCAGTAATCCTCACTACCGGTACTTTTCTTAACGGCCTGATGCACATAGGACATAGCCACTTCGAAGGGGGACGAATCTCGGAACCAGCTGCTGTGGGGCTTACACAAAACCTCGCCGAACTCGGTTTCACCTACGACCGCATGAAGACTGGAACCCCAGTGAGAATAGACGGTCGTACTATCGATTTCTCTGAGCTTCAGGAACAAAGCGGCGACGAAACCATTATTCCGTTCTCGTACATGCACAACTACAACCAACATTTTCTGAAACAGCGCAGTTGCTACATCACATACACCAGCGAGGAAGTTCACGATACTCTGCGTCAAGGACTTAAGGACTCTCCACTATACGATGGAACAATAAAGAGCATAGGTCCGCGCTACTGTCCGAGTATCGAAACAAAACTTGTCACCTTCCCCGACAAGGACAAGCACCAGCTTTTTCTCGAGCCAGAAGGGGAGACCTCGGTGGAATTTTACCTCAATGGATTCTCGTCGTCGCTGCCGATAGATGTGCAGTACGAAGCTTTGCGTAAAATCAAAGGTCTTGAAAATGCCAAGATTTTCCGTCCTGGCTATGCAATCGAATACGACTTTTTCCATCCTACCCAACTGAAAGCCACATTGGAGACAAAACTTATTGAAAATCTGTATTTTGCTGGTCAAATCAACGGTACTACGGGTTACGAGGAAGCAGCAGGGCAGGGGATTATCGCAGGCATAAACGCACACCTGAAAATCAATGAAAAACCAGAGTTTACCCTCAACCGCGACCAGGCCTACATTGGTGTCCTCATCGACGACCTAATCACTAAGGGAGTTGATGAACCATACAGAATGTTCACTTCGCGTGCTGAGTTTCGCATACTTCTCCGCCAGGACAACTGCGATGTTAGACTCACAGAATTGTCGCACAATATAGGTCTTGCAACAGATGAACGCTTGCGAGTTTTTGAAGATAAGATTGCAAAGCGTGACGAACTGATAGACTTCTGTAACAACCAGAGTTGTAGGCCAGAAACTATCAACACAATGCTTTCAGAATTAGGAAGTTCTGAGCTAAAACAAAGCATAAAAATGAACAACATTATCACTCGTCCACAAGTGAAAATCAAGGATTTATGTCCTTACGACGAGGAGTTGAATTCACTAGTTTCTGGCTTTGGAGACAAGAAGGACGAGATTGTTGATGCCGCTGAAATACTGCTGAAATACTCAGGCTACATAGAACGCGAGAAACTCATTGCCGATAAGTTGAAACGACTTGAAAATATAGTTATCGAAGGCAAGATTAATTACGCCGAAGTTAATTCTCTATCTACCGAGGCTCGACAAAAACTTATGAAAATTAATCCGCACACTATTGGTCAAGCATCACGAATAAGCGGTGTTTCTCCATCAGATATAAGTGTACTATTGGTGCTGATGGGAAGATAACATTTTGTTTCCTGAGCCTGCCGAAGGGACAATGTAGAAGAAAAATTTAGAACAAATGAAAAAGAACACACGAACAAATTTGGTTTCGACAAACTCAACCAGCCAAATAATAATGTTTCATGTGAAACAATTATAACGATAAGATTATGAGAAAAATAGAAGGTAACATTGTTGATGTGCTCAACAAAAAAATCTTCAAGGGTGAAGTAATTATTGATGGTGACAGGATAGCAAAAATCACTCCGAAGGAAACAACAAGCGATGTCTATATTTTGCCAGGTCTGATCGACTCACACATACATATCGAAAGCACAATGATGATTCCTAGTGAATTTGCAAAAGTGGCGGTGAAAAATGGTACTGTCGGTGTTGTCACCGACCCACACGAAATTGCAAATGTGCTTGGTGAAAAAGGTATTGAATTTATGATAAAAAACTCTGAATCAACGCCTTTGAAGACATTCTACTGTGTTCCGTCGTGTGTTCCAGCAACCACTTTCGAGACATCTGGAGCTACACTTGATGCCGATAAAATAGATAAGATTTTTACTAAATACAACTTGAAAGTGCTTGGTGAAATGATGAATTATCCAGGCGTAATATACGATGTACCAGAAGTGTTATCAAAAATAGAAGTTGCGAAGAAGCATGGTGCGGTAATTGATGGACATGCACCACATTTAACAGGTGATAAACTGAAAAAATACATCGATTCTGGAATAAGTACCGACCACGAGTGTGGAGATATTGATGAAGCGATTGAAAAAATAAACCTTGGAATGAATATTCTCATACGAGAAGGTTCGGCAGCAAAGAATTTTGAAGCTTTATACCCCTTAATTTCCAAATTCAATAAAATGGTAATGCTTTCAACGGATGATTCACACCCCGATGACCTTTTAAAATTTGGACACATTAACAAAATATTGAAAATGGGCATAAAGTACGGAATTGACATTTTTGACTTGCTTAGTGCCGCTTGTGTTAATCCTGTCAAACATTACAACCTACCAATCGGACTTCTCCGCGAAAACGATTACGCCGACATGATAATTGTTGATGACTTAAAATCATTCAATATTCAAGAAACAATAATTAATGGTAATACGGTTTACTCGAATGGTCGAATTTTATTTAGTACAAAAAATATTCAGTCTATCAACAATTTCAATGCAGAAAGAATTTCGGAAGCAGATGTTAGACTAGAACCAAAGTCAAAAAAAATAAAGGTAATTGAAATCATCGAAAACGAACTGCTCACAAATTGCATTACCGAGAAGGCTAGGGTAGAGGATGACACCATTGTTTCCGACACAAAGGGCGACATTCTTAAAATTGCTGTTCTTAACCGTTACTCAAAAGACGCAAAACCGCAGATAGGATTCATAAAGGGATTTGGTCTTACCGCTGGAGCAATTGCAACATCGGTAGCACACGACAGTCACAACATAATTGCAGTTGGTGTTAGCGACGAAGATATAGTAAAGGCAATTAACGAAATCGTCGACAACAAAGGTGGAATGTGCTATGTAAAGGGTATGGACTACTATACCTTACCGCTTGAGTTTGCAGGACTGATGACACAGCAAAGCTGCGAACGCATCAGTGATATGTATAGCCGAATGAACCACATAGTAAAGAGCAATGGCTGCAGACTTGCATCACCATTTATGACACTTTCATTTATGTCGCTACTTGTAATTCCAAGTCTAAAACTTAGCGACAAGGGACTTTTCGATGGTGATAAATTTGAGATGACAGATTTGTTTGTATAAATAATGTTTCATGTGAAACAATATGTAAAATATTGATAATAAATAATTTAATAATAATTTTACAATTATGGCATCGAAGGGTTCGGCCAAAAAATTCTATAATTCGCCCTTGAGCCTGTCGAAACGAAGGTAGCGAAATTAAGAAACAACAAATGCGCCCCTTCGACAAGCTCAGGCAGCGAAAGAATGACAGATTCAGGAAGCGAAAATTCCGCCCGTTGAGCCTGTCGAAACGAAGGAAACGAAATTTAAAAACTAAATAAACTCACTTTCGACAAAGTCAGGGAGTAAAAGAAAAGTCAACACTTTGAGCCTCTCGAAGTGAATGATAACAAAAAGTAATTATGAACGCATACTTGTACATACTACTCTGTGATGATGGCAGTTACTATACTGGCAGTACTAGAGATTTGGAACAACGTCTCGAAGAACATTTCAACGGAGAAGGAGCAAACTATACCAGAAAACACAAACCAGTAAAGTTAGTATATTTTGAAGAATTCGAAAGAATAGATGAAGCATACTACAGGGAGAAACAAGTACAGGGATGGTCAAGAAAAAAGAAAGAGGCTTTAATTAACGGAAAGGAGGAAAAACTACCAGAATTATCAAAAAATTATACTCAGTACGGAAAGATAGTAGAAAACGCCCCTTCGACAGGCTCAGGGAGCGAAAATAATCCGCCCGTTGAACTTGTCGAAACGAAGGTAACGAAATTAAGAAATAACAAATGCGCCCCTTCGACAGACTCAGGGAGCGAAAGAATGACAAACTAAGGAAGCAAAAATACCGCCCGTTGAGCCTGTCGAAACGAAGGAAACGAAATTTAGAAACTAAATAAATTCACTTTCGATAAAGTCAGAGAATAAAAGCTAAAAGTCAATACTCTAAGCTTTTCGAAGGAAGGACAATGAATAATAATGATAAATAATTGATAATAAGTAAGTTAATATATTTATAATCTCGGCTTCGATAAGTTCAGCCATCGGAATATTGTTCCACATGAAACATATTATAAATCACTATAAATCAAAATATTAAACATTAAAAATATATGAAAATTCTAATTCAACGAGTGAAACATTCAAAATGCACTGTAGATGGTAAGGAAATTTCCAAGATAGGGCAGGGGATGCTCGTATTCGTAGGCATAACAAACGATGATACAACCGAAGACATCGAATGGCTCGTAAACAAAATGGTAAATCTCCGTATTTTCAACGACGAAGACGGCGTTATGAACAAATCGTGCCTCGAAATTAATGGAGAAATTATGATAATAAGTCAATTCACACTGCATGCTCGAACAAAAAAAGGCAACCGCCCATCTTACATTGATGCTGCAAAACCAGAAATTTCTGAACCACTATACAACAAATTCATCGAAACCACAGACCAAATTACAGGCAAACCATCTGCAACAGGAATCTTCGGAGCCGACATGAAGATAGAACTACTCAACGACGGACCAGTGACTATAATTATCGACTCGAAAAATAGGATATAAAAATTCGACAAAAATCCGATTTATTTTTAAGTTTTGTAGTTTGAAATAATATTAATATTTTTGCGCGATTAATGTAAATGGCATAAAAATGAATTACGCTTTAGTAACAGGCGCATCGCGAGGCATAGGAAGGTCCATTTCCAAGAGACTGGCAAAGGACGGTTTCTGTGTTTTGCTGAATTACTGCTCGAACCATGCTGCCGCTCAGGAAACATTGTCGGAAATAGAAGCCGAAGGCGGACATGCCGAATTGCTTCCGTTCGATGTGAGCAACGAGGCATCGATGGACGAGGCTCTGGAAAAATGGGCAGCCGCACACCCCGACGATTACATATCTGTGCTGGTGAACAACGCTGGCATCCGCATGGACAACCTTATGGTGTTTATGCAGGACGAACAGTGGCACAAGGTAATCGACACTTCGTTGAACGGCTTTTTCTATGTCACACGCCGTCTTGTAAAACAGATGATGACTCACAGGTACGGTCGAATCGTTAATGTGACTTCGCTGTCGGGACTGAAGGGCTTGCCAGGTCAGACCAACTATTCAGCTGCCAAGGCCGCCATCATTGGTGCTACCAAGGCTCTCGCTCAGGAAGTGGCTCCGCGTAAGGTTACCGTGAACGCTGTTGCTCCTGGATTCATTGCTACCGATATGACAAAGGACTTGAACGAGGCCGACCTCAAGAAGATGATTCCTGTAGGACGCTTCGGAAAGCCCGAGGAAGTGGCTTCGCTGGTGTCGTTCTTGGCTTCGGCAGAGTCGTCCTATATCACGGGCGAGGTTATTTCAATTAATGGAGGTCTTTACACTTAAAGCTTAAAGAATAAATTTATGAGCAATCGTAGAGTTGTCGTTACTGGAACTGGAATATGGTCGTGCTTGGGAACTTCTTTGGAAGCAGTGAAGAAGTCGTTGTATGAAGGACATTCTGGAATTGGCATCGCGCCGGAACGAATAGAGATTGGTTACCAGTCGGCTCTGACTGGAATTGTGGAACGTCCTGTTTTGAAGGGCATTCTCGACAGAAGGCTCCGCGTTGGGCTTTCGGAAGAGGCCGAATACGCATATATGGCAAGTCGTGAGGCATTTGCAAATGCTGGAATTTCGGAAGAATACATGCTCGAAAACGAAATCGGCGTATTGTTCGGAAACGATTCATCGGCAAAGGCTGTTGTCGAGTCCGAAAAGATTATGGAAGAGAAAAAGGATTCGTCGTTGCTGGGTTCAGGATGGATATTCCAGTCGATGAATTCAACAGTAAATATGAACATGAGCACCATTTTCCATCTGCGTGGTATAAATTTCACCGTAAGTGCTGCCTGTGCAAGCGGTTCGCATGCCATAGGACTTGGATATATGTTCATCAAGCAGGGTTTGCAGGATATGGTTTTGTGCGGTGGTGCACAGGAAACAAATCATTACAGCATGGCTTCGTTCGATGCTCTGTCTGCTTTCTCGAAGCGTATGGACAGTCCTACCGAGGCTTCACGTCCTTTCGACCGCGACCGCGACGGTCTGATTCCGTCGGGCGGTGCGGCAGCCTTGGTGCTTGAGGAATACGAACACGCAAAGGCTCGTGGTGCAAATATTCTTGGTGAGGTTGCCGGTTATGGCTTTTCATCAAACGGCGTAGGCATTTCGCAGGCAAGCGATGCTGGCAGTTTGCTGGCTATGACAAGGGCTATGAACGATGCAAAGGTTGCTGCCGACGGCATCGACTATGTAAACGCACACGCAACTTCCACTCCGCAGGGCGATGCTGCCGAAGCAATGGCTCTTGGCAAGGTGTTCGATGGCAAGCGCGCGTGGATAAGCTCCACCAAGTCGATGACAGGACACGAATGCTGGATGGCTGGTGCAAGCGAAATAGTATATTCGTTGCTTATGATGCAGAACAATTTTGTCGCTCCGAACATCAATTTCCATAATCCCGACGAATACAGCAGGTCGCTCAAGATAGCTCGAGAAACTATCAATATGCCGATAAATACCTTGCTTAGCAACTCGTTCGGTTTTGGAGGTACGAATTCGGCATTGGTAATCCGTAAATTGTAGTAAATTTTAATTTTTATTTTATAAATTTTATAATTATGAAGAATATAGTATTGGTAATTTTTGCAGTTTTAGCAGGTGTTACAATTGCAACGGCTAAGCCTGATGTAACTGTTATCAAGGGTTCACTCGTTGAATTGAGAAAGTCGAATGCTAAAATGTTTGTTCGTTGGGACTATACCAACAGCACAATCGAGGGTAAGGAAGTAAATGCTTATTTGAAGGAACGTGGCGACGACTGGGTTCGCGACTACGATGCCGAAATAGCAAGGGCTGAAAGCAACTTCAAGGAACGTTTAAACGATGAGTCAGGCGATGTTCAGGCAATAAACGATGAAGCTTCTGCCGAATATACTATCGTTATGAAAGTTAAAGATTTCAACTATGGCATAACAGGCTTGTCGGTGGCAATAGGCTTTGGTGCTGGCGATTCGCATCTTTCAGGCACTATGGAGATTTACAAGAAAGGTCAGTCGGAACCGATTGCCGTTCTTGATGTTGACGGTGTTCCGGGTGCTGGATTCGGCAACGAAATCCGCCGTGTAGAGGCTTACCGTGAATTGGCTGAAAACTTGGCTAAACTTATTAAGAAGGCTAAATAAAAATGGAATTATTCCCAGAATTAGAGAAAAAATACACGAAAGAACAACTTTCTGCACGTGAAGCTCAGCGTCAGGCCGAATGGATTGCTTGGGGACCTGTGGTTTTCCAAGCATCGAGGCTGATGGTGAAGTTTGGAATTCTCGATTTGCTCCGCGATAGCAACGACGGAATGACGCAGGAAGAAATCGTAAAGGCTACAGGTTTGTCGCCATACGCCGTAAAAGTGCTGATGGAAGCGTCGCTGTGCATAGGTACTGTGTTGGTTGACAAGGACACCGACAGGTTCAGCATATCGAAGACCGGCTGGTTTCTGCTTACCGACAAGCTTGTTCGCGTAAATATGGACTTTAACCACGATGTGAACTACGAAGGTTGGTTCAAACTCGAAGAGTCGTTGCTCGAAGGCAAGCCCGCAGGACTGAAGCATTTTGGCGACTGGCCTACAGTTTACGAAGGCTTGTCGCAGTTGCCCGAGCAGGTGCAGAAAAGTTGGTTTGGTTTCGACCATTTCTATTCCGACAATTCGTTTGCGCAGGCTTTGGAAATTGTATTTTCCAGCAAGCCTAAGACCTTGCTCGATGTAGGTGGAAATACAGGACGCTGGGCATTGCAGTGCGTAGGTCACGACAATGATGTGAATGTCACCATAATGGATTTGCCACAACAGTTGGAAATGATGCGTAAATTTACAGCAGGTCAGAAGGGTGCCGACAGAATCAACGGCTACGGCATAAATCTGCTCGACGACAATGCTCCGTTCCCTACCGACAAGCACTACGATGCAATATGGATGAGCCAGTTCCTCGACTGCTTCAGCGAAAAGGAAATTCTCAGCATATTGTCGCGTGCAGCAAAGATTATGGATAGCGAAAGCCGTGTCTATATTATGGAAACATTCTGGGACCGTCAGAAATATGAGCCAGCAGCGTTCTGCCTTACGATGACAAGCCTATATTTCACGGCAATAGCTAATGGCAACAGCAAGATGTATCATTCCGAAGATATGGCAAGGCTTGTGCGCGAAGCAGGAATGGAGGTAGAGAAGATTCATGACAACCTAGGTCATGGACATAGTATTATGATTTGTAAAAAATGTAAGTAAAAAAATATGAACAGACAGGAAATTGAAGAAATAGTAAAGAACTTTTTGGTTGAGGATTTGGAACTCGACGAGTCGAAGATAAAGCCCGAAGCAAGACTGAAGGAAGACATTGGCATTGACAGCCTCGACTTTGTTGACATAGTTGTAATCGTTGAGAAGAAATTCGGTTTCAAGATTAAGCCCGAAGAATTGACAAACGTTAAGTTGTTCAGCCAGTTCTGCGACTATATAGAGAAAAAGATTAACGCCTGATTTATGCAGGAACCGTCCCATAGCCAGTGGTCCGGAAAGACAGACGGAACACCCTGGATGCAAAACGCTCTCATAGGCATGTATCGTTACATGCCTTTGCGCTTGCTATACGGGGTGATGGCACTTGTGGTACCGTTCTATATGATTTTCAACAGAAGTGGCTACAAGGCGATGTATTCTTTCTTCAGAAAACGTATGGGATATGGACCGTTCAAGTCATTTTTTTCGGTGTATGGCAACCACTACAATTTCGGGATGGTAATCCTTGACCGCTTTGCGGTTTATGCTGGCAAAAAGTTCGACGTTACTGTCGAAGGACAGGAACTGTTCGACAACCTTGAGAGTTCTGAAAAGGGTTTCATAATGCTTAGTTCGCACGTCGGTTGCTACGAGTTGGCTGGCTATTCGCTGGTGTCGAAGCACAAGACTTTCAATGCCATTGTTTATGCTGGCGAGTCGCAGGCGATAATGAAGAACCGCGACAGGATACTACGCGAACACAATATGCGGATGATTCCCGTGATGGGCGATATGAGCCATCTGTTTGCCATAAATGCGGCCTTGGACAACAACGAGATTCTCAGTATGCCTGCCGACAGGCTTTTCGGTTCAAGCAAATCGGTGACCTGCAAGTTCTTTGGCGAGGATGCAAAGTTCCCAAAAGGTGCCTACGCTCTGGCAAAGGCAAAGGACGTAAAGATGCTTGCCGTTTTCGTAATGAAGGAAAAGGCGAAAAAGTATCACGCATACGTCAGGGAAGTTGCCGACGCAAATGGTTTCGCCACCGAACTGGAACAGATTGTTAGAAAGTATCCTAAGCAGTGGTACAATTACTTCGATTTTTGGAATCAGGGATGAAAGAAGAAGAGATTGACATATTGACGCTTATTCCGCAGCGACCGCCGTTTGTGATGGTTGACCGCCTGTTGCATTTCGATATGCAGACGACAATCACCGAATTTGAGGTCCGTGCTGACAATATTTTCGTTGATGACGGAAAGCTGTCGTCGGAAGGCTTGGTTGAAAACATTGCGCAGACCTGTGCCGCCCGTATGGGCTACATCAGCCTGATGTCGAACACTCCTGTGAAAGTCGGCGTAATCGGTGCTATTAGCAATATGACAATAAATTTTCTGCCGCAATGCGGAGTAAAACTCACTACAAGGATCGACCTGCTGGAAGAAGTTTTCCAGATGACGCTTGTAAGTGCCAGTGTGGTTGTCGGCGAGGAGGTTGTGGCTACCGCAAATATGAAAATTGCATTAACAGACATTGAAGCAGCAAATTGAAATGAAAGAACTTAGTGCTACAAAAAATATAGAAGTCAGATTCAGCGAGGTCGATTCGATGAACATCGTATGGCACGGCAGTTATATGCTGTACTTCGAGGATGCACGCGAGGAGTTCGGCCGTAAGTTCGGACTCGACTATCTGACGATTTACCACAACGGATATTATGCTCCGCTGGTTGACATCTCGTTCAAGTACAAGCGACCGATAATTTACGGAATGAAGCCTAGCATAACAATACATTACCGTCCTACCGATGCTGCCAAGATAGTCTTCGACTATGAAATCAAGAATCCTGAGGATGGAAGTTTGCTGGCAATTGGACGTTCGGTGCAGGTATTTATGGATTTGCAGTACAATTTGGTTCTGCTGAATCCCGAATTTTACGAAGAATGGAAGAAAAAATGGTTGTAAAGATTTCGGATAATATCGTATCACCCTTGGGCATGACTTCCGAGGAAAACTATTCCGCAGTGAAGGCGGGACAGTCGCGGTTGTCACGCTACGAAGGGAAGTGGAATTTGCCCGAGCCCTTTGTTGCATCGCTGATTGACAGGGAGAAAATCCAAGTTGACGGGCATTATACATTTTTTGAGCAGATTGTCATCAAGTCGGCTTCAGCCGCTATTGCCGAGGCTGGCATCGACCCCGCTTCGCCTCGTGTAATATTCGTTCTTTCTACGACCAAGGGCAATGTATATCTGCTTGATAATGGGATTACGGATTTTCCCGACGAACGGGTGCTGCTTGGTGTTACAGCCGATGTGGTAGCAAGGCATTTCGGCAATCCTAACAAACCTGTTGTGGTGTCAAATGCTTGTATATCAGGAGTTTGCGCACAGATAGTGGCGATGAGGCTGCTGGAGCGTGGCGCATACGATTATGCAGTGGTTGTTGGTGCCGATATGCAGTCGCCTTTCATTGTTTCCGGATTCCAGTCGTTCAAGGCTCTGTCGCCCGAACAGTGCAAGCCTTTCGATGCTTCGCGCCGTGGACTTAACCTTGGCGAAGCCGCTGCAACTATGGTGCTTGGCACAAAGGAAACTGATGGCTGCTGGAAATTGGTGCGTGGTGCTATCCGCAACGACGCAAACCATATTTCGGGTCCGTCGCGTGTTGGCGAAGGTTCGTATCGCGCACTGAAGTATGTCCTTGGCGATTGCCCAGCCGACGAAATAGCTTTTGTAAATGCTCACGGCACTGCGACAATGTACAACGACGAGATGGAATCCATAGCCGTCGAACGGGCTGGTTTGCTTGATGTTCCGGTAAATAGTCTGAAGGGTTATTTCGGACATACTATGGGCGCGGCTGGTGTTCTCGAGTCGATACTCTCGATGCGCGCCATCGACGACAATACAATATTGCCGACACGAGGCTTCGAAAACCTTGGTGTAACGCACAACGTTAAGGTTAGCAATACGATAGGACATACCGAGAAGAAATCGTTTATAAAGTTGCTGTCGGGTTTTGGCGGTTGCAATGCGGCACTGCTTTTCAGAAAGGAGGAACAGAAATGAAGCATTTTGTAGTTTTGAACGACAAGTCGGTGATGGTTGACGGCGTGCCGATGCAACTTGAGAATCAAGGTATGGCAATGCTTAACGATGTCTATAGAAGCAAAATAGGCGACTATCCAAAGTTTTTCAAGATGGATGCCCTGTGCAAGGTCGGCTTTGTCGCATCCGAGTTGCTTCTGAAGGCTGAAACCGATGGCGAAATTAGTCAGCGCAAGGCTCACGGGACTTCGAGCCGTGCTGTTTTGCTGTTCAATAGGAGCGGTTCTCTCAATGCCGACACAAAATATCAGGCGACAATACAGGAGGCCGACAACTTTTTCCCAAGCCCTGCGATTTTCGTCTATACTTTGCCCAATATTGTTACTGGCGAAATAGCGATTCGCAATCTTTATTATGGCGAAACCAACTTTATCGTCCTTGACTGCATGGACTTGCATACGATAGCCGAGCAAATAGCAAACGCATTTCAGGACAGCGAAACCGAATCGATGCTTACCGGCTGGGTTGACTGTTACGACGAAAATCATTTCGAGGCTCGTATGTTGATTATCAATAGAAACGAAGATATATTGAACGAACTAAATAAAATTAAACAATAAAAGATGGAAGAATTAATTTTAAAGCTGAAGCAAGAAATCATCGAGGCATTGAACCTTGAAGATGTTAAACCGGAAGACATTGATGAAAACGCATCTTTGTTTGGCGACGGATTGGGATTGGACTCTATCGATGCATTGGAACTCATAGTGTTGATGGAAAAGAATTACGGTATTAAGCTTAGCGACCCCAACCAGGGAAAGGAAATTTTCAAGTCGGTAGCTGTAATGGCTGACTACATTTCAAAGAACCGTACCAAGTAGGAATGGAGCAAATCTGGATTACAGGCGCAGGAATAATATCTTCGATTGGCGTAGGAAAGGAAGAAACTTGCCGTTCGCTGCTGGAGGAACGTTCGGGTATCGGAGAGTTGAAATACTTGAAGACCGAACATCACGAGTTTCCTGTCGGTGAAGTGAAACTTACCGACGACGAAATGTGCCAGCGGCTGAATATCGACAAGTCGGTTCCAATGACGCGCACTGCCCTTATGGGTATGCTTGCCTTGCAGGAGGCTATCGCCGATGCCGGTCTGAAGAAGGACGACCTGAAGAATGTCGGCATAGTGTCGGGTACTACGGTGGGAGGAATGGACAAGAGCGAATTGTATTATCTCGACTTTCTTGAGAACGATACGCGCAACGAATATATCCGCACTCACGACTGCGGTGCCTGCACCGAAATGATTGCCGACCATTTTGGACGCTTTGCATTCGCCACAACCATATCAACGGCTTGTTCGTCGGCTGCCAATGCAATAGTGCTTGGTGCCGACATGATAAGGAACGGCGATGCCGAATGTGTGATAGTTGGCGGTAGTGAATGCATTACCAAGTTTCATCTCAACGGGTTCAACTCGTTGATGATTCTCGACAAGGAGCATTGCCGTCCGTTTGATGCAAGCAGGGCAGGATTAAACCTTGGTGAAGGTGCTGCTTTCATAGTGCTAGAGTCTGAATCTCACGCCCGTCGTCGCAATTGCACGGCAAAGGCTGTGCTTGCAGGTTATGCAAATGCCTGCGACGCTTTCCACCAGACGGCTTCGTCGCCCGATGGCGAAGGTGCGTTCAGATCAATGACTGCGGCCTTGCAGATGGCAGGACTTGACCACACAAAGATTGACTACATCAACGCTCACGGCACTGGCACACCCAACAACGATGCAAGCGAAAGTACGGCAATCCGCAGGATTTGGGGCGATGTCGTTCCGCGAATGTCTTCAACCAAGTCGTTTACTGGGCATACTACAAGCGCATCGGGTTCTATCGAGACTGTAATCTGCCTGCTGGCTATCCAGAACGGATTTATACCTGCAAACCTGAATTTCAGCACCGAAGATGCTCAATGTATTCGTCCTGTGGAGAAGACTATCCGCAACGTGAAACTCAATAATGTGCTCTGCAATTCGTTCGGATTTGGCGGAAACGATACTTCCATAGTCATTTCTTCGCCCGAGTCGGATTTTAAGTTTGCATTTGCAGGGAACGACGTGCAGTTGCCATACATCTATTCGGCAAGCCAGATTTCGGTACAGAGTGCTTTGACCGACGAGTGGTTCGATTCGCCGGTTGCTATCGACGAGCCTTACAGGCGTTCTGTTGACCCTGATTTCAAAACCTATATACCGCCGTTGGAGGCACGCAGGATGGGAAAAATCCTGAAGCGTGCTATTGTAACTTCGATGTCGGCATTGGAAAATTCTGGTTGCGAGAAAGTTGATGCAATAATCACAGGTACTGGACTTGGCTGTATCGAGAATACCGAATTTTTCCTTGATGCACTCAGTCGTGATGGCGAGCAGCTGCTCAAACCGACATACTTTATGCAATCGACCCACAACACAATAAGTTCGCTTGTCGGCATAAAGATGAAATGCAACGGCTACAACATAACATACGCACACAAGGAACTATCGTTCGAATCGGCCATGTACGATGCTTGGCTGCAGCTTCGTCTCGGAATGATTGGTTCGGCTCTGGTCGGCGGTCACGACGAGATGACACCGTCGTATTTCAAGTTGCTCGAAAAGGCTGGGTACTTGGGACAACAATCACAACTGGCTGGCGAGACAGCTGTTTCGTTTGTAATTGGCTTGAAACCAAAGGACAAGCATTTGTGCAGATTCGGTGGCATTAGGATGATGTATTGTCCCGACAAGGAAGAGATTGCTCGGCAGTTGCACGAATTGCTCGGTTCAGCCAACGTTCCGATGAGCGATGTTTCGGGCGTACTCACAAGTATGAATGGTAATGCTGGACACGATGCATATATTTCCAAGTTGTGTGGAAATTTGTTTTCTGACATTCCACTTTTGCGCTACAAGCACTTGTTTGGCGAAAGCTATACGGCTTCGGGACTTGGATTGTATGTGGCTGCAACCTGCTTGTCGAAAGGTCGTATTCCAGAGTCGCTTTATGTTGATGCAACTAGTTGCAAACCGCTAAAACCCAAAGCGTTGCTTTTGCTTAACACTACCGACGAAAAGTGCTGTTCGCTTATGCTAGTTACAATTTAAATGCAAGAATTATGGTAAGATTGCTTATATTGGTGCTGATACAGACGATTTTCCTTTCGGGGGGACAAGTTTTTTTGAAACTTGCTATGGAAAAACTTCCTAAGTTCAGTTGGACGTGGAGTTATTTCAAAGCCGTGCTTACCGACTGGTGGCTTCTTGCTTGTGGCGTGAGTTTTGGAATCGCTACTGTATTGTGGTTGTACATATTAAAGCATTTCCAGTTTAGTCAGGCATATCCGCTCACAGCACTCGGCTATATCTTTGGAATGATTGCGGCAATCTTGGTTTTTGGCGAACATGTTAATGTATATCGCTGGATTGGTGTGGTTCTTGTAGTAGGTGGCTGTATGTTGATTATGAAATAGAAGATCTTATTTTATGTTTTGTAATGCCCAAAATAAAACAAACTGTCATTTCGGAAGCCAGACTGAACCAGTGACACGGAACGGGGAACTGTGTGAAGACGGCTATCCGAAATCTCCCTTGGGTACTAATGGGAGATTCCGCATTAACGAACTCACAAGTAACGTGCCTTATGCTGTTCGTTCTGTTTTGTGGAATGACGATAAGGGTAAGCAATGTGAGAATTTAAAAGTATAAATGCGATGAAAAGGGTTTTGTTATACATAATTTGTCTGCTGACCGTTTTTTCTGCCTTTGGACAGAATAGCAGGGAATTGGTTGGCGAACAGCGGTTGAAAGCTATAAATGAAATAACAAGGAACACCGTTGGAATACAGTCGTTGTCGTGCCAGTTTACACAGACAAAGCAGTCGTTTTTGCTTGTCGATAATGCGGAGGCAAAAGGTAAAATGAGCTATTCGCGTCCCAAGTCGATGCGTTGGGAATACATTACGCCATACAGTTATGCTCTTGTTGTCGAGGGCGATTCGCTGTCGATGACTGGCAATGGTACTGCAAGTACAAATCAGAAGGCCAACAGGATGATGAAGGAAATGTCGTCGCTGATAATCGGAAGCATAAACGGCGAGAGGCTGTTCGACGAAAGGACTTTTTCCATAAACATTTACGAGGAGACCGGTTGCTATAGGGTAAAGATGAACCCTAAGCGGAAGGATATGCAGCGTATGTTCCAGAATATCACGTTCTTGTTTGGTAGCGACGATTATACGGTGCGGTCGGTAGTGCTGACCGAAAAGTCGGGCGATGCTACAACCATCAATTTCGAGAACCTAACGATTAAAAGGTAGTCTGCAAGATGAAACTTATTGACAGTCTGTTCACTATACACGAAACCAAATTGACCGACGACGGCTTTTCTGCCGAAATGTCGCCGATTATGGATAGTTGCATATACAAGGCTCATTTCCCTGGCTTTCCCATAACCCCCGGTGCTTGCCTGATACGTATTGTAGGTGAACTTGTTGGGAAGCACGTTGAAAACGATGTGGTTTTAAGCACAATAAAGAACGTCAAGTTCTTGAACGTTGTGATTCCTTCCGAAAATATGAAGCTCTTTGTCGATGTCAAGGTCGATTCGCAACTGAAGGTGCAGGCTGTAGTACGCGACGAATCTTCTGTATTTACCAAAATGTCATTGCAATATAGTTTGAAATGAATTTCTGTACACTGATTCCTACATATAACAACGGCAAGACTTTGGGCAACATAATTGAGCGCACATTGACGGTGTGCAGCGATATTGTCGTGGTGAATGACGGAAGTACAGACAATACAGCCGATGTACTCGGCACTTTTTCTGAAAACAAAAATATTACGGTAGTAAGCTATCCAAAGAACAAGGGCAAGGGCTATGCTTTGCGTCTTGGTTTGCAGAAGGCACGTGAACTCGGTTTCGACTATGCTGTAACTGTCGATTCCGACGGACAGCATTTTCCCGAGGATATACCGCTGTTGCTCGAAGCGGCAAAAAATGCCAACGGGAGCAGAATTTTGGTTGTTGGCAGCCGAAACCTTAAGGCTGAAGGTATGCCCGAGAAAAACACATTTGCAAACAACTTCTCAAATTTCTGGTTCAAGGTTCAGACATTTAAGAAGTTGCCCGATACGCAGACCGGATTCCGCCTTTATTCGCTTCACAATCTTCCAAACCTGAAGATTCTTACCCGCCGTTACGAGACCGAACTCGAATTGCTTGTGTTCTCGGCTTGGCGCAATGTGAAACTGATACCTACGCAGGTTAGGGTATATTATCCGCCAAAGGAGGAGCGCGTATCGCATTTTCGTCCGTTTGCCGATTTTACCCGCATATCGATTCTCAATACATTCCTTTGTTTTGCTGCGTTGCTATATGGCTATCCATCAATGTTAATCAGGAGTTTAATAAAAAAATAAAATGATTATCCGCAATATTCATATAATAAAGAACCCGCAGGAGATTTCGGATAGTTTGATTCACACAGCTCCCCGTTCCGTATCGCTGGTTCATCATAACTTCCGAAATGACGGTAAGGGGTCATTCCACAAAGCTGAACGAACAGGCGCAGGAACGAGCCTTGTGAGTTCGCTTATGCGGAATCTCCTATCGATAAAATGCTGATAATTATTAAAAAGTAAAAAGTAATGTCGAAGTTTTTCCTTGCCATATACGATTATCTAAGCCGACACAAGATTTTGGCGGCTGCTATTCTTGTGGTATGTGTAGGATTGAGCGTTTGGCTCAGTTTGCTTCTGCATTACGAGGAAAATATTACCGACTTCCTGCCAAAGAGCAAGGAAAACGCGAAATATACTTCGGTTTACGAAAGTATTGGTGACCAGGGACGTATTACTTTGATATTCAGAGCAGATACCTCGCTTGCCGATTCGGAGGATAAAAAGTACAGCCTTATGGATGCTGTGGATGCATTCGAGGAAAACTGGTACAAGTATGCTCCCGATTCGGTTGACGTGGATTTGCAATGCCATACCGACGAATCGGCTGTGTTCGATGCACTCGACTTCCTTCGCGACAATGTCGCTATATTTCTTACCGACGACGATTACGACAGGATTGATTCGTTGCTGTCGATTGACGGTTATGTTGACACCTGTATGCAAAATGTTAAACGGATGCTGTCGTTCCCGATGTCGTCGGTTGCGGTGGAGGCGATAACTGCCGACCCGCTCAACTTGTTCTCTCCTGTGCTTCAACGCCTGTCGGTGCTTGATGTTTCGGGTAAGTATCAGGTTGCCGATGGATATTTGTTCGACGATGAGGGCTATGCATTTGCGTTTATGAGTTCGCCATACGCTTCGTCCGACACCAAGGCCAATGCCGCCTTGTCCGAAGCTATTGACTCTGCGATTTCGGCAACTATGGCGCAGGTTCGCGATGTGCGTGTTTCGGCTGTAGGCGCTCCGATTATTGCTGTTACGAATGCAAGTCAGATAAAGCGCGACAGCATTTTCTCAATTTCAATAGCTATTTTCTTGATTATGGCCATATTGCTGTTTGCAATGGGACACTGGCGCAATATCCTGTGGCTAGGTTTTACCATTGTGGCTGGCTGGCTGTTTGCATTGGCTGTAATCGTAATATTCAAGTCCGCAATTTCGATTATTGTAATCGGAATAGGCTCGGTGCTGGTGGGAATCGCGGTAAACTATCCATTGCACTTCCTCGACCATATACGCGACCATACCGACCGCCGTTCGGCTTTGAAGGATATGATTGACCCGCTGATAACTGGCAACATAACTACGGTAAGTGCTTTCGCCTGCCTCGTTTTTGTAAGGGCGGAGGCTATGCGCGACCTTGGACTGTTCGGTGCCTTGATGCTTGTGGGTACGATTTTGTTTGTGATGGTTTTCCTGCCCTTGTTTGCAAAGCCGGGCAGAAGAAGAAAGGCTACGGTAGTGCAGGAACAGCCTGTAGAAAAGAATACAAATGGCCGGTGGAGAAAAATTTCAGCCTATGCCTTGATACCGGTTTTGTTGATAACCATATTGTTAGGATATTATAGCACGAATACCGAATTTGATTCCAACCTGCACAACATAAACTATATGACCGAACAGCAGAAGGAGGACTTGAAGCTACTATCTGGTTCGCTTGGCGATGAGGCTAAGGAGTCGCTTCTGTATGTTGTCACCGAGGGCAAGACTGTCGATGAGGCAGTTTCCGCTGGAGAGAAATTGCTCGGCGATACCGTTGTAATGGCTGGTCGCTACTTGAATGGCGGTGTGGCAGGATTGCTGCCGTCTGTCGAGAAGCAGAAAAGGTCACTAGAACGATGGAAACATTTCCGTGAAGCACATTCGGGACTTTCTGCTGAACTTGAAAAATCAGCCGCCAAAAATGGTTTTGTAGTTGGTGCGTTCGGTTCGTTTGTAAAGCATCTCGATGCCGAATATTCGACTATGCCAATTGCGGAAATGGACGTGCTTGTGAATTTGTGTAGTAGCTATATGGTCAAGACCGACAGTACGGTTAACATTGTAAATATCGCACATATTCCCAATGCTATTGCCGACAGCGTAAAGCACGATTTCAGGGAAAAATATCCGCAGGACGGAAATGTCTTCGCCTTCGATAGCAAGGATGTAGGTTCAAACCTTGTGTCGGCCTTGAGTGACGACTTCAACTACATATTGTACGTGTGCAGTTTTGTTGTGTTCTTCTTCTTGTGGCTTTCGTTCGGAAGGCTAGAGCTGGCATTGCTTTCGTTCCTACCGCTCACAGTAGGTTGGCTGTGGATACTTGGCTTGATGGACATTGCCGCTGTCAAGTTCAACATTATCAATATTATACTTGCAACATTCATATTCGGTCAGGGCGACGACTACACCATTTTCATTACCGAAGGTCTGATGTATGAATACGCATACGGACGCAAGCGTTTGCGCAGTTATCAGCGGAGCGTAGTCATTTCGGCGGCACTGATGTTCGTTGGCATCGGCGTACTGATATTTGCAAAGCACCCTGCAATGCGTTCGCTTGCCGAAGTGGCAATAATAGGTATGGCATCGGTAATATTGATGGCTTGCTATTTGCCGCCGGTGATTTTCAGGTGGATTACTTATAAGCACGGCAAAATAAGGCAGGTGCCAGTTACCTTGAAACGCTTGTTTTATACCTTTATTTCGCTCTTGGTCTTCTTTGTTTCCGCATTTGTGCTAGTTACACCTTATACGTTGATATATAGGTTGATAGGTCGCAATAGCGAAAAGAAACGTTTGCATTACCACGATATTATACGCAGGTTCAACAGTTTTGCAATACATTATCTGCCGGGGGTGAAATACACCATAGAGAATCCGCAGAACGAGACATTTGACAAACCTGCCGTTATAATTGCAAACCACCAGTCGCATCTCGATTTGGTGTGCCTGCTTATGCTGTCGCGCAAGATTGTGGTGCTCACAAACGACTGGGTGTGGAAAGACCCGTTTTATGGCTTGATTATCAGGTATGCAGAATTTTATCCCGTAAGCAATGGCTTCGACGAGAATCTTCCGAAACTCAAGAATCTGGTGGAACGTGGATATTCGATAGTGGTATTCCCCGAAGGCACACGTACTCCCGACGGTAAGATTGGGCGATTCCGCAACGGAGCATTCTTGCTTGCTCAACAGCTTGGAATTGACATATTGCCATTGTTTATACACGGGGCTTACGAAGTTATGCCAAAGGACGACATAGTATTGCGTGAAGGTGCGATTACTTTGGAAATTTGTCCGCGCATTGGTGTGGATAAGTTTGCCGGCAAGGAAGCCCGTGCTGTTGCATCGGAAATGCGTGCTTATTATCAGCAGCATTTTGCCGAGATGTGCGCCCGTATCGAAGACGAGCAGTTCTATGTTCCACTTGTGAAGTACCAGTATATGTACAAGGGTCGCGACATTGAAATGCGTTGCCGCCGTGCTTTGAAGAAATGGCAGGCCGACAAGTCGTACAATGCTGTAGGACAGGGCGAAATACCATTGTTGCTGGCTTTGTCGCATAAGGATAAGGAGTTTTATTACGAGTTCGAAAACGAGGACGATTACCTAGTTGCACAAAATTGCACAGCGTTACCGTCCAATTTGCATTATTCGTTGAAAGGAGAAAGCAAATGACACGTCGTTGCATAATAATCGGAAGCGGTCTTGGGGCTTTGTCGGCTGGTGCGGTGCTGTCGAAAAACGGCTACGATGTAATCATATTCGAGCAGGCCAAACAAATTGGCGGTTGCTTGCAGTGTTTCTGGCGCAATGGCGTTAAGTTTGAGACAGGAATGCATTTCGTTGGCAGTCTCGACGACGGCGAGGTCCTTTCAAACTATTTCAACTTCCTTGGAATCAAGGATAAGGTTGAAGTTTCGCGGATGGATACCACTTCGTACAATACAATTTCGCTTGAAGGTGAACGCTTTTCCATTGCAAACGGGCACAAGCAGATGATTGAAAGTCTGGCACAACGCTTTCCCAACGAAAAGGACAATCTTCGCCGTTTCTGGCAACTTGTGGATACGGTTGCTCAGGAGTCGCCATACTACGACCTAAGCCGTATCGACAGGAATCCGCATCTCGACTTGCGGTTGTTTACAACAAGCATCAACGAGGTAATCGATGAGGTGATAACTGACCCTACTTTACGCAATGTGCTTGTGGGCGACATGTCGCTTTATGCTGCGCAACGCGACCGCACACCGTTTTCTACATACGCCTTTGTGTCAAACTTCTACAACCGAAGCGCATTTAGGATTGTGGGCGGAAGCGACAACATAGCAAAGGCACTTGCCGAAGTGATAAAGTCGAACGGAGGCAAGATTTATACAGGATGTCGCGTCGTAAGGGCGCATAGCAATAATGGTTCGATAACCAGTGTGGAACTGGAAAACGGAGAATTGGTAGAAGGTGACATATTTATTTCTGATGTGCATCCGATGCAGTTGAGCGGTATGTTTACAGGAAAGGAACTCCGTCCGTCTTTCTATTCGCGTATAGAGTCGATAAAGAATACCCCGTCGGTGTTTTCACTTTTCTTGAAGTTCAAGTCGGGAGTGCCGTATATGAATACCAATTTTTACGGATATTTCTGCAAGTCGCCGTGGGATATGGAAAACTACGACGACACAACTTGGCCGCGAGGATATTTGTATATGCACCATTGCCACGAGGAAGAACAGAAGTTTGCAAGAAGCGGTGTTGTACTCGCTTATATGCTTGCCGACGAACTGGCGGTGTGGTCGCATACTACAATTGGAAAACGAGGCGAATCGTACGAGGAATTTAAACGCGCCAAGGCAGAAAAACTGCTTGATGCCGTCGAAAGGGATTTCCCTGGAATAAGGTCGCAGATAGAGGAATATTACACGGCTACACCGCTTACTTACCGTGACTATACCTTGTCGCCTGGCGGTTCGATGTACGGTATGGCAAAGGACTTGACTTTAGGCTTGGCAGGTCGCGTGTCGTACAAGACAAAATTGCCGAATTTCTACTTGGTGGGACAGAACATAAACGCACACGGAATACTTGGCGTACTGGTCGGGACATTGAATGTTTGTTCGGCTTTGCTTGGCGAGGATGTAATTAAGAAACAGATGCTTGAGGCGAATGCTTTCGTTAAACCAGTCAAGCAAAAGTCGGTGCTGATTATCGGTGGAGGTCTTGGCGGTCTTGTTACAGGTGCCTTGCTTGCCAAGGAGAACTACAAGGTGACAGTTCTGGAGAAGAATGCCATAATAGGTGGCGGTTTGCAGACAATCAGGCGCAAAGGAGTGGATTTTGCAACTGGAATGCATATTTTCGGCGGTTTCAACAAGGATGGCAATCTTTACAAACTATTTGACTACCTTGGCATTGCCGACAAACTGAACCTTATGCCCACCGACGAAAATGCCTGCGACATTGTTACAATTGCCGACGACAATGCAACATATTACCTTCCAAAGGGCAAGGAAAACCTTGTGAATTACCTTTCAGGAATCTTCCCCGACGAAGCCGAAAACATTAGGCAGTACATCGACAAACTGTTTGAACTTTCGCAGGAGGAAGACCTTTTCTATATTCGCGAAAGGTCGATGGAACCGAATTTTACATCTTTGAGCGAAGATTTCAAAAATCCATATAACCAACTAATTGACAAATACATACACAATCCAAAGTTAAAAAGAGTGCTTTGTTACCTGAAACCGCTTTTTGGTGGCGAGGAAGATACTACTCCGGCATTCTTCAATGCTCTGCTAAGTGTACTGCACATTGGTGGCACTTTCCAGTTTGTTGGTAGCGGTCTGCAGATGGTCGATATGCTGAAAAAAATCATAGAGGAGGCTGGTGGTTCGGTTGTCTCAAGCGAGGAAGTTACAAAAATTGAGGTCGAAGACCACGCGGTTACAAGGGTTATGACAAAGAATGGCAATTCCTACATAGCCGACAGTTATATTTCCGATGTCCACCCCGATGTGCTGATGAAAATCATCAGTGGCGACGCATTCCCTGCTGCTTTCCGTAAACGATTGAAACTGATTCCCGAATCGACTTCAAGCTTCAAGGTTTACATTAAGTTCAAGAAAAATGCCTTCCCATTCCTAAACCACGCTAACTATTACTACAACAGTAGCATAGAATATCCGAATGGCATAATGTATGTTACTCCGCCAGTCGAAAACCAGGGCGAATTTGCAGAGACTATGGCAATCATCAGTCTTATGGACTTCGGTGAGGTAAAGAGATGGGAGAATACACAAACTGGTCATCGTGGCGAGGAATACGAGCAGTGGAAGAGAGAAACCACAGAAAAGGTATTCGATGTGATGGAGAAAATATATCCTGATTTCCGCGACTGCATTGAATTTTCGTTTGCCTCGTCGCCGCTTACAATCCGCGATTTTCTTGGCAACAAGGAAGGCTCGATATATGGATTCCAGAAGGATAGCCACAATCTGATGCTTTCGCAGATGGCGGTTGCTACCAAGGTAAAGAATTTGTTCCTGACAGGGCAGAATGTTAACATTCACGGATTCTGCGGAGTGTCGCTTACTGCAATCGAGACTGCCGAGGCTCTTGTCGGGCACAATGTCATAGTAAAAAAAATCAACGAGCATTGCTCTATAAAAAATAACATATAAATTTGTAATTTTAAGAAAACGATATCATAATGGATAAAGTAAAACTGAAACTGATTTACCCGAAATGGAATAAGCTGCCCGGACAGACAACCTTCAACCTGCCGCCTCACGGACCGGTGGCATTTGCCGCAACTTTGCCCGAATATGTTGACATTTCGTTTACCGACGAAAATGTTGAGGCAATTGACTTCGACGAGGAATGTGACCTTGTGGCATTGTCGATGATGCTAACAACGCAGGTAAAGCGCGGATGGGCTATTGCCGACGAGTATCACAAGCGTGGCAAAAAGGTCATCGCTGGCGGTATTTCCACTATGCTTCACGCAGAGGAAATGGTAAACCATGTTGACAGCGTATTCCTTGGCGAATCGGAAGGTCGTTCCGAGCAGGTTATTATCGACTGGAAAAACGGCTGCCTGAAAAAGATTTACAACTATATGGGCAACCAGCCGCCAATCGAATCGGTAGGTCCTTGCCGCCGCGACCTTTACAAGCGCGAGCTGTACAACCACAAGGGCGTGCAGATGGTCGACCTGTTCCACGCTTCGCGCGGATGCCGTTTCAGTTGCTATCCATGTGCTGTGTCGTATCTTGGTGGTCGTAAGTTCCGTCCGCGTCCAATCGACAAGGTGGTTGAGGATATGGCAAGCATCGACAACAACCGTCTGTTTATCGTCGACAACTCGCTGGCGCAGGACAAGCAGTGGGAAATTGAACTTTTCAAGGCTATTGCACCGCTGAAGAAAAAGTGGATAAGCCACACCATCGAGGACGACCCCGAAGTGCTCGACCTTGCAGCAAAGGCTGGTGCGTGGTATGTGTATCAGGCTGTTTACGATACTTCCGACTACATCAAGGAGCGTGTAAAGAGATACCACGACTACGGAATAGGTGTTGAAGGTACAATCTTGCTCGGGCTTGATAACCAGTCGGTTGACGACTGCAAGCGACTGATTGACTTCCTTGGCGAAATCGACTTGGACTTGGCTGAGTTTACAGTAATGACGCCTTTCCCGCACACCAAGGCCTACGACGATTTGTTGCGTCAGGGTCGTATCTTCGATTTCGACTGGAACCACTACAATGCAGGTCAGGTTGTTTTCCAGCCTAAGCTTATGACTCCCGAACAGTTGCAGGATGTTTACGAATACGCTTGGAAGAGTTTCTATGCAGCCGAAACCCAGGAATCGAAGATGTTCAGGCTGTTCTGCAATGTTGCGCTTCGCGAGATGGAAGAAGGCACATACCGTCCGCGTAACAGGAAGCTGGCAAACAAGTCGTTTGGCCGCGATGTTGACAGAAGCAAGAGAAATGTAAATGTAAGAGCTGAAAATTAATTAACTACGATGAAAGTTTCAAAGGAATATTACGATGAGATTTTCCCTTTCAAGGGCGAATGGGATATGGAATCGTCTTGTGGACTTAAGATTAGGGATGTTGACGGCAAAAAGTATGTAATTGTAACCGAACTTTATCAGGACAATCCCGGCACATCGGTAACCTACGCAGGCAGAAAGCTGGCCGACCAGATATGCGAAGCCAAGAATCTGAAACTGGAGGACATAGTCTATCTTGAATGCAACCCGAATACAAACTCAAAGCTTTCGTTCTACGACGAGGAGTATTTTCAGGTGGACTTCAATGCCGACAGGCAGAATATGTATCGTCAACTGACGAAAGATGAAATAATGAAAATTTTAGGTAGATAATGCTGAAGAAACTGTCGTTTTTTATCCTTTTGCTTTGGGCTGTCGGAACTATTTCCGCACAGGAGAAGGAAGTTTATTTGTGGCAGGACACTGGCGCAAAGAATTGGAAACAAACGATTTTGACACCATATCTATCTGAAAACAACAACACTGGCACTGCAATAATCGTTTGTCCGGGAGGAAGTTATTTCTGGCTTGATATGGAAACCGAAGGCGATGGCGTTGCAAAATGGTTACAGTCCAATGGAATTTCTGCCTTTGTGTTAAAATACCGTGTTGCAGGTTTTTCTGCATTTTTCTGGAATCACCGTAGCAAAAAACACGGCAACCAGTACCCCGATATGCTCAACGATGCACAGCAAGCAATAAAATGGGTTCGCAATCACGCAAAAGAGTATCATATCGACCCTAACAAGGTTGGCATAATGGGATTTTCGGCTGGCGGACATTTGTCGATGTCAACAATATGCTACAGCAGCAAGGACGAACGGCCATCGTTTGCAGCTCCGATTTATCCAGTTGTCACAATGAACCCGCCGTATGTCCACAAGCGCTCACGCCGAGCATTGCTGAGCGAACGCCGACAAAACGACCAAGTTATGCGCGACTCGCTTTCGCTCGAATTGCATGTGCCTGCCGACTGTCCGCCAGTGTTCTTGGTTAACTGCGTTGACGACCCGATTGTAGAATACCACAACTCAATGCTGCTCGATTCGGCACTTACAGCAAAAAACATCAAGCACAAATACATACAATACCAGACTGGCGGTCACGGATTTGGAGCCAGCGATGAAAAAGGTACAGAAGAATCAAGAGCGTGGAGAAATGAGTTTTTGAAATGGCTGCGAGAGATAAAAATTACAAAAGAATAATAGCCATGAAAAAGTCAATTATATTTCTTGTTTTTGCCATATCTCCTATATTCGCATTATCTCAGACACAATTCAATCGGATTTTGTTTGATTCAAGAAGAAGCGGATTAATTACTGATATTATGCCAATAGATTGTGCTTCATTTGTAGCAATGTTTGTACATAGCAATGATTACGGCAGAGAGAATTTCTCTGCTGTAGGTATAGATGATTTTGGAGAAAAAGTGTGGGAAAAAGAGAAATTCGCAGACGATTCAATTAACAGCAGTTATCTTCGTTACAATATATTGAAAAGAGGGGAAAACATGTATTATTGCTTAGCAAAAACCAGTGGAAGTCCTAGCGGCACTGGGAAATTTTCTCTTATCATCATGGATACTAACTTTAACAATAAATACATAAAAGATACGATAGGTTTCTATGATTATATCGGTGAGATTCAGGAATATACGAATGGAGACTTTTACTTTGTAGGACAATTATATGATTCCGTAAATCAAAAACTTGTAGCCAATGTTGCAAAAACGGATTCAATAGGTAATGTCATCTGGAATAAAGTTGTGAATCAGGTGTCGTATAGTGCAATGCTCCGTATGATCATAGCCTCGGACGGCAATCTTATTGCTGGCGGAAGGCACAGCGGAGATAACTACGACCAATGGATGCTTGCCAAGATGGACACTTCTGGCAATGTAATATGGCAGCGCACATACGGTCGCAGTGGAAGATATCCCGATGCCAATATAACAGGACTTCTTGAACTACCCGATGGCAATTACCTTCTAAGTGGTTCATATCCTGCAGTGTCCATACAAGAAGGTCGCGAATTCTATTATGACGGATGCTTACGCAAAATTTCTGCCGATGGGGAACAACTGTTGGAGAAGAAATACCGAAGATATTACTACACTCCAGATATTGAAACTGTTGACCTTTCCAATGATATAGTATCAGTAAAAACAGATGGCACATACATATACATAATTGGCTCGGAGTGGAACGATTCATTATGTGGCACTATACCATACCTGTCAAAACTTACTATGGACGGAGATATAATGTGGAAGCGAAGCTATCATTCGGAAGGAAGTTATATTTGCCAGCAGTCCTTTCATTCTTTCGACCTAACTCCAGACGGTGGTTTTATAATGGGTGGCGAAGGTAAATATGGATATATTGGTATCAGCCCATCGCAGCAACCGTGGATAGTAAAGACTGATAGCCTTGGAATGGATGGTGTTTGCAATATTGAACCACCAGCATTAAACGTTGATATAGATTTTCCCGACACACTTTATTGTGGCGATACCATTAGTTGTATGTTGCGGCTGTCGGGCAAATCTGCTCCATATCAATTAAGTTTCAGTACAGGACAAACTATAGATAGCATTTTCTATCCACCAGTATGGATGCCTCACAATATGGAACTTGGAGAAGTAGTGGTATTTAGTCCCCGTTATAATTATGCTACTTTTTATGAAACGGAAGCAACAAAAGTTGGATTAAATCTTGAGCAGTGCATTCACAAGCCCATACAGTTTGTAGTGCCTAATAGTATTGGTATGCAGCAAATTGCAATTGAGGTTCGCGATTTCTACGGAGAAAGCAAAACAATTACAAAGGAAATAAATGTGGTAGGTGATTGCGTTTCGGGAATAGAAAATATTGCAGAGCAAAGTGTTTCTGTTTATCCGAATCCAGCAAGTGGAAGCATTACCGTTGCAGGCGCGAATATTGTAGAAGTACAAATATGCAATCTGTTGGGCGAGGTGGTGTATGAAATGCAACAATGCAATGGCAATAATATAATATCCACAGAAAATATGCCGGCAGGAAGCTATTTTGTAAGGGTAAGTATGGCGGATGGAAAGATTGTGACTAAAAAAATTGTGGTTGTGAAATAATATGGGGCTAAAAGGCTAAAAGTCAAAAATGGCTTCAAGCCTTTGAGCCTTCAAGCCCAAACACATAAACGCCACAGGCATTGAACGACTAAGACCTCAACGAAATTAAACGGGCATCATACACGATTAAAGGAAAAATTGTTGCATTTGAAAAAAAATGTAATTTTGCAGTACTAATTAAATGTAAACGATTATGAGTTACTCGCAAATGGCACAATTGGAATTGATGAACGCAGTGGCCAATATAACTTCACAGGAAGATTTGGACGAGTTGCGGTTGATACTTTCGCATTTCTTTGCAGAGCGTGCGCAGAGGGATATTGACAAGATGTGGGACGATGGAACATTCGATCAGAAAAAACTTGACGAGTTGCGTGGACAACATCTTCGTACTCCTTATAATACACTCTGATAAACAATGAGATACATAGTACTTGACACCAACTGTCTAATTCAGGCTTTGCCTTCAAAAAGTATGTACCATAAGATATGGACTGATTTTCTTGCAGGCAAGTATCGCTTATGTGTAAGCAATGAGATTTTATCCGAATATGAGGAAATACTGGCAATGTACACCACTCCAGAAATAGCGCACAATGTAGTCGAAGCTATTGCCCGACATCCGTTGACGCTGTACCGTGAATCATACTACCACTTTCATTTGCTTGCCGACATTGACAAGGACGATGACAAGTTTGTTGATTGTGCCATTACCGCTGGTGCCGATTACATTGTTACTGAAGACAATCATTTCAACAGCCTTAAACAGATTCCCTTTCCGCAACTTAATGTGCTGACTCTTGACGAGTTTTACGAAATTTGTAACAATTAGACAATCTTCAAGTTTGTAAAGAATCATTTATTTTTGCAAAAATTATTCGTTCGATTATGCAGAAGGACATTGAATATTGTTCGCCCGAAGAAATAAAGGCTTTTCAGGAAAAGAAACTGACCGAGGCGTTGGCTTATCTACAGGAATATTCCCCGTACTACAAGCGAATGTTCAAGAGCTATAACATTGATATAAAGAAGATTCGCCACCTCGAAGACCTTGTAAAGATTCCGTTCACCGAAAAGAAGGACTTGCAGCTTTTCAACGAGGAGTTTCTTTGCTGCCCAAAGGAAAAAATCATCGACTACATAACGACTTCGGGTACGCTTGGCGACCCTGTTACTTTCGGCTGTACCGAGAAGGACTTGCAGAGGTTGGCTTACAACGAGAAAAAGTCGTTCGCCTGCGCTGGCTTGCGCCCCGGCAATATCGTGCAACTTATGACTACTCTCGACAAGCGATTTATGGCTGGACTAGCTTATTTCCTTGGTATCAGGGAACTTGGTGCTTCGGTTATCCGCGTGGGAAACGGAATACCCGAATTGCAGTGGGACACCATTATGCGAATCAAGCCCGACACAATAATGTGCGTGCCGTCGTTTATCCTGAAACTTATACAATACGCCGAGGAACACGGAATCGATTACAAGAACAGCAGTGTCCGCCGAATTATAGGCATAGGCGAGGGGTTGCGCGAACAGGATTTCAGCTTGAACCTTCTCGGACGGCGCATAAAGGAAAAATGGGATGTTCAGCTTTTTGCCACTTATTCTTCCACCGAGATGGGAGCAACTTTTTCGGAATGTGAGTATGGTTGCGGTGGTCATATTCATCCCGAACTGATTATTGTTGAGATTATTGGCGACGACAATATGCCTGTTGCCGATGGCGAGGCCGGTGAAATCGTTGTGACCACCTTGGGAGTGGAAGGAATGCCTTTGCTGAGGTTCCGCACAGGTGACATCGCCTCGAAGCGCATCGAACAGTGCAAGTGCGGACGAAATTCGTACCGTCTTACCCCGTTGCTCGGACGAAAGAACAATATGATAAAGTTCAAAGGGACAACGCTTTATCCGCCAGCAATAAACGATGTGCTCGACAACACCGACTATGTTGAGAACTATATGATAGTTGTAAGCACCAACGATGCCGGTACCGACGATGTTCTGGTGAAGATTGCCTTGAATCACGAACCCGACTTTGATGTTGTGAAGGAACTGAAGGACAGTTTCCGTTCGCGCATCCGTGTGGCTCCTCAGATAGAGATACTTTCGGTTGACGAAATACGCCAGATTGTTTTCCCGCCGAAGAGCAGGAAGCCCATAAAGTTTATTGATTTGCGTTCAAACAAATAAGGTTATGGCAGAAAGTTTTGATGATATGCGGCCCTACAGCGATGCCGAAATGGTGTCTGCTGTTTCTAGGTTTGTTGAAACCCCGGAGTTTGTCAAGCTGGCTGGATTTATGTTTCCAGGCAAGCCGTTGACTGAAGTTCGCGACTTTTTCCTGTCAATCAGGACGGTATATGAGCTTCAGCACAAGATAATGTTCGGAATATACGAGGTTATCAAGCAGAAAAGCATGACGGATTTCACATATTCGGGTGTTGAATACCTCGACCCGACGAAAAGCTATCTGTTCATCTCGAACCATCGTGACATAGTACTTGATGCGTATCTGCTTCAGTGTCTTTTTGTTATGTACGACATTCCGCTTACGCAGGTAACTTTCGGTGCCAATCTTATGCGCAATCCGATTATCCGTCTCGCCGGCAAGTGCAACAGGATGTTCAAGGTTGAGCGTGGCGGACCTACACCGCGTGAGTTCTATATGGCACTTTCGAGGCTTTCGCAATATATTAGGCACACAATCCGCGAAACTCACGATTCGGTTTGGATAGCACAGCGAAACGGCCGTACCAAGGATGGGATGGATAGAACCGAGGTTGCCCTTGTGAAAATGCTTGGTCTTAGCGGAGACAAGGACAAGGTCGAAGCCTTTGATAATCTGAATATTGTACCGCTTTCAATATCGTACGAGTGGGAGCCTTGCGATGTGTTGAAGGCTTTGGAACTTTGCCGTACAGCAAAGTTTGGTCACTACGAAAAAGGTCCAGACGAGGATTTCAATAGTATTTTCACTGGCATAAATTCGCAGAAGGGACTGGTGCATCTTTCTATAAACAAGCCTATTACGCGCGAAGAACTTGCCGACTTGTGTTCTGAAGATGATTTTAACGAGGCTCTTGCCCAGCTTCTTGACAGCCGTATTCTTGGTGGCTACAAGCTTATGCCAAGCAATTATGCAGCCTACGACATCCGTAATGCTTCCGATGAATATTCTTCGCACTATACGCCCGAATGTAAGGCTATGCTTCTTGATAAGATAAACAATTTGCCGAAGGTTGATGACATTGACAGCGAAGTGCTCAGAAAGCAGTTTGTTGATATTTATGCAAATCCGGTGGAGAATTGTAAGATGATGGCTGAACGTTAGCCGAAATTATAATTTTGCTATGATTGCTGCACCCTTCGATACTTCGACAAACTCAGTACACCGCAGGCTCAGGGGGCAGCTAGGGGTGCGATTTATATCACCATCGTTTTCTTATACCCCTTAAGGTATTTTTCTACGTTTGCAATATCATCGTAGAAAGGAGTGTCTTCGATGAATTTCGGTACTAAGTTGCGTATAGCGTCGTATTGTGCACGGGTTACGGGACTTAGCTTGCCAGCAATTTCGAGGCAGTCGGTTGCCTGGGCAAGTGCGATGTAGTGAATTGCCATTACTTGGAAACAATTGTCAATCACGCGTTTGCAAAGCAGTGCAGTGTTGGTTCCCATACTTACAATGTCCTGGTTGTCGTTGTTGTTTGGAATGCTGTGGACGTAGTTTGGCATTGCAAGCGTCTGGCACTCTGCCGTAGTCGATGTGGCTGTAAATTGGCAGGCCTGCATTCCGTAGTTAAGACCAAGTGTGCCAAGATTCAGGAATGGCGGTAGAATGCCGTTTATGCGGTCGTGGAACAGGTAGTTGAGCTGACGTTCGGCAGTCATTGCTATGCGTACCATTGCTATCTTTACCTTGTCCTCTTCAAGCGAAATGTAGTCGCCGTGGAAGTTCCCGCCATGGTAAACGTTCTTAGTTACAGGGTCAACTATGGGGTTGTCGCAGGCTGAGCGTACTTCTTCCTGTATGATGCGCCGCGAATTTTCCAGAGTTTCGTATATAGGACCAAGTATTTGCGGAGTGCAACGCAATGAGTAGTAGGGCTGTACCTTGTGTTCAAATACTTTTTCTTCCTTATGTCCGTTGTTGTAAAGTTCGTGTTCACGCTTTACAAGGCATTTGCTTCCTTTGGCAAACTCTCTCATCTGGCGGGCAATAACCTGCTGTCCGTTGTGGCGGCGGCATTCGTTTAGAGGTTCCGACATAAGGTCGTCAAACGATGAGGCTATTTCGTTCATCCATACCGAAGCGATTACCGACAATTCGAGAAGAATTTCTGCAAAATGCTGGTTGACTATCGAAATGCCAGTCATTACCGAAGTGCCGTTTGTGATTGACAAGCCTTCGCGGATGTATATCTTCAGCGGTGTAAGGCTGAATTTCTTCATTATTTCAGCCGTAGGATGCCATTCTCCGTTGTAGTGGACCTTTCCTTCACCGATGAGGGTAAGTGCGATATGAGCAAGTTGTACGAGGTCTCCGCTTGCGCCTACGCTTCCGTGTTGCGGTATGAAAGGATATATGCCTTTATTGATGAATTCTTTCAGAAGCAGAGCTACATCGGCATGAATTCCTGATTTGCACTGCATTATTGTGCCAAGCCTTGCTATCATTGCCGCCTTGACGTAGATGTCTTCCAAGGGTTCGCCTGCGCCGGTGGCGTGGCTTCTGATTATGTTGTACTGCAGGTCGGTAAGGTACTTGTCGTCAACGCGCCACTGCGCCATAGGACCGAAACCTGTATTTATGCCGTATATTACCTTGTCTTCCGAAAACTTTTTCAGAAACTGGTAGCAGCTATCAATGTTGCTTATAGTTTCATCTGAAATATTAATTGGTTCATTTTCAAACAGAACCTTTTCTATGTTGTTCAATAATAGAGAATCCATCTTTTTATAGTCTTTCAAAAAACAATTTGCAAAAATACATTTTTTGAGTACACGATAATGTTTTCTGACTAATTTTTCGGCTGATGTTCCTTTCTCAGCAGGTCGTTCAGTTCCTTTACGGGATTGAATGTAATCAGCGGAACTTCGACGAAAATTGTCAGCCAGTCGGCCATAGAGCCGTTCCAAAGTCCAGGATGTTCCAGAACCTTTATTGGCTTGCCGTTGTAGGTTTTCTCGGAAATGAAGCAGGTTGACGAATCAACGAACTTGTTGAGGTCGAACTTGTTGCCCTTGTAGTCCTTTGTGTAGCATACCAAATCAACAGGATTGAAATGCGTCGAATTGTTGAAATGCGCCTTCTGGCTTTCGTCGGCAAGGTTTATCTGCGCCTTTTCGACTATCTGCAGCGAAATGATTCCGTCTTTTCTTACAAGGAACGGTCCGCCACCAGGTTCGCCAGTGTTCTTTACCATTCCGCACACGCGGATTGGACGGTTCATGAAGCGGACAAGCGTATTGCAAAGGTTTTCGTCGCGCTCGAAAGTGGTGCAGAAAGTCTTTTCTAGGCTGTCGGCAATGCGGTTGCAGTTGTCTGCCGACTTGTCGTTTTCGAGGCTCTGCATGTACGACTTTATGTTTTCGGCAGTTTCAATAAGCACACCGCCAAGCAACTTCTTGTAAGGCAAAGTTTCGGCCATATAGTCCTGATGCACAATATTATCGATGTTCTTGATAAAGATAATGTCGGCGTCTATCTGATTTAGGTTCTGCAACAGCGAGCCATGTCCGCCAGGACGGGTGAAAAGTTCGCCCGAATCGGTGGTTACGAGAGTGCCGTCGTTGTATATTGCAACTGTATTTGTTGATTTTTCCTGGAACGAGAATTTCACGTCAACATTTAGCTTGTTCTTATGCAAAATCTTATCTAACAACGACTTGAACATCTCGTAATGCTCTTCCGAAACCGTAAATTCGAGTTTTGCAGGCTGGTCGGAGTTGTTCATTGCAACACCTTCGAAAATCTGTTCCTCGAAAGCGGTGCGTGAAAAACCGTTGTACTTGTGAAATTCGACCAAACCCTTTGGCAATCCTGCATAGTTTAGCGGTTCGTGCAGAATCTTGTCGGAAACTTCCTCAAGGTTTTCCACATCCTTGATGCTGTCCTTCAACGTATCGAAGAAAGCAAAACGCGGCAAAGCATCAATTGTAGCCTTTACCGAATAGTCGCCGCCATCGTGCAGATTTTTCAGGTTTGGCTCATTGTTGAACGCGATGAGACGCTTGAACATTCGGGTTGCTGCTCCCGATGCAGGGACAAACTTCTCGATGGAATAGTTCTTGCTTTTTTCGTCGTAGCAGTCGATGTAGTGCTGCTGGTCGCCGATTATGGTTATGCCCTTTTCGGGAGTTGCTGGTGCTGCAATGTCAACAAAGTTGCCTTCGCTCTCGAGCAGGCTTTTCTGACGTGATATTTCGGTTTCGCTTAACATATTTGTATTTTTAAATTGTCTTGATAAAATTATTCCTTATTGTTTCGATATCGTTCTGCAATGTTTCTGATTGGAAACCAGTCTTTTCTAATTTCTTAAAGTCGGTTTTTATGCTTGCAATCATATCGTTGTCGGAAAGTTGCGACAGCAGTTCGTTGATGGAATGCAGTACGTTAAAATGGCTTTCGAGCGAATTTACATTCGCCTCGCTAGATTCCGATTCCTGTGCAAGTCCCAGATGTGTGGTTTCAACCCAGAAACCGCAGATGAACATGGCGGTAATTCCGTATTTTTCATTCTCAGCGGGCACGATGGTATTTGTATCGAGAAGGCTGTCGATTGTGGCAAAAATCACCTGCTCGTCGTTGAGGTTTTCTTCGACCTTTGGCACATATTCCTCGAAAATATCGTTATCGACAGCCAATTTTTCGGCCATCATCTTGGTTGCATCCAGAATGTCGGTGCAAACTTGCACTCGTTCAAAATATCGGGCATATCCGAGGTCGGCGACGAGCATTCCCATTGCCATGGCGGTTTCCTTCGAGTTTTGGTAGAGGTCGGCAGTACGCACATCGAGCAGCAAGTCATTGTCGAACTTTACCTTGTTGAGGCGTATGTTCTTGCAGATTTCGGAGTACTTGGGCAACTGGTTCAGAATGCTGTCGATATGGCTTTTGTCGGCGGTGGATTCGACGTTTGAAAAGTCCTCGTTTACCTGCTTGTAGTGGATACCGTTGCTGCAGGAAGAAAAAGCCAACGCAATAAGCAACAAAAAGCAATATGACTTAACCCAACAGTCATTCCGTAAAATAGAACGAACAGGCGCAGGAACGAGCCTCGTGAGTTCATTTGTACGGAATCTCCTTTTAGTACACATGGGAGATTGCGGATAGGTGTCTTCACAACGCTCCTCGTTCCGCATCGCGTGTTCCGACAGGCTTCCGCAATGACGGCTTAAGGATATTGTAGTTTCATCATACATTTCTCAATGACAAAATAAGGGAATCATAACTTTGAATACCTGTCAATCATTTCTCTCAGCGAATCTGTCCAATAAGGTATGTTGATGCCGAAAGTTTCCGAAATCTTTCTGGTGTTCAGCACGCTATAGGTTGGACGGGTTGCCTTGGTGGGATATTCGCTTGTGAGCAAAGGCTTTACCTCGGCATCAATCTTCGTAAGCCTGAAAATGTGCATTGTGAAGTCGTACCACGAGCAAACTCCGCGATTGGTAAAATGATAGATTCCGCCGTGCCATTCGCCAGCATTGAGGTACAAGTCCGTGATTTTCAGCAAGGCTTTTGCGAGGTCGCCAGCGTAGGTAGGCGTGCCAACCTGGTCAAACACAACGCCTTTTATCTTGCCTTCGCTACCAAGGCGAATCATTGTTTTCACATAATTGTTGCCGTATTCGCTATATAGCCAAGCCGTACGAACAATCACAGCATCGCAGTTTTCAGCTGCAATGTTCTTCTCGCCTTCGAGCTTGGTCCTACCGTATGCCGACTGCGGATTTGTAGGTGCATCCTCACAATATGGCGTGTTTGCCTTCCCATCGAAAACATAGTCGGTAGAAACGTGTATCAACTTGAATCCGAACTTGTTGGCGCATTTTGCAAGGTTACGCGGAGCAACGGCATTTGCCAAGGTTGCATTTTCGAGGTCGTCTTCAGCCTTTTCAACTGCTGTATAAGCAGCGCAGTTTATTACGACGTCGAACTTGCTGTTTGCAAAAAAGGCGGTTGTCGCCTCAAGATTTGATATGTCAAGTTTGTCAATGTCAACGTATTCAAATTCAGCATTGGCAAGCATTTCGTGGTTGTCGCGAATTTTGCTGCCGAGTTGTCCGTTGCATCCTATGACGAGTATTCTTTTCATTGTCAGAAGTTTAGAATTGCATTTTTCAAAATGGGGTGCTTGGTATCCTTGTCGGAAAGAATCATCTTGTCCTGCGGAATTTTCCAGTCGATGCCAAGTTCGGGGTCGTTGAAGATTATTCCGCCTTCGCTTTCCTTGTTGTAGGCATTGTCGCAGAGATATGCAAAAACGGCATAGTCCGACAATACTGAAAATCCGTGTGCAAATCCGCGTGGAATAAGGAACTGACGCTTGTTTTCCTCGGAAAGTTCAACCGAAATATGCTTGCCGAAAGTTGGAGAACCCTTGCGCACATCGACAGCCACATCGAGAACCTTGCCAACCACGCAGCGCACAAGTTTTGCCTGTGAATAGGGATTAAGTTGGAAATGCAATCCACGCACAACGCCGTATGTTGAACTCGATTCGTTCTGCTGAACGGGAACAAAGTTGATTCCCGCAGCATCAAAGACGGATTTATTCCAAGTCTCGAAAAAATAACCTCTCTGGTCGCCGAAAACTTTCGGTTCGATAATCTTCAAATCCTTTATAAAGGTATCTGTTACAGTCATTTCTGTTATTTTTCGTTTACAATCCTCAACAAATATTTTCCGTAGTTGCTCTTTGCGAGTTTTTCGGCGAGAACAGCAAGCTGTTCCTTGTTAATGAAGCCTTTGCGGTAAGCAATTTCTTCGATGCACGAAGCCTTCAAGCCTTGACGATGCTCGATAGTCTCGATGAAGTTTGAAGCCTGCAAAAGGCTGTCTGGTGTTCCTGTGTCGAGCCAAGCGAAACCACGACCGAGAAGTTTTATTTGCAGACGGTCTTCCTTGAGGTACAGGTTGTTGAGGTCGGTGATTTCGAGTTCACCACGTTTCGATGGTTTTAGGCTCTTTGCCTTTTCAACCACATCGTTCGAGTAGAAATAAAGTCCTGTAACTGCGTAATTTGACTTTGGATGTTCTGGCTTTTCCTCGATTGAAATTACCTTTCCGTCCTTGTCGAACTCAGCAACGCCATAGCGTTCGGGGTCGTTCACGTAGTAGCCGAAAATAACTGCGCCGTCCTCAACCTTTGCAGCATCTGTCAACTGCTGGCCAAAGCTCTGACCGTAGAATATATTGTCGCCGAGAACGAGGCAAACCTTGTCATTACCAATAAATTCCTCACCGAGAATGAATGCCTGTGCAAGTCCATCGGGCGAAGGCTGAATCTTGTAGTGGATGTCCATTCCGAGTTGCGAGCCGTCACCGAAAAGCTTTTCGTATAGACCAATGTCCTGTGGTGTCGAGATTATCAGCACTTCGCGGATTCCAGCTAGCATAAGAGTGGAAAGAGGATAGTAAATCATCGGCTTGTCGTAAACCGGAATTATCTGCTTCGAGATGCTTATTGTCATCGGGTGTAGGCGCGTACCTGCGCCACCTGCCAAAATTATGCCTTTCATTGTATGCTATATTTTTGTTGGCAAATTTATAATTTTAATGTGAGGTAGCAAAAGTTGAGAGTTAAAAAGTTAAGGAATACACAAGTCAGAGCCTTGTATGTATTATGACATAGGCTGAAGCCTAATACTCAAGACTATGCAATTTAGATAAGTATCCTTGTTTTCTTCCTATATTCGGCGTAGCCGGGTTTGTTCTTCAGCTGACGTTTTTCCATTAGAGGGATGCTGATTCCAAGGAATAGTGCTGTCATTGCTATTGGACAGAGAATGAACCAGTTGAAGCCGTTTAGCGAAGCATACATTATCCATATTCCCCACCAGAACTGCACCTCACCGAAATAATTCGGATGACGGCCGTGTTTCCACAAGCCTACTGTGCAATATTGACCAGGATGAGCGTCGCGGAAGTCATGAATCTGCTTGTCGGCGATAAGTTGTAAGGTGGCCGATGCAAGGCACACTATAAGTCCAATCCAAGTTATAACATTGGCTGTTTCAGTAGTTTCGTACAGCATCAGTCCCGGCAGCATGGCGGCAAATACAACAAGCGTTGGAACCATGTTCAGTCCGAAGAAATTTATGAGGTGAAAAACTACAGGATGCTGAGACTCACGGTATTTCGTGTAGCGCCAATCCTCGTGTGCAATTCCGTGGAAGGTTATTGCCCAGTTGCGCGTAAGACGAATGCCCCAGTACCACGATGCTACAAGAATGAGAATCACCGGCAACGACCAAGTATTTGTGAAAAAGCACCATAGAAGAAACGCAACTGGCGGAAAAACACTCCAGTACGGGTCGTAAACCGATACGTTTTCGTATAGCAGTCCGAACCCCCAAACAATTATTGTTGCCAGCACATCGGCGCAGAAAAGCGACCATATTGGCGAATTGAGCACACTGTTAAGTTTTACAAACAGGATTATGCTAGCAACTGTGGCGAGAATGTAAATTGCAGCGATAAGCGCAATGCTGCACGATTTTGAATAATTACGTTTCATATTAGCAAAAATGAGGCGCAAAAATAATTTTATTATTATTATTGTGCGTTAAAAAGTTGTACTAACATTGTAATTATGCCATTATCATTTGTTTATATAAGTGTTTGTGTGATAGGGCTTGTCATTTCGGAAGCTAGTCGTAACACGCGATACGGAACGGGGAGCGTTGTGAAGACTGCTGTCCGTAATCTGCAAACGGATTATTTAACAGATTCCGTACAGACAGGCTCACACGACACGTACCTTAGTCGGTTCGCTTTGTCTTACGGAATGACCAGTCGAGTAGTTTAGCGGACAACAATATTTTTTATTATGAACATTGCGTTTTAATTGGAATTTTTCTGGTTTTGTCCAAATGTTCAATTCAACCGATTAAATATTTTTCACCATACACAATAATATCCAACATTCATCGTTTTGTCTAAGATAATATAAAGAAATATACAATGAGGACATTAGTTTTAACCGTTTTGGTTTTTGCGACAATGACGATTTCCGCACAGAATGTCAAGGTAAAGGACATTGAAAAGTCGCTTGTGAAAATTTCCGACAATGTTTATGTGTCGAAGTATGATGTGAGCAACGAAATGTACATGCAATTTATTTCTGACCTGAAAAACAGCGAAAAGAAAGACTTGTATGCTAAATGCTACCCCGATACACTAAAATGGCACACAAAATATGCCTACAACGAACCATTTGTAGAATTGTATCACGTTCATCCTGCCTACTTTTCCTATCCAGTAGTGAACATTGACAAGAAATCGGCAGAAGAATTTTGCAAATGGCTGACAGAAAAGTATAACAGCGAGAAAAAACGCAAGTATCAAAATATTGAGTTCCGTCTGCCAACCGAAGCAGAATGGAAAACTTTTGCATCGACCTGCACCATATTAGAGCCACGAGCTGACTTTTTGGGACCCAAAGGAATTTCCGCCAACACTGTCGGCAATGTTTCCGAAATGACATCTGACGGCTCTGCATCGGGCAACAACTGGGCAGACAAGGAGCCCTCAATGCCCTCGCCTTGGGTAGGATTCAGGATTGCAGCGACAACAAAGTAAGCCGTTTTTGTTTGCATTTGTAAAGAACTACAATGTAAATAACAGTTACTAACTCGTAGAAAACTCTACATTTTTTGTAAATAACCTGCTTGTTTTTTGCTTACATTTGCAAGCAAAAATTGAACTATGGAAATCTTTCTGACTGTACTTTTCAGCGTTATTGGCACCATTGTTATAATATGCCTGCTTAGTGTTTGCATACCCGACTTGAGACGGATGTTCAGCCGCAAGGCGCGAGAAGAGGAAAAGACAATGAAAATCCGTGTTGCCGAACTGGAGGCAAAGGTCGAAACGCTTGAGCAGCAGCTTGTAGCATTGCAACAGAAGGAAACGCATATCATTCTGAACGACAAGGACTCCAATGGTCGGCAACTCCTGAATGTCAGCAATTTGAAAGTAAATGCAACATCCATAACGCATATATCGTCGCAGACGTTCGAGCAGTCGGGTTCTGGCGATTCGCGCGTGAAGATTATACATTATGCCGACCAGCAGAAGACCGATTCGGTATATAGCAGTTTCGATGCCATACTTGAACAACTTGCAGGCAACTTCCTGCAAATCAACAAGAACCAAATCATTAACCTCGACTATATACATAAGGTGCAGGGCGAAGAAATATATTTGAAAACCGTTTCAAAGCCGTTTTATGTTTCGGAGGGACGGAAAGCAGAATTTGACATGAGGATTGGAAAGCAGAGGTAAAAACGGAATTTCAGATGCTGAAACTAGTTCAGCATGACAAATTCCGTTTTCTGACAATATTTCTGCACACCTTATCTACATATTTTCCCGTGATTTTTACACAATTTGCCGTGATGTTTTCGGCAATGAATTTCTATGTGCCTAATTTTCCGACTTTTGCGTCCGTAATTTTTGTTTGTAATAAAAACCGACGGGCCGATGGGATATAACCGGCATGAAAGAAAATGAAAAAGAAAGCATTACTTTTAACAGCAGTGGTATTGATAGCATTTGTTTTGCCTTCGTGTATCAGTGTGAAGGAAGTAGGAAAGTTAAGCATTATTTCTACAAAGAATGTCTCATTGAAGACTGATTATGCGTTAGTTGCATCGTATTCAGGCGGGTCAAAATCTGATTTGAAAAAATCAAAGGCAATTAATATTGAAGAGGCAGTTGACCAAACTATACGGAAAGTTCCTGGAGGAGAATTTATAATGAATGCAAAAATCAATTTGGTTTATCATAGGATTTCGGGCAAAGCATTTTTCGCCATAGAAGGTGATGTATATGGTCAGAAGTCGGCTAATGGCGGTGCCGAAAGATCTTATCGTGGATTTAAGACTGGCGATAAGGTAAGTTGGGGTAATAAATTAACCGGATTCAAGTCGGGTACAATAAAATCGCTCAAGGACGATAAGACTTGTCTGGTCGAAATAGAAGGAGGCAGAACTGTCGAGAAAAAATACGATGAGTTGAGCAAGTAATTAAGCAAAGTATATTTCAAGAATTTTATTTAACCCTCAAAATAGTTACTTTTTAACTCAAAGAATAAATAGCATGGCCGGACTATTATGTTTTTAAACAATATTCCTGCCATGTACTTTTGTACTCCGTCGATAATTTGTCACGAAATATGCTTTATTTGTAATTGCGGTTGTAATTTTTGACAATTGCAGTCTGTTCTTTTTGCTTATTTTTGCAAACAAAAAAGCTATGTTCGATGTCATACTAAACATTTCGCTTGTACTGCTGTTTTTTACACTTTCAATATTTCTCATAGCAGTGACATTCCCGACAATAAGGAATTTTGTAAGGGGAAAGAAAAACGACGATGAAAATCCCGACAACATTGCAAGGCGCATGGCGGAAATGGAAGGGCGTATCGCTTCGCTGGAACAGCAACTTTACGCATCAAAGGAAATGCATATTGTCGTTAACGAAAAGGAAGAGCAATCGAAACAGTTGCTCAATCTTAACAACTTGAAAATAAAGGCTGCATCAATATCCTACATATCGTCGCAAGTGTTTGAAATGTCGGAAGGCGGTGATTCAAGAATAAAGGTCATCCATTACACAGGCACAAACAAGACCGATTCGGTATATAGCACTTTCGATGCGATACTCGAACAGCTTTCTGGCAACTTTATGCAAATCAACAAGAACCAGATTGTAAACCTCGACAAGATACACAAGGTACAGGGCAGTGAAATTTATCTTGCTGGAACATCAAAGCCATTTTTCGTGTCGGAAAACCGCAAGGATGAGTTTGATGTAAGGATTGGAAAAATCAACTAACACTTTGCTACCCGTAAATTGCAAATTACAAATTGCAGGTTGCAAATGTCATATTTGATGACTTAGATTGCAAGATGCACTTTGCATTGATGTAATTACACCACATTTGCATCGTAAAAACAATATTAATTTAAAACCGACGGGGCCGAATGGTATATAACTCGGCACGATGTAAAATGAAAAGATTTGTATTTTTTGTTATTGGAGTAATGATTGCATTGGTATTTGCATCTGGATGCTCAAAGGATGTTATCGTCACACAAAGTAAAGTTCATGAATTCACTATCAAATTCAGCAATGTAGCCAACAAACAGACGGTGACAGAAGCTTATGCGGAACTAAAGGGTGTTGTCTCTTCTTCTGATGCAATACTAGTATATTGTTATTTTGGAAATGCGTCTGGCGAAGATATATGGATGCCATTGCCAACAACTGTTGACGCAACTTCGTACGACTATGCTTATACTGATAGCGGTATATTTATTTTTAATGCCGATGCAGGAGAAGGTAATGTATGGACAACAGATTTCTCATTGAAGTACAGGGTTATCCAGATACCAAGAACTGTCATAGCCTCAAAGTCGATGAACGAAATCGAAAACACCGACTACAATACAGTAATGAAAGAATTTGACTTGTATAATGCTCCTGTTATCCGTAAGTAGGAACGACATTGTCATCTAAAAATAACGGCGGGAATGGAAAACATTCTCGCCGTTGTTTTTTAATCCCTACTTATATAACTTCTTCGATTCTTCCCATATTTCATCCATTTCTGCCAATGTCATGTCCTTGAGGTCGCGACCTTGCTGTATGGTCTTTTCCTCGAGGTAGCCGAAACGGTTCTTGAATTTGCGGTTGGTGCGTTCGAGGGCAGTGTCGGGGTTTACACCATAGAGACGGGCGGCATTTATCACCGAGAAGAGCAAGTCGCCAAATTCGGCTTCTATCTTATCTTGATTGTCGGAAATTGCAGTCTCGAGAAGCACCTCGTTATATTCCTCGTTAAGCTTGTCCCACACTTGCTCGCGCTTGTCCCAGTCGAAACCAACGCCCCGGGCCTTATCCTGCATACGATAGGCCTTTATTATTGACGGCAACGATTCGGGAACACCGCCAAGGACTGTCTTTTTCGGTGCTTCCTTCAGCTTTATGCGCTCCCAGTTTTCCTTTACCTGTTCGGCTGTCTCTGCCTTCACATCGCCAAAGATATGCGGGTGGCGGAAAATCAGCTTTTCGCAGATGCCATGAATCACATCGTACAAGTCGAACTGACCGTTTTCCTTGCCTATCTTGGCATAAAAAGCAACATGCAGAAGCACATCGCCAAGTTCCTTCTTTACCTCGTCGGCATCGTTGTTCAAAAGAGCATCCGATAGTTCGTACACTTCCTCTATCGTCTGTATGCGTAGGCTTTCGTTGGTCTGCTTGCGGTCCCACGGGCATTTCTCGCGAAGTTCGTCAAGTATTTCTATTAATCTCTGAAATTCCTTTAAAGTCTTTTCCATCGTGCAAAAATTAGAACGGCAAAAATACAAATTTTCATCGACATTGACCAAATATCAGCCAGCTCAGCTACTGCTTGACAAACTTCAAATTAATAGGAAGCGAATCTCCACTAATCCAAACCCTTGCAAAATAGACACCCGACGGCAAGTTTCCTACATTGAGAAATATATTTTCTGCATCTACTGCTTGCTTATGCAAAACTTGTCCAGTCAACGAAACAATTTCCAAATCAGACATGACACTCTCTGCAGATATGCTAACCCTACCATCTGTAGGATTAGGGTATACAGTAATCCCATTGACACTATATTCCAAAACAGCATTGCCGTGCTCAAAAACAGCGACAAGTTCAACATCTTCGTTAACTACAAAACGACGCGGATTTTCATTGGAACCGTCTTCCCATCCCATAAATGTATAATTCTCGTTGGGTAATGCGCCAACTGTAGCAATACTGCCACTTTCGTACATTCCCGAGCCAAAAACAAATCCGCCAGCACTATCTGATGCCACAACCGACACGCAATATCTATCGTCATTGGCAAAATAAGCTGTAAAATACATATCCCCTATCACACATACTGCCCGTGGATTTTCGGAACTGCCATCGTCCCACGACATGAATTTATATCCCTCATCGGGAAAAGCTTGCAATGTAACCACCATACGCTCGGGATATTCGCCACTTCCTGTAACAGAACCGCCCTGCGATGCCATAACGGTTACAGTATGTGTAACAAATGCTGTGCTTGCGCGATTAGACATAGAACTAACCGAACCATCAATGGTAATGCCTTCGACTGCATAAAAAACATTGAACGGCCAAGTGTAGGACGGGAACATTTCCTGATACATGCTCGGGTCTAGGTCGTAACGATTCGTTCCGTATGGAACCGTATCCACGCATACCATATTGTCAACATCAGGTGATTCGTATATTTTGTAATAGTCGAATATTATCCCCTCATACTCATTCCACCTTAAGTTTCCATCAGCATCTATTTCCGCAAAAATATTCCGATGGGGTTCGCTTCTCCGCGTTTCGGCACCACAATCATCCACAGCGCTTACGCAATAAGCCCTTGCATCATACGAAGGATTAGAATTTTCATCCACCCAAATCCGACTCTGTCTCGCTCCAATGTTTGCCATAAACTCGAAAATACCATCATCGTTCTCCCTATAAATGTTATAAGAATCTAGATGTCGCGAATTAATTTCATTCCAAGATATTTTCACTCGGTTTTCTGGTGTTACAGTCATATATGAGACACTCGGAATTTCATCAATATTGTCGCTCTCGCCAACTAATATAGGTTCTGAAAAATAATGACAATCATACTCATCCGTCACTTCCACATAATAATATCCAGGTGCCACAACCATAGTCATCTGCGATGTTTCTCCGTTCGACCACAAATACGATTCATAGCCGCCCGCATATAAAAGTATCGCACCCTGATTGCACGGTTCCATGTTTTCGGTAGCATATACCTGTGGCACTTGCGGACTATATAACACAAGATGCAATGTCACAACGCTGTCGCAATAAGTACCACTTGTTAAATGCTGCACATAATCTCCACTCGATGTGTATTCCTGTCCATTCCATATATAACGGCAAGCGTGAATATCTTCGTAAACCTCGGTCTCAATAGGTTCGGCAAACCGAAGTGAAAGCAGAACTATGCTGTCGCATCCGTTTATGGTGCGTAGAACCTGTATGTAATTTCCCTCCTCAGTATATATATAGCCATTCATTTCATAACTAAACCCACAAGCAATGACAGTTGTATCAACAATTTCTGGCTCTCCCACAATAAGGTTCAATGTCACAACGCTGTCGCAACCGGCAAATCCCTGATACTGTCGCGTGTATGTTCCGCTTTCTGTGAAAATCTCATCGTCCCAGGAATATTCTCCACAATTTCTCACTGTTATCACAGTATCAGTTGTGCGACCTAAAGTAAGATGAAGCATTTCTTCGCTACCGCAAACTGCACTAACCAAATAATCACCACTTTCATGGTAAACGACACCATTGTATTCTACACTGTCGCATTCGGTAATGAAAGTTTCTTCTAAATGCGGTTCGCAGAAGAGTATTGAGAATGTAGTATCGTATGTACAGCCATAATTGTTTGTAACCGAAAGAGTATATGATTGCAACCCCGGCTCACTGCCACTTACCGCTATTGTTGACGAACCATTCTGACCAGAAATTATGCCCTGCCCGTTCCAAGCGAAATCGTCTTCCTCAAAAACTGGCGTCCAATTAGCGCTATCAATTGGAATTTCCGAATCGAACTGGATGGAAAACGAGAAAACATAGCCATCATCGGCACCCATGTGATCATAAATATGCAAAGACCAAACGCCATTCATCGGACACCCTACTAAACTTGACCAATCTCCTGTTGTCAAATAATTACCTTCAGGAATATACGGGTGGTTGGAGTACGCATGCCCAGCATTATCTACATACGAATGCGAAGGAGAATTTGATGCCTGAGCCTCCATGGTTAGTGAGGCATCGTGCGTCCAGCAATACTGGTAAGGTTCTCCCGAAATACATGCTTCATCATAATCATTAGGCTCCCCTAAGAATTGATTATTACAATATGAATTCCTATATCCATTGATAATATCCATCCTGTTACCGCTCGGACAGGTAATCCACATTTCGAGGTCGCCCAAATATGAATGTTCCATTTCTATACATATCGATTCAATATCATTAGGACTGCTTATAACAGCATCATCTGGAAATCTATGCACAATGTTGCTAAAAATGGCTTCACCTTCGTTCTCAATACAGCCGTATGCAGAGCCATAATCAAGTAAATTATAATAGAAATTACCATCCATCGACACATCCCCAGAAATAAGCAAAGTATCGTACACGCTTGCATTTTCGGGGATTCCCGACAAAGTAACCTCAGGATTGCCCATTACCATAAAAGTCATGAGTCCACTAGTGGTAACACAATGTGCCTGATCTATGATGGTCAGTTCTATAAAATACATTCCGTTCGAAAGGCTATCAAGCGTATTGCGGCCCAAGCCCGAAACAGAGCGGTTTTCATTGACGATACTCCATTTGAAGAAAGTATTCTCTATTGTCTGCTCATAACTCGCATTGTTGTTATAAAATATAGGATCCGAAACAATCGAGGATGAATTACACAACAAATGGCAACCTTCGTAAAGGCCATCGTCCAAAATGTTCTGTGAATATTCCTGGCAATCGTTACGACAATAAATATTAATCTCAAATCCTGCCCAGTTTACCGAACCGTCGGAATGAAATAATATTGTTACACAGTTGCTTTGCAGATAGAATATGCTGTCTACTATATTATTGCCGTCCATTCTAGCTACAAGATAATTTGAAGCCGCGCTGTCGCCTTCGTATATACAAATATAATCGAAGTTGGATTCTGTGTTTAATGAAATTATATCTACTACCATACCAACAGTACCAGTTCCGCAAACTTTCAAGATATAGTTTTCGTTATTTGAATAATTTCCATATTTACCACCCGAATCGTATAACATCATGTTGCATGTAGTGATTGTAGTGTCGCGATTAAGCAAAATCGTATCCTGCTGAGCTTTCATGCACAGTGGCAATACAAGCATCAAAACTGCAAAAATGTATCTTAATATTTTCGTGCCGTCTCTCATAACAAAGATATTAATCGTTCCTTACACACCTTATTCTTGCTCCGTATGGATAATCCAGATGCTCAAAACTGATGTTGGTGGCATCGTTTGTGATACTTAAGACATTGTATCTATAATTGTTCGTTGCATAGTAGGAATTTGTACCCCTTAGATATACGAAGTTTACACGGTCGTGATAACCGTCTTTCTCTATTGGACCCAGCCACTGCTTACCATCAGATTTAATTCCAAGACCACTGAGGTTATTTTCCGACTGGTTATTCCCAGGCGAACATTCTACGCTTGATGATGTCCAGCCTGTGTCCGACACCATTGACTTTACAACGCTTTCCGATTCACCACAAACATATTCGCCATGAAGTTTCAAATAGTTTACAAGTTCATTCCACTCGTCGTTTGTCGGCAAATGCCATCCCTGCGGACAAAATCCATTAGCGTTACCGGCATAACTAGGATCATAATAGCCATTGAAATATAATAAGGAATAGGAATTAGTAGGTGAAGTTCCGTCGGCTAAATACGATGTCCTCAAATCCTCTGCCATCCATGTCTGGCAACCATACTGCATTGTGCGGTAAGTTCTATTGTCGCGCCCGTCGTATAAGGAGCCTTCGAGTCCGTTTTCTCCAGTAATAGTCAGATGTATTAGCACAATGCTATCGCATCCGCACGATGATGTTATTGTACGCTGGTAGTCGCCCGACTCGATTAGATACTCGCCATCGGGCATCCGATAGTAGGCACATTCTTCTATTTCAACCTCATGCACTACACCATCGTTATGCCCTACTGTAAGGTTTAGGCGTATAACCGAATCGCAACCATATTGGTTTGTATATGTTACGGTTGCCGTATTGTTGCTTTCCGTGTATGTGTTCCCATCAATCCAAGTAAACGACTCACAGGCACGATGTGTATCAACCATGTCGTTGGCTTGCAAAAACAACCTCATAAAAACCGAACTGTCGCATCCATGCGAATTTGTATATATAACCGATGCGCTAATAAATAGTTGTCCATTATTAGGAATATCGTCAAGAGTATAGGTGACACCATTTTGCCAAGTATATGAATCGCAGGCATATATAGTATCAAACACATAGTCGTTCAATCGTGAGAAATGCAATGTCACTATGCTGTCGCAACCATTTTCTGCCGTATATGTCGCAGTGAAATTGCCAGATGAGTAATAAGTCCGCCCATTCCAAGAATACGGACCACAGTCAGATGCATAAAACTCGTACTCGACAGAATGCAAAACAGTCAGGCTTAGCCTAACGACCGAATCGCAACCGCTAGCCAGCCTGTATGTATAGGTAGCCCCATCGTTATCTTCGTAGTAGGTATTTCCATCGACCCAAACAAGCGAATCGCAAACAGTCCTGATGTCAACTGATTCGGCAGGCGGATGCATCACAATGAAATTTATCACAACTGCGCTATCGCATCCATGAATGGTTTGATAATGAATAATATGTGTACTATTTTCAGTATAAATCTGACCTTCCCATTCATAACTTTCGCAAACGAGTGTATCTTTCTCGCTGGTTTCTGGCTGCCATATTACAATATACGCGACTACTGTTGAGTCACAGCCATTAACACTCTGATAGTTGAATTCATGAAAACCTGTATCGGTAAATGTTATTCCTTCAATCGTCACACTATCGCAACCAGATACTGTAACCGTATCCAAATATGTCGGATAAATTGTAAGGTTTAGGGTTACCACCGAATCGCAACCTGTTGATGCTTCCAAAGTCTGTACATAACTGCCGCTCTCGCTGTAAGTCTGCCCGTTCCACTCGTATGAGTCGCAGGCTGTTTCTGCAAATTCATGTTCCACGGGACTATTTATTGTCAAATTCATGGTAACAAGGCTGTCACATCCCATAGCGGTCTGGAAAAGCTGCCGATATATTCCTGTTTGATAATAAGTTGTCTGGTTCCACCTGTAGGGTTCACACGAAGAAACATCAAATTCGCTACTTACAGGATGCCCCTCCATTTCAAGATGCATGACCACGATACTGTCGCAACCATACTCCGTGGCGAATGTCCGTTCGTATGTGCCGCTTTCCTCGTATGCCTGCCCTTCCCAAATATATGGTTCGCAATACAAATAAACAACATCTATTTCGTTATCTACCGGATGGCCTAGATCCAGATGCATGATTACGATACTGTCGCAGCCATGAATCGAAGTGAATGTCCGTTCGTATGTGCCGTTTTCCTCGTATGTCTGCCCATCCCAGATGTACGATTCGCAGGACAGAACATCAATTTCCGTTGTATCTGCATGATAAATTTCAAGATTGAGCGTAATAACACTGTCGCAACCTATAGAGTTTACCACCGTATATGTCGCAGTATTGTTACTTTCTGTATATGTGTTGCCATCAATCCATGTATATTCTTCGCAAGCCGTCTGAAGGTCAGCCGAACCAGACTTCAAGTTGAAGCGGAATACCTGGTGTGTTTCTTCAATGGGACTTATCACAAGTCTTTTTTCATATACACTGTCGGCGTATGTTGTATATGCAGTACATTCAAGATTGTCGCCGCGTTGGAAGTCCATGTCAACTGAAAGTTTACTCATATTGCCTACAAAACCATTATAGGTTATGGAATTTGCACCTCCACTTCCCAAGTTCAGCATTTTTATGGACGACATTCCCTCCGATGTCGACAATACGAGAAGATAGCTTTGCGGAGTACCTAGGCTTATCTCAAAACGATGGTTACCCTCTGGCAAATAGCCACTATAATCGGCGTAAAGTCGTCCGCCAACATCAAAGACCTTGATTACGACATCGTCTGGAGCTGGCAACAAAATTTCAACTTCAGTTTTACCATGAAACGGATTAGGAACATTTGGCAGCAATCCATTATTCCCAGCCGATAGCATATCTACCGATGATACCGAAAGCGAACAAACCGTGTCTGGAGCGACAAGTGTCGCTGTCCAACCACGCGTAATATTATGAACGACAACGCTGTCGAGTGCAATGTACCGACCATATACCGTAGAACCAGAAAAACTAACATCCACGCTCTGCGACATCAAGCGGACCGAAATCAGCACCATGAAAAATATAAGTATGAACCGCTTCATATTATTCATATTTGACAAGCAAATTAAACATTTTACACTTATATTGACAATTGAACTTGCCAAAATGTTGCCCAGCAACTCATAATATTATACCAAACATCGAATTAAACATATAAGCATCATCAAACCATATAAAATTATGATATTGGTTGCCAGAAATTGTAGTAGTTGAACCATTGAAGCGGATGCTTGACAACTGAATCCTCAAGAATTTCAACATATTGCCTAACCAACGACTTGGCTTGCTCGGCATCCGATTTTATTGACGGGTCGTATTTGAGCTCCTTGACAAAACCTTCATATCTCAAGCCTCTGTACTTGAATATATGCACAACCAACACAGGAACTTTAAGTTTTGTAGCGATTAAGAATAGACCAAGAGGGAATGGGGCTTTCTCGCCAAGGAAATCAACATCGTAATGCTTTGGGCTGCCACAAAGCCTATCACAAGAGGTAATAATAGTCTCTCCTTTGTCAATTGCCGATTTTATGTCGAAAAGATAAGAGATATCGTCTCCTATAGTTATTAGATTTGCATCTGGATTCACTTTCTTGAAAGCCTCAAGGCGATGGCTTATCATCTCTTTGCTTTCGCCACCCCAAGAGATAAAGTTAAATTTTTTGCTGTACTGCTGCAATGTACATCCTGCAATCTCGAAGTTACCCACATGTGCGCCTGCCGTTATGAAACCACATTCCCTATTGAGCATTTGTGAAAACAAATCTTGTCCGCTGACATTGACCTTGAATTGTGCCGTGTTGCCCGCGAACATTGCAAACTTGTCGAGTACCACCTTGCCAAACAACAAGAAGTTTCGGATAGTTTGAACAAAAGCCATTATTGGATTTCTATGCAAGCGCTTCCTCTGCATATAGTATATGGCTCGAAATTGTTTCGGACGGAACGCTATGCTAAAAGGTATAACCAAATACAATACTATATAGGCAAACCGGACATCTACAGAACGCAGAATCTTGAACAAGGCTTTCTGCCCAAAACTGCCACCACCAGTCTTTCCGCTCCAATTTGCCTTTGCCATGTTATTCAATTACATCAATTATATCTTCGGTGTTTTTTCTTGTCTTCTTGCGGATTTCGTAGCCGTCGGTAGCATAGCCTATTGCCACGACAAGTCTTACCCTTCGTAAAGAACTGAAATTCAGAGCCTTATTGACATTCTTGTTTCGGAACGACCCAATAAGACAAGTTCCAAGACCTTCTTCTTCGGCAGCCAAGCATATATGTGCAGCCAGAATGCCCAAGTCGATTGAATTCAAGTCGTTGTTCGAGAAAAAACCGCCTGCCTTTGACTTCATATTTCCGAAAGTCTGTTCAATTACAATGAAATTGGTGACATTGTCGAGAAAAGGATTCAGTCCGACAGCCTGACATGCCTTTCGCAAATCGTTTATTTTAGCATAAGTCGGTCTTACAATATGCATTTTCCAAGGTTGCGAATTGCACGACGAGGGAGACAAACTTGCCACGTCGCATATTCTTTTTATCTTTTCGAGTTCCACTTCCCTGTCGGAAAAGCTTCTGGTACTTTGGCGATTCAAAGCCAACTCCTTGAATGACAACATCATTAACTATTTTATATTTCTACTATTCTTCTCTTCCTGCCACGTAGCCACGCCACTTCTCGATGCACTTTGTCATGTCTTCGGGAAGTTCCGACTCGAAGTAGAGTTCCTTTTTTGTTACGGGGTGTATGAAACCAAGCGACTTGGCGTGCAGTGCCTGACGAGGAAGAATCTTGAAGCAATTTTCAACAAACTGCTTGTATTTTGTAAATGTTGTACCTTTCAGAATCTGGTCGCCTCCATACTCCCAGTCGTTGAACAACGGATGTCCGATATGCTTGAAATGAACCCTAATCTGATGAGTACGTCCTGTCTCTAGACGGCATTCCACAAGATTTACATATCCAAGTCTCTCGAGTACGCGCCAATGAGTTATAGCCTCTTTGCCGTAGTCGCCATCGGGGAAGACATCCATAATCTTGCGGTTCTTGAGGTTGCGTCCCACGTTGCCGATGATTGTCCCCTCGTCCTCGGGCATATTGCCCCACACGAGCGCATTGTAGGCACGCTTGCAGGTGTGGTAGAAGAACTGGCTTGCAAGTCCTTCTCGGGCAACTTCCGACTTGGCCACGACAAGCAGTCCAGATGTATTCATGTCGATACGATGCACCAATCCTGGACGGAAAGTCTCGGCGTTGAACATAGGCAAGTCCTTGAATCGGTATGCCAGAGCATTTACGAGTGTTCCTTCGAAATGTCCGAAGCTAGGATGCACAACCATTCCCGCTGCCTTGTTGACAACTATGAGGTCGTCGTCTTCGTAAACCACATCGAGAGGCAAGTCCTGTGGCACAATGCCTGTTTCACGCTTGGGGAACGACAGCATTATCTTGATGTCGTCGTTGGGCTTAATCTTGTAGCTACTCCGCACAGGCTTGCCGTTTACATATACGCACCCGCCTTCGGCGGCAGTCTGTATGCGGTTGCGCGAGGTGCTTGGAAGACGAATTGACAGATACTTGTCGATACGCATCGACTTTTGCCCCGGTTCAACTTCCAGATGCTTATGCTCGTACATTTCGCCACCTTCCTCAACAACGTCAACATCGTCGCCGAGTTCAAGTTCGTCTATATCTTCGAGTTCCTCAAGTTCGTCAAAATCCTTCATCTTTCTGCAGACTAACGCATTATAAGTATTTTTACCGTCTCAAAAACTTCCTTGTCGGAATAGGGACGAACGAAATATGTGCCTTCGGGCAGACCGCTTACATTTATTATGGTTTCGCTTCCCGACTGCATAACCAATCTACCAAGATTGTCGTAAATCATCACTCCGCTGAAATCATAATTGCTTTCGATGTATATCTCCGTTGTTGCAGGATTGGGATAAATGCTGCATTGCGGAGCAATATGTTCTATCGGAGCAGAAGCGTCCTGTCTTAATTCGTAGCCGAAAACGGGACGAATCATAAGTGCGCCCGAAATTATTGAGTTCTGCCAAGTTCCCGAAACGTTGTAGAAAATCTTGTCGTGGGCATCGTTTTCGGTATCGAGACCGCAGTTGAGCATATCGTTGGTTGTCTTTATCCAGCCCACATAAAAAGGGCCATTGATAACCACTGCCGTATCAAGCGGATAGTAAACATATCCGTTAAGTTCGTTTGCGAATGACGGGCGTACTCCCAGACGGCTTACAATCGTATCGCCGGGAACTCCGTTGTTGTTTTCCCATACGGTGAGGTAAAAATATTTTACATTGCCGTCGTTTTGCGTACGGTTGAAATAGATGTAAACGCCATACAGAGTGTCGGTCATATAAGGCTCGAACTTGTATGCCAGACTAGCATTTGCCGTTCCCTGTCCTGAAATACCATAGCCTTTTTCGGCTGTTCCGTCGTCGTAGGCATAGAAGTTCTTGAAATCCTGATAGAACCTTACAGTATCGTTCCAGCGATAATATTCGCGTACTTGTGCCACATCGGTCCTAAGGTTGGCGCGGATAAGGAATTTTGCCGAATCCTCGGCCTGATAGCTTTCATCGTTGAAGAAATAGCAGAACTTCTTGGTGTAGCTTATTTCCTCGTTGGCGTTGATGTTTTCACTGTCGTCGCCACAATGATAGTCGATGTATGTACGTGCCGGTATCAGCGATGAGGTTTCGTCCTTGTCGTACACGTCGTACTGGCGGTTGATGTTGTGTGTTGCGTCCTGCAGGTTGGCATACGAGAATGTTATTGAATCGTAAACTGCAGTCCTGCCTTTGTGCAGGAAATGGCTCCATGGCACCTGTCGGTAATCCTTAAGGAAAGGGCCAACATTCTTTATCATTGCAACGTCTTCGATGATGGTGTCGTCATAGGTGCGGTTTGTGTCGAGAATTATAAAGTCCAAGTTCCACTGGTCAACGTTGCTCTGCCAGCTCGGTTCGTAGTTTGAACTGATGCTTACATAGTTAAGGAAGCGGAAACGGAAGCCTTTCTGCAGCCAGATAGAATCACGTACAGGAATCAGCACTTGCTCGAAATTGCTCATGACAGCACCTCCGCCGACTTTCCAGACGCTATGCCATTCATCGTCGGCAACAGAATAGAACTGTAGAACCAGCGAGTCGCGCAACTCTGGCATATTGCCGTTGCCACCGCATTGGTAGAAAAAGCTTAGGTAGATGGAGTCAGATGCATTGCGCTGCATATTTATCGGCTTTGAAGTAAGATAGTCGGCAACATCCGACATTCCTATTGGCAAGGTTGCATAAACCCTTCCGTACTCGTCAAGGGCATCGAGTGTTGCAACACCTATTGAAATAGGATTCTTGCCGACCGAATTGTTTATGTAGGCGTATCTGTCATCCCACTTCGATGAATCGGGATACATGTACGAAGCAGAAAAGTCGTCGAAGAACGGTAGTTCAAGTGTATCTGAAGTCGCCACCTTGTAGCCGTATTTAGCAAAATAGCGAGCACTATAGTCGCTAAGTGCTGGATTTCCGCAGTCGATGACAACCTCCTGTGAATGCAGGCTAATTGTACAGATGGCAAAAATTAATATTGGCACTAACCTTTTCATACAGTGGCTTTTAGATTATTCATCAAAATTGGTGCCCTTGGACTCTTCTGGAGTTTCGTCCAACTTGCTCATTTCTTCGAGGGTCGAAGTTTTTTCTTCTTCCTCATCTTCATCCTCCTCTTTTGAGTTCGGGTCGCGACCTGCAATGACAAAGTCGATTCGAGAACCTTGCTTGATTTCTGTTCCCGGCTCAATCGGACGACCGTTGTACATCTGCTTAAGCACGATGTTTACAACTTCACCGTCCTTTTGCCATTTAATATTACCTTTTCTAAGTTTTGAGTGTTTGAGTCTGACATCAAGGGTTTTGTACTGTTCACCGACAAACGATGGCATCTTGACGAGAATTTCATCCCTCGTGTTGACCTTGATATAAACCGTACGTCCGTGCTTCACAAGCGATTCCTTTGGAGGATTCTGTTCAACTACAACGCCTTTTGGCAGAGAATCGATGAATAGGGTATCGACTACTTCGCAACCGAAATCTTCGTCATCGAGCAACTTGATAGCTTCATCGGCATCCAAACCGACAACAGTAGGCACTGTAACCGAATCGCCGTGACGTGTACACGACTTCAGGCTTACCATTAGAACGACTATCGCGATGACAAAAAGCAATATGATTCCCAATATGTTGAACCAAAAAGCCTTGCTAAATATAAAATTAAAAAACTTCTTCATGTCTATACAAAAAATCAAGCCGTAAAGATAATACTTTTATTTGAATCAACAGCATTGTGTCGGCAAACATAAATTTTAACTGCCGACAGAACATATAACGAACAAAAAGCGAATTAATTTTATTCAAAATGAATTATTTTTGCGCGAAATTAAAAACTGATGGCGGAACGACTTATGCTGATATGTGGTCCATGCAGTGCCGAAAGCGAAGAGCAGGTGCTTGAGACGGCAAGAGAACTAAAAAATCTTGTTGCTCCCGATTATTTTCGTGCTGGAATATGGAAACCGCGTACACGTCCCGACTCGTTCGAGGGCGTGGGAGAAAAAGGGCTTGCTTGGATGAAGCGTGTGCAGGAAGAACTTAAAGTTCCAGTAATCACAGAGGTAGCTAATGCCAGTCATGTCGAGAGAATTGCAGAAAACGGTTTCAAGGCGTTCTGGATAGGTGCGCGGACTGTTGCTAACCCGTTTTCGGTACAGGAAATTGCCGAAGCCGCCAAAGGTTGTGGTTTCAAGGTTTTTGTAAAGAATCCCACAAATCCCGACATCGACCTGTGGTGCGGTGCGATAGAACGTTTTCAAAAGCTTGGTTTCGAGGATATTGTCGCCGTAAGTCGCGGTTTTTACCCGTTTGCCGAGACAAAGTTGCGCAATTTGCCCTGTTGGGAAATTCCCATTGAACTTGCCCGTCGTATGCCCGAGTTGAAAATCATCTGCGACCCTAGCCATATTGCTGGCGATACCAGGTACATTGCTGAAATAGCACAGCAGGCGATAAACCTGAATATGGCAGGACTGATGATAGAATCGCATTGCTGTCCGTCTAATGCACTGAGTGACAAGAATCAACAACTTACACCTAAGGAACTTAAGTCGCTCATCGACGGGCTTAAGATAAAGCATTCGGTAATTGACGACCGCAATTTCGAGATGGAGCTTGAATCGTTACGAAGTAAGATAGATGTTCTTGATTATCAAATGATTGATATATTAAAACAACGATTTGCCATTACAAACGAAATTGGTGAAATAAAGAAGTTGCGCAACGTAGCGGTTTTGCAAATCGACAGATGGAAAAAAGTTCTTGAATCGAGGAGCGAATATGCTGATAAACAGGGACTTTCGCGAGAACTCATTGCAGCATTGTTTTCCGAGATACATAAGGAATCAATAAAGGAACAGAGCGAATAGATTTTTTCAAAAAAGTTTTTTATTTAATAAGTGCCATTTTGAAAAAATGTTGTACTTTTGCGCCCGCAGTTCGGGTAACTGCGAGTTTAAGTTATTTAATTTTTTAAAATTTATTTTATGTCAGTAAAATTAAGACTTTCAAGGCACGGACGCAAGGCTAGAGCTTTCTACCACATCGTCGTTGCCGACAGCAGATCACCACGAGATGGTAGATTTATTGAAAAACTCGGAACTTACAATCCGATGACAAACCCTGCAACAATCGATTTGAATTTCGATTCTGCATTGGCATGGCTCCAGAAGGGTGCTCAGCCAACCGAAACCGTAAGACGCATTTTGTCGTACAAGGGCGTTCTTATGAAGAAACACCTTCTCGAAGGCGTAAAGAAGGGTGCTTTCAACGAGGCAGAAGCAGAAAGACGTTTCAATGCATGGTTGGACGAAAAGAACATCAAGGTTAGCAACAAGAAGAGCGAACTCGCAGCAGCTAAGAAGGCTGACGAAAAGGCTAGACTTGAAGCAGAAACCAAGGTCAAGGAACAGCGTGCTGAAGCTATCGCTAAGAAGCGTGCAGAAGCTATGGCAGCTCTCGAAGAGGCTGCAAAGGAAGCAGCTGCTGAAGCAAATGCAGAAGAAACTGCAGAAGAAGCTCCAGCTGAAACTCCAGCAGAATGAGCTATGCTGTTTGACAACAAGGAGTTGGTTGAAATTGCTCAGGTTGCAAAGACCTACGGACTCAATGGCCATCTCAGCCTAAAGTTCGACAACAGTTTCTCCGACGGCTTGCTTGACGAAGAAATACCGGTATTCCTTCTGATTGAAGGTTTACCGGTTCCTTTTTTTGTAGAGGACTACAAAAATTCTGGCGGATATGTCGCCACAAAATTCAAATACATCGATAGTGCAGAAACTGCTGAAAAGTATGTGGGCTGCAAGGTTCTGGTATTTGCCGACGATGTGCAGGACGATGAGGAATTCGACGAGGAACTTGAACTTGTGGGCTACAAGGTCTTTGATGCACATCGCGGATTTGTCGGTGAAATTGCCGATTTCAACTTAATTCCTGGAAATCCAGTCTTTGAAACCGATTTCAACGGCAAGACAATAATTATCCCATACACCGAAGACATAGTCGTTGGCATCGACGACGATAAGCAGGAAGTTTACATTGATGCTCCCGAAGGCTTGATAGATTTGTATCTGGAATCCTAATTACAGATTTGGGATAATTTCAGGTTTCATAGTGTAATAAGGTGGCAAAAAAAGTTGCAGCCCGAAGACTGCAACTTGTAAAATAATGCTGAATTTTACTTTTGTGGTGCTTTGAAGACGAAAGGCATTGTAAAGTTTACTCGAACAGGTTGTCCTTTTACCTTTCCCGGTGTCCATTTCGGCATTGACTTCACTACGCGTACCGCCTCTGCGTCGCAACTCTTATCAAAGCCTCTCGCAACCTTCACCTCGGTAATCGAACCGTCTTTCTCGATGACAAATGATACATAAGTCTTTCCGCCGATGCCTTTTTCCTTGGCTTTTTCGGGATACACGACATTCTCTTGGAGAAATTTAACCATGGCTTCGTTGCCACCAGGGAATTCGGGCATCACTTCGAGTGCATCGGTATTGTAGATACTGTCTTTGCTTTGTGAAATCTTAATCCTGATGTCCTCCAAATTTTTTACTTCAGCCTTTGGCTGTTCTTCATTTTGTTCCTTAGCTGTCGCATTTGTATTGGCTACCAACATTACTGCCAACACAGGTAGCGTGACCAAAAGTCTCCACCAGAGACCTTTTGTCTTTTCATTCTTTGTAATCATCTTAATACGTTTTTTAGTTAATATTAAACTGAAATTATTACTCATTCTGCTAAAATCGACAGCCGTGCACTGCTGCAAAATCAGCATCATGTAGTCCCTTTTGTCGGCACCAGAATCCACCACGTCGCGGTCGGCCTGATACTCGTGTATGCATTGTAAATCTCTCTTGAACAGATATATAAACGGATTAAACCATTGCACTACCATCATTATCTCCATAAAAAGTATATCCCATGAATGGCAGTGGCTGATATGGCTAATTTCGTGCGAAACTATTTCGTGCGAAACAGACTTGTCGGGGAAAAATGCATAATTCAGGAAAGAGAACGAACCATGGTCTTTGCCTGTATATACGGCAGTGTAGCCATTGCACTTTTCCTTTGGCGACCTAATAATCATGAAAAATATTTTCCCCAACTTGAAAATCAATAGCATCAAGGATATGCCAACGCCAATTAAATATATTATCAGACCAATCTCCCATGGAGTGAAAATTGGTTTCACTGGCGGTAAAGCATTTTCGTCAACTGGCGCCTCGGCGACTTCGTTTGCAGTTACAACAACATCATTAAGAAATATTCCGCCAAACAAATCGTGCTTGAGGCTTGAAATCTGTGGCGAGCCATAACCTATAAGCACTCCAAGTAATGGCAATGACAATGCAAAAATTATTGAAATTAGAATATACGACCTGTTGAATTTTAGTCTGTTGCTATTGGTGAACAACAAACGGTAAACTATCCAGAGCAACATAATTGCAACAGCAATCGGTAATATTCGGCTTAATATGAGTTCTTGTGCATTCATGGCTTAATGTTTTTCGTTTTCAATAGCTTCATCTATCATTTTTTTGAGCGACTCCAACTCCTCGATGCTGAAATTCTCCTTTTTTGCAAAGGACGATACCAAATCAAGATACGAGTTGTTGAAATAGCGTTCTACAATACTTCCAATATAACGCTTGGAATATTCGTCCTTGCTTATTAATGCGCGGTAGCGGTTGGCACGGCAGAAGGTTTCGTGAGTTACAAAACCTTTGTTCTCCAATATCTTTATTACTGTAAGCACTGTATTGTAGGCTGGTTTTGGTTCGGGGAACGCTGCAATTATCTCGTTGGCGAATCCCTGCCCGATGCTCCAGATTACCTGCATCACCTGTTCTTCTCCTTTGGTCAACTCTTTCATCGCAATAGAATTTTATTCATTACTATTTTGTGTCTTCTTTTTATGTCTTTCGACACTGCAAATATAAATAAAAATTTAAACATACAACTATTTTTTTAGTTATATTGTTAAAAAAATAACCATTGGGTAGATATTGTATTGATTTACAAGGATTTAATAACTAAAAAATTTTTTAGTTATTCTTTGAGCCATCCTTCTATTTCTGCAATTTGCCTTGTAAGCTCCTCAATCTTGTCGTCGATGACATCGGGAGCCCACTTGGTAGTGCAGAAGCCGTTGCCACGCGAAATGTACATTTCGTTGTCGAGGTCGCAACTGATTTCCTCGTAGTTCTCAAGAAGTTGCTTCTTTTGTGCCAGCAGTTCCTTCAGGTCGTCGGTGTCGGCTTCGATGGGAAGGGTTTCGTTGTATAGGTGATAATGCTTTTTCATCAGTTATTTGCTAATTACCTATATTATGTCCTTGTCCTTTAGCAACTTTTCCATCTGCTTCTGCAACTCTTCTGCTTTTTGTCCGGCTACATTTGCAAAGTTTTCGGTGTTGTCGGCGAAAATTATTCCACGCGACGAGTTAACCAGCAAACCGCAGTGGTCGTTCATTCCGTAGCGGGCAACTTCTTCGAGGGAACCGCCCTGAGCACCTACGCCCGGCACCAGCAGAAAATGTTCGGGAACAATCTTTCTGATGTCGGCAAGCATATCGGCCTTGGTAGCACCGACAACGTACATCATCTTTTCCTTGCCAGCCCACTGCTGCGACTTTGCCAGCACTTCCTCGAACAACCGTCTGTTGCCGTTGCTGAAATTCTGGAAGTCGTCGGAACCCTTGTTGCTGGTCAAAGCGAGAAGAATCACCCATTTGCCGTCGTAGGGCAGGAAAGGCGATACCGAGTCCTCGCCCATGTACGGTGCAACTGTAACGGCGTCGAAATTCATCTTTTCAAAAAATGCGCGTGCATATAATTTAGAGGTATTGCCTATGTCGCCACGTTTTGCATCAGCTATTATGAAAATTTCGGGATACTTGCTGCGGATGTAGTCAACGGTATCTTCCAGTGCTTTCAGTCCTGCTGTGCCTTCGCTTTCGTAGAAAGCAAGGTTTGGCTTGTATGCCACCGAATATTTTGCCGTTGCATCAACTATTTGCTTGTTGAATTCGAAAATTGGTGATTCGGAGCCAAGCAAGTGCTTCGGAAGTTTTTGTATGTCGGAGTCGAGTCCTGTGCAGAGAAAACTTTTCTTTTCCCTAATCTGGTTGAATAGCTGTTCGTAGTTCATAGTTTACCTTAAATTTGTGAGGGCAAAGATACAATATTATTTACGATTTACGAGGTACGATTTATGATTTAATTGATTTGAAAATTTGACAGATTTGTATTATTTTTTGAAATCTGTAGAGACGTTGTGCGCAACGTCTCCTGTATTTGAAATGGTTTGATGTTGTTTATGGTTGTTTGAAAATTTGAAGATTGAAAAAAATAAAAAATTTATTTTTGTTCATTATATAAAATAATTCCCTAACTTCGTGCTTTCAAAATTTTGTAAAAAACGAATAAAAAACAATAAGATTATCATGGCTACAAACAGATTCATAACCCTTGACGAGGTTATAATTCAGAGACAATCGGCTTTCAAATATGCAAAGGGCGAATTGTCAAGACTTTTAAGCAACATTGGTCTTGCTGCTAAAATCGTAAACAACAGTATCAACCGTGCCGGCCTCGAGACCAACATCCTCGGTGCTACCGACAACATCAACGTGCAGGGCGAAACCCAGCAGAAACTTGATGTTTTTGCCGAAGAAATGTTCACCAAGGCATTACAAGCATCAGGTATGGTGGCTGGTATCGCCTCAGAGGAAGAAGATGACATCATCATATTCGACGACGAGCTTTCGCTCAACAGTAACTACGTCATCTGTATGGACCCGCTCGACGGAAGTTCAAACATCGACGTTAACGTATCGGTTGGTACAATCTTCTCAATCTACCGCCGTATTTCGAAGCCAGGCACAAAGGTTGTAAAGGAAGACTTCCTCCAGCCAGGCAACAAGCAGGTGGCAGCAGGTTACATAATCTACGGTTCGTCAACAATGCTCGTTTACACAACTGGTCTCGGAACCACAGGTTTCACCTACGAACCGTCAATCGGTGAGTTCTGCATGTCGAACGAACTGATGGTAACTCCCGAAAAGGGCAAGATTTACTCGATTAACGAAGGTAACTACCTCAAGTTCCCCGAAGGAATCAAGAGGTACTTGAAATATGTTCAGGAAATCGACAAGCCGACAAGCCGTCCTTACACATCGCGCTACATCGGTTCTTTGGTTGCCGACTTCCACAGGAATTTGCTCAAGGGAGGCGTTTACATCTATCCGCGCACCGCATCGTCGCCAAACGGAAAAATCCGTCTGCTCTACGAATGTAACCCGATTGCTTTCTTGGCAGAACAGGCTGGCGGTAAGGCAACCGACGGCTACGGACACCGCATCCTCGATATCGTTCCTACCGAAATACACCAGCGTACACCATTCGTTGTCGGCTCGAAGGAAATGGTTGAGAAAGTAGAAGAATTTATGTCAGAATACGGCGACTAAACTATGAACATCATTCAGAAAATATTGGCAACTGTGACATTTGTCTCAGTTGCCTTTTTTGTATCGGCTCAAGTGGAGGAGCCGACATTTATTGTGCAGGAACTCGATACTTTGGTTAACGAGACCTCCGGTATAATATTTATCAATGGCAAATTGTGGACTCACAACGATTCGGGAGGCGAAGCAAAAATCTACTGCATTGATACTGTTAGCGGTCAGGTGGTTGATACAAAGGTTGTTGCTGGAGTTGTCAACGAGGACTGGGAGGATATGGCAAAGGACAGAACGCATTTGTATATCGGGAACTTCGGAGCAATGAGTCGCAACTTACAGATACTCAGGATTAAGATTGAAGACCTTGAAAATCCCGACTTGGACACGCTTGTGCCAAGGATAATCAATTTTACCTACGGCAATCCAGACTATCCAGAACCAGACTTTTCGGCGACTAGCACCCGTTTCGACTGCGAGGCGATGATTGCAAAGGATGATACTATTTTTCTGTTCTCCAAAAACTGGATTGACCACAAGACCTATCTTTATGCCATTCCAAACAAAGCCAATTTTGAACATACTGTAGTTCCTGTCGATACGCTTGAACTTGACTATCTTGTCTGTGGTGCGGACTACGACTATGTATCAAATACCGTTGCCCTTGTCGGCTACACATATTCAACTCTCGACTCAAAGCCGCACATTACATTGCTTACTGGCTTCGAAGGCAACAAGTTTCTTTCGGGAGAGCATACTAATCAGGAGTTTACGCAGCCGTCAAGTCTTACTAACCAGTCGGGAGGAATAACTTACAACCAAGTTGAAGGCATTGCATTCCGCGATTCGGGCAGACTATGGGTTACAAACGAGAGGGTTGAAAAGTCGGTGTCATTCTTTACGCTTCGTATTCCGCCACATTTGCGCGAATTCAAGATAAGCAGTCCGCTGTCGGTAAACGACCCAGCAACTGAACCTACTTATCCCGAAGAGCCAGACCCGATAGAAATTATCATTGATACCGAGGAAGATAGCCGTATAATCCTTGAGGGAGATACTATTTCATTTCTTGATTTGTCAACCCAAACTCCTACATCGTGGCAATGGACATTCGAGGGCGGAACTCCGGAATCATCAAACGAACAGAATCCGCATGTAGTTTACAATAATGCCGGCAGCTACAGCGTAACTCTCACGGCTGAAAATAGCACAAGTCGCACCTCGCAGACCTTCAACGGATACATAACCGTGTATGCACCAGCTCATGCCGACTTTACATTCGACCACGATACCATAGGCGAAAACCATTCTGTGAATTTTACAAGCACAAGCACAGGAGCAACCTCGTTGCTATGGACTTTCGAAGGTGGAAATCCGGAAACATCAACCGAGGATAATCCACAGGTTACATATACCAGCGAAGGCGTATATTCGGTAAGTCTTACCGCTTCAAATCCAGTAAGTTCCGATACATACACAGTTACAAATGCGATTGTTGTTAACGATGTTGCCGAGAATAAAAGCAATAGCTCGAACATCTATCCAAATCCCGTATCGGAAACTATATTTTTAAGCTTCAACGAACCATATACATTTGAAATCGTAAATGCAAGCGGAGTTGTAGTCTTGAAATCAGACAAGAAAACATTAGGGACAACGGAAGTTAGCACGTCGTTTATGAAGTCGGGAAACTATATCGCACGGATATTTTTTGAAAACGGAAGCAGCGAATTCAAGTTCATAAAACTTTAACTATTTATAAATTTTTCACTAATAAACAAATAGGTAAATTTGCAAGCAAGAATAATAAATTAATACACAAATAATATGAAGAAAATCAGTACATTATTGGTTGCCCTCTTTGCAGGTGCACTATGGCTGAACGCAACACCCGACCCCGACGAGGGTATGTGGTTGCCTAACAAGATTGCACAGTTGAACTACGGACAGATGCAGAAACTTGGCTGCAAGCTCACTGCCGAAGAAATCTACAGCATCAACCACTCCAGCATGAAGGACGCAATATTCCAGTTGCAGTCGGCCGAAGGCGGAGGTTTCTGCACAGGCGAAATCGTCAGCAAGGAAGGTTTGCTTTTCACCAACCACCACTGCGGTTACGAGTCGATAACCAAGCTCAGCACCACCGAGCACAACTACCTCGACAACGGCTACTGGTCGAAGAGCAAGGAAGAAGAACTTTCGTGCCCGTGGCTCAGAGTTAGCCGTGTTGTTCGCATCGACGATGTTACCGAACGCGTACTCAAGGGTATAACCAACGAAACTCCCGAAAACGAAAGAGCAAAGAAGGTTGGCGAAGCAATGAAGGAAATCGTTGCCGAAGCTACAAAGGACAACGAATACGAAGCATCGGTAGAAGAAATGTACAAGGGTGGTGAATACTACCTCTTTGTTTACGAAATCTTCGGCGATGTTCGTTTTGTAGGTGCTCCTCCTTCATCAATTGGTAAGTTCGGTGGCGATACCGACAACTGGATGTGGCCGCGTCACACTGGCGACTTCTCGATTTTCCGCGTATATATGTCGCCCGACGGCAAGCCTACCAAGAGCTACGACAAGAACAATGTACCTTACAAGCCTCTCCACTACCTCCCTGTTTCAATAAAGGGCGTAAAGGAAGGCGACTTCACAATGATTATGGGTTACCCGGGCAGCACAGAACGCTTCCTCTGCTCCTACGGTATGAAGTACAAACGCGACTGGTACAACCCAAGCGCAGTTAACGCTCTCGGCGTTAAGCTCGGTGCAATGAAGGAAGATATGGATGTTGACGACAACATCCGCCTCGCAATGGCCGACACCTACGCATCGCTCGCAAACGGCTACAAGCTTTGGGGCGGTGAAATCGAAACCTTGAAGACCACCAACGCAATACAGCTCAAGGAAGAGGAAGAAGCTGCTTTCCAGAAATGGGCTAATGCAAACGACAGCCGCAAGAAACTCTACGGAACTGTTCTCGACGAACTCAAGAGCACTTACGAATCGTACGGACAGGCAACTCAGGAAATGCTCCTCGTTTCGTTGCTTCTCAGCCAGGGTAGCGATATGACAATGAACTCGTTGCAGATGTTCATGCTTGCTCGTCTCCTCGAAGACGAAAAGGGCAATGCCGACCAGATTAAGGATTTCTGCGCAGAATTCAAGGAAGGCGTTGACGAAATGTACCAGAACTACTATGTAAACACCGATAGAAAGTCGTTCGAAAGAATGTTGAACCACTATGTAAACACTATTCCTGCCGAAAGAAGAGTTTCTGCTTTCAGCGATTACCTGTTCAAGAACTTCAAGGGCAAAACCGAAGCCGAATCGATTTCGAAGTTCATAAATGCAGTTTACACCAAGTCGATTTTCACCGACAAGGCTCGTCTCGTTGCATTCCTCGACAAGCCTACCAAGAAGGTTCTCGACAGCGACCCGATGTTTGGTTTTGCAAAGAGCGTTTACAGCGGAATTATGCCGTTGCAGGGCGCATTTGTAGGTCCTATGAACAAGATTGAAACTCTCGAAAGAGTTTACACACAGGGACTTCGCGAATTTGAAAAGGACAGAGTTTTCTATCCGGATGCAAACTCGACCCTCCGTCTCACCTACGGAACCGTACAGAGCTATGTTCCACGCGACGGTGTAAAGTACAAATATTTGACCTACATCGACGGTATCATCGAAAAGGAAGACCCGACAAATCCGGAATTTGTTGTTCCGAAGGAACTCAAGGAACTCTACAACAAGAAGCAGTATGGTCGCTATGCCGACGAAACTGGCAATCTTCCTGTTTGCTTCCTCAGCGACAACGACATCACCGGTGGTAACTCGGGTTCACCAATCATCAACGGCAATGGCGAACTCATTGGTCTTGCTTTCGACGGCAACTGGGAATGGCTCTGCTCTAACCTCATCTTCAGCCCCGAAATGCAGAGAACAATCAATGTTGATGCTCGTTATGTACTTTGGGTAATCGATGAACTCTACGGAGCCAAGAACCTCATCAACGAATTGGATATCAGGAAATAATAAAAGCATATAAAATTCAAAATGTGGGAATAGTTACGCAACTATTCCCACATTTTTTTTATTTTTTCACCTTTTCCTAGGCAACCTTTTCCAAATTTTTGCGTTAACTTTGTGTCTAATTTTAAATTTTATCTTTATGAAGAAGTCTTTCCTCGTTCTTTATCTGCTGTTTGCAACAATCTCCTTCTCTTCCGCCCAGGAATGGCAGTGGGCAAAAGGTTTTGGCGGAACTTGTGATCAATCAAGAATAAACAATCAACCGCACCATCTTGCAGTCGATGACTATGGAAACACATATATGTTTGGCACCTACGGTGGTGGTCTGCAATTCAACGGAGAGTATTTACCTTCTTTTACAGATTATAATTGCGGCGCTTTTGCCGCCAAGTTCGACTGCAACGGCAATGTCGTATGGCATAAGGCTATAGCGCGTGCAGGGCAAAAAGATTGTCCTGCCCAATATATGATATTAAAAGATAATCGAATATATCTGCAAGGTACGGTACAGATAGACCAGTATTACCCTGCCTATTTCCTTGATACGACTGTTTATGGCAGTATCCTTGATTACTATTACAATTATTACCCGGACAGTCTCACTTTTCCGTGGATTCCCGCTTCTTGCTACACATATCTTATGGAACTTGACCTTGACGGCAACATAATTGACTATAATTTGTTTGATTTATATAAGAAAGATATAGAAGGGGACCATGTAAACATATCTTCATATCTATTCCCGCCAGACAAGGACAAGCCTGTCCCTTTCGCAATTGATAATCAGCACAACTATTATATGCTGTCGAATATGGCCCTTAATGGTCTTACCGACAGTTTAGGCAATCGGACACCACAAAATATGGTATTTAAGCATAATGGAGAAGACATTACCGATTCAATATTGATTGATGACAACAGATATCGTTATAGGCTACTAAAATTTGACAGAAATTACAACTTGCAATTTACAAAACAGATTGCACTAAATATCAGTGATACTGCTTGTGGAAGTTTGGAAATGTATTTTAGCGATATGACCTGTGATGCAGAGGATAATATATATGTTTCTGGATATGTTGTATTAACTTATGCAAGAGGTGTAGAGCCGACAATTCCAATTGATTTGGAACTGGCAGACAATAATCATATATATTTTTATAACACAGAACATTTGTCGGCACAAGAAGGTGTGCCGGTCTATGGTCAAGGTTTTGTGATGAAAATGAACAATGACGGAGAAATATTGTGGGTGAGACATACACGGAACTATGGAAAGGCTTCCAGTTGCGAATTTTATTCAATGCTTTTAGATGAAGATTCTGGCAACATATATGTTTCTGGAATAGCAACTCCAGTTTTATCAACGGGTAATTATACGATTCTTGGCGAAAATGATACTGTAACAAACAACTATAATGGAGATTTGGCTATATTAAAAACCAACACATATATTATTGCTTGCTATGATATGGATGGCAATTACAAGTGGTATAATTGCCCAAATACATTAGGTTGCAATATTGGCGGTCTTGCTACTTATAACAGTAAATTATATGCAAGTGTCAAATGGTCAGAGGATTTGACTTGTGGAGATAGCATATATTATCCAAGCGCACAAAATACAGGAGGAGTTTCAGGGATGCGTATTGCAGGTTATTCTATCTGTGAATGGGATGCGCAAGGGAATATGAGGGGTGTAAATCAAATATACAGCACAGGACAAAGAGGAACTGCGCCATACGACACGCGCATAAACTCATTAGGTGATGTATATATAGCAGGAAGGTTTGATTTCTCAATAGCGTTTGGCGAGGATACTCTTTTAACAGGAGGTTACAGCGATATGTTCATTGCCAAGTTCGGTCTGCCTTGCCCAACCTACATTTACGATACTGCAACCTATTGCTATGGGGATGTGGTGCAGGGCGTAACCCTTACCGCATCAGGCGATTACACATTTATGTATCCAGAAGGTGACAGCGTTGTATTTGTCCACGCCACAGTGCTGCCGCCGCTCAATATCGGTCTAAACGATACCACCGTTTGCACCGCCCAGCAGTTCTACTTGGATGCCTGCGGCGAGTTCGATTCCTACCAGTGGAGCACAGGCGGTACCGGCTGCACCGAAATGCTTCAGTTCGACAATGCCTGTACGCAGAGCGTAAGCCTTACCGTCACCCGTGGCGAATGTTCCGCCACCCGCACCATCAGCATCACTGCTCAGGTCTGCGACGGCATAACCGAGCCTACTGCTACGGCAATGTCGCTCTACCCGAATCCCGCAAGCGATATGGTGTCCATCTTCGGTGATGGCTTCGTCAGTGCCACCGTCATCGACATCAATGGTCGCATCGTTCTCAAAACCACCGCAATGCAACTCAACATCAGCGGTCTCTGCCCCGGCGAATATGTGGTAAAGGTTGAGAGGATAAACGGGGATGTGGAAGAATTGAAAATGGTGAAGGAATAAAAGGGGCTAAAAGGCTAACAGGCTTGAAGGCTGACAGGCTAACGAACGAAAATGTGTAGAAAACAGAAATTTATAAATTTATAATTATTTAATGATATGAAGAATTTTATTGCAATTCTAATTTTAGTGCTATGTTCGTCGTATATTTTTTCGCAGGACATAAGACTGTCATTTACAGCCGTTGACAACGATGGCAACTTTGTGCAACTAGACAGCATAAGGGCTGAAAAATATTTTTCGGTAGTCAACACCCCGTGGTGGTCAGAAATGCTCAGGTATCCCGATACCGTCATTGTTATTCCAGCAACATCGGTACAAGATTTTGCCGCAAAGGCTGATTTTGATGTAATGGCAAACGAAAATCCATTTGTAGGCAAGACATCGGCAATCGTAAATATGCCCGATGAAAGTGTTGCAAATGTCACACTTGCCGGCGTTGACGGCAGAGTTGTCGCTACTTTTTCTAAAAATCTTCACGAAGGCGGCAATATGATTGAAGTAAACGCAAAGGATGCAAAGCCGTATATTTTGACGGTTGCTTGCAAATATGGAACTAAGAGCGTAAAACTGCTTAATGTTGAAAGCGGCACGGCAAACTCGCTGTCATACACAGGAAGTTACGATTACATTCCTCAGACTAAACTCACAGCAAACGAAAACCTATCTGTTGGCGACACCTTATGGCTCACGGCATATATTGATATTGACGGCTTCAGGTATATGCTAAATAAGGAACATATAATAAATGGCAGTGCCGACATAGTTTTCTCTTTTGCCGACATCCGCCATTATGAAACCTTTACAGACGAGCGCGACGGAAATGTATATAGGTATGTGCAGATTGGTTCGCAGGTATGGATGGCGGAGAATCTTCGGTATTTGCCATCTGTAAACGGAAATCCATCCGTTGATTATAGCCACAACCAGCCAAGATATTATGTGTTCAATTATCTCACAGGCGAAAGTGTTGAGGATGCCAAGAATCATATATGCGACATTTACGGTGGTTATTACGAAGGCATAAATTCGTACAGGCAGTTTGGTGTATATTATAATGGTCCTGCTACTATCGGGGCTTGTCCGTCGGGCTGGCATCTGCCTACCGATGCAGAATGGACACAACTTGAAGTCTATTTGCAGAACAACGGTTACAATTCAAACGGAACTAACGATACCGACGAAGACAGGGAAACCAACAATTTCACAGCCAAGGCACTTGCTTCTGCTTGTGGATGGGAATTAAGCGACAATTCGTTTGCCGTTGGCAATAATACGGAAGAAAACAATTCGACAGGTTTTGGCGGATTTCCTTTCGGTGGGTCGTTTTCATCCCAAATATATTTAGGTAATACGTATGGTGCCTACTGGTGGACAGATACAGATGATATAGAAACAAATGTTGGAGCATATTACAGAGCAATTTATACAAATTCTTATTCTGTCTATAGGGATAATGCACCATACAGAAGTGCAATGAATGTAAGATGTGTAAGAGATTGATGGATTGCGACAAAATTTGTCGAATTATTAACTAAAAAATTTATATAGTATGAAGAACAGGCTTTTTCTTGTAGTACTTGCAATGTTTGTTGCAATGCTTTTGTCGGCAGGATGCCAGAAACAAAAATCGTGTGAATCGGCATTTTCCAATGACGGGCGTATAGTTCGCGGTTTCATCCAGAAACTTGACGAACCGTACAAGACGGACGATACTTTTGTGTTGGAGGGTTACAAGATTACCGCACATTTTACCGATGTTGACGGAAATGTATTTTATTTGGCAGGTAAAGTTCCCAAAGGCATAAACTCCAATACCCCTGTCAGTGTGATATTGGCGGAAGTTGGTGATTACGACAATCTTTACCACTCAAAGAAACTGATTTACACATTGTCTTGCGTTAGCGAAGATGAATAGGCTGGAAGAGAAGGGAAAAGAGAAAACAAAGGACAATAACAATTCTAGATTAATTGTACAGACGCAAAATTTTGCGTCTCCACCAAGAAACTTAGAAACTTTAAAACATAAAATATCATGAAGTACTTTTTGAAATGTTGGAAGCACTATGCCGACTTTAAGGGCAGGGCAAGAAGAAAGGAATATTGGATGTTCCTGTTGTTCAGTACGATAATAAGCACAATTCTGACTATTGCGTTGAATATTGCACAAGTGGTCGAGGCTCTAAACTCGCCCGATGGCAATCCGTTCAAAATGATTAGAGAAGGTCAGATGTTCAATGGTTCGGATGCCGTTTCGATTATCTTTTGCATAATACTAGCGTATGGAATGGCATCTCTTCTGCCGACACTTGCCGTGGTTGTCCGCCGCCTGCACGACATTGGACGGAAAGGCACTTGGATTTTGCTGCTGCTTGTACCAACGCTGCTGATGTGCATATTTTACTTCAATATGTTTTCGCTTGCCATTGCGGTCGGAACAGGCATAGCAGTATTTGTTGTCAACATTGCGCTTACAGTCCTTTACATCGTTCTCGGTTGCATCGATGGTCAGAAGGGCGAAAACCAGTATGGTCCGAATCCGAAGGAAGTGGAGGAAGGAATGAACAATTGATAATTTTTAATAACTTAAAATTTATAGACAATGGAAAAATCAAAATTTTCATTCTGGGGAACAGCAATAAAACTTATGCTTGTTATATGGCCGTGGTTAATCGTTGTAATGCAGGCAGTTCAAGTATTTTCATCAGAAAGCGTATATGAACTTACGGTAAATGAATTGCTCAAAAGTCATATTGCCGCCATTATCGGCAGTTTTGCCGGTGCAATAGCAGCGACATTTCTAATAAAGAAAAGAGAAGGCGACAAGTAAAGGTTATAGCGGCGCAATGCTTTGCTCTCGCTAGATGAAATGTTTTGGAGTGCCTGACGGCAGAAATAAAACAAATTGGATTCAAATCAAACAAATGCCATAGTACCGTCATTGCGGAAGCCTGACTGAACACGCGATTGTCAATAGACAGAGCGTTGTGAAGACGGTTATCCGCAATCTCCTAATAGTACACAAAAAGGAGATTCCGCATAAACAGGCTCACAAGGCTCGTACCTGCGCCCGTTCGCTTTGTTTTGCGGAATGACTGTGAATAATCAAACAAATAGATTTGGGAGATTTGGTTCAATTTGTAAGATTTAACTTCGTTGAGGGCTTTGCCGTTCTCGCGGAGCGACTAAAAAATAGCCGTTACCGCTAATTAACAATTATAAATTATAAATTGTTAATTGAAAAGTATCCTCGTGCAGAACGCCTGCTTGTCGACTACCTTGCCTTCTATCAGCGTGCTACGCACAATCGGCTTGCCGTTCATCGAAAGCTTTGGTTCGGCAAGTGGCTCGTCGTACATGTAAAGGTCGAGGGTTTCGCCGGGACGGGTTTCGTGGGCAAATGTTATGAAAACTTCGGCAACCGACAGCTTCTGCACTTCGGCATAGTCGAAGCAGTTCATTGCGTGCTGAATGTAACGGGCGTTGTTGGTGTGGGCGTTCATGTCGGTGTCGGAATAGCCGAGCACTTCGCTGCGCACAAGGCGAGGCTCCGCACTGCGTGGCATCATCACCTTAGGCGCTGGCGTTTCTATTGCGTTTTCGTGGCAGGCCGAATCGTCGGGAATCATATCCAGAATATCGCTCATCCTTACCATCGCACGCTTTTCCAAGTCGAGAACCACCCACGAACTTGTACCGACAACCTTCTGCGAACCGTCGGCTCCGCTAATTAGAAAGTCCCTGAGGAAAAACGGACCGCCAATGCCTTTGTGCCAGGTAGTTACCTTGATTTCGTCGTTCCACAGCGGAGTATCCATAAAGACAAAATGCATACGCGAAAGCACCCATGCCATATTTTTTTTCAGCATCTCGTTGTAGCCGAATCCAAGCGGGTCGGCGGCACGGGTTGCCATTTCCTGCGCTATGTTCATAAATGCGACCGGCTTCATGCGGATGTTGGAGTCAACATCGAAGCACGAAACGACATCTTCCACAATGTACTTTCCTTCTTTTATTTCGTAATCCTTTACCATATTCAAATTTTTTATGACAGGCAAAAGTAAAGAATTATTCCGAACAATCACGTTTTCTTACTATCAACCATACCCCTTGAATAAATATCAAAAAATATTCTTTATTAATCCAATAGTTTCACTTAAATTTACGACCTTAAAACATATTGTATATGGATAGGAAAATTTTACTTGTTTTATTGGCAGTAATGCTTTCTGTATCAGCCTTTTCACAGCAAACCAAAGCGTTGGAGCTCATCTGGAAGGGCAAGTACGACAATGCGGTAAAGGCAATAGAAAAGGGCTTGTCAAAAAACGTTGACGATGTGGAGTTCAACTTCTACAAGGCCTATCTGTTGTTCCAGAGGGAATATGAGGGATACGACCCGGTTCAGTCGTACAAGTGCCTGCAAACCTGTCTTGACTACTATCCGCAGCTCGACGACAAGACAAAGGACAAGCTGAGCTTTGTGCCTATGAATCCCGACATTTTTAACAATTATATCGATACCGTATGCAAATACGCGCTCAAGGATGCCATAAGAGCCAATACGTTCGAATCATACCAGAACTACCTGTTCTTCTATCGCAAGGCATCGGAGGAATACAAGTCGGAAGCACGTATGTACCGCAACATTGAGGCCTACAAGATGACCGTCGCAAAGAATACCGAGGAGGCATACGATTCGTTCATAAAGACCTATCCCGATGCACAGCAGATTCCCGATGCCACAAAACGTCGTGACGAAAAGGGCTACGAGAAGGCTCAGTCTGAAAACACTGCTGCAGCATACGAGGAATTTCTGAAAAAATATCCGACATCTTTCCTTGCCGCCGATGCACAGGAAAAAGTCTATACCATTGCACTTGCCGATGCCGAAAAGGAAAATACGTCGGCAGCCTTGAAGCAATATATGGAAAAATATCCTAAGAGCTCGCAATACTACAAGGCGGAAATGCTGTACGACGAAAAGTTGTTCAACGAGGAAACTGCCGACGGGGAATGCTACTCCTACATCCGTTTCGTAAAGAGGCATCCAAGCAGCAAGTGGAAAAACATGGCAATATCGTCGGCTATGCAATGTGGCGCCAGCAATGCCGAAATCGTAAAGTACTGCTACAAGAACCTCGATGGCGACAAGAAGAATCAGGCGATAAAGTTGTACTACGACCTTGTTGCATCAGACGGAGAACTGGTTTCGTTAAAGTCGTTCTATAGCGAACTCAATGAAAGCCAGCGCAACCTTATCCGCGAAAAATATGCTGCCGATTCGGCACTGGCGGTAAAGGGTGACGAACTGAAGATTCAAAACGGCTACAATGCCAAGAAGTCGGCTGCCGCATACGACGAATATATAAAGTCTGCTGCCCCAAGGGAAAAGGCTTTCGTTGCTCTGCAGAAGATGATAAAAGCTGATGTTGAAAACAAAAATTGGTCAAATGCAACAGTCACGGTGCTTAAGTACAAGGACTACTGGAAGGACAATCCTCAGAAAATAAACAAGTTGCTCGATATTCTTGAGCAGAAGAATCAGGGAATCGTCGCCGAAGCCTTGCCCGAAACAGTAAACACCAACGGCAACGAGTACAATCCGATACTTTCAGCCGATGGCAACACCTTGTATTTCTGTGGAGAAGGGCGTAGTAACAGCAAGAGCGGAGAAGATATCTTCGTGTCGCTGAAAACCGATGACGGATGGAGTGAGGCTCAGCTTATCAGCGAGGTTTCGTCGAAAGGCAACGACTATCCGCAGAGCATCAATGCTTCGGGCAATGCGATGTACATATTCAGGAACGGACGTCTCTACTTCTCGAAGAAGGCCGGTGCCACCTGGGGCAAGCCGCAGAAGATGTCGGGCAACGTAAACTCGAGCAACTGGCAGGGCGATGCCTTCATCAGCAGGGACGGCAAGGCTCTGTTCTTTGCCGCAAAGCGTAGCGACATGCTCAACTTCTTCAACGATGCCGATTTCGATGGACTTGTATATCACGGAAAGGTAGATGAAAACCAGACCGACATATATGTATGCACAGTTGACGAAAACGGAGAATGGGGCAAGCCGATAAACCTCGGGGCTACTATCAACACGCTCTATACCGAACGCACCCCGTTCCTGCATTCCGATGGCAAGCACTTGTATTTTGCATCCGACGGACACGGAGGTCTTGGTGGACTTGATATGTACGTTTCTACACGTCTCAGCGACGACTGCTGGGACTGCTGGAGCGAACCTGTAAACCTAGGCAAGGAAATAAATACCGCTTCAGACGATATGGGCTACAAGGTTTCTACCGACGGTACAAAGGCATACTTCTCGAAGTCGAATGCAGCAAAAGGCAAGAAGGGTAACTCCGACATATATGTTATACAGCTGCCCGAAAATATTCAGCCTAAGAACTTGAAATAACCTAATAGAAAATAGGTAACGAGATGAGTCCGTACATAATAGCCAGCATTGTCGTAGGATATTTCGCATTGTTGATTCTTATCTCGTACCTTACCTCAAAGAAGGCAACCAACGATACTTTTTTCACAGGCAACCGCAAGTCGCCGTGGTTTGTGGTGGCATACGGTATGATTGGCGCATCGCTGTCGGGTGTGACATTTATGTCGGTGCCAGGCTATGTGCAGAGCAGCCAGTTTACATATTTTGGTGTAGTCCTCGGATACACAATAGGTTACATTGCGATAGCATACATACTTCTGCCTCTTTACTACAAGCTGAACCTAACATCGATATATACCTACTTGGACAAGCGATTCGGCAGCAATTCGCAACGGACCGGTTCGTTCTTTTTCATTGTGTCGCGACTGATGGGTTCGGCGCTTAGGATGTACTTGGTAGTGTTTGTACTTCACGAATTTGTATTCAAGGCAATAGGCGTTCCGTTCTGGGCTTTGGCTCTGTTTTTCATTGTGCTGATACTTATTTACACCTTCAAGGGCGGAATAAAGACCATCATCTGGACCGATACGCTACAGACGACCTTTATGCTGCTTTCTACAGTGATAACCATTGTGTTCCTGCTCAAGGAGATGGACATTTCTTTCTTCGATATGATGTCGCAAGCTGCCGATGACGGGTACACGCGCATGTTTGAAACCGACTGGAGGTCAAATAATTTCTTCCTCAAGCAAATCCTCAGCGGGGCATTCATAACAATTGCGATGACAGGTCTCGACCAGGACATGATGCAGAAAAACCTTACTTGCAAGTCGCTGAAGGAGGCTCGGAAGAATATGCTGTCGTTCAGTGTTTGTATAGTGATTGTCAATATATTGTTCCTTGTTCTCGGTGTTGCTCTTATGACTTACTCGTCGCAGACAGGCTTTGCACTGCCCGAAAAGTCCGACAGCATATTCGCAGCCGTTTCGCAGAATCTGGGTTCGGTAACGTGGATAATATTTATTATAGGTCTGGTTGCTGCGGGCTACTCAAGTGCCGACGGAACGCTGACTTCGCTTACAACCACTTTCTGCTTCGACATTTTGCAGTTCGAGAAAAAGGACTACGACGAAGCCAAAAAGACAAAAATCCGCAAGCGTACACATCTTGCTTTTGCTGCAATCTATTTCATTATCATAATAGTATTCAAGCCGTTCCATACCGATTCGCTCATAAAGATGCTTTTCGATATAGCAGGCTATACCTACGGACCATTGCTTGGACTTTTCAGTTTCGGATTATTTATCAAGAATCGCCAGCCAAACGATAAGGCTGTTCCATTCATCGCAATCCTTTCGCCGATAATCAGTTACCTGCTAAACATCTATTCCGAGGAATTATTTTTCGGCTACAAGTTCGGCTTCGAGATACTTATTGTAAATGGTCTGCTGACATTTGTTGGGTTGCTGATATTCAGCAGGAAAGTTGAGAAAAGATAAGTTTTTCGCCTATCCGTTTGCCCTTTCCATCTGGTCGTACATATAGATGTCCTTGCCTTGCAACCTGAGCATTAGGTTAGCTACGCACAAAACGTCCTTTTCGCAGTAGATTGCAATACGCTCCACATCGTGTTCGCCGTAGTAAACACCAGCGACTTCGCTGCCGTCGATGTCGTCCTTGGGTGTGGGGATGTCGAAAAGGTCGGCCATAAGTGCAAGCGATGTAAAGTTCTTGTAATCACCGAATTTCCATAATTCAAGCGTATCAATGTGCTTTATTTCCCAGGGTTTCTTTCCCGACAGGTCGAGTGCCTTTGGCAAGTTGTACATACGGTTGACGAGCATACGGCGTGCAATGTATGGCACATCGAACTCCTTGATGTTGTGTCCGCATAGCATCTTGTTGCCAAACGGGTCCCATTTCGAGAGCATTTCGGCAAAACCAGAAAGAATCTCCTTTTCATCGTCACCATAAAACGATTTTACACGGAATTTTTCTCCAGCTACCAAACCTACCGATATGCACACAATCTTTCCGAATTCGGAATAGATTCCGGCACGCTGGTAAACGTCGGAAGCAGTTTCGGTTTCGGCTCTGAAATTTTTCGATTTCTTGTCCCAGTGCTTCTTGAAGGCTTCGGGCATTTCATCAAACGAGGCACACATAGGCACCGTCTCAATGTCGATGAACATTACGTTCTTAAGGTCTATATCTTGCATAAATTTCTAATATTTACTATATTACAAAATTCTGTATCCCGTCCCCTGCGGTGCACTGAGCTTGTCGAAGTGAGCGTAGTCGAAGGGGTGGTCTTTTTCTAATTGTTAATATGCTGATGAATGAACTTTGCCAAAAGGTTTACCGCAGCATCGTTGTCGCCAATGTTCGGCACAATGATGTCGGCATAGCGCTTTGTCGGCTCGATGAACTGCAAGTGCATGGGCTTTACGGTGTCGTAGTAATGTTCAAGCACATCGTTTACCGAGCGGCCACGTTCAACGGTATCGCGGCGTAGTATTCGAGCCAGACGGTCGTCTGCATCGGCATCGACATAAACCTTAACATCCATCAAATCACGGAGTTCTGGTTGGGTAAGCACCATTATGCCTTCTACAATTATTACATTGCTTGGCTTCACTGTGAGTGTTTCTTGTGCGCGTGAACTCGTTATATAGGCATAAATCGGCTGTTCTACCGTTTTCCCTTCTTTCAGTTCCTTGATGTGACGGATTAGCAATTCCCATTCGATGGCATTCGGGTGGTCGAAGTTGATTTTTTTTCGTTCTTCCATTGGTAGATGACTGCTGTCCCAATAGTACGAATCCTGTGGCACCAATGTTACCATATCCTTTGGCAGCTGAGCGGTAATCTTGTTTACAACCGTCGTCTTTCCTGCGCCCGAACCGCCTGCAATTCCTACAACTAGCATATCGTGTAAAATTTTTGTGGCTTCAAAGATACAAAATCTTTTTTTATGGAGAACCTTTTATTCCACATTTACTCACGGCTCTTTCATTTAACCGCCCCCTGAGCCTGTCGAAGGGTAAGGTTGGTAGCATTATATCATTTCGTTACCTTGACTTCGACAAGCTCAGCCAGCGATGGACTTTTGATAAATTTATTCATGTATGTTGGAGGTATTATTATGAAGTTTAGCGGAGTGCCTTTCAGTTTTTCATATAAAACCCCACATAGTGTCCCATAGTTTAAAGATGCGAATTGTGATAATATATTTGGAGAAAATACATATTTGCCGTCATTAATTAAAGATGGCAAATTGTCTGGTCTTATTCTAGTTTGTTAAAATTTTTACATGAAAACATTGTCCATAAGAATTTGTGATTATTTTTGTAGCAGAAAAATAATTATGTATTATGAGAAAAATATTTTTTACAGCATTTGTCTGCTTTTTATGTGCCATCCTGTACGGACAGAGCGACTATTCAATTTCTGCATCATTTACAGGACGAGGCGTAAGCTCTTATTATGCAGACGAACAGCATTACCAACGGTTGGACAGTATTCTTGTTGTAAACGTTGACCGCAACTGGCAGAGGACAGTAGTTTATCCCGATACAATACTTGTTGCTGTTTACCATAATCCGATTGACGGTATCGTGAATAACACACATAATAACAACGAGTTATCGCAGAATATTCCCAATCCGTTCTATGGAAATACTAATGTGGAACTTTCGGTTGGAGAAGACTGCCATGTCGCGTTATCTTTGTTTGATATGCAGGGAAAGCTGTATGCACAGTATGTTGACAGATTATTGGCCGGAGTGTATCGCTTCGAGGTAAGTGCCACCACTCCGCAGACATATCTGCTTTCTGCAAATATCGGTGGAAAGTTGCAATCAATAAAGATGGTGAATATGGGCGATGGAGGTGGAAACTCAATAAGTTATCTTGGTCGCATAGGGCAGAAGTTGACAATCGAAAACAATGGCACTTGGGGCGACAACCTTATGCCCAACGATAATATGTCGTATATTGGCTACACAACATATAACGGCGAAGTGTATGCTAGTAATCGTTTGGACAAGGTTTGGAGCAACGGAGCCGATACATTGTATTTTGACATCCCATATTGCGACGACAAGACTACAGTGCTCGACATTCAGGACTGCATACCATTTACTTACAACGGACAGACGTATTCGGAAAGCGGGCATTATGTATTGGAGGAACTGCAGACAGTATGCGGTGCCGACAGTGTTGTTGAGTTGGATTTCCGCATTGGCGGACAGATTGAGACGGAATTTTACATCGAGACAAACGATGGTGAGTACCAGTGGGGCGACACTCTATTGAGAGACAGTGGCATTTATCGCCGTCAATTTACCTCGGTACACGGTTGCGACAGCATTGTCACTCTGTACTTGACATTGTATGTGAACGAAAGGACGCTCTCGTGTAGATTTTCTGGTGTTGGAATCAGTACAATAGATGGCTTGGAAAGACATTATCAGCAGTTGGACAGCATATCAATAACTAATGAACGAAATCATTTGCAATGGATGATGCACTATCCTGACACAACGCTTACCACAGTAACTGTTCAAGATAAGCTGACAGTTGTGAATGAGAATGGTGTGCCTTTAATATATTACGATGATATTATCATAAAGGGGTACACAACATATAGGGGTGAAGTGTATGAAAGCGCGGAAATTAGGGAGATGATGCACCTTTACATGGATTCCGTATTATATTTCCACATTCCATATTGTCGCGACAAGATTATTGTGTATGAGATTCAGGATTGCGAACCTTATACATATCATGGACAAACTTATTCGGAAAGTGGTCATTATGTACTAGAGGAAATTGAAACGGTTTGGGGTTGCGACAGCATTGTAGAGTTGGATTTGAGTATAATGGATAACATTTTCAATGAAATTGAAATATACACTTGTGATGAATCATATCAGATTGATGATACTTTGATTACAGAAAGTGGTATATATCAGCGACATTATACATCGGCACATGGTTGCGACAGTACCGTGTCGTATATAGTTTCGCTTGGTAATGGGTTTACCGACGAGCGGGATGGCAATACCTATTGTACTGTGCAGATTGGCGACCAAGTGTGGATGGCTGAAAATTTGAGGTATCTGCCGAATGTATATTCAATAAGTAGCATGTCCGAAAATTATATTTACTATAGGTGGGATGATACAACACGCTGTTTTGTATATGGATACGATGGAACGGATGTGAATGAGGCTAAAATGACCGATAATTATACAAAATATGGAGTTCTGTATAAATTGCCTGAGATGCTGGATGATTATTACATTATGGATTCGCTTGTGAGGACAGACACGCTGTGTCCTGCGGGATGGCATATACCAACTGATAGCGAATGGACCCGGATGGAAGTATTTCTAGAAAATAACGGTTATAACTTTAATGGCTGTATTGATAATGACGAACTTAGGGAAACAAATAATGTTATTGCAAAGTCGTTGGCATATACATCCGACTGGACCGTATGTAACGAAAGGAATACTGTTGGATGGTTGCAAATAAAGAATAATACGAGCCATTTTGGCGGTATGCCGGGCGGTTGGGCGAATGTTCAGATGGGAGTTTATGTCGGACTACATGATTTTGGTAGTTGGTGGACTAAAGATGCGGATTTCACATCTCACGATGACAATAATGAATTTAGTCTAATATTCCGCAGATTTTTCAGAAGATTGGATTTCGATTCGTCAAGCACTTTAAGGGAATCTGTAGATATTGCGAAATCAGCTATGAGCATAAGGTGCATAAGGGATGAATAAATTGGTTGAAAATGATTTTTCAATAAAATAAATCCCTACCTTTGCCTTCCTAAACATAAAAATATTCTCTATATGCTTTATCCATTGAAATTCAAGCCGATATACAAGACAAAAGTCTGGGGTGGCGACAAGATACGCAGAATAAAGAACGACGATAGCATTCCCGAAAACTGTGGCGAAAGCTGGGAAATCTCGGGTGTGCAGGACGATGTTTCGGTTGTGGCAAATGGTTTTCTGGAAGGCAATACGCTGCAGGAGGTAATCGAGGTCTATCTTGACGAAGTAGTAGGCGAGAAGGTTTTGGAGGAATACGGCTACGAATTTCCAATACTGCTGAAAATCATCGATGCCAAGGAAAACCTTTCGGTGCAGGTACACCCCGACGACGAGACAGCTGCCGAACTGCACAATGCACGTGGCAAGACCGAAGCGTGGTATATCCTTGATGCAGACGCAGATGCAAAGATAATCGACGGCTTCAACCGCGACACCACCGAAAGCGAACTGCTTCAGTCAATCCAGGACGGCAACCTTGAAAATCTTCTCAAGTATCACAACGTGAAAGCTGGCGACTTTTATTTCATCCCTGCTGGGCGCGTACACGGAATGTGCGCCGGTACTGCCGTGGTCGAAATTCAGGAAACCTCAGACATTACCTACCGCATCTACGATTACAACCGTGGCAACCGCGAACTGCATACGCAATATGCAGTAGATGTCATCGACTACAAGAAGAACGACAAGAGCTCGATTAGGTTTGCACGCACTCCCGACCACTCGAACCAGATTGTCGATTGCAAGTATTTTACAGCCAACTATTTACCGGTGATGAATTCGTTGCTGAAAGAATACAGCAATATTGATTCGTTTGTGATTTACCATTGCGTACACGGACAGGTAACCATAAAGACCGATGGTGGCGACGAGGTGCTCAACGAAGGCGAAACCATACTCATTCCTGCTTGCATCGACGATGTTGTACTTATCCCGGTGAAATACAGTGAACTGCTTGAAATATATATGAATAAGCAATAAATCACAGGTAGCCCCGATGGGTTTCTGTTTATTGCACCTATGAGTTTTTCTAGAAACATAAAGTATATCTCGTGGCGGAAGATATGGAATCTTTGTCGCTTGCATAAATTCTACCGTAAGGCAAAGAATGGGAGGCTGATAGGGGAGGTGCCACCTCCAAGTTTTGCAAGCTACGAGCCAACCAATATCTGCAATCTCTCGTGTGAAATGTGTCCCTCGGGCAAAGGTATGCTGAAGCGTCCGCGCGGAACAGCCGATATGGATTTGTACCGAAAGTTCATAACCGATAACCGCGAAACTTTAATAGACATAATCCTGCATTTTCAAGGCGAACCGCTTATGTATAAGCAACTTGGCGAGATGATTGCTTTCGCAAGGCAGAACCGCATCTACACAATGTTCTCGACAAACGGGCAGCTTCTTGCACAAAACATCGACATCATACGCAATGCCCGTCCCGACCGCATAATTGTTTCGCTCGATGGACTTTCGGACGAAACTTACACAAAATACCGAGTTGGCGGAAAGGTGCAAAATGTGTTAAACGGACTTGAAAAACTATCGCAACTACCTGCAAACGAGCGACCTTTCATCGAACTGCAGTTTCTTGTCTTTTCGCACAACGAACACGAAATTCCCGATTTGCAAAAGTTGAAGAAAAAGTATCACATCGACAAGATTACACTCAAGTCGGCACAGATTTACGAAAATTCGCAAGTTGACTTTCTGCCCGAGAACAAGAATTTTTCGCGTTACGAAGTATCCGAAAGCGGTAGTTTTAGGTTGAAAAATGGAATTAAAAACCAATGTAAGCGATTGATTTTCGGGACTGTAGTCTGTTTCGATGGTCGCGTTGTGCCCTGCTGTTTCGACAAGGATGCCGACCACGAATTTGGCAGCATCGCTAACCAAAGCCTGCATGAAATTCGAAATTCGAAAAAATATATCGATTTTGTAAACAAAGTTTTCTCAAATCGCAATGAAATCAGCATCTGCAACAACTGCACCGAATAACCTTAACCGTGTTTTCCTCGGCATTGGCGGAAACCTTGGCGACCGCATTGGAAATCTGCGCCGTGCCGTCGAACTAATTGGCTTACACATTGGCAGAATCGAAAAGGTTTCATCGGTTTATCTTTCGGAGCCGTGGGGATTCACTCATGCAAAATACTTTACAAACATTGTTGCGGAGATTTACACATCTTTCTCGGTTGATGAAGTTCTTACGAAGGCTTTTGAAATAGAGGCTGAGCTCAAGCGTACCCGTTCGGGTCGTGGCTACGAAGGCCGCACAATGGACATTGACATACTTTTCTTCAATAACGAAATTCTTAATACAGAAAGACTTGTCGTTCCTCATCCGCACATTTGCCAGCGCAAGTTTGTATTGCTGCCGATGGCAGAAATTGCTGCCGATTTCGTTCATCCGCAAAATGGTAAAACGATGCAGCAACTTGCAGAAATATGTCCTGATAACGGGAGAATAAGAAAATTGTCGTCAATGTAAAAAAAATCCTACACTTATTAATAAAAAAATTATTTTTGCACTTTTGTATGAAAGAATATTTTGCACACGAGACCGCAGTCATCGATGAAGGCTGCACGATAGGAAAAGGCACCAAAATCTGGCATTTTTCCCATGTAATGTCGGGTTGTACCATTGGTGAAAGTTGCAACATCGGACAGAACGTTGTCGTATCGCCGGATGTGACTTTGGGCAGAAACGTAAAGGTCCAGAACAATGTTTCAATCTACACGGGCGTAATCTGCGAAGACGATGTTTTTCTCGGTCCGTCGATGGTATTTACGAATGTCATAAATCCGCGCAGTGCAGTAAGCCGTAAGGACTGCTATCGTCGTACCTTGGTAATGCAGGGCGCAAGCATAGGAGCAAATGCAACAGTGGTTTGCGGACACGACATTGGCCGTTACGCACTTATCGGTGCTGGTGCTGTGGTCACGAAGAACATTCCCGACTATGCCCTCGTAGTTGGAAATCCTGCACGTCAGATGGGCTGGGTTAGCGAGTACGGATGCAAGCTCAAGTTCGACAATGAAGGCTTTGCAACCTGCCCCGAAAGCGGTCAGAAATATAAATTGGAAAATGGAAAAGTAACAAGAATAGAATGAAAAATTTTGCAATAATAGGTGTTGGTGGCTATATAGCACCTCGCCATTTGAAAGCAATAAAGGAGACAGGTAACAACCTTCTCGTAGCTCTCGACAAGAGCGACAGCGTGGGAATTATGGATTCATTTTTCCCGAAAGCCGACTTTTTTACAGAGCCTGAACGTTTCGAACGTCATGTTTACAAATTGCAGCACGGTTCGGGCGAAAAGCTGGACATTTTCAGCATCTGCACGCCAAACTACCTGCACGATGCACACATAAGGATGGCTTTGCTCAACGGTGCCGATGCTATATGCGAAAAGCCGCTTGTGCTCAATCCATGGAACATCGATGCACTTTCAGAACTGGAAAAGGAAACAGGACACAAGATTTACAACATCCTGCAACTCCGTCTGCACCCTGCAATCATCGAGCTTAAAAAGAAAATCGAAGCCGGCGACCCGAACAAGATTTACGATGTTGACCTGACCTACATAACCTCACGCGGAAAGTGGTTCCACTATTCGTGGAAAGGCGACATTGCAAAGTCGGGCGGACTGGCAACCAACATCGGCATACATTTCTTCGATATGCTCCAGTACATTTTCGGCAAAAAGAAAATGCTCGTGGTACACCATCGCGACAACCATGTTGTGTCGGGTTACCTTGAACTTGAAAAGGCACGCGTGCGCTGGTTCTTGAGTGTTGACAGCGAATATCTTCCCGACGAAATCAAGGCAAAGGGTCAGACGACATACCGCTCTATCCAGATTGCTGGCGATGAACTCGAATTTACTGGCGGTTTTACCGACCTGCACACCGAAAGCTACAGGAACATCCTTGCTGGCAACGGCTTTGGTCTCGACCAGGCTAAACCGAGCATCGAAATGGTTCATTTCATCAGGAATGCCGAAGTTGTAACCACTATGAAAGATTGTGAACATCCATTTATTTCAAGAATAAAATAATTAAAAGTTAGGCGTATGAATAATATCTACGAAGCATTAATAAACAAGCAGGCAAAATTGTCCGTAATAGGACTTGGATACGTAGGTCTGCCTATCGCTTTGGAATTTTCGAAGCATATCAACGTAGTGGGCTTTGATGTGAAGCCAGAAAGAGTTGCAATGATGAACAACCATATCGACCCGAGCAACGAACTCGACAAGTCGGCATTCGACGGATGCAACATTACTTTCACTTCCAATGCTGACGACCTCAAGCAGTGCAACTTCTTCATCGTTGCTGTTCCTACTCCAATCGACGAGCACAAGCTTCCCGACCTTACTCCAGTAATCAAGGCATCGGAATCGGTTGGCAAGGCTTTGAAGAAAGGCGACTATGTAGTTTATGAATCAACCGTTTACCCTGGATGCACCGAAGAAGATTGTGTTCCGATTCTTGAAAAGATGTCTGGACTGAAGTTTATGCAGGACTTCAAGGTAGGATTCTCGCCTGAAAGAATTAACCCGGGTGACAAGGCTCACTCACTTACTCAAATCAAGAAAATCACATCGGGATGCGACCCTGAGGCTGCCGAGAACATTGCAAAGGTTTACGAAATAATAATCAAGGCTGGTGTTCACCGTGCAAGTGCAATAAAGGTTGCCGAGGCTGCCAAGATTATCGAAAATACACAGCGCGACATCAACATTGCCCTTATGAACGAATTGTCAATCATATTCGACATCATGGGAATCAACACCTACGAGGTTTTGGAAGCAGCAGGAACAAAGTGGAACTTCCTGAAGTTCTCGCCGGGTCTTGTTGGCGGACATTGCATCGGAGTTGACCCGTACTACCTGCTTCACAAGGCAAAACAGCTTGGTTATCACGCAAGTATGATTAATTCTGGTCGTGCTCTCAACGATAGTATGGGTACACGCATAGCCGACAAGGTTGTAAAGATGATTATAAATGCAGGCAAGGAAATCACCAAGTCGAGAGTTCTCATTATGGGTATGACCTTCAAGGAGAATGTCACCGACATCAGAAATTCGCGCATAATCGACATTATCAACGAATTGAAATATTTCCGCGTAAACTGCGATGTTGTTGATGCATACGCCGACCACGACGAGGTTATGAAGGAATACGGTGTTGATATGTCGAAGGAACCGACTGGCAAGTACGATGCAATTATCGTTGCCGTAAACCACAAGCCATATATGGAACTCACCGAAGACTATTTCAAGGGCATTTCGGCAGAAAACGGAATCCTTGTCGATGTCAAGGGTGTAATGCGTGGCAAGATTAAGGACTTGACTTATTGGAGTCTATAATTGCTGTATTTCAGCAGAAAACATAAAGAAAAGGCTGCCCAAAAAGCAGCCTTTTTCCATATATGCTCACAAAATACGGAATTATCGTCTAATCAGTTGCACCGTACCCTTGTGGGTAAGCTTCTCGTTCTTGTCGTTGGTTGCGGTAATCACATAGAAATATACGCCTTCCGAAGCTTCGTTGTTTCCACTGATTTTTCCATCCCAGTAGTTGTCAAGCTGCTGGCTGTGGAAAACCAATTGACCGGCCTTCGTGTATATTGACAAGTCGTAGTCGAGCAATGTGCCGTCGTAGTATAATGTAAACTCATCGCCTATGCCGTCGCCGTTTGGTGTGAATACGTTCGGAATCCTGAAGTCGCTCGATACGACATCAATAGTCTTTGAATACCTGCTTTCGCAGTCGCCTGTACGGGCTACAAGTTCTACAGTATATTTACCATTGCTCTCGAATTCATAATCAAAATTGTAATCGGTTGACATTACCTTGCCGTTTACAAGCCACTCGAAATCGACATTCTGAACATTTCCAGAATCATCAAGTCTTGTGTAGTTGCGGAAATTGTATGCCTTGTCGTTGAAAGCGTCCTTAGTGCTTTCAAAAGTAGCGTTCAGTTTGCTCTTGCTATTTACTACAACAGTGTCGTATGCTATGCACGAATTTGTGTAATTTATTTCAACAGTATATGTGCCGGCATTCAGTCCTGTGAAGATTCCGCTACGTGAAATTTCCTTGCCGTTAATCCTGCAATAGCTTATTGCCGACTGCGACTTTATTTCAATCTGACCATTATTTCCCGAGCAGTAGTTTGCCTTTGTGCTTACCGAATGGCTCAGTTTTTCGGCAACGTTTACGTCGAATGCGACTTTTGATGCGCATCTGCCGTCTGCCGTCAGCAATATGCAGTTTCTGCCCGAATTCAATCCGCTAAGTTCGTATTTGCCGGCATTCAGTTTCTTTACCGAGTAGCCTTCGTCATTCCACGAAACAGGGCTGTTTGCGACCACATCCACTGTCAGCCTTTCTCCATAGCACAAGTCGGTCTTTGATGCCTTTACGGCAAGTTTTTCGGGCTCTACGAATGTAATCTTAACCGAATTGCCATTCTGCAAGTCGAGCGTATGTGTGCCGTAAGCCGTGCTGCTAATTTTAACTCCCGATGCAACCTTTGTCAAGTTCAATCCGTTGGATGCCTTTACTTTCGAAGCGTCAATGCCTTCAATAGTAAGTTCGCTGCCACAAATTATTGTATCATTCAAGTTAAGTGCATCAACCTTGTTTTCGGGTTGCGATATAAGTTCTGTAAGTTTTGGATTGGATGGTTCCGGTGTGGACGTTTCACCGTTGGCGGCAACAAGCAAATCTGTCGGTTGATTTGTCTCAGGTGCATCAGGAGTAAGGTTTTCTATTATGGTGTTTGATATTGGGGTTGATGTTTCGTCTTTTGGAAGATATACGACGAGTACAGCGGTAACGACTGCAACAGCCGCAATAGCAGAAATAAAGAGGTATTTGTGTGCCGACAACACATCCGAGAATGTTCGCTTTGGAATATTCTTGCAGACATTTTCAAATACCGACTCTGGCGGCACTTCCGTGTAGCTTTCGAGTTTCTGTTTCAATATCTTGTCAAAATCGTTCATCGTTCAAAATCGTTTTTAATTATTTCAATCAAGTATTCTCTCGCTTTCTTCAGTTGCGAACGGCTTGTGGACTCGGTGATGTTAAGTTTCTCGGCAATTTCGTTGTGCTGATAACCTTCGATGACATACATGTTGAAAATAGTCCTGTAGCCATCTGGCATCTTCGATATTGCATCGAGCAAATCCCTCGCCGACATATTTGAAACTATATCGGGGCTTTCGTCTTTGGCATCTGAATCGTCTTCGTCAAGTTCCGAAAACGAACTTCTGCCAAGCCTCAGATAGTTCAGCGACTCGTTCACTGCCATTCTTTGCAACCAGCCTTCAAAAGAACCTTCGAACCTATAGTCTCCAATCTTGTCCATAACCTTTATGAAGCAATCCTGAAGTATGTCCTGGGCTTCGTCCCTGTTCTTTGCATAACGCAAGCAAATCCCATAAACGAACGGCGAGAACTTTCTGTAAAGCTCTTCAAAAGCCTTATGCGACTTCTGCTGACACTTCCTTATCAGTTTCTCGTTATCGCCCATTTCGACTATATGACAATTTAAAATGCGATTTCGTTGCCTGGAAAATCAAAAAAAATTAAAAAATTTTTTATTTGATTGAATAACAATGATTTGCGAACAAAAATTTTTTGCATTGTTTTATTTATAGTAGACGTTGCACACAACGTCTCTACAGTTGAATCATCAAATTATCAACCTTTAGCTCAACGAAGTTAAATCTTGAATTAAAATAAAAAGATGGCCGCAAAACTGCGACCATCTTTTATTTTGATAACGTTTGTGCTATCTTACGAGGTGTAAAGCTCCTTCAGGATTATATTCGTTTCCGTCAAGGCCTACTGCGTTAATTATATAGTAGTAAACACCTGGAGTACCCTTTGTCGAGCCGTTCAAGCGTCCGTCCCAACCTGCATCTTCGTTCTCCCAGTCGGTCCACTCAAATACTACGCGACCGTAGCGGTTGAGAATCTTTCCGTGGAATGATTCCAAAGATTCGGCCTTTACCTGGAAGTAGTCGTTGATGCCGTCACCATTAGGCGAGAAGATGTTTGGAACTTCAATAGAGCTTTCCTTGTCAACGCATATCGGGTCAACGTAAGCCGTATCGCGGCATTCCTGGATGTCTCTGTTCATTACAATCAAGTATGGTTCATAGCATTTGCCAGGTTCGGTCGGTTCGGTGTAGATGTGTTCTACAAGTTCGTCACAGTTCTTTTCGATTGTGCCGTCACCGAAGTGCCATTCGCATACCTTGATGTTGACATTGTCGTAGTTGGTTGTGTTTACAAAAGTAACTCTTGCTTCCGGTGCTACAAGGCTGTTCAGTGCTATATCTGCCGATACTGCAATATCAGCCTCAATCATACCGATAGTACCAACTTCAACTTCTGGGAAGTCGTGGCACCAGATGTCGTTGTTGAAATATGTCTGGTAGCTCGATATGAATTCGTCGTTGAATGTACGGTAATCCGAGCGATAGGTATATGTACCGGCTGGCAGGTTGTAAACGTGGAAGTCGGTGATTGCATAACCTGTATTCGGGTTGGTTATAGTTGGACCAACGGTGGTGTCAATCCAGAAGAATGAGAATGTGCCAGTAGTGTCGAGGAATTCGATTCCACCTCTGCCGAGTGCGCAGGTATCGCCAATGATGCGGTAGCTGTATTCTGGCAAGTAAGGTTCTTCGATGATTGCCCTGCCGATGTTCGACACACAACCCCATTGGTTGGTTGTGGTAAGACCTACAACGTGGCTGGTTTGTTTGTCGTCCCAGTAAACGAATGCACGTGAGCCAATGTTTTCTGCATCTGTATAAGCGGTATCAATGTTACCATTGCCGAATTCCCAGTCATATACATCAAGGGTTCTGTCATATGCGGTAAGTATTGCCGGACCACCGAAGCACTTAGGAGGTATTACTACGATGGAATCAGATGGAACAACTGCGAAAATTACCTTTACAGTATCCTTGTCGGTACAATATTCGGTGTTCTGAACAGTCCAGTAAATCTCGAAGTATGGGTTCTGGTAGTTGCCGCTGTTCCACACTCTTGAATGTATCAAGGTGTTCGGGTCTGAACGGTCGTCGAAAGTAACTATGCTTGATGCAGCATTTGTTGACCAGCGACCTTCACCTACACCATTGAAGTTAACATGCAAATCTCGAAGATTGCCTACTGTGTCGCAGAAAGTGATTGAAGTAGCCTCAATCTGTGCGCTTGGAATCTGCAAGAACTCTATTGTCCAAGGACCTGCTGTATCCTTGCAGAAACGCTGGTTGTCTCTTGGACCTGTGTATTCAATCCAGTAGAAGTCGTGACGGCCGAAGTTTGATACGTCAACATCGGTTATAGTGCTGGTTGCAGTCTGGTTGTCAGGACCGAACTGTGTAGAAGGATTGATTTCGTACCAGAAACCTTCTATGCCATCACCTGGGTTTTCAGCACGCAGGTATTCGAAATGAAGACCGCAGACTGCGGTATCGCCTTCGTTCATGCTGATTACAGCCGATGGAACTTCGTAGAACATTACGTAATAATCAGCAGATGCAGCACAGGTTTCTTCGTTGTCGGTCTGGATAGTCGGGTGGTTGGTTTCCATCCACTGGAAACGAGCTGGACCGTATGCCGAATAATGGCCGGTAGTGTTAGGGTTGTTGCGGTCTGCAAATGTTGCAGTACCACCACTCATACTAATCCATGTTCCTGAGATGTTGTCTCCTTCAACATGCGACGAAGTGGCGGTCAAATCAAAGTCGAGACCACAAACTGGAAGTGTATCGTGTTGATAAGGTGTTGAGACATTTGGACGTTCCATAAATTCTACGGTAACGGTATCGGTGTCGTAGCAGGAAGCTGCATCACCAGCGGTGTTGGTTTCTCTTACTATAAAGGTATATACGCCGAAGTCGCTGACCTGAACACCTTCTACAATACTATCGTGAGGAGTGTTGTCCCAGATTACCTGAGCTGATGGATGAGGCTTGGTGCCTACTGTCCACTGGCAGGTTGGAGTGTAAGCGCCATCTTCTGGCTGCAAGCTCCATACGCCGTTGAGTTCGTATCTGTTACCGCAGGCAACGTGGTCGTTACCGGCATTAGCTGTTGGTTTTTCAAGGAAGCGTACATGCATTGTATCAATTGTAACACAGGTTGCATTACGACCTACAAAGTAGATGTCAACATCCTGATATCTTGTAACGTGGATTGATGAGTCGAGTGTAAATGTAGTGTTGATTTGTGATGAATCGGCAAAGCGTCCGGCAATGTCATCAGCCTTTACCATCCATACGGTTTCTACATAACCTTCGGATGCTGTTGCTTCACCACAAAGTTCAACTTCGTTTCCGCAGACAGTTACACTGTTGCCTGTAGAACCGCACTGGTGTACGCTTAAAACAGGAACCTTTCTGAATACGACGTGCTTTACAGCTTCGCCTGCGCAGTTAGCATCAGTAAGACGTGGGTCGTTGATAGGTTCAGACCAGCGGAACTCGTATTCTACTTCAGGAACATCGTCTGGAATTGGAACGGTTACGAAGCAGTGTGGATAGCGGGCGTCAGTTGGCGACTGCGGGTTGTTGTAGTTGTTGTAGATAACCGATGGAAGAACATGTCCCTGCATATCGTATGCAGTCCATCTACCTTCATTAGCAGGGTTGGTGTTATATACCTGAAGTTCTGCAATGTGACCGCAGACAGTATCAACATTGGCTGTTGTTGCTGGTGCAGGAGGATTTATGAAGGTAATTGTTACGTTGTCGGTTCCGGAGCATTCGCCATTGCGTTCGGTAAGTGTAAGTACGTAAGTACCGCCACCATTTGCGTTGGCTGTTGGCTGAATACTACTAGCATCACTCATAACAACGCCAGAACCACTCCACTGCAATGATGAACCATCAATTTCTGGAATTGTAGGATTAGCTCCTGTAATTTGGGCAGAAACACCGCAGACTGTAATATCAGGACCAGCTTCAGGTGATGGAATCTGACGGAAGTTGTAAACAGCAGATGCTTCACCAGTACATTCGGCGTTCACTATGTGCCAAGTAAATGTTATCTGTCCATAGTGGCTCGAAAGTATTTTTGGGTTATTCATGATGTTGGTGGTATTTTCAATAGTTGCGTAGTTGTAGCCAGTAATGCCGGCAGGAGGAGTTGCTGTCCAGTAACCGCTCATTCCTGTTGGAATTGCAGAACCGTTGAGCTGGATAACAAGACCGCAGGTTTCAGCACCTGTTGCTGAAGGTATTGGTGATTGCTTCCACATCAGCGGTACGGCCTGAGAAACCGAACGGCAGCCGTTGCCCCAAGCATTCAAGCCTTCGCCATTGCCTTCTACTGCTACAAGGTAATATTGTTCGCCAAAGTTACCATTGATGCTTCCCAAACTGATTGCCTGGGTAGTGCCAGGAAGTGTTGCCACCCAAGTATCGTTTATACGGTTCGGGTCGGTGCATACTATGTACGAGAATGTACCAGTGTGGTTATTGTCACCTTGATGTCCAATTTCTGTGTTACCAACATTATATGTCTCTCCTGTACACATGATATGTGGAGAATAGCTAGCAAATGTACCTGCAAAGAATGGGCAGTTGCAAGCGAAATAGCCAGCAACGCCTACACTGCTACAACCATGAGTGTCGCTTACTGTAAGTGCATATTCGAGTGCGCTGCGCTGTCTGAAAGCGAAGTTGTTGGCTGTTTGTCCGTTTGCAGTTATTGTACCATTTTCGGGCTGCTCGCCCTCGTTGTCTAGATTTTCTGTGTATGTACCACTAACATTATATTGTGGAGGATTTGAGCCGGGGGTGAGTCCGTTGACGCTGAAAGTAACATCTACCATAGGTTCAGCAAGATTCGATTGGTCGCAAGTTTCTGTTCTGTTTGAGATTACGATTTCATCATAGATGTCGAAAGTAACCGAACTTGTTGCAGGGTTGGCACAGCGTTCGCCAGTTATTGTATTTGTTATTGCATATCTGCCTGGTTCTGCAAGACTTGGAGTAAAGTTACGTGCATCGAGATCTAATGCAGCACCATTATATGGCTGAGGCTGTGGGTTTGGAACACTGAGGTTGGTGTAAGTACATGATAATGTGCCGAAGTCTTGTGCCGAAAGCTGGATTACTGAAGCCGAACGGCAGCAGTTGTCAACAGAAGCAAGCGTTGCATTCATTATACGTGCGAAGTTTACGTTTACGCTTGCATTACCGGTACAAGTTTCGTTGCCCATATAGTATTCACGCCATGTGAAAGTGTAGTCGCCGTAAACAGAGACGGTAACATCGGTTACAGGCTGGTCTGGTGCGCTGAAAGTTGCTGTACCAGGGCCGGTGTAAGTCCATTCGCCAGTATTTGTCGGATAAGCGAAGCTTCCTGCGCTAAGGGATGTAGTATTACCGCAAGGAGTAGTCGAAGATGCCGTTACAGTTGGTGTAGGCTCTATACAGCAGTCGGCGTGGTGAGCTGGCTTTACGTGTACTGTGACTGTAGTGTCGTAAGTACAACCGAAGTTGTCGGTTGCCGAGAAGGTATAAGGTATGAGCGACCAGTTGTCGGGGTCGGGGTTCTGGACGGTTGCGGTTGCATTAGCGCTTCCGTTCTGTCCACTCTGCATACCTACGCCGCTCCATGAGTATCCGTTAGTAGTGTATGTGTTGGTGAATCTCCAAGTGTCATCTGGATAAAGAGAATTGTTAAAGTACAGACCCCATTCGAATATCCAACCGTTATCGGAAGTCAAGTGGTCGCATACATATAATGTCCAAGTACCATTGAGAGGACAACCTATGAGTGAAGAAAGGTTTTCGTAAGTACCGTAGTCGCCTTCGTTAAGTACGTTGTTTGATTCTGTATTTCCGCAGGGGTCGGTATATGATTCACGTGTTTGTGGGCCGTTTGGTCCGAAAGGAGTTGTTGATGAAGGTGTAAAGTTGTATGAATAGCCTTCACCCTGAATAGTGTAGCATGGACCTGAACCTGGGTCTGGAGCGTGTCCCAAGTGTGTGCTACTGCCACCGCATGAACCGGCTACGTTTACACCGCCGTGCATTGACCATCCGGTCACATAAGTTTGTGTTCCGCTTGAAGAATAAGCGTGAAGCAAGCACATCTGTCCGTTAGGGCACTGTAGTACCATCGAAAGGTCGCCCAACCATGAATGTTCAATGTTGAGGTAGATACGTTCGAAGTCGTTTGCCGAGGTGATTCTCTGGTCGTCGCCGAAGAAGTCGAATTCGAGTGGTGTGTTGTAGCAGGTGTGGTCACCATCGGGGAGGAAGGTTGCACCTGAGATTACAGGAGGACGGATTGCAGTCCATGGTTCAACATGAGGTTCTCCGTGCAGCGAAACTGTTTCACCCGGGCATATAGAGTCGGGTCCGAATGTTACGTCCGGCCATGTTGGATGCAGAGAAACGCGAACCAAGCGGGTGTTGATATTTCTGTTCAAGCATCCGTGGTCGTCTTCTGTAGTACATATAACCCTATAACCACCACTTTCGTTAAATGTATAGTTAAGAGTCTGGCCGCCTGTTGGGCGAATGGTATCGTTATTTGCATTGATAATTCCCCAGTGGTAGGTCAACGAAGCTTCGTCCTGGTCATATACTGCATGGTTGTTGTGGAATGTTGTCGAAGCGGAGAAGCTTACTGCTGTTCCGTTGCAGACATCGTAGTATGTGTCGTTCGTACCGGTAGCAGGATTAAATTCCGTTGTAGGACTTACGCTTGGGTTGAATGTAGTGCTGAAAGTCTGGCACATTTCACCGCACCATACCTTTGCTGTAAAACCTGCACCGCGTGTTGTTCCTGAATGCCATATAATTTCTAGCGAACCGCGGTTGGATGTGAAAGTCTGTCCGTTAAGCGTAGTTCCTGTTGCATTAGAAACTAATACTTGTTGAGAGATAGCATCCTTGATTGTCATCACAGACCCTGCAGCAAGGTTAAACTGAGTAAACTTGATGCTTATGGCACCCGAGTTGGTTGATGCGATATCTCTTATTATATCTTCATTTACATTATACTGACCGCTTGCTCCACCACTATCGTAAAGATATGCGGCGAAGTTGTTTTCGTTACCATTGCCGTCCTGACAGGTAATCTGGAAAGTGTTTCCAGCTTGACCGGGGGCATTGGTATCTGAAATAAGATAGGTCGTCTGTGCGAAGGCCGACGTGCTAACCGCAAATAAAGCGACTAAAACACTTATAAATAATGACTTATTCATTGCTGTACCCTTTCATTGCGTTAAACATTTCTGAAATTTCCTTGTTGGAGTAGAACCCGATGATGGTGTTTGTCTTGCCAACGCGGTAGAGGCTGCGATGGTCGTATGGCCTTTCGTAGTAGAATTCGGCGATGTTTACCTTGCCGATTTCTATCGATTCAACCATACCGGCCTTTTCACCAGTTTCGGGGTCCTTGTAGTAGAGATACTCAAAATCATCAATCTTCTGAAGCATTTCCGGCGATTCGATGTACCACGAGTGGTCGAGTTCGTAGTTCAGAAGTTCGAGGATTAGAGGAGTGTTCTTCTGCATGCGCTGGAGTTCTTCCTGACTGTAGGCCTTTTCCAAGCGCGGGTCAATCTGCACTGTCTGTGCATAGCTAATGCCCGATAATATCAAGGCAATCAGCAAAATAACAAACTTCTTATTCATAGTCATATTCCTTATTTTTTACAAATTAATAATTTTTCTTCTACTCCTATGACAACTGAAAAGTCGATTTCGTTGCCTGGGATTTTAAAAATTTTTCAATTTTTTTTTAAGTTCAACATTTATAATATTTTACGCAATATAAGACTGCAAAGTAAATTAAAAAATCCGAATTATTGTTAATTATTTTTAAATTTTGTTAATATTTTTCGTAATAAATTGATTTATAAAATGATACGATTTGATGGGGCAATGTTTTGCTCGGTAATTTTCACAATGCACCAGTGCAACCGTGCTGAGGTTGTTCGTTGCGGATTACATAAAAAAATCACAATGCTGAATCCCGAAGTGGGTATTTCAGATGCTGAAATAAATTCAGCATGACCCATTCGGGTTTCAGCATGACAATTGTCCATTGATTTTCGTTCCCTTCGTTTCGATACTTCGACAGGCTCGCTTCGACAAGCTCAGTGCGCCGCAGTAGGCGAAGCTCAACGGGCGGCTGATTGCCCATTGTCAATTGTTAATTGTCAATTGATTTTTCATATATCCCCAAGTTAGCCACTTCCTTGTTCAACTCGACGTTTCCAAACTTGTCGGCAATGAGGTCTAGAAGGGATTCTATTTCTTCTACAGTGTTGGCGGTGAGAAGTTTAAGTCTTGTTTCCTTAAAATTAGGAATAGCTTTGAAGTACATTGTGAAGTGGCGGCGCATCTCGTAGATTCCGCGCATTCCTTCCTTGTAGTCAACCGATTTGTGCAGATGCTCGCGGGCATAGTCAACGCGCTCGAGGACGGTAGGAATGGGGAGTTCTTCGCCAGTTTCCAAATAATGTTTCACTTCGCGGAAAATCCATGGTCTGCCAATAGCGGCACGGCCTATCATTATGGCATCAACTCCAAAAGCATTAAAGCGTTCGGCTGCAATTTTTCCGCTTGTTATGTCGCCGTTACCGATGATTGGAATGTGTATGTTGGGATTGTTCTTGACCTTGCCGATAAGCGTCCAGTCGGCTTCGCCCTTGTACATTTGTGCGCGTGTGCGTCCGTGTATGGTAAGTGCTTGTATGCCACAATCTTGTAACATAAGTGCAACTTCCTCCACATTGAGTGATTCGCTGTCCCAGCCGAGACGGGTCTTTGCTGTAACAGGGAAACGAGACACCTTTACAACCCTTTCGGTGATTTCCTTCATCAGCGGTAAGTTACGCATCATTCCCGAACCTGCACCGCGACCTGCAATCTTCTTCACAGGGCACCCGTAGTTGATGTCCAGAATGTCGGGGTCGGCATTGTTGATGAAGCGTGCGGCTTCTTCCATTGCGTCTGGGATATGACCGTAGATTTGTGTGCCAACAGGTCGCTCGTAGTCGAAGATGTCGAGCTTCTTGACGGTCTTCTGTGCTTCGCGGATAAGTCCGTCGGCAGAGATGAACTCGGTGAACATAAGGTCGGCACCGAACTTCTTGCACATATAACGAAACGACGGGTCTGTAACATCCTCCATAGGTGCGAGGAATACAGGCCTGTCGTTAAATTCGGTATTACCGATTTTCAACATTTTAGCTTAAGTTTGAATTTTTATTCTCCCTAGTCATTCCGTAAGACAAAGCGAACAGCATAAGGAACGTTGCTTGTGAGCCTGTCTGTACGGAATCTCCTCTGGAACGTTTTTCAATTGGAGATTACTCACTACGTTTCGTGAAGGAGATTCCGCATAGTCGAACATTACAACGCTCCCCGTTCCGTATCGCGTGTTTGTTCTGACTTGCGGAATGACGTTTCCATTTATCCTAAAGTTGCCTTTACTTCGGTTTCGTCGAATGCTTCTACAATATCGCCGACCTTAATGTCGTTGAACTTGTCGATATTAAGACCGCATTCCTGACCGGCAATGACTTCCTTGGCATCGTCCTTGAAACGCTTCAAGCTGCCGAGTTCGCCAGTGTAGATGACAATACCGTCGCGGATGATGCGGACTTTCGACTTGCGTGAAATCTTGCCATCGGTAACGAGACATCCGGCAACAGAACCGACCTTCGAAATCTTGAAGACTTCGCGGATTTCTGCCGAACCGGTGATAGTTTCCTTTACAACCGGCTTCAACATGCCTTCCATTGCATCCTTGATTTCGTTGATTGCATCGTAGATGATGGAGTAGAGGCGGATTTCGATGCCTTCCTTCTCGGCGGTCTTGCGTGCGTAGGTTGAAGGACGAACCTGGAAACCTACGATAATTGCATTCGATGCGGCAGCCAGCATGACATCCGATTCGGAAATCTGACCGACAGCCTTGTGTATGATGTTCACCTCGAACGATTCGGTTGAGAGCTTTATCAATTCGTCCGACAGAGCCTCGATAGAGCCGTCCACGTCGCCCTTTACGATGATGTTTATCTGGTGGAAATCGCCGAGAGCCATACGGCGGCCGATTTCGCCGAGAGTGATATGCTTCTGAGTCCTGATGCTAAGTTCACGCTGCAACTGCAAACGCTTGTTGGCAAGGCTCTTGGCTTCCTGTTCGGAGTCGAGTACGTTGAACTTGTCGCCAGCCTGTGGAGCACCGTTGAGACCAAGTACGAGAACTGGAGTAGAAGGACCAGCTTCGGTAACCTTCTGGTTGCGTTCGTTGTACATAGCCTTTACACGACCAGTTGCGCAACCTGCGAGCAGAATGTCGCCCACGTGCAGGGTTCCCGACTGAACTATGAGTGTAGCAACGTAACCGCGTCCCTTGTCGAGTGACGATTCGATTACGGTACCATTTGCGTTTTTGTTTGGATTTGCCTTAAGGTCAAGCATTTCGGCTTCGAGAAGAACCTTCTCAAGCAGTTCCTCGATGTTGAGACCTGCCTTTGCCGAAATGTCCTGCGACTGGTATTTTCCGCCCCATTCTTCAACCAAGTAGTTCATATTTGCCAACGATTCCTTGATTTTGTCAGGATTTGCTGTTGGCTTATCTATCTTGTTGATTGCAAATACGATAGGAACGTTTGCTGCTGATGCGTGGTTGATAGCTTCCTTTGTCTGCGGCATTATGTCGTCGTCGGCAGCGATGACGATGATTGCCACGTCGGTAATCTGGGCACCGCGGGCACGCATTGCTGTAAATGCCTCGTGACCAGGAGTATCGAGGAAGGTTATGCGCTTGTCGTTAAGCTGTACGCTGTATGCACCGATGTGCTGTGTGATACCGCCGGCTTCGCCAGCAACCACGTTGGTATGACGGATGTAGTCGAGCAACTTTGTCTTACCGTGGTCAACGTGACCCATAACGGTAACGATAGGCGGACGAGGAACCAAGTCTTCCTCCTTGTCATCAGCCTGCTTGATTTCGTCAAGGATTTCGGCGGCTACAAATTCGACCTGGAATCCAAATTCTTCAGCCACAATCGACATTGTTTCGGCATCGAGGCGCTGGTTGATAGAAACGAACAAACCGAGGCTCATGCAGGTTGCGATGATTTTCGTTACAGGAACGCCCATCATTGTTGCAAGTTCGTTTGCCGAAACGAATTCGGTAACCTTTATGATTTTCTTTTCAGCTTCGAGCCTTTCGTTTTCCTCTGCACGACGCATCGAGAACAATTCGCGTTTTTCCTTACGGAATTTAGCAGCCTTATTGCCTTTGGTCTTGTTGGCTGTAAGTTTAGCGAGAGTTTCCTTTACTTTTTCCTGTATGTCCTCCTCGTTGATTTCAGGTTTCTTAGGAGCTGGCTTTCCGCCTTTTTTCTTCTTTCCGCCTTCGCCGGTCTGACCTTTCTTCGAGAAGTCGTTGGAACCGCTTACCTTATTAATATCAACCTTTACGTTGTCGCGTTTGATACGTTTGCGTTTTTCCTTGCGCTCGGCCTTTTCCTTTTCGCGGTTCTTCTGGCGTTCTTCCTTGGCTTCCTTGCGGGCGCGTTCGGCAGCTTCCTGCTTGCGCTCGTATTCGCTGATGTCGATTTTGCCAATGATGTTAGGACCTTGGAGCTTTTCGACGTGTGTCTTTATGAATTCGGGTTCAGGAGGAGCAACCTTTTCGGGTTTGGCTTCGACTTCGGGTTTTGCAGGTTTTTCTGGCTCAACAGGTTTAGGAGCGACAACAGGCTTTTCCTTCTTTGGTTCTTCGGGTTTAGCCTGCTTCTTTGCTTTTTTCTGAGCTTCCTTGGCAGCCCTCAGTTCTTCTTCCTTCTGCCTTCTTTCTTCTTCTTTTTCGGCAGCGGTCTTGCGTTTCGGACGGGTATTCTGGTTTATCTGGTCAAGGTTAATCTTGCCGAGAACCTTCGGTCCGTTTTCGTCGGTATCGATGTTGCCTTCGATTGGCTGGATTTCATGTGGTTTAGGAGCAGGTTTAGTCTCTTCCTTTACTGCAACTTCGGCTGGTTTCTCCTGAGGTTTAGCCTCTTCGGCTTCTTTCTGAAGACGTTCCTTCTCCTTTGCTTCCTTTGCCTTTTCCGCCTCCTGTTTCTGCTTCTCAAGGTTCTGCTGCTTTTCGATAGAAATATTCAGTTCCTTGTTTTCCTTCGCCTTCTCGGTATCCTTGATGGCGGTCTCGTTCATAACTTTCGAGTCCTTGAACTTTTCGTCAAGCAGAGCCAACCATTCGGGCTGCACCTTTGCGTTAGGGTTGTTCTCAATTTCGATACCCTTGCTGGCGAGATATTCCACGATGGTTGAGGTCGCTACATTGTAGATAGCAACCACGGCGCTTAATCTTTTGGGTTTCGTTTCCGACATATATTCTCCTAAATTACCTGTTTCTTTCTTTTTTGCGCGTTTTACTTGTTAAATTCAGCCTTCAAGATTCTAATTACGTCGTCGATGGTTTCCTCTTCGAGGTCGGTGCGGCGAACGAGTTCGTCCTTGCTGAGTTCGAGTACGCTAAGTGCGGTGTCGCAGCCAACAGCCTTAAGCTGGTCGATTACCCACTGTTCGATTTCGTCGTTGAATTCGTCGAGGTCGATGTCTTCTTCCTGCGATACCCTGAATACGTCGATAGTGTATCCGAGCAACTGGCAGGCGAGCTTGATGTTGAGTCCGCCCTTACCGATTGCAAGCGATACCTGGTCGGGGTTCAAGTAAACTTCGACACGCTTTTCCTCGTTTATAATCTTGAGCGAAGAAATCTTTGCGGGGCTGAGGATTCGCTGGATATACAGCGGCATATTGGTCGTGTAGTTTACTATGTCGATGTTCTCGTTGTGCAGTTCGCGGACGATACCGTGGATACGGCTACCCTTCATACCTACGCAAGCTCCAACCGGGTCAACGCGTTCATCGTACGATTCAACGGCAACCTTAGCTCTTTCGCCAGGGATGCGGACAATCTTCTTGATAGTGATAAGTCCTGAATCGCCGATTTCGGGAATTTCCTGTTCGAAAAGTCTTTCGAGGAACTTTTCGGAAGTACGTGAAATCTTTATGATTGGGCTTCCGTTCTTGAGTTCTACGCTTGAGATGACAGCCTTGAGGGTGTCGCCCTTGCGGTACTTGTCGCTAGGAATCTGGTCTTGCTTCGAGAGGAGGAGTTCGGTTCCTTCTTCGTCGCGGACAAGGATTTCGCGTTTCCATACCTGATAAACTTCGGCAGTGATAAGTTCTCCAATCCTATCCTTGTATCTGAGGTAGATATTGTCCTTTTCGCGTTCCATAATCTTTGCCTGAAGGTTCTGCTTCAGAGCGAGGATTGCACGGCGGCCGAAGTCCTGCAGGCGAATTTCGTCGGAATATTCTTCGCCGACTTCGTAGTCCTCGTCGATTTTCTGAGCTTCCGACAGTGGAATCTTGGTGTATTTGTCCTCAATTTCATCGTAGTCGTCGTCCTCGACAACTGTTCTTGTACGCCAGATTTCAAGGTCACCGGTCTTGTCGTTCACAATCACGTTGAACTTGCTGTCTTCGCCATACAATTTTACCAATGTTGAAGAAAATACGTCCTTCATCACGCCAATCATCGTTGACCTGTCGATGTTTTTCAGTTCCTTAAATTCGGCAAAGGTGTCAATTAAGTTTTCCTGTAGTCCCATTGTAATCTTTATTTAAAGTCAATTACGCTTTTAACTGTTTTTATATTAATTCGTTCAATATCAAAAGTTTCCGTCACGACCACCTTTTTGTTGGCTTCCTTTTTCACGGTTGCGGTCTCGACGGTTATGGCGTTGTCGGAGTAAGCCTTTAGCGTTGCGACGATTTTCTCTCCGTCAACGTAAACGATTTCCACCTGCTTGCCGATATTTTTCAGGTACTGCTCCTTTACGCGGAAAGGGTTTGTGAGTCCCGGCGAGCTTACTTCGAGCGAATAGTCTTCCTTTTCGCGGTCGAGGCACTCTTCGATAGCCTGGCTTATGCGGCGGCACTCGTCAATTGTGATGCCGTTCATGTCGTCAACGTATATGGAAATATCGTTGGATACACTTACAGCAATATCCACAACAAACTGTGTTTCAGAAAGAAACCGTTTGCTTAAAACTTCTATATCTTCCTTCCTTATCAACGTCAGAAAATAAAACGGGGGAAATCTATCCCCCTGTCAGTTCTAAATTTGCGCAAAAATATATTATTTTTCCGATATGACAAAAAAAAAGTGCATATCGAACACTACATTCCCGAATAAGCCAGAAGTATGATTGTGGCTATTGCGCATATTCCGCCTACGACATTCAGCCGGGTTAGTTTTTCCTTGAAGAATATCACGCCTATGAGAATGGAAAGCAGTATTGTTGATGTGTTGCAGATGCCGTAAAGCGATGATGTTGAGATAATTCCAGTGTTCATCGACTGTATCACGAAATATACCGAGCCGAAGTTGAATGAGCCGAGCAATATGCCAAGCCACCACGTCTTGAAAGTCAAGAATTTCCGCAACGTTCCTTTCTTTACGATGGAGTACAAGATTCCGCAAAGCAGAGATATTCCAAAAAGTGTTGCCGTAAAGAGTGCGGCGTCGTCGGAAATGCCGAATCGTTCGCGTGAATAAATTACCAATGAGTCGTTTGCCCCCATTGCTATGAAGATTATTGCGGGGAGAAGGAATTTCCAGATGTCGCTTTTCGTTTTCTCTTTTGATGGCTTGTAGGTGCAAAGGATAACCGAGGCTACAGCCAGCAGGATGGCTACAATCTTGACTGCCGACACGGGTTCGCCGTACATAATGATATAGAACAGCATAGGTACAACCAGCGACATTTTGCTGGCCACGGTGGTTATTACGATTCCAGTTTTACTCGACGAAATACCTACTAACAGGAATGTAACAATGAAAAGGAAACCAAGCAGAATGCCTATCGGGAACCAGTTTGCTTCAACTATGTGTGCTACAGGAAATGAGCCGAAGATGGCAAATCCCAGTATCGTGGCGGTGAGGTAATTTACAACGATGCAATTTAAAAGAGGGGCACCTTTTACGTCAATAAGCTTGAATATCACAAAGATGCCAATGTATGATATTGCGCAGAGTATTATCCAGACCATAAAAAAAATGGGGCAAAGCCCCAAATAAGTTTTACTTTATAGACATAAAATTACATTTTCAATCTCTTTTCAATCTCTTCAAGGTCCTGCTTGAAGTTCTTGTCGGTGTCGATAAGGTTATTTACAGTCTTGCAAGCATGCAGTACGGTTGCGTGGTCCTTGTTGCCTATTGCGTTGCCTATTACGGCAAGCGAGCATTTTGTCATGTTCTTTGCGAAGTACATTGCAATCTGGCGAGCCTGAACGATTTCGCGCTTGCGAGTCTTGCTGCTGAGCACATCCACCGACATCGAGAAGTAGTTGCACACAACCTTCTGTATGTAGTCGATTGAGATTTCGCGCTGTGTGTTTTTTACCAGCTTGTCAATCATGCCCTTTGCGAGTTCGAGAGTGATTTCCTTCTTGTTGAGGGTAGCTTGGGCAAGCAGAGATATGAGTGTGCCTTCGAGTTCGCGTACGTTGTTTGTAACATGCGATGCGATGTATTCGAGGATTTCTTCCTTGATTTCGATACCGTCCTTGTATGTTTTTCTCTTCAGAATCTTTATTCTTGTCTCGAAGTCGGGTTCCTGAAGGTCGGCTGCGAGTCCCCACTTGAATCTTGAGAGCAGTCTTTCCTCCATTCCGTTCAAATCTACCGGAGCCTTGTCGGAAGTAAGAATCAACTGTTTCTGATGCTGATGCAGGTAGTTGAATATCTGGAAGAAAACTTTCTGAGTACCTTCCTTGTCGGCGAAATACTGTACATCATCAAGAATTAGCACGTCTATCATCTGGTAGAAGTGGATGAAGTCGGTCTGGTTGTTGTCGCGTGTGGCCTGCATGTACTGTGTAAGGAACTTGTTGGCATCGACGTAGAGGACAACCTTGTCGGGGAAATTCTTTTTTACCTCGAGTCCGATTGCATTTGCGAGGTGGGTTTTTCCGAGTCCCGAACCGCCGTAGATGAACAATGGGTTGAACGATGTGCCTGCAGGATTTCCTGCCACAGCGAAACCTGCAGCGCGTGCGAGGCGGTTGCATTCGCCTTCGACGAAGTTGTCGAAAGTGTATTCGGAATTAAGGTGTGGGTCTATTTGAATCGGTGTGTAGCCGGGATATGCGTAAGGATTAGGCGCTTCTCCGTCTCCTAGGCGAGGTCTTTTGGGGGCATTTGGAATCTTCTTTGGTGAGTCGTTTGATGGCATCTTGACAGTTACCGACTTCCCGATAACCTGGTCGCTGCTTACTACAACCCTGTAGTCGAGCTTTGCATCTGGACCTATAACTCTATGAAGCGTCATTGCCATCAGGTCAATGTAATGCTCTTCGAGGTATTCATAAAAGAATGTACTTGGTACCTGTATAGTCAACTGGTTGTCCTTGAGTTCGACAGGAACTATCGGAGCAAACCAGGTATTGAAAGCCGCCTTTTGCAGATTCTCCTGGATTATTTCCAAGCATTTTGCCCAAACCTCTTCGCAATTTTTTGTTGTCATAAGACCGTATCCTTAAATTTCGTTAAACAGTTAAACATAAATTCCGCCGCAAGTCGGCGAGAGATTGTGAAAACTTCTTGAAAAAACATTTTTTCCAAAAAATCTTTCAATTCCGAACACTTTGCATAAGTTCCAAGTCGCTTTGGCAACTTACTGTGTTTCTGTTTGTTAGCGGGCTAAAACCCAAAACTCAAAATTCAATCTCCTGCATCATTTTTGCAGCCCATAAAAGTACTCAAATCTTTCTCTCCGACCAAACATTTTTCATGATTTTTTTGCCTTTTTTGCTGCTTTTTTTCAAGGGGGACATTATCAAAATTGTAAACTTATCAACTTGAATAAAAAGTTTACAATAACTATACTATTTTGTTTATTTATAGTATATTACATTTGTATAGACAATTGATTTATAAACTAATCGGTTAATAATGGGAATGTTACAAAATTTTATGCTGTAAAACACGCTTTATGTAGCCTTAATCGTGCAGTATAGTAGCAAAAATGTGCTAAATATATTATGTTCAAGGTAGTTAGACAACCATAAGGTTGCATCCTCGTACATCGGCGCTGTCGAAACGCCCCGAAACGGAGAACGAACCGTCGTCGGAAACCTGTCCCAAATCGGAGGTCTGAAGGAAGCTGCACGAGTAGATGTTTGCGAGGTCAACCACATTTATGGCTCCGCTTCCTGACCTGTGGACCGACAGCGGGTCATTTGTCTCGCGCACAAGGACTTTCATTGTCTTGCTGCACTTGTAGATGCCGTCGCCGAACGAATATGCCTGCGACAAAAGTTCGGTCATGCCGTATTCGGAATGTATGCTAGGCACTCCAAACGATTCCTTCAGCACCGAGTGGAGTTCGGAGCGCACCATCTCTTTCCTGCGGCCTTTCATTCCGCCGGTTTCCATAACAATGCCGTGCTTCATATTCGGCTTGTACTTTTCGGCGAAGTCAAGCAGGGCAAAACTTACACCTATAAGAATATATTTCTGTCGTGTTGCCTCAAGACGGCAGATTGTGTTGTAGAGTTCTTCGTGGTTGTGCAGGAAAAATCCGCTCAACTCGTTGTCCGACAGTTTTATAAGTCCATCAACCATATACACGAGGCTCGAACCTGTGCGCTCTAGGTAGGCTGGGAGCAGTCCAAGTATGCAGAAGTCGGACGGTTCGCCATAAAATTGCCTGAACCCGGACAAAAAGGTTTTGTTGTATATTTCGACGTCGGCCACGTAATGTGAAGACGGCACTGCACCAGTCGTACTGCTAGAAGTAAAAACAATCTCAGAATCCCTGCCGTCGCAGATAACTTTGTGAGACTTAAAGAATTCCACTGGCATAAACGGCACGTCCTCAATGTAGTTCACAGCACCGACATCTATGCCAAGCAAGTCGCAATAGCTATGATACACAGGGTTTTGCATATACTGAAAATAGAAGGCTTGCATAGCCAAGCCTTCAAACTTTTCGTTCACAGAATCAGATTCAATTTCTGCACAATATCTTTTGATGTCGAAATTCACCGTGGCAATTATTTTTTCTTCTTGAACTTCTTGAACTTATCATCGTAGCTGACGAAATATTTTGCCTTTGGCAATTTTGAAATATCCACGTCCTTGTTGATTCCGCGCTGCTTGATATTTCCGTATTCCTTGTCAACTATCATATATTCGGTCGAGCCGGTAAACCGTATTTCCTTTACGGACTTTTTCTGCACTATCTTTTCAAGTTCTATGCCGTCATTGCTTGTTGTTTCCAGCGTGAAGTCAAACGAGCGTATGGTTTCGTCGTCGTTTATCTGGTAAATTTTCAGCTGGTTTTCGCCTGAAAGATTTGAAATTGGAAGTTCGTATGTCTTTTCTTCCATTCCGCCCTTGCCGATAATAGCGCCAAGTCGTACCCATTTGTTTGAAAGGAAATGGTCGATGTAAAAGGGCATCGGCGACGACTCGTCCTTAATGGTGAGGTAAAGTTTGCTGTCGTTGCCTTTGGTCTCCATATTTGCCGAAACAAGCGTAAACGTTGATTTTGAAGCAAATGCATTCTTGTTGAGGATAATAGGCAGTTCCGCTTCGTCGTGGTTTATTACCATGGTAAACTTATCGCCAGACTTTAGGCCTAGTTCCGAAAACCTTACAACAACGAGCCCTGTGTTTATGTTGGTATTTGCAGACATGCCGTTTACGGAAATTCCCTTTATGCAGAAGCCCGATTTCATCGTTGGATTCTTAATGTACATGTTCTGCTCTAAAAATATTCCACTGAATTCCAATTCGGCAGAGAATAAGCTACTAAATGATAAACAGGCGATTACGATTGCTAAAATCTTTTTTATTCCAATGAGGCGCATACTGGTTCTGTAAAAATAAGTTATCAACAAAAGTACATTGTTTTTTCGTACTGGACAAATTTTTAGGCTTCATATTTTTTGCAAATCAGAACGATAAGTGCATGCAATCGACAAAATTAGGCTCAACTGCCATCTGTTGAAAAAAAACAATGTTTTTACACCTTAATATTATATATAAGGGGTAAATTTGTTGGTTTGTAAATTGGCACCTAAAATGAAGATACGATTTCTATTCGCACTCGTCGCGCTGACAGCAACAATCGCAGCTACGGCACAGGAATACACTCAGGAGAAAATCCTCTACAAGAACGGCAACACCAAGGAGGAGGGCACGATGTACCTTGGACTGCGTTTTGGCACCTGGACATTCTACAGTCCAGAAGGAAAGGTCGCTGCGAAGATAGACTTTTACAAGGATATGCTCCACGGTGAGAACACTACTTTCTACGACAATGGCAACAAGCACGAGATGTACAACTATCGCGCCAACAGCCGCCACGGAGCCTGCGAGGAATACTACGAGAACGGCAAGCCGAAAATGAAAGGCTTCTACAAGACCAATGTCCGCGATAGCGTATGGCAGTTGTTCTACGACAACGGAAATCAGCAGTCGGAAGTAGTTTACAAGGATGGTAAAATTATAAGTATCAACAAGTTCTATACTCGCGACGGCAAGCAGACTGTTACGGCTGGCAACGGCTCGATGATTAACTACTACGACAGCGGGGCCAAGAATTCCGAAGGGAACATCAAGAATGGCGTAGAGGATGGCAAATGGACCTACTACCACGAAAACGGCAAGAAAAAATCGGAAGGTTCCTTTGCTTCGGGCGAACGTGTAGGCGAATGGAAGGAATGGTACGACAACGGTCAGCTAAAGACCGAAATCAACTACGAGAACGGTCTAAACACTTTCTGGACTCGCACCGGCACAAAGGAAATGGAGGGCATAATGTCAGACGGCAAGCGCGACAAGACATGGACTTACTGGTATCGCTCTGGCAAGGTTCGCAGTGTCAACAACTATAAGATGGACGTGCGCGACGGCTTGCAGACCAAATACTTTGAGAACGGACAGAAAGAGTCGGAAATGACTTACGTTGACGGAAAGCTCAATGGTGAAGCACACTTCTGGCTCGAAAACGGTCAGCCCGACATCGACGGCAACTTCAAGGACGACCTGCAGGAAGGCCTTTGGACATACTGGCGCAAGGATGGTCAGAAGGGCAACGAAGGAAAATACTCGAAAGGCAAGATGGATGGTCGCTGGACATACTGGTATTCAAACGGTCAAGTGTGGAAGCAAGTTGACTATACCGCAGGAATCCGCACTGGCGCGTGGCTCATCTTCTTCGAGAACGGACAGAGATTTCGCGAAGGTCAGTATGAAAACGACGAGGAAACTGGTCTGTGGACCGAATGGAACGAGGACGGCGTGATGGTTCTCCGTGGCAACTACAAGAACGGCATCATGGAAGGCAAGTGGGAGGCTTGGCACGACAACGGCAACAAGAAGTCGGTGGTTGAATACAGCAACGGTCTGCTTTGCGGGCGAAACGACTTCTGGTTCGAGAACGGAAGACCGCAGTTCGAGGAGACATACAAGATTACCGATTCGAAGAATGGCGAAGGAAAGACCTCGGTGCTGAATGGCACCTATAAAAACTACAACATCCGTGGCGTCGAGATGATTAGCGGAACCTACAATATGGGCAAGCGCAACGGAAAATTTACCTATCGCAACGCCAACGGCGGTGTAATAAAGGTTGAATATTACAAAAACGACAAGCCCGATGGCAAGTGGCAGGAGTTTTACGACTTCGGAGGCCTGCAGACCGAAACCACCTATCGCGATGGTATGAAGGAAGGCAAGTTCACTCGCTACGACCAGCGTGGCAACATAACTTTCCAGTCGAAGTTCCTCGGCAACCGTCAGGTTGAAATAATTGTCGATGACAATCCGAATCTACCGCAGAACAAGCAGAAAGCGGGGCAGGGGAATCAGCAGAACACGAGAAGCGGAGGATATAGGTAGGGTTTTATGGGCTGACGCCCGTTTGAATGGCTACGCCGTTTGAAGGTTTCTAGGTTTCTTGGGCTGACGCCCGTTTGAATGCCTTCGGCGTTTCTGAGTTTCAGGTTCAAGAGTTCAAAAGTTGTAGCGGCGCAATGCTTTGCGCCCGTTGAATTAGGTTAATGGCTACGCCCGTTTGAAGGTTTCTGAGTTGAATAATGTTGATAGATAAGTACAAAATAGTAAATTAGTTTGAATAAAATAATAGATATGAATTTGTTATTTGCGATTACATTATTGTTGGGGTCGTTTTCTGTAACCGGCTTGCAAATTGAACAAAATACCGATTTCGGAATAGTGGCAGTTGAAAGTGCTGATGAATATGCAGCTTTGCAGGGAGTATGGGAGTTGAAGTTGTCGGATGGGATTTTGCGTGTAACTGTGCAAAAGACTTATATGACAATAGAGAAAGGACGAAATGTTGTTGCTCAAGGTAATTTCACACTCATCAACGGGACATATATAGGTTTTGGTTCGTGCAGGGCGGTAAAGAGTCCTAGCGAGTACAACAGGCTGTTCAATGTGGCACCATTGACTTTTGAGGACGGTGCGTTTGTATGGAATGGAAAAAGGTTTAGGAAAATAAGGTAAATCTATTCGCGAACCATCTCCACTTTCATATAATTCGCTCGCAAATATTCTTCATAGACTTTTTCTTCCACAGCCTTGAGCATTTCGAGTTTGCTTGCGAAATTCCTGTCTGATTCTGGAACTCTTGACAACAATAGTTTTAGCGGATATTCGCCACGATGCATCATCATCTCGGTTTGCATATTCTGGTATGTCTGCCAGTCATCGGATGTAAGTTGAGTTCTATTAGCGAGGAACTTGTCAATTTTTGCACAAACCGACTTGGCGTATGCACGGACAGCATCCTGCAATTCAAGCATTTGGTTTGCAGACTCGGCTTCGGCATTTCCGATTTGTTTCATCGAGTCGATTTCGTGTGCGTAGGTATCGGCAAGATGTTTCAAGGAATCTATTTCGGCAGACTGTTGCTCTACCATCTGCATCGTTACCGTATCCTGTTGAATGACAATTTCTTGGCTGATTCGCTGTGGCAATCTTACGAAAAGAATGGTTGACAATGCAACGATGATTAATACCAATATGGCAATAGCAATACTGCGCGACTTTTTGCTTTGTATGCTGAGTTTCACATCATTTGCCGAAATGTATCGTTTGCTTGTCTGTACTTTGCTGCACCGCATTGCTATGCGTTTAAGTTTGCGTGAGCAGTTTGGCAGATTGCCGATAAGTATTCCAAGCGCGTATATGTCGGCACGATTGTCGATTAGGCCTGTTTTCTGTTGTTCGGGCGAAGCGTAGCCGGAAGTACCTGCTGGGTCTTTGAGTATGGCGTAGTCGTCGCGGTCGGCGAGTCCGAAATCGATTAGCTTGATGTGGTGTCCGTTGCGTGTGACGAGAATGTTTGCAGGCTTTATGTCGCGGTGGATAATTTGCTGTTCGTGAATATATTGCAGTGCATCGCAGAGTTCGCAGACAAGCGTTTCGGTTTCTGCCTTGGTGACATCTTGCTGCTCAAAGAATTCTTTCCAATTCCAACCGTCAATGTACTCCTGCACTATGCAAATACCCAATCCGGGAACATCTTCGATGCCGTAAGTCCTTGCAATGTTTTGGTGCGAAAGCAGATACGACACTTCAAATTCCTTTTGGATTAGATTCTTGAACTTCTGGTTTTCGCTTTCTTTTTCAGTAAGGCGTTTCAGTATGTGCCAGCGACCATAGCGTTTTGCCTTATATACTTCGGTGTAGCCGTTTTTCGAGGCGTGAAGCAACTGTATCTCGGAAAACTTTTCCGATACATTTATGTTGCTGTCGTCTGAGAAGAAGCCTGAATTCTTGTCGCTGTCAAACATTGGGTGAATATTTGGGACAAAGATAACAGGTTTTTCTTGGTTTCTTGGCTACGCCGTTTGAAAAGTTTCTATGGCTAACGCCGTTTCTGAGTTTTCCGCCCCCTGAGCGTCAGTCGAAGGGAAGGTTTTGGGAGGTCTAAGGCTATGCCGTTTCTAGCGATGAGTTAATGGACAAAAAGGCTAACAGGCTTGCAGTCTTACAGTCTGCCAGACCAATTTTCTGTGCGACTGTCAGACTTTTTAGCCTTTTTTCTTCACAAGTTCAATTTTTGTTAGCCCCGACTTGTACCCTGCAACATAGTTCGGCAGAGCACTGCTTCCGCCATTGCATACTCTCTGTACTTTGTTCATATACAGCGGATGGTTAAGAGTAAACCCCGATGCCGAGAATGTGTCGCCAACTCCGAGAGTGCCATTCTGTGCTACGGTCACTTCAAATCGTCCATTGCCTAAGTATTTTGCTTCATATACCCTGTCGGGGCTCCACTCAAAATGAACAATGTCATCGTTTGTGAGGTCCGATGTGATTATGCTGTCGTCTGCAATGAAATCCGATTCGGACATATCCTGGCAGAAGTCATTCCAACCCTTGTATCCGAGGTAGCGCGACAAAATACATAGTGTCGTTCTGCTTGGCGTTCCGTTTTTAGGAATATATCCGAAAAAGCGTTTCAGTGTGCTTGAACTGAGGTCTTCATCTGTCTCGATTTTTACTTGTGCCGACAGGTAGTTGAAGTCGGTAGGCGACTCCATTGTTCGGTTTACCTTTTCGGTGACTTCGTTGCGCAATTTGTCGTAATACGATTCAATATCCTGCATATAAATATGGTTTTGTGGCGCAAAAATAATCAAAAATCATATCGTTGGCTGCAATCAGTTTAGTTTGGTACAAAATGAACCAACTTGAAACAACTTGATAAAAAATCAGAGATTAACCTCGTTCAAAACCGTGTTTTAGAAAATGTCGCAGATGCAGATGTGCAATTCCGTCCTCGTTGCTGTACCTTACTAGCGGAGACATTGAAATTACATATTTGGGATAATTGTCGCGGATTGCCTTAAGATTGCCGAATTCGCGCTGCCGTGTTTCTTCGTTAACAATCAGATATGCAACCTGAACGTATGCTCGTTCTCCGTTTGGTTTTGAACAGACAAAATCAATTTCTCCGGCTTGCAACTGTCCGACATACACACCATATCCCATACGCACAAGTTGCTGATATACTATATTTTCAAGTACTTTTTCTATGTCGCTGCTGCGAGAGCCACCAATAACGGAGTTGCGTATTCCATTGTCCTCGAAGTAATATTTTTCGTTGCTTTCAAATATGCGCTTTCCGTGCAGATCGTAACGGTTAACTTTGTGCAACAAGTAGGCTTCCGCAAGCATATCCAGATAGTTGATAATAACCGACGGCGATATTGATTCTCCAATCGTTTTCATATATTTGCTGATATTGGTGGCAGAAATTAGCTTGCCTATGTTGTCAGCTATAAATTTTACTAATTTGTCAAGAAAATTTACATTTCGTATTTGGTTGCGCATTACAACATCCTTCAGCAGAGTTGTGCTATAAATATCTTTGAGGTACTGTGGAGTATTGTTTGCGTCAAGACCAATGTTCACCAGTCCTGGCATTCCACCGTATTCGATATAGCTTGCCAGTGACTCATCGTTGTCGGCTAACTGATGGAATTTAAGGAACTCGGAATAGTCAAGTGGCTGGACATAAATTTCCTTGTAGCGTCCGCCTATCAGTGTGGTGAGCTCGCTGCTTAACATTTTTGCATTGCTTCCTGTAACAATGACTTCCGTATTTGGGGTGGAATAATAGCTGCGCAACGAACGTTCAAATCCGGCGATGTCCTGAACTTCGTCAATCAGTATAAAGTTTTTCTGCCCTTTTTGCAATTTATTATCAATGTATTCATTCAATTCTTTGTAGCTCGAAAGACCGTCAAATTCATGTTTTTCCTTGTCGATATATATTACATTTCCTTCATTCGACATTTTTTCGCACCACTGCTTTAGCAGACAGCTTTTACCAACACGTCGCTGACCAGTAAGCACAATAATAAGGTCTTTTCCCATCCATTGACGGATAATATTCAAATACCGTTCTCTCTCAATTATTTCCATAAAAAATCATTATTGTATCTGGGCACAAAGATAAATAAAATTTGTTAAATATAATTAATAAAACTGTAAAAGATATACAATTTGTTAAGTATAGTTAACAAAACTAATATTTATAATAGATTTGTGAAGTATAGTTTATAAAAATATACATGAATCAACAAACTGCTATCCTTTCTTTTGTTTGCTAAATATGCAAAGATTTCCCCCCAACATTTTCTTCTTATTCATATATAGGTATTAAAAAAATCTTTATATTTGTCCCGTCAAATGGCAGTTGCTGTTCGACAGACATATTTGATTAACGAAGCGTTTATGCTCGTTCTTGTAAGTGAAAACCTGAGAAATTTTCAACAGAGGCAAGAGAGTGTAAAGGTTTGCGCATATAGCGTGGACTGTTTGCAATTTCTTCCTCACAGGTAATCTCAGGACCTTCACTTAGAGAAGTGGTATATCAGCGCCACGCTTCTTTTGTATAACTATCCGTTGGGTGCTGTCGGGTGCAAAAATAACTTACAAAACCGTCCGCAGATGGCTCTTGATACAACAAAAATAATCTTGACACAACTTGAACCATTTTGGTACAACTTGAACGAACAAAGTGTGTATTAAGGATTTATCTTTGCAAAATATTTATTAATAAAAGTAATATGGTAAGATTATTTAGGTTAATGGGATTAATTATGGCAGTAGTGGCTGTATGTTTAATGTGCCTTTCGTGTGGGAATGGCAGTAATAATGATAATGAGCGCAGAGAATTGATAAGTACAAGTGTCGAAGAATCATCCGATACGGAAGAAGAGGATATAGACATATCAGGAAAGTTAAATGGACATGCGTATGTTGACCTTGGACTTCCAAGTGGTACATTGTGGGCGACTTGTAATGTGGGAGCAAATAGTCCTACCGAATATGGCAATTATTACTCTTGGGGAGAAACTGAAACAAAGAGCAATTATTCAAAAAACACTTATTCATATTATGGAACTCCAGTAACATTGTCTGATAACAATGATGTCGCTCATATAAAATGGGGTGAAACTTGGCGAATACCGACAAAGGATGATTTTGATGAAATAAAAAATAATTGCGACTGGGAATGGACTATACAAAGCGGACAGAATGGATACAAAGTGATTGGCCCCAATGGCAAAAGCATCTTCTTACCCGCTGCTGGCAATCACATGAATGATGTGCCATATTATAAAGATACATATTGCTTGTATTGGTTAAGTACTTCTGCATCTGAAGAACGTGCATGGTATTGTGAATTATGCCCAGACCATCGTGTCACATATAAAGGTGACCGTTATTTAGGATTAACAATTCGTCCTGTATGTGTGTCCGATCTGAATCAGTCACACACTCAATCTAATGACGAAAACGGCTGGGTTGACCTTGGACTTCCAAGTGGAACTTTATGGGCGACTTGTAATGTGGGAGCAAATTCTCCAGAAGAATATGGTGATTTTTTCGCTTGGGGAGAAACAAAGCCAAAAGATACTTATTTGTATTATAATTATACATATCACGAAAATACAACCGTTTTACCAAATAATAGTGATGTAGCAAGTGTCAGATTGGGTAATGGTTGGAGAATACCAACAAAAAATGAATTTGAGGAGCTTCAGCGTAAATGTACTTGGACAATGACAATTATGAAAGGTAAAAAAGGTTATAAAGTTACAGGATCCAATGGTTGCTATATTTTTATACCTGCAGCAGGTTACTATACATGGAGAGATGTAGGTTTTCAGTTGTCAGATGGAAGCACATATGATGGTTATGATGGAGAGGGATCTATAGGCAGATATTGGTCAAGTTCTATTGATGAAAATGATACAGAACAAGCTTCATATTTACTTTTTAATTTTGATTATGATCCAAAATTTCTAAGTATAGATAACATTGATCGTTACTACGGACATTCTATACGACCTGTTTACAAAGGATTAAATGGTTCTAGCGGAGATGGCTATGGTAGCAATCAGCAGTACCCAAAAGATGACCTAAGCTGGATACAAGGCAATTGGCGATATGTAACACAAATTTACGGTGTTACCGTAGATACACGCGTAGGTATTCATGAAAATATGATTGTCGTAATGATGGATGGCGAATTTGATTATAGGGGTAGTTATACCATTGAGGGAAATCAGTTGGTTTATTATTACGGTGATGGTACGGCTGGCTACCTTATTATTGACAGGGCTAATCACCGTTTAATGGTAGATAACACTCACGCAATGCAAAGGTTTTAATGATAATGCAACCAATAATGATGGAACAATATTTTCAAAAAAATAATATTAGTCTTGTATGAAACATAAACAATAAGAATAGTGGTTTATAAGGAATTAGAATAATTATTAAATTTAAAGTAAAATGAAACAAACAATCTTAACAGCAGTATTATGCTTAATTATCAGTGCAGTAACATTTGCACAGTCATCAAAGGCAACAACAGGAAAATTAAACGGACACGAATGGGTTGATCTTGGATTGCCAAGTGGAATAAAATGGGCGACTTGCAACATAGGAGCAACCAAACCAGAAGAGCATGGCTATTTCTTTGCGTGGGGAGAGACAAAGCCAAAGAAGGAATTCAATGAGGATAATTACCGTTTTTACAATGGATTTGAAGCAAAACTCACTAAGTACTGTTCCGATACCAATAGTGGTAACAATGGTTTTGTTGACAACAAGGAAATTCTGGAGGCTGCTGACGATGCTGCTACCGCCAACTGGGGAGAGGGTTGGCGAATACCAACAATGAACGACTTTTTCGAGTTATTTGGTAAATTTTCTAGTTATACTATGACAGAAAATGGTTTTCTATTTACGTTTCCAAACGGCAATAGCATTTTCTTTCCATATTTTTGCGAAATTAGAGGTGGTGATTTTTTTGAATATAAAGATAATATCGGCTTCTGGTTAAATATGGTATGGGAACCTTACTATGCGTGGTTCGCTTATTTGCCCGATTGTGAGGCTTCTTTCCGCCACTATGGACTACCTATTCGCCCCGTATGCGATAAATAAGTAAAATAACAGAATAATTTGCCAAATAATGAAACAGATTGCATCAGTAGTATTATGCTTAATTATCAGTGCAGTAACATTTGCACAAAGTTCAAAGGCAACAACAGGAAAATTAAACGGACACGAATGGGTTGATCTTGGTTTGCCAAGTGGAACGCTTTGGGCTACTTGCAATGTAGGAGCAAATACACCCGAAGGCTACGGCGACTACTTTGCTTGGGGAGAGACAAAAACAAAGAGTACTTTTTCTTGGACAAACTATAGTTTAGGAATAAGTTGCGATAATTGCTACCAAAATACTCAAATTGTCAAGTATAACCCAGATGTTGATGCTTTGAAGACTTTAGAAACAATCGATGACGCAGCAACGGTTAACTGGGGCGAAGGCTGGCGTATTCCGACTATTATAGAAATTGGAGAACTTATTAGTAATTGTTCTCATGAATTTGTTAAACAAAATGGGGTATGGGGTCGGCTATTTACGGGACCTAATGGGAATAGTATTTTCCTTCCTGCCGCTGGGAAACGTTTAGATAATAGTTTATCGGGTGATGGTTCCTGGGGGACCTATTGGTCTAGTTCGCTGACCTTCACTGACAATAAGTTCTGGAGTGATCCTAATAGCGGGAGGCTCTGTGAGTTCACTCCTTACAGAGCGTTTTCGTTTTATATTGAAATGTACCGATGTGATTTGTCTTACACCGTCTTCCGTCGCCAAGTAGGACTTACAGTGCGTGCAGTATGTTCTTCCAAAAGTATGACAAACCATTCAAATGCTGGACAATCAAATTCTCCGCACGATGGGGAAATTAAAGGGGTATTTTCTGTAAGTGATACAAAAAAAGTAATGTTTTCCAAAGGCAATCTGCAATATCAAGGCTCAACTAACACATGGAGATTTGCAGAAAACCAATATACTATGATTGGCTGTAGTGGTGGAAATATTGCACCTTCTGCCACTCAATCTGGTTGGATTGATTTGTTCGGATGGGGAACAAGTGGATATAAAAATAAGTATCCATATATGGTATCTAAGAATGACTATGATTATAGGGCAAAAGAGGATGGCAGAACCCATGACAGCTATTGTATTCTTAACGATATTGCTGGGACGCAGTATGATTGGGGTGTTCATAACGCAATAACCAACGGCGGAAACAAAGTAAATATTTGGAGAACATTATCCTATGCAGAATGGGAGTATCTTATAAGTAAAAGGTCAAATGCTTCAAACAAAAAGGCTCTTGCCAATGTTAATGGTGTTAATGGTTGCGTATTGTTACCTGACAAATGGACATTACCGTCTGGGTGCTCGTTCAATCCAGGTGTCGAAAATGGTTTTTCTACAAATAAATACACAGTTGAACAATGGAAACTTATGGAAAATGCAGGAGCTGTATTCTTGCCTGCCGCAGGTTGTCGACTAGGAACATCAACTAATGTAGCAGGACAATATGGCTTCTATTGGTCAACAACAGATACAGAAGAAAGTGCCCATTATTTTAGTTTTACAGACGGAACCAACGATAATACCAAAGCAAGAATAGCGGTAGGCAAAAGACAATCATACCGCTATAGAGGTAAAGCGGTAAGATTAGTTAAGGATGTGGAATAACGACATTCAATGTAAACTATTTCTTCCGTAGATTTATGACACTTTGAAATTTATACCTATATATCGCGCGTTATGGTCATTGTAGAAGAGTGATTTTTGACGAAAATTTAATTTATGCTTTGTCTAATAGTATAGCATAATAATAGAAGTATTTTGTTTGTTGGTATTATATATGTGGATTAATGTTGCCTTGGGTGAATAAAACCTAACTTTGTGGAGTATTTATAATTAAAAATTTTTATTCTTATGGAAGTAATATCAACAAGGTTGGTTCTTCATGAAATCGACAATGACTATGTACAGAAAAACTGTAGTCCGAAAACTTTAGAGTTAGCAGGGGATCATAAATATGGAGAAGATATTCAAAATTGTAATATTGCAATATCAATATCTGATATCAATAATAACGATGAGTACGCTTATTTTTTCATAGGTGTGCGAACAGCTATTGAAGGCAATAAAGAATATACTATTAAAAAGGTTGTTTTTGATGAAAGGCTTAAAGAAGAAACAATTGCAATATTTATTTATAATGTACTCTATGGATTAGTAAATGGAAATTGTTTGCGGATGGACAGAATAATTGCAATAGAGAACCACTCATTTTATGAACAAATATTTCAAAAAACATATCAGAAAGTCGCCAATGAAATTATAAATGTATTTTTATTAAAAAGGGATGGGGTTGAAATTGAAAGTAATCAAAACTTTATGGGAAAATTAGGAAAAATTAGAGAACAAATGCAAGGATAATAATTTAGTACAATCAAATCATAAACAAATTACAATAAAGAGCTATGTGTAATTCATTGTTGACTAGCAAAATAGTCGCAAGTTTTAATAAACAAATTCTATAATAAAAAACATATATGGAAGATTTAACTCATATACAAAAAGAGCGTGATGTGCAAAAGAATGCGTTGAAACTACTCTCGTATTCACCATTATGGAATTTTTTTGAAATTCGTACTGATTTTAGATGGGAAAAAAGTAACTCACATATAAAATTTGACATAGTCTTATTAAGAAAGGGAATCTTATATGCAATAGTAGAAGTAAAACAAAATTTAGTAGAACAATCGCAATTAAAAAAAGGTAAGCAACTGCTAGCAGAAATGTTGCAATTGACTAATTGTAGATTTGGAATAATAACAGACAACAATAAGTATCTTTTGAAAGATGCAGCATATCCTAATAAGGACTTTATTGAAATGGATTTTAATCAAATCATTGATAAATTGATTAAACCAAGCATTATTCCCATGTCAAAAAGTGGATTGGAAAAAATAATGAAAGCTCTTGAAATATTTTTTAAGGATGATACTAACAAAATAGCTATGATTTGTGAAGATATTGAGTACGATGATAATCGAGGAGAATACTTTTTTGCTAGCTTAGATAAAGAAAGGATTTTTTTCTCTAATGTATTTAATTCATCAAGCATTAATAATACAGCTATTTATCGTTATACTTCTTTAGACGCTTTAATTTCAATGTTTAATAAAGGAACATATAGGATGAATGGTATAGTTGGTATGAACGACAAGTCTGAAATTGATTACTTTGACAACTTTGACAAAGAATCTGAAATAAAAAATTCTTGGTATTCTGCACAAGAAATAAATGATACATACCTATCATCATGTTGTTCTATAGGAGATGATTTGACAATGTGGCGATTATATGGTGATGATGGCAAAGGTGTTTGTCTTGTGTTTGAAATACTTCCACAAGAAAAAAGGGATAAAGGTTTTGTTTTAGCTCCTATTAATTATGCAGAAGAAAGAGGAAAACATACAGCCATAAATATGTTCAGAAAATTATCTGATGCAAAAATGAGATTTAGAGAATTATATAAATGGAAACATTTTTTCAAACCCTATGAATACAATATAGAAAAAGAAATAAGATTAATTTTTTTTGATAATAGAAAGTATGACAATGGTGTTATAAACAGAGATTGGGTTAAAACATGGCACCATTCTATAATCAATCCAATTATTGACTTTAAATTAAATTCACCAGGGTTCCCATTGCAATTGAAACGTATTGTTTTAGGTCCTAAAATGCAAGAATTGGATACGAATAAATCTCAATTGGAATATTATATATCACAAAAAGGCTATTCAATAGATGTTGAAAAGTCAGAAATTGATAATTACAGATAATAAACCTATATTCCTTTTGTATAATATAGTCAGAAAGATTTTACACTTAGCATTTATGCAAAGATGGAGAGGATGGCAAGGCTTCGCCGTTTCTGAGTTTCTCGGTTTCTGTGGCTAATGCCGTTTAACTTCGTTGAGCTAAAGGTTGGCTAACGCCGAGCTAAAGTTTAACTTCGTTGAGGGCTTCGCCGTTCTATGCCTGCGGCGTTTCTAGGTTTCTTGGTTGCGCCGTTTGAATGGCTGACGCCGTTTCTTGGTTTCTCGGTATCCACTAAAGTTTCAGTGAGTATTCGAAAATATTTCACTTTTTTAGTGAATTGTAAGATTTTATTTTCTACCTTTGCCTTTGAAAAATTGTCAAAATTTCAAAGGTGTAATGTCGGGTGAATATTCAATAAAGAATGGCGACACGCTTAGGCAACGCATAGAGGCATTGCCCGAGGATTCCGTATTGTTCCGCACCGATTTTCCTGAATATCATTCCGAATTTGTTGGCGGGACGTTGGCGGAACTTACAAACGATGGCATTTTGGTGAAACTGGCCCAAGGAATATATGCCAAGCCACGTAAAAGCAGGTTTGGAAATGTTTTGCCTTCCGTTGATAAGATTGTACAAGCTATCGCGGTGCGCGACAATGCACAAATTATACCATCGGGGATAACTGCATTGAATATCCTGGGGCTGTCAACTCAGGTGCAAATGAACTACACCTATCTGACTACAGGCAGTGAACGCTTAATCAAGCTGACCAACCAGCGAGTAATGCTGAAAAGGGGTGTGCCAAAGAATTTCTGCTATGGAACAAGGCTCATTGCGCTGTTGGTACAAGCGTTGAAAGCATTGAAGCAGGAAAATTTAGGACAAGAGGAATTGCAGACAATACGCGGACTGATATCCAAGGAACCAGACAGGAAAACATTGGCAAATGATGTGGATATGATGCCAGTATGGATGAAGAGAATAGTAAAACCTATGCTATAAAAATGGAGAAATTATGGTTAAATAATGAGTTGGTTGACCGTCTGGCGATGTTGCAGAGGACAGAAACTGAACATCCTGGCATTAATCAGGTTGCAATAGAAAAGGACTGGTGGGTAACGGTCACATTGAATGCATTGTTTCGGACAGAATGTTGTGAGTCGTTGATATTTAAGGGAGGCACGTCACTATCAAAAGGATTCAACATTATTGAGCGTTTTTCCGAGGACATTGACTTGGCTATCAGTCATAATTTTTTCGGCATAGATAAGACTAGCAAGAGCCAGCGAGAGAAATTGCGCAAAATGGCCCGAAAATATATACACGGGACTCTCTCGGAACAATTGGATGCCAATTTGAAAGATATGGGCATTACAGGTTACAATATAGAGAATGTAACTCATATACAGAATGGTAACGGGGAAAAACAGCCGATAGATTCAGATACCGACCCAACTGTTATTTTGCTGCATTATACTTCGGTGTTAGAGGGAACAATCAGTTATATCCCGCCTCGTGTGAAGATTGAGATTAGTTGCCTTTCGATGGACGAACCGACCGAAGAACGAGAAATACATTCTCTTATTGGCGAAAGTTTCGATGGTGAGGATTCAGATGCCGATTGCAAAGTACGGACTGTTGTGCCGACACGCACATTCTTGGAGAAGATATTCTTACTTGCTGAAGAGTTCCAGAAAGAAAAGCCAAGAAGTGTTAGAATGTCACGGCATTTGTATGATCTGGAGAAACTGATGGATAGCCAATATGGTCGAGAGGCTTTGTCTGACCGTTTTTTATACGATGCAATCGTTGAACATCGTCGGACATATTATGCTTTGAAATATGTGAATTATGACCTTCATAATCCTGCTACAATCAATTTTATGGTGCCTAAACAGAATATTGAGGCGTGGAGAGCGGATTATGCTGATATGAGACGTTTCTTCATTTATGGAGATTCGTTGGATTTTGATGCGCTGATGAGTAGAATAGAGAAATTGCAAGATATAGTAAAAAGGGTATGGTAAATTTTGCACAAATGCCTGTGGCGTTTGAGGGCTAACGCCCGTTTGAGTGGCTGCGCCGTTTCTATGGCTTGCGCCCGTTTCTGAGTTTCTCTGGCTAACGCCGTTTCTGAGTTTCTGCATCCGTTTCAAAGTTTCATAGATGTTGGTTATAAAGTTTTTTTTAATTTTGCACACTTAAAATTAGTGTTATGACGATAACGGATTTTGAAGATTTGAGAATTTGGCAGGATGCTCGCATTTTGTCAAAGGACATATATTTTATAACCAATACAGATAAGTTTAAAGTGGATTATAGATTTTGTTCTCAAATCCGGTCGGCAGCAGGTTCTATTATGGACAACATTGCCGAAGGCTTTGAAAGAGATGGAAGTAAGGAATTTTTACAGTTCTTGTATATAGCTAAAGCATCGTGCGCAGAAGTTAGGAGTCAATTGGCAAGAGCTTTTGATATTGAGTATATAGACGAAGAAACTTACAATCAGTACCGACAGCGTTGCATAGACGAAGCACAATCAATTTATAACTTTATCAAGTATCTAAAGGACTCCGAAATCAAAGGTCTAAAATTCAAAAAATAACCAAACCAGAAACTATTAAAACCATAGAAACTATTAGAAACCTAGAAACGTGAAACACAGAAACTATTAGAAACCCAGAAACGTGAAACATAGAAACTATTAGAAACATAGAAACCCAGAAACTATTAAAAACAACATAACATGACACAGGAAGATTTATTCAAAAAAATCGTATCGCATTGCAAAGAATACGGATTCATATTCCAGTCGTCGGAACTGTACGACGGACTGAGCGCTGTTTACGACTACGGACAGAATGGCGTTGAACTCAAGAACAACATCAAGGAATATTGGTGGAAGGCTATGGTTCAGCTTAACGAGGAAGTTGTTGGTCTCGACTCGGCAATTTTCATGCATCCGACAATATGGAAGGCTTCGGGACACGTGGATGCATTCAACGACCCGCTAATCGACAACAAGGACTCTAAGAAACGCTATCGCGCCGATGTCCTTATCGAAGACCATATCGAAAAGTTCAACGACAAGATAAACAAGGAAGTAGAGAAGGCTCGCAAGCGTTTCGGCGAGGCATTCAACGAGGAGCAGTTCCGCAGCACCAACCAGCGCGTGCTCGACTATCAGGCAAAGATGGACGCCGTGAAGGCTCGCTTCGTGAAGGCTTTGGAAGACAACGACCTCGACGGCATACGCCAGATAATCATCGACGAAGGCATTGTCTGCCCGATTTCGGGAACCAAGAACTGGACAGAAGTCCGTCAGTTCAACCTTATGTTCGACACCAAGTTGGGTTCGGTTGCCGAAGGTGCAAATACCATTTATCTGCGTCCCGAAACGGCTCAGGGTATTTTCGTCAACTACCTCAATGTACAGAAGACCGGTCGTATGAAGATTCCTTTCGGTATCGCACAAATAGGTAAGGCTTTCCGCAACGAGATTGTTGCCCGTCAGTTCATTTTCCGTATGCGTGAATTCGAGCAGATGGAAATGCAGTATTTCGTAAAGCCGGGTACCGAACTTGAATGGTTCGAGAAGTGGCGCGAAAAACGCTTGAAATGGCACAAGGCTCTCGGCCTGGGCGACAACAAGTACCGTTGGCACAAGCACGACAAGCTGGCTCACTATGCCAATGCAGCCTACGACATCGAGTTCGACTTCCCGTTCGGATTCAAGGAAATCGAAGGTATCCACTCGCGTACCAACTTCGACTTGTCGCAGCACCAGCAGTTCTCGGGCAAGAAAATCCAGTACTTCGACAACGAAGCCAACGAAGCCTACACTCCGTATGTGGTTGAAACTTCAATCGGTCTCGACCGTATGTTCTTGTCGATTATCTCGTCGGCATACTGCGAAGAGCAGATCGGCGACGAAACCCGCGTAGTGCTTCGTATTCCTGCTCCGTTGGCTCCTGTAAAGGTTGCCGTATTGCCGTTGGTTAAGAAGGACGGTTTGCCTGAGTTGGCCGAAAAGATTATGAACCGCCTGAAACTCAACCTCAACTGCCAGTACGAGGAAAAGGATTCCATCGGAAAGCGTTATCGTCGTCAGGATGCAATTGGAACACCGTTCTGCATCACCGTTGACCATCAGTCGGCAGAAGATGGCACCGTAACTCTCCGTCATCGCGACACCATGGAGCAGGAGCGCGTTTCAATCGACGACATCGAGCGCATTGTTACCGAAAAGTGCGACATCAAGAATCTGTTGAGACAGTTGATGTAATGAAAAACAATGACTTATTAAAAATCCCCTCATTGCAGGGGATTTTTTGTTTCCAGTCCAATAAAAATTTTGCAGTGTAATACAGTTGCGTTATTTTTGCAATTAAAAGTATTACAAATAATATTACTATGGAAGCAACAATAGTTAGACAACCTGCATCTTTCCGTTTGCGTGCAGACCTTCTAGAAGGTTTGAAGCGCAATGCCGCCCGTGAAAACCGCTCTCTCAACAACTATGTGGAAAGCGTTCTGCTCGACGTTGTTTATAACGAACCTAACGAGGTTACAAAAGCTGCAATCGAGGAGGCAGTGAATAGAAAATAATATCATAGAATTGGTCCGACTTGGTACGCACTCTGAATTATTTGGAAAATGAAATATAAAAACGCACCATGGTGCGTTTCAAAAGAAAAAACGACAAATGAATAAATTACTTATCATTCTCTCATTCGCAACTGCATACATACTATTATCGTGCAGTGGAACAGAAGAAAAACCGCTTCCTGCAGTGCTCGCAACCGACACACTTGCAACAGTTTACGAATATTCCGTAACCGATACTTTCGACAGTGGTGAAACTCGCCGAATCAGGTTCTACGACAAGGCCGACACCACTATGCCTAAGTACGAAAAACGCTACTACAAGAACGGTAGTATCTGCATGGAAGGTCCGCTCGACAGCAACAACCTTCGCGACGGTCGCTGGAAGGCTTGGTACGACTGCGGAAAAATATGGAGCGTCGGCGACTACTCGCACGGACTGCGCAACGGTGAAAACAACGTGTATTATGTAAACGGACAAGTGCAATATACCAAGAAGTATGTCAACGACACCGCCGAAGGTATCTGGACATTCTATCTCGAAGACGGCACCGAAGCACTAAAAGTAATATACGAGAAAGGCAATGTCATTGAGCAGGTGCAGCTAGTCAGCGCCGATAGTTTAAGAAATCTTTCACGTTGACATTAAATATTATCAACTATTTTTGTTGCCAGAAAATTTAAAAATTAGATACAGATGAAAAAATTCACACTTTTGCTGTTCGCACTGTTGTTAGGCATAGGAGCAGCATTTTCACAGGGAATGGCACTTTCCGACAAGTTGCCAAACGACCCTAAGGTAATCGTAGGCAAACTCGACAACGGGCTTACCTATTATATTAGACAGAACCCAATTCCCGAAAACCGTGCAGAACTCACGCTTGCCGTGTATGCTGGTTCGGTTCTCGAAACCGAGGAACAGCGCGGTTTGGCTCACTTTACCGAGCACATGGCGTTCAACGGAAGTACACACTTCAACAAGAACGAACTCGTAAACTACATGGAATCAATAGGTATGCAGTTCGGTAGCGAGGTTAATGCTTACACTTCGTTCGACGAAACCGTATATGGCATCAAGGTTCCGACCGACAACAGCGAATTCATCGACAAGGGCTTGCTCGTACTTTACGACTGGGCTCACGAACTTACGATGGACGACGACATGATTAACGACGAACGCGGTGTCATCCACGAGGAATGGCGCTTGAGCCAGGGTGCACAGACTCGTCTGCAAAACGATATGCTTACCGCTGTCTTCAACGGTTCAAAGTATGCAGAACGTCTGCCAATCGGTCTTATGGAAGTTGTTGACAACTTCGACCCGAAGGTAATAAAGGACTTCTACAAGACTTGGTATCGTCCCGACCTTATGGCTGTCATCGTTGTTGGTGACTTCGACCCTGCCGACATGGAAGCACGCGTAAAGAAGCAATTCTCGCAGATTCCAAAACCGGAAAATCCAAAACCACGTCCAACCGAAATCATTCCCGACCAAAAGGGAACCGTTGTAAAGCTTTCGAGCGACCCCGAATGCCCTGCAACTATGGTTTATGTTTTCTACAAGCACCCGCAGGCTAAGACCGTTACTGTAGCCGATGCTCGTCGCGATATGGTTTCAACGCTTATGTCGCAAATGCTTGTTGCTCGTTTCTCCGAAATAGCATTATCTCCAAATCCGCCTTTCGTACAGGCATTTGGCGCATATTCCCCATTTATGGGCGGAAAGGATGCATTTATGAACCTTGCTGTATTGCAGAACGACAAGATTGAAAACGCAGTAAAGGTTCTTGCAACCGAAAACCAGAGAATGATTCAACACGGATTCACACAGACCGAACTCGACCGCGCAAAGAAGGACATCCTGAAGATGATTGAAAAGCAGTACAACGAACGCGACAAGCAGAAGTCGGAAAGCTTCATCAACGAATACAAGGCCAACTTTATGCCACCTCACTCTGCTTTTATGAGCGCTGAATACGAACACCAGCTTTACAACAAGTACATCCCCGAAATAACTCTCGAAGAAGTCAACAACTATGCATCAACAATGATTACTGACGACAACTGCGTGGTATTCGTTACGGCTCCCGAAAAGGACGGTTTCAAGATTCCGACCGAAGCTCAGATTAGAAAGGCTTTCGAGGATGCAAACCAGACCAGAACCGAACCTTACGTTGACAAGGTTGCCGACAAGCCTCTCGTCGATGCTCTCGGAGCAAAGGGAAAGGTTTCAAAGAAGGCTGCAAACAAGCAGTTCGGTTACGAAACATGGACTTTGAGCAATGGTGTTAAGGTTGTTATCAAGCACACTGACTTCAAGGCCGACGAAATCACAATGACTGCAAAGAGCGACGGCGGTTACTCGAAGTACAATGCAAAGGACGCTCTCACTGTTCAGTGCATAACTGATGTTATGGACGAAAGCGGTCTTGGAAACTATGATGCAACCGAACTACAGAAATACCTCTCGGGCAAGAATGCACGCGTTTCTCCTTACATTGGTGAAACCGAAGAAGGATTCACCGGCAGTTGCGACGTTGAAGGATTTGAGACAATGCTCGAACTCGTAAATGCTTATTTCACACAGCCTAAGTTCAACGAAGATGCTTTCAAGTCGTATGTCGAAAAGCAGAAGGGTATGCTCGAAAATGCAAGCCTCGACCCGCAGAGCGTATGGCAGGATTCGATGAGGTGGATTATGGCAAACTACAGCGAATACCGCAAACCTATGACTCCAGCTATGCTTGACGAAGTTAACTTCAAGAATATGAGCAAGTTCTACAAACAGCGTTTCAACGACCCGTGCAACTTCACTTTCTACTTTGTTGGCAACATCGATGCTAAGAAGGCAAAACCGATGATTGAAAAGTACTTGGGCTCGCTCGAAACGGTTGAACGTACAGAAACTTTCGTTGACCTCGGAATCCGTCCTCCAAAGGGTGGCGTAGAAAAGGATGTCAGAAAAGGCAAGGACGACAAGTGTATAGAAATCATAATGTTCCACGGCGACTTTGAATACAATGCTCAGAACAACACCGAAATCGATGCTATCTGCAAGATTCTCACCACCAAGCTCCTCGAACAGATTCGCGAAAAGGAAAGCGGTGTATATTCTATAGGTGCATATCCTGCTACTAATAACAAGCCGACTGGAAGATACGCTGTTCAGATTTTCTACAGCTGCGACCCTGCAAGAGAACCGGAACTCAAGGAAAAGATTTTCGGCGTTATAAAGTCAATCCAGAAGGGTGACATCAGCGACGATGAAATTGCAAAGGTTATCGAAAAGAAGAAACGTGAACACGAAACCGAAGTCAAGGAAAACAGATACTGGAGAAACCTTGTAATTGACCTTGTAGAGGGTGACATCACTCCCGAAGAGGCAAATGGCGAAGATGCCCGCATCAACGGCATCAACAAGGCACAGATGACAAAGGCTGCTGAAAAGTACTTCAAGTTCGACAGCTACGTAAAGGTTCGCCTTGTTCCAGAGAAGTAAAAAGACTTTTTCATATTGCTTTGTGAAGGGTGTGCCATTACGGTGCACCTTTCTTTATTTGCAACCATATACGTGTTTACACATTTGTTTGGATTTATTATTGTTCGCTAAAAAGTGAATCGTCATTCCACAAAGCAGAGTGAACCGACTAAGGAACGTGTCGTGTGAACTCGCTTATGCGGAATCTCCTTGATTAGTAATATTGTGGGAGATTTCGGATAGCAGTCTTCACAACGCTCCCCGTTCCGTATCGCGTGTTACGACTAGTTTCCGAAATGACAAGCCCCTTATTAATATCACCATCTAAACAACTGATAATGTATGTTGTGATTATATGTATTGTTCGATTTTTTAGCGGACACCAATACATATTTATAGAAGAATATGTATTTTTGAAGCGTTGGCGCATATTTTTGTGGTTCGACAAGCTCACCAACCAGACAAAAATTGTGACAACGCACAATTTAGCGGACAATAATGTTATTTTATGTAATTATATACAAGTTGAAACAATAACGTGATACGGAACGGGAGCGTTTGTACGCCGCTCACTGAGCATGTCGAAGTGCGGCAATATACAAGGAGATTGGCTTTGCCGAACTAAATGTTGCTCACTACGTTTAGTGAAAGCATTCCGCATAAACGAACACACACGCAACGTACCTTATGCTGTTCGTTCTGTCTTGCGGAATGAAAACCATTCACCTATTTCTTTTCCAGCCTGTTATTCTTTATTTGCTCTTCAAGTTTCCTCTTGCGGCGTTTAGTGAGCCATCTTATAAGCAGTCCGAATACCTCGAGTCCGATTAGCACCAAGGCTGTCGCCACAATTGCCAGAATATACATTCCCCCGCCACAGGCAAGGCCTATTGCGGCAGTAACCCACACTCCTGCGGCAGTGGTAAGTCCTCTGATAACGTTCTCGCTTTTGTGGAATATTATAGTTCCTGCACCTATGAAACCTATGCCGGTAACCACTTGTGCGGCAATTCGTGCAACGTCCCAGCGCTGTTCCTCGCCAAGTTTTATGCCGTCGAAACCGTATGCCGACACAATCATAAACAATGCAGAGCCCATAGCCACAAGAAAATGAGTGCGCAAACCTGCTTCCTTGGCGCGATATTCACGTTCAAGACCGATGGCACCGCCAAGCATAGCCGCCACAAAAATGCGAAGTATAAAATCCCACGTTATGTCCATACTGCAAATTTATGTTTTTTATTGATTTAGTTGATGTGTTTTTTTTGAAAAATTTACGGAAAGAACATTATAAAATCTGATTGGCATCATAATTGCCAGTATCAAAATATTTTACCTAACTTTGCGTTTTAACAGAAAAAACATTGCGCGATGAAAAAGATAGTAGCCATAATCATTTTAGCCGTCATCGGCTTTTCGGCATTTGCACAGACAACCGACGACAAGTACAATAAGCTTTGGAAGGAAGTTTCCGAGGCTCAATACAAGGATTTGCCAAAGACAGCACTCGAAAAGGTTGAGAAAATCTTGGACATGGCAGTTGCCGACAAGGACGACTACCAGCAGATTAAAGCCATAACTTACAAGATTAAGTTTCTCGTCGAGGCTTCGCAGGACGGCAGCCTGAAATCTGTCGATTTCCTTGAGGAACAAGCCGAAAAACTGTCGGGAACAGGCAAGCACCTCTGCAATTTCCTGTTGGGCGCGTCGTATCAGAACTACTACTCGCGCAACCGCTACCAGATTGATTCGCGCTCGGCAGTGAGCGACTCGGCCGACAAGAAAGGTTCGCGCCTCGAGTTCTACGACAAGAACGAGTTTATGAAGATTATCATCGGCAAGTACAAGCTCGCGCTCAATGCCGAACTCAAGAATGTCGCAGCTAACGACTACAAGGAATTCTTCAGCGACAACTGCACCGACAACGATTTCTATCCAACTCTATACGACGAACTTGCATACGGCATTACCGAGCAGCTCGCAAAGCTCTATCGTTACACACGCTCCAACCTCGACGACAGTTTCTTCTGCTCTGCCGACGATTTCACACGGATGGAAATTCCCGACAGCGACGAGAATACCGAAATGGCAAGCCTATACTTCATGCAGCAGATTATGAAGCAGAACCCGCCAAGCAGCAGCGCGTATGCTTTCACCGACTTCCAACGCATCAAATACATCGCCGGCAAGCAGGGCGGAAAGAACGACATTGTAATGAATCTTTACACCGATGCCGCAAAGAAATACAAGGGCAACGAAACCGTGATTTTCATCAACACCGAGATTGCCGAACAATTGTCGGAAAAGTCGTCTGCCGACCGTGTGGAAGCTGTGAACTTGCTCCGCTCGACCATCGAAGAGTACAAGGACAGCAAGTACATAACCTACTGCTCGAACCTGCTCTCGAGAATCACCTTCCCTGCAATACACATATCGTCCGACAAGGTAACTTATCCCAACGAAAATATTCCGCTCTACATCGAGTACGAAAATACCAAGACCGCAAAAATCAAGGTCGTAAAGGTATCGGACAATGCTTCAACCTACGACAGTTTCAACTCCAACACGGCTACTATCAACAAATACTACACAAATAAGGCTGTTACCGAAGGTACGATAAATCTTCCCGATGCCAACGACTACTCGACCCACAGCACCTACTATGTTGAAAAGGGCTTGCCTACTGGCTTCTACATCGTGTTTGCCGAAAGCGATAGCACTAGAATCGAAAGCTACACCTTGCTCACCGTTTCGCGCTTTGCACTGCTTCGCATCGACGACGGCAAATATATGGTCGTTGACAGGAATTCGGGCAAACCTATCGACAAGGTAAAGGTGAAAGTTACAAATCGCACCTACGAAAAGACCGAAACCATACTCACAACCGAAACCGGTGCCGACGGTATTTTCAGTTTCGAGCCAAAGAAAAACAGCTACAACACTTCTATTTCCTTGAAAAAGGACAACGACGATATGTGCTTCTCGGCTTACGGATACTACCAGCAGGATTCGAAGGAATATGAGCGCGCACGAATCAAGATTCTCACCGATAGGGCAATTTACCGTCCCGGACAGAGCGTTTACTTCAAGGTTATAGAATACCGCGGAATGGACAATAATTTCAGCGTTGTTCCCGACGATAGTGTCCGTGTGGTCATTTCGGATGTAAACTATCAGGAAATCGGTGAAGTCGTGCTCAAGACCAACCAGTACGGCAGCGCACACGGCGAAATCAAGATTCCCGAAAATGTGCTTACAGGCATTTTCCACATCGAAGCACGTGGTTTCAATTATTCATCGGGTAACGAAAGCATTAGTGTCGAGGAATACAAGCGTCCGACTTTCGAGATGGAAATGGACTACATAACCGATGAGGTTTCGTTTGGCGACTCGGTAAGCATCAATGGACGTGCTAAGAGCTATTCGGGCGTTCCCGTAAGCGATGCCGAGGTGAACTTCACCGTCAACTGCTCGTCGTATTCACGCTACTGGTGGAGGTCGGATAGCAACGAAAAGAAACTTCTCGCCAGCGGCACCGTCAAGACCGATGAGAACGGTGAGTTTACTATAAGTTTCGTGGCAAAGCAGTGCTTCAGCGACGTAAACCGCTACAAGATTAATGCGGTTGTTGCCGACATCAACGGCGAATCGCACACCATGGAAAGGACTTTCAGCATTTCGCGCCAGTCGCTCTGGATTTCGAACAGCATTGCGGATGTAGAGGAACTTGCTAATTTCAAGGAATTTAAGATTTACAGCGAAAACATTTCGGGTAGCCACATTGATGCAACCGTCGAGTACGAAATCTTCAAGCTCGAGGAGCCGTCGCACGCAACCGTGGCAAGACTCAAGACCGCCGATATGCAGATGTACAGCCGCGAGGAATGGGAAAAACTCTGCCCCGCACTCGGCTACGGCGATGAAAATACGCTCGATAACCGAAAGATAGTATCGTCGATAATGAAAGGCTCGGTAAACACTGCCGACACCACGCCAATCGCCATTGGCAAAAAAGTGAAATTCACGACCGGTTCGTACCGCATAATTATGAAAGCCAAGGACAAGGCCGGCAACGAAATCACCGACACATCAAACTTCCGCATTGCCGACAAGACGTCGGACAAGATGCCTTACCCGATGCCATCGTACTTCACATTGTCGAAAACATCGGCAAAGGTAGGCGACAAGGTACAGGTGAAGTTCGGCTCGTCGTTCAGCGATGTTACCGTATTCTACACCATACAGATTGGCAAGGGCGCACTCGACATCAAGAGCCTGAAGCTTAGCAACGAAGTCAAGAGCATCGAAATACCGATTACCGAGGAATGCTACGGTGATGTGTTTGTAACAGCTATTTTTGTGCGCCACGGACGAGTATTCAAGGATAGCAAGACCATAAGCGTTTCACGCATCAACAAGCAACTTGACATCAAGCTTGTAACCTTCCGCGACAAGACCTTGCCAGGCTCCGAGGAATCGTGGCAGATGAAGATTTCGGACAAGTTCGGCAAGCCTGTCGAAGCCGAACTTGCAGCCACCGTCTATGATGCTTCGCTTGACTCGTACAAGCCGCACAGCTGGTATTTCTGGCCCTATACGTCGAATTCGATGAAGAACAACTTCGACTATAAGGGTTTTGGAAGCACTAGCAGCGACCGCCGCTTCTACACCTATCCGTCAAGCAAATACACCTACACGCCATATCCTACGCCGTATTTCTTCAGTGCGCTCAATGTCTATTACACAGCCTACAAGCGCGAATATTCGACAAGACTGTACAATGCAAGGGCAAAAGAGGCTGGCGGAGCAATTGTAGAGGAGGAAGCCATGCTGGTTTCAACAGAAGATGACATAATGCTTGCCGATAATGCTGTGCTAGAAGAGGAAATCTCGGAAGAGGAAAGCGAAGCCTTCGACAATGCCGAAGTGCGCACCAACTTCAACGAGACGGCATATTTCGTTTCGGACCTTAGCACCGACAAGGATGGCAATGTATATATTAACTTCACAATGCCCGAAAGTCTTACGCGCTGGAATGTGTTCGGACTTGCCCACACCAAGGACTTGAAAACCGACCATATCAGTGCCGAAATAGTCACCCAGAAGAAAGTTTCGGTAACGCCAAATCTACCGCGTTTCCTGCGCGAAGGTGACGAAATTTACATTTCGGCTAAAATCGCCAACCTCACCGAAAACCAAATCAACGGCAAGGCGAGAATCGAGTTCATCAGCACCGAAAATTCCGAGGATATTACCGCTAAATTCTTGAGCAGCAATGTGGTTTTGTTCACTGCCGATGCAAACCGCAACACCTCGGTGGAATGGAAAGTTTCGGTTCCGATGAGCATTGGAACGGTTTCGGTTCGCATAGTTGCTGTTGGCGGTGGACATTCCGACGGCGAGGAAAAGGTTCTGCCGATACTCACCAACCGCATGATGGTCACCGAGACAATGCCTTTGCCTGTGCGTCGCGCTGGAACAACAAAGTTCTCCTTCGCTTCGATGAAGAACAACAAGTCGAAGTCGCTCGAAAACTACTCATACACGCTCGAATTTACACCGAATCCCGCATGGTACGCTGTGCTTGCATTGCCGTATATGATGGAATATCCCTACGAGTGCGCCGAACAGACTTTCTCGCGCATTTATTCCAACCTCATTGCGTCGCACGTTGCAAATTCCGATAAGAAGATTGAGGAAATGTTCAACAAGTGGAAGGGCGCAGATGCCGAAGCTCTGAAATCGAACCTGCAGCGCAACGAGGAACTGAAATCGGTACTTCTCGAAAATTCGCCATGGCTCCTCGATGCCAAGGACGAAGCCGAGGACAAGCAGAACATTGGCGTGCTGTTCGACCTCGCCCGCATAAAAGCCGAAACCCGCAAGGCTACCGAAAAGCTCTCGAAGATGCAGAAGGCAAACGGCGGCTGGCCGTGGTTCGAGGGAATGGACGATAATCTGTATGTCACCCAGCACATTGTTGGAAACTACGGACATCTGCAGAAACTTGGCGTAAAGTTCCCCGACTCGTCGATGGAAGGCATGATTAAGAAGGCAATAAAGTACACCGACCGCGAAATTGAGAAAATTTACGAGTTGCAGAAAAAGTTTAGTGATATAGCCCTGGGTTACACTCAGATACATTATCTATATGTACGTTCTTTCTTCCTGAAGGAATACCCGATGGACAAGTCAACGCAGAAGGTTTTCGATGCCTATATGAAGCTTGGCGAGAGGGATTGGCAAGACTGGGGCTTCTATATGCGCGGAATGCTTGCCTTGGCAATGCAGCGTAGCGGACGCACCGCAACCGTAAAGGCGATAGTTGCATCGCTCAAGGAATACGCGCAGCATAGCGAAGAACTCGGTATGTACTGGGATTTGGAACGCGGATGGTACTGGTACAACAGCGGTATCGAGACTCAGTCGTTGCTTATTGAGTTGTTCGACGAACTTGGTGAAAATCAAGATGTCAACGATATGAAAGTATGGCTGTTGAAGCAGAAGCAGACCAATCGCTGGAAGACCACCAAGGCAACCGCCGAAGCCGTTTATGCGCTTTTGCTCGATGGCACCAGCATTCTCTCCGAAACCGACTACCCGACAATCACCCTTGGCGACAAGACCATCGACCTTGCCACCGAAAAGACCGAGGACGGCACCGGCTACTACAAGAAGGCTTGGAAGAATGACGAGATAGAAAGTTCGTGGAGCGAAGTTTCGGTCACCAAGGCTGATAGTACCGTGGCTTGGGGAAGCATCTACTGGCAGTACTACGAGGATATCGACAAGATAAAGGGATTCGAGGACACACCGCTGAAGATTCGCAAGGATTTGTTCGTCAACCGTGTGGAGAACGGCAAGGAGGTGATTGTACCGATTACGCAGAAGAATGCCAACCTCAAGGTCGGCGACAAGGTTACAGTCCGCATCGAAATCGAAGTTGACCGCAATATGGAGTATGTCCACCTGAAGGATATGCGTGCCGCAGCCTTCGAGCCTACCGAAAAACTTTCGGGCTACAGGTTCAAGCACTCGCTGGGCTACTACCAGTCGATAAAGGATGCATCGGTAAACTTCTTCATCGATATTCTTCCAAAGGGCACCTACGTGTTTGAGTATCAGGTTATCGCTACTCAGAAGGGCAACTTCTCGAATGGCATAACGACTATCCAGAGCATGTACGCACCCGAATATACTAGCCATAGCACGGGAATAAGGGTAACGGTGGAATAGGAAAGGCTTCAGCCTTTTAGCCTTCTCGTCTGCGAGCCTTTTAGCCCCTTCTAGTACATCATTCCAAACAACCACAGCGGAATCTTGTTGTCGATGCCGATTTCTATGCCGTCGGCAACCACAAAGCTGTCCTTCACTCCGCTTTTCTGCCTATAGCCCTTGCCGTGCCCGCCAACATCGAAAAGATATGTAGAGTTGACAAGGAAATCGCCCTTCTGTGGCATAATTATGCGGTTCGCTGCCGAAAGCTGGTTGGCAAAGAAGGTTTCGCGTATAGTGCCAGTCTCTGCCTTACATGACAGTGCGTCCATAATGTTGGTATTTCCAAAAACAATCTTTTCGGGCTTCACAAGCTGCTTCAAGCCCCTGTCCTCGGCATACAGCATCCGTATCACCCCAGCCCTGTCAAGCAAGTCGAAAAGCCGCATAAGCTGGTTTCTGCCAATCTGCATCATCGTGCAAAGCGACTGTATGTTGAGCGTATAAGGAACCGTTTCCGACAGAATCACAAGCAACTGCTTGGCCTTTTTCAGCGATGCGTACTCTATTTCGGTGACGGCGGGAATGTCGTAGTCGATAATAGTATTGACAACCTGCTGCACCCGCGTCAGATAGGTGATTTCGGAGCAACCCCTGTAGTATGGATAGTAGCCCCGCTTGAGATACTTCTCGAACTTGGGCAAAATCTTGCATCTGGCGGAAATCTGCGTGGCAATGTCGTAGTGCGACTTCATAATGTCCTGCAACGAATACACCTCGCTGAACTTTTCGCCCTCGAAGTTCAGGAACTCCCTGAACGACAGCCCCCGCAACTCGTAAATCACGCACCGCCGCGACAAGTCGGAAATGGAATTGTCAATCTCGAGCAGCGACGAGCCGGTGAACACTATGTGCATATCGGGGAAAGAATCGTAGATGTTCTTGATTTCCACCGACCAGTTGGGATACCTGTGAACCTCATCGAGGAAAAGATACTCGCCACCGTGCGCAGCGTGGTAGTCGGCAAGTTCGAACAAGGTATGCGCCGAAAACCAGATGTTGTCGAGCGAAACATACAAGGCTTTCCGCCTGTCGGCAACTTTCGACTTTATGTATTGCAGCATTATGGTCGTCTTGCCAACGCCCCGCGCACCCTTAATTCCTATAAGTCTGTCTTCCCATTGTATCTCGTTGAAGATATACCTAATGATGTCGAGCGATGTCTTCTCAACAAGTTGTGCCGATATTCTGTAAACACTTTCCATACCGCTGTCCTTTCAATTAAAATTTCATCGCCACAAAGGTAAAAACTTTTCTCTGGACAGAAAAATTTTTGCAAATATTTTTCTCTACACAGACGATTTTTGATTAAAAGTTTTCTGTATATAGACGATTTTTTGGTGCAAAGAAAATGCAGTTGGACAAGATATTTTTCAGCAGATTGGATGAAACCCCTACGGGGTAAACGACTGGTTATTAGTTTGTTTTATTGATATGTATGCCCTAACGGGCAAGAGGATTACTGCCTTGCAGTGAGCTAAAGGTTGCAAATCCTCATATTCTAGCCTTCGGGAGTACAAATCCAGAAGGACATAGTTGCAAATCCCGAAAGATGACTATTTTTTAATGTTATAACATCAGAAAAAATAAAATTATTTCATGGTATAACATCAAATATTAAAAAAATAATAATGTTTAGCAAGTCGAAAATCTTGATATTCAGCAACTTCTGTTTGCGTTTAAGATAGCAAGAGGATTACTGCCTTGGCAGTGAACTAAAGGTTGCAAATCCCGAAGGACAAGAGTAATATTATGAGAAATGGATGAAACCCCTACGGGGTTATCGTTTGTGTATATATGTATTTTATTGATATGTATGCTCTAACGGGCAAGGGATATGGATTTCTGGTTTTACAATAAATTCAAAACCTCGTAGAGGTTGCATGGCAATAGAAAAGCATCAAACAATTGGAATTAACCCTGTAAGGGTTTCACGCTGTCGAAATTATATTTAGCAGTATGTTGGTTTGTCTTATTGTCTCCTGTCATCGAACTGTGCGGCAATCAAAATGTCATAGTGCATAAGAATTCATCGGCAAGTAGTTTAATTAATTTTGGAAGAGCAAATGGATTTTTGTGCAAAAAAGGCGGAGTGGAGTTCCGCCTTGATTAATCACAAAAAACATCTTTCAGCAACTTCCACTTGTCGCTATGTATGTCATCTGAATATTCTTCAGTACAAATGCAAAGTTCCTGACTATGCTTATCCATTCGCACGAATCCGCCTTTTAAGTTATGCTTATCCAAATAATCTTTTAGAACCTCAAATTTCTTGGGAGAGAAAATGTCAATGTCTTCACTCTTGCCAGTACGGTCGAATCCGCCTTTGGTTTCAATAATCCATGCCTCGCCATTTTTCAAACCTACAATGTAATCTGGATAGAAAGATTTTAGCTTCCCTAAATTGTCGGTATAGACAATAGAAAAATACTCGCTACCCTTGTCACCATTTTTGTAGAACCATTTTACAGAATCGCTTGCTTCACAGTATTTCTCGAATGAACGCTCTGAATCGGAACGCGGCTCGGCAGATGCCAGATACCCAACATATACATTCTTTGACATTAACATTTGGTTCTTCGCCTTGCTATCGTATGTGAAAACAACCTTCTGCGGAATTTTAAAAGTATATGTAGCAATTTGGTCGGCTGCTGGTATTGCCAATTGCTGTAAGTTAACAGCCATAGCCTGCAGAATATCATATCGGAGTCGGTTGGCATTGTTTATTACAAAAGCATATAAATTCCTTATTTTCAATTCTAAAATTCGTTCCTTGTTCTTATCCTTTTCTCCGAATAGTCTGCGAACAATTACATTCATCTGGTCGTATGTAAGTCCGATTTTCAAGCCTATGTTAGCTATTTCGTGATGGAATTCGCGCCCGTGCTTATGAGTGTCCAATGGTTCGCGTAAACGGATCTCATTCAATTTGTCAAATTCTTCCTTGTTAAGCCTACGAATATCCCCAGAAACCGTATGTCTGACAACATCTACAGAAAAATCGTAACCAATTGTCTCCAATCTCGTTATGTTAGATTTGTAATCTATATCGGTATTGTAAGTCTTTGCATAATACGCTGCAATTGCATCCAAAGCTTGACGGCTGTCGCGAGCAGTTGTCGTTAAATCGGACTTGTATTCTCCTTGAAGCGTAAAGTTTATATGTGTCTTCTTTAGATACAATTTTGCAGCATTCAATGCGCCCTTGCCCAATGAAGTTTGTACTCCTTCGGTGAATTTTTCATCTAAAGTGTATAGATAGCAACGGTCGAGCAAATCATTTTCGTAATGTTTGGCTTCGGGCATACGACGAATGCGGCCAATGGTTTGTATTTCAAACGTTTCGTTCATGTTGTCGCGCAGTTTCACAAGGATATGAGCGCGTGGACAATCCCAACCAGTGGCAACAGCTTGCTTAATAATAACAGCAATAGGTTGTGCATCATTTTTTTCAATATCGTCAAGATTTTCTTTCTTGTTGCTCAACCAAATAGCCAACGAACCATTTTCGTAGGTAATCTGTTTTTTTTCGAACCAGTTTTCCACTTGTTCCAACAATACATCATTTTTGTTCGGCAACTGTACTATAATTAAAGGATTAACATAAGTGCCATACCCCATAAAAGTGGATGAAAGTTCACGCTGCTTCAACAATGCTCTTTCCAATAGAAAGTCTATTTGGTCTTTTACATCTTCGGTCTGCGCAAACTCCTCATTTATAACTAAAAGTTTCTTTATTAATCCAGAAGCTATTACATCGGCTTCGTCCACTTCTATTAGGATTGCATCTGTATAACCTTTGGGCGTGGCAGAAGCACGAATAATTTTGTCTGTTTTAAAATATTCAAGTATTTCGTTGGCTTTTACGCTGTCGTTCTGATGGCTTTCATCGACAATGATTTTAAACAGCAAACCATTGTTTTGCGCGGTTTCAATATGTTCAAGAAAATTCTTGCGTTCGCCTTCCTTTAGTGCGTTGTTTCCTTTCTTGGTAAGCTTTTCCCAATTAATGAAGCAACAGTCGTTTTCGGCAAAACCAGAAGTCATCACATCTGCGAGCAGTTTCGTCTGTGCATTGTGTATGTACTTGTCCATCTTTGCCTTGCTTTGCTCTTCAAGGTCGCCTTTGCCAGGTGTGAGCCAGATGAACACAATATTTGGAACGCTTTTGCAATATTCGTCCATAAAGTGGGTGAGTATGATTGTCTTGCCACTTCCTGTTGGACTTTTCAGAACTATATCGCGCTTGTCGTCTGCCATAGCCTCTTTTAAGGCTATGATTGTATTTAATTGGAATTCGGTAAGTTGCATAATTTATCTATTTAATTCGTTGTAATAATAGTCGGGAATCACATTTACTTGTATGTTGTGCGATTGCAGGAATTGTTCCTGTTCGTCGCTAAGCAGCACATTGTGTCCTCGGTACAGGATATGGGCTGTATTGTTTGGCTGTGATACAAAATCGTCCATTTCCTTGTCGGTAAGTACAATTGCTATTTCGCTGTTGCCATTGAAATTGATGCCGTTTTCCAATTCCACAAGTTCACGGATGTGCAACAGCAATTCATCGGCATACTCATAATAAAGCTGTTCGCTAATAGGAACAAAATCTATTTTGTAGTATTTGAGAGATGCATTGTAATGTTCATTGTAATCGCTTCCATCCTTGCGTTTGCCAGTGATTACGGTTTTCAATCGCTCGTAAGTAACATCGCGGCAAATATTATTTTCGTTGTTGGTACAAAGGATAAACTTGCGCTTACCACCATCTTCGGCATTGAGTTTCAGCACGGCGTGCCCTGTTGTTCCTGAACCAGCAAAGAAATCGAGGATGGTGGAGGATTGTTTTGATGATATATATATAGCATCCGAAACTGCATATAAAGATTTCGGGTAGGGAAAAGGATTCTCTCCTCCAAATATTTTTTGCAACATCATTATTCCATTACTTGATGCATCATATTTTGAATCAGTCCATACGGTTCTTGGCTTTCTTCCCTCAATATCGGTTAATCTTCGTTTTTTATATATCTTGTATTCTCCCTTGACCATTTTGACAAACAGTTCTGTATCTTTTTGTTTTAAAAAAGTTTCTGGTCCCCATCTCCAACATCTTTCTTCATTTTTACCATTTATAGGCAACAACAAAATGTCATTATCTGTTTCTTTTTCAAGAGATAATTTATTTGTTTGCGGATTATAATATATTTCATACCATAATCCAGGTCTTTCTGTTCGTAATGAATTATTACCCGTTCTTATAAAAGAAGTTTCATTGTAATCAGAAATTCCATCATTCTTATTGTACGCTTTCTTATCCTCATCACTCATAGGGAAGAAACCAACGGCAGCATTATTTGATTCTAAAGCGTAAAACAACAAATATTCATGCATCGTTGCGATAAAAGTATCATCATTACGCCCTCTTGGATTATGAACGACGACCACCGTACCTAATCTATTTTGTTCTCCATATATTTCATCCATAATCATTCTTACATTATGCGTCTCATAATCGTCAATTGCACAAATTATTATACCTTCCTTGGACAATAATTTTTTTGCTAATTCAAGACGTTCTTTCATGAATGACATAAATTTACTATGTCTATACCCATCCTCTTTGTCGACATAATCATTGTTATATTTCCAATTTTTTGCACCAGTATTGTATGGCGGGTCAATGTAAATCACATCTATTTTTCCCTTGTGTGTTTTCTCCAGAAGTTTCAGCGCTGCAAGGTTATCGCCTTCAATCAGAAAATTCATCTCACCACCATTATCAATAAAGAAGTCTTTATCTTCGGCGAGGACAGGCAGGTGGGTTTCGAGAGTCTCGTCAATCTGTTCGCGATGCTGCTCAAATACAAGTCCGTATTTTTTGCCCTTTACATCCTTTGTAATTTCATCAAGGTACTGCAGGAGATTTCCTGTGTTGGCATCTTGTGGCGCTTTTGCAATGTAGTTGCGAATCTGCCTAATCTTATCAAGCAAGTCTTCGCGATGCTGTTTAGATACGTTTATACTCATCGGCGTTTTACTTTCCAGCTTCGCCACTTACCGATGATGCAGGTACGCAAACAAATATCTCGGGGCTGACATAAAAGAAGCGGGACTTCCCTTATGAGCTCCGAGGTATTTGGCGTCACCCGCAATCACAAATAAGTTCCGTCCACGCTTACGCGGACGTTCGCTGAACTTATTCGTGTGATTGCACTTCTAATCGCCAAATTTTCGGAGCATCTCGAATAAATAGCAAACGCTATGATTAATAATATGTTAATTAAGTTTTACTTCATTCAATATTAAAGTGGACTTCTATTTTTTACAATCTTCATGTCATTCCCCCTTCCTCCACCGAAGTCCATTAATCAGAGTCAAGAAAAATGACAGCCCAAAGTTACAAAACTATTGCACAAACAGCTCAAAGAGAACAAGAAAATTTATCTATTTTTGTGCATTATAATTATTAGGTAATGAACCAGCAGTTGTCTAAGGTAAAAGCCAGCATATTAAGTTCGCTTTCAATAAAGAAGTACCGCGAGGAACACGGATTGTTTCTGGTGGAGGGATTCAAGATTATAGAAGAGGTGTTGAAGACCGGGATGGAAATAAAGATGCTCGTCGGTCTGCCCGAAAGCCTCGACAAAATCGACATCGACAGCAGCCTGAAGTTCGAAACCGACCAGCGCACAATGGAAAAACTGTCGAACTTCAACACGGCATCGGCAATAATGGCAGCCGTCGCTATTCCTCATAAGGAACTAAACATCAGCGACTTGTCTGATTCGCTCACTATGGCAATCGACACTGTGCAGGACCCGGGCAACTTCGGCACCATAATCCGCATCTGCGACTGGTTCGGCATACGCAACATCGTCTGTTCCAACGGCAGTACCGACCTCTACAATCCGAAGGTAGTACAGTCCACAATGGGCGCCTTCACTCGGGTGAACATCTTCTACGCCGACCTGCCGCAGTTTATCGCCGACTACCGCCAGCAGACAGGCTTGGACTGCTTCGGCACTTTCCTCGAAGGCGACAACATCTACGCACAGACTTTACCGCAAAACGGACTTATCGTGATGGGCAACGAGGGCAAAGGAATTTCGACCGAGGTGGAAGCCAAGATTACACGCAAGCTCTTCATTCCGCCATTCCACGACAACCATGTCGAGTCGCTCAACATCTCGATGGCGGCAGCGATAGTGTGCAACGAGTTTAGGAGGGGGAGGATGAGTTGAGGACGTTATAAGGTTCAAAGTTCAAAGTTTGTAGCGGCGCAATGCTTTGCGTCGGTGTTCAAAGGGTTCAATGATTTGAGGATAATTTTCTATTGTTGTCCGCTAAAATTTCAACAAATCCGTATAAAGTATAGTGTGTCAAATTATTATATTGGTAACAAAATATGTGGTCTTGGTTTTGAAAAGACTATGTCAACCTCGGAGAGGTTACATATTTATAGAAAAACAAGTTTAATTTTGTAGCGTTGGCGCATATTTTTGTGGTTCGACAGGCTCACCAACCAGACAAAAATTGTGACAACGCATAATTTAGCGGACAACAATGATTTGAGATAAATTTTCTGTTGAACTATTGAAAGGCCAGCATTCCATTTGAATTTTCGTCGAATGTTTCAATGAAAGGAGCATTCGCCCAAAACACCACAGGAACCTTTTGACAAGCTCGCTTCGACAGGCTCAGTGCACCGCAGCAAGCGAAGCTCAGTGTGCTGCAGTGCCAGAAAACTAGAAATAGTTTCCGCCAATCAGATTATCCTAATTATGTTCGAGAACCCTGTGATGTCGAACACTTCCTTCACATTGGGCTTCATATTGCGCATCACGAGGTTGCCCTTGCGTGCCGTCACACTTTTCTGGAGCATAAGGAACATTCGGAGTCCCTGGCTTGAGGTGTATTCCATATCGGTGCAGTCGATTTCGATGTCTGGTGCATCGCCCTGCATAAGCGGAGCAATGTCCTGCTGGAACTTGTCGGCATTGGTGGTGTCGAGCCGTCCGCTCAAGACAACCATAGTCTTATTTTCGAGTTTTTCAATCTTAACTTCCATATCTAATTATATTGTTATTGCAAAAATTGTGATGTCGTCGTTCTGTTCGTTATCGCCAGCAAAGTTCTTCACTGCATCCAATACTGACGAAACCATCTCTTCTGGATTCAGATTCTTGAATTCGGGAGCGGATATATGCTGTAAAAGTCTTTCCTCGCCAAACTGCTCGTTGTCGGCTTTTTCGGCTTCGGTTACGCCGTCGGTGTAAAGCAGAAGCTTGCTTCCGGGACGCAAATCCAAGGTTTCGCCCTTGTAGTCGAAACCGCCCCACACGCCTACCGCCATATTCGGGTTGACCTTCAGGTAGTAAGGTTCTCCGTCGGGCGGAATGACAATTATCGGGTTGTGACCTGCGTTGCAGAATTCCATCTTCTTGGTATCAAGGTCGATGCAACCGAAAAACAAGGTGACGAACATATTTGCGTCGTTGTTCTTGGCGATGCTGTTGTTTATCCTAGTAGCAATATCCTTAACTGGCAGTCCCAAATCGGCAAACAGGTGGCACATCACCCTCGTAATTGCCATCACGAAGGCTGCAGGCACGCCCTTGCCCGAAACATCGCCTACCGAGAAATAAAGGCGGTTGCCGTTGATGGTGAAGTCGTACAGGTCGCCACCGACCTCCTTGGCAGGAACTACCCTCGCATTGAGCGAGCATCGGCTGTCGTTGGGGAAATTCTTCGGAAGCATACCTTCCTGTATTTTCTGACCGATGTACAGCTGGGTTTCCATTCGCTTTTTCGCCGAGGTTGCCGTTTCTATCTGTTCAAGGTAGGAGACAATATATTTCTGCATTTCTTCCAGCGAATCACGCAGTGTCAGAATCTCGTCCTCCGACTTGACCTCTGGGAAATGTGTGTTGAAATTTCCCTGTGCAATGCTATGTGCCGATTTCGAGAACTCCTTAATCGGCTGAGTCAACTGCCATATCTTGAAATAGCACATTATGAACATCACGAGCAAGCCTATCAGTCCGACCAGAATCAGCACCACATGCATTTTGGACGAACGCTCGAGCACATCGCGGTATTCGCAGTTGATAGCCATCGACCAGCCGTTGGAAAGCGGTCCGTAAACGGCAAAACTGAGCTTGTTGTCAACCATATAGCGCATAGTCCCGCTGTCGCCGGCAAGCATGTTCTTCGATATTTCAAGTATGCGCGGGTCGTCCATCTTTTCGGCAAAGGAATAGGCTGTTTCGGCGGTAAGATTGGCTTGCCAGCCTGCCGAAAGGTACTTGCCCTTTGCGCTTATGAGCGTCGAGTGCGAATGTTCGTAGGGATGAATGTCGTCAACTTTCTGAGAAAGCCATTCGAGCGAAATGTCGGCGGTGATAATGGCGTAGATGTTGCCCGCGCTGTCCTTTATCGGGTAGCTGTAGGTTGTCATCATCTGCTCGCCGCCTCCAGTATCGAAATAAGGTTCGCTCCAGTGCGGTTTGCCCGACTTCTTAGGCTCTACATACCATTCCTGCGAGAAATAGTCGTTTTCGTCAGAACCGAGTTCCTTGCTTTTCAGTTCGCCGGTTTCGGGGTCTTCGTACGAATATGGAGAAAAGAAATGCCTTCCATCGAAATAGCAGGAATCGAATGCTATGGCACTGCCTATGATGTTTGTGTTTTCGTCAACCACCTTGCTGGTTATGTGGTAAAGATATTTTTCGTCCTTGCTGTTTTCCTTTACGAGCCACGAAGCGTCCTTCACGGTTGACTCCACTGTCTGCAAGGTCTTTTCAATGTCGAGGATGTTGGCCTTGAGTATGTTGGATGCGCTTCGGGTAGCTTCTTCTGAAATCAGCAAATGTGATGACACCGCGACAATTCCAAGGACGACGATAAAGAATATCGTCACTATGAGCAGCACATTAAGGCTGAGTCTTGTGGAAAAGGATTTTGAGAACCACATAATGCTACTGTTTTGCGATGTTTTTCTTCATTGTTAGTATGTTGCAGCCGTTTTCGTAGCGGTATGTAACCTCGTCCATAAGTTGCTTGCACAGGTAGATGCCCAGTCCGCCGATTTTGCGTTCCTCGACCGACGATGTTATGTCGGGGTCGGGTATTTCGAGCGGATTGAAAGGCTTTCCAGCGTCCTTGAGCGTCACCGTAAGCACAAGAGCCTTGTCGTCGAGGTTGGTTTCCACTTCCATCCAGCCGATGCTGTCCTTGTAGGCGTACTGCACTATATTTTCGACAGTCTCCTCGATTGAAAGCCTCAGCTTGAAGCGCAAGTCTTCATCGGTTGGCATATCTGGCGACGACATCAGACATTCGATTATCTCACCGCTCTTGTCCTTTATAGGGTTGAATAGCTTCTTCACTGGACACGAAATTTTTTTAGGCTACAAAAGTAAATAAAAATACAATTTATTGAATCTTCTTTAGATTAATCCTGAATGTCGTTCCCTTGCCGATTTCCGACGACTTCACAAATATTTTACCGCCATGGTATTCTTCAACAATGCGTTTTGCAAGGCTCAGTCCAAGTCCCCATCCTCGGTTTTTGGTAGTGTAGCCCGGTTTAAAAACATTCTTGAAATCGGACTTGCTGATGCCTTTGCCTGTGTCGGAAATCTCAATGCCTACATTTTTATCGTCCGATTCGATTGTTATGCGGATTGTCCCGTTTGTGCCTATTGCATCGACGGCGTTTTTACAGAGGTTTTCTATCACCCACTCAAACAATTCGACGTTGAGCGGAAGATATATCTCATCGGTATCGGTAATATTGGTCTCTAGGTGTATTGTCGCAGGTATGCGTGTTTTCAGGTACGACATTGTATTGCGTATGCATCCGACGAGTTCGTTTTCGTGCAGGTTTGGCTTGCTACCGATTTTCGAGAAACGAGCAGCAATCTTCTCGAGCCGTTTTACGTCTTTTTCCACTTCGCGGAACATTTCGGTTTCACCGTGTTCGTCACGCATAATTTCGAGCCATGCCATCAGCGACGATATTGGTGTACCAAGCTGGTGTGCAGTTTCCTTCGACATTCCAAGCCAGACGTGGTTTTGCTCCGAGCGGCGCGAAACATTCAGCACAATGTAGCCCATGATGATGAAAATTGCTATGAGTATGAGCTGTATGTACGGATAATATTGCAGTTTTTTCAGCAGAAGCGAGTCGGAATAATATATGGTGTTCATCACTTCGCCGTCGGGACCGATAATTGAGAAACTTTCCTTGCCGTTGTTGCGGAATTCTTCCAGTTTATCGGCGGCGTATTCTGCATTTTCCATCTTTATGGTGTCGAGGTTGCGGTAGGATATTATAGTCTCGTTGTCGGCATCGACAAGTATTACTGGGATAGTCTGGTTGTTTTCAAGCACTTCGAACAGAAAACCGATGTCAGTTTCCGGGTCAGAATTTATAAATTCACCCATTGCGTGCGACCAAAGTTCCATCCGACGGTATTCCTCCTGGCGAAGGTCCTTCATCAGCTTGTTTGTGTATATGAGCGACAATACGAAAATCAATGCTGCAAATGATAGCAGTATGATTTTCCATTTCTTGTCGTATCGGTAATTCTTGTCTTTCATTGTGAGAGTCTGTGGCTAAAGCCGTTTTAATGCCTGCGGCGTTTGAAAGTTTGATGGCTGGCCCGTTTGATGTGGCGGTTGCTGAGCTTGTCGAAGTACGCCGTTTAAGGGTTCAAAAGTTCAAAGTTTCACGTTCAAAGTTCAATGATTTAAGGTTCAAATCGTAAATCGTAAATCAAAAATCGTAAATCCCCTACGGGGTTTGTACCTCCTTGAACCTTACCGCTTCGTGGTGGTTCTGTCCTAAGAAGTCTGATTTATAGAATGTTATCGGGTCAACAATCGGATACTGAAGAATTACAACTTCGTTGTTGTTGATAATGCCATACAGGTTGTCAACGTCGTACTCGAAAAGATTGCCCTGCGGGTCGAAAAGTCCGCTTGTGTTGGGACGACGGTAAGTTACGAGTTTGCTCTTTGCGCCAGTCTTGTCCTCGATTGTGAACGAAGCCATCATTTCGGTCTTCTGTAGGCTGTCGCGCTTAAATGCTTGTAGGCTGTCGAGAATGTAAGTTTCGAATCCAACGAACTTTATGCGGCTTACAAACTCCTTTACGCGCAAGGTGTCGAACGGAATTTCCATACTTGAACCGTCGATGTTCTTCAGGTTGTAGTTGTTTTCGCCAAGTCGCTCGGCAATGAACGATTCGTCCCTGTCGGGATATTCAACATAAACCTTGGCTATGTCGTCGATGTTGTAGTTGAAGGCTATGCGTTCGCGCCATTCCGAAAGTTCGGGCAGGTAGTGAACCGGCAGGTAGCCAGTGAATCCGGGGCGTGTCAAAATGAACGGCAAGTCGGAGTTTTCCAGAATCATATATGCTCCGTTGTTGTCCTCGGTCACACCGCCTACATAATAAACCTTCACGCATTCGTCACCCTGATAAATTTCCACCTTAATACCCTGAACTGCAAGGTCTTTCATTACTCTTTCTAGCTTTGCCGACGAAACAGGCGAGCTTACTTCGATTTTCTTTATTGTCGTAAGCAGATTGTTGACAAAGTCGCGGCGGGCGGTGTATTGCTTGTTGACCGTCCAGCGGTTTTCTTCGCGCTCAAGTGTTACAGCAGAACCCTGTTTGTTGGCAAGGAATATTTTTGTTATTGAAGCGGTATCCTCAACGGCGAAGTCACGCAATGTGCTCTGCGAGTCGTAGTTACGCACAAAATATATCGCTATCGAAACACCGATGAGTATTACGATTACAATAAGCAGCAATAAGTTTGTTTTCTTCATATTTCCTATTTTTCCTTTTTCGAGTATTTAACTTTTCGCATTACAATCATCGTGAAGCCAATCAGAAGTACAATAAGTATCGGAATGATAATGTTTATGCAAATCCACATTGCCTTTTCTTCCCTGACTTTTGTGGCATTAAGTGTGCGGGTCTTGAGTTCTCTCATTCTCAGCGATATAAGTCCTTCGTCGGCACATAGATAATTTACGCAGTTGATTATGAACTGGGTGTTGCCGGGAGTGTATTGTGCATCGTAGTATTTGTCGTAGCCTAGCGGATAAGGCTGAACCTTGTCGCCCATACGCTTGATTTCGTTGCGGATGAAGTCGCCGTCGGAAACGACAATCATCTGAGTCTTTTCGCTGCGTTCCTTGAACTTGAATTCCTTGTTGTCGGCGAGTTCGGGCGGGAGCCTGTTTGCAAAGTTCGACTTGAATTGACCTTCGAGAAGCACTGCAACCGGCATATTTGGTTTGTTGAAGGTGAGCATTTCGGGCTTTTCACGAAGTATGTCAAGGCTGATTTCCACAGGGTGCGACAAGGCTTTTGCATATTGCGAAGTACGGAGCAGAATAGTCTTTTTCACCAACGGGTCTTCGCCTACGGTGTCAATCGAGCTGACGAAGCAGGTGCGCATAACATCAAGGTTCTTTACGAGCTGGTGGTCAAGCAGGGTGTCGGGAACGATGAGCGGGAAATAGTACCACGGCTTTGGCTCGAATTGCGGTTTGCCCTCAACTGTGTTGACGCAGACTGGAATCTGCAGGCAGCGCAAGTCCTGAATAAGGTCGGGATTGATGCGCACGCCGTAGTTGAAAAGCTGGTCGCTGAGGTTGATGTCGTTCATCAGAGCCATAGCGGTTGGGTTGGTGTTGAGGCTGTCCATATCGAACTGCATCCACTCCACAAACCAGATGACCTTTCCGCCGTTCATAATGTACTGGTCGATAATGTACTTGTCGCGCTCGTTGAACCTCTTCTGCGGTTTGGCGATTACAACGCAACCGTAGTCGTCGAGAGCAGTGAGGCTACCGTTCATATCTACGCGCTCTATGCGGTAATATTTTGACAACGAAGACATTATGTCGTAGGTGCGGTTTTCGTCCAACTCATCGTGACCTTCGAGGAAGGCGACCTTGTGAACCTTACGGCTAGAGAGCATCCACAGCGCGTGAACGAATTCGCGTTCCAACTCGGTGGAACTCAACATTGTGTATGGCGTGTTGCCCGACGGACTGTTTGTGAGCAGGTTTACGGGGAAGTCCTTTTCCTTGTACTTTACCAATGCACCTGCGAAAATTATCTTTTCCGAGCCACCCATTCCTTCCTGCTGGACTATGTAGGTGGGGTTCAGGCCTTTATTGTATAATTGTGCAAAAATTTTCTTTCTCTCCAGCGGCTCAACTTCCTCCTCGTCCGACAGGAATCCAAACCACTTCTGCATAAATCCCTGTTCCTCTCCGCTATGTTCGGTAAACGGATTCTTGAATTCGTAGCGGATGTTGTTTGAATAGCGGCATAGGTTTTTCATAAAGTCGTCAACTTCGCGCTGGTAACGCACAAGTTCCGATGGCAAGTCGTTGTCCTTTAGGAAGATTTCAATATAGACATCGTCGTCGAGGCTGTCGAGTACTTGCTTCGAGAATTCAGATATTGAGAAGCGTTTTTCCTTGGTGAGGTCGGCGCGGAAGAACACCAACGACGACAAAATGTTGAGCACCACGATAAGCACTATTATCAGCACCGCCTGAAAGATGTTCTGGTTGCGGTTCTGACGGCGCATCTGCGAAAATGATTTCTTGTTTTCTGTTTCGTTTGTCATACCGTTGTCCTCCTACCATTTGCGACTTTCAAGTCTGAGTTTAGAAAAGAAGATAAAAATTGCAATCACGCTCAGGAAATACACTATGTCGCGCGAATCGACAACGCCACGGCTTATCGAGCTGTAGTGGTCGTTTATGCCCAGCGACTTTATGAATTCCGCTACCGTTCCCGTCGAAACAAGGTCGGCAAGCAGGTTGAAACCGAGGTAGAACAGGAAGCAGAACACTATCCCGAGCAGGAACGACACGATTACATTCTTCGACAGCGAACTAGCGAATATTCCAACTGCCGCATAAACTGCACCGAGGAAGAAAAGTCCGATGTACGAACCTGCGATTGCTCCGTAATCGACATTTCCGACAGGGTCGGCCAGAAAATGTATCGAAAACAGGAAAAGTAAGGTCGGCAACAATGCTATCAGCACCAAGACCACAGCGGCAAGGTATTTGGCCGTCACAATCTTGAATTCGGAAATTGGTCGCGTGAGAAGAAGTTCCATATTGCCGGTACGAAGTTCGTCGGCAAACATATTCATCGTAATTGCTGGCACGAGGAAGAGGAACACCCACGGCGAAATCAGGAAAAGCGTGTCGATGTTGGCGGCATTTACCTGAAAAATGTTGAAGTTTGTGGGGAAAACCCACATAAACAGGCCTACAATCAGCAGGAACACCGCAATTACAAGGTAACCTATTACCGAGCTGAAGAAGCCTTTTATTTCTTTTAAGAATAAAGTGTACATTTTTGTAAAATAAGACGGCAAAATTAATTCATAATTGCGAAATGGGAAAAAAAAGTTTCAGGGGCTGCGCCCCCGTTTGAAAGTTTTGGGTTTGAATGGCTTCGCCGTTTGAAAGTTTCAATGCCTTCACCGTTTGAATGCTTCGCGTTTCTGGGTTTCAGGTGGTTTGAGACGCAATGAATTGCGTCTGTACAAACGGCTGTTAGCCTTTTCGCCTTCTCTTCTTCTCGCCTTTTGGTCCCATCTTTTTAAAATTTAATCAAAAATCGTATTTTGTAAATCGGAAATCTTTTTTATTTTTGCCGTTCTTATAATTTGCAATTTCCGCAAGCGGACTTCACGAAAGTTGCAAGATGTTAAATATGAGGTCCATAATTGGAGTTTATTAAATGATGAAAAAATTATTTTTATGGGCATTGTTGGCTATTTTTACATTGCCAATGTTTGCAAAGCACGTTGACGTGGAGAACGCCAGAACCGTGGCTCGGTCATTCTGGGAACAGAATCTTGGGAAACAGACTCGCGCAACATTCAGTGATATTACATCACAAACCGAGTTTACAAACTTTTACATTTTCAACACAAGCGGCGGTTTTGTAATCGTCTCGGCGGACGATATTGCCGTTCCTATCTTGGGATATTCGGATGCAGGCAATTTCGACCCGCAAAACATTCCAGTGAACATGTACGAATGGCTTCAAGGCTACGAGAACGACATTAGCTTGGCTATAAGCAATGGCGTATCGGCATCGTCAGATATTGCCACCGACTGGAGAAAACTAAGCAGCGGACAAATGGCTTCGCAGAAGCGCAGTCGCTCGGTAAACGCTCTTGTTCAAACAAGATGGGATCAAGGTTCGCCATACAACACCCTTTGTCCTTACGATTCTGACGAAGGAGCACGCACAGTAACAGGTTGTGTCGCTACGGCAATGGCACAGATAATGAAATATTGGAACTATCCCACACAAGGTAATGGCAGTCAAACATATACCAGCGGATATGGTGAACTGACAGCAAATTTTGGTCAAACAACCTACGACTGGAACAATATGGTGAATTCATATACCAATTCGGCTACTCAGGCACAGAAGGATGCCGTTGCGACTTTGATGTATCATTGCGGTGTTGCAGTGCAAATGTCGTACGGTGTAAGCAGAACTGGTGGTAGCGGTGCCGTGACTGTTGGTCCCAGCAACGGAACTGCTGAATATGCAATGGAAAACTTCTTCCTATATAAGAATACCCTTAATGGTTGCTATAGGAGTAACTATAGTGAAACCGAATGGAAAAATATGCTGATTGCTGACCTTGATGCAGGCAGACCCGTTATTTACACCGGTAGAGGCGATGGTGGCGGACACTGCTTCATTTGCGATGGTTACAACAATAACAACCAGTTCCACTTCAATTGGGGCTGGGGTGGATACTGCGACGGTTTCTATGCAATAAACAGTATGGAACCAGGAACTGGCGGTATTGGTAGCGGTAACGGAACATACAACGAAAGCCAGTCGGCAATATTCGGCATTGAACCGAATGCCGGTCTTTTTGCAATTCCTAATGCCCTTACTTTCTCAGGTCTTGGCGGAAGCGAAACTTTCATGGTTCGCTCGAGCACAGCTTCAAGCCAGTCGTGGACGGCAGCTTCAAGCCAGTCGTGGCTAACAATCAGTCCTGCAACAGGTGCAGGCAGCGGAGCAAACACTACCGTTACTGCAACAGCAAGCCGCAACAATACAGCGTCGGAACGTACTGCAACCATAACAATAACTCAGGGTAGCGCAACCACTACGGTAACAGTTGTTCAACCGAGCGGTATTGCTAACGACCCAGGGTGTTTTGGCGAAGACGGCAATTCCACTATGTTCAGGGTATTCGAACCTGGAAACATGATTGTTGTTTGCGGCGAAGGATTCGGATACTATACTACAGGTCACCAAATTACCAAAGTCAATTTTACAACTTACGATGGTGGACAGACAGGCAACTATTCCGATTATACAAACAATAGCTTTACAATAAAGATTTACGAAGGTGGAAGTACCGAAAGTTTGGGAGGCGGATATACATCCAACATCGCCAGAGCCATGGGAACACAGGTATATTCGCAAAACTATACCCAGTCGTACTATGGCGACCAAGAAGTTGTTCTCAATACACCTTATACAATAAACGAAAACACAAATTTCTGGATTGCAATAGTAGTAAATGGTAAGACATTGTTCATGTGCAACAAGACAGCGCAAGGTTCACCTATTGCGTATGAAAATTTCTCGGGCAGTGCCGATGCTTTTGATGGCAAATACCTGTTTACCGATACTGATGACGGAACAGATTACCTTAACTTGGCAACATCTGCAAACTATACCGATGACAGCCATTCATATTTGCAGCTTTATTCATTGCAATTCTTGTTATCGTTCTGCACTATCGACCCTTCATTGCTTATGGTAACACCCGAAACTCTTAACTTTAATTCTGAAGGTGGAAACATGAACTTTACCATAAAGGCAAACGCAAATGTGTCGACAGGATGGACAGCAAGTTCTAGTGCTTCATGGCTGACACTTTCGGCAACATCGGGAAGCGGCAACGGAGCAACCACCACCGTTACTGCAACTGCTTCTGAAAATTTAAGCGGATCCGACAGAAATGCAACAATAACAGTTACTCAAGGTTCCGAAACCAAGGTTATAACCGTAACGCAACCTGATGGTTCGTTTGCCGAAACAAACAGATGGTACGGAAACAACGAATCAAATATATATACTCCATATACAAGTGGACATCAGGTTATAATCAGGCCTGAAAATTATGGAAATTATGAGGAAGGAAGCAAAATTTTGAAAGTAAAGTTTTTTACATACAACGGATTGCAGACAACAAATTACACCGACTACATAAACACGAACTTTACAATCAAGATTTACGAGGGTAGCAATGTGGACTATAGCTTAACACACAATGGTTATACTACCGATATAAACACTTGCCTTGGCTCAGAAGTCTATTCGCAGAATTATACAGCAGAAAGTTTCAGTGGAAACGAATATAGCAGAGAGCATACCGTTGATCTAGAAACTCCATATACTATACGTAACGGTGTTAATTTCTGGATTGCCGTTGTGGCAAACGGAAATACATTGTTCCTATATAAGAGACAAGATGTTGGAGACCCTGTCGATGCATCCAGCTATACTACAAGTATGGGTGTGGCAGCAGCATCAGGAAATTATTTGTACACAACTACTAGCGGTAGTACAGAAGTCCTGATGTTGAATTATTCCGCATATTATGTAAATAATCGGACCGAAGCACAGACAGCAACTATCGAATACAAGTTTTCGTATTATGTTTCAGATGGAGATACTCCCTATGTTGAATCTTCTGACTTGCAAGCATGGTTGTTGGATGATGGCGTATCACCACACTATGATGCAGAAACAAACATATCCATTGGTGCAACCGACGACATTATAATATATCCAGTTGTCAATAACAGCGGTCCGGAAACAACAACAGGAACAATTTCGACGACAATAAAAGTAGGTTCGGAAACAATAGAAGAGAATACATACAATATATCGTTGGATGCAGGTTATTTTGTATGGTTGTACCCAAGTCCGTACTCATATACAATTACAGCCGAACAATTAAATCAGATGGTTGTAACAGGAACTTTTGATGTTTGCTTTCATGCTAACTATTCTGGTTTCGATCCGAACTTATCGAACAATACCACCTGCATAACTGTAACGCGTGCAACACCGACCTTTACAATCACAGCAAGTGCAAATCCAACAGCAGGTGGTTCTGTAACAGGTGCAGGAACCTATGATTTGGGCGAAGGAGTTAACCTTGTGGCAACACCGAATGCTGGCTACAGGTTTACAAGCTGGACCGAAAACGGAACGGTTGTTTCAACAAATGCAACCTATCAGTTTACCGCTTCGGCAAACCGTACGCTTGTTGCAAACTTCACACAGAGAACCTACAATGTTACAGCAACCGTTGATCCAGACAATAGCGGTACAATCAGCGGGAACAACAGTCCATATAATTATGGCGCAAATGTTTCGCTTACAGCAACTGCAAATAACGGTTACTCATTTGTAAACTGGACCGATGAGGATGCCAACGTTGTATCGACAACAGCAAACTACCAGTTTGCAATCGATGGTAACAGGACTTTTGTCGCTCATTTTGAGATTGCACATTACCAGATAAGCGCAACTGCAAATCCAACAGCAGGCGGAACCGTCAGTGGTGCAGGTTCGTTCGAGCATGGACAGACTGTAACGGTTACTGCAACAGCAAATACAGGTTATACATTTACAAACTGGACAGAAAACGATGAAGTTGTTTCTACCGATGAACAATACTCGTTCTCTGCTACACAAAATCGCAATTTAGTTGCTAATTTCCAAATCATTACCTATAGCATTTCGGCAATAGCAAATCCAACCGAAGCAGGAAACATTACTGGAGATGGTGAATATCCTTACGGACAAACTGTTACTCTAAATGCAATAGCAGCGCCAGGTTATAGCTTCATTAACTGGACAGAAAACGATGCGGTTGTTTCGACCGATGCAGAATACTCGTTTACAGCAACTGCAAGTAGGACGCTAGTTGCAAACTTTGAAACAATCACATACACAATCACAGCAATTGCAAACCCAGTTGAAGGCGGAACAGTCAGTGGTGCTGATAGTTTCACTTACGGTGCATCTTGTACACTCACGGCTTCGGCCAATACCGGTTACCAGTTTGTCAACTGGACAGGTAGCGATGGCTCAGTAGTTTCTTCTAATGCAAGCTATAGCTTCACAGTTACAAGTAATTCCACCTATCAGGCCAACTTTACCAAGACTACTGTTACTCCATTGCCTTGGACCGACAATTTCGAAGGATACTCATGCAATAATTGGACCTACTTACATGGTGAATGGGCAACACCATTGAGGTATGAAAAAGCACCAAATGTAACCAATTATTATTGGGGTGCATATAGCGACCCGTATTGTATGGAGTTAAGGGCAAGCAATAGCGATAACATGGTGGTGTTTCCACAATTCGACGAACCACTGAACAAACTTAAAATTACTTTCCAGATTGGTAGAGGCAATGCGGCTTCAGGTTATACTGTGCAGCTTGGCTATGTAACCGACCCAAGCGATGCCAGCACTTTTACTGCACTTGACACTATTGAAACTCCGTATTCAGCAGTTTCTTCACATACCCAATATACCTACGATTTGACACGAGACAACAATTCGCCAAGCAGTTCATCGTACCGTCTGGCTATCAAATATACCATGAGTGGCGAGGATTCTTGGTATCTTGACGATTTTGATGTAAGGGTTCCTTCATACACAATTACAGCTTCCGCAAACCCTGCAGAAGGTGGTAATATAAATGGAACAGGTGAATACAATCATGGTGAAACTTGCACATTGACTGCTATTGCAGAAGAAGGCTACCACTTTGTTGACTGGACAGAGAATGGCACTTCCGTTTCTTCTGATGCAGAATACTCGTTTACCGCAACAGCAAATAGGACTTTGGTTGCTAATTTCGAAATCAACACCTATACGGTTACTGCAAATGCAAGCCCAGAAGTTGGTGGTTCTGTTACTATCGACGTAGATTCGCAAAACGGAGTTTACAACTATGGAACAAACCTAGTCATTACAGCAACTGCAAACGAGGGTTATCATTTCGTACGGTGGAACAGTGGATCTACTGAAACTCAAATCAGTTACACCGTTGTTGATAATGCTGAGTTTATTGCTTACTTTGCTCGTGACGGAGTTGTCGAATACGTAATTTCTGCAACAGCAAATCCATCTGACGGCGGAACTATTTTGGGAACAGGTATTTATGAAGAAAACACAGAGGTCGTCCTTACGGCAACTGCAAATACTGGCTATTCATTTGTTAACTGGACCGAAGGTGAAGAAATCGTTTCTACCAATGCAGAATACTCTTTCAACGTAACTGCCGACAGAACCTTGGTTGCAAACTTCACTCTCAACACATATACAATTTCTGCAACGGCAAATCCAACCGAAGGCGGAACAATTGAAGGTGCTCGCGATTATACTTACGGTGAGACTGCAACCCTAACAGCAACTGCAAGCGAAGGTTACAATTTCATCAACTGGACCGAAGACGGTGAAGTAGTTTCAACCGAAGCCGAATATTCGTTTGCGGTAACAGCAGACAGAACATTGGTTGCAAACTTCACAATCAATACATACACAATTTCTGCAACTGCAAATCCAACCGAAGGCGGAACAATTGAAGGTGCTCGCGATTATACTTACGGTGAGACTGCAACCCTAACAGCAACTGCAAGAGAAGATTACAATTTCATAAACTGGACCGAAGACGGTGAAGTGGTTTCAACCGAAGCTGAATATTCGTTTACAGCAACAGCAGACAGAACCTTGGTTGCTAACTTTGAAGCAATACCAGCAATTACCTACACAATCTCAGTTTCTATTCAAGGCAATGGTACTGTAACTTTTGGCGAAAATGAAATTGTTGAATTAGGAACAGTTACAGTTGCAGAAGGGGCAACACCAACATTCACATTCATACCAGACGAAGGATATAGACTCTCTAGTATGCAATATGGTGTAGATGGTGGTGATATAGTATATAATGCAACTGATGAAGTTATAGCAAACAATGGTGTTTTCACATTAGAGGCTGTTGACGACAATATGGTTATGTGGGTTGAATTTGTACCAATAACATCAGTTGATATGCTTGAAGCAGGTTCAATCGCAGTTTACCCGAATCCGAACAACGGTAAGTTCATTTTGTCAATGGAATCGATTGAAGGTGACGTAACCTGCCAGATTGTAAATGCAAATGGCTCGGTTATTGAGACAAGGGAAATGAGTGCAACCGACGGTTCGGAATTTGTTTTCGACTGCAATGTTGCTCCTGGTGCTTATTTTGTAAGAGTAATTTCTGGCGACAGAGTATGGACTAAATCTGTTGTAATAAACAGATAATAAACAAGTTATTAGAATTGTTGTTATGAGGTGGATTCTTTGGAATCCACCTTTTTTTATTAAATCGTAAAAAAATCGTCAATCTAAAATCAACAATCCAAAATTTGTTTATTTTTGTTGCTTGTCTTTGCAGTTTTCCGTAGTGGGACTTCGCGGAAGTTGCAAATTATTAATAATGAAGCCCTTAAAGAAATTTGTTAGATGATGAAAAGACTATTACTACTAGTCTCAATTTTAATGTTGAGCCTATTTGGGGTACTTAACGCCCAAACAATTAATCCTGGCTACATCGATGGTCATCTGTACTTCAAGTTCAACGATGACTACGATTTCAGAATCAAGGTGAACGAAAACACATCGATTGACTTCGACCAGATGCCAGCAGAATTTACAGAAATGTTTGAACGCTACGGAGTTACTCTCATCACAAGACCTCTGTACGCATTCAACGATCCCAAGCTGGAAAGAATCATCCGACTTGAATTTACAGATGCGCAGAACATCAGACTATTCATAAAGGAACTTGAAATGCTTGAGGATGTAGAGTATGCCGAAATGGTGCCATACTGTACAAGTAAAGTTACCTACAACGACCCCTACTACACATCCTCTACATATCAAGGGGTTATTCCAATAAACTACAAGTGGCATCTCGAAATGATAAATGCACCGCAGGCATGGGGCATACAGCAAGGTTCATCATCAATAAAAGTTGCAATTGTGGACAATGCCGTTTGGGGAAATCATCCTGACCTTCAGATTGCCACCTCGAACCAGTGTTCTGTAGCAAATGGAACTGCCGTTCCTGGCAATTCGGCACCTCCGACATCTGTTTCACAATCGACACAATGCTCAGACTTGACCGGAAACAACTGTCCTGTTTACGACTGGTCGCACGGAACTCACTGCGCTGGCCTTGTAGGAGCAATCAACAACAATGGCGTAGGCATAAGTTCTATAGGTGGTGGCGTCACCCTTATTGGTGTTCGTGCAGGAAATAATGATGGTGAAATGTACTACAATATTAACGGTGTCGCATGGGCTGTTAATAATGGAGCAAAGGTTGTAAGTATGTCGTATGGTAGCACACAGCAATCCACTTCAGAGCGCACAGCCTACCAATCATACTATGACAATGGGGTTATACTTGTTGCAGCAGCAGGAAACGAAGGCGACTCAGACAATAGCATCAATTATCCTGCTGGTTATTCCACTGTAATAAGCGTTGCTTCGGTAAATAGCGACGGAAAGCTTTCCGACTTCTCACAGCACGGAACTGGCAGAGCAGATGTTGCAGCTCCAGGTGGATTTCAAATATATAATTATAGTGGCACTGATTATGACATAGTTAATATCTTAAGTACAACATATTGTAAATCACAATATTTGCGTCTTTATGGATATGAAAACCCAGTAGCTAGCGGACAATACTACGACGGTATGCAGGGAACATCAATGGCTACACCTATCGTAGCTGGTCTTTGCGGACTTATGGCATCGGCATACCCCAACATCACACCTGCACAAGCTAAACAGTGCCTAATCTCAACTGGTACAGCATTGGCAAGCGGCTCAAATACAATCGACAACAATGTTTATGTAAACGCATACGCAGCAGTACAATGTGCTCAGTCGTATTCAAATTCATTGGTAGTAACTCCAACAAGCTTAACATTGCCAAGCACTGGCGGTAGTGAAACTGTTTCTGTTCGTGCAGGAACAGCTTCATCATCATGGACAGCATCATCCAATCAATCGTGGCTGAGCATCTCTCCTGCAACAGGTAGCGGCAGCGGTGCAACAACCAATATGACTGTTACTGCAAATTCTGCCAACGAAACTGGTTCGCCTCGTACTGCAACTGTTACCATAACACACGGTTCATCAACAGCAACCGTAACCGTAACACAAAGCGACAACAGCGACCAGTGTGTAACAGCAAACGAGGAAATTATGGAAGACGATTCTTGTGGATATAGAGGTTGGTGCTCTAATTTATATGCGACTCACTTTACAAAATTCGCACAAAAAATAAATGTAACAGGAAATTATACTCTTGACAAAATTACATTGTACGACATTTTGAACACTGCAACTTCAAATTCTGTAACCATAAAGGTATGGAGCGCAACTTCAGCAGGATTACCAGATTCAGAATTATATAGCCAGACAATAAGCATGTCAACATTAAATAATGCTCTTTCGCAAGGACAACTAATTGGTGGTGCTACATGTTATTATGGCAATTATGAACATAATCTTTCTTCTCCAATTACAGTTACAGGTCCATTTTTCGTAGGATGGGATGTAGCATCTGTTGGCGCTGCTGGCGATAATGATGTAAACGAAATAATCCTATCAAGCACATCCAATGGATCCGTTATGACAAATTCATTATACACATATTATAGCAATGCTTGGAGATTAGTGTCATCAGTATTCCAGAATCCTCCAACAAATGTTGCTGCAGGATTCCTTCCTCACATTTGTCCTACCGATGAACAACCTAGTAGTCTTTCTGTTTCTCCTTCATCTCTCAGTTACACTGCTGCAGGCGAAAGCAAGACTGTTACCGTTACAAGCAATACATCGTGGACCGCAACCTCGTCGGCAAGCTGGCTGACAATAAGCCCAGCATCAGGTTCAAACAACGGAACAATAACTGCTGTTGCTGCAGCTAACACTTCATCATCACAGCGTACAGCTACTATCACAGTTTCGGGAAGTGGTATAACTCGCACAATTTCTGTAACTCAGGCAGGTGTAAGCTACAACCTTACAGTTAATCCAACATCACTTAGCTACACTGCTAACGGTGAAACCAAAACTGTTACCGTTACAAGCAACACTTCGTGGACTGCAACATCATCAGCAAACTGGCTGACTGTTAGCCCAGCATCAGGTTCTAACAATGGCACAATCACCGCTGTTGCAGCTGCTAACACATCATCATCACAGCGTACAGCTACAATCACAGTTTCTGGAAGTGGTATAACTCGCACAATTTCTGTAACTCAGGCGGGTGTAAGCTACAACCTTACAGTTAATCCAACATCACTCAGCTACACTGCTAACGGTGAAACCAAAACTGTTACCGTTACAAGCAACACATCGTGGACAGCAACTTCGTCGGCAAGCTGGTTGACAGTAAGTCCTGCTTCTGGTTCAAACAATGGCACAATCACCGCAGTTGCAGCAGCCAACACTTCAACTCAGCAGCGTACAGCCACCATTACCGTTTCGGGTTCTGGCATCACACGCACAATAAACGTGACACAGGCAGGTGCTCCGACAGCAATCGACGAAGAAGTTGCAGAAGGCATCTCCGTTTATCCTAACCCGACAAGTGGAATGTTTACCGTTGGTTTAGGCTCAATTGAAGGCAAGGTTACCTGCCAGATTGTAAACGTTCGTGGTGCTGTCATCGAAACAAAGGACGTAAATGCAGCCGACGGTTCGGAAGTCATTTTCGATACCAATGTTGCTGCAGGAGTTTACTTTGTTAGAATCATATCTGGCGACAGCGTTTGGACTGAGCGTGTTGTAATAGAGAAATAGAGGGACGTAATAAAATGATAAAGAGGCGATTTTCGCCTCTTTTTTTGTTATATCGGGTTCATACAATGAAAAAAGACACCCAATCGGATGTCTTTTTTTGTTGAGGTACCTTGCAGAATCGAACTGCAGTACCCAGTTTTGCAGACTGGTGCCTCACCACTCGGCCAAGGTACCTTAAGTGGGTGCAAAGGTAGTGCATTTTATTTACCCTGCAAAATTTTTTCCTTGTTTTTTAAAATTTTGGTCATACAATCCTCACAAAGGCAGTCGAAGTATTTGCCTCTCAGGTAGTTGGCAACATCTTCGGGAATGGTGATGCGTGTACACCAGCAGTTTTCACTCTGCGAACATTCGAATGTCTTGTTGCATTCGGGACAAGTTTTCTGCATAAAAATTTAGTTTAATATTATTCTTTAGGAGATTCCGCATAGTCGAACATTACAACGCTCTCCGTTTCGTATCGCGTGTATGTTCTGACTTGTGGAATGACCAGTGGATTCAAAAAAATAGGTTGCCAATCGGCAACCTATCAATCTCTTTTCAGACTGCTATTATTCCTCTGAAATTGCGCCTGTTGGGCATGCACCTGCACAAGTACCGCAAGAGATGCATTCGTTTGCGTCGATTACATAAGGAGTTCCTTCTTTGATAGCGCCTACTGGGCATTCGCCAGCGCAAGTACCGCAAGATACGCAGTCGTTACTGATTTTATAAGCCATTTCTTTAAAATTTAAATATTAATTAATACTGAAAATTTCGCTGGCAAAGGTAGTTATTTTTTTTCATCCGCGACAAAACATTTTCGCATATTATTCGTTATGGTTTTTGGATTCGGTTTTATGTTGTAATTTTGCGCTCCATTACAAGGATGAAGAGAAATTTTGTAATAAACTTATGCTTCCTTCTCTTCCTCAATATCTTGGTAAAACCTTTCTGGATATTCGGGGTTGAGCGTTCGGTGCAGAACATTGTCGGCGCCGAGGAGTTCGGCATATATTTTTCACTGCTCAACTTCTCGCTGTTGCTCAACATCATCCTCGACATGGGCATTACAAACTTTAATAACCGCAACATTGCCCAGAACCGCAACCTGCTCGACAAAAGTCTTTCCAACCTGTTGGCACTCAGACTTGTACTGGCTGTGGTTTACATAGCAATATCGTTGATTATAGCTCTCTGTCTCGGCTACGAACTGCGCCAGATGAAAATACTTGGCATATTGGTTGTCAACCAGTTCCTGCAGTCGATGACGCTCTACCTGCGCTCCAATGTAAGCGGTATGCAGATGTTCAAGACCGACAGCATGCTCTCTGTGCTCGACCGTCTGCTGATGATAATTTTCTGTAGCATACTGGTCTGGGGACATGTTACCGACACACCTATAAAAATAGAATGGTTCGTTCTTACACAGACGGCCGCATATTTCATCACTGCTCTTGTGGCATTCCTTATCGTCTTCAGCAAGACAAAACACTTCCGCCTCAACTTCCAGATGAAATATTTCATCGCTTTCATAAAGCAGAGTTTCCCGTATGCGTTGCTCATCCTTCTTATGGCGTTCTACAACCGCATCGATTCAGTTATGCTCGAGCGAATGCTTCCCGACGGCAAGGAACAGGCAGGAATCTACGCACAGGCGTTCCGAATCTTGGAAGCCGCTTCGATGTTCGCCTACCTATTCTCGGTGTTGCTGCTGCCGATGTTTGCACGCATGATAAAGCAGAAGCAGAATGTTGAAGGTCTATGCAAGACGGCTTTTGTGCTGATTTTTGTGCCGGCTATCGCCCTTATGAGCGTCTGCCTTTTCTTCAACCGCGAAATTATGGGACTTATGTACTTCGAGCATATCGAGACTAGTTCCATTGTGCTTGCAATACTTATGGTAGGCTTCGTCGGAATCTGCATAACCTACATTTTTGGCACTCTGCTGACCTCAAACGGCAGTCTTAAGTATTTGAACATTATGGCAGCCTGCGGAATGGTACTAAATATTGTACTGAATTTCATTCTTATACCGCATTACGGCGTAATCGGTGCGGCAATTTCGAGTATGGTCACACAGCTTGCAACCGGACTTTGCCAGTACATCATAGCATTCCGCCTTTTCAAGTTCAATTTCAACTTGAAGTTTACTATTGTAACGACGCTCTTTGTAATAATATCAGTTACAGTTAGTTATTTTGCAACAATGATTGACTACAACCGTTGGGTTGTGGTGTGCGGTGTTGCTGTGGTTTGCGTACTTGTGGCTGTTGCACTTCGCGTTCTCGACCTGCGTTCGGCATTGGGTATGTTAAAGGAAAGTCTGGCAAAAAAGAGAGAGCAGTAGAAATTACTTTCCAAATATCTCCACCGAAGTTTTCTTTTTGCCCATAAAGTGTTTGAAAACAATACTTCCGCAGTACATTCCGGTGATTTCCGATGAGGCTTTGCGCGTTACAGCTAACCTTTTCTGCTTCATTTTGCGCTTGTTCTTCAGAAATGCTCCGTAGGCACGGAAAACGGCATGGCATTCCTTGAAGTTGCCTTGGAAAATCATTCTAACTGCAGCGACAACATCGAGGAAGAAGCGCACAAAGAGCACCCAGCCGATTTCGTTGTCGGGCAGGTTTTTTACAATAAGGTAAAGGTTGTTGCGGAAGTTTAGGAAGGTCTTGAACGGATTTGATTTTGGCAATGCGCCACCGCCGACATGATATATTTCCGATTTAGGTTCGCACACAACACGGTAGCCCGAATTTTGCACCCTCCAGCAAAGGTCAATTTCCTCCTGATGGGCAAAGAAATCATCATCGAAACCGCCAACCTCAAAGAACAACTTGGCGCGTATGAACAATGCCGCACCGCTTATCCAAAGGCAGTCCTCGCGGGTGTCGTGCTGACCATTGTCGGTTTCAAGGCACTCAAACAATCTTCCTCGGCAAAAAGGATAGCCATACTTGTCGATGTAACCCCCAGCGGCACCAGCATATTCAAACTTATCGCGGTTGTTGTAGTCGATGAGCTTTGGTCCGCACACGCCTATGGTGGGGTCGCTGTCCATAAGTTCCACAAGCGGCGCAATCCAGTCCTTGCCGACTTCGACATCGGAATTGAGCAACATAAAGTATTCGGCTTCAATTTCTTTCAATCCTCGATTGTAACCGCCAGCAAAACCATAATTCTTGTCGAGTTTTACAAGTTGTATCTGCGAAAAGTTTTCCGAAAGGAATTGTAGCGAGCCGTCGGTAGAACCGTTGTCGATAATGCAGATGCGGGCAAGGTCGGGATTGGTGTTCTCGACAAGCGTATGCAGAAACTGACGGAGAAATTTTTCACCGTTCCAGTTGAGTATTACGATTGCTGTACGAGCCGACATCTATCATTAAAATCAAAGCGCAAAGATAATAAATCTATCGGATTGTCACAGATACTTTATAATCCGACTTTATTTTAGTTTGCCAATTTAATCTAAATCCTTAATTTTGCGGACACATAGAATTATATGGAAAAACTATTTCTTTCACTTGCAATCATATTTTTATCACTAGGAAACCTTGTGGCACAGAACATAGATTCTCTATATAAGGTAGGGGTAAAATACTATAACTCAGGAGATTATAAATCAGCATTACCTGTTTTCAAAGAGGTGGCGGAACTTAAAAGGCAGCAAGTTGGCGAAACGCATCGCGACTATGCTGTGGCATTGTACAATGTAGGCACCATATACAAGGAAATGGGCGACAACAAGAATTGCCTTGAATATTATCTGCTGGCAACCGAAACCTACAGGCTTGTTCTCGGCGAAAAGGACTATTCATACGCTTTGTCGCTTAACAATACTGGTGCCGTATATAACGACCTCGGCGACAATGAAAACGCCCTGAAATTCTATAAGAAGGCTGCCGAAATCCAAAAGGAAATTATTGGTGAAAGCCATCCCGACTATGCTACTTCGCTCAGCAATATAGGCTATACATATAGTTTACAGGGAAGATACAAGGAATCGTTGGAATATTTCATAAGGGCAAACGAAATTTTCAAGAGTTCGGCGGGAGAGAATAGCCCTACATACGCACTGTCGCTCAATAACTTAGGTTCGGCATACGAATATGTTGGCGATTATCAGCAGGCTACCGAATGCTATATGCAGGCTTATAGGATTATTGCGAGCATAGGTGGCGAAAACAATCCCGATTTGGCATTCTCGTACAACAACATAGGTTCGCTGCTCGCAAAGATGGGCGAATACAACGAGGCACTGAATTATTACACAAAGGCTTTGGATTTGCAGGAGAAAACAATAGGTAATGATAGCCAGCAGTATGCAATATCGCTCAGCAACATAGGGTTTGCCTACAGCAATATGGACGATTACGAGAATGCGTTGAAATATTTCAATCGGTCGTTGGAAACTACAAAAGCTGTTTTGGGTGAGGATAACACCTCTTATGCCGTCACACTCAACAATATAGGCTCGGTTTATTCAAAGTCTGGCGACTATAATAAGGCTCTGGAGTACTATTTACAGGCAAAGGAAATCATAGAAAGGACAAGTGGCAAGTACGGTCACGACTATGCAACTACGCTCAACAATATCGGCGAACTTTACAAGTTTCTCGGTGACTATGGAACCGCTTTGCAATACTACTGCGAGGCATTGGAGATAAAGGAGCAGATTTATGGCAACCAACATCCCGAATATGCAACTACGGTAAAAAGCATTGCCGATGTCTTCTACATTTTCGGTGACTATAATTCTGCATTGAACAATTATACATACGCTTTGGTAATCAGAGGTGTTGCTCTCGGAACCGACACTCCTGCATACGCCGAATCGCTTTTAGACATCGGTAAGGTTTATGATGAACTTGGTGACTATGGAATTGCACTTGAATTTTATAGGTCGGCAGCCGAAATACAAATGGAGAACCTTGGCAAAAAGCATAGCAGTTATGCGTTGACACTCAATAGGATGGGCATTGCGGCTTGCAACATTGGCGACTACGAGAAAGCATTGAAGTATTTGCGTGAAGCATTGGATATACAAAAGCTTGTGATTGGCGAGAATCATGCCGACTATGCTTCTACACTTAATAGTATCGGATTGGTTTACAGCGAACTAGGTGACAATGAAACCGCTCTGAAATATTACTTGCGTATTGCAGAAATCAAAAAATCGGTTTTTGGCGAGGAACATCTTGATTATGCGACTGCACTCAACAACATCGGAAGTGCGTATGCCAAGCTTAACGATAACGGAAATGCTCTGAAATACTTCATTCAGGCTGCTGGAATACAAAAGTCGTTGCTTGGCGAAAAAAGTCTTGACTATACCATTTCCCTCAACAATATTGGCTTCGCCTACAGCGGATTGGGCGAAAACGAGAAGGCTAAGGAATCATACTCAGCTGCAGCCGAAATATGTCTGAAGATGTTTGACGAAAAGCATCCGCAGTATGCCACTTCACTGAACAATCTAAGTCTTGCATATATGGATGGTGGTGACAAGGAGAAGGCTCTTGACTTCTGCCGTAAGGCTTTAGGAATTAGGGAGGATATATTTGGGAAGAATCATCCATCGTATAGTGCTTCGCTTTACAATATGGCTGGAATTTACAATCATTTCGGCGACTATGCCGAGGCACTTGGCTTTTACAAGCAGGCGTCCAAATTGCAGAAGTCGAACATTGTCAGGAACTTTTCGTTTATGACGGCTCACGAACGTGAAACTTTCTGGAATACTAATTCAGAATATTGTCGCAAGCAACTCAATGTAGCCTATCGGTTGCCGTCCGACACTGCTGCGTCAAGGCTTTCGTACGATACCGAGCTTATTACCAAGGGCTTGCTGTTGACTTCCGAAATTGAGTTTAACAGGCTCATTGCCGAAAGTGGTGATTCTGCCCTTGTTTCCGAATTCGACAATATGCGAAAACTGAGCCTTATGCTCAACATTGAACTTGAAAAGCCTGTTCTGGAGCGAATTGTCAACTGCGATTCGCTGAATGACGAAATCCAAAAGGCGGAAAGGCATCTTGTAGAAAAGTGCAAGCCCTACGGCGATTTTACACGTTATGTCGCTATTGGATGGAAAGATGTCCGCAATGCCTTGAAAGGCAACGATGTAGCAATAGAATTTACAAGCTACAAAATATGTCCAGATTCAATAATGTATGCCGCCATTGTTCTTGCTAAGAATATGGAATCGCCTGTGTTTGTTCCTCTTTTCGAGCAAAAGGAGATGAACCGTCTTTTGCGCGGTGTTGCTCCAAAGGAAGTTACGCAGGACGAAAACGAGCGTGGTGCTACTTCTGTTTCGGCCAAAAGGCTGGGAATTTATGAATCTACAGGACTATACGACTTGCTATGGAAGCCTTTGGAAAGATACTTCCCCGAAAATCCGCGAATCTATTTTGCACCATCGGGAATGCTACACAAGATTGCAGTTGAATACGCACCTATCGACCACAGGAAGACTATCTCGGACAAGTATGAGATTTACCGTGTATCTTCAACCCGCTTCCTTGCAATGGACTATATGCCAACGACTTTGAAAAAATCCGTTCTTTATGGTGGCATCTTCTACGATAGCGACACGGTAACAATGAAACGTGAAAGCGAACGTTATTCTACGCGCAGTACAAGTATAAGTTCGTTTGCTGCTTTCAACAAGGGCGAAGATCGCGGAAGTCTCAGTTATTTGCCTGGCACAAAGACCGAAGTTGAAGACATTTTTGGTAAATTGAATAAAAAGAAGATAAAAGCAACGCTTTACGAAGGTTCGCAGGCAAACGAGGAGTCGTTCAAGGCTTTGTCGGGAGACAATATAGATGTACTGCACATTGCAACCCACGGCTTTTTCCTGCCTTCCGAAGAAAAGCTGTCGGGCGAAAATTCGCTTATCCAGTCGGGACTTTTGCTTTCGGGAGCAAACTATGCTTGGCAGAACCAGCCTTTGCCCGAAGGCATTGAGGATGGAATTTTAACAGCCAAGGAAATAGCATTTATGGATTTGCGAAAGACTGATTTGGTAGTGCTTTCCGCTTGTCAGACTGCTCTCGGGGAGATTACCAGTGAGGGCGTTTTTGGCTTGCAGCGCGGTTTCAAGAAGGCTGGTGCACGTACCGTTATAATGAGTCTTTGGCCAGTAGATGACAATGCTACCTTGTTGATGATGACGGAGTTCTATACAAATCTTACTTCTGGAATGAACAAACGCGAAGCTTTCATCGCCGCACAAAACAAGGTCAAGAATAGCGCAGGTTTCGAGAATCCAAGGTATTGGGCAGCGTTTATTATGTTAGATGGGAACGAAAGATGAGCAGTTGAAAGTCTGTTTTGCCTTTTTTCGAGTGTTTGACCAAATTTTTCTTACATTTGTGCCGTGAAGAATATTTTGGAAATATTGTTTTTGCTATTGTCGCCATTCTTGGTTTTGGCGCAGGAATCCGTGTCGTGGAACAGGGAAGCTGTAGCCGATGCGCTTGAAATAGATAGGCTTGGAAACATATATCTTGTCAAGGGCAATGTCGTGGCAAAGTACGATGCCGAAATGAATTTCCTTTGTGCCTACGACAACTATCCTGCTGGCAGTATGTCGTCGCTTGATGTTTCCAATCCGTTCAAGGTGATAGTGTTCTATTCCGAGTTTAACAAACTTATGTATCTCGACAGCAAGTTTGCGGAGCTTCGCAGTCCAATTATGCTCGATGATGCGGAACTGTACAATACGAAGGTGGTATGTTCGTCGTCGTTTGGCGGGTTCTGGGTGTTCGACGAGCAGAATGTCTGCGTGAGAAGGGTTGATAGCAACCTTGAAATTTCGCAGCAGGGTACCAACATATACGACAAGCTCGCCGATGCCGACGTGATTGCAATGCGTGAATCTATAAACTATCTTTTCCTGTTTGCTGATGATGGTAAAGTGTTGATTTTGGACAAGTTCGGTAATTTTTACAGGTCGTTGGAAGTCGGAGGTAGCTGTACGGACTTTTGCGTTGACAACGATGTGCTGTATTATAGCCGGAATGGAGAAATTTCTGCATACGATGTTGTGGCCGACAATACTATTGTCATTCCGACCGAGGGCAAAAATATTTCAAAGTTTAGGATTAGGCACGACTTGCTTTATATGCTCGGTGAAAATAAATTGGAATGCCGTAAAATTCAAGTCGAAAAATAATGCCGATTGCAAAAAATGCAGTAACTTAGCACCCAAAATTTTAGAGGTATGCATATAGCAGTAGCAGGAAACATTGGAGCCGGCAAAACTACTCTAACCAAGTTGCTGGCAAAGCATTACGGATGGACTCCGAATTTCGAGGATGTTGACTACAATCCTTATCTTAACGATTTTTACGAAGATATGCAGCGTTGGTCGTTCAATCTTCAGATTTATTTCTTGAACAGCCGTTTCAACCAGATTCTTGAGATTCGCAAGTCGGACAAGACCATAATCCAGGACAGGACAATATACGAGGACGCATATATTTTTGCACCAAACCTTCATTCGATGGGGCTTATGTCGAGCCGCGACTTCGACAACTATTTCAGTCTGTTCAAGCTTATGACTTCGGTGGTTCAGGCTCCCGACCTGCTGATATATCTTCGCGCCAGCGTTCCTACGCTTGTACGCCAAATCCAGCAACGTGGACGAAAGTACGAGTCGTCGATTCGTATAGATTACCTTACCCGTCTCAACGAACGTTACGAGGCTTGGGCTTCGGAATACGACAGTGGCAAGTTGCTGATAATCGACGTTGACAATATCGACTTTGCAAACCGTCCCGAAGACCTTAGCACTGTTATCGACAAGATTGACGCAGAAATTCACGGATTGTTTTAAGGCTTGTTAAATTGTTTGGATTATGTTTTCAGGAATTGTAGAAGAAACCGCAAAATTGGTAAGGATAGAGAAGGAGCAGAGTAACATTCACTTTTATTTCACCTGCTCGTTTGGCGACCAGCTTCGCATAGACCAGAGCGTTGCACACAACGGCGTATGCCTTACCGTGGTTGAAATTGACAAGCCGACCAAGACCTACAAGGTTACGGCAATGAAGGAAACCCTTGACAAGTCGAATCTTGGTCTGCTCAACATCGGCGATGAGGTAAACATTGAGCGTAGCATGAGTATGGACAAGCTCCTTGACGGTCATCTTGTTCAAGGTCACGTTGACCAGACAGCAAAGTGCATCGATGTTACCGAAAACGGTGGCAGCTGGTACTACACTTTCGAGTACGACAAGTCGAAGGGAAACATTACGGTCGAAAAGGGTTCCGTATCGGTAAACGGTGTGAGCCTCACGGTTGTAAACTCGAAGGCGAATACTTTTTCGGTGTCGATAATACCATATACCTATCAGGTTACAAATTTCCATTGCTTCAAGGTAGGCACTATCGTAAACCTTGAGTTCGACATTATCGGAAAGTACATACAGAAAATTATGGCAGGCTACCTTGAAGGGCTTGGCAAATAGCAGGTGTCAATACTCGCAAAATACCTAAACAGCGTCAGGGCATTGCAGTTTTTGCAGTTGTTCCGCTTCGTTGCGTTGTTACTTATTGGTATTGTCTTGTCAAAGACCGACATCGGTATAAGCCAGATTGGTACCTACGAGACTTTTTTGCTCATTTCGGGTGCGGCTTGCTTCTTCTGGACTGGCGGAATGCTCCAGACAATGCTTTCGATGAAGCGAGAACAACAACAGGAAAAAACAGAAGCATATTTTAACATATTCTTGATTTTTACGGCATTGGCACTTATTACGGCTCTTGCTGTTTTTCTGTTGCAGTCGCAGATTGCAAGTTTTGTCGGCTTCAGTGGCGATAGGATACCATACCTGAAGATTTTGCTCGCCTATATTGCGCTATCGTGTCCCTCAAATCTTGTTGAATATATTTATCTTGTTGAAAACAAACCTTATAGGATTGCCATTTATGGCGCGGTTGTATTTACTTTGCAGATTCTAGCGGTAACAATACCTGTGATTATGACCGACGACCTTGGCTATGGTCTGTATGGGCTTTTGCTTGCAACGGCAGTAAGGTTTGTGTGGTTAGCGATTGTCGTGCTAAGATATTCTCGGATAAGGTTTTCGGGCAAATATATGGGATTTTTCTTGAAACTTTCCGGCCCTTTCATATTAAGCGTGCTGATTGTAAAGGGAATACAGTATGCCGATAGTTTCCTTGTATCTTATAGGTTTGATGAAGGTACATACGCAATGTTCCGCTATGGGGCAAAGGAATTTCCACTTATACTTTTGCCTGTCACGGCATTCTCGGAGGCTATGTCGTCGCGTATAGCCAACAACGGCATTATTGCAGAATCGCTTGAAAGCATTAAGCGCGAAAACCGTCACTTAATGCACATTTTCATTCCTGCCGCTATGATTGCAATAATAGCGAGCAAGTATCTGTATCCGCTGGTTTTCAATGAGGATTTTTACGAAAGTGCATTGATTTTCAATCTATATTGCTTTGCATCTGTATTTAGGTTCATAACTCCCGAGTGCATACTTGTTGGTAAGAGGCAAAGCCGTCCCATACTTGCTGCCGCTACGGTGAATATTCTTGTCAACGTAGTGATTGGACTTGTGCTTATGAATTTTATAGGCATTATCGGTGTCGCTATTGCATTCATTTTAGGTAACTTGACGGAAAAATTGATACTTGTTTCGGTTGTCAAGTCGATTTATGGCATACGGCTGAGGGAATATATGGACACGAGGATTTTTGTATATTACTTCTTGCTTATGACGGCAAGTTTGGCGGTAAGTATTGTGATGATTAATTGATGGTTAGTATTCCACTTCCGTCAGAAATAGCCCTTCGGCAGGAACCGATTGTCCTGCTTCGCAACGGTCTTTCATTTCGATTATACGACAGAAATCTTCAACCGAAAGTTTTCCTTTCCCGACTTCAACCAAAGTGCCGACTATCGCACGGACCATATTGCGCAGAAACCTGTCGGCAGAAATGCGGAACACTATCAAGTCTCCGTTTACTTCAAAGTCGGCACGGCAAATACGGCAGTTGTTGGTTTTTACATCGGTATGCAGCTTGCTGAAACTGGTAAAATCAATGTAATCAAAGAGTTTGTTGGCGGCTTCCTGCATTTTGGCGATGTCGAGCGGACAGCGGACATACCACGAAAAGCCTTTCAGAAACGGATTTTTCCTTTGAGTAATCACATATTTATATGAGCGTTTCTTTGCATCGAAACGAGCGTGAAAATTTTCATCTGCGTGGCTTATCGCAAAGACCGAAATGTCGTATGGAAGTAATCCGTTTAGCCTGTCAGCCAGCTTGTTGTCTATTTCGGCATTGGCATCGAAGTGTGCCACATAGTATTCGGCGTGAACGCCAGTGTCGGTACGTCCGCAGCCTGTTATGGAAATAGGTTCGCGAAGGATTTTGCCAAGCGCATCCTCAAGAGTTTGCTGCACCGATGAGGCGTTTGGCTGCGACTGCCATCCGTGATAGCAAGTGCCGACATACGATAGTTCAATCTTGTAGCGCATTATTGTTTGCTTATTTTCAACGAATGAACTTCATTTCCATTGTGCAGTCTAACCACGTATATTCCAGCTTTCAGTTCCGACCCGAAAACGATTGTGTCGCCATTGGTATTTCCTTCTTTAACAATTCTTCCCAATGCGTCTATCACTTCGTAGGTAACATTTTCGACATCGGCGGAATTGAATTTTACGGTAATTTCTTCGTCAAACGGATTTGGATATGCTGAAATATCTGAAATGCTAAATTCTTCCGCCATAACTGGTGGGTCAATCGGGTCAATTGGGTCGTCGGAACCACCGCAACGCACGATGTTGGAATAAATCTTGTCGTAAGATGCATCGTCGTCGGTAACTAGCGGATGGCTCATCTTAATCATTATGCGGTAGTAGGTTCCGTCTTCGTACTGGTTCATCTGCACATAATTGTAGGTGGTGAAAAGTACCGAATCCACAACTTCCAATGTTTCGGGCGAATCTCCTGCAAGGATATAGGTGAAGGTTTCGGTTATGCCCACATAGGGGCTCCAGTTGAGGTTGCAGACGTTGTTGTTGTCGCATATCGCGGCGAGCACTATTGTGCGGTGGTAGGCTTCAATTTCGCTTTCATCGCCACAGTTGCTGACGGCAGTTACCTTATACGAGTAGTATTGTTCCGAAGCATCGACGGTTGTGTCCTCGTACATTGCTTCCGAATTGAAGCCTACGGATGCAATAAAGGCAAAACCTTCGCCTGAATCGCGGTAAATTCTGTACGAGGCTGTTCCCTGGTTGGCTGTTTTGTTCCAGCGCAGAACTACCGAGTTGGTTTCGGTTACCGAAGCAAGCGCAAGTTTGTCGCCAGTATATGGCTGGCGGATTGAAACGTTTACAGCGTCATACGAGCGGCAACCTTGGTTGTCGGTTACCGTTACGGAGTAGTCGTTAGCCTCGCTTACCGAGAGTGTCTGTGTTGTTGCACCGTTGCTCCATTGGTATGATGTATAGTTGCCAGCATCCAAGGTATATGACTGACCTTCACACAATACGATGTCGCTCCAAGCACCAATAAACGGCATTTCCGGTTCGTTTACGGCAGTATCGAGTATAGTTTCGCAGTTGTTGCTGTCGGTAGCGGTAATCGTGTAATGACCTGCAGGAAGCGAAGTTGCGGAGTTTGTCGAAGAAACGTTTCCGCTCCACGCAAACGAAAATCCTGTGCCGCTTCCACCGTCAACAGTTATGGCAATGGAACCAGTTCCTCCGTTGCACTGTGTGTCGGTTACAGACATTTCAAAGTTGTGGGCGACAGCATCTTCCACTGCAACTGGAACAGTATCGGTGCAGTTGTGGCTGTCCTTTACGACAAGCAAATAATTTCCTGCTGCAACATTCTGATATTGAGGCTGTACGCATACTGGTGAGTTCGGATTTTCTGCCCGGAACCAGAAGTATTGAGCGTATGTTCCTGTTCCACCAGTTGCCGAGGCTGAAAGAACTGCATCGTTTGCTCCTGCGCAGGTAATCGGAGATATGTTTGGTATTGCAACAAGCTCATCGGGTTCTGTAATTGTAGCAGATAATGTTGCTACACAAGAATTTGCATCTGTAACTGTGAGTTGATACCCACCAGCGGAAAGATTCGTTCTACTGGGTGTGGTCTCTTCATCAGACCAAATATAGCTATAAGGTCTAGTTCCTCCCCTTATTCCTGTAGAAATAGTTCCATCATTTGCTCCAAAACAGGTTATGTCAGTTTTTTCGCTGGTCCAAAGTGTTATTGGAGCAGTTTGACCAACAGCTGTGAAAGCAATAGTACTACACCCGTTTATATCCGTGACTGACAAGGCATACATAATTGCCATCAAATTTGTTCTGTCTTCAGTTGTAACACCATCGTTCCATAAATAACTATATGGTTGAGTTCCTCCTGTAACTGTAACAGAAATAGTACCATCATCAGCATTCCAACAAGTTACATTGGTGACTTCTGTTTGTATAGTCAACAAATCGGGCTGAGTTATTGGGAAAGATTGTGAGACGGAGCATGAATTTCTGTCGGATACCGTGCAGGAATAATCTCCAGCAGCAAGGTTTTCAATGGTTGCTGATTCTGCATCGTTGTTCCAAGTGTATGAGTAAGGCGAAGTTCCGCCCGAAACGGCAAGCGAGATTCTTCCCGAATTGTCACCGTTGCAAACCAAATTGTCAATGGTTTCAGAAACGGTTATTTGTTCCTTCGTCGCTATTGTTGTGGCAAACGACCTTTGGCAAGTGGAGTTTGTAATTGTAACGGCATAGTTGCCAGCATTTAAGTTTGTTCGTTCTGTAAGCGTTGTGTTTGAATTTTCCCACACGAACGATGAGGTTCCAATTCCCGAAAGGGCTAAGTTCCCTGTTTCACCGTAGCATTCGGGTTGAACGTAGGTAAGGCTCTGATTATAAAGTGCTGTGCCATATTCGACAAACACAACCGAGTCGGCGATTATCTTTCCTTCGGAATTTTTTGCCAGAAGATGCTTGTAACCGCCCGAGATGTTGGTAAAATTTCCGTTTGCCTGCCAGTTTTCACCATTGTCTATTGAATATGATGTTGCACCCGTTGCCGAAACATTAAGGCTTGCATTGTTGCTACCGTCGCAGGTTTCTGGTTGTGAACTTATTGTAAATGAGTCATTTCCATTAATACAAATCCTTTCCACTGTGCCGTCGTTCCTGATTGCCCAAAGTATGCCGTTTCCTGCCGAGGCTATTTTTGTATAGCTTCCCGTCATTACTTCTCGCCAAGTTGTTGAATATTCGTAAATTGCTCCGTTCGAGAGGAGTACATACACATTTTCGTCGCAGGCTGTCGAAGAAACTATATTCTGTGGCAATCCCGGCTCGATAAGTTCTGTCGCTGGTGAGGCTGACGGGTTGAATCTTGCGATTCCATTGCTGGTTGTAATGAAAATGTTTCCAGAAGCGGTCTTTACAAACCGCGAAGTATTTGTAATGGAAATGTTAATCGGAACTTGTGTAAGATTTTCATTTTCAATTCGGTAAACCAAAGTTCCAGCAATGGCAAAAAGTCCGTTCGAGCAAACGACATCCTTAACGGCCGATGCGCTTTCTATAGTGTCAACCACCGAGCCACCGACAATCCTTAAAATGCCATAATCTGTTGCAGCATAGATTGTTCCGTTGTCATCGGCGAGAGCATTTACATTTGTTTCTGCTATTACCGCAATATTTCTTCCTGCCTTGCGGATTAGTGAGTTGCCAGTCCCGAGCCAAAGCGTATCGTTGTGGATGCAAGCGGCCTTCACTGTTAGGTTCTGCAAGTTTCTCTTGTACGATGTCCAAGTGTAGCCGGATACCAGATTTATTCCAGAATTGCCTGCAATACAAATAGTTCCATCGTTGTTGCCATAGATGAAATTTGGCGTATGGTTGAGCAAGTTGAGGTTTGTATGGTAGGTTTCTGCATTGCCGTTGAAGTCCATTACGGCGATTCCGTTCTGCAAATCAATGCACCACAATCTTTTTTGTTGTGTACCGCTTGCCATCAGCGAACCTGCCGAGAACATATTGTTAATCAAGGTGCTCGAAGTGCCGTCGTAGCGATAAACACCATTGTAGTTGCCAAAGATTATGTTTTGCGCAAAATCCTCGCACACAGCCGATACGCCACCCGAAATGCCATCGAGAGAAGTCCACGAATTGTAGTCGTATGACATTATTCCTGTACTCGTTGCTGCCAAAATTTCGCCGTTAAAACGCTGATATACATCATACACAACCTTGCCAGAAAAGATGTCGGCGAAGGACTTTGTCTTTCCGTTGTCGCAAATTTCAACTAAATTTCCGTTGCAGCTAATCCACACATTGTCAGAGCGGTCAACATATATTCCACTTATGCCGTTTGCAAAGCCATAGTTGTCGGGAATAACGGTTGTGTTACCAGAATTATACTCAACTACAGAATTTGATATTGTTGAGTACCAGAATCTTCCGTCTGAAGTTGCTGCAATTTTTCTAATGTTGCCTCCTGTAAATTCGTTTTGCCAGGCATTGTTGTTCCTGATAGAAAGTCCCGCAGTGGTTGCTACATAAATCTTGCCGTCGGAAGCGACAAAAATGTCGTTTACATAGTTGCCTGCAAGTCCGTTGCTGGTGTTAATTACTGAAAACCCCGTCCCGTTGTATGAGACAAGTCCGTTTGCTGTTCCCAGCAAGACGTTTCCTTCTGCATCCTGCGCTATGCAGGTGACAGTGTCGGATGGCAGTGCCGATTCGTAACGGAAAATGTTGGAGGTTTGGGCATAAATGCTTGTAATACCTATGAGAATCAATGATAATACGAAAAGAATATTTTTCATTTGAAACAAAATTACTTGTTAATCCGCAAACATAAGAAAATTATTGATTTATGGACAAGTATTTTTGTGAAAGTTATCATCATGATTTTGGTTAATATGGATAATATAAGTATTATGACGAGGTAAGAGTACGTTTACTTTCGTCAAGTATGGGATATAACAAAACAAATCCCAATCGCGGAGACCGGGACTTGCCATTTATGAAAAAGATTATTATTTTATTATCGAAGCGATTTTTTCATGGAGTTTTGCAGCGGCTACAGCCTTAGTCTGAAGAATCATATTCTTGATAGCCTTGCCGTTGCTCTTGCCATGACCGATAATAACTGTTCCGTTAACACCGAGTGCAGGGGTTCCGCCTACGTTCTCGTAGTTGTAGTTGTCGAAGAACGGGTCGTTTATACCTCTCTGCTTCAATATGCTGTAGATTGATTCGGCATGCTTGAGGTAGATGTTTCCGACGAAACCGTCGGTAACGATTACGTCCACCTTTTCGGTATCAGAACAATCGCCGCCCTCAATGTTTCCAATGAAGTTGATGTTGTCGAGTTCCTTCAGCAGCTTGTAGGTTGCCTTTGCGGTAAGGTTTCCCTTGCCTTCTTCCGAACCGATGTTCAGCAGACCGATTCTTGGGTTGTCTATTCCCATTACATATTTTGCGTATGCGCTACCAATCTGTGCGTACTGAGCAAGCACTTCTGGCTTCGGGTCGGCATTAAGACCGACATCGAGGATGAGGTTGTTGCCGCCCTTGTTGTTGGGGCAGATTGACGACAGGCAAGGTCTGATGATGCCTTCGAGGACACCTATTACCTGTGTTGCGCCCACCATCATTGCTCCGGTGTTGCCTGCGCTTGCAAATCCGTCGATGATTCCTTGCTTGAGGTAGAAAAATCCCTTGACGATTCCTGAGTCCTTTTTCTCGCGGAATGTCTTTACGGGGTCGTCACCCATTGCAAATGTTTCAGAACAATTTACAATTTCAAAAACACCAGCATCGACGCTGCGATTGGCGAAATACTTGCGGATGTACTCTTCGTTGCCGAAAAGGAACAGCCTGTCGTCCTTATCCAAAACTTCTAAGGCAAGAACTACACCGTCAAGTACAGCATCAGGTGCAAAGTCCCCGCCATATATGTCAACACCAATGTTCATATTGTCTTATATTTATTCGCCCTTTTGTTCGATAACGAGTTTTCCTCTATAGTATCCGCAGTTTGGACAAACATGGTGATACTGTATTGTTGTTCCGCAGTTCGAGCATGTTGCCAGTGTCGGGAATTCTGCTACATAGTGAGTACGACGTTTGTTTCTTCTCTGCTTCGAGGTTTTTCTTTTAGGATGTGCCATTTTCTTAAACTTTTAGTTAGTTATTATTATTTTTTAATTCTCGCAACGCTTCCCATCTCGGGTCTATTGCGTCTTCTGTTTCTTCTGTTTCTTCAACCTTGTACTTGTCAATCAGTTCAATCATCTTTGGATTGCAGGTCGGATTTCCGTCTGCATCATCGGGATGATAGTGGGCTATCGGCAATGCAAAGTGCGAGTATTCGTAAATGAAGCTCGACACGTCAATCGAATCTGCATCGCGACTTAGCGTAACGGCATCGCTGTTTGTGTCGAAGTTGGTCTCGTCGCCATAGTTAACCAAAATTTCGTCGCTGATGGCGATTGGTTGCTCGTAGAGTTCGAGGCATCTGTCGCACGTCAGCTTTACCGTTCCCGACAAGTCAAAGTTCAATAGCATCGAGGTCTTTTTCTTGAGTAAAGTTACCTTCACATTGACCTCTCCGCCCTTTATTTCTCCACGTTCATACGACTGGAAAAACGTATCATCAGCCTTAAAGGTGAAGGAATATTCCCTCTCCTCGAGACCGTCTAACGGTATAATATACTGGTTATCACGTTCCATTCCAATCGTTAGTTATGGAAATAAAATCGGGCAAAATTACAAAACAATTTGGAAAAGAAAAAGAAAAAATATTTATTCTTTTTAGTGTATGGAAAATGGACAATGAAAAACGGAAAAAAGACAATATAATTCAAAACAAATCGTTTGCCCTATATAAATAATAATTCTTCTACTTTGGAAATAATACACTAAATTTGCAATCTCAAATTTCACTTATGAAAGAAAACATAGTCATAATACCGACATACAACGAAATCGAGAACATCGAGGCAATTATCCGCTTTGTTTTCGGTCTCAATACTAGATTCGACATTCTGATTGTTGACGATGGTTCGCCCGACGGAACTGCCGATGTTGTGAAAAAACTGATGTCCGAATTCCCTGAACGCCTGTTCATACTAGAGCGCAAGGGAAAACTTGGGCTTGGAACCGCCTACATCACTGGTTTCAAATGGTGCCTTGAGAATGGCTACGAATACATCTACGAGATGGATGCCGATTTTTCGCACAATCCAGCCGACCTTGAAAATCTGTACAAAGCTTGCAAGGAAGGTGCCGATGTTGCAGTAGGTTCTCGCTACAAGACAGGCGTGAACGTCGTTAATTGGCCAATGAAACGTATTCTGCTGTCGTACTTCGCTTCGAAATACGTAAGGTTCATAACAAGAATGAAACTGAACGACACCACTGCCGGATTCGTGTGCTACAACCGCAAGGTGCTCGAAACCATAAACCTCGACCACATCAGGATGATTGGCTATGCTTTCCAGATTGAAATGAAATTCAAGTCGTGGCTGCACGGATTCAAGATTGAGGAAGTCTCGATAATCTTTACAGACAGACAGAAGGGTACGTCGAAGATGAGCGGTGGAATCATTGGCGAAGCTATTTTCGGTGTGCTGAAGATGAAACTGCAAAGTGTATTCAATAAGAAGAAGTATTTGGTTTAGACGAGGCTAACAGGCTGACGGGCTAACAGGCTAGCAGTCATACAGACTGGTCTTCTTTTCGCCTTATATATTTACGTTTCCCTCAATTGTTACCTGCTCGTGGAGATAGGCATTTGCAATAAGTGAAAGCTTTTCGGGAGAATCGGATGAATACAGACTGACTGTTCGATGTGGATTTTCTGTACGCATCATATTGGTTGTCATAAGTATATCCTTGGTGCGACGGGCAATAGCCTCCGATGAATCTATGATTTTTATTCCGTCGCCAGCAACACGCTCAATTACAGGACGGAAAAACGGATAATGGGTGCAGCCTAGCACAATATGGTCAACATTGTTCTGCTTTAGAGGGGCGACATATTTCTCGATTATGGCATCGACCTCGTCGCCGCTGAAAACGCCTCGCTCGGCAAGTTCGACAAGCTCCTTGGCTATTTCCAAATGTAACGAAACATATTTGCGGTACTTGTCGCTGGTATTCTTGAAGTGAGCACCACGAAAAGTCCCCTCTGTCGCCAGAACGCCTACGTGTCTTGTACGGGTTTTCAGGCAGGCGGGCTTCACGGCTGGTTCAAGTCCTACTATTGGAACCTTGAAATCTTTACGCATAGCATAAACTGCCGCTGCTGTTGCCGTATTGCAGGCAATGACCACAATTTTACAACCTTTGTCCACGAGGAACTGCACAATCCGCGACGACAATGCTGTAACATCCTCTACAGTACGAGGACCATACGGGGCATTCTTGCTGTCGGCAAAATAGATGAAATCCTCGTCGGGAAGTTCGACGAGAAGTTCGCGAAGGACTGTCAGTCCGCCTATTCCGCTATCGAATACTCCTATGGGGCTGTTTTCGTTCATGGTAAACCGTCATTCCACAAGTCAGAACAATAACGCGATACGGAACGAGGAGCGTATATTGTTCGACTGTGCGGAATCCCCCATATAAAGGAGATTCCGCATAAACAGGCTCACAAGGCTCGTTCCTACGCCTGTTCGCTTTGTTTTGCGGAATGACAACATTAAATATTTATTTCTTTATTCCAAGCTTTGTCTTTACGTCGTTGGTGATGTCGGTAGCATCGGGCGATGTGTAGAGCAAGGTGGTCTTGTCGTAAACGTATGTGAAACCTTGTTCCGAAGCCACTGCGGTAATGGCATCCTTAATCTTGTTGGTGATAGGTTCGAGCAAAGCGGCCTCACGGTTCTGAAGGTCGGTTTCGGCCTGCTGCTGGAAATTCTGGATACGCTGTTGCAACGACATTATTGCTTCTTCCTTGTCCTGACGGATAAGAGCCGACCAAGAGTCCTTGTTTTCACTGTATTCCTTCATTTTAGTCTCGTATTCCTTGTACATCACCTGCATCTGGTCTTCGAGGGTCTTTGCATAATCTTCCACTTCCTTGGTTGCAGCAGCCTTTTCGGGCATTTCGCCGAAAATCGCCTGCACATCGACATGAGCCAACTTAACTGCCTTCTGTGAGAACACAAATATGCTGCTCACGCACAATACCAATACTAAAACTAATCTTCTCATCTATTCAAAAAATTTATTGTTAACACTTTAATTCTTGTAACCCAATTTTCTCAAAACTTCATCGCTCTTGTCGTGACGTGGGTCGGTGTAGAGCATATTGAGGTTGTTTGCAGTGTCGAAGATAACTGCATAGTTGCCTTCGGTTGCAATTTCCTTTATTGCATTGTAGATGTCGTCCTGAATGGGCTTTATCAACTCTTCGCGCTTCTTGTAGAGCATTCCGCTTTCGCCGAAATACTTCTGCTGCAACTGCTTGAGTTCCTGTTCTTTCTTCATTATTTCATCTTCGCGTTTTGCACGAAGTTCCTCGGTAAGAAGTATTCTTTCCGACTGGTAGTTCTGGTACATCTGGTCGATTGAAGCCTTTTTTGCATCAATTTCCTTTTTCCATTCCTTGGTAAGGTCTTCGAGCTGAGTCTTTGCCGATTCGTAAACTGGAATGTTGTTCAAAATGTATTCAGTATCAACGTATGCGTATTTCTGGCTGAATGCAAATGTTGCAAACAAAATGGCCACTGCAAGTAAAATAATTCGTTTCATATCCCTAATGTTTTAAAGTTTCTAAGTTTCTGGGGCTAAAGCCGTTTGAAGGATTCTCGTTGAGACGCAAAATTTTGCGTCTTTACTTTGCGGTAAAAGACTTTTATCCTTTTCTTCCTTCCGCCTTTCTGCCCATTGATTCAACAATTTTGCAAAGTTAATTCAAAAAATTCATTTATACCATATCCGACTTGTTCCATTTACAATAATCGTTCCATTTTAGAAATTCTGTCCAATCACGAAGTGGAACTGACTGCCGTTGGCGTTTGGTGCTCCGGGTACTTCGTCGAAGCCGTAGCCCCAATCAACACCGATAAGACCAATCATCGACATATAGACCCTGACACCTACACCAGCCGAACGCTTGACATCGAACGGGCGGAAATTCTCGATTGAATGCCAGCAGTTACCAGCCTCGGCAAACACAATTGCATAGAATGTTGCATTCGGGTTGAGCGACATCGGGTAGCGAAGTTCGACTGTATATTTGTTATATACATAACCGTTTGCCGCAGGTGTAAGCGACTGGTTGGAATAACCGCGGAGACCAATATTCTCTGCACCGTACAGGTTGTAGCCGTAAAGTCCGTCGCCGCCTAACTGGAAATATTCGAACGGCGACTTGCCGACGTTCTTGTTGTACATTCCGAGCAAACCGAATTCTGCCTTTGTGACAAGCACCAAGGCCCGCGAACTTCCGTCCTTTGGTCCAAACAGCGTTGTAAACCACTTGGCAGATGCCTTATATTTATGGTATTCAATCCACTTGTAGCGCTCCTGCAAGGTCATGTTGGGGTCGGTGTAGTCCTTGCCGTTCATAGTTGAATATGGTGGAGTAAGTTCTGCCGATAGCGAAAATTCGGAACCCATTGTCGGGAAAATCGGGTTTGGTCCCGACGACGAACGTCCAAGTACTGCCTTGATTGACAGGTTGTTTGCAACGCCTTGCTTGAAAATCATGGCATAGTCGCTGTAGTTGTTGATGTTGTAGCGCTTATACGACAATTCGAGATACAATGTGAAATAGTCATCGGGTACCTGCAGTCGCTGACCTAGACCTATGCCAGCACCAGTAACCCTGAAAGTCTTTCTATCTTCTTTTGCCTCTTCCTTGCTGGTGTATTGCCTTACGTTTGAGTGATAAACGGAGAGAGAGAACGAATTTGGCTTCTTGCCGCCAAACCACGGGTCAACAAACGAGAAACTGTAGTTCTGATACCACAATCCGCTCGCCGACGCCTGAATCGACAGTCTTTGTCCATCTCCTGTTGGCAATGGTCGGTAACTCTTGAAATTGAAGATGTTACGTAAAGAAAAATTGTTGAATGTAACACCCAGAGTACCGACGAACATTCCCGAACCATAGCCTCCTGAAACCTGAATCTGGTCTGATGGCTTTTCCTCTACGGTATATTCAAGGTCAACAGTACCCGAAACTGGGTCGGGGTTGAAATCGACATTAAGTTTTTCGGGGTCGAAATAGCCGAGCTGTGCAAGTTCGCGGATTGTACGCTGAACTTCCGAGCGGTTGTAAAGGCTTCCGGGGCGGGTACGCACCTCACGCATTATGACGTGGTCGTTTGTACGGGTATTGCCCACAAGGGTTACGCGGTTGATTGTCGCTTGCTTGCCCTCGTAGATTCGCATCTCAAGGTCGATGGAGTCGTTCTCGACAAGCACTTCAATTGGCTGGACATTTGAGAACAAATAGCCATTATCTTGATACAGAGCCATTACGCCTGCCGGGTCGTAAAGCAACTTTTCGTCAAGCACTTTGCTGTTGTAAACATCGCCCTTCTTTATGCCAAGCACGTGAGATAGCTGCTCCGACGAATACATAGTGTTTCCGAGCCAGCTTATGTTGCGGAAATAGAACTTGTGTCCCTCCTCGATGCCGATATAAAGGTTGATGGTCTTCTCGTCGTATGGCGAAATCGAATCGTAGGTTATAAGTGCGTCGCGATAACCTTCCTCGTTGTACTTTTCGATAATCTTTTTCTTGTCCTCGGCGTAATTCTTCGGGATGAACTTCGATGCCTTGAATATGTTGTACCAGGTCTTGCGCTTAGTTTCCTTCATTTTACGGCGAAGTTTGGCATCCTTTATCGAATTGTTGCCTTCGAAAATAATGTCGTTAATCTTTATGCGCTGGTTCTTCTTTATGTCGAAAACAAGGCTGACGCTGTTTGCAAGGCTAGAATCCTGTTCTTCAATTATTTTGACTTCGGTGTTGAAATATCCCTTGTCGATAAAGAAGTCCTTGATATAGCGTTCCGATGTAAGTTTCATATTCTCGGTAACTTGCGAGCCTTTCGTCAGCTTTATCTGTTCGCGGATGTCGTCGGCTTCGCCCTTTTTTACACCCTTGAACGAGAATTTTGACAGTCGTGGACGTTCTTCAAGGTAAATGTCGAGGAAAATCTTGTTGCCGATAGTGTTTGTAACGGAAATTTTCACGTCGGAGAAAAGTCCTTGCTCCCAAAGTTTCTTAATGGCATCGGCAATGTCCTGTCCGGGTACCGATATTGTCTTTCCGATTTCAAGCCCGGTAAGATAGAGCAGTACGTTCTGGTCGAGATACTGCACTCCCGATATTGTAACACCGCCAATCTCATACTCCTTGGGCGACAAATAATCGACACTGCTACTGCTTGAATGTATATTTTGAGCATTCGCCGCCGAAACCGCGAAAGCAAACATCAACAATATCAAAACAAATCTTCTCATACCGCTACTTTTTTACTTGTTCGCTGGTTTTTCCGAATCGGCGTTCCCTGTTCTGGTAGCTAATCAGAGCCTTGTACAGTTCCTCCCTGTCAAAGTCGGGCCAAAGCACATCGGTAAAGTATAATTCGCTGTAGGCAAGCTGATACAGAAGGAAGTTGCTAATCCTTGACTCTCCGCTTGTCCTTATCATAAGTTCTGGGTCTGGAACGTTGGCTGTGGACAGGTAGTTTGAAAACATATCGCCGTTGATGCTCTCAGGCGAAACTTTACCTTCGACGCAGTCGGCGGCAATCTTCTTCACTGCCTCCACAATGTCCCATCGTCCGCTGTAGCTGAGTGCCACGATGAAATTGAGCTTGGTGTTGTTTTTAGTCCTTTCGATGACGTATGCAACTTTTTCGCGAAGGTATTTCGGCAGACGTTCCATCTCGCCAATCATCGAAACGCGGACGCCGTTCTTCATCATGTTCTCTATTTCGTCGTCGATTGCGCTTGAGAGAAGTCCCATTATACCGCTTACCTCGTCGGCAGGACGGCTCCAGTTTTCTGTAGAAAAGGCATATACGGTAACGTATTTTATCCCTAGGTCGCCAGCAGCGGTAAGCATTTCCTTAACGGTTTTCACGCCACGCCTATGTCCGAAAAGCCTGATTTGTCCCTGCCTTTTTGCCCAGCGTCCGTTGCCGTCCATTATGAATGCAACGTGCTGCGGAAGTTTCGACCTATCTATTTGTTCCAGTAAACTCATTTCTACTTCTGATGTCTTTTGTAATATGCAGGACAACCAAGTCCGCCAATCTTAAATGTGTATGAAATTCCAACCAAAGCCACTGAATACCAATCGTTTGTATAGCGAAATCCCAGTTGTTTCATGTTTATGTCCTCTGTAAGCGGTGTGCCGTATGCAATTTCGTAGTCCTTCTTTATGCTTTCGTTTGTGATGCCGTCAATCATATCCGAAATTGTCCAGCGGAATCCCCATTCGATGCTGAGCACCAGCCTTGGCAGTATGTTTTTCTTGAATCCGAATCCGAAAGGTATTGCAATTGTGAAGAAGTCCTCGTCGTTGGCGGTTCTTCCGACGAAAGTACCAGCAATTCCGATTTGTGCGTATGGCGTAAAGCTATTGCGGGTGACGTCGCCGTAGATGTATGGCAGGAAATTAATTTCGGCCATTGCGGAAATCTCATCTATTGTGACTGCAAACGACTTGTTTCTAACCTGCTGGAACACATTTTTGAAATCGGCATCGTTGCCGACAAGTCTAGAGTTGAAATATCCGAGTCTCAAGTCAATACGTTCGCCGAAATGGAACTTGAGCGTAGCGCCTATGTTATGCCTTGGATGGTAGAACTGCCGAGCGTAGTTTATGTCGCCCATATAGTACGATACTCCTCCGTTGAAACCAATTTCGAGGCCATATTGTGCATTGGCAGATAGGGTTCCAAACAAAAAAACAAACGACAGCAACGTCGTTACCGTCATTTGTTTTATAAGGTTATATGGTCTAATATTCTTCCTATCCATATTGGATATAACGTAGAACCATCAGAAATATTTTTAAAATTATCTTAAAATTTCGATCTGCCTCGGCGTGAAGAGAACAACTTGTATGTCACCTTTATAGTAAGGAACATATAAGCGTCGTTCCAGTTGCTGTCGCCACGCTGTTCGCCAGCACCTACGTTATATTTACATGCAGGGTTGCTGAAATAACTAGCCATGGGGTCATCGAATATGTCCGGGTCAACGTATGTGCTGCTTACGTCGTCAATATAGTCGGTAAGGGTGTAGCGGAAACCGAAATCGAAACCGATTCCCCAGCTCTTGGTCAACATGCAGTTAAGTCCAACGCCGAATGGAATTGACATCTGTATTCTGCTGTACTTTTGACGAGTTGAGACAATTCCCTGACCTTCTGTTCCTAAAGGTTGCAAAGAGTACCATTTGCCATAATCTGGGTTCGATTCGTCTGGATTTCCATTGGCATCTGTTGGCAAGTATTGTGCTCTAGGATTGAAATAGAAACCACCGACACCTGCAAAAATGTAAAGGTTTGGAGTAGCCTTCAGTTTTCTTGCATGCTTAGAGTTGTATCTGTAGCCGAATTTCTCGCGAATGATTGAGAATTCAACAACTTCGCTCAGTTCGATAATGGGTGAGCGGAACGAAAGGTTACGTCCGTTACGAGCTGGTTCTGGAGTGAATTCATCGTTTCCGAAAACGCGACCATAGTAAATGGCAGTACGCAGAGCGAACCTGTCGGTAAGTTTGTAACCGTAGCCTAACATGAATGCCCAGCGGCCAGCCTGAATATCAAAGTCCTTTACGAAATGGGTTCCGACGCCTTTTCCTCCACCAAGGTCGCCCATAAATTCTGCTGTACCAGCTCCGAAAACTAGTTCGTGCCTATATCTTCTCCAATCTCCTGTTTGTGCAACGAGCGAAATCGTCGCAAACATTAGGAAAATCGTCAAGATTGAAAATCTTTTCATCTTTATTATTGTAAGTTATAACTATATAATATTCAATAAATTACATGCGTTTAGTTTCTTAAATCAACTCCCCACATGAGTTTTTCTCTCAGGGTGCAAAAATATGTATTTTTAAATAGATTTACAAAATTTATGTAAAAATTTGCTTTGCGTACTGTAATTTGCTTCAAGTTCTTTATGGTGTATGACTTGTAATCGAGTGATGCTAAGACACTTCCCTCGTTAGAATCGACCGAAATCTTTATCTCCGAATCGGCGGAAATCACCAAAGGACGAACCGTAAGATTATGGTTGGCAATCGGCGTAATTAACATGACATTCGACTGCGAAGTGACAATCGGACCGCCACAACTTAGCGAATATGCCGTAGAGCCTGTTGGTGTCGAAACTATCAGTCCGTCGGACCAGTAGGTATTAATGTAATTGTCGTCTGCCGACACCTTGATTTTTATCATGCTCAAACGCGACTTCTTCAGGATGGAGAAGTCGTTGAGGCAGAAATTTATGTTGCCATAGAACGGCGTTTCGGCAGACACCTCGAGCAACATTCGTTTTTCAATCGTATATTCTTTGTTTACAAGTTGTTCGATAGCCTTACGGATATTCTGCGAATTGACATACGAAAGGAATCCAAGTCTGCCTGTGTTTATGCCGAGCATCGGTATTCCAGAAGCACCGACAAAAGTAGCCGATTCGAGGAAAGTGCCGTCGCCGCCAATGCTAAGCATAAAGTCGAACCTGACATCTTCGGGCAACTTGTCGGAATACAAGCCTTTCACTTCGGGACGGAACAAGGTCTTCTCGACCATAAAGTTATAGAATTTTTCGTTGACATACAAGTTCATATCGTATTCCTTCAACATCTCAAACAACTGCATCAGCATTCCGCTGAAATTGCTTCCGAAGTTCCGTCCGTGAATTGCTATGTTCATATTTCCAAATTGTCTTAAAATTTCTTGTAAATAGGTGTCCTGTAGTCAACAAAAACGCCGAAAAAATTAAAGTTGCCATTGTACGCGGCATAAACCTTCAGTACGCGGTCGTAGTAGGTCTCGAAGCTCAGTCCTGCGCCTGCCGAATATATCGGCTTGCCAGCCAGAGGGTTTGCCGTTTCAAAAGCGGGTGCAAAATTACTACAATATGCCAAATCGGCAAACAAATCGACATATATCTGTATATATGGGTTCCTGAACTTCGCTGGAATCCACTTGGGCAACATAAAGTCGCGCCTTTTCAGTATCTTAACGCTGAAAGTGTTTTGGAAAGCAGAAAAATTCCTACCTATTATATAATAGTAGTCGAATCCGCGTATAAGGTTGTTGCGACACAGTTCGATTTGCTGGTTTGTGGGAATGCCGTCGTGTGAGCCGAAGAACTGGCTGTGCTTCAGTGCTCCATGGTAAAAAAGCCGGTCGCAACATATTGGTGTGTTGTACTCAAAACCGAGGTTTGCAAATGCAAAAGTGCTGGATGCCAATTCGGTATAAATTTTTGCATCGAGTTCTGCGTGGAATCCTGTGGTTGGACAGACCTTGCTGTCGCGGTTGTCGTAGTCGAAGGTTAGCGCAGGCACAATGAAGTTCTGCGCGGGGGAAACCGTCGCCAGTAGCAACGAGTCGTTGCTTCGTATGTGCTGGTATGACAGCGACAGCGAAAATTCGTAGTTCATGTCGGGCCGGAACACGTAGCCCGCCCCAGCATCAAACATCCAGCGGATATATTTCCTTTCGTTCTCGGCATACACAGGCTTGCAGTCCTCCACCGAGGCAATCTCCTTTTTCTGCCTGAAAAATTCTGTCCGTATCCATATTCCGCTACGGTTGTTTTTGCCCATATTTGGCTTCTGGTACGAAACGGCGTAATGTTCCTTGTAGCCCAGCCGTACCTTGAAGTTTAGCATCTCGTTGCGACCGCGGAAATTTAGCCAGTCGAAAGCTACGCCGTAGTTTATCTTCTTGAAATCCTTGTAGTAGAAATACGATGTCAGGTTGCGGTCGGCAATTTCAAGAATCGGATATACCCAGTAGTACCAACGTTCGGTAACATTCACTCCAACGGCAATCGCACCGGTACTATCCGCGTCATTACACGACAATTCCACATTGTTGAACAGCATAAGCCTGCGCAGGTTGTCGGTAAAGTTTTGTATTTCCTTGTCGAGGCTTGATTCTGGAATGCTGTCGCCGACTGAATAGCGGAACTCGCGGAGAATTGTCTGCGGTTTGGTCTTCTCGTTCCCCGAAATTGAAATGTCTGCCACGCGGAAGTAGCGTTCCTGCGCCATAAGTCCCGAAAGACAAAGCATTTGCAACAGCACGAGAAGAAATTTCCTCATATCTTCATATAGTTCATCAGTAATTCGTACCTGTCGCGGTAGAAATCGTCAATCATATTGCTTCCCGAAAAGAAGGCATTTACCTTGTAGCCGTATCGTTCGAGCGACTTTACCACTGGCGATATTTCAGTCCTGTTTACCACAAGCGTAATATCCATCCTTGTAGAATCTTCGTATTCAGTAACATACGACGAAATTATCTTTGCGTTTTCCGACTCTACAATCCGTGCAATTTCCGACATCGAATAGTCGTGAATGCCCATCTCGAGTACAAGCACAGCACCTTTGGCATTGACATTGGTAATTTTTGCCAATGCTTCCAGAAGTTTTGCAGATGTTATGCACCCCAGATATTTACGTTCGGAATTGATTACGGGTACTATAGGTAGTGAAAAGTGCGAAGCTACAGCCAAAACATCAAAGATGTGCTGCGATGCGCCAACGTAAGGGGATTTCAGTACGCCAAAGTCCTTTAAGGGTTCGTCGAACATTTCCTTGTCGTAGATTTCGTCTTCGGAAATTATACCTATATATATATTATTTTCGGTAACTGGCAAATACGACATCTTGAACGTGTCCATAAGCGATAGCACCCGCGAACACGAATATTCGGTAGTTACACTGGGGATTGATGAGTCGATAATATCTTCAGCAGTCAATTTGAATAAATTTTTGGATGGCAAAGGTAAGAAAAGTTTCTGTAGAGGACGCAAAATTTTGCGTATGTACAATCGAATATATTATTGTTAGTTAGATGGCTGCGCCGTTTGATGGGCTAAAGCCCGTTTGAAGGTTTAAGGGTTTATTGCTGCGCCGTTTTTTGCTGAGACGCAAGATTTTGCGTCTTTACATCGTGCCTGTTTCCCGTGATTTTTTTTCTTCCAGCCCTAAGCAGTGCGGTATCGGCAAACTTTTTCTGGAACTGATGGTTGCTCATGTTTTCCAGTTCTTCTGGCGAAAATGCTTTTATCTCGGGCAGGATGATACCGCTTTTCTTTGGCACCGAAAAATTGTGAGGACAACAATCCTGACAGGCATCGCAACCATATATCCGATTGCCCAAAACCGACCTTACCTCTTCGTCGATGCCATCCTTTTTTTCTATAGTCTGGTACGAAATGCACTTTGTGGCATTTATGCCATCGAAAGTCAATGCTTTTGTCGGACAAGCCTTTATGCAGGCATTGCAACCAAGACAAGTCTGGTTGATGGGCATATCGTAGTCGCTTTCAAAATTGACGACAAGTTCACCGATAAAGACAAACGAGCCCAGTTTCGGACTTATCAGGCATCTGTTCCTGCCAATAAATCCCAGTCCCGACTTGTGCGCAAAATACCTTTCAAACAATGGTGCGGAATCGACAAATGCACGACCATCAGCCTGTGGGCAAACCTTTTTTATCTCGGTGAGCATTTGGTTCAGTTTCTCTTTCAGAACATAGTGATAGTCGCGACCGAGAGCATATTTTGCTATGCGAAAGTCGGTGCTGTCGGGTTGCTCGTCGGTATTGTAGGAGTAAAGCACCGAAATTACCGATTTCGCCCCATCGACGAGCATACGCAAGTCGCTACGCACATCGATGTTGCGCTCCATATACGACATTCCTGCATTATACGATTTTGCTAACCACGATTCCAATGCCGAAACATTGCCATCGTCAACCGAAGCGTCGCTTATTCCGCAGTCATCAAAGCCAACGCGAAGCGCGATTTCCTTAACAGTCTGCGAATCGACAAACATATCAGTCGTTTTTGTAGGTTTTGCCTTCGTAGTAAACGCTCTCCGATTTCACACCGAAAGCATATCTGACAGCATCGCCTGTCAGTTCAAAATCGGTGACTTTTTCGTATGAAATAGTTTCTGTTTTTGTCCCGTCAAAATATTTCAGGTTGCCCATCTGGTCGAGATAGGCGACAGAGTGGTTGTTAATCTGGTATTTTTCGGGAATGAAACTTTCGAGAGTATATACTTTGCCGTTAACGTATGCCTTAAAGTAGTTCTGTACGCCGAAAACCATAATTCCATCGGTAATCTCATAAAAGTCAGGCTCATCGAATGAAATAGTACGGGTCTGGAATCCTTCAAAGACTTTAAGGTAGGACGACGCGTCAACGTAGGCAATCATTTTGTCTCCACACTTGAACGAAGTCGGCACAAAATCCTCAAGGGCGACAAATTCATTCATATAAAATGCATTGAAAGAACCTGTGCTTGCATCTACAAAAGCGACAATATCGCGTCCCACTTCCACATTGCCGAGATTTTTTCCGTATATAATTTGTTCTATCTCTCCAAGGTAGAAAGCATTTAAGTTGCCATTTACATCAATGAACACGGCAATGTTTTTCCCGACCTTTACGAACGAAGGAGCTTCTGCCGAAAGCACATCGTCCAAGGTGTACTTGTTGCCGTTCCAGTAAGCCATAAGCAAATGCTGCATATCATCGTACCATACGACAACATCGTCGCTCGCCCAATACTTGGCCATGCTTGCGCAAAGAGTGTGGAAATTGCCGTCGTCGAAAACCTTGAGCTGGGTGTTCATAGTGAACGAAATAAGGTTGTCGGTAACGACATAGTCCGATACGAAACTGCTGGCGTTGTGCAGATAATTGTTGTGGTATATTTTCAGTCCGCCCGAATTGTCAACGTACACAAACGAATTATTCCCCACTCCATACTCTTTTGCTGGCTGATGGTCGATTTGCTTTGTGTTGTTTCCATCAAATACCCAGATATTTCCGAGATAGTCGTTGTAGAATGAAATTCCCTGCGCAAAAGCCGAATTGCATCCTAAAAGAATGGCAATCAAGAGAATATGTCCGACTATTAACCTCATTGAAATAATTTTACAACGCAAAGATAAACAATCTATCGGAAATAACAACGATTTTTATCCCTTGCTGGTTCTCTCATAAATCAATATTTTATCATGATTTGCACTTTCCACAGCAAAAGGCAATAGGTTTCCTTCCCTAACCATATCCACAGGACGATGAAGCAAATCCTCAAGGTCACACATCATCCCGAAAAAACTTAGACCCATATTTGCATCGGGTAATAATCTTACCATAATGTCAATATCACTGTCGGGACGCTCTTCTCCTCGTGAGAAACTGCCAAATACCCAAGCTTTTTCAACTGGTTTGCCCTTGAAATATTCAACTAATATGTGTTCTACTGATGAATCCATTGCCACAATTTTGAAACAAAAATAACAAAATTATCTTATTCAGAATCCTTTTCCTTCTCACTTTTTTCGTAAGCTTCTACAATCCTACCTACAACCTTGTGGCGGATGATGTCGCCCTTGTCGAACTGCACGAACGAGATTTCGGGAATTTTGCCAAGTATGCGGTGTGCAGAAAGCAATCCCGAATCCGACTTGCGCGGAAGGTCAATCTGCGTAAGGTCGCCAGTGACAATGAACTTTGAATTTTCGCCCATACGCGTGAGGAACATCTTCAACTGCGTGTAGGTTGCATTCTGTGCCTCATCGAGAATCACAAATGCCTCGCTTAGTGTACGGCCTCGCATAAATGCCAACGGTGCTATCTGTATGGTCTTTTCCTCCAAGTATTTTTCCAACTTGCGGTAAGGAATCATGTCGAGCAGGGCATCATATAGCGGTTGCAGGTACGGGTCAAGTTTTTCGCGGACATCGCCTGGCAGGAAGCCAAGGTTTTCGCCTGCCTCTACGGCGGGACGTGAAAGTATGATTTTCTTTACCTTCATTTCTTTCAACGACTTTACCGCCAATGCGATAGCCGTGTAGGTTTTGCCAGTTCCTGCAGGACCTGTTGCAAAAAGCAAGTCGTTTTTCTGGAAACATTCCACCAGAATTTTCTGGTTGGCGGTACGCGCCCGAATCGGTTTGCCGCTTATGCTGTACAGAAGCACGTCCTTGTCCTCGGTCATGCTGACGGAATTGGTGTCGCTTCCAAGGATTTCGCGGACTTCCTCGGCACCAATGCGGTTGTACTTGCCGAAAAACTCAAGCATAGCGTTCAGTTTCATCTCAAACACCTTGATTTCCTCCTTGTCGCCCACAACCTTTATCACATCGCCACGCTGTACAATCTTCAGGCGCGGAAAATTCCTCACCAGAAGCATAAGGTTTTCGTCGCGGATTCCGAAGAATTTCTGCAAGTCTTCAATTTCAATAAGAATAGTCTTTTCGGTCATTGATAATTTTTGATAATTTTGCGCCACAAAAGTAAAGCATTTTTTGCTTTGACATTATATTTTTCGTAGGCAATATGGCGAAAATAGTAACACTCACGACCGACTGGAACAACAGCGACTACTACATAGGCGCCGTGAAAGCCTCTATTATATCAGCCTGTCCCGATGCTGTTTTCGTTGACATCTCGCACAACATCGAGCATTTCAACTGGCAGCAGGCAGCATTTGTACTTGGAAGCGTAGTTGACGACTTCCCCGCTGGCACCATACATATTATAGGTGTCAATAGCGAGCCGACTGGCGATATGAAAGTCATAGTTGCCAAGTACAAGAAGCAATTTTTCATATGCACCGACAATGGTACGCTCGGCATAATCTTCAAGGACGAGCCAGAATTGGCGGTGGCTATAGACGTAGGCAGTGGCAACGAGGACTGTGTGTTCATCGAGAAAAATGTTTTTGCCGAGATAGCAAAGATTATCCTGCGGGGAAAGGACTTCAAGGAACTTGGCGAAGAAATTGAAGATGTTACCAGATACACCGACAATGAGCCGCAGATTACGCCTCGCGGATTGCTTGGAAGCATTGTATATATTGATTCCTACGGAAACGCAATAACCAACATAAGCAGGGAAATTTTTGAAAACATAGTTGGTGACAACAAATTCGAGATTTTGCTAAACACGCATTCGTACAAGGTTTCACAGATTTACAATTCGTACAAGGAAGTGGATGTGTCGGAAATAGTGTGCCTTTTCAACTCGCTCGGACTGCTCGAAATTGCAATCCACGACGGAAGCGCAAAGAACCTGCTCGGTCTGCGCAACGAATCACAGATAAGGATAGACGTGAAGAACAATGGATAATGGATAATTGACAATGAAAAATGGATAATTAGCTTCGCTGAGCTGAAGGTTGATAATGGACAATGGGCTAAAAGGCAAACAGGCTCACAGGCTGACTGCTGGACAGGTCTTCTTTTCAGACACTCAGCCCACTTTAAACTGTTGAACCTTTGAACCCAGAAACGGCTTTAGCCATTGAAATTTGAAACGCCGCAGGCATTCAAACCCAGAAACGGGCGTAGCCCCCAGAAACCCCAAAAAATTTCAAAAATTTTTTTTCTTGGCAACCTTTTCCAATTTTTTTCGTTTATTTTGTGGACAATTATAATTTTTATAGACATGAAGAAGTCTTTTCTCATTGCAACCATGCTGTTTACAATTTCATTCAGCTTTGCACAAAATAATATGGACTGGCAGTACGCGACACGATTTGGCGGAACCAACAAAGTTTCTGGAAGCGTAGTGACACCATTAAACCACCCACACCATCTTGAACTTGATAATGAAGGCAATGCTTATATATTCGGTACTTACGGCGATTATGCTACTTTCTACGGAGCTTCCGATGGTTTGGATTTCGACTCGCCGAGTTTTGCAGACAAATGTGCTGGCGCATTTGTTGCAAAATTCGACTGTAACGGCAATGTGGTGTGGCACAAGGCTATAGCGCGCGAAAAGAATATAAGTCACGAAGCTCAATATATGGTGATGAAAGACAACCGTCTGTATCTGCAAGGCACTATACATATACCAATTGCGGGCAGTTCCGTATGGTTTCTTGACACTCTTGTCTATGGCAGTGATTTGATTAACAATCCCGAAGGCAATGTATTTCCTTGGATTCCAAACAATTACTATACATATATAATGGAACTTGATTTGGATGGTAATATAATCAACTATAACCTATTTTCCCTATACAAAGAAGATATGTATAGCTGGAATGGAGAATGGATAGGAGCAAGAACATACAATCTGTTTTTATCAGGAATAGACAAAACAGTTCCTTTCGCAATTGATGGACAACATAATTATTATATAATGGCAAAAATGAGTTGTGATGGACATATAGATAGTGTTGGTAATCAGATATCTCAAAAGATGGTGTTTAAACTTAATGGCGATGACATTACCGATACCATAATGCCAGAAGACAATCAGTATATTTATCATTTGTTAAAGTTTGACCAAAATTTTAATATTCAATATGACAAGTCAATTATAGAGAGTATCAATCCACAATATTATTGGTCTTTTGAAGTGCATTTCTACGATATGGTATGTGATTCAAATGACAATATATATATCGCAGGTTATTTTCAAATAAACGACACTGCTGCTAATCCCCCATACCCGTACGATGTAGAACTTGCCGACGGAAAGCATATATACATACACAATGGAGGAAGACACGGAGTTGTTATGAAAATGAACAGCGAAGGAGAAATTTTGTGGGTAAGGCAAACAAGAAATTATGGAGTTGCAGGAAATAGTTATTTTGAGAATATGCTTCTTGATGAAGATTCCGACAATATATATGTTTCTGGTTTGGCTATGGCACGAAACAACACACTCTATCCGGGAAACATTACAATACTGGAAGAAAACGATACTGTTGTGAATAATTACAATGGTGTAGGTATGCAAAATCTACAAATTACAAATATAATTGCTTGCTATGGCACAAATGGCAATTACAAATGGTATAGTTGTCCATTAACCACAAAATGTGATATTGGCGGAATTGCAACATTCAACAATAAATTGTATGCAGGAGTTTGCTGGTCTGCATACGGGCTTGTATGCGGAGAAAATACATATCAGCCAAGCGAACAACTGCAAGGTTCGGGCACTCCATATAGAGGTTTTTCTATTTGCGAATGGGACTTGCAGGGAAATATGACAGATGTGATACAGGTATATAGCAAGGCTCAACTGCAAACTATGCCATACGACATACGCATAAATTCCTTAGGTGAAATATTTACAGCAGGTAGATTTGACAACAGAATGGCTTTTGCCGAAGATACGATTATTGCCCAATTCGAAACAGATATGTTCATTGCTAAGTTCGGCTATTCCTGTCCCACCTATATTTACGATACCGCCACCTATTGCTATGGCGATGTAGTGCAGGGTGTAACCCTTACTGCATCTGGCGATTACACATTTGCATATCCCGAGGGCGCTCAGGAGTTCGACAGCATTGTGCTTGTCCACGCCACCGTGCTGCCGCCGCTCACTATCGGGCTTAGCGATACTACCGTTTGCACCGCACAGCAGTTCTATTTGGATGCTTGTGGCGAGTTCGATTCCTACCACTGGAGCACAGGCGGTACAGGCTGCACCGAAATGCTTCAGTTCGACAATGCCTGTACGCAAAGCGTAAGCCTTACCGTCACCCGTGGCGAATGCTCCGCCACCCGAACCATCAGCATCACCGCGCAGGTCTGCGACGGCATCACCGAGCCTACCGCTACGGCAATGTCGCTCTATCCCAATCCCGCCACCGATATTGTTTCCATCTTCGGTGACGGCTTCGTCAGTGCCACCGTCATCGACCTTGCAGGTCGCACCCTTCTCCGCACCACCGCAATGCAACTCGACATCAGCGGTCTCCGCCCCGGCGAGTATGTGGTAAAGGTCGAGAGGATAAACGGAGAGACGGAGGAATTGAAAATGGTGAAGGAATAATGAGCAATTGTAGCAGGCGTGGCGCGCCGCGCCGCCACAAATTGCACAAATAATAATTTTTTTTGAGTGCCCCAAAGGGCAGAACGGCGAAGCCCTCAACGAAGTTAACCTTTAGCTCGGCGTAAGCCAAATTGTACAAATTGGGGTCAAATAAAACAAATAGATTTGGGAAATTTGTTTAGATTTGTTCAATTTCTCGCGAAGCGACTGAAAATTTCAACGTTCTCGCGAAGCGACTGAAAAAATCGCGAAGAGATTGAAAAAGTTTTTAAACCTATTAGCCTTTGAGCCATCAAGCCCCGAATATGAAAAAAAGGACTGCGTAACGAATCGCAGATAAGGATTGGCGTAATCGCCTAATATCATACGCTTTACCCAATTTTTTAATTTTTGCAAATAAATTGCCATACTTATTAATATAATTTGTAATTTTACACCCCAAATTTTTAATCGTAAACTTATAAAAATAATAATATGGATTTTGTAATATCAAGCTCACAGCTTCTGTCGCACCTGCAAATAGTTAGCAGGGTTGTAAACTCAAAGAACTCACTTCCAATTCTCGACAACGTGCTGATGTCGGTAGAAGATGGCATACTGAAGATTACCGCCAGTGACCTCGAAAGTACAATCACAACAACACTTCCACTTGAAAACTACAGTGGAAACGGCGTTATCGCAACCGACACAAAGAAGATTCTCGACGTGCTGAAGGAATTTCCCGAACAGCCGTTGACTTTCAACATAAATACCGATGACAAGAGAATAGACATAACCTCGCAGAACGGAAAATATACGCTCGTTGGCGTTGATGGTTCCGACTTTCCGCAGGCTACACAGCTTAAGGCCGACAAGACCATAAGCATCAGCATTAGCCCCGATATTCTTTACGGCGGTATCACATCGGCAATCTTCGCTACCGGCGACGACGAACTTCGCCCGATAATGAACGGTATCTTCATTGAACTTCAGGAATCGGGAATAAACTTTGTCGCAACCGATGCACACAAGCTCGTAAGATATACCCGCAAGGAAGTAAAGGCTGAAACCGAAAGTTCGTTCATCCTGCCGAAGAAGCCGGCAAACATACTGAAGACCATTCTTCCAAAGGCCTCGGACGATGTGGTTCTCGAATTCGACGAAAAGAACGCAGTTTTCACTTTTGGTTCAATCCGCTTGGTTTGCCGTCTGCTCGAAGGAGTTTACCCCAACTACAATTCGGTAATTCCGCGCGAAAATCCCAACAAGCTTGTCGTTGACCGTGTTGAACTCTACAATTCGTTGCGCCGTATCGGTATGTTCGCAAGCCAGTCGAGCAACCTCGTAGGTCTCAAGATAAACGGAAACACCCTTGAAATCTCGGCTCAGGATATGGACTTCTCAATTTCGGGAAAGGAAGTAATCAACTGCCAGTACGAAGGCGACGAGATGGAAATTGGCTTCAAGGCGAATTTCCTTGGCGAAATCTTGAGCAACATTTCAACACCGGAAGTCACAATAGAACTTTCCGACCCGACACGCGCAGGAATAATCTTGCCGAAGGACAACGAAAATCCCGACGAGGATGTCCTGATGCTCCTGATGCCAATGATGATAAACAGAATGTAACACAATACCGATTACCCGAGCAATCGGGTAATCTTTTTTATAGACAATATGAGAATACAACTTCATAAGCCGATAGTCTTTTTCGACCTTGAAACAACAGGTGTAAATATAACCACCGACAGGATAGTGGAAATTTCGGTAGTCAAGGTTTTCCCAAACGGGGAAGAGATGCGCAAGACATATCGTATAAATCCCGAAATGCCAATTCCACCACAGGCGACAGCAGTACACGGAATTTCCGACGCAGATGTAGCAGAATGCCCTAAATTCAAGCAAAAGGCAAAGGAACTGGTAGAAATTTTCAGCGATGCAGATATTGCAGGCTACAACTCCAACAAGTTTGATGTTCCTCTGCTTGCCGAGGAATTTATCAGGGCAGGTGTCGATTTCGACTTGAAAAAGAGAAATTTCGTTGATGTGATGAGCATATTTATGAAGAAGGAGCCACGTAACCTTTCGGCAGCCTACAAGTTCTACTGCAACGGCGACCTCGAAAATGCACACTCGGCAAATGCTGATACCGAAGCCACCTACGAGGTTTTCAAGGCTCAGGTTGAACGCTACGGTGACATTGGAAACGACATTTCGGAGATTTCAAAGTTCTCGTCGTACAACAACAACGCCGACTTTATGGGCAGGCTCATCTACGATGCCGACCATAGGGTTGTCATAAACTTTGGCAAGTACAAGGGAATGCTCCTGACCGATGTATTCAAAAGGGATTCAGCCTATTACGACTGGATGATGAAGGGAGAGTTTCCGCTCTACACCAAGAAGATTCTCACCGACGAATATATGAAGTTCAAGATGGAATCGAAGAAATAAATATTCCAGCCCTTCGGGATTTGTACACCCGAATGCTCGGATATAAGGATATTTTATCCGCCATATATGAAACAAAAAAACGACAGGACAATTTGTCCTGTCGTTTTTTTATGCTTTGGTTTTATACTTATTCTTCCTTCAGCACATCCAGAATACTGAAAATCTTGGTCTCGCCGTACGAATCGGTTGCCCATACGCGACCAATTTTCTTGTCTATCTTTGTAACTTTGTAGCCAGTCCTGAAGCTACCAACAAAGTTTGCCATAATTTCATCCCCGACATTTATGTCCTGCTCGAAAGGAACAACCTTGCAGAATTCCTTTTTATATACTGTTATTTTTCCTGCCCAGCCCGACAAAAGCAAATACTTGTCGGCTGCATTTATAAGGGTGAAAATCTTGTAGCTTCCGTCGGCATTAACTGTAACCTGTGCGCCTGGTTGCCATTCGTTGTTCTTTAGAACGGTGAATGTGTTTGGTCTCAACTGCTCGTTGTTATGTTCGTTGGCAAAGCCCTTTCCGTCGTCTTTCCAGTCCATATCGAGGTAGCAAACCTTTGGCGATGAGGGATTTGAGTCATCAGTAACGATTGCACGTTCCATTCCCGAACCGCTCTGCCACCATGTAAGCACAATGTCGCCCTTCTTTGCTGTCTGTCCCTGCGGAATAGGAATTATCAGTGCATTAGGCATCTCTATGTCCTGTCCCATGCTTGACACAACCGACGATTTTTCGCCTATGCTCTTAAGTGTGGCATTGTAAAAGATGTAAGTTTCCTCGGCTGGGTCATCCGACTCTTCCAGCTTGCTGGGGTAGAAGGAGTGGATTGACAATACTGCCTGACCTTCGGCAAGTCCTTCATTCTTGGCTTCCTCGGGAAAATACCATGGGAAATCGGATGCTTCGATTGCCTTTTCTACTTCAGATTTTGCTTCTTCGGTTGCTTCGGTGCTGTTTTCATTGTTTTCCTGAAGATTGATGTTGTGCGTAGTCACGCCACCGCAACCAGCCATTGCCAGCGACAATACGGTTGCAAACAAAATGTTCTTTCTCATATTTATACTTATTTATAATTAAAGTCGAACCTTTATTTCACAAAGGTAATCCCCATTTTTGATATGGCAAAATTTTTTGCCCCTCAAACGCCGCAGGCATAGAACGGCGAAGCCCTCAACGAAGTTAAACCTTCCTAATGATTTCATCCAACCTTTCCAACGACCAATCTGGCACATATTCCTCCGAATTGCTACTTAATTCCTGGAAATACCCGTTGTGCAGACCGCATTGCTTGAAATAGGCCGATATTTCATCGTATTCGTTTTGCGTGAGCGTTCGTCCGAGCAATGGATGGTTCTTGACATCTTTCGTGGGAAAATACTGAGCCATAAGGCTTACGTATATGTTGCGGTCGAACGATGCAAGATAATCGAGCACGCGCTTGCTGTTGTCGAGGTTGCCAGGCAATACAAGATGCCGTACAATTACACCACGGCGTAGCATCCCGTTGACAAACACATTCTTGGGTCGCTGACGTTTCATCTCGGCTATGGCAGCAGTTGCCATATCGAAATAGTTTGGTGCCGACGAATATTCCACCGCAAGGCTGTTGTCGGCATACTTGAGGTCGGGCAGATACACATCGACAAGTCCTTCGAGGCGGCGCAACTGCTCAACCGATTCGTAGCCGTTGCTGTTATAGACGACAGGAATTTTTATCTGTGGCTTGTATTTGGCAAGGGCTTCGGCTATTTGTCCCGTAAATTGTGTAGGACTGACGAGGTTTATGTTTTCGGCACCGACACTTTGCTGGTAAAGCATCAGTTTACCGAGCGTATCAACCGAAATTTCGCGTCCGTAAGCCGAGCGCGAAATTGCATCGTTCTGGCAGAAGATACAGCGCAGGTTGCAGCCAGAGAAGAAAATTGTACCGCTTCCGCGCGTTCCCGAAATGCACGGCTCCTCCCACTCGTGTATTCCTACACGGGCAATGGTAAGACCTTTAACTCGGCAGAAACCAGCCTGTTCGGTACGGTTTACCTTGCAATTTCGTGGACAAAAAGAGCATTGCATCATATTGTTTATTTATCGGTTGCAAAAGTACATTTTATTTTTCGTCAATGGCAATAAAAAACATTTCACATCGTTTTTTACGATAACGAATAAAAAATTTCAATAAAAAAATAAAAGTGATTATCTTTGCGCCCTAATTTAAGAAAATACATTATATGGCAACAACAGCAGACATTAGAAAAGGTTTAGCAATGGAACTCGAAGGAAAGCTTTACCTTGTGGTTGATTTTCAGCATGTAAAACCAGGCAAAGGCGGAGCATTCGTCCGTACAAAGCTCAAGAGCCTCGAAAACGGAAAGACCATCGACAAGACTTTCAACTCAGGTGCATCAATTAATCCTGTAAGAATCGAACGTCGTCCCTACCAGTTCGTATATAAGGACGATATGGGCTACAACTTCATGCACATGGAGACTTTCGAGCAAATCGCTATTCCCGAAGACGTTATCGACGGTGTTGAATTCCTCAAGGAAGGTCAGGACGTAGAAGTAGTGGTTCACGCCGAAACCGAAACTCCGCTTTCATGCGAACTTCCTCCGTTCATCGAAGCTACTGTTACTTACACCGAACCTGGTCTCAAGGGCGATACTACAACCAACGCACTGAAGCCTGCAACAATCGACACTGGCGCTCAAATTATGGTTCCCCTGTTCATCGAAATCGGTGAAAAGATTAAGGTTGACACCCGTACAAAGGAATACGCCGAAAGGGCAAAATAATGTCGGTTCCTGATTAGTCATGAACGAAAACGACAATAAGATTACTTTCAACGCTTCAGATGTTCTGCTTCTGATAAAAAGGAAGTGGAAACATCTGTTGATTGTATGTTCGGTGGCATTGATAGCATCGTTGATTATAAGCTATTGCGTTCCAGAAAGATATAAATCAACGGTGGTGCTTTATCCAGCCAATTCCACATCTGTTTCACAGACACTCGCCACTGATGAAAATACAGAAAGAGGTCTGTTGCAGTTCGGCGAAAAGGAAGAGGTGGAACAAATGATGCAGATGTTACAGTCGAACGACATTAGGAACCGCATCATCGAAAAGTACAATCTCATCGAACATTACAGAATCGACCCCGACACCAAGTACCTTTATACCAAGCTTTACGACAAGTACGAAGACAATGTAAAGATTTCGCGTACGGAATATACCTCTGTTAAGGTGGATGTGCTTGACGAAAGTCCCGACACGGCAGCAATGATTGCAAACGACATCTCACAGCTCCTTGATACCGTTTACGCACGAATGCAAAGGGACAGGGCGTACAGGGCGGTTAAGATTGTAGAGACTGCTATGCTTGAGCAGGAGGCTCTTGTGAAGAATATCAGCGATTCACTTGAGAAACTCGGTCAGCTTGGCGTAATAGAGGTGAAGTCGCAGACTGAAATGTATAGCGAGCAATATGCTATTGCTCTTGCCAATGGCAATACCAGCAAAGTAAACGAACTGAAATCAAAGCTCGATACCCTTGCAAAATACGGAGGTGCGCATACTATGCTTACTGCCCAGCTAAAGGAGGAAGTACAAATCTTGACATTGAGAAGGAATAAATTCAATCAGGCAAAAATCGAACTTGAGCAGGATTTGCCTAATGCCTTTATTGTGAACAAGGCCGAAAAGGCAGAAAAGAAGACATATCCGATACGGTGGCTCATAGTTTTGTCGAGTGTCATTTCTGCATTCCTGCTTGCATTGATAGTGCTTGCTATGATAGAACCTTTAAAAAAAAAGTAGTTGAAGACCCGACCATACATCGCACAAAACATAAATATAAGATAGGATATAAAAACATATTTTTCATAAGACTACCAAATTACGAAACTATGGAAAGCTATTTCAAGACAAAAAGCATATTCGACCTTATAGCAAAGTGGAAATGGCACTTGCTGATAATAACTGTAGTCGCAGCAATTCTCGGCTATGTGTTTTCTTGTCCATATTTCATACATCCGAAATTCAAGTCGTCGGCTGTAATGTATCCTGCAAACATAGTACCTCATTCTGACGAGTCTGAATCGGAACAGATGCTACAGATGGTGGCATCCGATGATATTAAGTTCCAGATAATTGAAAAATACGATTTATATACCCATTATGGCATCGACAAGGAAGCAAAAGGTTCGCTTGCCAAGATGATGGAATATTACAATGACAATGTCATAATAGAAAAGACCAACAATGATGCAGTAAAGATTACAGTTTGTGACGAAGACCCGCAGATGGCAGCCGATATGGTAAATTCTATAATCGAGGGATATGACAACCTTGAGTTGAAAATGGAGATTATAAAAGCCGAAGAAATCCTGCGAATTTATACCGATGCAGCAAACCGTAAAGCCCGTGTCATCGACAGCTTGTCGGATATAATGAAGAAATACGGAACCGAATACGGAATGATTGATTTGTCGTCACAGACAAGAGCATTGAGCGAAGCTTCCGCTGGAGGTCGTGGTGATGCAAATTCCATCATCAAGAACTGGCAGGAATACAGAGCTGATTTTGTAAAGACAGATTCTCTGTTAAATGCTACAATAGCAAGATACAACAAGGATATGAGGATTTGCGATGAAGCTAGACGCGACATCAATAGGAAACAAACTTTCTCGAATGTAGTTTCAAGACCATACGTTGCCGACAAGAAATTCTATCCTGTACGTTGGATAATCACTCTATTTTGCGGGATAGGCGGATGTCTTATCGGAATAATAGCTATTGCAATAATCGAAGGCTGCAGAAAGCCGAAGGAAGAAGTTGGCACGCAGGACTAAAATAATACTCTTCTATGCTATAGCGGCACTCTTCATTATCATCGACTGCTTCTTGATAGTGAAGTTCCAGAATTATATGTTCAATTTTCTGCCTTTGGCACTGATTGTCATTGCTGGGATTTTCTTCTCTCTTGACAAGGCTCTGCTGTTCTCTGTAATGTGCATACCTTTTTCCTTGCCTCTTAAAGAATTTTATTCTGGACTTGATTTCAACATCGACCTGCCGACAGAACCTCTGTTTGTAACCATAATGTTCATATTCATATTGAAACTGCTGCTTGAACACAATTACGACAGGAAAATACTAAGGCATCCGCTTTCAATAATGATTTTCATATACTTGACTTGGCATCTGGTTACAGTATGCACAAGTACCTTGCCGTTGGTGTCACTCAAATGCTGGGTGGCATCGCTATGGTTCATTATGCCGTTCTTCTTCCTTGGAATATTACTGTTCAAGGATACTCGTAACATATACAGATTCTGTTTCCTATATATGATTCCGTTTGCAGCGCTGATAATCTTTACGCTTGTAAAACATTCGGCATACAATTTCGACCAGCACATTGGAAACGGCATAATGAATCCCTTCTTCAACGACCATACTTCGTACGGAGCCGCAATCGCGATGTTCATACCATTCCTTATTGGGTTTGCTTTGAATAAGGAAATTAAGGCGTTGTGGAGAATAGTGTCGGTTGTGCTTCTTGTAATATTTACAACTGGATTGATATTCTCATACACTCGTGCTGCTTGGATAAGCCTTGTAGGTGCATTGGGAATGTATTTGATACTCAAGTTAAAGATTAACAACAAGATTATTTTTGCAATACTGATTGTCGGAATCGGAGGATATGCACTATTCCAAGACAAGATTCTTATGGATTTGGAACGCAACAAGGTGGAGTCGTCAACCGACTTTACAAAACACATAAAGTCTATAAGCAACATTACTTCCGACGCATCAAACCTTGAACGAATAAACCGTTGGAACTGTGCAATACGAATGTTCAAGGAAAAGCCAATCTTCGGCTGGGGTCCTGGAACTTACCAGTTCAACTATGCTCCTTTCCAGCATTCCGACGAAAAGACAATCATCAGCACCAATGCCGGCGACGGAGGAAACGCACATAGCGAATACCTCGGTTCGCTTGCCGAATCGGGCCTGCTCGGACTGGTCAACTATGCCTTGATTTGCATTATTATCTACATTACTGGTACTCGTACCTACCACAAGCTGAAGGACAGAAAACTGAAGATGGTTGTTGCTGCGGCACTTTGCGGACTGGTAACCTATTTCATACACGGAGCATTGAACAACTTCCTCGACATCGACAAGATTGCCGTACCGTTCTGGGGATTTGCCGCAATGATAGTCTCGATAGAACTGTTTGTCGCAGAAAGAGATACAGAAAACAAAGAGGAAATTTCTGTCCAAAAGGAATAGTTGTATGGCCGCACACAATGAACTCGGGTTACTTGGCGAAAACATTGCTGCGAAGCGGCTCGCATCAAAGGGCTACGAAATACTTGAACGACAGTGGCATTGCAAGCACAAGGAAATCGACATTATAGCAAGGAAGGATAACATTCTCGCAATAGTCGAAGTCAAGACCCGCAGTTCTGAGCATTTTGGCGATACATCCGACTTTATAACTGATGACAAGATGAAATTTCTCTCTTCAGCATCGGAAATTTACGCGAAAGCTATCGGTTTCGACGGTGAAATCCGCTTCGATGTCGTAACGGTATATGTGCTTGGCGAAGAATATAAGGTAGAACATCTTGAAAACGCATTTATCCCAAAATAAAAACCTAAGGAATATGAAGAAACTGGCATTATGCATTCTGGTGACAATCACAGCTATTTGCGCGTATGCACAGATAACTCCGACAGCAACCTACGAATATGTGAAGCGCGACAGTTCGCTCTACTTCGACCTTTACAAGGCGCCTAACTCAGCCGACAACTATACGGTAATATTTGTTTTTGGTGGAGGTTTCATCGGGGGAAGCCGTAACGAACCTTTTTACTTTCCGTACTACAGCAAATTGCTTGAAAACAACATAAACGTTGTTGCTATCGACTATCGTCTTGGTCTTAAGGGTGTTAAAGGTTTGGGCGTGTTCAACTACAAGCCTTTGGAAAACGCAATCGCAATGGCAGCCGAAGACCTGCTCACGGCGACAAAATACATAATGGAACACGAAAAGGAATTGCAGATTGACAGCAAGAAGCTGATAATCGCAGGGTCTAGTGCGGGAGCAATTACCGTGTTGCAGGCCGACTACGAACTCGGCAACAGGACAAAGCTCGGACAGATTCTTCCCGATGGTTTCAGGTATGCAGGTGTTATTTCGCATGCCGGTGCAATATTCTCAACAAAAGGGAAGGTAAAGTACCGCCATCAGGAGCCAGCACCAACAATGCTGCTTCACGGAACTGCCGACCGACTTGTCAACTACAAGCAAATCAAGATGTTCAATATAGGTCTGTTTGGCAGCAGCAAGCTAGTTAAGCGTTTCGACAAGTATGGTTATCCTTACTATATGGTACGCTACAACAATATCGGACACGAGGTGGCTGCAATGATGTTTGAAGACCTCGACAAGTCGATGTGGTTTATCGAAAACTACATTGTTAAAGGTGCGAAAATCCACCGCGACGATTTCATTGATGACCCTACTGTAAAACGCTACGAATTCGGCAATGCAAAGCCGTCGGATTTATATTAATCACTAAAATTTGATTAGTCGTATCTTAGTGTTGATTAGTCGTAGGCTCGAGCTTTCATTAGTCGTAGGCTCGAGCCTACGACTACCTATTATCATTGCTTTCTTCCGAATTCCATCAAGTAAGTCTTAATAAACTCGTTGATTCCACCGTCGAGTACCGCCTGCACATTGCCTGTTTCGTAGCCAGTGCGCAAGTCCTTGACAAGTTTGTAAGGTTGCATCACATAGTTGCGAATCTGCGAGCCCCATTCAATTTTGCGCTTCTGTCCTTCGATGCGGTCGCGTTCTTCCTGCTGCTTGCGCAATTCAAGCTCGTAAAGTTGCGACTTTAGCAGGCGCAAGGCATTTTCGCGGTTCTTGAGTTGCGAACGGGTTTCCATGTTTTCTATAACAATGCCAGTTGGTATATGCTTCAGTCGTACAGCCGTTTCCACCTTGTTGACATTCTGACCGCCAGCGCCACTGCTTCGGAAGGTGTCCCACTCGATGTCAGCAGGGTTTATTTCTATATTAATGGTATCGTCAACAAGCGGATACACGAACACCGATGCAAACGAGGTATGACGTTTGTGTGCAGCATCGTAAGGCGAAAGTCGCACCAGACGATGAACGCCGTTTTCGCCCTTGAGGTATCCGTAGGCGTATTCGCCCGACAAACTCATTGTCACCGACTTGATACCGACGCTGTCACCGTCCTGACGGTCGATGAGCTGCACCTTGTAGCCGTTGTCCTCGGCCCAGCGCACATACATTCGGTAGAGCATATCTGCCCAGTCGTTGCTTTCGGTGCCACCTGCACCTGAATTTATCGTAAGCACAGCATCAAGCACATCTTCCTCACCACCGAGCATATTCTTGAGTTCGAGAGCCTCAATCACCGCGATGCACTTGTCGTATTCGGCATCCATTTCGGTTTCGGTGATGTCTCCCGCCTTGAAGAAGTCGAACATTACCTCGGTGTCATCGTATTTCGACGCTACGGCATCGTATTCGACAACCCATTTCTTTACATCGCTTATTTTTTTCAGGGTTGCTTCGGCAGTTTCGGGATTGTCCCAAAAATCGCCGGCTTCGGTTTTCTTGTTTTCAGTTTCAACAAATTCACGCTTGGCATCTATGTCAAAGATACCTCCTCAGAGCCTCTACGCGCTTGCCGGCCTCTTTAATCTTCTCGAGTGTTACCATTAAATTAATTTTTGATGCAAAGATACAATATTATTTACGATTTTGGGATTGGATGGTTTGATGATTTGAATATTTGAATATTGAATCGCGCCATGGCACGATTGTACATAAAAATCAAGAATTTAAGGATTTAGCTTCGCTGAGCTAAAGGTTTAAAATCTGTAGAGACGTTGCGTGCAACGTCTTCTATAAATTAAAGCAACGCAAAAAATCATTCGTAAAATGCTGTTGTTCAGCAAAATCAAAAAAAGTTTATTTTTTTGATTTTCCCAGGCAACGAAATGGCATTTTAAATTGTCATATAATTGCAATGCAAAAAATAAAATTATGAGAAACATTCATGCAAATCCTGGCGTTTACTACTATATTATCGAGGCAGAAGGTATGGACAATACTCAATACAATGTGGAAGGAGCATTTCATTTAGTGAGATAATCCCCATGTTTATGTGAAACCCTATGGGAGAAACGATACGGATTGTTTTTATTAAAGTCCTAGGCGAATTATATTCAACTCACATTTACTCAATTTTACAATCTTGCCAGAGGTTGTAAAAGCATAAAGACATCTAATCGTGGAAACGATTCCGTAGGGTTCTCACTTTTTGCTATTGGTCATTTCGGAAGCTAGTCGTAACACGCGATACGGTACGGGGAGCGTTGTGAAGACTGCCATCCGTAATCTCCTACAGTATTATTATTCAAGGAGATTCCGCATAAGCGAGTTCACACGACACGTTCCTTAGTCGGTTCACTCTGCTTTGCGGAATGACGGTTCCTTTTTTAGCAGGTTATAATAATTTTAAAAGGAGATTTCGTATAGACAGGCTCACAAGCAATGTCCCTTTTGCTGTTCGCTTTGTCTTACGAAATGACGAAAAGGTTCAAAACAAAAAGTACTATGTGCCTAAAAAAATCTTTCGTTAATCTTATATATTTTGCCTTACAGATAATTTGAAAAAATGCTCTTTCAAATGCAAAAAGTATTTCGTAACTTTGAACGAAAATTTTTCATTTTTCAAACTGTTGATTTATAGACAAAAACAATAAAATATATAATGGGAAGAAAGATTAAATTCTGTTTAGTTTACAGGGATATGTGGCAGTCGGCTGGAAAATACGTTCCACGCGTTGACCAGTTGAAGGAGGTTGCTCCGGCGATAATTGAGATGGGATGTTTCTCGCGTATTGAAACCAATGGCGGTGCATTCGAACAGGTTAACTTGCTTTACGGTGAAAATCCTAACAAAGCCGTCCGCGAATGGACAAAGCCTTTCAACGAGGCAGGAATCCAGACTATGATGCTTGAACGCGCATTGAACGGATTGCGTATGTATCCGGTTCCGGCAGATGTCCGTCAGTTGATGTACAAGGTCAAGAAGGCACAGGGTGTTGATGTGGTACGTTCGTTCTGCGGTCTTAACGACACGCGCAACCTTGAGCTGTCGGTAAAGTATGCCAAGGAGGCCGGTATGATTTCGCAGGGAGCGCTCAGTATTACCCACTCGAAGATTCACACTGTTGAATATTACATGAAGGTGGTTGACAAGCTTGTGGAATTTGGTGCCGACGAAATTGGTCTTAAGGATATGGCTGGTGTTGGTCGCCCTGTTACTTTGGGTAAACTTACGAAGGCCATCAAGGACAAGTATCCTCACATCGTAGTTCAGTATCACGGACATTGCGGACCAGGTTTCTCGCCAGCTTCTATGCTCGAAGTTGCACGAAATGGTGCCGACATCATTGATGTCGCCGTTGAGCCGCTGTCGTGGGGAAAGATTCACCCCGATGTAATAACAATCAGGGAAATGCTTTACGATGCAGGCTTCGAAGTTCCAGAAATCAATATGAATGCCTACATGAAGGTTCGTACCCTCAACCAGAAGTATATGGACGATTTCTTGGGCTATTTCATGGAAATGAAGAACAGGCAGAGTTCGTCGTTGCTTGTAAGGTGCGGTCTTCCTGGCGGAATGATGGGTTCGATGATGTCCGACCTCAAGAGTATGCACAGCGCTATTAATGTTTCGTTGCAGCAGTCGGGCAAGCCTACGGTTTCTATTGACGACCTTCTGGTACAACTTTTCGAAGAAGTGGAATATGTATGGCCTAAGCTCGGCTATCCGCCACTGGTAACACCTTTCAGCCAGTATGTCAAGAACATAGCTCTTATGAACATTTATGCAATGTCGGCTGGTCAGCCTCGTTTCTCGATGATTGACAAGGATAGTTGGAATATGATTCTCGGTCGTATGGGTAAGTTGCCGGGTGAACTTGCTCCCGAAATTGTGGAGCTTGCAAAGTCGAAGGGCTACGAGTTCTTTACGGGTAATCCGCAGGATGAATATCCCGATGCTTTGGAATCGTACCGTCAGGAAATGCAGGCCAAAGGCTGGGACTGCGGTCAGGACGACGAGGAATTGTTTGAACTTGCAATGCACGACCGTCAGTATCGCGACTACAAGAGCGGCATAGCAAAGAAGCGTTTCAACGAGGAATTGGAAGTCGTGAAGAACAAGGAGAATAAGGTTGTTCAGGTTGAAGATGATAAGGACCCGAAGATTAAGAAAATCAAGTCTCCTGAAACGGGCAGGCTGCTGTTTGCTTTCATATCCGACCAGTATAAGGTTGGCGACCAGATTTCTGTGGACGAGCAGTTGTTCTATGTCGAGTCGAACACCAACTATGAGGTTGTAATATCCGAATATGCCGGAACCATTGGTAAGCTTTACTGCAAGCAGGGCGACTGGGTTCATGAAGGCGATACGATTATGACAATCGTAACGGAATAAAATTTAGAAAGAGTATATGTGCGGCTGCTGCTACGTTTGTAGTGGTAGCCGTTTTTATTTTGCCTATGGGCTGATTTGTAGTGTGAACATAAGCTTTGTGGTCATTCTGATGTCATATCCATTATTGGAGATTGGGGCTTCCAACATAAAAAAGGGGAAATAGGAGTATGGTTTTCCTATATATAATAATAGGTATATCCTTTTTTGCAAAGTTCATGGTGTGGATTTTTGTTGAATTCGTTATGCTGAGACGAGTGGATTTTCTTTCACTTTTTCAGAATCTCGCGAAGAAAATGACGTTTGCCCTCCTTTTTGCCAGCCTAAAAATGGGTAAAATTGGTGTGTTTTTATGCCTGTTTTGCGAAAAAATAAGAAAAATTTGTCTTTGTAAAATATTGATAATTAGCATATTGTAAAATATTTTCAACTTTTTTGAAAAAAAAGTGAAAAAAGTTTTGGTGGTAATGAAAAATGCTATACTTTTGCAATCCCAAACGATGAGGGACGGAGGTCATCCGGAAGGCATC
>CACYQN010000005.1 GCA_902776565.1 uncultured Bacteroidia bacterium
AAAAAGAAAAATAAAAATACACTGTCGGATATCCGACAGTGTATTTAATTGTATCTTTGTCCCGTAAAAACCTGTAACGGTTATTTAGGACTAGTCATACCTTAGACTCCTTTAATCGCAAACGCAACGAACCGACGCCCCATATCCAGTATCTTCATACCTAATTGATACTGTGGAATAAAGATAACTGAAATATCGAGCTGCAGAATAATAATCATTGGCATTAGAACATGTCCAAAAAACAGTTTCTCTAGAGAAACCGACATAATCATTATCATATCTGCCATCAAGAATGCTTGCAGGCAACACACTAAAACCTGTAGAATTGTTTTCCGAAGGATTATTACCTACAGCACATGGGTTTGAAGAACTTTGCCAGCCAGTCTTGGATGCCAACGACTTAGCCACACTGGTTGTATCATCGCACCAATATTCGCTATTCATATACAGATAGTCTGTGAGTTGCGTCCACTCTGCAGAACTTGGCAAATGCCATCCATTAGGACAAATTCCACGAACTCCGCTAGGATTTGCGGTACTACCACTTTCACCGTTCATTATTGCACGCCAATTGTAAAGATAACCGTATTTAGCCACATTTGCGGAATCGCCGTTAGGGTAAAAGCGGAATGGTTCAGTATAACTGCCAGTTGTTCCAAATGGTATGTTACCTCCGTAACGAAGGTTTTCAGCCATCCACATCTGGTCTCCTATCTTTACTACATTATAATGATTTCCATCACGTTCGTCTGTAAAACCATTTAGCAAAGCATCTACCTTATAAATTATTGCAGCATGTGCCGCAGCAATAGAATCAAGTTTTGCCTCCAACAGCTCTGCATTTCTTGCCGACTGAGCATACATTGCATACGGAACAGTTAGCAACTGGCTGACATTGGTTATTCCATAGTTTGTTCCGCCATTTATATCAATTTCAGTCTTTATATAATATATTCCAGTTGCCCAGTTTATTGAGGAAAAATTACCACTAGTATTTCCTGTACCAATTTCTATGGAAACCAAACCATTTTCATTGGTTGTTGGCGAATGCGTCTCTGTATATACGGCCGTTCCTGTGGGCGTTCCCCTTAAAATCTTAACACGCATTGAAATTTGCTGATTTACAACTAGGTTGTTGTCGCTTCCACGAACTACAGCCTGATAGCTCATTTTTTGAGGAACCTGCGCAAAAGCCATTGCACTGATAATAAGGCAGAATACTGCCACGATAAAATTTTTATTCATTTTTATATCCTTGTTATTTGTTTAACCTTTGTTTGTAGTGAACTATTATCTTTTTACAACCTTGAATGTTTTCACCTCGTTTTTACCTTTCGTTATGCGGACAAAATATGTTGCCGATGGTAACGACTTCATATTGATAGCAGTTTCAGAAGAACTTATCCGCTGCTGCATTATTTCCTTTCCAGAAATATCATAAATAGACATTTCCATGGCTTCGAAATCATCATCTTCTACACTTAGCGTCAGGTATTCGTGAGTTGGATTTGGAAAAACCGACATAGAAATAGCCATTGTGCTAGGCACTTCGGTAACATCATAAATATCATAAGGCAACTGTACGCCTTCATTTATTTTTCCAAGCGCTCCTGCAGTTGAAGAATAGAATGGCTGTCCGATGGAATAGCTCACTTTTCCCGCATTGCCACTTGCATTACCGCCAGAAGCATTCACAGAACTTTGAGCAAACATACAAAATCCCATCATCAGCACACAAATAAGAACAACTAATTTCCTCATTATCTTATGTTTTGACAATAAATTATAATATACTAACCAAAATGCAAAATTACAAAAATTAATAGGATTAACGTCTAAAAATAAGAAAAGCCACAACAAAGTGGCTTTCCATTCATTATCAACAAGATATTACAATCCAAATTCTTTCTTTACCTTGTCAACGTAGTCAAGTTTTTCCCAAGTGAAAAGTTCAACTTCCTTTTCAATCTTCTTGCCGTCGGCAATAAAGGATTTCTTCACGACCTGTGGTTCGCGACCGAAATGTCCGTATGCTGCGGTTTCGGCGTAAATTGGGTTCAACAGTTTCAAACGCTTCTGAATTGCAGCAGGTGTGAGCGGGAAAAGTTTCTTTACTTTCTCGGCAATTTCGGCATCGCTCATCTTCACCTTTGCAGTTCCGTAGGTGTTGACATATATTCCAACTGGTTCGGCAACACCGATTGCGTATGCAACCTGAATAAGGATTTCGTCGGCAACGCCCGCTGCAACAAGGTTCTTTGCAATGTGACGTGCTGCGTAAGCTGCAGAGCGGTCAACCTTCGACGGGTCTTTTCCGCTGAATGCACCGCCACCGTGTGCGCCCTTGCCACCGTAGGTGTCAACGATAATCTTACGACCGGTAAGACCGCTGTCGCCGTGAGGTCCACCGATTACAAACTTTCCTGTCGGGTTGACAAACAGCTTGAAATCTTTCTTGAAAAGCTTCTGTGTGCGAGCTGGCAAGTCGGCAATCACCCTAGGTATCAAGATTTTGCGGACATCATTTTCAATCTTTTTGAGCATCTTATCTTCATTCTTGTCGAAATCGTCGTGCTGTGTAGAGATTACTATGGTGTCGATTCTTACTGGAGTGCCTTTCTCGTCGTATTCGATTGTTATCTGCGACTTTGCATCGGGACGAAGATAAGTCATTTCCTTGCCTTCGCGACGGATTTCGGAAAGTTTCTTCAACATCCTGTGAGCAAGGTCAAGAGGCAAAGGCATATAGGTGTCGGTATCCTTGCAGGCATAACCGAACATCATACCCTGGTCGCCAGCGCCCTGTTCGGCTGCGGTTTCGCGCTCAACGCCCTGATTAATGTCGGGAGACTGCTCGTGAATTGTTGACATCACACCACAGGAATTGCCATCGAAGCGATATTCGCCCTTGGTGTAGCCTATTCCGTTCACAACCTTGCGCACAACGCTCTGAACGTCAACGTATGCTTTTGATTTAACTTCGCCAGCGACAACAACCAAACCTGTGGTTACAAGTGTTTCGCAGGCAACTTTTGATTTCGGGTCCTGAGCCAGAAATTCGTCGAGTATCGAGTCCGAAATCTGGTCTGCCACTTTGTCGGGATGTCCTTCCGACACTGATTCTGATGTAAAATAATAGTTCATCTGTCAATAAGTTTTTAAACGTTAATAACAGGAACGATTGGGATGTAACTTGGAATTTGTGTTTTTAGCATTTTTTTCCGTGGTTGCAAGCATCCAAATCTTTCCACAAAATTTCATCGCAAAGGTATTGCAATAATTGCAATGTGCAAGTTAAATTTTTGCTAAAAAATTAACAGCATAATGTTTGCGGAGAATCTGTCTGATAATCATTATTGTCCTTTATATCCTACCATGTCATTCCGAAAAGCAGAACGAACAGCAAAAGGAACGTTGCTTGTGAGTTCGCTTATCCGGAATCTGTTCTATAATAATCCGTTAATAGATTACGGACAGCAGTCTTCACAACGCTCACCGTTCCGCATCGCGTGTTCCGACTAGCTTCCGAAATGACGACTCTCTAAAAAATTTTACGTAACTAATTCAATTTAAGAGTTGCCAATGTATTATTTATTTTTAGCGAACAACAATAGCTATTTCTTATCCTTTGTTGTATTTGCAACGGGTTCTGTTTTACCTTTTTTCCAGTACTGCCTAATCACAAGCACGATTCCGAATATTACAAAAGGTATGCTGAGAAGCTGTCCCATCGTAATCGGTGCATTCCAGATGAATTCTGCCTGCTCGGTCTTGGTGTATTCAATGAGGAAGCGGAATCCGAAAAGTACAATGAGGAACCACCCGAGGAATGTCCCGTGCTTCCACTCTTTAACGAACTTTCTGTAAATCAAGAAGAACACGAAGAACATTGCGATATAGAAGAAAGCCTCGTACAATTGGGTCGGGTGACGTGCCACCATATAATCCGACAGACAGTCAACATTAAGGTCGGGACAAGCGCCATTTGCCGCAACGTATGCATTATCAAGGTCTTCCCAGTTGCGCATAAACATAACGCCCCAAGGCAATGTCGTCGGAATGCCAAGGATTTCGCTGTTGATGAAATTTCCTACACGAACAAAAGCACCAGCCAGCGGAACAACGACTGCGGTTTTGTCAATTGCTTCAAAATAAGGCATCTTAGAACGACGAGAATAAAGCCAGATGGCGATAAGGATTCCGATTGCGCCGCCGTGACTTGCAAGACCGCCTTCCCAAACCTTCAGAATTTCAAGCGGATGGCTTAAATAGTAGCCCGGGTTGTAGAAAAAGCAATGCCCGAGCCTCAAACCGATTACACAACCTAATATTATATATATTGCGAACTTGTCGGTTTGTTTCTGTTCGTAGCCTTCGCGTTTCATTATCCTGCCAAGCACAATGTAGCCAAGCAGAAAACCGACAGCCAAAAGCAGTCCGTACCATCTGATTCCGTGTTCGCCGATTTGAAACATCACAGGGTCGGCATCCCATACAAAATATAAAAGGTTCATCTGAATGAATTTTTGCGGCGCAAAATTAAAGATTTATTTCGAAACGAAATGACATAATACACAATAACCTTACCCATCGACCCTTCGACCCTTCGACAAGCTCAGGGAGCGAAGGCTCAGGGAGCGAAAGGGAGCGGGATTAGTTTTTTAACGAAAGAGCGTGCTCATTAAACCTCTTCCATCTTGGGGTCTGGACCATACTTGTTCCTTCCCTCCTGCCCTTTAAAACATCCGAATACAACCCATAAAGCAACCATAAACCAGTCAATAATAGTCTCAAAAACTAGAAAAGTCATTTTTATGGCAAACGAATCGACATGAATAATGTCAAAAATCGGTGGTACAATACCCAACAAGAAAAACAACGCCCAGTAACCGCTCAAGCCAACATCATGCAATCTGCGGACAGTAACGGCATACGTCGGCAAAATTGTGACAGCCCAAAATGCTATCAGCAAATAAGCCACAACCGACACCCAGCCTTTTCCTTGAAATAGGAAAACGAAAAAATCAGACTCTCCCAAAATAGAGTCAAAATAGCCATAGTCAACATGTTGTGCAATCAAGCCAATTGTATATACAATTGACAATACCATACTGATAACTATACAAGCACACGAGAATGACCAGTATTCCCTTCTTCTTGCTCTGCCCTTTAAGTCGGCATAATGTTTCAAACATTTCAAAAAATACTTCATAATATCAAATTTATAGTTTACAATAATTTACAAGTTCATATTCCTTTTCCACCACCACTGGAAAACAATTAATGCCCAGACCTTTGCAGCAGCATCGCCTACATTGTTACCGCGAAGCCGATTCTTAAGTTCCGCCACCTCGTTGTAATTGAACAGCCCCTGCCCTTCGACAAACTTTTCCGAAAGCAAGTCGTTCTCTATCAAGTCGTAAAGTTCATTATTGAACCACTTCAAGAGAGGCACTTCAAATCCGTGTTTACGGCGATTGAGCAGTTCAGACGGGAAAAAGTCGGCAAAAGTCTCACGCAGAATCTTCTTACGCGACTGAGAATCAATCTTGTACGCCGACGGCAGACACGACACATAATCCACAACCGTATGGTCGAGGAAAGGAACACGCACCTCAAGGCTGTTAGCCATCGACATCATATCGACCTTTGTGAGCATATCTCCCTGAAGCACAAGGTGCATATCGGCATATAGCACATCATTCATATCGGAAAAATCTTTGCCAATGCACTGCGACTTACGTTCATCAAAAGTCGTTTTGTCTGCTTTGCATTTCAAAAGCCTGTCAGTATATGCATCGTCACCAATGCTTGCCCACCGCCAGTAACGTTCCGCTTCGGAAAGGTTGTACCCCGATGCAAACCTGTCGAGTTGACGAAATGTATTGGCAATCTTCGAGTTGCGCGATTTTGGCATAATCTTCCACACAGGTGCAAATGCTGCGACAGCCTTTTCCTTCAACCCAGCATTCATAACACGCAAATGCGCCGAATGCTTGTTGTAACCCGAAAAAAGTTCGTCTGCACCATCACCGCTAAGCGCAACTGTAACCTTGGTGCGCGTCAACTTACTTAGTATGTCAACAGCAAGAGCCGACGAATCGGCAAACGGTTCGTCAAGATAATCAAGCGTATGCGAAATGTTCTCAAGCAAATCCTTGCTGCTGATTTTGAATGCAGTATGATTGGTATTGAATCGTTTTGCAATGATTTCGGCGCAATCGGTCTCGTCGAAATACTTGTTGTCGGAAAAACCGACGGAGAAAGTATTCAACTTCGATGTAAACTGCGAAGCCAGCCCCGTAATTATCGAAGAATCAATGCCTCCGCTAAGAAAACAACCTAACGGCACATCGGCTATAAGACGGCGCTGCACCGAAGCAGAAAGCAGTTCGCGTAGCTTTTTCTTGGCAGTTTCGTAGTCATCGTCAATAGGACTTGTGCGACGATTTGGAATTGTATAATACGAATGCTCCTCGACTCCATCTGGCGTAATGCGCAGAAAAGAACCAGGACGTAATTTGCGTGTATTCTTGAAAATACCCTGATTTGTAGGAATATAGTTGAGTTGAAAATATGTTTTCAAAGCCTCGTTGTCAATCTCCTTTGGAATCCCCATAGCAACAAGGGCCTTCATTTCCGAGGCGAACATAATTTTCTCGCCGTCGGAATACAGCACAACTGGATTGATTCCCATACGGTCACGCACCACAAGGCACTCCTTTTTTCGGATGTCGTAAAATGCAAAAGCAAAACAGCCATTCAACTTTTCAACAGCAGAACTACCATACTTAATCAGCAGATACAAAAGGACTTCGGTGTCCGACTTAGATGTAAACTTAATGCCATCGGAAATAAGTTCTTCCCGGAAATCGTTGTGGTTATAGAATTCACCGTTGAAAACAAGCACATAATTGTCAGAAGCATCAACAAATGGCTGACTGCCAGCGTCGGAAGTGTCGATAATGGAAAGACGGGTATGACCGAGGGCGACATTGTCCCTGACAAAAAATCCATTGCTGTCGGGACCACGGCTTTCGAGCGAAGCTACCGCCCTCTTTATCATCGGTTCCAATTCAATGCTTTTGTACGAATATATTCCAGCAATTCCGCACATATAAAGTTTCTAAGTTTCTATGGCTTACGCCGTTTATAAGTTTTGTGGCTTACGCCGTTTATAAGTTTAACTTCGTTGAGGGCTTCGCCGTTCTGTGGCTGCGCCGTTTATAAGTTTCTGTGGCTTACGCCGTTTATAAGTTTAACTTCGTTGAGGGCTTCGCCGTTCTATGGCTACGCCGTTTATATGTCTATTGGACTAATTTAATTGTTAATTGTACATTATCCATTATCAATTATCCATTGTCCATTATTATTCTTCAGGTGCAAACATCGGGTCCCACGGCGGAAGAACTATCGGCTTCTGGTCGAGCACCTTCTTGACATCACCACTCAAGTACTTCTTGTTCACAACGATACGGAACATATACTCGTTGAACCACTCGTCGGTGAAAGTCAGGTAGCCATTGTGACCGTAGGAAGCTCCCCACGAGTTCTCGAACTGCCATTTTGTTGGAACATCCTTGTCGTCAACATCAACAGCAACAAGCAACATTGCGTGCGATGAACCGCTATCGAAAGTCTTGATTCTCGTAGCCTTATCCATTCCAAACTTCATTCCGAGCAACGACTCAAAATCGAAATTGTTGACATCTAAAGTACCATCGTTCTTGCTGAGGAACTTGCTTACATCACACGACGAATACAGAGGTTCCTTGTCCTTTAGGCTTGCCAAGGCAGCCTTTTTCAGTTCGTCGGCCGGCAAATTGACATACAGCCAGTTCTTACCTTCGAGGACATTGCGGTCGAATTCAATTTCATACACCTTGTTGTATTCGCGCGACGGGTCGTTCATCAGCATAACATAATCGGAAGTCTTGTAGTTCGGGAAAAAATCCTTGAAAAACGACATCGGAGTATAGTCCTTGTAAGCCTCTTCCTTCTCAAAGCGATACTTGAACTCAGTTGGCGGTTCGCCAAGGAACAGAACCAAATAGCGATAAACCTCACAAAGCATATTGAACTTCATCTCGTCGATTTTCTTCGGAGCCAACTTCTGTGCCTTGGCATCGCGGAGCTGCATTGCATCCTCGCGCAATTTGCGCGACAGCAACTGGTTGAGCCACGAAGTGTTGTTGGAATGGTAAGTTTCGGGCATTACCGTATTCGGCACAAGTCCGTACTTTTCAACCAAGTTGGCGAACGAATTCCAAACACCGCCATCACCTATCGGGTTATGCAAAGCCCATTCGTTTGTCCTGTCGTCCAGAGGCTTATCGGCATTCTGGAGAATTATTTCAAGGAACAAGTTCGACTTCTCGAACATATCCCAGAAATAGAGATAATTCTGCGAAAATTCAAAGCCGCCAAGTTCCTTGTCCTTGATAATCTGCGGACGAAGCGAACTCAAACCAGTAAACATCCAGCAACGGCCCGAACTTTTCTGGTCGCAAATGCCCTTTACATCAGCCTTGTACTTGAACTGATGGTCGGCCTTGCCAACAACATCACGATTCACAGCCAAACTGCGTATATCATTGTTCGACAGCGCATTGCGGATACCCTTGTCGGCTTCCGACTTATGCTTGTAATTGTCACGGATGCTGTTGACAACATCTTCGGTCAAGTTCTTGGTGTTTTGGGCAAACAAGGTAGAGCCCAAAGCTAAAAGTGTAATAATCAAAAGTTTTCTCATATCTAAATTAATTTGTTTCTAAGTTCAGTGGCTGACACCGTTTTAATGGCTTCGCCGTTTCTAATTGTTTCTGTGGGCTGCGCCCGTTTCTAGGTTTCGCTGGCTTCGCCAACAGAACAGCTAGTTATCTTTGTTTCAGTCTGCGAATTTACAGAATCTACATCTTTTTTATTGCAAAAACGCATTAGTTTTTTCAACCGATTAAAGTCCGTGGCTGTTAACATCGAGCAGAGCAGGAACGGCATAACAGGAATTTTGTACCTCACCAATGCCCCAAGATTCGGAGTTGTCATTCCGATTAAGGCGTAAAGCACAAGCATAAAGCAAAGAGTGAACAAAATAAACCTAAACTGATTATTATCAATCGGTTTAAACCTAATACACATATACAAAAACAGCAACAGGAACAACAGATTTTCAGCACAGCAAACCAGTTTTATGAACGAATCGGCTTCGGTGACAAACGGACGGAAAAGCGTATTTATGTACGCAGGCACCAAACACGAAGCAAACCCCAGAATTGTTGGCTCCAACTCCTTGATTTCTATATTACTGCCCGAATAATTTGCTTCAGTGTTCACCATATTTACAAAATCGTGCTGCTTCTTCACAATCGTATCGACCAAATCGTAGCCGAAAATACTCCCGCTAAAGAAAAACAAGGTTACAACCACGGCAAACACTGCAACCGAAGAAACAAGCAACTTCTTCGCACCCAACTTCAAAGGCAAGGCAAACATAACCATTCCCGGCAACATTGCCAGCAGAACATAAAATTTTGCAAGGAAAAGAAAGTACGCGGAAGCTATCACTACCAGCAACTTAACTACGCCAAACTTTCGCCACAAGGCTGTCCACGAGAACATCAGCACCCCGACGGAAAACATCACAAGGCATTCCTTCATCATCCCCGACGACCAGAACGCCACGCTTGGCACAAAAAATGCCGAAACTACTGCTATCCAACGCTTTCCGCAAAAGCCAAGCATCGCCAACGCAAGGAAATACGCACCGCAGAAAGCCACAAACGCACTGATTATCAGGTTAAGCCAAAAATTTCCCTGCGTAAATAGGTCGAGAATTGCATTGTAGCGTATTATTGTACGGTTGTCGTTCAGAAGGCCATAATTCCACGCCTTGTACCAGAAATCTGTCTTATCGTAATAACATTCGAGCTGCGGCTCGTCTGCGCAAATGCCCGAAACCATCTTGAAATAGTCGGCAGGATTCACCTCTACAGCAGAATACAATGCCAACCCGTCGCGATAATAGTTAAACAAATCCGATTTCTGATAGTCGTGATAAGCAATCCGATAGACACCCACCAACGCAAACACAGCCACCAATTTTGTCGCAAACAGAAGCAACAGCCACCTTGACGACAGGCCCAACCTCCTAAACACCTTCAACTTGCATATCATAAAGCAGAAGATTGCCACAAAAGCCAAGCCTAACAATATGGTTGTCAATAGTTTCATTTGCCGCTACCGTTTTGTTGCATTTGTAATTGTTCACCACACTGCTGCATCCACTCCGCCGTCCGCAAATCACCACGCAGACTATACACATACGCCAGATTGAAATAGGCGACATAATTGCTCGGATTGCGCTCCAACGCTTTGTTAAAGTATTCCTCCGCCTCGTCGTACCTATTCAATTGACACATAGCCACAGCCGTATAAAAATATCCGTCATCGTGATTAGGATTCACTTCTATCGCTTTCCGTCCGCACTCAACGACATCGCCCCACCTGCCAAGCGCAACAAGCGACTTCAACTTGCCCGAATATGCCACAAACAAATTCGGGAACTTTTCAATAGCCTTGTCATACATTTTTATCGACTCCTCGATGCAACGCACTCGGTCTTCCGCGCTATATAGCTCACTCTTAGACGCTTCCGAATAGCAGAAGCCAAGGTTATAGTAGATTTCGGGACGGGTGGAATCACGCTCAATCTCCTGAATGTAATACATCATAGCGGTATCGTAGATGCCCAGTTCGTAATAGGAATTTCCAACCTTGAAATACGAATCATATATGTTTCCGCCCAAATTCAGCACTTCCGAATAGCAGTCCTTTGCCTTCTGATAGTCGCCCTTATCGTATGCAACCTCCGCCCTATTGTAATACGCAAGTCCATCATACGGAAACAATTCAATGGATTTATCTAAACAAAAGATTGAAGAATCGGAATAATGCCTATCGGGATAATAATGACTGAGTCGCAGGTAGCAGAAACCAAGCCTTTCGTAGCACTCGCTATAGTCTGGATTTATAACAGTTGCTTCACGATAAATTCCCATTGCCCTATTCATATTGTCGAAAAACGCAACAGAATCAACACCTTCCGACTGCAAGGCTTCATCGCGGACAGCATCGCCCAAATAGAATTTTATTCGCGCACTGCCGGGAACTTTCGGAGCATCAGCTTTATAGAGCGTGTACGGGTCTTTCCAGTCGGCTGCACGAAGGACTGTTTTTGTCGAGAACAGACATACGGCAACCAAGCATAACGCAATCATAGTCACCGTCTTCGCTCCTTTTCCAAATTCTGCCACATCGACTTTCAGCAACTTTGCCAATGCCTCCACAAAAACTATCGCTGTAGCCAGCACAGGCACAAACAGAAACCTATCGGCAAACGACGAACCTATAAGATAAACGGTATTGGAATAAATGCTCATCGTCGTTACCCAGAAGAGAATACAGAATACGAAAACACTCTTTTCCTTCTTTACGAACAAACTATAAATAACATAGATAAGCATTGTCACATAAAGCAAAAATACAAGTAAGAAACGCCAGTCCAAAAGCCCGACATACGGCAGTTCGGCAAACGAATAGTCGCACGACTGCATATATGGGACAAAGGCGAGCAACAGATATTTTCCCATCAGCCACACCGCACTGCCAATACGAATATCCAGAGGCTGGTCGGCAAGGTAGTTCTGCATAAGCGTCACATACGAACTATGGTAGTCGTGCCACACCGACAAAACAGCATATCTCATCCCAAGATAAACGCCTGTAGATAAAAGTAAAACAGCAACTATATTAATGTAAGGCTTCAAGTTTACGAATACAGTAGATTTTGTCTTTTCGTGCTTTTTTCCTTTGGGCTTTGCGGTAGTTTTAACAACTTCAACTTGCTTATTTTCACCAAAAAAGTACACAACAAGCGGAATTGCGACAAGTGCAGTAATCGCGCTTTCCTTCGAGAAGAACGAAAGCGTATAAGTCAAAAACATCCACAACAGATTGATTTTCCGTCCGTTCTCAAAATATTTCAGTGCAGAAACCATTGCTAACAGAAGGAAAAAGAAGTAGCAAAGTTCGTCGCGGCTCTTGATATTGGCAACAACCTCGGTATGCATTGGATTTGCAGTGAAAATCAAGGTTATAAGCAAGGGAAATATCCACGACCTCCGCTTGAACATCATTCGCAGAAGTACAAAAAGCAACACACTGCAGAGCGCATTCCACAGCACATTCATAATATGGTAGAAAGTGGTGTTGTCGGGAGAAATCTCCCACTCCAACGCGAAAAGCAACTGTGACACAGGACGATACTGGAATGTTTCGGGCAGAAATTCGGCACCTGCCTGCGAATGGTTCATCATAATGTCCTTCCACCCCGAAACTCCTGCTGTAACGAACTTATTATCCTTGAACAGAAAACTGTCATCAAGTACCCAGCCGTGATGAAAAGTATTGGCATACAGCAAAATAGCAAACACAAAAACGAAAGCACACACGCCTAAATCAAGCATCCTGCGATGCCTGTCGCCATTTGCATTGACAACTATTTCAGATACATTCTGCATAGAACAAACTCAAATCGGCGCAAAGTTAACAAGTTTTTTTGTTGAATACGCTAATATGAATTACTTTTGTGCGCGATATTTACCATAATAATGAAAGCAAAAAAGATAATATTCACTATCATAAGCGTTGCCATAGGACTCTTCTTCATTGCATCGGCAATTCTTAAAATATTTACAATCAAGGAGTTTGAACTTTACATTTACAGCTACGGAATATTCAACTATACGCTCTGTACCTTGTTTGCCCGATGCCTCATCGCATTTGAGATGTGCGCAGGACTTTGCCTCACGTTAAAATGGTGCTACAGACTGACTTGGTGGCTTATGCAACTGTCACTTCTCGGTTTTACCGTTTTCCTAATCTTCGCACAGCTACGCGGTGATGCCAACTGCCACTGTATGGGAGACTTCGTGGAACTCAACCCGTTGCAGTCGATGATTAAGAACTTTGTGATAATGGCACTTCTTCTTGTCATAAGGAATCAGGAAAACTGGAATTTCAGATTTGAAAAGATAGTGAAACCATTGATTGTCATCATAGTAGCAGCAGTGCCATTCATCGTTGCTCCACCCGAAGTTCTTTACAACAAAATCTATTCAAGCGACAGAAACATCAACACTCCAATATTCGAAAAGGCTTTGACAGACAGCACCTTCTACAAATGCTACCCAATCATCCGCCCCAACTACGAATACGACTCAACAACCTTCGTTGCCGAAGACAAACCGCTGGAACTTACTGGACGCAACATACTTATGTTTGCCCACGCAGGCTGCAAATACTGCCGCGAGGGTGCAAAACGAATGTCAATGTTCTTCCGCGAAAACAGATTCGACAGAAACAGATGTAAAGTCATGATATTCGGCAACTACCCACCACTAAGCACCTACGAATTCATCAAGGAAACCGAAGGCTTCGGATTCGAGTACCGTGAAATAAATCCCATAACATCACTTGACATAGTTGACGGCGAGTTCCCCACATTTATGCTCATGCAAGACGACAGCATTGTAAAGTCGTTTGACTTATGGGGACTGGAGGAAAGCACAATAAAAGAATTCCTCGAAAACGACACAGAACATATTATTAACAATAACAAATAATTACATGAAATTCAGATTTTTAGCATTAGCAGTAATCGCCCTTGCCTTAGTTTCGTGCAAGGAGCAGAAACCAAAAATTGAAACAGCAGCTGACGAGTCAATCGTCTATTTCTGCAAGGACATTACCCCCGAAAACATTCTTAAGCTATACGAAGCACTAGGCGTGAAGCAGGAAGGCAAAATCGGTCTTAAAGTACATTTCGGAGAAGAAGGCAACCAGAACTTCCTGAACCCCGAACTGTTGAGACCGTTGGTTGAAAAGGTCAACCCGACTTTTGTGGAAACCAATGTATTATATGTCGGCAAGCGTCGCTACACAGACTCGCACATCGCACTGGCAAAGGAACACGGATTTACCTTCGCTCCCATCGACATCCTTGACGACGAAGGCGAAACCGAGATTCCAGCCGAAGGTCTGAAGCACTACACAAAAGTAAAGACCGGCAGCCATTTCAACAATTACGATAACTACATCATCTACTCGCACTTCAAGGGACACGGCTCAGCTGGTTTCGGCGGTGCAATAAAGAATGTATCGATGGGACTTGCCTCTCCCGGTGGAAAGATGGCTATGCACGCCACAAACTTCCCTACAACGGCCGACCCAGAGGCTTGCGTAAACTGCCAACGCTGTGTTAGCCAATGTCCTGCACAGGCAATAACAATTACAGAAAATGGTCCTGTAATCGACACTACAAAGTGCATAGGTTGCGCAAAATGCATTGCCGAATGTCCTCTTAAGATTTTTAAGCCCGACTGGAGAGAAATCGAAGAAAACATATTTCTTGAACGCCTTGTAGAATACGCAAAAGTACTCAGCGAAGCAAAACCTATGGTTTACATCAATGTAATGGACAACATATCAAAGACTTGCGACTGTTCATCTAAGGCTCCCGCCCCATTTATGGAAAAAGTTGGTGCAGTGGCTTCTACCGACATTGTTGCAATTGAAATGGCATGCCACCAGCTTACCGCAGCAAAATACGGCAGCGACGATGCATTCAAGGATGTGAACGGCATAAGTGGTTACGGACAGGTACAATATGCTCACCAACTTGGCATGGGCAACATTAAGTATGTGCTTGTTGATGTGATTACTGGCGAACGCATTAGCATCGAGGATGCGATAAAGTAATTCGAGGATTTGAAGATTTCACAAAAAAAATCACGGTGGCTACCGTGATTTTTTTTTCTAAAAGGGCAAAAATCTCCCAGTCCTTCTGCAATAGGCTTCGTACTCGTCACCAAAATCATTGCGTAAACGCTTCTCCTCGGTATGCACCTGAACAAGCATAATGACGATAACTGCCGCAAACACCAGCAATGCCTGCCACGTCCAAAGCAATACGCACACGCCAGCATAATAGACAAAACTTCCTGTCAACATTGGATTACGGCTAAGACGATAAGGTCCGCTAGTCATCAAGTGCTTTGTTCGCGGAGCAACCTCATGCCCAAAGGCATCCAATGGATTGCCATCACCCTTGCGCTTCATATATACTATAGACCAAACACTTAGCGATATGCCAACAACAGCAAGTAACACTGCTACAGCAACGCGCCATACACTACCTATCCAAAATTCGGGCATAAGCGAAGCAAACCACATTATTGCAGGCACAAAAAGCACAAACATCAGTCCTCCAAGCACATAACCCAAAATATTCCTCATAGTTTTCATACCTTAAATTTAATACATTTCTATCGCATACTCTACCGACTTGTTTAGCAAGCTATTGAATTCATAAGTTCGACGCAAGTCGGCAACCACATGTTCCACAAAATCCTTGTCTAGAATATAGTTCTCGTCAATGTCCTTCTCCACGAGAAAACTTCTAAGCCGATAATAATCAGCAAAATCATCTTCTGCATTGAAGCCAGCAGGCACTTTCTTGAGAGAATCTTCCCACGAAAGCGAAAAACCCTTTGCCTTGCGTATCGCCTTGTCGAAATTCTTGCCGTCGAGCATAATCTCCTCTCGTACACTCTTTACAAAACGAGGCTCAGGGCACCACAATCCGGCACAAATAAAATACCTAACATTGGGCTCAATATGGACATAATAGCCAGCATATCCACTCTTTTTCCCGTGAGGACACACAAATGTACCTATGTGCTGCTTGTAGGGAGTCTTGTCGTGAGAAAAACGCAAATCGCGATAGATGCGATAAGTGCAGTCCTTAACTTGTAAACCCTCTAACGACTTGTCAAAACCTGCCAAACCGTCAATAAGCTTCTGCGAAAACTCGTTATGCACAGCCAGCATCTCCTTGTACTGCTCCTTGTGGGCATCGAACCATTCCTTGTTGTTATTCTGCTGCAACTGTTTGAAAAAATCCAAGACCAATTTCATATATCACATTTTATATCAACACAATACACATTTAAACCATCGCAAAATTAATCAAAATCCACATTCACAAGAAATAAAAGTTAAACTTAGAACGCAACAAAACAAGCAAGAGCAATTTTATGAATGAAAACCATAAATCAGATTCAAAAGTATCTTTGGATTTATTACAAATATTTTTGATTTTATGTTTGGATTTGTACAAAAATCACTTACAACGCACTGATAATCAAAGTACATTTTATTGAATGCCAAAAATTTATTTTTTTAGATGAGCTGTTCATAGTCAAGTTTCAACAAATGGGGAAAATTTTCGCTAGCAGATAATCCCATATTTTTTTATTATCTTCGCAAAATATAATTCTAAGCAGATGTAATATGAAACAGAACTTACTCTTTACAACCTTGGCAACTGTAATATTGCTCGCTTCTTTTGCCAGCACACTGAAAGCACAAAGTTTTTCTGCCGTATGCGAAAGCGGACAGACTTTATTCTACAATGTAACATCTAATACTGAGCCTTATACGGCTGAGGTTACATACGAATTAAATGGGTATGAGTATAACATGCCACCTTCAGGTAATCTTGTAATCCCTTCAACAGTCACCTACAGCAACATAACGTATTCTGTAACAAGCATTTCCGATTATGCATTTAATGAATGTGGAGAACTGACAGCGATAACTATTCCCAATTCTGTTACAAGCATTGGAGATTCTGCTTTTTTTAATTGCTACCAAATAAAATCAGTTACAATCGGCAATTCGGTACGTAGCATTGGAAATGGTGCTTTTGAGTTTTGCTCCAAGTTAAAATCCGTCATCATTCCTAATTCGGTAAAAAGCATTGGTGATGAAGCATTTGGGGTTTGTAGTAGCCTAACGTCAATTGTAATTTCCGATTCGGTAACAAGTATCGGCAATAAGGCATTTTATGATTGTGTCGGACTGAAGAAGGTTATAATTCCCAACTCGGTAAAAAACATTGGCATAGAAGCTTTTTTAGGTTGCCTAAAGCTAAAATACGTTACAATTCCAGATTCTGTAACTAGTATTGGAGAAGGTGCTTTTGAGGGTTGCAATTTACCACAAGAAACAAAGGATAAAATAAAGAAAATAGATAGAACAGCAGTGGATTGGTAAAAGACATAAATAAATCTCACATAAACCAACCTTACATAATAAAAAAACATCGGATATTCAAATATAATTCGTATCTTCGCAAATTCTAAAAACAACGAAATATGAACGAAAACAAGAAAGCCATCCTTATGATACTCGACGGATGGGGAATCGGAAAGCACGACAAGGCCGATGTTATTGACTCGGCAAACACAATAAACTATCACAATTTTCTAAAGCAATGTCCTCATTCGCAACTACTTGCCTGTGGTGAGAATGTCGGTCTGCCCGACGGACAGATGGGAAACTCAGAAGTCGGACACCTCAACATTGGCGCCGGTCGCATCGTGTACCAGGACTATGGTCGCATCAACAACGCCATTGCTAGCGGAGAGTTCTTCAAGAACGAAAAGCTAAACGAAGCCTTCGATTATGCATTGAAGAACGGCAAGCAGGTGCATCTGCTCGGACTTGTCTCGAACGGTGGCGTACACTCGTCGGACAAGCACCTCGAAGCTCTGATTAAGATGTCGGACATGAAAGGTTGCAAACATACCTTCGTCCACGCCCTCACCGATGGTCGCGACACAGACCCGAAGAGCGGAATCGGCTTCGTGAAGGGAATTGTCGATTATATGTCGGAAACCAAGTCGGCTGTAAAATTGGCATCGCTCGTAGGTCGCTACTACACCATGGACCGCGACAAGCGCTGGAACCGCATAAAGCTTGGCTACGACTTGATGGTCAGCGGTATAGGCGAAAAATCAACTGACATAGTTGCCTCGATGCAGAAATCGTACGACGAAGGCGTTACCGACGAATTCATAAAGCCGATAGTGATGGTTGACGGCAACGGCAATCCGCTCACGACCATTCAGCCCGACGATGTTGTCATCTGCTTCAACTTCCGCACCGACAGGCTCCGCCAGATAACCACCGCCCTCACCCAGCAGGAATTTCCCGAGGAAGGAATGCACACAATTCCGCTCAAGTACTACACAATGACCTGCTACGACGAGAATTTCAAGGGCGTGAATGTTATCTACGGCAAGGAATATCCTCATAATACTCTAGGTGAGGTCGTTTCGCGCAACGGACTGAAGCAGTTGCGCATAGCCGAAACCGAAAAGTACGCACATGTGACATTCTTCTTCAACGGAGGCCGCGAAACCGAGTTCGACGGCGAAAAGCGCATACTCATCCCCTCGCCCAAAGTTGCCACCTACGACCTGCAGCCCGAAATGAGCGCATTCATCGTCAAGGACAACCTTGTAGCCGAAATCAACAAGAACGAGCACAACCTTATTGTCGTCAACTTTGCCAACGGCGATATGGTCGGACACACAGGCATTTACAAGGCAATCTGGGAAGCAGTTGAAGATGTTGACAAGTGCATAGGCGAAGTTGTTTCCGCCGCCCGCAACAACGGCTACGATGTTATCATCATCGCCGACCACGGCAACGCCGACAACGCCGTCAATCCCGACGGTTCGCCCAACACCGCCCACTCGCTCAATCCAGTTCCATGCATAGCCATTTCCGACAAGGTCAAATCCCTGAACAACGGCATCTTAGCCGATGTTGCCCCAACCATTCTCAAGCTCATGGGTATAGAACAGCCAAAGGAAATGACAGGAAAGGCGTTGTATTAAGATAGGAAATTCATAGACAATCGAATTCTTGCGACTGTGTCGCAAACATTGACAACTCTTACTGTTATAGATTAGGCAATGGCAGACAAATACCTTGGTATATATCGTTCAGAAACACGGCGTGTCGATTGGCACAAATACAATGGCGGTGAATATTTCGTTACGATATGCACCAAGGATAGATTGCACTATTTCGGAGAAATTGCCAATGGTGAAATGCAACTATCCGCAATCGGACAATACACCCACGAACAATTTATGAATGTGGCGACACATTACCCTTATGCCCAAATCCCCTTGTGGATTGTGATGCCAGACCATATTCATGCAATTGTAATCATTGATGGAAATGCAATTAAATATGATTCAGAATCTCCTGCTGCAGATTGTACCGATGCGATTAATCGCATCGCCACAAATCCAGCAGCAGCCACAGCAGGAGGCATCACTGGCATACACAATCCAATGATTTCTAAATGCCTAGGAACAATTATCCGAGGTACAAAGGCACGAATTAGCCATTGGGCACACCAAAACAATCTTTCATTTGGCTGGCAATCAAATTATCATGAACATATCATCCGCGACCAGTATGAAATGAACCGCATCGCAGACTACATATACGAAAACCCACAAAAATGGATTGAAAAATCCCTAAACGACAAAACCACACAACCATGAACACACCCTACCACCGCCTAGGCGACTACATACGCGAAGTGAACATCCGGAACCGCGACTTGAAGGTGACGAATTTGCTGGGTATGAGCATATCCAAGAAATTCATTCCATCAATTGCCAATACCATCGGCACCGATATGGCTACTTATATCAAGCGGAATCAATTTGCCTATGTGCCTGTAACATCGCGAAATGGGGAGAAAATAACAATTGCCTTGCTAAATGACGATGACGAAGCAATTATCTCCCGAGCCTACACCGTTTTTGAAATCACCGACAAAGAAAAGTTATTGCCCGAATACCTGATGATGTGGTTCCGCCGTCCAGAATTTGACCGTTATGCCCGCTTCCATTCACACGGCAGTGCCCGAGAGGTATTTGATTGGGACGAACTTTGCAATGTAATGCTTCCCGTCCCCACCCTTTCCCGCCAGCGCGAGCTAGTTGCCGAATACGAAGCCCTCACCCGCCGCATCCGCCTCAACGAGCAGATGATTGCCAAACTGGAGGAAACCGCACAGGCATTGTATAGGAAAATGTTTGTGGAGGGAGTTGATAAGGAAAGGTTGCCGGAAGGATGGAGAATGGGGAAATTGGGAGAAGTATGCGAAATAAAATACGGCAAAGCACACGAAGGAATTCCTAACGGATTAATACCTATTTATGGTTCTGGTGGCATTATGAGATATGGAAATAAATCTCTATGCACAAAAGAATCTGTTCTAATACCAAGGAAAGGTTCTTTAAACAACATTATGTATATTAATGAACCTTTTTGGACAGTGGACACAATGTTCTATACAGAAATGAAACAACTGCATGTCGCTAAATTTGTTTATTTCAATCTAAAAAAATATGATTTCTTGTCAATGGATGCAGGTTCTGCTGTTCCGAGTATGACAACTGCCATATTAAACCAAATTGAATTGGTAATTCCTCCATTAGACATTTTAGAGGATTTTGACAAAAAAATGTCCATTATTTTTAACAATACCAAAATAAAGAATAAAGAAACGAATAAATTAAAAGAATTGTTATCTTTGTTGCTGGGAAAGATAGGAAAAGAATAAAATATAAATGATATGAATAAAGATATTGTAGAATTAGTAAAGGCAACCCCTAACATATTAGGTCAAATATATAATGATTTGGCTCAACCTAGTATAACAGCTGTTGGAAAAGCCTTAGGAACGGTTTTCGAGTTCAGCACTTCCTTTTTATTACCGATTAAATTACTTAATGAAAAATTTAAGTTAAATTTCAAAAAAAGAATCGATGAATATAAAGAAAAACTGGAACAAATTCCAGAAGAAAAACAATGTGAGGTTCACCCACAAATTGGAACACCAATAATAGAAAAATTATCATATACCACCAACGATGAAATTGCAGACTTGTTTACTACTTTACTGGCAAATGCTTCAAATATTGATATGGTAAACACAGCACATCCATCTTTTGTCAATATGATAGAAAGAATGTCTCCAGACGAAGCAAGAATATTATATTTTATAAAAGGGAAAGAAGATATAGAATATTGTGTATTCAACGGCGATTCTCTTGATGGAGAGGGATATATTACCCTATATGACCATCTTACAATAATTCCATTTGAAGTCAAATTAGACTTTCCACAAAATATTAATGCCTATCTAGCAAATTTTGTAAGTATGGGCATTTTGAATGACATGAACGATCTACGAATTTTAGACAGATCCAGATATATACAAATACAAGAACTAAACAAATTAGAAGAATTAAAAGAAAAATTAGTTCCAGCTAAATATAAATCAATAACAGTAAAAGAAAGTTTTTTCAGAGTAACCGATTTTGGAAATCTATTTATTAAGGCTTGCATAAAATGAATAATTAACAGAATTACAGTCTTTGCTAATGGCGAAGATGGGGCATTGATATAAAACAATATGGCTAAATTGAATTCAACCAGTAAACAGAAAGAGGCAAACGAGTTGTTGTCAGATAAAATTGCCGACAAACCATTGAATGTTAGGGACAGATTGAACTCTATAGTAAACGATATTGAAAAATCATTAAAATATAAAGATGCAAAAATAACAAAGTTAACAAGCGAAATTGACAAGAAATATCCACCTCAATCTGTAAATCGGGGTCTGTATGATGCTTTTTCTGCTATGAGTATGGACACAGCGTACTCTCTTTATTTGCTGAATAACAATTCTGCACTCATCATTGAATTGCAGGGTGCATTGGAAAGATTTTGTTTGAATGCTTTAAACGATATATTACCGATAAATGATGTGGCAAAATCCATCATTACAGACGCTTTTGATAAAAAGACATTGAAAGATATCGCGAAATACTTCCAGAACTGGGCTTTATGGAATGAAGATGATGTAAAGTTCGCTATAGAATTGACAAATCTAAGAAACGGTATCGCACATAAAAATGCAGAATTGGTAAGTCGTTCAAAACTTGTAAAATCAAATGGACAATATAGACATCCCGAATCAATTCACTCCTTAATGTCAAAGGTTGATTGTTCAGAATACATCGTCAGAACGATGGAATTAATCATTAAAGCAAGCGGTTTGGCGACTCCTTCCTTTATAAAACAACCAAGATTACATGCACGCTATCAAATATACACTTCATTAATTGGTGAAATATATAATCTATTTTTAACAAATCCATATGCACAAAACGGAAATCCTTTGTTTGAAACTTATTTAAATGATCGATTGTCAAAAGCATATGTTGTCGGTAGCGATGAATTAGTTGAGCAGCTGCAGGAATATCGAAAAAAAGTATTGCTTTTTCATAAAGCCCTTGAAACAAGAAATGACGATGAAAGTATTAAGTTGCATTCTGAATTTGGTGGATTGTTACATAGTATATTAGTTATAATGAGAAAGGATTTGAATGTCGATTTGCCCAACAGAGAAATACTCGAAGAACCAAATTTAATAGATGTCAAACAATATATAAAAAAGAGCAATGGAAGTTTTATCCAAAACAAGTAGAAAAAAAAACAATAATCTAACAGAGTTACGGTCTTTGCTATTGGCGAGGATGGGGAAAAAACTGACATATTGACACCTTTTGTCAGTTTTTTTTACAACCAACACTACACGCAAAATGCCAATGTGAAAATATGGCAGTTGTATATTCAATTTTAACCAATATACATACAATCTGAATATAAAACTGAGATTGGCGTAGTTTTTGTTTTAAATTACTACGAAAATTTATTATTATCAAAAAAATACAACAGCCTATGGCAAATTTAGATTATCTATTTCAAAAATTCAATAAGGAGTTGACCATCACGGATACAAAAAAATCAAAAATGATGGCATCAAGAGAGAATCTACGAAAAAAAATAAAAAAACATTTTGAGGATAACCACGAAGACTATTCTCCAAAATTCTTCATTCAAGGTTCATACAAACTAAAGACAATAATTCGCACCGAAGATGATTCATGCGATTTAGATGACGGTGTATATTTTAAAAGCAATCCAAACAATGTCACAGGTACAACTTTACAAAAATGGGTAAAAGAAGCTGTTGATGGCACTACAGACGCGACACCGACACATAAAAAGAAATGCATAAGAGTTGATTATATGGCTGGTTATAATATTGACTTACCAATTATGGTTTTTGATGAAGACAAAGATGCCCATCCATATTTAGCTGTAAAGAATGCAGATTTTCAATTGGACGACCCAAAAGAATTTGTTGATTATTTTAACAAAAAAAAGACTGATCAGATGGTCAGAATCATTAAATATCTTAAAGCTTGGTGTGACCACAAACGAGAAGATATGCCAAGTGGACTTTCAATGACAGTTTTGGCATTAAATCACTATATAGAAAATCAACGAGATGATATAGCATTACAATATATTCTGATTGAGATTGAAAACGAACTAAAACGAGACTTCAAATGTATTATGCCAACAACCCCAAAAGACGATTTGTTTGCAGATTACTCGGAAACTAAAAAAAATAATTTCATGAATAATCTCCGATCCTTTATTGAAGATGCGAAAAAAACCATAGCGGAACCAAACCATCTTAAATCTAGCAATATATGGCAAAAGCATCTTGGTGACAGATTTCCAGAAGGAGAAGATAAAAATGACAAAGAATCAAGTAATTTTTCAACTATAGCAAGTAAATCAAGACCTTATTATGCCAGAAAACAACCTGGAATTTAATGCTCAAATTAATTCATTCAAGAAGGAATATCCATGCTTTCAAGAGAGAAATAACAAAAATTATTCATTTCTGAAAGGCATTTTGGATATTCCGAATGACGATGAAGAAATCGCTGGAAGTTTTTCTATAGAAATTCACCCAACGAAAAATTTTCCATTTGCTTTTCCAATATTATATGAAGTTGGAAATGACATTCCATGCGAAGCAGACTGGCATAAGTATTCTGACAATTCTTGTTGTTTAACCATTCCTGCAGAAGAAATACTTATTTGCAAAAGAGGTATTACTATTGTTGAATTTGTATCAAATATTGCCATTCCATACTTTGCCAATCAATTACACAAAAAACATACGGGTCACTATATGCACGAATATTCACATGGAAGCAAAGGTATTCAAGAATTTTACACAGAACTATTTCAATCAAAAGATTATAATTTATGGGAACAATGCATAAAGGTTGCTTTAGGCAAAATCAAATACGGAAGAAATGAAAAATGCTATTGTAATAGTGGCAAAAAGTATAAGAAATGCCATTTTCTGATTGAAGACGATGTGAGGAAAATAGGCAAAGAACAAATAATGATTGATTTTAAAATAATGAAATTGATATGAAAGCACGTATATTTATAGGTTCATCGTTAGAAGGATTGGAAATTGCACAGGAAGTCAAGGACTTCTTTTCTGATGATTTTGAATGCTCATTGTGGACTGATGACATTTTCAAGTATAATGAGAATTATTTGGAAACGCTCCTTAAAGAAGCGAACCTGTTTGATTATGGAATACTAGTATTTACAAAAGACGACTTCACAAAATCAAGAGAAAAACAATTTGGTTCCCCACGCGACAATGTCGTATTTGAATTTGGTTTATTTCTGGGTAGATTGGGAAGAGACAACGCTTTCATTTTACAAGAAGAAAATGTAAAATTGCCATCTGATTTATTTGGCATTACTCATGCCACTTTTAAATACAAAAAAACAAAAAGATTATGTATTCACAAAAAAATTTCACTTGATAAGGATTCTCTGAACAGTAGTTTGATCAAAATGAAGAGGGAGATTGACGAAAAGGTCAGTCTGGGTGTTTTAGGAATGTTACCTTCTACCGTTTTGGCAATTGGATATTTTGAAAACTTTGTGAAACCAGTCTGTGAATCATTATCTATGAACAATGAAATTCTTGAAAAACATAAGTGCTCCTCCTATTGTTTCAGAATAATTTTGCCAAAAGATTTAGATTCTGACATAAAAAAGAAAGCAAATTTATTTTACAAAGAAAAAAATTACGGTCCAATAGCTATTGATTCCTTTTCAAGATCGTTTCCGTTGTATGTTGCAATTGACAAAGTAGCAAACATAGCAATTCTTAGTGACATGCCAACAACATTGAACGGTTTAGACAAAGCCATTGAAATGTATTTAAGGAAAGGCCATATAGGAAAGTCAAACGAACAAAAATTGTTAGAAGATAGGGAACTCCGCAATTTCGAAAATGTTCTCCGCGCCCTAATAAACGAAGATCCATACTGCCGTCAGTATGTTGACATTGAAATTGAGAAATAGTCATTACATTGGGCGTCTATTCTCGTTTCTTACACAACATCATACATTATTAAAGATAAAATCAAATGATATATATGATATTGATATATTATATTTGCAAAAAATAATTGCAATGACCGACGGATATTTGAATTTTGACGAGTACATACGGCAAGGAGAACCGGCTCAGCGCGAAAGAGCCGACGCTTGGCGCGTGGCTATAGGCTTGCAGGCAGTGGACGGACTTAAGACATCGGAATATCTGCAAGAAACCGCCCGCCGCAACATCGAAGGAGAAATCACCATCGACCAGGCTCGTGAGATGGTAAAGCAATACTATGTCACCAAAACCACCCACGACGAGGATGATGCCGACAAGGAAGAAGCCGACAGAGTATCTAGCAACATATCTAAGTTGCTCCAAACCGATGCCTTCACATATAGCGTTGCAGGATTGGCTGCAATACACAGGGCAATTTTTGAGGGTGTGTTCAAACATGCCGGAAAATTCCGCGAATACGACATTTCAAAGAAAGAATGGGTGCTTCGTGGCGACTCCGTGCTTTACGGACGCTGGCAAGACTTACGTATGGCAATAGAATACGATCTGGAACAGGAGCGACAGTTCGATTATTCAACACTCGACAAAGGACAGATGATGGAGCATCTTGCCAAGTTTGTAGCGGGAATATGGCAAACTCATCCATTTCGGGAAGGCAACACCCGCACCACAGCCATCTTTACAATCAAATACCTGCGGTCACAGGGCTTCAAAGTAAACAATCAAATGTTCGAACAACATTCCTGGTACTTCCGTAATGCACTGGTGCGTGCCAATTATCGTAACTTGGAGAAAGGAATCAATTATGAACCGATATTCCTTGTGCGATTCTTCCGCAACTTGCTACTTGGCGAGAACAACATACTGAAGAACCGCTATATGATAATCAATCCACCCGAAGAATGGAAGATGCCAGAAAGCGACCAAACACCCGACAAGCTACCCGACAAGTTACCCGACAAGTTACCCGACAAGTTACCCGACAAGTTCGACACTAACAATTTGCATATCAAAAAGTTAATCGAAATTATTGGTAGAGACAAATTTTCAATAAAGGAAATGATGGATAAAGCAGGACTAAAGAATAGGGAAAGCTTCATGGATGTCTATATCAACCCTGCAATCAAGGATAAATTTGTCCGCCTACTCTACCCGAAATCTCCACGCCATCCCCGACAGAAATATCTGCTTACAGTAAAAGGATTGTCATTATACAATGAATTAACAAAAGGAGAATTCTGCGAAGAATAAATATGAACAAAACGATTGATATTTTTACTAATTTCGCACTTTATAATTATTACTAGCAAATGACACACAAACTCACCATATCGCTCTGCATCATCGCTTTGCTCGCTTTCGTTGCCTGCAACAAGGAAAACGAAATTCCCGCCGATGTGGAATTTGTCGCCGACAAGCAGTACTTTCCGTTGCAGACCGACAAGGCTTTGATTTACAAGGTGACAGAAATCAACATCGACAAGCCGAGCGACTACTACGACACCGCTGTTTATTATCTGCGTGAACGCACCGACATCCCTTTCATCGACAACGAAGGCGACACCGCCTACCGCATCGAACGCTACAAGTCGCCAACACAAAGCTACAACTGGAAAATAAGCGACGTGTGGGAAGCCAAACTAACAACCTACACCGCCGAGAAAGTCGAAGAAAACCAAAGGTTTATTAAGATAAAGTTTCCGCTTGCAAAAGGCAAGAACTGGAACGGCAACCTGAAGAACGAACTCGATGCAAAGGATTGCACAATAACATCGTTATCGTCAACATACAATAACGGAAACATTCATCTTGACTCATGCATTTCAATCACCCGCGACAGCAGCCTTTCACAAATCAACAAGGTTTACGACGTTGAAATATACGCAAGAAACATCGGACTGGTCTATAAGGAGATAACCGATATCAACTCGCAGGAAGTCGTGTATGGCGTGCCAATTGAAAACAGAATATATCGCGGAACGATTTATTATCAAGAACTTATTGGAATAGAAGAATGAAGAAAACACTTTTGATAGCAACCTTGATTGCATTTTGCACTGGCGCATTTGCCCAGATTGGACCCGATTTGTACTTCATCGAATTCACCGACAAGAACAACACCCCCTACTCGCTCGACAATCCGCTGGAATACCTAAGCCAAAGGGCAATAGACCGCCGACAGGCACAAAATATTGCCATAGACTCACTCGACTTACCGGTAAACCCGTCGTACATTGTAGCCCTGCAGGAACTTGGGCTAGAAATCGTCAATCCTACCAAATGGCTCAACGGCACAACAGTCCGCACCGATGACTACAACCTTGTCTTACAAGCACGTAACCTTCCTTTTGTAAAGTCAACGCCAAGATTCGAAATCGACACCGTTGAAACTGCCAAGAAAGTCAACAAGACAATGATAGTAACAGGAAATAGTCCGAGTACAAACATTATCGCACCTAAATCCTCTGATTCGGAATACGGGTATTCATTGTATCAGATTGAACTTCACAACGGACATCTGCTTCACGCCGAAGGCTACAGGGGCGAAGGAATGTTGATTGCTGTTACCGACGGCGGTTTTACCAATGCCGACCAGATGAGAAGCCTTGAATATCTGCGCAATTCGGGCAGAATAGTTGCCACACGCGACTTCGCCTACGGTGGCTCAACGGTTTACGGTCACCATCCACACGGTTCGATGGTGCTTTCGATAATGGCCGCTTACCTGCCTGGCGAATACATTGGTTGTGCCCCCGAAGCCAATTACATACTCATCACCAGCGAATGCGATGATTATGAGGAAATTGTAGAGGAATTCAACTGGGTTTCGGCAATAGAATACGCTGACAGTATGGGTGCCGACCTCGCAAATGTTTCGCTCGGATACGTCGATTTCGACAGCGAACGCTACAACCATTCGCGCGAAGATATGGACGGACATACCAATCCCAGTAGCATCGGAGCCAACATCGCCGCCAGCAGAGGAATGATGATTGTTGTTGCCGCAGGCAATAGCGGACAGGACGAAAACGGACATGTGTGGATTGGCGCGCCGTCGGATGCCTACGATATTGTAACCGTCGGAGCAATAGATGTTTACGAAGACTGCGCACCTTTCAGTTCATACGGATTTGTCGAGGAGAACCGCATAAAGCCCGACATCGCATCAGTCGGTTGGAATACATACGTTGATTATGTGAACGATTCGATAGATGTCGGTTCTGGAACATCGTTCGCAACACCGCTTAGCACAGGACTTATAGCTTGCTTCTGGCAGAAATTCCATGACAAAACAAGTGCGGAAATCCGTGAAACTTTATTTTCGGCAACCCGCCCGACAAATCCTATCTGGGACGAGGATACAACGCTGACAACTGGAACTCCAAACATTTTCACAGGTCGTGGAATCGTTGACTTTGAAGTGGCATCGAACCTGCTGACAGAAAAAACAGAAAACCATGCCTCATTCGGAATCGAACTCTATCCCAACCCAACTTCCGACATCGTAACAATAAATCTCAATTCCGACAAGAAAGCCCAACTTAGCATTTTCTCAACCGACGGAAGGCTTCTCGACTACAAGAAAAACATTTCGCACGAAGCAAAATACAACTTCGCGAAATATCCTGCAGGGAAATACATTGTCTGCATCAGCATTGACAAACAAATCGTTTTCTCGCAAACCGTCATCAAGCAATGAGCGAAGAAATTAAGACATACACACTCAGCGAATTACAGCACGAAATAAAGGAAAGCATTTCGGAGCAATTTCCGTTTGCTGTATGGATTGTTGCCGAAATCAACACCCTAACCCGCCACAAAAGCGGACACTGCTACATGGAGCTTGTGCAGAAGTCGAAGACTTCAAACAGCATAATCGCACAGGCACGGGCAACCGTGTGGGCAAACAAATTCAGCTTCATATCGGCATACTTTGAAAGCGAAACCGACAGCGAACTCGCCGCTGGAATGAACGTAATGCTTCAGGTAACAATAACCTACCACGAAGTTTACGGGCTGTCGCTCAACGTAATAGGCATAAACCCCACCTACACCATAGGCGACATGGAACGCGCCAAGAAGGAAATCATTGCACGGCTCATCAACGAAGGAGTCTTCGACATGAACAAAACACAATCGTTTCCCGCTGTGGTACAGAACATTGCCGTAATCTCATCTAGCACGGCAGCCGGCTATGGCGACTTCGTAAACCATCTCGAGACAAACACTTATGGATACCATATAAATATAACGCTTTTCGAAGCGGCAATGCAAGGTGAACAGACCGAAATTTCGGTACTTGATGCACTAAACCGAATTGGTGAGGAATACGAAAACTACGATGCTGTTGCGATAATCCGTGGTGGTGGTTCAAAGAACGACCTTTCGTGGTTCGACAACTACAACATCGCCTACATGGTAACGCAGTTCCCTCTCCCAGTGATTTCGGGCATCGGTCACGAACGCGACGAATCCATTGTCGATATGGTTGCACACACACGCATGAAAACGCCTACTGCAGTCGCCAACTTCATAATCGACTACAACGCACAATTCGAGGAACAGGTGGATTCAACTTCATCCGAAATTTTCGGCATAGCAAAGGAATTTCTGATGAGCAGCGAAATGTACCTCAACAACATGACAATGAGCATAATGAAGGTACGCACACGTCTATCAAAAGATACAGAACGATGCGACAGGATAATGTCGGAAATCCGTACTGGACTGAATGTGCGAATGAAAGAAGAGGAAATGAAGCTCAATATGATTGGGAACAAACTGGAAACTTCACCCAAACGTCTAATTTCCGAGCAGGAATCTCATCTCAATGGCATTAAGGAACTTATTTCCCGTACAACAAAGCACCGCATCGAAAAGGCAAACGAAAAGCTGAGTTTCCTCGAACACCGCCTCACCCTCAACGACCCTCGCACAATCCTCAAGCGAGGCTATTCCATCACGCGCATCAACGGCAAGGTCGTCACCAACGACCTCGAAACCAACGACGGCGACATTATGGAAACTTTGCTGTACGACGGTAAGGTTACAAGCGTGGTAAAGAAATAATAATCAAAATTATTGTTGTCCGCTAAATACCCATCCAGTTCATTCCGTAAAACAAAGCGAACCGACTAAGGAACGTGTCGTGTGAGCCTGTTTGTACGGAATCTGTTCTATAATAATACGTTAACAGATTCCGGATAACCGATTTCACACAGCTCCCCGTTCCGTATCGCTGGTTCAATCAGGTTTTCGGAATGACAAGCCCCATCATCAATATTCTTATGTAAAACATTGTCAACAATGGACTTATGGCGTTTGTGCATTTTTTTAGCGGACACCAATAAATCAAAATATTATACCTATTACAACATTTATCACAACACTCATTGCGGACAACAAACCGCAAAATATGCGAACAAATTTTCTTTATTAACCGCAAAATATGCGGATAAAAATTTGTAGTTAACCGCATGAGCAAAAAATTGATGACTAGGATTTTCTGCAATCAGCATTACATTCTGCAATATCCTTCAGCGCACACTTCTCCAACTCCTCGCATTTTGCACACCTGATATTACGTTTCCGCATTTCGGCATTGCGACCTATTTCCGTTTCGGGAAACTTCTTCTTTTTACTGAAAAACACCTGCAAGCCAATCGCCCCAAAGCAAATAGCGACAAGCACAACAGTTGCCAGTAATATGAGCAGAAATGTATTCATATTTATTGCAAAATTAATCAATATTGAAATAACAAAAAAATTTTCAAACAGAGGCTCCCTGAGAATGCTGAAGGAAATTATCATTATACACACCTCCGACACTTCAACCCTTCGACCCTTCGACAAGCTCAGGGAGCGAAGGCTCAGGGTACGAAGCTCAGTGTGCGAAACTCAAGGTGCGAAACTCAAGGTGCGAAGTTCTGTGTACGAAAACACTGGAAATACACAAAAAAAGCGAAACCTTTCGGTTCCGCTAAACAACATTATGAAGTTATGAAAAATGCTATGCTATTTGCTAAGCCAACCGTTAATTTCCTCGATTGTAGGATTCTGGAGTCCAAGCTTGTGCTTCTTGTTCATTCCGCACAATGTCGGGTGCAACTTCTGAGCAGTCATTTCCTTGAGCTGCTTTACGGTAGTGATACCGCACTTGTAGATGACCTTTGCCCATTCTTCACTGATACCCAAAGCGGTATAATCTTCAAGATTAAAGGTGTCGGCCTTCTTTTCGGGACGCATCTGCGGGAAGAAAAGAACATCCTGTATCGAAACCGAATTGGTCATAATCATCGACAGACGGTCGATACCGATGCCCAAGCCAGCCGTCGGAGGCATACCGATTTCCATAGCTGTGAGGAAATCCTCATCCAGCATCATGGCCTCTTCGTCACCACGCTTTGCAAGCAACAGCTGCTGCTCGAAACGGTAGCGCTGGTCAACCGGGTCGTTAAGTTCCGAATATGCGTTGCAGATTTCCTTTCCGTTGCAAACAGCCTCGAAACGTTCAACAAGACCTTCCTTCGAACGGTGCTTCTTTGCCAATGGAGACATTTCAATTGGGTAATCGGTGATGAAAGTCGGCTGAATGAGCTTAGATTCGCAGCATTCACCAAAGATTTCGTCAATTAACTTGCCCTTGCCCATGCTGTCGTCAACCTCCACTCCTACTTTCTTTGCAACTTCGCGAAGTTCAGCCTCACCCATCTTTGAAATGTCGATGCCGCTGAAATGCTCGATAGCCTCAAACATAGTGTAGCGTTTCCACGGACGCTTGAAGTCAATTATATTTTCACCAACCTGAACCTTGGTGCTTCCATTGGTGTCGATAGCAATCTTCTCAACCATTTCCTCAACCAAATCCATCATCCAGTTGTAGTCCTTGTATGCAACATAAAGTTCCATCTGTGTGAACTCGGGATTGTGGAAACGGTCCATACCTTCGTTGCGGAAGTCCTTTGCGAACTCGTAAACACCGTCGAAACCACCGACGATTAGACGCTTCAAGTAAAGTTCGTCAGCAATACGGAGATACAAAGTCTGGTCGAGAGTATTGTGGTGAGTCTTGAACGGACGTGCAGCAGCGCCACCGTACATAGGCTGCAAAATCGGAGTTTCGACCTCGAGGTAACCCTTAGCATTGAGGAACTGACGCATCGAATTGGTAAGCATGGTACGCTTTATGAAAGCCTCCTTAACCTGCGGATTTACAATCAAGTCCATCGAGCGGTTGCGGTAACGCTGTTCGGGGTCGCTGAAAGCGTCGTAAACCTTGCCGTCCTTTTCCTTCACTATTGGCAGCGGGTGGAGCGACTTGCTAAGAACTGTAAATTCCTTCACATGAACCGAAATTTCGCCCATCTGTGTGCGGAAGGCAAAACCCTTAACACCGATGATGTCGCCGATGTCGAGAAGTTTCTTGAAAACCTGATTGTACATAGTCTTGTCTTCACCCTCGCAGATGTCATCGCGGCGGAAATACAGCTGGATACGGCCTTTTTCGTCCTGCAGTTCGGCAAAAGATGCGTTACCCATGATTCGGCGGCTCATCATACGACCGGCAATCGAAATGTCCTTCAAGTCTTCGGGCAGATTGTCGTCGCTGAACCTGTCGAGAATATCCTTAGTATTGGTCGTCACCTTGAATTCTGGTGCCGGATATGGATTTATACCTAAATTTATCAATTCCTTCAACGCCTCACGACGGAGGATTTCCTGTTCGCTTAAACCTAAATATTCCATTCGAAAAAAATTTTTGCAAAATTACATAAAATATTCGGAATAGAAGAACAAAAAAACAGACCGCCATTGGCAGCCTGTTCCTTATCGTTTTCATTGCAAACCAACACTATTCCTTCATAAGTGCAGATTGCTTTTTCAGAACAAAATCTCCCTTGGAAGTTTCAACAATACATTTCTCAGCATTCGGAACAGAAACAACCTTTCCCGTCTTGACACCAAAGATTTTGTTTCCAAACCTTACTGAATTACCGAGCTTAAAAGCGGACGATTCACCACCTTTCGGATAAATGTACTTGGGAGTCTTTTTCAATTCCTTTCCATCGGAGTTTGCAACAATGCAAGTTCCATCTGTCTTTACAGCCTTAACCGAAACTGGCTGGCATTTTCCGAAGCTAAAAAACGAAGAGCAATAAACCTCATCGCCAGGCTTATAGGTTACAGCAGGAGCAGCAACTTTGGTTTGCTTAGTTGGTTCTGCTGTTTTTTCTACAGGCTTTACAACATTGACATTTGTATTCACCGTAGCAGACTCCGTCTGAACCATTGATGTATTGCCTATAGGCATAAGATTATAATGTATTTTCTTTGGCTTCTGCTTGTAAAGGTTGCCAGTTGCAAAATCAACTACCAGCCACAATACACCAGTAAAAATGTCAAGTACAAAAAATCCTGCACTAAACTTACGGTTTGTCGTTACTGTTTGTGTTTCGTAGCCTTGCGCCTTGATGTCAATCGTATGCTGTGCGTTCTTCATAGTCTTATGAATCTTGAACTTGCATGGAGCAGTTCCAACATAATTTCCATCAACATAAACATTTGCATTTGCCGGCGTTCCATCGTAAACGCGAATCTTGGTCTTGCCACCGCTCAATATAGTGGCGCAACTCGAAAATAAAATGCTTGCTATAAGCAAGAAGCAAACAAATCCTATAAATCCTTTTCTCATACGTTAATTATTATTCATTACACAAATCAAAATTTTCTTCCGATTCAATGCCATCGTTAGCAACAGCCTCATCGTCATCCATAAACTCATCGTAATTAAGACGTTCCGCCTCCCCCTTGACATTCGTCGGAGCATTGCGAGTGTAGGTATAACCACAGTCAACCTGTACGGTATATGTTGAGGTTGAAGGCCAAAAAGTATAACCGCTTTGCTGTGTAAATTTCACGGTGTATTCACAACCAGCTTCTGCCGTAAACGTACCTGACGAATTACCCTGTACTGTAACGGAATAGTTGGTATTGTTAGATGCACAAGTAATATCAACCGTATATGGCACACTGTTTCCGTTTACATATTTGATTTTCGAAGTGCCACATTTGATTGTATAATAGTAATATCCACCCGACGAAACATTGGAGCAATCAACGGTGAACGGCTCTATATTGATATTATTAGGATGGTCAAAATATCCAGATGATTGTTCAACCTTATGCACTTCAGTAGTACTACACTTGCATTTTATAATCTTTGTGCCGTTTGCAGGCACCGAATATGTTCCAATAAGCACGCCATCGCGCGTCTGTGTAACGCGATACGGATACTTATGTGTATTTATGTACTTGAAGTCCTTATAGTCATCTACAGGTTGGCTTCCACTAGAGTTTCCGTTTCCACTTGTCGAACCGCCTCCCGTTGGAACATCAATAACATGCAGGTATTTTGTCATTGTGTTTTCTGCTCTGCTCGAATAAGCGGTAAGGCTAACACGTTTATCGCCAGGAGTTGAAAAACTAACTGGCTCTGGTATCCACGAATAATCTCCTATGCCGTCTATCTCCCAATAAAAACTGGAAGCATTGACCGACATATTCAAAAAACGGACTTTCTCATTAACATATACCGTACTTGGTGTCATTGAAAAATCAGCAACCGGATGTTTACGGCAACCGAACATCGTCATCAATGAAACCAAAGCCACAATTACAAACAGTTTCTTCATAATAATATTATTTTACCAATCCAATCCTACAGTGAATTTTATAGAGCCAATTGAAGCAACCCAAGTGTAGGAACTACTTCCAAACGACATATACGAACTTTCGAAAATACAGTTTGCCATATTATCGTCAGAATCAAGTTCATCGTAATCATAAAATTCTATCCTATACGTTGAATTAGAATTCAATGTCGTATTAACTTGCCACTTCACAGGCAATTCGCCAACATTATACTTTGTTGCACTTGTATATAGTTCAGATCCATTTGTTTCTGTAATCTTAAAATATATGTCAGGTTCGATACCACTCGACACACCTGTATCCCAAGATGACAAGTTTATTTGCTGAAGTTCAAGATATGTTATTGTGTAAGATGATGGTTTTGATACTGTAACGTACTTGGTCTTGTGACTGCTCTTCTTTCCGTTTTTAGAATAGGCATGAAGTATTATTTTCTTTTCTCCAGCATATTTAAAACTAATCAAACCAGGATAATATCCTATGTAATATTCATAATCTTCTTTAGAATCATCTCCCAATACAGAAGAAAAAGATACAGCAGACAAAGCTGCAAGTGCGGTTTCGTAGGAGTCGCTTGCTGATACATGTGACTTGTCACCAAATTCCCAAATATAACTATAGGCATTAAGCGAATAGTTTGAAACAAAGAAAGTTTCTCCTGAGACTACACTTGCAGGACATTCGAAATCAGCTTCTACATCCTTTGTACATCCCGTAAGCCACATCAAAGAAATGGCTACCAAACAAGCAACAGAAAAACTCCAAATCCTTTTCATTTATTTAACAATTTTAATATTCATATTCTTCTATTTCTTCACTCGCACCTTTTATCAGATTAGGTGTTTCACAAGTATAGATGTAACCACAGTCTGCATTTACTGTATATTCCTTAGTTGATGGATAAAGAACATAGCCGTCCAACTGCGTAAACTTCACATTGTAAGAATATCCAGCCTCAATCTCCAACGAATCCAAGGTCCTGCCGGGCATACTTATCTGCTTGATGGTGTTGTTTGCTGGACAAGTGATGTCAACCTGATAGTTGTCGCTAGTAATGTTAACATACTTTATGTAGGCGGGACGACTTTCTATCGTAAATATAACTGAACCATTCTTCGGCAAAAACTTGGAATCGTTCACCACTTGTGGATGTTCAAAATAACCATCCTTTTGTGTTGCTACAAGATAATATGAACGCTCAACATCATAACTAGTATTTGCATCCGAAGCCCCAGCCGCAATAGTTCTGACAGATTCGAAATTTAAATTATCCGTAACAACCGCTTCGTAAGTAGAACGCGTATTGTTCTTTACAACTACAGTTCCTTCCTTCTTACAACCACTAAAAACCACTGCTGCCAACATAGCGACAGCCAAAATTTCAACTAATCTTTTCATTTCAATATAACTTTTGAATTAAACCTAATTTATTCCACAAAAATATATCACAAAACGCACTAACTATCAACACAGTAACCACATGCCAACAAATGGTAACACATTGCACAATATCAGTCCGACAATACCATTTTCTTGACCATCTGTAACTTTCTACGGCTTACGGGAATCTGCATTTCTTTGTCTTTTCCGTCGTCGGACAAATAGCCTACTATTATCTTAAAGGTCTTTTCGTTGAAATTCTTCAGCAAGCTGCTGTTTACGAAATAGCCATTGCACACCTCGACAAGTTCTCCGTCGGAAAGTTTCATCTTTCCTGCAATATCGCTTTTCAACTTGAAATCGACGAGGATTCCCGGCTTACGGTTGGCAAATAGAATCCGCTTGTTGCCGCCACGCCTTGCATTGGTGTGCTCGTTGTCGCGAAGCGGAACAATGGCCACGATATTGCGCAACTCTACTTCAAATTCGTCCTCTCCCTTTATCTTGACAGGCACAAGGCGGCTCTGCGTATCGTTGAAGCACAAGGTATAGTCGCAGCCGGAAATATTCAGGTCAACTTGTATGCGCTTAACTCGCACAGCATCGTTTCCCGACACTAAATTGCTAATCTCCGTAAATGCGTACTCTATACTCCTTCGTTCTTCCTTCTTTGCCATTGATACCTACTATAAATTGGTTTGCAAAATTACCCATTATAACCATTTGTTACCCAATGCAGTAACGAGTTGACGAAATGTAGCAACGAAACACCATCACAAAAGCCACCCGTTACCATACAAAAACCGATTGTTACTACGAAACAACATCCCACTTTGCATTAAAGGGCGGCGGAGAATGGCTCCGCCGTAGCCCTAATAGCGATTAATCTTCGCCACGAGAATGATAATATTCATCGTTGTTCGGATTCAGCTGGTCAGCGTGATTGTCATAATCAGCCTGAGTGTGTTCAGCTTCTGAATTCCAACCTCCCATAATAGACACCTCCTTTCGGGATAATTTGATTAAATGTTTCGGTTTCATTTGTAATATGCGTATTTCCAATGACGATGCACGCATCGTCTCTACAATTCTTTCAAAACTTCCGCCAACAAACGTTGAATACTCTTCAATTCCTCCAATTTAACTGGATTCACAACATCCATCTTGGCAATTTCCTGCTGCCTCAACTTAATTTGATTCTTCAAATCCAGAACATACAGTTCATTGTTTGGATTCTTTACTACCGACCTTTGGTCGTTGGGTGTCAAAACTTTAACCTTACGTTTTTTCATTTTTATAATTTTAAAATTCAATATTATTTTTTGTTCTGATGATTATTGGAAACGCTGCACGCAGCGTCGCTACAATTCTTGGAATTTTCCCGATTTCCAATTTTTATGGTCCATTTGCCATATTTCCTTTTTTTACGTTAAACATTTCGTTCTTTACATGAGACGGAGCACGCACCGTCTCTACAACGACACAAATAACATTACATTAATTGTTGTTGTCCCTGCCTTTGCCCGACGGATTTCCTGTCTTGCTTGGCCATCCTGCTTTTCCTTTGGTCTTTGCCATTGCTTTTACCCTTTCCTTTAAATTAAATATTCATTCTCTATTTGACATTATTCGCGTCTTTTTGATGACGGAGCACGCTCCGTCTCTACATTTTTTTCAAAAATTCCGCCACAAAATGCCATAGGGCAACCACATATTCATTCGGGCAACATATTGCCAAAATATTTCTTCCCGCTACCATTCATTACCTTTTTCTGCATCTTACCCATGACACAAAACTCTGTCATTCAGTCATATTCTGCCATATTTTCTGAACCATAGGCATATACTTTCGTGAAACTTTCAGCGGCGTCTCCTCATTGTTATAGACTCTGACTATTATCTCCTTGTTCTTTACATTAAGATTTCTGACTTCCTCCCTATTCACATAGGTTGATTTGCTTATCTGTACAAATTCATCGTCACTAAGTTTCCAAACACGTTGAAAATCAGTATTTGATGTAAAATTTACCAGCACTCCGTAATTGTGATTCTTGAAATACACACACTTGTTACCTGTATTTGCGCCATTGGCTTTGTCGGTAGAAACATAAACAATGTCGCTCAATTTACATCTGCACACTCCACCTTTAAGCTTCAACTCGATTGTTTTATCATCTTTTTCGGCAGAAACAAAACCTATTGTCACATCTTCTCCATGAATATTGAAACTTACCTTTAGCGATTTAAACAAATTATCTATATACTTACCGCTATCCTTTGTTGCACAAACCAATTCAATATTTTTCATAGCCAAAACTTTTAAAGAAGAACAATCTGATTATTTGTATTCAAACCACTTAGGTTTTCACAGAAGAACACAGTCACAAGCACAAACCGGTCAAGCAGAACCACCATATTTTTCTTAGGAATCCGAATATTGTTTAGCATCATAAAGGGTTTTCCAACGACAATCAAGACTTTACCAGCAAAAGCACACTTGATATTACTTAGCACCACATTAACCTCCGTATCGGAAACATTGCGTTCCATTTGACGTTTTCTGAAATGCCGGGTCTTGACATACAGACCCGACTTGTCATTTTTATTGTCCACCTCATATTCCCCATTACGTGCCACAAACTTCTCTACGCTGTAGTTTATCTGCGACAAGGCTTTTTCAAACCCGACCTCTGCAATTTTCTGCGATGTTGTATAGCTCCCCTTCGAATTGTCGAAGAAACAGCCTTCTGGATTTATCATCAGGTAGGAACCTCGCATCAAATCGTTTGTTTCAACAACCACTATGCTTTTGTTTGCAACACTATCAAGTTGGCGACTGCAATACGCCGCATATTCTGCATCACTAACTTCGCACTGACCGAAAGTGGCATCGTTCTCACCTTCCACACACAACGCTTGAAAAATCTTCCAACGCATCGGATTCAACTTGTTGATGAACAATGCAAGATTCTCGTCCTTGTTAAACTTTGAAACTACCGTGTTAATCTTCAGGTTTACGCCATACTTATGACAAGCTGCAGCCAGTTCCTCGTAATGTGCCAATGTCGGCAGTTTGCCCGACTTCGAGCAACGCCCCGACAAGCGGTTAATTTCATCGGTTGCACTATCAATGCTAATAGTAAGGATATTCAAGTATCTTGAGATTTCCCTTACCCATCTTTCATCAATAAGGCTTCCATTTGTAGTCACGCTTGTTTTCAACCCCAGTTTGCTTGCATACTTTACCAAGTCCACCAGCCTTCTGCCAAGCAAAGTCGGTTCGCCACCAACAAAATTGATTTTCTTTACATACTTCTGTGCCGCAATGATTTCCAGCATCTTCTTCTGTTCCTTAAAAGGAACCATCTTTTCTACATCGTTGAAATTTGCAAAGCAAAACTTGCATCCGTAGTTACAGCCCTTAACCAAGTGGTAGTTGACCGTTGTGATTTTTTCTGTTGTTCTCATAACCATATAATTTTTAAATGTTTACACGGCAAAAGAACCTCAGAATATTACCATGGACTAATATTGCCCAGTAAGATGGACTAGAAAAACAATGAAATATACAACTCACTAATAATCAACAACAACTCAAAGCAATGAAATGTGCTCCAATCGGCAACAAATGGCTATTTTTGAGCAATGAAATACATTTTTGCAATTTCATTGGGCAACGAAATGCAACCATACGGGCAACTAAACGACCATTAGGGCAATAAAAAAAGGGCAAAAACGTCAAGTTATTGCCCCTTCAGTATTTTTAGATATTATCTACCTTAAATTCTTAATATAATTTGGTGACACAGGCAAAGCTCTATTAACTTTTTTTCCCTCACGATTCATATATGAAACTTTTACTACGCCTTGCTCCTTGCCAACAATGTGCTCCTTGTTCACATAGCAACTTTTACTAATCTGTACAATATCTGCATTCTGACACATAGCCATGATTACCGAAAAGCTCTTGTCATTCTGTTGGTAAGGCTTATTACTTTTGAAATAAATAACCTTGTTATTTGAGCCATCCGAAATCGACTCCAAATAGACAATGTCAGTTGCAGGAATCCTAACTGGCATTCCATCTCGCTTGAATGTCAAAATCTGGTTGTTGAACTTCTGATGCATTCTTATTTCATTACAGAAGTCGCGAACTTTGTTCTTGAATTTTTCATCGGACATTGGCTTTGTAACATGCATAACCACATCTATCCTATCGCTCAAATCCTCAATATTGTTCAAATACTTTGCATTATATCCGCTCACGAACAGTGATGGCTTCAAAACCTTTTCCGCAATCTGAAGACCTGTATAAGAACCTGTAAGGTCAATATCCAAAATCAGCGCATCAACATTATCCGGATTCTTTCTGTATTCTGCAAAAAATTCCTCCGCATTATGAGCCTTTAAAACAACCTCAACATCGCATTCTTTTTTCAATTCATCAAGGTTTTCGCACCTATCGTCAAGGTAAAGCTGTTCGTCCTCAACTACTGCAAATCTTATCGTCGACATACTTATATCTTTTTAAACAACAACTTAAAATAAAAATATCCTTTTTTATTGGCAACATAAATGCTACCTTTATATTCATAATTATATTCATTATAATTGGCAATCCTGTCCTTCATGTTCTGCACCCCAAGCCCAGACAGTTTCCTATCTTTTGAAACATCCTCTACCTTCATTTTGTTCTTTACCACAAACTCATAATCACCATCTTTTTCTGTTATATATATCCTCATGAAATCAGGAGCAGAGGTGTCACCATGCTTGAATGCATTCTCTATCATCGAAACTGTAATCCTGTCGGGCAGCGAAAAATCGTAATTAATTACATTCACATGCAGTACAATATTACTAGCATTCTGTCCACACGATGTCTTTATGTAGTTCCTAATCATATCAATCTCATCAGATATTGGCACCAACACCCTATCATCAGAATTATATGCCTCATCACCAAGAAAATCAGATACATTATTAATCTCATCGTACAAATCGTCAGCCATTTTTTTCAATTCCAACAATTCATCTGACTTCTTTTTCAAGTGCTTGGTCTTTATGCGAAACATCTCGATTTTATTCCTTATTGTATGCGGGAATATCCTACTTTTGAGCAGTTGATCATTTTTTTCGTGCAGGAGCCTATAATACTTTACTGTTATAGCAACGCTCCATATCAGCAACGCAGCACCTGTAATCGTTAAAGCAACTTCCATTTTAAATCATTTGTTTTTGCAAAATTAATATTACGACAAAAGCAAGATAACCTTTTATTTACTTATATCTTTTTAAACAACAACTTAAAATAAAAATAACCATTACGGCTAGTCTTTAAGATTTTCCCTTCATATTCAAAACTATACTCGTTATAATTGGCAATCCTGTCCTTCATGTTCTGTATGCCAAGTCCCGACAGTTTCCTATCTTTTGAAACATCCTCCGGCTTAATCTTATTCCTTACAACTATCTCAAAATTGCCATTTTCCTTCTCTGTTATGTCAATTTTCATAAAGTCGGGTGCAGATGTATCACCATGCTTGAACGCATTCTCTATCATCGAAACTGTAATCCTATCGGGCAACTCAAAATCGTAATTTTCAATGTTTTCATTTATTGTAACATTACTGGCATCTCCTCCACATGATGTCTGTATGTACTTTTTCATCATTTCTATCTCATCCGATATTGGTGTAAAAGTTCGTTCTTCCGAATTGCTTTTGCTATAAGCCTCATCACCAAGGAAATCAGACACACTATTAATCTCCTCGTACAAAGCATCGGTCTGCTTTTTCAAATGTTTGGTTTCTATACGGAACTTTTCAATCTTGTTCCTGATAGTATGCGGAAATATCTGGTTCTTCAACGATTCATCATTTTTTGCATACTTTAAATCGTCACACCTTATATGCAGGACAATGCATCGCCAAATCAACAAAACCACAACTGCCCCTATAATCCAGTTCCACATTACAGGACTTGAAAAAAAATCACACAACCAGTTCCATATACCTGATAAATCCATATTACATTTTTGTTTGCAAAAATAATACATTTTTCATCCCCATCTCAAACTTTTTCCCTTACTTTGCACTCTTTAAATTTGTAAACTATGCGTAAATTATCATTATTATTAACTGTGGCATTCGCTTTATTAATAGCATTGCCAGCCAAATCTCAAAAAAACGTGAACAAAGTAGAACTTAAGACATTGGAAGATTCCGCAGCTTACGCAATCGGAATGCAGTTCGGTCAGGCTATCGCACAGAACGGCCTTGCAAACCTAAACATCGAACTTATAAAAAAAGGGCTCGAAGATGAAGTAAACGGCAAGTCGGCACTCGACCACAACCAGTACGAGACAGCCCTCGAGGCATTCTTCACTCAGAAGCAGAGAGAAGAAAACAAGGAAAAGATTGAAGAGGGCGAAAAGTTCCTCGAAAAGAACGCCAAGCGCAAGGAAGTAAAGACAACAGCCAGCGGTTTGCAGTATGAAGTCATCACCGAAGGTACTGGCGACAAGCCTGCTGCAACAAACACTGTTAAGGTTCACTACAAAGGTACAACCATCGCAGGTAAGGTTTTCGACAGCTCTTACGACCGTGGCACACCAGCCGAATTCCCGCTTAACCGCGTAATTGCAGGTTGGACTGAAGGCTTGCAGCTTATGAGCGTAGGTTCGAAGTACAAATTCTATATCCCTTACAACCTCGCTTACGGCGAACGTGGTGCTGGTCAAGACATTAAGCCTTTCGAAACACTTATTTTCGAAGTCGAACTTTTGGAAATCAAGAAATAATATAATAGGTATAAACATGAAAAGGATAAGCATAATATTGGTTGCAGTCATCGCTTCGCTGGCAATGGTTTCGTGCAACAACAAGGATAATGCAAAGGTAGAACTCAAGAATTTCGACGACTCGCTTAGCTATGCCATCGGAATGCGCCTGTACGACATGTATGAAGGCGACAACCTCAACAACGAAACCGACTCGGCAATAGTTCTCAAGGCTTTCACCGACAAGATGAACAAAAAAGAAGTCTTGACTGCCGAAGAAGAAGAAGCTACAATAATGGCATTCTTCACAAAGAAGCAGGAAGAACAGCAGAGAGAACAAGCTAAGCAATACGAAAGCATAAAGGCTGAAGGCGAAACCTTCCTTGCAGAAAACGCAAAACGTCCCGAAGTAAAGACAACCGAAAGCGGTCTGCAGTACGAAGTCATCACCGAAGGCAAAGGACAGAAGCCAACAGAAACCGACGTTGTCAAGGTTCACTACAAAGGCACTCTTATCGACGGTACAGTTTTCGACAGCTCGTACGACCGTGGCGAACCAGCCGAATTTCCACTCAACGGTGTTATCAGAGGCTGGACTGAAGGCTTGCAGCTTATGAGCGTTGGTTCCAAGTACAAACTTTACATCCCCTATCAACTTGGTTACGGCGAACGCGGTGCTGGTGGAACAATAAAGCCATACTCGGCACTCATATTCGACGTGGAACTTTTGGAAATCAAGAAATAACATAAAAAGCCGATGCATTCGGCTTTTTTATTAAACGTAAAAATATCAATATGAAAAAAATAGCAGTTATACTATCAGGATGCGGAAGCCGTGACGGCAGCGAGATTCACGAAGCAACATTGTCATTGTTGGCAATCGACATGAACGGCCTTAAATACCAGTGCTTTGCTCCAAACAAAAACCAGACAGAAGTAGTAAACCATTTCACACAGGCACAAGAACAAGAAAACAGGAATATGCTTGTAGAAGGTGCCCGCATAGCACGTGGCAACATAAAGCCCATTGACGAAATCAACGCATCCGACTTCGATGCGCTTTGGATTCCTGGCGGTCTTGGTGCTGCAAAGAATTTGTGCTCATACTTCTACGACGGTGCAAATATGAAGGTTCTTCCCGAAGTCGAAACAGCAATAAAATCATTTCACAAGGCTGGCAAACCAGTAGTTGCATTGTGCATCGCCCCTGTAATTGTTGCAAAAGTACTCGGTGCCAACGTAACATCTGGCAAAGACGCAGGTACAGCCTTTAAAATTGAAGCTATGGGCGGAAAAAACACAGTCTGCAACTACGACGAAATAGCCTACGATGCAGAAAAACGAGTAATTTCTGCTCCTTGCTATATGCTTGATGCTTCTATTTCACAGGTTTGGCTCGGAATAAAGAAGGCTGCCGACAAACTAAAGGAAATCCTATAAGTTCCGGCAAATCCTGAATGAACAAGGAAATTCTCAGGCTAGCACTGCCAAATATAATCACCAACATCACCGTTCCGCTTCTCGGAATGGTTGATTTGGCGATTGTGGGACATATCGGCGACGAAACCTACATCGGAGCCATTGCCCTTGGTACGGCATTGTTCAACCTCATATACTGGAATTTCGGATTCCTGCGTATGGGCACAAGCGGTCTTGCCGCACAAGCATACGGCGCCGGCGACAAGGCCGAAGCAATGAGAATCCTTGTCCGCGGACTTACTATCGCGTTATGCGCCGCCGCAGTCCTAATCGCACTCCAATACCCGATTGCAAAACTGTCGGGACTCATACTCAATTGTAGCGACGAAACTCTAAATCTCACATTGTCATATTTTTATGTGCGGATTTGGGCTGCTCCGGCAACTTTGGGACTTTATGCAATAAAAGGCTGGTTCATCGGAATGCAGAACTCAAAATCACCAATGACAGTTGCCATAACGCTCAACATCGTGAACATCGTCGCGAGCCTTGCCTTTGTCATCTGGCTGAAAATGGACATCGTCGGTGTCGCCCTCGGAACAGTAATAGCCCAATACTCTGGACTTGCGCTTGCTATAATCCTATGGTTCAAGCACTACGGCAACATGCGACACCTCATAGACATTCGCGGAAGCCTACACAAGGCAGAAATGAAACGCTTTTTCAAACTCAATGGGGACATTTTCCTGCGGACACTTTGCCTTTGCGCTGTTTTCACATTCATTCCAGCAATATCCGCCAATATGGGCGACAGCATTCTCGCGGCCAACACACTGATAATGCAACTCTTTACCCTATTTTCCTACATCCTCGACGGCTTTGCATACGCCGGAGAATCGCTAGTTGGAAAATACATCGGCGCACGCAACCGCGAATCACTTTCAAAGTCAATACGTTATCTAGTATATTGGGGACTGATATTCACGGCATTGTTCTCAATAATATATTTCTTCTGGAGCGAAAACATCTACCGCATACTTACCAGCGACGGCAACGTAATCGCCGAGGCAATGAGATTCAACCGCTGGACACTGCTGATTCCTCTCTGCGGATTTGCCGCTTTCCTGTTCGATGGCATCTACATCGGTGCAACGGCAGCAAAATCGATGCGCAACATAATGTTTGTGGCTACTGCCGTCTTTTTCACAGGCTACTTTGTCCTGCAACCAATTCTCGGCAACGACGGTCTATGGATTGCATTCCTGCTTTTCCTAATTTTCCGTGGCGGACTTATGTGGCTGAGATACAAGAAAAATGTTGTCGGAAGGATTAACGAAACAAATTGACAATTCGTCATACATTCTGCTCCACGCCCTTCATTGTCAACTGAATACGCTTGCGTTCCTTGTCAACCGAAACGACCTTGACCATCACATACTGATGCAGTTTAAGCACATCTGTCGGCGACTCAATACGTTTCTCTGAAATCTGCGAAACGTGGACAAGACCGTTCTCCTTGATTCCGAAATCGACAAAAGCGCCGAAATTGGTAATATTGGTGACAATTCCCGGCAAAATCATTCCTTCCTCAAGGTCGTCGATACGATGAATGTTCTTGTCAAATTCCAGAACCTTTATCTGTCCGCGCGGATTGCGGCCTTTTTTCTTCAGTTCGGCGACAATATCAAGCAAACTCGGCATACCAATCTGCTCGGTAACATACTTTGACAAGTCAACACCATCCAAAATTTCGGGTTTTTCCGCAAGTTCGGCAACAGTAAGTTTGCAATCCTTTGCAATCTTTGCAACTACGGGATACGATTCGGGATGAACTGCGGTATTATCGAGCGGATTGTCGCCATCGGGAATGCGAAGGAAACCGGCACATTGCTCAAACGCTTTGGCTCCCAGACGAGTAACGTCCATCAACTGCTTACGATTGGTAAACGCACCATGCTCCTTGCGGTAATCGACAATATTCTGCGCAAGCACCGGACCTAAGCCCGAAACATAATTCAGCAGGTGCTTGGTCGCGGTATTCAGGTTTACGCCGACATTGTTCACAACGCTTACAACCACATGGTCAAGGCTGTCCTTCAGCAACTTCTGGTCAACATCGTGCTGATACTGCCCCACTCCTATCGACTTAGGCTCAATCTTAACAAGTTCGGCAAGCGGGTCCATCAGACGACGGGCAATCGAAACCGCACCACGCACCGTTACGTCGTACTGCGGAAATTCTTCCCTCGCCACCGACGAAGCCGAATAAACAGAAGCACCGTCCTCGCTGACAACAAACACCTGCACCGGACGGTCGAAATGTATGCGCTTGACAAAATATTCGGTCTCGCGACTTGCCGTGCCATTGCCGATTGCAATAGCGTCAATCTTGTACGCCGACACCATCGACGAAAGTTTTTTCATTGCCAAGGCCGTCTGTTCCTGAGGCTTATGCGGATAAATATTGTCGTTGTGCAAAAGATTTCCTTCGGTGTCGATGCAAACCAACTTGCAACCGGTACGATAACCCGGGTCTATTCCGAGAATACGCTTCTTGCCAAGTGGCGGAGTCATAAGCAACTGACGCAGGTTTGCAGCAAAGACTTCAATAGCGGTAATGTCGGCTTTCTCCTTGCTCGACGAAGCAAATTCGGTCTCTATCGAGGGTTTTATCAGTCGCGAATATGCATCGGAAATAGTTTCGGAAAGCAAGTCGGAACATTGTCCCTTGCCGTGTATGAACAAATACTTCAACTGCTTGAGCGAATGTTCCTCGACAGGTGAAATATCCACGCGCAGAAAACCTTCGCTTTCGCCACGGCGCATTGCCAAAATCCTGTGCGACGGACAAGTTGACAGCCGTTGCGAGAAATCAAAGTAGTCACGATATTTTTCAGCTTCTTCCATCTTAGTTTTTACGACCTTAGACGAAATTACAGCCTCCTGCTCGAACATTTTGCGGACACGCTCGCGTGCCGACTTGTCCTCGCTGATAAGTTCGGCATTTATGTCGCTTGCTCCAGCAATGGCATCTTCTACAGTCTTAACATCGTCATTCAGGTATTTCTTTGCCTCGGCATAGACATCAACCGATTTCTGGGCAAAAATCAACTTTGCCAAAGGCTCAAGACCTTTTTCGCGTGCAACAGCAGCTCGGGTTCTGCGCTTGGGTTTGTACGGTAAATACAAGTCCTCCAAGTCGTTGAGATTCCACGTGTTCTTAATCTCCGATTCAAGTTCGGGAGTAAGTTTGCCTTGTTTTTCAATGGCTGCAAGTATTGTTGTCTTGCGTGCCTGCAATTCGTTGTAATACTCGTTCTTCTTGAAAATCAGTTCAATCTGCGTCTCGTCAAGTCCACCAGTACGTTCCTTGCGGTAACGCGAAATGAAAGGAATAGTACAACCGTCGTCAAGCAACGCAACAGTATTAGCCACCTGACGTTCAGAAATGCCAGTCTCGGCCGAAATTATCGAAAAGATATTTTGCATTATGTTTATTCTTCTGTATTTTCTATTTTTTCAACTTCCTCCCTCTGCCTTTGCGAAAAGCTAAAATACATCTGCATAAAGTAACTATAGACAATAACGAGAGCAGTTGTAATTATCTTCGACAGCATAGCGGCAATCTCCTTGTTTGTCATTCCGAAGAACGAGCAATTCCAGAATCCGATGAAGTCAGCATCGACGAAGACAACCTCGTTGAACAACTTGAGCAACAGATAATTGAGCAATATAGAACCACAAACGGTAAGTCCGTAGCGAATCAATTGCCTGTAGCCCTGCAAGGTGGAAGCCGTGAATGTTATGTATTTTGCAAGAAGGAAACCGATTGTGAAAGTTATCGGGAATTCGGTTATGAAAGCTGCGATATGCGGGGAAATCACAATGAGTCCCAAATCTACATTCGATGCGCCAAATGCGTAATTATAAAGCATATAGTAAAGAATAATATCAAGAAGCGTATTCATTCCACCGGTAAAGCCGTACCTGAAAATGGTCTGCGGAATAAACCTGCGGAAAGGCTTGTAGAACCAGTCCACCACCGCCAAAATAATATCCCGAATCTTTCTTAACATAAATACGCACAAAAATACAACTTTATTTTAGATTGACGATTTACGATTTTAGAATTTGATGGCTGACGCCGTTTGAATGGGCTTCGCCCGTTTATGAGTTTCTCCGCCCCCTGAGCTTGTCGAAGGGTGGCTACGTCGTTTCTAAGTTTCTAATTGTTTCTAAGTTTTGGTCACTGAGCTTGTCGAAGTGCTAATTGTTTAATGTTGTTTATGGTTGTTTGAAATCGTTTGAAGTTGTTTGAAGTTGTTTGAAGTTGTTTGAAGATTTGTGATTTTATTTGAAAAATTGGCTGTTAGACTGTTAGACTGCTGGACTGTTAGCCCGTTAGCCTGTTCGCCTCGTATTCACATTTTTTTAAGTTTTTTAAAATCTTTCTAAGATTGCGAACCAATAAAAATAATAATTTTGCATTTTGTAACTAAACATAAATGGCGATGAAAAAGTTAGGCATTATAATCTTGGTTATGACAATATGCAGTTTCGCAACTTTTGCACAGAAGAAGGGCAAGACTGCAAAGGAAAACTACAAGTATAACATCGAGTTTACGATTAAAGGCTTGAGCGATACAGTAATATATGTAGGTCATCACCTTGGAGAAAAGAAGTACGTTATAGACACTGTTGCCGTTGATGCGAACGGACACGGTGTAATGCGTGGCAACAAGGACATCCACAAGGGAATATACCTAGTCGTGATGCCGTCGCGCAACATGAATTTCTTTGAATTCCTGATGGGGCCCGAAGGTCAGCGCAACTTCTCCATCGAAACCGACACTGTCAACTTTGTGAAGAACATGAAAATAAAGGGCAGTCCCGAAAACGTTGCATTCAACAACTACCAGCGCCACATGATGGATTTACAGGCAGAACGCTATGAAATAGAAAAGGCCATAAAGAATGCTGGCGACGACAAGGATGCCAAGGAAGCGGAATATGCAAAGATGCGCAACCTCAACGAACGCCGTGTCGAATATATGACCAAGGTCGAGAACGAAAACAAGGGCACTCTGTTCGGCTCTATAATGCGCTCGATGCACGAAGTTGAAATTCCCGACTTCCCACGCGACGAAAACGGCATTATCACCGACTCGACTTTCCAGTACAAGTATTACAAGAAACACTACTTCGATTACATTGACTTTGAGGAAGAAGGTCTTGTCCGCACGCCTATATACGAACCTAAATTGAACTATTTCTTCGAAAAGATGGTAGTTCCGTCGCCGGATTCAATGATTGTTGATGCGCACAGAGTTATCAAAATGACTTACGACGAAGGCATGATGAAGGGCGATACCTTAATATACCAATACACTCTTTCGCATCTGCTAAACTACTTCGAGGAATCGAAAATTATGGGCTACGATGCTGTGTTTGTGGCAATCGCCGAGGATTGGTACTTGAGCGGAAAAGCACCTTGGGCAGATACCGCATTCATGTCGAAACTGAAGGAACGCGTAGAAAAAATCACCCCCACCCGACTTGGTAGCGTTGCCTACAACCTCACCAGAATGCAGTGCGTCGACGACCGCTACTACAACTTGCACGACGTGAAGTCCGACTACACCGTGCTGATATTCTGGGAACCATCTTGCGGACACTGCAAGAAGGAAGTTCCGAAGCTGATAAAGGAATACCGCGACACACTCAAGGACTTGGGTGTAAAGGTTTTCGCAATATACACCCAGTACGACAAGGAGGAATGGGTTAAATTCATTGACGAAAAGGAAATTAAGGAAACCGGCTGGATTAACGTCTGGGACGGACCTTATCCGCACTCACGCTTCCGCGACTACTACGACATCTACAGCACACCTGTAATCTATGTCCTTGACAAGAACAAGAAAATTGTCGGCAAACGTCTGAACGTTGAGAATATCAAGGACTTGATTATGTTTGAAAAACGTAAGGAGGAACATGAGAAGAACACTCATTAAAATCCTTCTGACAATAATCACACTGCAAGCCTTTGTCGTTTCGGCAAGGGCTTACAGCATTAAATTGGAGATACGAAATCTCCCCGACCAGTATGTTTATCTCGCTCAGTATCACGGATTTTCAAGTCAGACACTCGACTCGGTAAAAAGCAAGAACGGAATTGCAGAATTCAAAGGGAAAAATGCTTTGCCTCAAGGAATATACTATATATTTATAAAGGAGAAGAAACTATTTGACTTCCACTTTGCCAACAACAAGAAAACGCTCACACTTTCCACCGACATCGAAGACCCTGCATATCACCTAACCGTAAGCGGTGATGAAACTAGCAAGTCGTTCAACGAAGCTCACAAGACAATCCTCGGATACAGGAAACAACTGGACGATAAAATGGTAATTTTAGCAGGAAATAAGCATTGGGGCGGTGATACCGTTGAAATCAAAAAGGAAATCGACAGCATCAACAACCAATATATTGACTTCCTCCATAGTGAAATGAAAAAGCAGAAGAAAGGCGATTTCCTATATAACCTCTACAAAATGGCATTCGGGGCACAATGGCCTGGCTATAATCCCATTACCGACCTTGACTTCTCAAATCCAGACCTGCTGAACACACCCGAATATTCGTTCAGGAGCTTCATTGAAAAATACTGCGAAAAAAATATAGATGCATACGCCGACAACATTATGGTTGCCATAGCAAATGCCGAACATATTATCCATAAAACCGACCCGCAGAGCGACTACAGAGCTCATATCCTCGACTACATAGTCATAACCTACTTATCCACATTACACACTTACCCAAGAGACCTAAGACTCGAAGCGGTATCATGCAAATTGTGGGAGGAATACTACAACGAAAAACCTTGGTGGATGAGCGACTACGACTATTCATATATAAAATGGAGATACGACATCACAAAATCCAATGTTATCGGAATGCAAGGCAAGGACATTGTACTTCCCGACCAAAACGGAACCGAGCGTTCGCTGTACGCACTGAAATCGAAATACAAAATTCTTGTCTTCTGGGATTCGGAATGTGAAGTCTGCATCGAGAAAGTAAGCCACATACAAGCCGACTACAACGAACTGAAATCAATGGGTGCAGAAGTCTTTGCCGTATATACCGAAGCCGAATACGAGCAGTGGAAGGAATACATTGCCGAAAACGAGCTAAACTGGATAAATGTCAGCGACCCCAAAGGTATCGGCACTTACGACTACGACTACGGTACTTACAAAACACCACGTCTTTACCTGCTTGACGAAAACAATATCATCATAGCAAAGGACTTCGATTCGGCAAAGATTATTGAAACAATCAGCAAGCAGGCAAAGAACTAAAAAACCGACAGCAAGCCAATCCGACTATTAGCCTTTTGAGTTGAGGTGGTTTGAAATTGTTTGAAATTGTTTGAGGTGGTTTGAGATGGTTTGAAGTTGTTTGAAGTTGTTTGAGGTGGTTTGAAATTGCTAGCGCGAGCTAAAGGTTGTTTGAAATTGGCTTTTAGCCTGTTAGACCGTTAGACTGTCAGACTGTTAGCCTTTCAGCCTTCTAGCCCCCTTACAACCCCGCCTCCATCTTCGACTGCGCTGCGTACTGTTGCACTATCGGGTCGTTGGGATTCAGTTGTGCCGACTTCGAGAAATATTTGTATGCTTCAGCAGGATTGCCTTCGGTGCCGTAGATTATGCCCAAAAACTTCTTCACTTCGGCATCTTCCTTCATAACATCGGCCTTGAGCAGATATTCCTTCGCTTTCGCAAAGTCACCCAAATTTCCATACGACATTCCCAGATGGAACGGAATCTCAAACTTGCTCGTATTCAACGAGTAAGCCTTCGACAGATAATAAACCGCAGAGTCGTTCTGCTTCGGATTTGCCGAATAGTAAATCTCGCCAAGCTGATAGTAGGATTCGTAGTAGTCGGGCGAAAGAACGGCATAATCACGCCATATTGCCTTTTCATATTCAGGATTGTCGATATTGTAAGTCAGCACACCTACCGTATTGTTCCACACATCGCGGTTTAGCGGATTGGAATGCAAAGCCTGCTTGTAATACTTGAACATCGTATTGTAATCGTTATCAAGCTTGTAGTAAATATTACCAATACGCACCAACGATTCGGAATTAAGGCTGTCAAAACTCAACGCCTTCTCGAAATATGGTATCGCCTCGCGCATAATGCTGTCGCGCTGAGCAATATAGGCAAGACTATCGGCACCGTGGCACTTAGCAGCACGCTTCTCCGCCCCTTCCGACTGCGTGTAAAGATCGCTTGCGTACGAGCTATTGCCCTTTATGCTGTTTACGCTGACGTGCACATCGTGGGCAAAAAGCGTTGACGAATCCTTCCAGTCCATATTGCGGGTAACGGTCTTTGCACAGAATGCAATTGCCACAAGACCATAAAAGGCTACCGTAACATTTCGCAAAGCCCTCTCCTTCTCGGGGAACTTACGCGGAAGCACCTCTGCAAATGTGTATGCCAAGGCAAGGCTAAATCCAAGCGATGGCATAAACAGGAACCTTTCTGCCATAAATGCACCGACATTGAACAGCAGGTTCGACGGCAGAATCAGCGTTGCACCATAGAAAAATATCGCATACGAATACACCGACTTGCGCTTCGGAAGCAGATAAACTATAGCTACCACAATCATTCCGAGGTGAAGCAACAGACTCAAAATCACCTGCCAGTCAGTCCAATGCATAGTTGGAATCTGGTACGGATAGTAGTCCCAGGTAAGCGGATGCGGAAAAACGAGCAACTTCAAGTACAGAAGCAGAGTGTAGGTCACGGTAGCGTAACGTTCACCGCTTGTCATGTTGAGGAAAGGATTGTTGAGCAAAAGATCAGCTTCACCGCCAAACTGGTTTGCAATTACATTGCCTCTGATTATCACATACAACCAAGCGCCAAGAAATGCAAAAACAATAATATAGATATAATCCGTAAATGCTGCAGAGCAATCCAAATTAGACATTTTTTCTTTAAAATCGGACATCTTATACCACCCGTTTATTCCTAACAAAAGTATTCCAAAATGGAGCAAACCAACAGCAATGCTAACACCTAAATACCATTTATTTGTTTGGGTTCCAGTTATCACTATCGATAACACCAATAAAAATAAATACAGTACTACCCTTATTATTGTTGAAGCAAATAATGTATTAGCACCAGTTTTACCTTGAAAAGTTTCTGATTTTCTAAGTTTATTGAAACCAATAATTCTAAAAAAATAATAACAAAGCAATAAGGCATTGATAAGCGCAAAGACCATTACAGAGAACGTTACCGAATCTTCTTCTGTAAATTTATCACTAAATATTCCATCGTATAAAAATATTAGTAATATTAAGGAAACAGGAATTGCCACAAATATAATAGAAGAAATACGCACCAACTTTAAAGCTTTCACATCATTTTTGTCCACTAACTTTATTATACGTCCGAGTCCAATGATATAGAAAATATAGAAGACTACAGCACCCAATAAAAGAAGTGCACCAACTATCGGTATAATTGACATACATACACCAGCTAGGCCTAAAGCGAAAGAAATCAAAAGTCTTTTATGAATCTTCGAAATTGCTAATTTATAAGCAAAATTTGTCCCGCCATCAAGACTTGTAAATTCTTTAGAAAAACAACCATCAGAATTCTTTGAATTAAAAAAGAAATATAATGTCAGCGGAATCAAGAAAACAAACGCCACCGTGGTTTCCTTCGACATCGAGCCGAGGAAAATGCAGGCGAAAATGGCAAGCAAAAGCAATATTCTCTTCGTCAAATCTCTCTTTTCCAAGAACTTGATTGCACAGTCCAATGCCAGCAGTCCGAAGATGAACGCCATAATCTCGTCGCGGCTCTTGATGTTGGCAACCACCTCGGTATGAAGCGGATGCGCGGCAAACAGCATTACCGTAAGGAAAGGAATGCTCAGGAACCAGCACCGAGGCTTGTGATTGCGGAACAGCTTTTTCAGCACATGGTACATCAGCAAAAGAAGCAGACAGTAGTATATCACATTGAAGAAATGCCCAACGAAGGGAGCTGCCACAATGTCGCCCGAAAAGTCGGGAGCTTCGGTCTTCTTGCCAAAAATCTCAAGTTCGATGGCAAACATCACCACCGACAGCGGACGATAGCGACCACCGGCAACTTCGTCCATGTCCTTGCCGAACATTCCCGCCATGGTATCGTAGCTAAGAATATCCTTTATGCCCGCAAAACCTTGCTGCGTAAACTCGTTTTTCCAGATTGTTACGGTGTCGTCGAGGGCATAGCCGTGTCCGAGAGTGTTGGCATAGAGCATAAAGCCGAACACAACGATTATCACTTTCAGTATAATGTCGCGCTTGCGAGCCAAGGCACTGTCCTTCAACATTGTACCTGCTACAACCGGCTGGTTTTCCTTGTGCGGAGTATCTTTTTTCCTAATGGCATTCATCTGTCAAAAAATTATGAAATACAAAGAAAAATAAAATCTGGCAAATAGGGATAATTTTGGGGACAAATTAACTTCAAAACGTATTTATAGTCTTGTGACAGCAAACTAAAAGATTACTGCATTAGGCTGCAATTCGCATACATTTACATTTCTCAACTGCCTGTTAATTTCTTTTTACACAAAGGAATTTCACAAAAACATATTTTTTACTATGTTTGTATGCTCTTAAACATAAGTATATGTATTCGACATTGAAAGAAACCATTGAACGCATCTGGGAGCATCGCGAATTGCTCGAAATGCCCGAAAATATAAAGGTTATAGAAGAAACCATAAATCTTCTCGACAGCGGAAAAATCCGCGTAGCCGAACCCGACGGCAAAGACTGGAAAGTGAACGAGTGGGTAAAAAAGGCTGTAATCCTCTATTTTCCGACACAAAAACAGCAGAAAACCGAGTCCGGTATCTTCGAATACCACGACAAGATTGCTCTTAAACACGACTACGACAAACTTGGCGTCCGCGTAGTTCCGCCGGCAACCGCACGCTATGGTGCATATCTGGCTAAAGGCGTGATTATGATGCCTTCGTATGTAAACATCGGTGCGTATGTCGATGAAGGCACAATGGTCGATACTTGGGCTACGGTCGGTTCGTGCGCACAAATCGGCAAGAATGTTCACCTTTCTGGTGGCGTTGGCATCGGCGGAGTGCTTGAACCAGTTCAGGCTGCGCCAGTTATCATAGAAGACAACTGCTTCATCGGTTCGCGCTGCATAGTGGTCGAAGGCGCACATATTTGCAAGGAAGCCGTCCTAGGCGCAAATACCGTCATCACCGCCTCTACAAAAATAATCGATGTAACTGGAAGCGAACCAGTCGAATACAAGGGCTATGTCCCCGAACGCTCGGTCGTAATTCCCGGTAGCACCGCAAAGCTGTTTCCCGCAGGCACCTACTACCTGCCCTGCGCACTCATAATCGGCAAGCGCAAGGAATCTACCGACAAGAAAACCTCGCTCAACGAAGCACTTAGAGATAACAATGTTGCTGTCTAAAAATTAGCACTATGATAATCGGATTCGACGCAAAACGGGCATTCGCAAACAGAGCAGGACTGGGCAATTACAGTAGAGACGTAATTCGCTCGTTACAAGACCTTTACCCCGAAAACAAATATGTGCTTTTTTCCACCGAAAACCAATACGGACTTGTTGAGGAAAAATATTGCAGCAACCTTATTATGCCCCCCGAAGGTTCGTCTAAATTTGCACAAGCTCGTTGGCGTTCAATGCGACTTGGTGAACTTATTGAACAACAAGGCATTGAAATATTCCACGGACTGAGCAACGAACTGCCACGCGACATCAGCAAGACAAAGGCTGTGAAAGTCGTTACTATCCACGACCTTATCTTCTTGAAATTCCCGCAGTTGTACAAATACTTCGACCGTAAAATCTACGACTACAAGTTCCGCTATGCCTGCGAAAAGTCCGACCGCATAATCGCTACAAGTAGCCAGACAAAGAAGGACATAATGGAATTCTACGGCATCAGCGACAAGAAAATCGACGTGCTGTACCAGACTTGCAATCCTAAGTTCGCACAGAAAATCAGCGACGAAGAAAAAGACCGTATCAGGAAGGCAAACAACCTCCCCGACCATTATCTGCTTTCGGTAGGCACCATCGAAAAACGCAAGAACACGCACCGAATCCTCGAAGCTGTTTACGAGCACAACATCGACATCGACATCGTGATGGTTGGTCGCAAGACTGAATACTTCGACGAAATAAAGGCATACGCAGATTCACACGGACTTACCTCGCGTCTGCACGTGTACGAACGACTTGGCAACGCCGACTTGCCTGCAATCTACCAGATGGCCGACATTTTCATCTACCCGTCGATGTACGAAGGATTTGGAATTCCTATCCTCGAAGCATTCTTCTCGGGAACGCCAGTCATAACCAACAGCAACGGAAGTACAGGCGAAATTGCTGGAAATGCGGCATTTACAATCAATGCTCCGCACAAGGACAACCTCGCCGAAGCAATAAAATATCTGCTTGAAAACGAGGATGAACGCAAAAAACTCATTCAGCGTGGCTACGAACGCAGTAAGCGCTTCGACCGAAAACTTATTACCGAAGAACTAATGACTTTTTACAATAAGCTATGAAAAACATTGTTGACGAAACTTGTAAAGTCTTGGGAAACGGCGGGACAATCCTCTATCCTACCGACACAATATGGGGATTAGGCTGCGATGCCTGCAACGAAAATGCAATCGCACGTATTTACAATATAAAGCACCGCGACAAAGGCAAAAGTATGCTTATCCTTGTCGATTCGATGGAAATGATGAGAAAATACACTCATTCAATCCCCGAAATTGCAGAGGAACTCATTGAAGCAGCTGACAGACCGCTGACAATAATATATCCCAAAGCCAAAAATCTGCCCAAAAACCTTGTCGCAGAGGATGGTTCAATAGGAATAAGAATTGTAAACGATGAATTCTGCCGCGAAGTAATCGGTGTTTTCGGCAAACCGATAGTTTCAACATCGGCAAACCTTTCGGGATGCAACCCACCGCTCGGATTCTGCGACATTGCCGATGAAATCAAGTCGGCTGTAGATTATGTGGTTCCGCTTCGCCAGGACGAACTGAGCAAAAACAGAAACTCCGACATCATAAAGGTTGACGAATCAGGCAACATTCAGGTAATCAGATAAATGACGATTGTTTCACCTATAATTCCGTTATCGTCATTCCGCAAAACAAAGCGAACAGGCATAGGAACGAGCCTTGTAAGCTTGTTTATGCGGAATCTCCTCCAATCTGTAATCCAAAGGAGATTGCTCGTAGGCTTCGCGAGGTTGCAAGCAACGTTGCGGATAGCCGATTTCACAACGCTCCTCGTTCCGTATCGCGTGTTCATTCAGGCTTCCGAAATGACCGTAAACAAGGTTTCCTCACCTAGAAAAGCCTTAAATCATAGCGAATGACGATTTCCAAATTTATACATACGCTTTCCACGCAACTCGAAAGCCTCTACGACAGCAACGAGGCGCGTTCTGTTACAACCATATTTGTCTGCGATGAATTGAAACTTTCGCGCACGCAACTGCTTATGTGCAAGGACGATGAACTTTCCCCTGCCAACCTTGACAAACTTAACAGCAAAGTACACCGACTAACAAACGGAGAACCAGTTCAATACGTTACAGGCATAGCATCGTTCTGCGGACTTGACTTCATGGTTGACAGTAATGTGCTGATACCAAGGCAGGAAACGGAGATGCTGGTGGAAACGGTATGCAACAGCTCGCTGAGCGTAGTCGAAGCGGCTGTTGGAAATACAATAAATATCCTTGACATCGGCACAGGTAGCGGATGCATACCTATTGCAATAAAGAAAAATCATCCCGAAAACAATGTTTTTGCAGTTGACATTTCCGAAAAAGCATTGGAAATCGCCAAGCAAAATGCAAAAAGCAACCTGACGGAAGTCAATTTTGCACAATACGATATTCTTTCCAACGACAAATTTCCATTCAACGAGAAATTCGACATTGTGGTAAGCAATCCACCATACGTTATGAATAGCGAAAAGTCGCTGATGCACAAGAATGTAACTGATTTTGAACCAGCATTGGCATTGTATGTTGAAGACACCAACCCTCTCCTATTCTACCGCCAAATATTAAAATTTATCAAAAGGCATCAGCCAGAACACAAACCTTTGGTTTTCTTTGAGATAAACGAAAATCTTGGCAACGAAATGCTAGAACTTTGCAATTCATTCGGCTACGATGCCGAAATCATCAAGGACCTCAACGGCAAAGACAGGTTTGTAAAAGCAATTTACCGATTATAATTCCGAAATATGAAAAAAATATTCTTCTCAATACTTATAGCACTAATTACCAACACAATATATGCACAACAGGAAGCATTCTGCGATTTTGGGCTACCAGTAAATTTCCAGATTCAGCTTTCTGGAAACTTCAGTGAACCACGCGCCTCACATTTCCATTCGGGAATTGACATTCGCACCTACGCCGATGGCAAACCGCTGTACGCACTAGCCGACGGATATGTTTCCAGAATCTTTGTTTCACCCTACGGATACGGACACGCACTTTACATCGACTACGAAAACGGCTACCGCTCTGTCTATGGACATATCTCGGAATTTGCTGGAGAAATAGAGACCTACACAAAAAATCTGCAATACGAAAAGGAATCATTCCGTATCGACGTAAACCTGTCGCCTCTCGACCTGCCAGTAAAAAAGGGGCAACTTGTCGCCTATTCGGGCAACACGGGACAATCGGGCGGTCCGCACCTGCACTTCGAAATCAGAGATGCCTCAACCGACATTTCGCTCAACACCTTGGGCAAATACATAAAACTTCCGGACAACACACCGCCAGAAGCAATTTCCATTGTAATATATCCACAGTCGGCAAAATCCTCAGTAGCAGGAACTTCCGACAAACAAATGACAGAACTGACCAAAACTGCAAGTGGCAAATACAGAACTGATGCGCCAATATATGCCAGCGGAAGAATTGGAATCGGTGTAGAATATTGCGACCGAATGACCAACTCCAACAACCGCTACGGAGCAAAACAAGTTGACCTGCTTGTAAACGGCAGAAAAACATACACTTCCATATTCGACAAGGTTGATTTTGACAAGCAATCCACAAAAAACAGTTGTTTCGACTTCAACTATTACGTCAAAGACAGCAAATATGTGCAGAAACTTTTCGTTGAACCAAACAACGACCTCGACATCTACAGCAACCTCGTAAACAATGGTTACCTAAACATTGGCACAAACGATTCTGCAAAAATCCAGATAAAAATCACCGATTTCAACGGAAATGTCAGCAACATAAATTTCACAATTTTGTCCGACACTGCCACAAACATCAAGTTTTCGAACGCACAAAAACTAAAGTGGAATACTGTCAATAATCTGGAAATCAAAGGTTGCCGTGTTACGATTGACTCCGCCACACTTTTCGACGACCGCGAAGTGGAGCTCACAAGAAATGGCGCAAAAAAGTACTCGCCAATATTCTCGCTTGGCGATGAAACCGAAGCTGTAAAGAAAAGTTTTACAATATCACTTTCCGACAGCCTTGTCCCTAGGCAATACATCAGCAAAGCCTTCATCTGCCGCGAAATAAACAAGAAAACCAACTACCTGACAACCACTTACGAAAACGGCTGGCTTACAGCGAAGACAAACAGGTTCGGCAAGTTTTTCATTCTGATTGACACCGTTGCTCCTACCATAAGACCGTTAGTTATCTCTGGCGATATGACTGGGAAAAAATATATGGAGTTCAAGATTACCGACAATCTTGCCGGCGTGAGCACATACAACATCTACCTAAACGGCAAGTGGGTACTTGGAGAATACGAACCAAAGAAATCGTCACTTAGATACTATTTCGACAACCGTCTGCCAAAAGCGGAAACATACAAACTGAAAGTCGTTGTTAGTGACAACGTTAAGAATGAAGCGGTTTACGAATACGAGTTTAAGAGAAGATAAAATCTAAATTATTGTTGTCCGCTAAGAAATCGAATAATACATATAATTACAATATTATCAAACATTTAGATATTATCTAATAAAGGGGGCTTGTCATTTCGGAAGTTAGTCGTAACACGCGATACGGAACGGGAAGCGTTGTGAAGACTACTATCCGAAATCTCCTACAATAGGAGATTCCACATAAGCGAGTTCACACGACACGTTCCTTAGTCGGTTCACTCTGCTTTGTGGAATGACGTTTCCTTTTTTAGCGGAAAATAATAAATCTAAATCGTATTGTACGGATACCTGTCGAAATGGATTTTCTTCACCATCTCGAAAAGTTTTGCTTTGAACTCGTCAATATTCTGTAAATCGGTAGCCGAAACAAAGACACAGTTCTCATTTTTAGCAAAGTACATTTCTTTCAGGTCGTCAAGCGAATAGTTTTCCTTTTTCATCGGAGTAAGGTCGTCCTCATCCTTCTTGACAAAGGTAAACGCATCTATCTTATTGAAAACCACTAACATTGGTTTATCAACGATTCCTATGTCCTTCAAAGTCTGCTCCACAACCTCCATCTGCTCCATAAAACAAGGATGCGAAATATCAACCACATGAACAATAAGGTCGGACTCGCGAGCCTCGTCGAGCGTTGACTTGAACGACTCAATCAAGGTTGTGGGCAACTTGCGGATGAAACCAACGGTATCGCTCAACAGGAACGGCAGATTGTTTATCACAACCTTACGCACTGTGGTGTCGAGAGTTGCAAACAACTTGTTCTGCGCCAACACTTCCGACTTGCTAATGAGGTTCATTATCGTTGATTTGCCAACATTGGTATATCCGACCAGCGATACACGAACAATGCCAGTACGGTTTTTCCTCTGCTGCACCATATTCTTGTCAATCTTCTGCAAATCTACTTTCAGACGGGCAATCTTGTCGAGAACGATACGGCGGTCAATCTCAATCTGAGTTTCACCAGGTCCACGCATTCCGATACCTCCACGCTGACGTTCCAAGTGAGTCCACATACCTGCCAACCGTGGCAAAAGATACTGGTACTGAGCTAGTTCTACCTGAGCCTTTGCGTGTGCCGTGCGAGCATTCTGTGCAAAAATATCAAGAATCAAATTTGTCCTATCAAGGACTTTCACCTGCAATTCGCGCTCAATGTTACGAAGTTGTGTGGGCTGCAACTCGTCGTCGAAAATTACCAATGAAATTTCATTCTCCTGAATATACTGCTTGATTTCCTCCAGTTTTCCAGTTCCAACGTAGGTACGAGTATTCGGAGAATCAACATTCTGCACGAATCTCTTAACCGGCTCTACGCCAGCGGTATTAGCAAGGAAATCAAGTTCAGCAAGATACTCATCAACCTGCTCGCGCGTCTGCATTCGGTTTACAATACCGACAAGCACCGCCTTTTCCAACTCATCGTTCTGACATTCAAACATTTTACTTGCGCCTAGAATTTGAAATTAATCGGAATCGTATATTTTACCTTCACTGGCTGACCATCTTTCATTCCTGGTTTCCACTTCGGCATTGACTTGATAACTCGTACAGCTTCCTTGTCAAGCGACTTTTCTACTCCCCTAACAGCCACAACATTAGTAACCTTTCCTGTCTTATCGATTACAAACTGGACGAATACTTTTCCACTAACGCCATTTTTCAAAGCCTTTTTCGGGTACTTTATATTTTCCGACAAATACTTTGCAAGTCCCTCATTTCCATTAGGAAACTCAGGTTTTACCTCCAACTGTTCAAACGCATATTCTGCGTCCTTACCTTGTACGGCATTTCCATTCTGCCTGTCCTGTGCATAGAATAAAGACGGAAAGACCATACCTATTAATAATAATAGCAATAATCTTCTCATAACAAACCTCCCTTATTCATAAAAAAAGCCCTGTCGAAAGGCAGGGCAAATTATTAACCATATATACATTTAGTTCAACTTGAAATTGATAGGCACCTGATAAGTTACAGGAACTGCCTTACCTCTCTGCGAACCTGGTTTCCACGAAGGCATTGCCTTTACAACTCTTACTGCTTCTGCGTCAAGAGCAGGGTCAACACCACGGAGAACCTTAACCTTAGTAACGGCACCAGTCTTGTCGATAACGAACTGGACGAAAACTCTACCAGACACACCGTTTTCCTTTGCGATTGCAGGGTACTTGGTATTTTCTGCCAGATATTTCATAAGAGCCATATCGCCACCAGGATATTCAGGCTTGTTTTCAACTGCTGCGAAAGCAACAGGTTCAACCTCCTCTTCCTCTTCTATTTCAATCGTTTCAACGATGTGAACTTGAGTCTGAGTCTTTTCGTCAGCTTCGGAGTTGATATTAATATCATCAACCTTTACATCATCCTCAACGATAACGAGTTCCTCGATAACCTGCTCTGGTTCTGGTTCCGGTTCTGGTTCCGGTTCTTCAGGCTGTTCTTCTTCCTGTATTGTATTGTCAATTTCCTCTTCAATGACCTCGTCAATTGTCAAATCGCCAAGAGAACCCATAGAAGCGTCTTCCGACGACCATTCAAATGCGACAAGACAAGCAGCCAAAGCAATAACTGCACCTATTTCTAAAAAGATGATTCTCAATCTATCAAGATCAGCTTTCGGTGATTTCTTTACTTGCATAATACAGTCCTTTCCAATTAAATTTTCAAGTTGTAAAAATACTTCAATTTATTTTTTACAACAAATTTTTAGCCAAATTTTTCAAAATAATTTTTTGGGAACCTAAATATCCGTAAATTACTATATAACAACGCCTTTCAAAGTTGCAGAACTTGCATCCGTAATTTTCACCTTAGCATAGTCTCCTTTTTTCAGCGACTGACGGTCGAAAACAACAACCTTGTTCTGTTGAGTTCTGCCACAAAGCATATCTGATGAACGCTTCGATTCGCCCTCTACAAGCACCTCGAATTCCTTGCCGACATCAGCCTTGTTCCGCTCGAGCGAAATGCGGTTCTGAATCTCAATAAGTTTTGCAAGCCTTGCCACCTTCTCCTCTTCAGGAACATCATCGACAAGATTTTTTGAAGCAAAAGTGCCAGGTCGGTTGGAATATTTGAACAAAAATGCAGAATCGAAACCGACAGTCTCCATCAAATCAACAGTCTGCATATAATCGGCTTCCGTCTCACCACAGAATCCGCAGAAAATGTCGGTAGAAAGTCCGCAGTCTGGAATTATGCGACGTATGGCTGCAATCCTGTCCAAGTACCACTCGCGCGTGTATTTGCGGTTCATACGTTCAAGCACGGCATTGCTACCCGACTGCACCGGCAAGTGTATGTGATTGCAAATATTTGAGTTACGGGCAATAGTTTCAAGCAACTCGTCGGAAATATCCTTCGGGTGCGACGTGGTGAACCTTACACGCATATCGGGAACGCACTTAGCCACAGTTTCAATCAACTTCGGAAAATCAATATCACCGCATCGGTACGAGTTGACATTCTGTCCGAGCAATGTAATCTCCTTGTAGCCTTGACTTTGCAGATTTTCGGCCTCACGTATTATATCATCGGCACTACGGCTACGCTCGCGACCGCGGGTATATGGCACAATGCAATATGAACAGAAATTATTACAGCCTCGCGTTATCGACACAAAACCGGAAATACTCTCGCTATCAAGACGTAACGGTTCAATACCTGCGTAGGTTTCTGCAATATCGAAATTGGTGTCAGCCACAGGCTTGATGTCGGTTTCGCGCACAAGTTCGGGAATGTGCCTATAGGCATCGGGACCAGCCACAAAGTCAACCGCACAGCTGTCGAACAGCTTGTCGCCAACACGTTGAGCCATACAACCTATTACACCCACTTTCAAACCTTTGTTGCGGTGCTTCAAGCCTTTCATAAATTCAAGGCGGTTCCAAATCTTGCGTTCGGCATTGTCGCGCACCGAACAAGTGTTTATCACAACCACATCGGCAGAATTTATGTCGTCGGTAGTTTCGTAGCCATCAGCCTTCATTATAGCCGCAACCATCTCGGAATCAGCGACATTCATCTGACAGCCGTATGTTTCAAAATATATTTTTCTATCTATCATTACTGAAAATCAAATGAAGTGCAAAGATAATGGAAATTCAAGAATTAAAAGATTGGAGGATTGGGGAGATTTGAGGATTCGAAAATTCGAAGATTTGAGGATTCCCGTGTAGAATATTATGATTTTAAACCATTGTTGTCTGGATTTGCAATCCAGACAATATGAATATTAGGATTTTCAATCCGTTTGGCTGCAAAAATTATTGTTATTCCGCATTACAAATGCTGATATTCAGCCGTGCCGGATTGCAAATCCGACACAACTGATGCTAAGATTCATACAAAAGTTGTTTGTCGCGTTCTACATTATAGAAAAACATAGCGTGCCTGCCATCATACCACTCTTTTTTTGTGTAAGTATGTACGCTGAAATACTGCGAAAGGTCGAAACCACACTCCATTATCGGGTAGGCATATTTGTCGAAATCATCGTATTCGTTTTTCTGCTTGTCGAGCAATAGAAGCAAGTCCCAGTCGCTGTCATCGCGATAATCGCCACGGGCACGCGAACCATACAAATAAAGTTCACTTCCTTTGGGTAACACTTCGTTGGCCACTTGCCTAATGCTTTCTATGACATCGTTTCTTGCCATCGCCATTGTTCTTTCTGCGACAAATATACAATTATTTCTGCAAACGAATGATTTTCTTTGCGATTTTTGTTCCCAAATTTCAATGTTATCTGGATTTACAACCTTCTGGCTAGAAATCCGACACAACAGAGGTAAATTATTACACTACTAAAACCTTAGTAAAATTTCGTATAACCTATATATTCTTCCATTAAATCACAAGCTTCAGAAAAACTGACCTCTGGAAGAGCTGCCACTTCTCTTATACTAATATCAAACCTACATTCTTCTTCATTAATCTCAGCACTAGAAAAATGCATTATTGCCTTCAAAAAAGAAGCAAAAAACCTTTTCTTTTCCAGTGGCATCGACTTTATTATTTCAAGTGCCTCTTTCATATCATCGGAGGTCATTTCATCCATCTTCTTCCTCATAAAAGGAGCAAAACCCTTGATTTTTTCCAATACACTATTAACAAAATCGCATTTCGCGTCATACTTAACATAACGATTGCAACTTATCAACACCTCACCATACCTAATCATGGCGCGAACTTCAGGCTTAGTAAACTTTTCCATGATATTTTTTGCTTATTAATTATCCGAATACAATTCCATCGTCCTTACTGTTGTTGTATTCCATAAGTATATCCTTTATTTTCTTGCAGTCTTTCTTATCCATACAGCAGGCGGTAATGCTGTCGTTAATAGTATTGATGGTGATGTCGGCACCTAACACATGCTGGTCGATGGTAACTCGGCGTATGAAGCGGAATGCAATAGTGTCTTCGTCCACACCGATAAGAATCTTGTTGCGCTTGGACAAAGTGATTGTCTGCTTGTCGGTGTCGATAATGATTTGCCAGGGGGTTACTGCAGAAACTTTGCCATTGGCAACCATAGCGGCAAATGATGATGTAAATGTGTATTTCATAGAACTACTTTTTATTATTAATTATCTATTTTTTAGTGCTCTATCTTACAGTCTAGCGGTCTGGCTGTCTGTCAGACTGGTCTTCCGCTAGCCTTTTAGCCCATTGTCCATTGTTAATTACCAATTTAGCGCCCTTTCGTTTATCTTCCTTATCTTTTCCTTTTCACTTTCGGGCAATTTTTCGCAACCGTGGAATGCACTCGCGCCAATTGTCTTCACCGAATCGGGGATTGCAATCGTTTCCAAATCACGGCAATGACGAAATGCGCCTTCTCTTATGTTCGTCACCGAGGCGGGAATGATTAGGGATTGAAGCCGGTGGCACATATCAAATGTATCAATGCCGATTGTCTTGATTGAATTTGGAATTACCACTGATGTAAGGTATTCGCACCCCAAAAAGGCACAATCGCCAATCTTTTTCACGGAATCGGGAATAACAACCGATCTTATTCCAGACTTGCTGAACGCCCAGTTGTCAATTTCCTTTACCGAATCAGGAATTTCTACCGATGTCAGGCTGGTACAATTCATAAATGCCCAGCAACCTATTTTGGGCACCGAATGGGAAATCGCAACCGACTTCAACCCGTGGCAGCCTTCAAAAGCACCGTCACCTATCTTGGTCACAGAATCAGGAATTTTTACCGACTCCAACCATGTGCAACAACAAAATGCCATCTCGCCAATTTCCGTTACTGAATCGGGGATTGTCACCGAAATAAGATTTTCGCACTCGTAAAATGCATTGCGTCCAATCTTCTTCACCAAATCGGGAATCGTAACTTTCTCCGCCGATTTCAGGCAAGCCACCAACTTGCCCTTAGCTGCACTGGAATATATCAGATTGCCATCGACAAAACCATTGACAATGTTTGCGCCCCAAGGTTTTCCAGTAGCCTTGCCGTGATACATTATATTTTTTATTCCATCGAAAGCGGTTTCGCCAATCTCCGTAACCGTGTCGGGTACAACTATCACCTCAAGATTGTGGCAACTGCCAAATACATCGTCGCCAATTGAAGTTACAGAATCGGGAATGGTTACAGACTCCATCTTGCAGCCCCAAAATGCCGAATCGCCAATGCTTGCAACCGACTTTCCGATTGTTACCGATTTCAAGTCGCTACAATAGAATGTAGCACGTTCGATTGCTGTAACAGAATCGGAAATTACCACAGATTCCAGGTTTTGACAATACGCAAATGCTCCTTTTCCGATATGTGTCACCGAGTTTGGAATAACAACCGACTTTAGGTTGCAGGACTGAAACGCTGCTTCGCCAATTTCTGTTACCGAATCGGGGATAACCAAATCGCCCTTGAAATACTCATCACACCTTTTCAGGACACCGTTCTCTATCGTCAATATTTCCTTGTTCTTAGCCATAAAGATATTTAACAGTTCGTCCTACTAATTTCGATTTTGGGTAATTTCAGACCATTTTATGAGACCTTCGCAAATTGAAGTTGAGAAATGAGGAGGCATATACCTAAAATGACAACGTCGTTCATCACTCAATTCATAATACAATCCGTCTTCGCCCATAAATAGTGACACTAAACCAGCATCTCCGAAATAAATGGAGATTTGCTCTTCATCCACATAAGGGACAGCAGTGAAATATTCATAATAGATTTCTTCCAACTCTTCATCGTCGTCCTTAAAATTTAAATCTATTTTTCCACCGGCATCCATGACGACTCTTTTCATAACATCGTATGCCAATTGAGCAATTTCATCTGCTATGTCATTGTATTGCTGATATAGTTTTTCAAACTTTGAAACTTTTTGTTTATCCATATTTGTTCCTGTTTAATTTTTATTCCAAAATATATCTGTCTTTTAATATTTCTTTACAACGATTTCTCCTGTTTCCGCATTTATTCGTGAATGAAACAAAAAGGAGGACAAAACCTCCTTTTCTCATTGTTTTTTTAGCATCTTTTCAATCTCTTTTGCTCTCTCTTCGCTTATTCCCGACATCTTTCGGATTTTGTCAAGCGACTTGCGGTCCCTATCTGTTATTTCACCATATTCGGCAAAGATTTCCTTTAATGATTCAAAGTATGCTTTTTCTTCGGCAGTCAATGATGGCTTGGGGAGAAAACCTTCCAGTTCCTTTGCTCTCTCATCGCTAATTCCCGACATCTTACGGATTTTGTCAAGCGACTTGCGATCCCTATCTGTTATTTCACCATATTCTGCATAGATTTCCTTTAGAGTTTCAAGGTATTCCTGTTCTTTGTCGGAAAGTGCCGGGGCTGCCGACTTGTCGCCTTTCGATTGTGTATTTTTGGCCTTTTCCTTTAATTCCTGTTCTTTGTCGGGAAGCGCCGGGGCTGCTGTTTTGTCGCCTTGCGATTGTGTATTTTTGTTCATTTCCCTTATCGAGCGGAAAGTCACGTTTACTTTCCATTCCGTTTCAGCAGATTCCTTAAAACTATTACTAGTACTTTTTTCAACATTAACATTTGCCTTTGCCCATAAAATTCCTGCTGAAGCCTTGATTTTTTCTTCTTCAGTAGAGTTGACCATACGTGTTTGTACTGTAGATAAATACTCGGAATACTCAAGCATATTGCCACTAATGCGATTTTGCACAAGGCGTTGCCATTCGGCGGATTCTGGATACCATACAAGACCTTCGGGAACGTATGGCTTGTGCACTGGGTCGAATTTAAAATGCATAGCACGTCTTGAGTTGCTTGTTTCGCCCTTTTCTCTGCTGCAACTGCGGGCGTAAGAACCACCACCCGAAAAATTCTTTACGTCTAATTCTGCACCTACCGAAAAGCCATCGCGATATAACTCACTTACGCTTCTACCATTTACCGACTCTATTGTAATGTCGGTTGCTCCCAAACATTTTAATAAATCACATAGTTCGTGTACCTTATCTACAAAGAATGTTTCCTCATACGTTTCGTATGGCACATACAACTCCGATTTAAACGGATGCCCTATATAAAGTTGACCAGATACAGGATGCCCTAATGGAAACTTTATGCAACCTGGTATATTCGACATCCTAAACACATCGATACCATCAGCCACACAACCCGCAATAAGGTCATCGTCTATTGGCATTATGAGCTTGCGGTCATTGTATTCCCTATTTATATAATTGTCCCATTCTTCTTTTGAACTTTCTTCCAGTTTACATAACAATGTCATTATTTTGGAGACTTCATTTTCTTCAAAGATCTTATATTTGTCAGAATTCTTGACCGCTCCATTTTCTTCAGACAATTCGCCCATTGCTGTTAAATAATAGTTTCTGGCAACCCATACTTCTCCTCTGTCCTTAGAGATTTCGGCAAGATGAATTATACAATCTATTATTGTAGGTTTGACTTGCTTGATTAATTTAACAGCATCCAACAAACTGGAATTTTTAATTCCCGAATACAATTTTTTGCTTAATGATATAACCTTTTTAAATTCAGGTTCCGACTCATTTTTAGACAAATGGAATATGCACAGGGCTTTGTCGTAGTGCAAAGAAAGCCTATCTTTGTTTTCTTTTTCTGCAAGTAAAGTGGCTATCATGGCAAGGGCGGCTTTATATTCCTTTTTTTCAATCAAATCTTTGTATTTCTGTTCTTGAACACTATATTTCCTTGCCATAAGGTCGTCTATTCCAGAACGCATAATATCTCCTAAATTAGGAGAAAAAATTAATCCACTCATTTTTATTTTTTTATATTAATACATCGTAAATTTAAAAATTATATGCAATAATGCAATTGTTTTTTGCTTATTCTCGTTTTCCCTAGAAGACCGAAGCCGTCATTCCGTAAAGTAGAACGAACAGCATAAGGAACGTTGCTTGTGAGTTCACTTATACGGAATCTCCCAGCAGGACACAAAGGAGATTCCGCATAGTCGAACATTACAACGCTCCCCGTTCCGTATCGCGTGTATGTTCTGACTTGTGGAATGACAGAAGCGTGGCAAAATTTAGTCAAGTTGTATATAGATACCATTTTTATGTCTTTTAATATCTCCTTACCACTATTTTACCTGTTTCCGCATTTACAACGCACTCTACTTCTACGCCAACGGTGCCTTCGGAACTGCTACCGCTGGGATAAAACCTGTCGTCGTACTCGACACCCTCTGCAATTTCAAAATAATCGTCGCCGACATACACGCGGGTGACAAGAATCTTGAGTTTGCCGGGGTCGAACTCACCATCTGTTTCGATGGCATTTTCATTGAGCCATTCCAGCATCGTATCTTCTTCATTCCAATAACTGCAACAAATATCGGCATCGGAAACCCGCACAATCAAATTGCCGCTATAGTCTTCGTACGCAAGATGCTCGCGCTTGCACCATTCGGCAAGGTTTAGCGTCTCTACCTTGTACATATCGTCGGTTATGTCAACATTAATTTCCTTGCCGTCCTGCCAGACTGCTGGATAGCAGGAACTACAAAATACCTCAATGTCACGGCACAAATTAAAGGCACCAACTTTACCACACCTGAAAAGTTCCAAGTCTTTGTCGTCGATTTCCGCACATTCTACTTCCCAGCAGCCACTCACGTCCACATCTATGCAAATTTTATGTTTCATCGCAAATATGTTTTTTAAATTCTTTCGGACCTGCACAGTGCAAATCCGAAAGAATATCTAATATCTATTGGTTATCCATTAACTTTATCCAATTGCTTTAGCATTTATCTTCCATATTTTTGCCACTACATCTGAATTCAGACTTTTGCAATCCCAAAATGCGTAATTGCCAATTTTCGTTACAGAATCGGGAATATTGATTGAGACAAGTCCTCTGCAACCCCAAAATGCATTAGCGCCAATTTCCGTTACAGAATCGGGAATATTTATCGATTTAAGCCCTTCGCGAGCACTAAATGCGTCATTGCCAATTTTCGTAATAGAACCTGGAATTACTGTATTCTCGCACCCTATAACCATTTTGTTTGTTGCGGTCTCTATAATTGCATTGCAGTTGTCGCGCGAATCGTAAACTTTGTTACCCTTACTTACGTGAATTTCCTTTAGTCCCTTACAGAAATTAAATGCTCCTACCCCTATTTTAGTTACTGATTTGGGGATATTGATTGAGGTAAGCCCAACGCACTCAACAAATGCCTCGCTCCATATTTCCGTTACAGAATCGGGGATATTTATCGATTTAAGCCCTTGGCAATCAAAAAATGCCTCATGCCATATTATTGTTACCGAATCGGGAATTTTTACCGATTTCAATCCTCTGCAAAACTTAAATGCCGCTGAGCCAATTTTCGTTACCGAATCGGGAATTACTGTATTCGCACACCCAACGACAAGTTCATTTGTTTCTGTTTCGATTATTGCATTGCAGTTGTTGCGCGAATCGTAAACTTTGTTGCCCTCACTTACATGAATTTCAGTCAGAGCACTACAATCTGCAAATGCTTCTCGATAAATATACGTTACAGAATCGGGGATATTTATTGAGGTAAGTCTGCTGCAATACCTAAATGCACCTTCTTCAATTTCTTTAACACTATTCGGGATTACCAAATCACCTTGAAAATTCTCATCACATTTTACAAGAACACCGTTCTCAATCTTTAATGCACCTTTTATAGCTACCATAATTATATCTTTTTTGTTTCTTACTACTATTATATATTCAAAATGTTTGCTGTGTTTAGTTTGAGGGGGGATTTAGAAAGTAACTATATAATATGCCCATTCGTCATTTTTTGATTCCTTTTCGCCATTATACTTATCCCTTCCACAGAAATTTATTTCTTTACACCATTTTATTTCATAACTTCCATTAATATAAACCTTTGAAGGTTTTTCATCGTAAGGATTATTTATGCCATTCTCATCTTTCTCAATTTTCCTTTTGACCCTAAAATATTGATAAATATCATAACTTTCCCTACCTGTTTTCGTATAGAAATTTTTGTCATCGACAAGGACCAAAGCACATCCGCCATCGAAACCAGCATCCTTTAACTGTTCAAGGAAGCGAATGTCTTCAATAAACTGAAACATTCTTCTTAGGCATGATGCACTGTTTCGAGGAAATTTCAATTCTATGGCAAATTTCTCCTTGTCATTGAATATTACAATGTCGATTTCTTTCTTAACCCACTCTTGCTCCTTCCATTTACATTTAGAGGGTAAAGAATCATCATATCCGAAAAACGAAATATTCCTTTCGAATTGTATTGAATATCCTTTCATTACCTTTCTTAAATAAATGCCCAATTCGTGTTGCAACGAAAATTCGTTGTAAAGTTCAATTGCTCTCGCATCTTTTAAGAATTTTACAATATGACCTTTTATTTCCTGTATGTCCATTCTGCTTTTCAATGTTCAATTTGTTTAGTATTGTTTTTTTCTTCGTGTAAATCCGCTTGTTTAGAAAACAAAGGAACTCCCAAAAGTCATATTGAAAGTTCCTTTGTTACAATTATCCGACCTTAATCATTCCAGTATTTTACTAATATGTATACTTCACTGCCCACCAAATGGCAACGAACTCAATCAAAGTCACGTCTCCGTCAATATTAAACTGGACATCACTTGAATAAGATGAATTTCCTTTGTGTATCTTGTTTCCGCTGATATTAGCAAGAACATCGCTTGAATAATTAGATGTTCCCTTGTACACCTTACCATTGGATATGTTCAACAAGATGTCGCTTGAATAGTTTGAGTTTCCCTTGTAAACTTTTCCATCTTTAACTGTCAAGACTACATCGCTTGAATAATTTGAGTTGCCTTTGTAAACTTTATCATCTTTAATAGTGAACAACACATCACTTGAATAGGATGAGCAGCCTTTGTAAATCTTATTTCCATTCAAATTACATATCACGTCACTTGAATAAGAAGAATTACCTTTATAAACTTTTACTGCCATAACTTTTTATTAAACAATATTTGACTACTAAAACATCAGGAACAAGGAACTCCCAAAATCATATTGAAAGTTCCTTTGTGTTTGCAATGTCTAATTAACTTAACGTAGCAAAGATGAGCATTAAAGCTTTCTAATATCCCAGTATCCAGGATAACTAGCATCTCTTGCTTTCTTGCCATATAATCGCTCACACTCATTCGCTATTTGTATAGAATCTGGTGTAGAAAAATTGGATGAAACATGGATTGTGGTACCTTTAGGCATTCCACAACGTTCTGCTTTGAGTCTGCATTCAAACATTTGAGCCATAACTTTAAAAATTTTTAATTAAACAATATATTATTTATCACATTTTCCTCTATCCGGCACAGATTGCCGACCTTATTTACTTTTTGTTGCAACTTGATTCGATTTGTTTCACAATTACCGAAAGGTTCCAGTCATCAAATTCAAGGTAGTTCAAAGGACATCCTTCATACTCATCGACATAACCTTCACCCTCATGATATCTTATTAATATATCAGAGTATAATTGGGAATCTTCAAGATACATATTTTTTAACCGACAATCTCTCTTTCCAGCTCCGTCATCTGTAAGATATAAAGCGTATACATTGTTATCGCCACATTCCTCATCGTAATCAAATTCAAAACGACCGTGTTCTTGGATGAAATCTTCTATAAGAGCCAAAAGTTGACGTTCTGATTCATGAGCCTTACTCATACAATCCTCGTACTTTTTCAAGGCTTCTTTTAATTTTGATGTATTTGCCATAGTTTTAAAAATTTTTAATTTAGTTAGTTACTCTAATAATATTTAATACTTCGCATAATTTAGCATTCGCACAAATTTTTTTTCATACACATAAGGCATACGCATACCGCCACCATGCCTCGACCTTACGCCGAAACATCCGCACAACATTTCCGTTACGCCAAAAGCTACAGAATCAAAGTAACTATTTCTTTGTTTGTATTCTGGGGGGGGGGTAAAATATTAATATTCAACAAGTTACAAGACAACAAAAGGCATTTAGTTGCCGATTTCACATCTCTATTTCCTGTCCTATAACTGTACATCTTAAGATAATTACAAGAATTGATGCTACAAATGTAGGGAAAAAATTGGATTAAGGAATGGAGAATGAAGAAAATTGTTGGATTTTTTACAAACGCGCACTCATCCATCATAACACACTAATCCATAATTCATTACAAACAGAAACACATATTTCCGAAATGGCGGTTTCTATTTTGCTGATTCGGGAGGGAATAAAGCATTGCGCTGTTACAATCATCAACCTTTTGCTCGCGCAAAGCAAATTTCAATTTCTAACAATCCGCCCAATCATATCATCCGCAATCCTGCGGTAAACACCCCTTTCGCCAACCTTGCCAGACAATTCGGCATAGTCGGCCTCGATGGAACTGCGCCTAGCACCACCCTTTACAATATTTGCAAGTTCATCGATGGCATTTTGCATGGTTAGGTCATCCTGAATAAGTTCGCGAACACTCGGCTTGTCGAGAATTAAATTAACCAGCGAAATGTACTTTACGCCCGAAAAACGCGACACCTGACGTGCAATGAACACCGAAAACGCATCTGACTTGTAGCACACAACCTGTGGCACCCCAAACAACGCCGCTTCAAGAGTTGCCGTTCCCGACGTAACAAGTCCCGCCTCGGAATGAGAAAGTATTTCGTAGGTGCTGTTGAAAAGAAGCTCCACGTTATCGGGCTTATTTACAAGGAATTGCTCATAAAAACTTCGGTCAATCGCAGGAGCTCCTGTTATAAGGAACTCGTACTGCGGAAAACTTTTTGCAACCTCAAGCATTACAGGCAGCATCCGACTTATTTCCTGACGGCGGCTACCTGCCATTGTCGCAATTATGGGTTTGTCGGGCAAATTATGCTCCTTGCGAAAATCGTCAATGTTCTTTGCCTTGTACTCACCTACAACATCAACCAACGGATGTCCAAAGTACTCAACCTCAATGCCATACTTAGCATAAAACGCCTTCTCGAACGGCAGAATAGTGTACATTCGGTCGGTATTGTCGCGCACCTTATATACGCGGTTCGACTTCCACGCCCACACATTTGGCGATATGAAGTACAAAACCTTGAAGCCCTGCTTCTTAGCCCATTTTGCAATACGAAAATTGAATCCAGGATAATCGACAAGCAGAAGTGCATCGGGCTTATATTCAGAAATTTGCCGTTTTACGAGTTTAATGTTAGCAAATATCGTGGAGAGATTCTTGGCTACATCGACAAAGCCCATAAAGGCCAAGTCCCTGATATGCTTGTGGATTCTAACGCCCTGAATTTTCATCAGGTCGCCGCCCCACCCTTCAATGTCGGCATCCTTGTCAGCCAGCCGTATCTGCTCGACAAGGTAGGCTCCGTGCAGGTCGCCCGACGCTTCGCCAGCAATTACAAAATATCTCATTTCATGAATGTAAGCACAACGAATATCAGCGTGTAAACCACCAGCGAATACACAAGTCCCTTAACCGCATACCAGTAGTCTATCTTCTTAAATATAAAATAAGGTATAAGGTCGGCGAACACGCACAAGCTTGGCGGCAGAATCGACTTTATCTCGATGAGCCTGTTGATGAAATCAACAAATCCCCAGCCGTACATAAAATGCTCTATCAGGAAATAGATGAAAAAAGCAATTATCGGCACAATGATTCCAACCAAGAATCCGAATATCGGCTTGTTGAACCTCTTTATCATATTTGGTCTTGCTTCCATATTATAAATTCCATTTTTTTAGTTCGTCAATCATCTTATAGTCAGTGAAATCCACTTTTACCGGCACAATTGAGGCATAATTCCCCGCAATTGCACTCTCATCGCAATCCTTGTTGTCGGGCTCAATGTTTACCAGATGTCCGCGCTGATAGTATGCCTGATTTCCATACTTATCAACAGTCTCCTCAAAATCCTCGTACCAGTAGCTCTTTGTCTGCGAGCAAATCTTAAAACCTTTGAAATCATTGAGTTGACATACCGGATAGTTCACATTAAGGCTAACCATCTCAGGCATACCGTGTTCAAGGACTTTTTCTATAAGCGCAGGAGCGGTTTTCTCCACCACGGAAAAGTCGGCATCCAAATCGTGGGTGACAATGGACAGCCCTATCGACGGAATGCCATAGAACGAAGCTTCGATTGCGGCACCCATAGTTCCCGAATAAATCAGACTTATAGCAGTGTTTGAACCGTGATTAATCCCGGAAAGCATCAAGTCGGGCTTACGCGGCAGAATCTTTGTGAGCGCACTTTTCACGCAATCGACAGGAGTTCCGTAGAGGACATACTTTTCCAGATTCTCGCTGTCGTATATTTTCTCGAAACGTACCGGCCTTGTAAGCGATACCGAATGCGACTTACCCGACTGCGCATTAGCAGGAGCCACCACGACAACCTTTCCGTAAGGCTGTGCTATCCGAACCAGCGTATCAATTCCCTTCACAGATATTCCATCATCGTTGGATATCAGGATAAGTCGTTCTTCCATAAGCATTTCGCGAAAATTTTCGTTTATTTGTTTCAAAGCGCAAAATTAGGAAAAATCTTGCAGATACGAAAACTCTATATCAATCTACTTCGTATATATTCTCTCAATTCATCATCCATCACATACACATAGCATCCTTTCTGCCCCCTACTCATCAGAGTACGATATGTATTCTTTATGATTTGCCTTACCAAGTCCTGTGTTTCCTTCTGATTCGTTTTCATCATTTCCTTATAACCACGGATAGTAAAGTCATCGGGGGAACGCTTGCTTGGGTTCACAAGGATTTCTCCGCTCCTGCACAAGATATCTAGACCAATTATCACACCAACATAATCGAATTCCAACCCCTGACACGTATGTATGCAACCGATTTGCTCCACGCTTCCTGGTGTAATACACCACGTGCTATCGTCCCAAAAATTCCATTGTCGAGAAAATCCGTATTGAGGGAAACAAATGTCATACACCTTTCTATTTTTCCTCGATTTCCACTCCCAGCAATATCCTGCGACCACACGACTTTTATCATTTGCCTCGTTACGCCTCTTTATCTCATCCATCAACTGCGTAGGAGTATCCATAACCCGAAAGTCATAGTTTCCCTTATGCAATATTTTCTGACCAGTACTACGAATGCCTAGCAAATCGTCAAGCCATTGCAAGTAAACATCAGAGCCACCACACCTAAACTGCGACTTCAGTTCTAATTTGGTAACATTTGCATTATTGGCATTTGCACATTTTTCAATTTCGGCAATACTGCCGGCATCATCAAGCGAAACACGTTGAGCCTCATCTATGAAAAAGACAGATACCTTGGCAGCCCTTTCTATTTCCGCCACTTGATTACTTCCATCCTTATCAGTCAACCTGTGCGCCTCATCAACTACAAGCATATCAAACTGATTTTCTGTTGCGCCAGCAAACGCAGTCGACGACTTAAACAAAGTTTTCACCGACGATGACATACCTCCATTCTGCAATTTGCTGTTGAAAACATTGCGCGGAGCAGCATTCTTGCTCACATAGTTTGCCATTTTGCAATGAGTTACCACATACTGAAGCAAATTTATAGCAATTACACTCTTACCCGTACCAGGACCTCCTTCCACAATCACGACCTGCTTCCGTCCTGTCTGTTCGTAAACATCAAGAGCCTTAAGAATATTCTGATATGCAACCTTCTGCCCGTCAACCAAACGAAACTCCCTATTGCCTTTCATCATACTGCAAATGCTATCCACAAGCGCCTTGGAAGGCTCTACTGCGCTGTCCTCTATTTGGAAAAGAGCATTCTGATTATCACCACGTTTTATGTACTTAAATATGTAATTCCGCAACTCATCAGCATCATTCCTGCAGAACACCGGGACATATTTTGTATATTTATCGTAAAACGTATCACGCAGAACAGTTCCGTCTTCACAATTATGCAGATAGGCACAAGCCTTAAGTTTCACCAGATGCTTCTGCACGGCTTCCTTGTAGTCCTGCAAAAGCATACAATACGTAAATGCCTGATACGAAGGATGAATAGTATCGCGCAAACCTTCTTGGTATCTAGTCCTTACAATACCATCCATATCGGTCTTTTCAACATTTGACCATTGCTTCAATTCAATAACTAGCACACACGACGCTCCTTCTCCGTCAATGCCAGTTATAACAAAGTCAATTCTATTGTTCGTAACGGGAATGTTGTATTCTACAGCAATCCCAGCATCATCAGGGATACGCGCATCCTCCATAATCTTTTTCATATGCCACAGAGAGTTCTTCCACGACAACATCTCGTTATCGCTGACATCCTCGCCAAGCTTATCAAGCAGTCTTTTCCTCAATTCATCAGGAAGCTTCTGTTCATCATTCAGAAATTGCCTCTTATTTGCAGAATATATTATCATTATAGATTATGAACATAATTAGTCAACATTGCACTCTGACGACAATTTACATCATTCAACCAAAGAGTTAGTCGGAATAAACATAAGCCATCACGAATCAAAGCGCGGACACAATTGTATGCAAAAGCAACATCATTAGTCCGATTTAGCGAAAGTCTTTCGTTTGTTATTCCGACATGCAAATTTAGGAAAAATATTGAAAGCAAGATTTTAAATTTACTTTGAGCCATTTGTGCAAAAAAAATAAGCCGTCAAATTGACGGCTTAAATTCTGTTGCCCAATCAGGACTCGAACCCGAACTATCAGAGCCAGAATCTGGGATGCTACCATTACACCATTGGGCAATTTTGCGAGTGCAAAGGTACAACATTTTTTCTAATCATCAATCAAAAATTTTAAAAAATGTTTTAAAAATTATTTTTATGTCAACGTACAAGGACATATCATTGATATACTGCAAGTTAAGTTTCAACTTTGCAGGCATCACCTCATCAATATAAGTCTGCTCTGGGTTGTCGGACTTGGCAAGAATGTCGTTTTCGTTGCGATATTCTATCGAAGCATAGTCGGTAATGCCCGGACGAACCGACAAAACCCTGCGCTGCTCGTCGTTGTACATCTCAACATACTTTGGCACTTCGGGACGCGGACCGACAAAACTCATATCACCGACAAGCACATTTATCAGCTGTGGCAACTCGTCAATCTTGTATTTGCGGATGAAATAACCGACTTTCGTCAGGCGATTGTCCTTGGAACCTACCGTCAGCAGACCTTTCTTGTCGGAATCGGGACGCATGGAACGGAACTTCAAAATCTTAAAGTTGCGAAAGTCCTTCCCCACCCTTATCTGCTTGTAGAAAACACCGCCACGCGAAGTTGTCGCTACTAACAGCGCAACTATCAGAAACAATGGCGACAACAGCAGCAAGCCAAAAAACGAACAAAATATATCAAAAACTCGCTTCATACCCATACCTATTATATTTTTATTCTTTTACGAGCAACTGCACGAACCATCAAATTTGGAGAAATTAGTCCTACCAATTGGCGGACCTGCTGGTTTATATCAGACATCTTTTCATTGAAATCACTATGTTTTATGGTAACATCTATCTGTTGCTTGCCTCCCAGAATCTCTATATACACATGCGACAAGTACTTCTTGTGGTCAAACCAGATATTTTCCTCACCAAAATCCTTGAACATCTGCTTTACAAGCGACTCTATTGTAATGACATTCATCGAAATCAACTTTTCCTTCTTCCGCATTTCCAACCTCAAATCGTCAATGCTCTTCTTCAGTTTCTTTTCAATCTCCTGACGCACAAATTCAACATTGTCAAGAAATTCCTGCATCTTATTATTTATGCTCAAAATAAAATCGCCGGCATCATTCACAGAGCATCTCAAATATATCGGTCTGTTCAAAACAATAGGCGACTTAACCCACAAGCTATAACCGCGCCAATATGAATAAGTTTCAACAACAACCGAAACGTTAGACAAGGTTACGGAAAAATTTCCTGTTCCAATTTTTAAGTTGGCATTGGGGATATTATTCCACATCAAGAAATTATACAACTCAACAAGAGTCGCTCTTTCCTGGCTCTTACCTTCCATGAATTTAGAAGTGTAATCGTACAACTGATTAAAGACTATCTCCTTTTTAAGGTCTTCGTCAGTCGCACCCTTTTTCAGCATCTTGATGTAATCGTTTACCATATAGAACAAATTTCGAACACAAAAATACAAAAAAAAGAGTCGTATGCAAGCATACGGCTCCAAATATAAAAAGAACAATTTTTTACCAGATTTTTGCCCATTCAGACTCAGGGATGTACATTGCATCACCTTCCTTAATTCCGAATGCCTTGTGGAAATCGTCGATACCGATGAGCTGTCCGTTTACTCTCCACTTGCCGAGCGAGTGAACATCTTCCTTGGTGCGGCGGATAATTTCCTCGTCGCGGATATTGTTAGCCCAAACCTTTGCATACGAGAGGTAGAAACGCTGTTCTGGAGTGAAACCGTTGATTGTCGGCTGTTTCTTGCCTTCCGATGCCTTCTTGAAAGCATCGAACGAAATCTTCAATCCTCCATAGTCGGCAATGTTTTCGCCAAGTGAAAGTTCGCCGTTTGCGTGTACTGTGTCGAGAACAACTATTGCGCTATATCTGTCAATCAGCACCTTAGCCCTTTCGGTAAACTTAGCGGCATCTTCTTCTGTCCACCAGCAAGCAAGATTTCCGTCCTTGTCGAAGTTGCGGCCCTGGTCGTCGAATCCGTGAGTCATCTCGTGTCCGATAACTACACCTATTGCGCCATAGTTTACAGCATCGTCGGCATCCATATAGAAGAACGGCGGCTGAAGAATACCTGCAGGGAAGCAGATTTCGTTTGTGCTCGGATTATAGTAAGCATTTACAGTCTGCGGAGTCATACCCCATTCGGTCTTGTCAACCGGCTTGCCAATCTTGCTAACCATGTCGTCAAACTCGAACTCGTTGCATCTTACAACATTAGCATAGTAAGAATCTTCCTTCAACAAAAGTTTCGAATAGTCTTTCCACTTGTCGGGATAACCGATTTTTACTGTGATAGCAGCAAGTTTTTCCAATGCCTTTGCCTTGGTTTCCTCGCTCATCCAGTCAAGGTTCTTGATTCTTTCGCCGAAAGCCGAACGCAGATTTTCAACCAAAGTTACCATACGCTCCTTTGCCTCGGGCGGGAAATACTTCTGTACGAAAATTTCACCTACGCATTCGCCAAGATTGCCGTTTACAACCCTAACAACGCGTTTCCATCTGTCCTGCTGAACAGGAACGCCCGACAAAGTCTTGCCGTAGAACTCGAAATTCTGCTTGTTGAGGTCTTCGTTCAAATATGATGCCGATGAATTAACTACATTCCACTTCAAGTACTGCTTCAAATTGTCAAGCGACTGCTTTGCAATAATGTCGGAAACACCTGCCAAGAACAAAGGCTGGCATACATTAATGTTTTCCTTTACAGTAATGCCCTGAAGTTCAAGGTACTTTGCAATGTCAAAGTTCGGTGACTTAGCAGACATCTCCTCAACTGTCATCTTGTTCGTTGTCTTGAACGGGTCACGCTCCTCAACGCTTCCCATCGAGACATTAGCAAGCTGGTCTTCAATTTCGAACACATTCTTTGCTGCAGCCTTGGCATCTTCTTCCGAATATCCAATCAATGCAAACATCTTTCCGATATGCTCAACATACTGCTGGCGAATCAAGTCTTCCCTTTCGCCCTTGTCGGTGTAGTATTCCTTGTTTGCAAGACCGAGACCGCTCTGGTAGTACCACGGAATATTAAGGTCGCTGTTGGCAGGGTCGCTTGTTCCGAACAGACCGAAGAAAGCAGAAACACCCTGATGGTGCATCTTGGCAACCATATCAACAATCTGAGCCTTGTCGGTCATTGCATCAATCTCGTCGAGCATCGGCTTTATTGGAGAAATGCCATCTGCATTGAGTTTTGCCTCATCCATACCAAGGTTGTACAGAGTAGCGATTTTCCACTCAACCGAATTTTCTTCGTTCTTCTTGTTTGCCAGTTCCTGAATCAAGTCCTTTACCTTCTTGTCGGTTTCCTCGGCAAGAATGTCGAACGAACCATAGCGCGACTTGTCGTTTGGCAAAGGATTGTTCTTCTGCCAGCCACCTGTTGCGTAAGCATAAAAATCAGCCGATGCCGATACTGTAGTATCGAGGTCGGCCATACTCAAAGCCTTGTCTTCCATACTTTGATTCTGATTTGAATTGCAGGCGGTTAGACCAAATGCCAGTCCACACGCCATTAGTTTAAATATAGATTTCATCGATAACAATTTTTTTGCAAAATTATTCCTTTTTTGCAATCGTTATCTTCGGCTCCTCGTGGTTTAACAATCTTTTAATATTCTTGCGATGTGTTACAATAAGCAGTACCGCCACAAGTATCGAAAATACTGTCATTGTAATGCTGTGACCTGCCTCGCGGAAAAAGCCCAGCACATAAACCACAATCGGGAAAGCCACCGCCGCCGACATCGACGAAACGGAAACTATCCTTGTTATCAGCACAACGATAATGAATACACCCAATGCTATCGCTGCCGACAACGGGTCGAGTGCAAGCACAAGTCCGAGCATCGAAGCAACGCCCTTTCCACCCTTGAATCCAGAGAAAATCGGGAAAATGTGTCCCACTATCGCCATCATACCGAACAGAAGTTGGTAGAGGTAATACGCCTCCGAACCTTGTTCGACAAAAATACCGCAGTCTGTTGTAGCAAAGCGGTTGAGTAGCATCACGAAGAACATCGTCGGCACGAAGCTCTTTATGACATCGGTTATGAAAACGGGTATTGCACATTTCCAGCCAAGCACGCGAAGAACATTTGTCGAGCCGGCATTCTTGCTGCCATGTTCGCGAATATCGATTCCGTAGAACCATTTGCCGTACCACAGGGCCGAACTGAACGACCCAATCAAATATGCGGCAACTGCAAGTAATATTATTATAAGTATATTCATATCGTTTTCCTTTCCTTATTGTTTATTTTGTTTTTCTGTCATTCCGCAAGTCAGAACAATAACGCGATACGAAACGGAGAGCGTAATATTGTTCGACTGTGCGGAATCTCCCAATGGTACACAAAGGAGATTCCGTACAGACAGTCTCACAAGGCTCGTCCCTACGCCTGTTCGCTTTGTCTTACGGAATGACGAAAAAGAGGAGCATAGGGTATCAGTACCATATTCCTCCAATTTATATAGCACTATTTCTGTCTCTACTGCCATATTGTTAACATTCATTACTCCTCAAAATTCCAGTTATTTATCACATGTTCCAAAATGGAACACATGATATAGACCGAACTTGTAAGCAATCCTTACAAGTTGGAAAATTTTCATTTTGAACTACCGAGAAATCCTCGGCAGTTGGATTACATACTGAAAATATTTCCTTTTTCCCAGCCATCTGTTCTCCTACTTCATCTTCTTTGTTCTGTCGAGGTCACGCTTGTTGTCGCGGTCCTTTATGTCCTCGCGCTTGTCGTGAAGTTTCTTACCACGAGCCAATGCGATTTCCATCTTGGCGATTCCTGCTTCGTTGAGGAATAGCGACACCGGCACAATAGTCAAGCCTTTTTCTGCGACCTTCTTCTGCAACTTGTTAAGTTCTTTGCGATTAAGCAACAACTTACGGTCGCGCTTGGGGTCGTGGTTGTTGCAGGTGCCAAGCGAATACTCCGAAATATGCACTGAGGTAACCCACAATTCGTTATCCTTGAAAACGCAGTACGAATCGGTAAAACTTATCTTTCCGTCGCGAATCGACTTTATTTCCGTCCCCGTAAGCACAATGCCTGCAGTATATTTTTCAATAAACTCGAACTTGAAGAACGCTTTCTTATTTTTATATTCTATCTTTTTCATTTCCAGCAATCTAATCTACAAAAAATCCCATAATAATTCCATCGAGCGTCTGAGCCACCGCCACGCCTAACACTATAACCAACACAGACATTATCATAAATATTATCACCTTGTCGTATGCTATCTTCAGGAAATATTGTGAGCCGAAATACATCAAGTACAAGCCATAAGCGACCAATACCCACAGGAAAAAAAGGCTCGGGAACACCGACAACACTGCGTAAAGCAGATAAAACGGAAGCATACACTCAAGCAGAAAAATCGACGACTTGCGATACTCGATGCCACCATACATCCGGCAAATCCAATTCTCGAGGAAACTTACCAAAAAGTAAGTCAACGCAAACAGCAGAGTGATGACAACAGTATCGAGCAGTACAATCGGAAATCCCTCCTCTGGCATACGGTTGAGAGCAGAACCGAACAGCACGACTGCAAAAAATGCCGACATCAGCAGAGGATAGACCTTGCCGTGCAAATCCTTGGCTGTCAACGACGAAAAATCGTACCGCTGCCAATAAATGCGCGGACTAACGAAGATTTTCGCCATTTTTACTATGACATTTTTTACAACCATAAAATACTGCAAAATCTTGCAAAGATAATGCTTTTTCTGAGAAATTGAAAATTTATGTTTTTATGATGGCTAGAGATACACCAAAAATGTATCTTTGAATGGATTCTCAGATTCTATGGCAATGATATTTGAAGATTTAACGGACAAACTCCGTCAAAAAACCTCACCATTTATAAGTCATTATGTTTTAAACACTTTACAATAAGGAACAAATATTATTTGTTCCTTATGTATTCGTCTATAGCTTTTGCAGCCGTCTTTCCTGCGCCCATTGCAAGAATCACAGTTGCAGCACCGCTGACGGCATCACCACCAGCGAAAACGCCCTTGCGCGAGGTAGCTCCATTGTCATCAGCAACTATGCAGTCCCAACGGTTGGTGTCAAGTCCTGGAGTAGTCGATGAAATCAGCGGATTCGGCGATGTTCCGATTGACATTATAACCATATCGGCATCTATCAGGAATTCGGAACCAGTAACGGCTTCTGGACGTCTTCTGCCCGACTCATCGGGTTCGCCAAGACGCATGCGTACGCATTTCATTGCCTTCACCCACGAATTTTCATCGCCAATAATTTCAACAGGATTGCAAAGCAAGTCGAAAATTATACCTTCTTCTTTTGCGTGGTGAACCTCTTCTGCTCTTGCCGGCAATTCCTCTTCGGAACGACGATAAACTATATGTACCTCAGCGCCAAGACGCAAGGCTGTACGCGCAGCATCCATAGCAACATTTCCACCACCAACCACAGCAACCTTCTTGCCAACGTAATTAGGAGTTTCGTAGCCTTCCTTGTATGCGAAAAGCAAATTGTTGCGAGTCAGAAATTCGTTTGCCGAAACTACACCACAAAGATTTTCGCCAGGAATCTTCATGAAATTCGGCAAACCAGCACCCGAACCAATGAAAACTGCTTCGAAATGCTCCTTGTCCATAAGATCGTCAATCGAAATCGAACGTCCTATAATGACATTCTTCTCGAACTTAGCACCGAGTTTCTTCAAATTCTCAACCTCGTGCTTTACAACGGTATGCTTTGGCAGACGGAACGACGGAATGCCATACACAAGTACGCCTCCATATTCGTGCAAAGCCTCAAAAATGGTAACATCGTAGCCCATAGTCAGAAGTTCCTTTGCACAGGTAAGTCCCGATGGTCCACTTCCGATAACAGCCACCTTGTGTCCGTTCTTCTCAACCTTTACGCCAAAGTCGAAGTTGTTTTCGCGAGACCAATCACCGACAAAACGCTCAAGTTTGCCAATCGCAATAGGTTCGCCCTTGATTCCGAGAATGCACTTGCCTTCGCACTGTGTTTCCTGCGGACAAACGCGCCCACAGACAGCCGGCAATGCCGAATCCTCGTTGATAATCCTTGCTGCGGCAGCAAAATCACCTTCAGCAACTTTTCCGATAAAATCAGGAATCTTAATTGATACCGGGCAACCCGACACGCACATCGGCTTCTTGCAACGGCGGCAACGCTGAGCCTCAATCATTGCTTCCTCGGCATTGTAACCAAGGCAAACCTCGTCGAAGTTTGTTGCACGCACCTTTGCATCCTGTTCGCGTACAGGAACTCGCTTGCTGGCATCGCGCGGCTCGTCGATTATACCACCTATGTGACACTTGTGACCTTCGGCTTTTTCCTCTTCTTCGAGCTGCTTGTGACCTTCTATATTGTTATACATCGCCTGACGCTTCATGCCTTCGTCAAAATCAACGAGCGAAGCATCGAATTCCGGTCCATCGACGCAGGTGAACTTTGTCTTTCCACCAACGGTAACACGGCAGGCTCCGCACATTCCAGTGCCATCGACCATAAGCGAATTGAGGCTGACGGTACATTTTATACCTAGTTCGGCACAAAGCTTAGCCACGAACTTCATCATTATCATTGGTCCGATGGCAACAACCTCGTCGTATTTCTTGCCCGACTCGACAAGTTTTCTCAGCACATCTGTTACAAGTCCTTTGTATTCGGATGTTCCATCTTCGGTAACGGAATATAGTTTTCCTGCCATTGAGCTTAGTTCGTTCTCGTAAATGAGCATCGACTTTGTCTTCGCGCCAATAATTACATCGCAGTCGATACCTTGTTCGTGCATCCACTTCACCTGCGGGAAAATCGGAGCAATTCCGACACCGCCACCGACAAAGGCCACACGATAGTCTTTCAGTTTATCTTTCGGTATATGAACAAGTTCCGATGGACGTCCGAGCGGTCCTACCACATCGCAGAAGCAGTCGCCCACATTGTAGGTTGCCATCTGCCTTGTTGAGTTACCAACGACTTTAAATACAATTGTCACAGTACCAGCCTTTGCATCGTTGTCGCTGACGGTCAAGGGTATTCGTTCGCCTTTTTCATCCATCTTGACAATTAGGAACTGACCGGGCAATGCCGATTCTGCAATTCTTGGAGCCAGTACGTCGAATAGTACCGTGTCGTTTGTAAGGTCAACTTTCTTTATAATCTTATACATATACCAAATAGTTTATTAGTTTCTAAGTTTTTATGGCTAACGCCGTTTATGGGTTTCTATGTTTCTGGTTCAAAGTTTAACGATTTGAAAATTTGATGATTTGATAATTCTGTAGCGACGTGGCACGCCGCGTCGCCACTATTATCAAATTATCCATTATTAATTGTCCATTATCAATTGTTAATTGTTAATTATCCATTTACCTCCTCAATTCAAAGTTTGCACCCAAATATACCTTCCTAACCTGCGGGTCGTTGCTTAAATCCTCGGCAGTACCGCTCTTCAGGATTCCACCTTCGAACAACAGATACGCACGGTCGGTAATAGCCAAAGTCTCGTGAACATTATGGTCGGTTATCAGCACACCGATATTCCTGTTTTTCAAGTGCATAACTATTGTCTGAATATCATCGACAGCAATAGGGTCGACACCTGCAAAAGGCTCATCAAGCAGAATGAATTTCGGGTCGATTGCCAACGCCCGAGCAATTTCGGTACGTCTGCGCTCGCCTCCCGACAACTGGAAACCCTTGCTCTTGCGAATATGCTTCAGGCTGAATTCTTCCAAAAGCTGCTCGGTCATTTCGTTACGAGCCTTGCGGTTAAGGTCACGACGGAACTCCAAAATGGACTTTATGTTGTCCTCGACCGACATTTTCTGAAAAACAGACTCCTCCTGCGCCAGATAGCCAATGCCCAAACGTGCACGCTTATAAATAGGCAGACGAGTTATTTCCTTGTCATCCAAGAAAATACGACCGCTATTCGGCTTTATCAAGCCTACAATCATATAAAAGGTAGTCGTCTTGCCAGCACCGTTTGGACCGAGCAAACCGACAATCTCACCCTGGTTGACTTCAACATCAACACCCTTTACAACGGTTCGCTTGCCGTATTGCTTGATTAACTGTTCTGTATAAAGCCGCATCGGTCACAAAATTTTGGCACGCAAATATAATAAAACTCCTCTATTTTTCACTCTGATATTTCAACAATTTTACATTTTCGCCATCAAAAACCGCATACGAGAAATTGAACAGCCAGTCGCCGATATTGGTAAACAGCGATTTGTCATTTAACGCATACTGGTACGGAATGTGGCGATGTCCGAAAACAAAATAGTCAACGTGCTTTTTTTCAAGTACTTCGCGCGAATACATTACAAGAAATTCCTTCTCGTAGTCAGGAGTTTCGGGCAAGTCGTGCTTGAGACGGCTACGATGCGAGCACCACAATGCCAGACGGCAGCCCCAGTCGGGATGAATCCACTTGAACATAAACTGGAAAAACTTGTTGTGAAACATCCACTTCATCATGTTGTACTTGCGGTCGTACTTACCAAGTCCGTCACCGTGAGCAATGTACAGGATTTTTCCACCTATTTCACGTTCCTCGGGAACAGTATGCAATTCGGCACCGATTTCCTTTGGAAGATAGTCGAACACCCACATATCGTGGTTGCCTGTGAAATACTTGATTTTCACGCCAGCATTGGAAATTTCGCGCAATTTTGCCAACACCGACACGAATCCGCGCGGAACAACGTATGTATATTCAAACCAGAAATCAAAAATATCGCCCAAAAGATATAGTTCCGAAGCATCACCCTTTATCGTATCGAGCCACTCAATGAAAAGATTTTCACGACTTTCGGACGTAAGTTTGCTATCTACACCGAAATGTGCATCCGAAACGAAATATATCTTAGTGCGTTCCAAAGTTTCCTGTTAACATTTTGCTGGCAAAAGTAAGAAAATATGTCAAATATTGCAAAAAACTAAACGCACAAAAAAATCCGCAAGCTCATCGCCTGCGGATTCTTCATATATTAACCACAAAACAATTACTTTATCACAATGTCGTGTTCCATGCGAGCCTGAATGCCACTGGTTTCAGCAATTCTCTTGGCGTTCTGGTAGTAGATGTAGTTTTCGCCAAGTTCGCTCTTCATGATTCTTGCAGAAATATCAAACTGTTCTGCCAATTCTTCGAACCATTCCTTCTTTGCCGGATATTCAACAATCTTGTAGTCTGGAATATTCGCCAGTTCAACAGCCTTCTTCACAGCATCGTTAAGGCTGCCGAGTTCGTCAACCAGACCAATTTCAATTGCATCGGCACCTGCCCATACACGACCCTGTCCTATTGAATCGACCAAAGCCTTTTCGCTCAAAACATGACCTTCGGCACCCTTGCCCTTACGACCATCAAAAACTCTCGTAAGGAAAGTGTCATAGAAATCCTCGATTGACTGCTGTACATAGTTGTATTCCATCTCTGTAACAGGACGCATTGTGCTTCCGAAATCTGCATGAGCATTGGTGCATACGGTGTCGATTGTAAGACCAATCTTGTCGGTTACAAGTCCTTGCAGATTGGGAAACATACCGAATACGCCAATCGAACCTGTCAAAGTTGTAGGCTGAGCATAAATGTAATCGGCCGAGCAAGAAATATAGTATCCACCAGATGCTGCGAGGTTACCCATCGAAACTACGACTGGCTTTCCAGCCTGTTTAACCTTCTGGATTTCACGCCACATAACTTCCGAAGCAAGTCCCGAACCACCGGGTGAGTTTACGCGCAGAACAACAGCCTTAACATCATCGTTTTCACGGATTTTGCGAAGTTCCTCGGCAATCTTGTCTCCACCCATCTGGCCTTTACCACCGTTGCCGTCAACAATTTCGCCCTCGGCAAACAATACAGCAACTTCGTTCTTCGACTTGTTTTCCTTTACATTAGGAACACTTGCCTTTGCATACTTTTCAAGGTCGATGAACATATCCTTGTCCTTGCCGTCGAATCCCGACTTAGCCTTGAGTTCGTCAATAACTTCATCATAATACTTCACTGCATCGGCAAACTTCAATGTAACAGCATCCTGAGCCTTACGCAACGAAAGGCTGTCGGCATACATATTGAGGTCTTCGACCGAAATACCACGAGCTTCGGAAATTCCTCTGCAAACCTTTCCCCAGATGGAATTCAGGAGAACGCTGTACTGCTTGCGGTTTGCAGGACTCATCTTGTCGCAGATGTAAGGCTCGACAGCCGACTTGAACTGTCCGTGACGGAAAACCTGCATTTCAACGCCGAGTTTCTCGAGTACATTCTTGTAGAACATAATCTGCGAGCACATACCCTGCCACGACATTCCGCCCTGCGGGTTTACATAAACCTCGTCGGCAACCGATGCCAAGTAGTAGCCGAACTGCGAATATGCTGTAGCATAGCTAATTATAAACTTTCCGCTCTCCTTGAACTCGATGAGCTTGTTGCGAAGTTCCTCGATGGTTGCAGTACCAGCCGAAGCACCATCCATATCCAGATAGATACCCTTGATACGGTCATCGGTCTTTGCCTTTTCAATCGACTTCAAAGCATCGTTAAGACCAATCTGCTTCACCGGCGTCATCGACATATAATCGAAACTCATACCATCGGTAACCTTGTCGGGCATATCGGCAGTAAGAGAAATCTTCAGCACCGAATTGTCCTTCACGGTAACATCCGACGACGAACTACCTGCCGCCGACAGGCAAATCAACAAAAAAATCACGCCATAGAGGATGTGAACAATGATAACGCCCACGACTACGGCCAACATCACTTTCCAAAACTTATTCATATAAATCAAATTTTTATTAAACGATAGTGCAAAGATAATGCAATTTACGATTGACGATTTACGATTTTAGATTTTTTTAAGCAATATATTTCGTTTTGACAATACAACATTTTTACTTACCTTTGTTTGCTCAAAAATAACATAGGATGAACTCTTTGGGGAATGTCTTCAAAATAACACTCTACGGCGAATCGCACGGCAAGGAAATCGGTATCGTTGTTGACGGCTGCCCTGCAGGAATACCGCTGGCTGAAAACGACTTGCTTCCCGACATAGAGCGTCGCAAAACAGGCGGATACGCCACTAGCACCCGCACCGAAAGCGACATTCCCGAAATACGAAGTGGCATCTATCGCGGTCACACAACTGGCACACCTATAATAATTATATTCAAGAACGAAAACTTCTGCGACGAAGACTACCAATTCGACGGATTTTTCCGTCCTGGACACGCCGACTACACAGCCTATAGGAAATACAACGGCTACAACAATCCTCTCGGTGGCGGACAGTTTTCCGGACGAATGACCTTGCCACTGGTTGCCGCCGGTTGCATCGCAAAGAAAATTATTCCGACACCAGAAATTTCAGCACATATACTGCCCGAATGCTTAGCAAACATTGAAAAGGCAATCGCAAACAACGACTCTGCCGGCGGAATAGTGGAATGCAGAATACAAAACCTTGATGCAGGAATTGGAGAACCGTTCTTCGATAGTATGGAATCGCTAATTTCTCACGCAATATTTTCAATACCAGGCGTAAAAGCCATAGAGTTCGGCAACGGAATAGCCTCAGCGTCAATGCTCGGCTCTGAATACAACGACTGCATCGTATCATCCGACGGAAAAACGGCGACAAACAACTGCGGAGGCATCAACGGCGGAATTTCAAACGGCAACGATGTCGTTTTCCGCACCTACTTCCACCCTACCCCAAGCATCGCAAAAAAGCAAAAGACATTCAACTTCAACACGATGCAAGTAGAAGACATGGAAATACACGGTCGCCACGACACCTGTTTCGCCCTGCGCACACCAGTAATCGTAGAAGCCTTGACTGCGATTGCACTTGCCGACCTTAACCTAATTTCAAAAACCACAAGAATATGAAACATTTCATCGACTCGGTACAAGAATATATCAGCAATACTTTCGACGACTTGCAACAAGTCGAGATAATTGTTCCCAACAACCGAACCGGCTCCGCACTGCTTTCGTCGCTGAAAAAGAACGCGACAAAGGTCAGCTGGGCACCAAAGATAACACCCATAAAGGAAATTTTTGCACGTAACGCCAAAATCCACGAAGCCGAAAACATCGTGTTGACATATACGCTCTACAATGTTTTTGAAAAGCACATCAAAAACACAGAAGGAGACTCAAGCTTCGACAACTTCTACAATTTCGGCGAGGTGCTTCTAAGCGACTTCGACGACATAGACAAGTACCTTGTCAACCCCGAGAAACTTTTCTACAACATAGCCGACGCAAAGGAAATAGACATAAAGTTTACCGAAATTGAAGACGACTTGATGGAAATACTACAGTCGTTCTGGCAAAACATTTCCAACACCTCGGTACTCGACAAAAAAATGAAAAGCCTCGAGCTATGGCAGAAAATGCCGGCAATTTACAGCGATTTCACTAAGGCGCTCCGCGAAAAAGGCATCGGCTACCAAGGTTTGATTTACCGCGACTTCGTAGAAAACAGAATGCTGACGACCGATTTCGATTCCGGAAACTATGCTTTCGTCGGATTCAGCGCGCTCAACGAATGCGAAAAAAGCCTGTTCCGCCACATCAGGGAAATAACAAAAGAAAAAAATGGTCAATGCCTGTTTTTCTGGGATGCCGACAGATACTACATTGACAAAAAGGAACAGGAAGCTGGCCTTTTCCTCCGTGCCGACCTCAAGGAGTTTCCTCTTCCAAAAGGTTTTGAACTTTCCGACTCAATAAAGGACTTGTACAAAAAGAATATACAGGTCATAGAGGTTCCATCGTCGGTCGCACAGGTAAAAGTTATTCCCGAACTGCTGAAAAAATACGAAAAAATAGACGAAAACACCGCCATTATCCTCGGCGACGAAAAACTGCTTGTCCCATTGATATACACACTGCCGGAATCAATAGAAATCAACGGTGAGAAAAAACCGCTAAAGTGCAACATAACAATGGGTTACCCTCTTAGTTACACTGCCTCTGCAAGTTTCGTTCAGATAATAATGAAACTGGCAATGCACAGGTCGGAAAACAAGTCGAATGGTACAACCTACTTCAACCGCAAGGATATTTTTTCAACGATAATGCATAGTTTTTCAAGAGCATACATAAATAAAGGTATCATTGAACGAATAAACAGCACTATCACAAAAAGCAAAATCGACTATATTGACATAGAATCCATACGGGAACAAATCAATTCCAACGAACTGCTCAAAGTCATATTCGACACCGCCCAAATGGACGAATCGTTCCCAAAATACATAATCTCTGTCTGCAACTTCGTTTACGAAAACATACTTTCCTACGATAGCTACAAGACCGAATCGGACTTTATGCACAGGATTATAACGCTCTACACCTCGTTTCTAAACGCACTTGGCGACGACATTGCTTTCGAAAGGAACAATATGTACTACAAACTTATGACCAGCATCATAAAGAAAAGCAATATGACTTTCAACAGCGACAGCGACGAGCCAATACAAATTTTGGGCTTTATGGAGACCCGAAGCCTCGATTTCGACAACATAATAATGCTTTCGATGAACGAGGACACCTTCCCCAAATCGAGCTACAAGGACAGTATGATACCCTACAACCTTCGCAAAGCCTTCTCGATGCCGTCAATAGAGTTCCAGAACAGCATATTCGCCTACTACTTCTACAGGCTACTGCAACGTAGCCAGCACATACAGATGCTTTATTGCTCCGAGGGAAAGATTTCGCACGCCGAACAGTCAAGATTCATAACGCAGATGGAATACGAACTTAGGGACTTCGACGATACAATCAAACAAAAATACCACACAACCAAGAGCTACGAAATCCGTCCGTCGCAGACACCACCGATTGAAATCGAAAAGACCGACCATATAAAGAAAATACAGGACCTGCTCGGATATAGCGATGACGAGAAAACGGATACAAAAGAGGACATACAAATCAAAAAAGGCGTATTCCCGAAACTGATAAACACCTACCTGAAATGCCCCGTAAGTTTCTATTTCGAATACATTGAAGAAATCAAGGAAGAGGAAAACATCGACGACGACACCAGCGCACTCGACTTCGGAAACCTCCTACACGAATCCTGCCATTTCCTGTACAGTCCCTACATTGGAAAGATTATCAAAAAGGAAGATTTCGCCTCAATAAAATCCAACATCGAGAATGCAATCAACTTTGCCGTATGCAAGGTTTTCAACGTAAAGGAAACCGACAAGGCGCAGTTTGACGAGGCAAAGTCGAACATAATGATAAAGCCTCTCCGCAAATATGTGAACAAAATTGTTGCCTCCGACGAGGATTATGCGCCATTCCAGATTGTCGATTTGGAAAATGAAAAAATACATGACGGCGACAAAAAAAGAAACTATACCATCAAATACAAAATTAAGGACACGACCAACGAAACCATACTGCTGAAAGGCATAATTGACCGTATCGACTTAAAAGACGGCAAATTAAGAGTAATCGACTACAAGACATCCTCTATCAAAAACGACAAAAAGACTTACGATGAAAAATTCTGGATTCCCGAAACGTTCAAGAACAAGGAAGCCGCACAGGTACTCATCTATTCAGAAATAATGTCGCAGCTTAAGGCAGAACAGAATTATACTATCCAACCATATATAATAAGTGTGACGAACATTAACGACGGCGCACTGAAATTCAACAATAACGGAAACATAAGGACTAAAAAGAACATTGAAAACTACAATGACCAGGATATTTTTGTAAAAGAAATAACAGATGATGGCGGAGAAGAAATAAAAACCGTAAAACTTCGCCTCGATGTGAACAATAACCTCAAAGGCATTCTAAACGAACTGCTTGACCCTCAGAAAAAATTCACACAGACACCAAACACCGACAACTGCGAATACTGCCCTTACAACAAGATATGCAACAGGAACAATTAATAATGGATAATGGACAATTAACAATGAATAATTGTAGCGACGCAATGCATTGCGTCGCTACAAATCATCGAAATATTAATTTTTGGGAACATCAAATTATAAAACATAGAAACACCGCAAGCTTTGTACAGACGCAAAATTTTGCGTCTCAATGAAAAAATCGCGACACGCCACGACACAACTTAGAGAATACAGTCGCGGCGCGCCACGACACAACAGAAACTAACTAAAAAATTTATAATAGCATGAAAAAAATCTTTACAATCGTAGCATTAGCACTATGCACATTAGCATTGAGCGCACAACACGTAGCGCGTACAATGGATTTTGAAGGTACTTCAAGAAAATATATGGAGTACATTCCATCAAGTTCTCCAGATGGCAGTATGCCTGTAATATTCCTGCTTCACGGACTTGGCGACAATTGCAACAATTTTGCAAGAGCAATAGGATTTCAGAATATTGCGCCAAACTGGATAATAATCACACCAGAAGCAACAAATGCAAGCATTATGGGACAAAACTTGGGTGCAGCATGGGCTGCAGGTGTTGGCGGTGAAGAAGTTCCATATATTGGAACAATAGAATTAAATGCAGATGTAAATGACGAGGGATTCATCCTTGCAATCCTCGACTCGCTCGAAAATAACTTCAACGTTGACACCGACAGTGTTTTCGTAACAGGTTTCTCGATGGGCGGATTTATGAGCAACAAGATGGGTGTTAAGCACGCCGACAGAATCAAGGCTATCGCATCGGTTAGCGGAACTCTCGGTCATTTCCAAGCATTTGAACCGACAGGAAACATCAACACAATGCACATACATGGCACCTCCGACGAAACAATATCATACGCCGATGCTAGTTTCAGCTATTCAATGCTGACGATACAAGTCGGACTTGGAGCAGAAGCCCTTGTAGAAACTTGGCGCAACTACAACCAATGCAGCACAGAGCCAATAGTTTATAATTTCGAGGACACCAAAAATGACGGACTTACTTTCGAGCAATACACCTACAAGAATGAAGAATCGGGACACAAAACCGTGTTCATCAAGGTTAACAACGGTGTACACGACTGGTACGATGGTTCTAGCCACGACATCGACTACAACACCGAAATATACAAGTTCTTCACTGGACAGGAAAACGTTCCAACAAGTATTGAAAGCAACGTTGCCGAAAACTTCAGCATCTACCCCAACCCGGCAGCAAACATTGTAAACGTTATAACCGACAGAAATGCCGAACTTTCAATTTTCAATGCTACAGGCAAGGAAGTCAAGCACATCAGCACAAACGAAAACACAACTTCAATTGACATTTCAGAACTGCCAAACGGCTTGTATTTCATTGTAGCAAATGGCATTGCACAAAAGTTGACAATCGAAAGATAAAAAAAATCAGAAATACTAAAAAAACGGAGTCCAGATTCTGAAACAAGTTCAGAATGACAGACTCCGTTTTTTTATTACACCACGCCAAAAAATCCATAAAATTTTTAAGTCACGAAGCACATTTTTCATTACCTTTGCGAACTTATAAAATATAATAGGGAATGAATCAGACTCATCATTACGAAGGTCTTACGGACGCACAAGTCCTTGAAAGCAAGGAGAAACACGGAATAAATATACTTACCCCACCCAAACGCGAATCCTTATGGAGCAAGTTCATTGATTGCTTTTCCGACCCACTTATCCGGATACTACTCATAGCACTTCTGCTCTCGATAGGAATATCTGTATATCAGTTCTTCTGGGGAGGTGCAGATGCATCGGTATTTTTCGAGCCAGCAGGAATCCTGATTGCCGTACTTCTGGCAACAATGGTCGGATTCTTCCTTGAACTTAGCAACGAAAAGACTTTCCAGAGCCTCAACGAGGTAAACGACGAAACTCTTGTCAAGGTTATCCGCAATGGTAACGTATGCGAAGTTCAGCGCAAGGAAATCGTCGTTGGCGACATTGTCCTCCTCGAAATCGGTGAGGAAGTGCCTGCCGACTGCGAACTGCTCGAATCGTTCAACCTGATTATGAACGAGTCGTCGCTTACTGGCGAACCGCAATGCAACAAAACTACCGACCCTGCCCATTTCGACAAGGATGCCACCTACCCTTCAAACCACGTACTTAAGGGCACTACAATAATTGAAGGCTACTGCACCGCCAAGGTCATCCGCGTAGGCGACAGCACCGAATGCGGAAAGGTTTTCAAGGCCGCACAGGTCGAAGAAGGCGACCCCACTCCACTTAGCAAGAAACTCGACTGGCTGAGCAAAATCATCACCACCGCCAGCTACATAATTGCAGGACTTATCATCGTGGGACGACTTGTTGTTTATTTTGTTCAAGGCGATGCCGATTTGGGCGAAACAGAAGGCATCGTAGCTTTTGTAAAGTACATCCTCGACACCATAATGATTGCCGTGACACTGATTGTTGTGGCCGTCCCCGAAGGCTTGCCTATGAGCGTAACTCTCAGCCTTGCTTTCAGCATGAAGCGACTGATGAAGCAGAACACGCTTCCTCGCACAATGCACTCCTGCGAAACTATGGGCGCAACATCGGTAATCTGTACCGACAAGACCGGCACCCTTACGCAAAACCAGATGAAGATTCACGACACATTCTTCGAATCGCTTACAGACCAAAAACTTACCGATGACAATGCTTCTCATCTGCTTGAAGAATGTATCGCAATGGACACCAGCGCAAACCTCGACCTTTCCGACAAGGCTAAAGCAAAGACCGTCGGCAGTCCTACCGAAGGTGCAGTATTGCTCTGGCTCAACGACTTTGGCATCGACTACCGCACAATCCGCGAAAACACCGAAATAGTTGATAGGATTCCATTCACAACCAAGAACAAGTACATGGCAACCGTAGTAAAGTCAAAGGTTGCCGACGGAAACATATTGTATGTAATTGGCGCACCCGACATACTCATTGCCCACAGCAACATTTCCGATGCCGACAAATCGAAATACGAAGCTAAACTTGCCGAATACCAGAGCAAGGCAATGCGTACTTTAGGTTTTGCCTACTTGCCAACAGCAGATGGTCAGAAAGTTTTCGACGATGGAAAACTTTGCATCAACAACTTGCAGATGCTTGGTGTTGTTGCTATATCAGACCCGATTCGTCCCGAAGTACCAGCAGCAATACGCGACTGCCTCAATGCAGGAATTTCCGTCAAGATTGTAACAGGTGATGCACCAGGCACAGCAAAGGAAATCGGTCGTCAACTTGGACTTTGGACAGAAAGCGACACCGATGCCAACATACTTCTCGGTCAGGACATTGCAGAAATGACCGACGAACAGCTAAAGGCAGTAATCGCCAATGTCAAAATCATTTCGCGCGCCCGTCCGAGCGACAAGGAACGTGTCGTGAAGATGCTCAAGGAACTCGACATGGTGGTTGCTGTTACCGGCGACGGCACAAACGATGCACCAGCACTCAACGCCGCCGACGTAGGACTTTCGATGGGCGACGGAACCGCCGTGGCAAAGGAAGCCAGCGACATGACCATCCTCGACAACTCGTTCAGCACCATAGCAAACGCCGTTATGTGGGGACGTTCGCTCTACAAGAACATTCAGCGTTTCATAATGTTCCAGATGACAATAAACGTTGCCGCCTGCCTTATAGTGCTGGTCGGTGCGTTCCTCGGAACAGAATCGCCACTTACCGTAACTCAGATGCTTTGGGTAAACCTCATTATGGACACCTTTGCAGCATTGGCTCTCGCCTCGCTCCCACCATCAAAGTCGGTAATGGACGAAAAGCCACGCAAGGTTACCGACCCAATCATAAGCAAGCCTATGGCTGGAAGAATCTTCGGCATTGGCGGACTTTTCTTTACAATACTGCTCGGAATACTGCTGTGGTTCCAGCATACTGACATCAGTTCGCTTGCAAACATAAGTTTCGACTTTGGTTCATTCGCCGAACTGTCTGCCAAGGAACTGAGCCTCTTCTTCACCATCTTCGTAATGCTCCAATTCTGGAACATGTTCAACGCCAAGGCATTTATGACTGGCAAGTCGGCATTCTCTGGAATGCTGTCGTGCAAGTGGTTCCTTGTAATTGCCATTGTAATCTTCTTCGGACAGATACTGATTGTTGAAGTAGGCGGACAGATGTTCAACGTTTGCCACCTCGAAATTCTAGACTGGCTGATAATAGTTGGAGCAACATCCATAGTGCTGTGGATTGGTGAAATCGCTAGGGCTATCAGAAAACGATAAAGAAATAATATGATTACAAGTCTTGATATAGATGCAAAATCATACGAACCGAACAACGTGTTCAGGATAGATGACAACACCGCCATTATCACTGACGGCAAAACCACATTCGGCATATACAAGGACCACATATATAAGATTCTGGATGGCGAAACAATTCCAAGCTTCAACCTAACAGACATTGAAGAAATGGAATTGTACAACAAGCTTGCAACATATCTAAGGGAATACGGCACTCCATACCACGAAACAGATATTGACGATAAAGGTAGAACAATAATATTGCACGACAAAGTACTTGGATATTCGCTTGGTGAAGACAAAGACGAAATTGCAAAAGACGGCTTTGAATACGATGATTTATACAACCTCGATTGTTCTATTTGCGAACTAATAGCCCCTCGCCTAAAACGCTTCAAGGAACTGGACCCTGGTTGCCCTTGCGATATATCATTCGAAGAATGGCAAGGAATCCTTGACAAGATGATATGGTCTTTCGAAAATTATCGTAACAGCGACGAGATTGACGAAAACAGAGTAAACGAAGGCTTTGACTTATTCCACAAATATTTTCAAAACCTCTGGTACTAACATAAAAACATAAAAGCATTGAAAAAAACTGCAATTATTTGTGTGCTAATCGCCACATTTTCAACAATATGCACTAGCATATATTCACAACAAAATGCTCATTCCGATACAATTACAGTTGTTGCCGTAGGCGACATAATGTTCGGTTCCATCTTCCCCGACAGAAGCTACCTGCCGCCAAACGAAAACTACAAGGGTTTCCTCGACGAGGTTAAACCATACTTCAACGGCGACATCGTCTTCTGCAACATGGAAGGCGTACTTGCCGACACTCTTGTTCCCGAATGCTGTCCATTCTGCTTCGGGATGCCATCGATATTTGCCAACGGATACAAGGAAGCCGGATTCAACCTAATCAGCGTCGGCAACAACCACGCAAACGACTTCCGCCAATATGGACGAGAAAACACAGCGAAAGTCCTCGACAAGATGGGGTTCAACTGGGCAGGCTACGCAACAAAACCATCGTGTACATTCACAATAAATGGCATAAAGTACGGTTTCTGCGCATTCTCGCCAAACACAGCCATCGCCTATCTGCACGACAAACAATTGGTTGCCAACACAATAAAGGCGCTACGTAAGACTTGCGACATCGTCATCGTCTCGATGCACTGCGGCGGCGAAGGCAAAAAGTACAGACATCTTACTCGTCAAGACGACTACTACATTGAGCAGAACCGCGGAAACGCATACCAGTTTGCCCACGATGCCATCGACAATGGTGCCGACATCGTTCTCGGACATGGTCCTCACGTGACACGTGCCATTGAAATCTACAAAGGTAAATTCATTGCCTACAGTATGGGCAACTTCTTCACATACAATACCATAAACATAAACGATGAAATGGGGCTCGCTCCTATTTTCCGTTTCAAGCTAAGTGCAAGTACAGGAAAATTCATCAGCGGAGAAATAATATCGACCTACCAGACAAAACCAAACAAAGGTCCGCACATTGACCCGCAAAAGCGAGTTCTGAAAATAATACAGGAACTCACCGCTGCCGACATCTACGACAATTTGCCGAGGATTTCAAACGACGGAAAAATTCTTCCTCCGAAATAGGGACACCTATTATATATTATTAGAACAATGCTCTTACCTCCTTCTTGAGCAATTCTAAGGCTTCCTGCGTTGGAGACTTCTCTATTTCAATCAGTTTTTCAAACACTGCCTGACTGTAAACCATCGCATTGTCCATCGAGTTCAAACCTTGAAGACACATATTCAGCATCTGGATTGTACGTTCCTTTGCATTGCGGGTTGCCTCCCACGCTTCTGATGATACATAAAGTTGCTGCGACAAGTTGTGCTCGAATTCTGCACGAATCGTAATCAGCATCTGCCTGTGCAATTCCTGAACCGTCATATTTGGTGTCTGCAAACGAACAATCACACTGTTCGGAGAAATACGTTCCAAGAAAAGAATTATTCTCTCGTAGGCCTGCAAGCGAAGCGGAGTTATCGTCTTCTGGTTTTCAAGAATTATCTGTATCTTTTTGGCTTCCAAGTCCTTTTTAAGCATTTGCCTTATTACCAGTATTGCAGTTACAGCAACTACAACAGCAGGAATTGTTACAATAAGAATCTGCGAAATCATATTTAAAAACATTCAAAATTATGTTATGCAATATTAAGAAATTTAATTTAAAAGAGTTATCTTCGCAGACAATTTTTTTTAATTCAAACACAATGGAAAGAGTATCAAATAGATTGGAAAAAATGGCGGTTTCCGCTACTTTAGCAATGACCGCAAAAAGCCGTGAACTTCAGGCTCAAGGAATTGATGTTGTTAACCTTAGCATTGGTGAACCAGACTTCAACACTCCAGACTACATCAAGGAAGCTGCAAAGGAAGCTATCGACCAGAACTTCTCGCACTATCCGCCAGTTCCGGGTTACGAATCACTTCGTAAAGCCGTATGTGCAAAGTTGAAACGCGAAAACAACCTCGACTACGAACCAGCACAGATAGTTGTATCGACAGGTGCAAAGCACTCGATTATGAATACTTTGCTTTCGATTGTTGACCCGGGCGAAGAAGTTATAATCCCTGCTCCATACTGGGTTAGCTACATCGAGATGGTTCGTTTCTGCGAAGGTGTTCCCGTTGTTGTAAAGTGCAACATCGAATCGGATTTCAAGATGACAGCAGCACAACTCGAAAAGGCTCTCACTCCGAAGACCAGAGCCATCATCATCTGCTCGCCGTCGAACCCGACAGGTAGCCTTTACAGCAAGGCAGAATTGAAGGCTATTGCCGATGTTCTTGCAAAGCACCCAGAAGTTATCGTAATTTCTGATGAAATTTACGAGCACATCAACTTCGTAGGCGAACACGAAAGCATTGCACAGTTCGATGACATCCGTCGCCGTTGCGTTATTATCAACGGTGTATCAAAGGGTTACGCAATGACTGGCTGGAGAATCGGTTTCATTGCAGCACCACTATGGATTGCAAAGGGCGTTACCAAGTTGCAGGGTCAGTTCACATCTGGTGCTTGCTCAATAGCTCAGAAGGCTGCCGAAGCAGCACTCAACGCTGGCAACAGCGAATGCAAAAAGATGACCAAGATTTTCAAGAGCCGTCGCGACCTCGTTCTCGGTCTTTTGAAGGAAATCCCAGGACTGAAGCTCAACACTCCGCAAGGCGCTTTCTATATCTTCGCAGAAGTTTCCACATTCTTGGGCAAGGAAGCCGAAGGTATGAAAATCAACACTTCCGACGACTTAGCAATGTACCTGCTTGAAAAGGGACATGTTGCAACTGTCGGTGGAATTTCGTTCGGTTCTCCCGAATGCTTGCGTCTCTCCTACGCTACCAGCGACGACAGACTTATCGAAGCAGTTAAGCGCATGAAGGAAGCATTGGCAAAACTGAAGTAATTTACTTTGTAAGCCAAATCCCCATGTTTTTTTGTCATCCTGAACTTGTTTCAGGATCTGAAACATGGGGATTTGTTTCTACACTTGGCACAAAAAAAAGCCGCCCAAATGGACGGCTTAATTTTTCTAGCCTACAATAAAACTATTCTTCTACGCACTCAATTGAATAGCCAGGTTCAGCATCGTCTTGTGCCTTCATAGTTTTCTCGTAGTAATCGTTGCAGTTCTTGTAACCAGCGGTCTTGAGGTCTGCTCCTTCTATTGTTAGGTTTAATGTATTACCAAACATAGCTTCGACTTCAGGATCTGTGAATTTTGCTGTGCAAGTGCAGTCCTTAGGTGCACATGATGAAAATGCGAAAGCTGCAATAGCAACGACTGATAAAACTAATACTTTCTTCATCTTATTAAACTTTAAATTAAACAAATAAATTAACTGCCCAAAATTACATATAAAAACAACATAAACAAACAAAAATTTCATTTTTTTATAACATAAAAAAAGCCCCGGAAAATCCGAGGCTTTTGTTTCGTACAAATAAATCTTAGTGGCACTTAACTTCAGTTTTAACGCCCAAAAGTTCTATTGTAGAATTCATGTCCTTGCACTTTTCAAAGCCCAAGCTTTCCATATCTTCCTTAGTGATAGTCTTTTCACTCTTCAAATCACCATCAGAATAATACTTGCACTTGCATTCCTTGCTGCATGATGACATTGCGAACAACAAACCAGCTGCTGCCAAAACTACTAATAACTTCTTCATTTTCTTATTACTTTAAAAATTAAACATTATATTTTAGGTCGCAAAAATACAAAAAAATCAAAAAATCAACATTTAATTTTTTGTTAATCATCCGAAACAATACTATTCGCACCTTATACCAGCACCTAGCGTCTCGTCGTATCCAAGCCCAAGGCCATTGTAATAGTCATTCAGACCTGCACAGTTCTTTGCATTCAACCTATTGATTTCATCCTGAGTATAAACGACAGGATTAGTATCCGTATTCTTTCCATCTGTCCACATAGAACAAGTACATTCCTTTTCGCACGATGCAAATAACATTGCAGCAACAGCAAACAACAATAAAACAAAATACTTTTTCATTTTACATATCATTTTAAAACATTAATTACATTTCGTTTCCCTTACTACACCATTCTCGGTTTCTACATAGATGTCCATATCGGAACACGAGCTTATGCCATCTGGCATATCACTGACAGCAGAACCAGTCATTACCCCATTCCTATATGTCTTGCAAGTACATGTCCTCTCGCACGAAGCAAACAACATAGTTGCCACTGCAAATAATAACAAAACAAAATACTTTTTCAACCTACACATCATTTATCTTTCCTTTACAATCTTCATTGTTTTACAAACACTGCCATCATAAATTTTCAGGAAATAAACACCGTTAACTTCATTTGCGAAAGCATTTCCCAGTTCAATATGCTGATCTGAAAAACTTTCCGAGAATAACATCCTGCCCATCATGTCGTAGGCTTCAACGGTAAATTCGCCTTCCATACCATCAACATCAAGCATCAGGTTGTCATAGAACGGGTTAGGATAAGCCGACATATTAACATTTTCGGTAGTAACCGAAGTCGGTTCATTCTGCCAGTACTTCAAATCATCGATGTATATAGTATTGCCAAATCTGTTTTCACTCTGTATTATAAGACGGAAATTATTGCCTTTAAGCTTAGATGCGGGAATGGTAAAGGTATGTTCTGTCCACTCATCCTGAGAAGGAACATAATTCTTGGGGTTATCCTCATACGAAGTTATTAACCCTGTACCGGAAAAAGTATGACCAATGCGCAATGTGTCGCCACAAGTTGTAGAATAATAGAAATTCAAAGCATCGGTATAAGAATCGCTACTTTTACCCGCAGCTGCAACTTTAAACGAAACCTCCAATGGTATAGAATCGTTTTCTATCACAATGTTCGGCATATACAGCTTGTTCTTCTTGCTTGCAACCCTTGAGTTCCTGATACGCACCGACTTGCCTGTATAACCCAAGTTCACCTGAGTCCAACTTTCGTTTCTCGGAACCCACCAGCCTTCTTCATCGTTAATGTTCGGATTGTAGTTCTCAACATAAAAGTCATTGGCGCTGTTTCCTGAAATCAGCGGGAAGGTTGTCGTTTCAAAATGCTCAGTATAAGGAATTTCATAGCCGTCGAGCTTGTCATAAACCATTAATGTATTTTCCTTGGTTTTCGTATTTCCGTCAACACTATTTTCCACATAAAGTTCAGTAGTAAATCTACCGCCTTCATTATAAAGCACATTCGGACTTTCCTCTCCAGAAGTTGCAGGTTCTCCACCTTCGAAACTCCACATCCTATAGTCAACAGAAGTTGTATTGTAAGTATGGTCGTTGTAGGAAACAGTAGCCCCATTGCATATCATTTTCTTGCTTTGGCTGAAATCTGCGATAGGAGCACATTCCTCGTCGATGTAGTCGTCATCGGTACCGGTTGCAATCCTGTTTGATGCAGAACACAAATTATTTCGGTTTGCCTCAGACGAATTAAGCGTAGCCCTCATTACTTCAGCCTGACCGTTTGTAAACATTCTGTAGCAATAGCTGTAGTCCATGAAGTTCTGCACATTGTCGAGGCTACCACAGGTAACATCATTCAAGACGCACGATGTATGCCCGATTGTATTTGGAGTGTCCTCAATGCCATCGTCAATGTCGCAGTTATCTGCCTGCCCCGGTTCATTTGTACTTCCCCACGGATGCGGAAGATTCAAGTAGTGACCAGCCTCGTGAGTCAACGCCCTGCTTATATAATCATAAAGCAGAATTATTCCATCACCACCTTCAGGCGCAGTTCCCGGATAATACGAGTAACCAGCCACACCACTCTCACTCATAGATTTTACTGTCCAAATATTCAGATACTTGGAATTGTCCCAGCTTCCGGCAACAGCCTTGGCGCTCTCGTCACCATGATTTGTCGCCGACGAATATACACGAGTCACACCCATAGTGCAGTTTCCGTCGGGGTCTTTCCTTGCCAAACGGAACTCAATCTTCGTATCGGCAGCTATAGGCTTAAATTCAGCCTTTATCGAAGCCGTATCGGAACGCATCTTACGGTAATCCTTATTCATCTGCTCTATCGCAGCCTGAATTGCCGCGTATGAAATATTTTCAGCACCATATTCATGCAAAACATGGAAAACCACTGGTATTACATATACTTCATCATCATTGCCCTTGGGATGCTGCCTAATGTATTCACGTACAAAATCGTTGAGTTTTGCCCTGTCAAGAGCAACCTGCGGATTCCTCTTAACGAGTTCGTCATAAACAGAATCGGTACCGCAACGGAACCAACCTTCTTCTTGCTCCTGTGCAAAAGCACAAAATGGCAGACTAAAAATTATACCTATTAATAATATAATAGCGAAACGTTTCATAAATTTTCCTTTACAAAATTTCTGCAAAGGAACAAAAAATGATTGTATGCACAAGTTTTTTTTTCACCCCCCTCTGCATTAAAGGCACTTAATGAACTTTAAAGACCTTAATGCAGAGGGGGGTGTATTTTTCATTATCTTTGCAAAAAATTTACGACATGGATTTCGACCTTATATGCGAATACCGTCCTACTGGCGACCAGCCGCAGGCAATAAGAGAACTGACAAACGGACTTCTCCGTGGGCAGAAACACCAGACTTTGCTTGGTGTGACCGGCAGTGGAAAGACATTCACTATAGCAAACGTCATAAAGAACGCCAACTGTCCAGTGTTAGTGCTGAGTCACAACAAGACGCTTGCCGCCCAACTGTACTCGGAGTTCAAGTCGTTCTTTCCGCGCAATGCCGTCGAATACTTCGTATCGTACTACGACTACTACCAGCCCGAAGCCTACCTGCCAACCACCGACACCTATATAGAAAAAGACCTCTCGATAAACGACGAGATTGAGAAATTGCGCCTCAGTGCGACAAGCGCTCTGCTATCGGGACGCAACGATGTGATTGTCGTCTGCTCGGTGTCGTGCATATACGGAATTGGAAATCCCGAGGATTTTCACGCCAACACAATAAAGGTTTCGTGCGGTGACAACATCGGACGCGACAACTTCCTCCGGAAACTCGTTGACGGACTATACTTTCGCAGCGACATTGAGTTCAAGCGCGGCTCATTCAGGGTAAAGGGAGACACCGTTGACATCTTCCTCGCCCACCACGACGTAGGACTGAGAATTACATTCTGGGACGACGAGGTGGAGGATATTTACATGTTTGAACCTTACACCGGCGAGAAACTGGAAGTAATGGAAACAGCAAGCATTTATCCAGCCAACATCTTCGTCACCACAAAGGACAAAACCATAGCCGCAGTAAGGCAAATTCAGGACGACCTTGTTCTCCAAGCGGAATATTTTAGGAAGGAGGGCAAAAATCTGGAAGCAAAACGACTTGAGGAAAGAGTAACCTACGACCTTGAAATGATAAAGGAACTGGGCTACTGCAGCGGAATTGAAAACTACTCGCGCTATTTCGACGGACGCAAACCAGGCGGACGACCATTCTGCCTTATAGACTATTTCCCAAAAAACTTCATCACGGTAATTGACGAGAGCCACGTTACAATTCCACAAATCGGCGCAATGATTGGTGGCGACAGGTCAAGAAAGGAAAACTTGGTAAATTACGGATTCCGACTTCCCGCCGCAATAGACAACCGACCGCTTACGCTACCGGAGTTTGAATCACTGGTTGACCGCGTGATTTATGTCAGCGCAACCCCTGCCGACTACGAACTGCAAAAGAGCGAAGGAATAATTGTGGAACAAATCATTCGTCCGACAGGACTTCTCGACCCCGTAATCGAAGTCAGACCGACAGAAAACCAGATTGACGACCTTATGGAGGAAATCAGGGTGCGGGCAAAACGCGACGAGAGGATTCTTGTTACTACACTGACAAAGCGAATGGCGGAAGAACTCACAAAATACTTCCACAAGTACGGCATCCGTTGCGAATACATACACTCCGATGTGGAAACCTTGGAACGAGTTCGCATACTTTCCGACCTGCGCAACGGGCTTTTCGACGTGCTAATCGGAGTAAACCTTCTCCGCGAAGGCCTTGACCTGCCAGAAGTATCGCTTGTTGCTATCATAGATGCCGACAAGGAAGGCTTCCTGCGTTCGGAACGCTCGCTCACACAGACGGCAGGCCGCGCCGCCCGAAACATCAACGGCAAAGTAATCATGTATGCCGACAAGATTACAGGCTCCATGCAGCGTACCATAGACCAGACCAACTACCGCCGTGAAAAGCAGATGAAGTACAACCAGGAACACAACATAACGCCGAAACAGATTGTAAAGTCAAACAGCAACAACGCATTAAACATTGCAAACACGGGTTACGACATCAATCTGGAATCGGAAATGAACATCGCTGCCGACCCAGTCGTACCATATATGAATATTGGCGAACTCGAAAAAGCCATCAGGAATGCAGAAAGACTGATGGAAGCGGCATCGGCAAAACTGGACTTTCTCGAAGCAGCAAAGTACAGGGACGAGATGTTTGCCTACAAGAAAGAACTGGAAAGAAGGAAATCAAACAATGACGCAACTAAATAACAATAAGCACATTACACAGCAAACAGCAATATCAAACATCGCCTGTTAATAAATAGGAGACAAAAAACACAAAAAAAAAGCAATCAAAAATTGTAGTTAAAAAAAAATTAATACCTTTGCGTTTATTATTAAAGACACAAAATAGTTTTTGTATGAAGAGATTTAGTTTATTGATAGTCATTTTGTTAGCAGCACATTTTATGTTTGCTCAAAATGCTTCCACTACTGTTTCTAGCAAGGAAGCTATGACGTATGGATTGAACTATATGAAGTCGCAATACCCGACAAGGGCTGCTTTGAACATAAGTTCATCCGAAATTATAAAGTCGGAAGCGACTGGAAAAGACTGCTACCATGTGTTCAATTTTGAGGAAGGCGGTTTTGTAATCGTATGTGCAGACAGAAGAAGCAAGCCAATCTTTGCATTTTCAAACGAAGGCAGCTTCAATTCATCTGAAATTGCTCCGGCATTGAAGGAATGGATTAAGCAATACACTCAGCAGCTCGACATTGTAGAAGCAAAGAATCTTCCAGTTCCAGAAGAGGCAATCGTCCAGTGGAATCCTAACGTTAAGCGAGCAGGAACAAGAGGCGTAGAACCTCTTATCACAACCTTATGGAATCAGGATTATCCATACAATATGCTTTGCCCGGAACACTCGCAGGGTAACCACGGACATACATATACAGGATGTGTTGCAACAGCTATGGCTCAGGTAATGAAATACTGGAACTATCCGGAACACGGAATGGGTAAAGTATCGTATTTCTGGGGAGCTTGGGACACCATCAACCTTGCTGAAACTACTTACGACTGGGATAATATGCCAAACTCATATAGCACATTTGGTGCAAATGCTTGGAACGACGCTCAGAAGCAAGCCGTTGCAACTTTGATGTTCCACTGCGGTGTTTCCATTAATATGGACTACGGCTACGACGGTTCTGGAACACAGACTTTCTATGTTGCCGATGCGTTGAGATACAACTTCGGATACAGAAACGGCGTAAACTACAAATATAGAGATAATGGCGACCCAAGCGAAAACTTCGAGCACTATTACGAAAACGACACAATCTGGAGCAGAATGCTTATGGAAGACCTTGACATGCATCGTCCTCTCATTTATAGCGGACACCCAACTTCTGGTGCTGGTCATGCTTGGGTTTGCGACGGATACAAGATTGATGGCAATGGCAACAGAACATTCCACATGAACTGGGGCTGGGGTCCTAATGGCGGTAATGCTTATTTCACTATTGACAACCTCAACTCTCACGCAGGATACGGTGACGACGGAAGCTATAATTTCGTATATGGTCAGTGCGTTATATTCAACATCGCAGTTCCTGACCTTGAGGTAGCTCCATACTGCATGAACGAGACTAACGTTTACGAAGAAGAACACTGGAACATTAACGACGGTAGCTACTCGAACTTCTACAAGAAGAACACCAACTGCGACTGGGTTATAAAGATTAAGGATTATGACACCGACACATTGCTCTACTACTTCAATTACTTTGAACTTGAAGCAGGTGACGAACTCAAGATTTACGCAGGTGAAGATGCAAATGGACAGTTGCTTGCTACTTATTATGAAGGCAAGGAACCAACCGATACAATAAAGCACATTGGTACTCCTATTTATATTCAGTTCATTACCGACGGTGAAAATCAGGCTCGCGGATGGGAACTCCACTACGAAGCAATGAGATACCCATTCACCGTAACAACAAGTGTTACTGGTACTGGCGGTTCTGTAAATCCCGAAGGTGTTAGACCTGTTATGAAGAACTCTACATTATCTGTAGTAATGACTCCAGAAGCTGGATATTCAGTAAGTGAATTTACTGTAGATGGCGTTCTTACCTTAAAGGGTGCTGGTTTGGGAGAATCTGTTACCTACACTTTTACAAACATCAAGTCAAGCCACAACGTAGAAGTTAAGTTCGGTCCTGTTGCTGTTGAAGAAGAAGGCATTAATAATATTTCAGTCTTCCCGAATCCGAACAACGGTAAATTCAGCGTTAACCTCGGTGAAAATGCACAGTCGTATGTACTTTACGATATGAGCGGTCGCGTTGTTGAAGAAAAGGCTCTTAACGGACAGTCGGTTGTTGACTTCGATATGAATATTGCAGCAGGCACATATTTCATAAAGGTTATCAATAACGACAAGGTCGCTGTTGAGAAAATTGTTGTAGAATAAAAAATTTACTTCATAAGGAACGGCTTCATTCGGAGCCGTTTTTTTTTGACTTATAGTTTCGCAAAACAATAAATATCCTTAACTTTGCACAAAGAGAAAATTAGTTTCAAATGAATATTGCAGCAATAATACCGGCAAGATATGCATCAACAAGGTTTCCTGGCAAGCCTCTCATAAATATCAACGGCAAGACAATGGTTCACAACGTTTATACTCAGGCTTCAAAAGTTTTTGACACCGTTTACGTTGCAACAGATGACGAACGCATTGCAAACGAAGTTAAACGTTTTGGCGGTAAATATGTAATGACCTCTAAAAAACATAAGAGCGGAACCGACAGATGCGCCGAAGCCATAGTTAAAATTGAAGAAACTGAAGGCAAGGAATTTGACGTCGTCGTAAACATACAGGGCGACGAACCATTCATAAAGACAGAACAGCTCGAAGAACTGAAAAAGTGCTTCAACAAAAAACGCACACAAATTGCAACACTCGTAAAACCAATAAACAACAAGGAAGACATCTTCAACCCGAACAAACCGAAAGTTGTAATATCAACATCACACGAAGCTATTTATTTCAGCCGTTCACCAATCCCCTACCTCCGGGGTCACAAGGAAACTAATTGGATTTCGAAACACTTGTACTACAAGCACATAGGACTTTACGGCTATAGGAAAGACGTTCTTCTGGAAATAACAAAACTGGCGCAGACTCCTTTGGAAATAGCAGAAAGCCTCGAACAGCTAAGGTGGATTGAAAACGGATACAAAATCAAGGTCGCATTCACAGAACACGAAAGCATAAGCATCGACACGCCAAAAGACCTTGAACGAATAAAGGAAATTGGTCTGCTTTAGAAATGAAAATTGCCGTCAACACACGACTGCTCCTAAAGGGCAAGCTTGAAGGAATCGGTTGGTTTACATACGAAACACTTAAGCGAATAACATCGCAACACCCCGAACACGAATTCTATTTCATATTCGACAGGGAATACGACAAGGATTTCATATTCGCACCAAATGTCAAGCCAATAGTCCTCGCCCCTCCTACCCGACACCCGTTCCTTTGGATTCTATGGTTTGAATATAGGATTCCAAAACTGCTGAAAAAAATCGGAGCCGACATTTTTCTTTCCACCGACGGATACATTTCGCTTAGGACAAACATTCCCCAAGTTGATGTCATTCACGACATTAACTTTGTCCACAACCCCAAGCAACTTCCTTGGCTCACAAGCTGGTACTACAACAAGTATTTTGTAAAATTTGCAAAAAAGGCTACACACATCGGAACTGTGTCAGAATTTTCAAAGAATGACATCTGTACAACATACGGTATTGATAGAAAAATAGTTACAGTTTGCTATAATGGTTCCAATGAGCAATACAAACCGATAAGCGAAGGCGAGAAAAAAGTAATTCGTGACAAATACAGCAGAGGGAAGAAATATTTTGTCTTTGTAGGTGCTTTAAGTCCACGAAAAAATGTTGACGGACTTCTTCGCTCATTTGAAATATTCAAGGAACGATACAACATTGACTTCAAACTTCTTATTGTCGGCGGAACTCTTCACAAGACAGGAGAAATTGAAAAAGTTTATTCAGAAATGAAGCACAAGACCGATGTCATATTCACTGGCCGCCTTGAAACAGACGAACTATGCAAAGTTGTAGCGGCATCGGAAAGTCTTGTCTATATACCTCATTTTGAAGGTTTTGGAATACCATTATTGGAAGCAATGTACGCCGAAACCGCTATTTTAAGCGGAAATACGACATCATTGCCTGAAGTTGTCGGTGATGCGGCATTAACTTGCTTTCCTACCGATTACAACAAAGTTGCCGAAAATATGAATCACATTGCCACCAACGAAGAACTTCGTAATTCGCTGATTGAAAAAGGACGCTTGCAACGCCAGAAATTTTCGTGGCAACTTACATCGGAACGTCTGTGGAACTGCATAGAAAACGCAATAAAGTAAAATTATGCTGAAACCTTATTTTCAAAAGAACACGATAGAAGCTGGTTGCGATGAAGCAGGACGTGGCTGTCTTGCAGGGCCTGTATATGCAGCTGCCGTTATTCTTCCCCCCGACTATAAGAATGAAACGCTCAACGACTCGAAGCAACTTTCGGAAAAGAAACGTGATGAACTGCGGGCAGAAATTGAGCGCGATGCCATATCGTTCTGCGTCGCCTCGATGGACAACAACGAGATAGACCAAATCAACATTCTTAAGGCTTCAATCCTATCAATGCACAAGGCTGTTTCGGGTCTAACCGTAATTCCCCAACTGCTTCTTATCGACGGCAACAAGTTCATACCCTACGAAAACATTCCGCACAAGTGCATTGTAAAGGGCGACGCTACATATATGTCGATAGCCGCCGCATCAATCCTTGCCAAGACGTACAGGGACGAATTTATGTACAAGATTGCAAAGGAATTTCCTGAATATCACTGGGATGAAAACAAAGGCTACCCGACAAAATCGCACAGAGCCGCAATTATGGAATATGGAATTACAAAATATCACAGACTTTCTTACAAATTAACAGACTCACAATTAAGCCTATTTCAATAACAGAAAAAATATTAAATTTGCTCCGTAAAAATTATTAAAGATGAAAGAGATAACCATTCTAATTGCCTTTATAATGTGCAGCATTGCTGCAATGGCACAAACAGAAGTTCATGCCCCCAACGACCCGAATTTTTCAATGAAATGCAAAACAGGGCAATACCTGAGATATACAATAACATCGAAGGAAAGTCCATATACTGTTACAATAAACGGCATAAAGGGAGATTCTGAAAACATAAAAAAACTGGAAATTCCAGAAACTGTGCATTACAGGAATACTGATTTTGAAGTAACCGTCATCAACAAGGCAGCATTTGCTAACATCAGCACATTGACATCGGTAACTATCCCCAAAACAGTAAAGGAAATAAAAGCAGAAGCCTTCAATGGATGTACAGCACTGAAAACCATTAAGATTGGTGGTATTATTGAATATTGCGGAAAGAACACTTTCAGTGGGACAGCAATCAGCAAGCCTATATATACTGGAAAAAATCTTGTGTATTATCCAGCAAACCTAACAGAATACAAGATAAACGAAGGTACGGAAAAAGTACTTGAATATGCATTCAGCGACTGCAAGGAAATGTCTGCAATAACAATCCCAGCCTCAGTAAAAATTATTTATGCAAAAACATTTGCCAACTGCGACAAACTTGAAAATATAGTGGTTGACGAAGGAAACCAGACATTTGACAGTCGCGACAACTGCAATGCAATAATACTTACTTCGGAAAACAAAGTTGTGAAAGGATGCAAAAACTCCACAATTCCAAACGGAATAAAAACTATCGGAAATATAGCATTTGCCAACACTAACATTTCAAAAATTGAGATTCCGAATTCGGTAACAACGATTGAAGATTCTGCATTCTACAACAATGAAATAGCCAGCATAACAATTCCCGAATCAATAACAAAAATAGGTGCTAGCGCGTTTGCAAAGAACAAAAAACTTGCTGTTGTAAACTTCAATGCGACCAACTGCGAAGCAATGAACGAGAAACATACAACATTCGAACAATGCCAATCACTTACATCAGTAAACTTCGGCGACAATGTAAAAACTATACCTGCAAATTCATTTATGAACTGTGAAGAACTTAGGTATGCGACATTATCAAACTCAATAGTGGAAATCGGGGACAAAGCATTCTACGAATGCAAAATGTTGTCGTACATGGAACTACCCAATTCCATAGAAAAGATTGGCAATTTGGTTTTCTATGAATCTGGTATTTCTGAACCTGTACATTCCGATGTTTTATTTGCATATATGCCGACAAATTATGCGACGGAATATACTATTCCAGAAGGTACCAAAACGATTGCACAAAAGTCATTTCACTATGCAGGCAACTTAAAGTCTGTTAAAATTCCAAACAGCGTCACCAAAATAGAAGATTTCGCATTTTCAGAATGTTATGACATTGAAAATATTACAATGTCCAACTCAATAGAATCAATAGGATACAGGGCATTAATGTACTGTACAAAATTAAAATCAATAACTCTTCCGAATACTTTAAAAACACTTGAACCGGAAGTCTTCTTGGGATGCGAAAACTTGGAAAGCGTAACTATTCCTAACTCTATCAACGAATTAAAGGACAGACTATTTAGCAATTCTGGAATAAAATATGTAACACTTCCAATATCAATAAAAAGTATTTCTTCCAAAACTTTTGAAAAATGCTCCAATTTAAAATACATCTACATTCCCAAAGGGACAACGGAACAATTCAAAAAAATGCTGGACGAAGAATACCATAGTAAACTACGAGAAAAATAGCATTCAAAAAATGACAAAAAGAAAGGCTGCAAAAATCTTTGCAGCCTTTTTATATCACATAATGTGCTTAATTATCTTGTCTTTGCATAGTTTTCGTGTACCTGTCTTACCCTTGCACGAAGCTGAAGCTTGTATTCGTCCCAGTCGGTAATGTTGCGACGGGCAACGCCTGTTTCCATAGCAGCCTTTGCAACAGCAGGAGCAACGCATTCTATTACTCGCAAATCCAATGGCTTCGGAATTATGTATTCGCGACCAAATTCAATCTTATCAACATTGTAAGCCTCGCAAACATAGTCTGGAACCGGTTCCATTGCAAGTTCTGCCAAAGCGTGCGAAGCGGCAATCTTCATCTCCTCGTTAATCTGGGTTGCACAAACATCCAATGCACCACGGAAAATGAACGGGAAACCGAGAACATTGTTCACCTGGTTCGGATAATCGCTTCTGCCTGTCGCAATTATAACATCGGGACGGGCTTCCTTTGCATCCTCGTAGGATATTTCGGGAGTAGGATTTGCCATTGCGAAAACAACAGGGTCCTTTGCCATCGTCTTCATCATTTCCTTTGAAACGACATTGCCTACCGAAACACCAGCAAACACATCGGCACCGACCATAGCCTCAGCTAAGGTGTGCAAATCGCGTGTAGTTGCAAATTCGCGCTTCTGTTCGGTAAGTTTCGGATTGTCGGCACGGACAACGCCCTTGCTGTCGCAAAGGACTATGTTTTCGCGCTTTACGCCCAAAGTACAGAACAGACGTGCACAGCTTATGCCAGCCGCACCTGCCCCGTTGAACACAACCTTAACCTCGTCGATTTTCTTTCCAGCAATCTTCAGGGCATTGAGTAAAGCGGCACCCGAAATAATTGCAGTACCGTGCTGGTCGTCGTGGAAAACAGGAATGTTCATCTGCTTTTTCAACTCAGTTTCAATATAGAAGCATTCGGGAGCCTTGATGTCCTCGAGGTTTATACCGCCGAATGTCGGTTCGAGAGCCTTTACAATCTCCACAACCTTCTGCGGGTCCTTCTCATTGATTTCAATGTCGAATACATCAACATCGGCAAACGACTTGAACAGCAAGCCCTTGCCTTCCATAACAGGCTTACCTGCCTCTGGACCAATGTCACCAAGACCAAGAACAGCAGTTCCATTGCTGACCACAGCCACAAGGTTTCCCTTAGCCGTGTAGTCGTAAACTTTCTGCTTGTCGTCCTTAATTTCCAAGCAAGGCTCGGCAACGCCAGGTGTATATGCAAGCGACAAGTCCTTCTGAGTGCGGAAATCCTTTGTCGAAACAACCTCTATCTTTCCTTTCCTGCCTTGGCTATGATAGTCAAGGGCATCTTGTTTTGTGTATAAACTCATCTTATTCGTCAACCGTGTTTATTTCGTTAATATTATAATCGTCAACATTGTGGCGCGACTCTTCCAGATTTTCAAGGCTTCTCCTATTGTTGAAAATATCCACTGCCATACGTATTGCGTTGCACATCGGCAGATAGTTAGCCTGATTCTTGCCGGCAATCTCGTATGCGGTTCCGTGTGCAGGCGAAGTGCGTACAATCGGCAAACCGGCGGTGAAGTTAACTCCGTCGTCGAATGTCAGAGCCTTGAACGGAGCCAGTCCCTGGTCGTGGTACATTGCAAGCACAGCGTCAAACTTCTTGAAATCGCCCGAACCGAAGAAACCATCGGCAGAATACGGGCCGAAAGCCAGAATGTCCTTTCCGCGAGCCTCGTTTATAGCTGGAATTATTATCGTTTCCTCTTCATTTCCAATAACTCCGTGGTCGCCACAATGCGGATTCAAGCCAAGGACTGCAATACGAGGTTTGCGAACGACAAAATCACGCTTGAGCGACTCGTTGAGAATTTCCAATTTCTCAAGTATGAGTTCCTTTGTCAAGTTCTTCGAAACCTCCGAAATAGGAATATGTCCAGTAGCCACGCCCACGCGAAGCGATTCGCTGCACATAAGCATCAGACACTTGTCGGCATTGAACTGCTGGGCAAGATACTCGGTATGTCCTGGAAAGTTGAAGCCTGCCGACTGTATGTTCCATTTATTTATAGGTCCTGTTACAAGAATATCGATTTCCTTGTTCTTGAGGTCGGCAACAGCCTTTTCTAATGCCTGATACGATGCCAGACCTGCAATTTCATTGGATTTGCCAACTTCCACACGAATATCCTCGCTGTTGCAATTGATGACATAGATTCCAATGTTTTTTGCATCCTCGGCAGAACTAATTGTGGTAGTGTTCACGTTGCTGCCAAGATTCTTCTTGTAATATGCCAGAATTTTGGGAGAACCATATATTATCGTCACTGCATTGGGAATGTTCTTCATATCAATCAGCGACTTAAGAATCACTTCGTAACCTATTCCGTTAATGTCACCCGGAGTAAATCCAATCTTTATTTTAGTCATAAACTTATGTTTTCAAAATTTTGGTGCGAATATACAATAAATTTATTGAGATAATGAAAAAAATTTCCTATATAAACATCAAAACAAGTCGTCCATAGTCAGGCTTTTCTGAATATGACCGCTATACTCGTTCCTTTGAAGCCCGTAAGTGGTTATAAGTGTTAGATGCGGATTCCTCTTTCGCTTTATGCTGTCCATCAAAACCTGCAATTTGTGACGCAACTTGGCATCGTATTCCTTGGTAATGGCAAACTCATCCATCGTAAACTTTATTTCACAGACATTTATTATCCTATCGTCGCGGTCGATGACCATATCTATTTGCACAGGGTCTTCGCCCTTGCTTCGCCAAGGCATAATTTCGGTGTGTACTCCCGCTATTCCCAACGCTTGTTTAATCTGATTCTGATGCACATAGCACACTTCCTCGAAAGCAAAGCCTCTCCACGCATTCAACTGCGGCGACTTAAAGTTTTCCGACCAGAAATTAGGGTTTCCTGTCGTATGCGACTCCATAAAGTACATATAGAACAAGGAAAACAAGTCAACCAGCTTGTAACGCACATCGCGCCGCGACCCCTGAAAAATAGGATACGAAAGAATAAGGTTGCTCGCTTCGAGAGTGCGCAGAATTTCGGTAAGACCACCGCCCGAACTCAAGCCGAGCTTTTTGGATATTTCATTCCTTGTCAATCCGTCCCTGCGTTGGCTCAATGCCCTTATCACCGAGATATATCTTTGAGAATCAACAAAAAGCGAACTGTATAAGCGTTCGAATTCATTCTTCAACTTGCCATTTGTCGCGAAAAACATAGCATCGATGTTTTGCGGAAGGCTCAAACCTTTTTCAAAATACGACAAATAATAAGGTATGCCGCCCGTAATCATATATGCCTGCAACTGGTCGTACCGGTCGAGCACAAGACCGCGCTTCTTGTAGAACAATTCGCATTCGCGAAGCGAAAACGGCAGAATCTGCATTTCGTAGGTCGAACGCCCGTACAAACCACCGGTATTATTCAGCAACTTGTTGGCAATCCACGAAGTCGCCGAACCGCACACAATAAGTAACAAATTGTGCCGACCAGCACCCCAGCCGTTCCAGAAATGCTCGAAAGCGGTAATAAAATTTGAACGCGGAGTATCAAGCCACGGCAGTTCGTCAATGAATACCACAAGACGCTTCTTCGACGACTTCTTTGAAAGCAAATCGCGCAACCAGTCAAACGCCTCGAACCAATCCTTTGGCGTACCCGAACACAAACTTCCATACGAACGAAGCGTATCGCCAAACTTTTTCAACTGCTGTTCAAGAAGCAATTCTGCATTGTCCAACATTTCGTAGGGAGACAGGGCTGTATGATAAAACGAAAACTTGCCTTCAAAATATTCTCTGACAAGAAATGTTTTTCCCGTCCTACGCCTTCCATAAACGACAAGAAATTCGGCATATTCCGACTCGTACAAATCTTGTAACTTATTCTGTTGCTGTTTTCTACCTATGATTAGCTCTTTCATATCCTAAAAAATTATTTCGCCACAAAGATATAAATATTTCTAATTATGGCGAAATAATTCTAAAATAAAATAGCCAATATACCGATTTTTTAAACAAAACTGGCGAAATAATTTCAAAATAAAATAGCCAAAACATTATAAAAATATAGATTTTTGGCGAAATAATTTTCAAAGCAAAAATCATTATCTCTTTAACAATAAAGAAGAAAGACAAATTCTTCCAAGATTTTTTGCTCACACATCAAAAAAAATATTGCTATATAATTTGCGATTCAGTAATTTTGCAGTCCTAAAATTTTGAACTATGTATAGAACTCATACCTGCGGGGAATTGCGCCTCGCAAATGCAGGACAGGAAGTTACATTGAGCGGATGGGTACAGCGCATTCGCGACAAAGGTGCGCTTATTTGGATTGACCTCCGCGACAGATACGGTATCACACAGCTATTCCTTCAGGACGGCGTTAGCGACCCGAAGTTAATCGAACAGGCTCGTTCGTTCGGACGTGAATATGTTTTACAGGCAAAGGGAACAGTTGTAGAACGCGAATCGAAAAACCCGAATATGCCAACAGGTGAAATTGAAATAAAGGTTTCTGAATTCAATCTGCTGAATGCCAGCAAAGTTCCGCCGTTTACAATTGAAGATGAAAGCGACGGTGGCGACGACCTTCGTATGAAGTACCGCTACTTGGACCTTCGTAGAAATCCAGTGCGCCGAAACCTCGAGCTTCGCCACAACATGGCAATTCTTGTTCGCAACTACCTCAGCAACTTGAATTTCCTTGAGATAGAAACACCTTTCCTTATAAAATCGACACCAGAAGGAGCACGCGACTTTGTCGTTCCGTCGAGAATGAACCCGGGCGAATTCTACGCTCTGCCACAAAGTCCGCAGCAATACAAGCAATTGCTTATGGTTGCCGGCTTCGACCGCTACTTCCAGATTGTTCGTTGCTTCCGCGACGAAGACCTCCGTGCCGACCGTCAGCCTGAATTCACTCAGATTGACTGCGAAATGTCGTTTGTTGAACAGGAAGATGTTCTAAACACTTTCGAAGGACTGGCAAAGCACCTATTTAAAGAAATAAAAGGTATAGAATTCGACAAGTTCCCACGTATGACTTGGCACGATGCCATGAAATACTACGGCAGCGACAAGCCCGACATCCGTTTCGGAATGAAATTCGTTGAGCTAAACGATGTTGCCAAGGGCAAAGGCTTTGGTTTGTTCGATGGCGCCGAACTTGTTGTCGGTATAAATGCCGAAGGATGTGCTGAATACACCCGCAAGCAACTAGACCAGCTGACAGAATTTGTTAAGCGTCCGCAAGTTGGTGCTGGCGGAATGGTTTACATCAAGTACAATGCCGACGGTTCATTCAAGTCATCGGTAGATAAATTCTACAATGCCGACGATTTGAAGAAGTTTGCCGACAAGTTCGGAGCAAAGCCTGGCGACCTTATGCTGATTCTCTGCGGTCCAGCAATGAAGACACGCAAGCAGCTGAACGAACTCCGCCTCGAAATGGGCAACCAGCTCGGACTTCGCGACCCGCAGAAGTTTGCTCCATTGTGGGTAATCGACTTCCCGCTTCTCGAATGGGATGACGAAACTCAGCGCTACTATGCTATGCACCATCCGTTTACCGCGCCAAAGCCCGAAGACGAATATCTCCTTGACGACCAATCGAAATGGGGAGAAATCCGTGCAAACGCATACGACATCGTAATGAACGGCTGCGAAGTTGGTGGCGGTTCAATCAGAATCCACGACCGCGTTTTGCAAAACAAAATGTTCCACACTCTTGGCTTCACCGACGAGCAGGCACAGGAACAGTTTGGCTTCCTTATGGGCGCATTTGAATATGGTGCTCCGCCTCACGCTGGTCTTGCTTTCGGTTTCGACAGGTTATGCTCGATATTTGCCGGCGCCGACAGCATCCGCGACTTCATCGCCTTCCCGAAGAACAATTCCGGACGCGATGTAATGAGCGGCTCTCCTGCCCCACTTGCTCCAGAACAACTTGAAGAACTGGAAATTAAATTGGATTTGAAAGCATAATAATCATAAAAAATAAAAGCGGAAAAATTTCCGCTTTTATTTTTTATTTCACCCACTCTTTATAGGGCTTCTTGCACAACTGCGAGTTGTTGTACTTACCAAAATAACCTAAAGACCATCTTCCAATACTCTACCCAAGAATGTATCCGTGAATGCTCGTTGAAACCTTAAATTTATCATTTTATATTCAGGAAGACTTTCTAAAAACTCCAATTCTAGTACCAATCGTGGCACATTTTCATCAACTATTTCGGGATATATTTCTGATTTGCTACCCAATCGTGCTATTTTTATCAAGTAAATATCACGCACACCTTTACCTTTGATGTACGGCATAAAATAATACAGTTTATTAAGAGCTATGGTTGATGGAAACTTGCTAACATTGCTTGTATAGTACAACTTTGTTGGCTCTTCGGCAAGAAAATAATCAATATTGTCATCCTTCACAAAACCAACAAGTAATCGCTTGGTTGCATCTAATTGATATGTTTTCTTGGGCTTATTATATACCAAATCCTTCTCTTCTGTCGCAAATAAATTTGGCATTAGGAATGGTCGAGGATTGCGCTGAATATTAATGGGACGAGTAGACACTGGAGCTTCGTCATATATGAAACGATACAGACTTTTGCCTATTTCTTGCACAATACCACATACCAAAGCATTACCCATTAGAAAAGCCCTACGTCCATCAGATACATCGGGATGATATGTGTGATTGTCAGGAAACATATTTAGACGTTCTAATTCTATAGGAATCAAACGACGATAACGCCCCGATGGTGTCTGTACCACATGTTTAAATCTTGATGGGGCAGAGCCTCCCTCTCCGGTAATCATAGTGCGTGATGGTTTATCAAGATAATCAGGAAAAGCCATACCACCTTCAGAAAATATATATTCGAATCCTTCTTTTGAAACACGACTTATTTTTTTTGCACCTTTCTCATATTGCCATTTGGGCAAATCTTTATCAGAGATAAAAAACTCGTCTGGGACAAAATCTTCATCAACAAGATTGTTTCCCAAAGTTTGCATTGGTCCATCATAAACAGAATCCGTATCCACAGAATAAACATGACGATTTTTCATCATACCAGCACTTCCGAACGGACTATCACTCTTTCCCTTGTTAAAATTTTCAGAAATCTCTTGGATGGAACCATTTATTTCAAATTCAGAAAGAGTTCCTTTCTTCTCTTGAAATGGAAATGCTTGTGCCAGTACTCCATCAAATTTCACCCAGTCATTTATCTTCTCAACTTTTTGTGCAACAATAGAATTATTTAGGTATCCTACAATATATGTACGACGTCTGCGTTGAGGCATTCCGTAGTCTGCCGCGTTGATGACACGCCACTCAACTAAATATCCTAAATCAGATAATGATGCGAGTATAATCGCAAAGTCTCGACCTCGTTGTGTGGCAGGAGAATTCAACAAACGATCAACATTTTCAAAAAAGATATAATGTGGGCGCTGTTCTGCTTTTTCTTTAAGAATACGATAAATCTGCCACCATAACACACCTTTTTTGCCTTCAATACCTCCTGACCGACTTAGTGTTGCAGCTACAGAGTAATCTTGGCAAGGAAATCCGCCAACTAGCAAATCGTGGTCTGGGATATCTGATGTAGGCACAATATTAATGTCTTTATTCGAATGTCCTTTAGAACCAAATCTTGCTTTATATACCAATGATGCGTCTTGATGCTTAGTTGATGGTTCCCACTGGTTGTTCCAAATGGTTTCGTAAGCATCGGAAGCGCCTTCAAGCCCAATACGAAAACCTCCAACTCCAGCAAAGAGTTCTACTACACGGATTGTATGCTTAGCCATTATTATTTTCTTTTTGTCGTTTGCTGATAATTTCTTTTACATAGTCGTTGTTAAACCAATAGCAGAATTTCTTAGCACCTTTGCCATCGGGAGTAGGAGCCATATCCTTTGCCTTTTGAGCTTTAGGTCGTACATGAAATTTTTTCCTATCCGTTCCCTTCCACCAATACTCTTCCGATATGTGATTTGCCAATACATTATCTCTAATATGTTTCCAATAATCTTCTGCCAATTCTAAATCATTTTGAGACATTGTCCAGAAGAACACATCATCAAGGATATAATCTCCTTCTCCACTATGTTGTTCCTTAAATACGACAAACATAAATCTACTGGAAAAAAGTTCATATAGCCGAGATTCAAACCAATCATCACATTCTGCGACTTCAATATAATCAATGTTCTCAAAAGACATTGCTTCCTTAATATTTCCATTAGACTGAATGCGTATTGTTTTCATCGTAAGACCTGCTTTGAGAAATTCCTCAGAGCGATTTACATTTGCACACTTTTCCGATGATGCAATAGCGTTTGCAATCATAGCAAACTTATTCTTAGGATTATTGGCAATGTTAACATTCTTTTCTTTTGCAATATCTTCATATTTTTTTCTCAAATACGGTTTGAATCGGCTTAATATGATTTCTTCAAAACTATGCTTGCGCAATGATTTTGATGTGACTAATTCTGACTCTGCAATAACTATATTTGAAACTGCGTTTTTACCGCTTTTTATAACGTAATCAAGTATTGTTCGCATATAAGCCATCTTCAAGCTAAAGGCTCTTCTTGGCGCACCTTCTGATGAGTTGGGTTGAGCCATCAGACTGTCCCCTTTCTGACCTTTGCGACAGGCTCCTAGATACATTGTATCTCCTTCTGAAAGTTCGTGAGCTTTCCCCTGTTTTATTTTGTCTATTATAACATCATAATCATGCCGTATAATCAGCAAATCCTTTTCTGGCAACTTCCACAATACTGAAAATATAAATCTCAAATCAAGATTGTCGCAATTCTTCTGATACAAATAAAAAAGCAAAAGCATTAACTGACATTTCAGATAGAAGTGAGAATGTTCAAAGTCTTCATTCACGACTTCGCAATAGTTTATCATATTACACACAAGTCGTTCTTTGATAAGGAAATCCTCCTGTTTGCTTTTTTTTAATGGAGTACATTTTAATTCCATTTTAGCTTCAGAAAAATCGGCACCAGCATAGTTGTTTGTTTCTAGTAAAAAGTAGAGATTTTCTGCCATTTGCCCCAAACTGCCTTTGCCTTTCTTTGGCTTATAGTCTTTTGGGGCAAAATCTCTTAATGTTTTGCCTAATAAACCTTTGCTATAATTGAAAATACTAACGGCATCTTTAATGTCGTATGGTAGCGCGGAATTATTGATAAGTTTAGATATTTCTGTATGATGTGCTTCTCTTTTTGCCATATTACAATATTATCTCCATAACATTTTTTCGCCACAAAGTTAACAAAAAATACCAAGAATTGTTATCCATATTACTTGGTTGTGGAGCAGAATAGAATGTTGGAACTTATTGTAAAAAATCCTTACCTTATTTCCCCCACTCCTTATATGGCTTCTTGCACAACTGCGAGTTGTTGTACTTCTTGTCGCCAGTGACTTCAGTGCCGACCCATTCGGGAAGCGAGAATTTTGTATTTTCTGTCGGGACTTCGATTTCAGCAACGACAAGACCTGCATTGTCTCCCAGAAATTCGTCAACTTCCCATTTCAGACCTTGTTCGGCAGGAATAACATAGCGGTATTTTTCAATTTGTGGCTTGTCGCACATTGTGTCGAGCATTTGCTTGGCTTCCAGCACGGGAATTTCATATTCGAATTCGTTGCGGCTCATCCCTACGGTTTTATCCTTGAGCGTCAGAAAGCCTTTTTCTCCGGCAATGCGCACTCTTACTGTCATACCGTTTTGGGTGGGAATGTAGCCCTGCCTGTACAGCGTGGGAGTGACAAGTGACTTATATTGGTCGCCTTTTACTAGGAATTTATGTTCGATTTCCTTTGCCATATTCATAAAAATACCCGCCAATGACGGGTGTGTTTTTGTGAGATTCCGTACAGACAGGCTCACAAGGCTCGTTCCTGCGCCTGTTCCCTTTGTCTTACGGAATGACATCCTTTTTTATCTTCTTCCGAAACGTTTTCCCTTGTTGGCATACATATAGTGCATTGCCTTCTTGGTTTCCTCAAACTGCTTGAGGATGCGGTTGACTTCGGCGACGCTTGTTCCGCTACCGTCGGCAATTCTCTTGCGGCGGCTTCCGTTGATGATGTCGGGATTTTCGCGCTCGGCTGGTGTCATCGAATGGATTATCGCCTCAATGCTCTTGAAAGCATTGTCGTCGATGTCGATGTCCTTGATTGCCTTGCCAAGTCCAGGAATCATGCTTGCCAAATCCTTGATGTTACCCATCTTCTTGATTTGCTGGATTTGTGCAAGGAAGTCGTTAAAGTTGAAGGTGTTCTTTGCAATCTTCTTCTGCAACTTGCGCGATTCCTCCTCATCGAACTGCTCCTGTGCGCGTTCAACGAGAGAACGGATATCACCCATGCCGAGAATTCGGTCTGCCATACGCTGCGGATGGAAAACATCGATTGCATCCATCTTTTCGCCAGTACCGACAAACTTTATCGGCTTGTTTACCACGCTACGGATTGAAATTGCAGCACCACCACGGGTATCACCGTCCAGCTTGGTAAGGATAACGCCATCAAAATCAAGCCTGTCGTTAAATTCCTTAGCGGTATTTACAGCGTCCTGACCAGTCATCGAGTCAACAACGAAAAGAATTTCCTGCGGATTGATTGCCTTCTTTATGTTTTCGATTTCGTTCATCATTTCCTCGTCAACAGCCAAACGACCAGCGGTATCGACGATTACAACATCGTAGCCGTAAGTCTTGGCGTGCTTGATACCGTTCTGGGCAATCTGTACGGGATTCTTATTGTCGTCCTCGCTGTAAACGGGAACATTAATTTGTTCACCCAATACCTTGATTTGCTCGATAGCAGCAGGACGATAAACGTCGCAGGCAACCAGCAAAGGTTTCTTGTTGCGCTTGGTCTTCAGCATATTGGCCAACTTGCCGCTGAAGGTTGTCTTACCAGAACCCTGCAAACCTGACATAAGGATTATTGCCGGATTGCCTTTGGTATTGATGTCAACGGCAGTTTCGCCCATAAGTTTTGCCAACTCATCGTGGGCAATCTTCACCATCAACTGGCTCGGCTTAATGGACTTGATGACATTCTGTCCCATAGCCACTTCCTTTACAGTTTCGGTGAACTGCTTGGCTGTCTTGTAGTTGACATCGGCATCAAGCAACGCCTTGCGGACATCCTTAAGCGTTTCTGCAACATTTATTTCGGTAATTTTACCTTCGCCCTTCAGTATCTTGAACGACCTCTCTAATCTTTCCGATAAACTTTCAAACATATTGTTCTCTAATTCGTTAGTCGACTAAAAATGAAAAAAGAGCCACTTGTGAGACTTGAACTCGCGACCTACGCATTACGAATGCGTCGCTCTACCAGCTGAGCTAAAGTGGCACTTAATAATTAAGTGGTGCAAAATTATATCTTTTTTCGGATATGCAAAAATATTTTTTGAGTGATTATTCGCCAGAGCAATAACAAAAAAAATCACGGTTATGCCGTGATTTTTTTTGTTTGCATTTCAACAATATTATTCCTTTACAAACTTCACAATACTTCCATTAGAACGTATCATATACATTCCAGCAGGAAGATTTTCCACGTCAACGGCATCGCCATTATATGTGAAAGTTGCAACCATAGTTCCGACAATGCTGTAAATCTCAATGGTCTCGCCATTGTCAACACCTGTTATATACAATTGCGACGAAACCGGATTCGGATATACGCAAATAGTTTCAGTAGAAATCATATCAACGGCATTGTCATCACCATCATCTTCATCCAATGGCAGTACAGCCTTTATCATCCAAGCACCGTATGTCTGCTGCGTCCATGTTCCGTTTGGATTCCACCATGCACCATTTTCATAACCTGCGCCAACGAAAACAGATGCTACAGCAGGATATTCGGCCTCGCAACTCAAAATTATCCACAAAGGCAATTCCGTATCAATGTCAAGCGTATCGAACCCGAAGTTCAACCAGCCTGAAGCATATTGTTCAACAGTTATCGAATCCTCCAGAATCTTTTCGGATGGCAATGTGTCGGTTCCCTGATATACGCTAAGCTTGTAGTCTCCGTATGAATATTCTCCGTCAACAAAGAACAATACATCTGTCAGATGCGGACGCGATTCAAGGTGCTGCGGCAGAAGCAATATGCCCCACTCCACATTCTGCTGGCGGTATCCGAGCGAAACATTGTAAATACCATTGTCGTAGTTGAGCGTATCACTGTCGATTGACTTGAAAGATGCAGTCAGCACAATGTCTTCTGTCATTGTAATCTGACGTGGATTTGCGGTTTCGCCGTCGCTCCATTTTTCAAACCTGAAACACGGATGTGCAGTAGCCCTAACATCAACTACGCGACCTTCCTCGTATCTACCAGAACCAGAAACACTTCCCATCACCTCATCGTCAGACGACACGTCAAGGCTGTAAACCGTTTGACTTTCAGTTCCAAACCTTATGTTATTACGAGTCTGCATAATCATACCAGTAAGTCCTTCTGTGTGTTCTAAATCTATTGGATTTATATTGTTGACTGCCATAATGGAATTGCCCCAATCGCTTTCAGAACAAGCAAAACGTTTTAAAGTATATGCCATGCCTGTATTGTCGAGACAAGCAAATACAAGATTATCTATTCCATTGTATTCGAATGGCTGGTCAAGTATTATCGTAATCCAACCAGAATAAGCAGGAATTGTAAGTTCTCCATCATATACTAGGGTTAAATTATTAGAAGCCACCCAATCGTTGTACTCGAACTCGAAAGTATTAACATTACCCATATATATCCTAATGTTCCTTGGGGCCTCGGCATTGTCGTTTGTCACACAGTTAAGCGACAACGAGTATATTGTCTTTGCCTCGCCCATTTCGGCAGAATTGAAAATCTGCTGTGAATAACTGTATTTATCTGATGTATTTATAGGGAGAGCTTCGCGATTCGAAATTCCTGTTCCGACTTGATAGTAACTGTCCGTCACAAGAGTATCAACTTCATAAACAGGAGGTTCCATATATTCAAGTCCAAAACGGATATTGTTGCGCTTGTTTAAAACACTACCAAAACTTGAATTTAAATTATAAGTAGCATTTCCATCGGTATATCTATAAATAGCCGAACTATATTCAGACACAGAACACATAAAACCGACAGTCTCATTTTCATATTCACCTGTATTATCCCTTACAGCCACAGCCAGATTGTCTGTTCCATTGTATTCAAAAGGTGTACGGAGAACAATAGTTATCCAGCCACTTTCTCCATCTATAAGCACATTTTCCGAACCGACATTTGCCAGATTAGACTTAATCCAATCACTGCTGTAGTCGTACTCATACTTTGAAGTATGTCCCATATATAGTTTCAAATCCCTATAGAATGCCTCACTGTTGTTATTGCTGGAATAGTTGAACGATACGGAATAAATTGTACGCGGTCCACCCATTTCCCACGATGCAAACAGTTGCTGAGAATATGAATAGTCATAAAAGGTATTGAATGGCAAGTCAGTTGTCTCTGTTCCTGTACCAACCTGCAAATAAGCCTCTGTTTCTATAGTATCAACTATATGTGCTGGCGGTTCAATATATTCCAAACCGAACCGAATATTGCTGCGGTAATAACATAGTGCCCTGTCGTACGCACTCAAAGGATTGACGATTGAAATAGAATAATAGTCCGATACAGACGCAGCCCTACTCCTTGTAATATCGGAGCAACCAAACGAAATTGACGATGCTTCATCGCCCGTATTGTCAACAACTGCAACTACAAGATTATCAGTACCATTATAAACAAACGGAGTACTTAGCACAAGTGTTGTCCAACCGCTTTCCTCATCGAAACGAATCACACCCGAATAAACTTTCGTCAAGTCATCAGCAATGACAAAATCTTCCCCTGCGGCTTCAAATTCATCCTTTTGAGTATGAGCAAAATACACTTTAACATTTCTTGTAAGGTCATAGTTGGTATTGCCAGAATAATTAAAAGCAACGGAATATATGGTACGGCTACCACCCATTTCCTCGGAGGTAAAAATCTGCTGCGAATACGAATGCCTTGTGTCTGTTTTGATTGGAAGCATATTGGAAGTATTGGTAGTACCTGTTCCTACCTGCAAATAAGCCTCGGTCTCCAAAGTGTCAACAACCTGTGGAACTGGTTCAACATATTCAAATCCAAACCTTATATTGCTACGGAAACATAACAATTCACAAGGTGCAGAAGTCAAATTATTCAAAGCCGACCGGTTGTCATAAAAACAGACAGCCTTTGTCTTTGTCAAATCTGAGCAAGCGAACAATATAGGACTATCAGTATAAGCATTGGTCCAATCGACAACAGCAAGGACAAGATTATCTGTTCCATTGTACTGAAAAGACGTATCAAGCACAACAGATGTCCAGCCGCTTTCGGAATCGAACACTATCTGTCCTGAATAAACCTTCGTCATATCCTCCAAGTCAATGGTCTCACGAAATGGAAAATCAAACTCATCCTTTGCGGTATGTGCGAGATAAACCTTCACATTGCGAGAAAGATTGCCATTAGTATTTTCTAAATAATTGAAAGACAACGAATAAATCGTATGCGCACTACCTATTTCTGCCGATGTAAAAATCTGCTGTGAATATGACCACTCACGGTCTGACACCAACGGCAAATAATACCCATGCGAAACATCAGTTCCAACCTGCCTGTACGAATCAGAATCAGCGACATCAATTACTGGAGTTGCCGGTTCGGCATATTCAGTTCCAAACCTTACATTACTCCTTTTATTATACATCGACCCGTACAAGTTCGAATTAAGATATACTAAATCACTGCAAACAAGCATCAAATTTTGAATTGTCTCAGTTTCCGAGCAATAAAATCTTCTATCATCAACAGAATTATCAGAAACATCATACACGGCAAGCAGCAGATTGTCGTTTCCATTGTAAACGAACGGTTCATCGAGAACTATAGTAACCCACGACGATTCGCCGGGAATTGTCATATATCCAGAATAAACTTTTGTCAGCAGCGACATAGTCTCGAAATCATAGCCAGCATTAAAACTTGATTTCTGCGTATGTCCCATATACACCTTTACAAATCTGCTTACCTCTTCAGGTTCATTACCCGAATAGTTGAACGAAAGAGTATATATTGTCTTCGGTCCGCCCATTTCCGACGATAGATAAATCTGCTGAGAATAGCCATAACTATTAGATGTCTCCAGTGGGAATGTACCCAATTCTTCACCAAGTCCAACCTGACGGTACGTATCTGTTTCTACATAATTTATAACTGGCACATATTCCCTCAGCACAATATCGTCCAATAGGAAACCATAGCCATAATATGGCATTCCTAAGAATGCTATCTGGAAATTCTCTGGCAAATCGGACACTGCAAGGCGGATTTTCATTTTTGTCCAATCATCATGAGAACTAACAACCCTTGCCAGCTCTGTTCCGCTAGTACCATTAATCAACTTGACAATTAGCCTGTCGTAGTCGCTGCCCCATTCCGGATTTGCATAGAAAAACTCCAATTCGAGAGTATCGATGTCGGCAGGACGTACAAAAACAGGAGAAAGCAACATTGCCGTATCAGCCCCATGCGATGAATTGTAAACTCTGGCATTGAACGAACCACTGTGAGCACCAGAAAGAGTACCGCCACTAGCAGACCCTGTCCCTATATACCAGTTTACACTTCCCGAGATTATGCTGGTTGTCCAGCCGTTAGTTTCAAAACTTGCACTCTCAAAATCTTCACTCCATGGATAGGTGTCAACCAGAATAGGAGTATCAATATGCTCTATCCAATTCAACTCAACATCGTCAATCAAAAAACCATAGCCCCATTTTGGAATACCGACAAATGCTATTTGGAAATTTTCAGGCAATTCAGAGACATGCAACTTGAGTATCTTTTCCTCCCAGCTGTCGTGATAATCTTCAATGCTAACCAGTTCTCTTTCATTAGATCCGTTAACCAACTTAACAACAAGGTGGTCATAATCCGATTCCCATTTGGAATTTGCATAGAAGAACGACAATTCAAGCGTATCCATATTGCTTGGACGAACAAAAACTGGCGAAAGCAATACTGCGGTATCTCCTTCATTCCGACTATTTGTAATCCTAGCGTTATACGTACCGCTGTTCGCAGATGTCAATGGACAATTGTTTCCATAGCCACCCGTTTCAATTACCCACTCGGCATTTCCAGATAATATACTTGTTGTCCATCCTTTTGTTTCAAAACTTCCGCTCTCGAAATCATCATTCCACGGATAGGTATCAACCACAACGGGAGTCTCAGTATGTTCTACCCAATTCAACTCAATATCGTCAAGCAAAAAACCACGACCATACTTAGGAATTCCGACAAACTTAATCTGGAAGTTACCGGGCAAATCTTCAGCAGGCAACCGGAGATTCATTTCTACCCAGTTTTCGTGTGATTCTTCAATGCTAACCAGTTCTGTTTCATTAGTTCCATTAACTAACTTAACAATGAGAAAGTCATAATCCGGACTCCACAGGGGATTTGCATAGAAGAACGACAAATCAAGCGTATCCACATTGCTTGGTCGCACAAATACTGGCGAAAGCAACACTGCGGTATCTCCACTGTAGGCTCCATTGCTAATCCTAGCATTATACGAACCGCTATATGCTTCCGAAAGGGAACCGCCACTAGACCCCGTACTGATAATCCATTCTGCACTTCCTGATATAATACTGGTTGTCCAACCATTTGTTTCAAAACTATTGCTCTCGAAATCCTCAGTCCACGGATAAGTACTTATCTGTGCAAAGGCACACTGCACAAACAATAGCAGTACTGGTATTAATACCAAAACTCTTTTCATTTTCAAACTCAATTAAAATTATCTCGCAAAATTAACAAAAAAATGTGAATGCAGGACAAAATGATTTTCGATTGTTAAATTTTGAACCTAGCAACATCGCAAAGCATTGCGATGCTATAGGTATGTTTGGGATGAATTTTTTCTTGAACCTTGAATAGTCGTTGCTCGCAACGACACTACATTGAACGTTCAAATCCTCAACCTTTAGCTCAGCGTTAGCTAAATCTTCAAACCCCAGAAACAGCGTACTTCGACAAGCTCAGCAACCGCCTGCCATTCAAACCCAAAAACGGCGAAGCCATTCAAACCCAGAAACGGCGAAGGCATTCAAACCCAGAAACGGCGAAGGCATTCAAACCCAGAAACGGCGAAGGCATTCAAACCAAGAAACGGCGAAGGCATTCAAACCAAGAAACGCCGAAGCCATTTAAACGTGAAACATAGAAACAATTAGAAACGCCGAAGCCATAGAAACGCCGAAGGCATTCAAACCCAGGAACAGCTTTAGCCATTTAAACGTGAAACATAGAAACAATTAGAAACGGCGAAGCCATAGAAACGCCGAAGGCATTCAAACCCAGAAACAGCGAAGCGTATAAACCCAAAACCTTTAAATCAGTTTCCTTCTCCTCATCTCCCAGAAGCACTTGCAGGTAGCATCTACATCGGCAGCGGAATTGTGTGCATCGTCAAATTCCGTCCCGAAAAGTTTCTTGTGCAGTTCTTGTAATTTCGGCCACTTGTAATGTCCATAATTTCCTGGCAACTTGCAATAATCAGTACCCGCAAGCATAGTGCAATAAGCCTTCATCCGAGCAAGACTAGCATCAACGCCTCGTCTAACAAACTCTGAATCAACTATATGTATATCGAAAGAAATATTATGTCCAACTATGTATTCGGCAGAATCCAGTGTCTGCTGGAAAACAGTCAACACGGAGTCCAACGGAGCTCCTTCCCTCATCGCCCTTTCTGTTGAAATACCATGAATAGAAGCTGCCTGTTCGGGAATCTCAAATCCATCGGGACGCACAATGCAGTCGTGAACCGAAAGCACATTGCCCTGACTGTCGGTAAGAATCCAGCTCAACTGAACCATGCGAGGCCAGTTCAAGGTATCGCTTGCAGGTGCTTCGTAATCGCGAGGCAAACCTGTGGTTTCAGTATCAAAAAACAGATAGTTATGACCAGCGAAAACATATCCGCACAACAGCACAAGCAATATGGAAAGAAACGTCTTCATAGCATTATTTTTCAGCAAAGTTAACACTTTTCACGAATATTACCGCAAACTTTGTCTCCAAGCAAATTCGCCCATTTTTCGCAGTAGAGCCAATAATACGACAAGCCTCTACGCGACCTTAGCCTGTCAAAGTACGGAATCGAAGCCCATAACAGCGAAGGAATCGCTATCACCGGCACAAAAAGCGGACCCAAAATGAGCGACTGAACCGTATGCCCATACTCGTGGACAAGGACATCGTGGTTTATCTTTTCGTTTCTTTCATCAGAATAGTGCGCATATCCATGGTCGCCCTTGAATATGAACATTCCGCATCCCATACTATACGGATGATTCCAATGCGTAACCACAGCACACCTGAAAATGGAATGCTTATTTTTCAGCGTAACGAGAAAAACCAGCAACCCGACAATGTTCTGCACGACACCCCAAGTCCACTGACATAGAACGCATAATATCTTTATTGACACAGCCATTCCATCATACAAAATTCCACACAAAAATACGCAAATATCCTCAATGTCCATCATTTATCTTCACATCCTTTGTATTGTTAACAAAAAACAGCATTTTTTTGCATAAAAAAGCAAATAATGCAGTATTTTTGTGGCGGATTCAGGTTTCCAACGAATCAATAGGCAACCATAAGAAACCTGCCTGGATTCCATATATTTATTATAGTAAAAAAAAAGACAATGGCAAATTTCAGCATCTGGGAAGTACTTTTCCTGCTATGTTTCTCGATTAGCTGGCCGGTTTCTATTGCCAAGTCGCTGCGCACCAAGGTGGTGATTGGAAAAAGCCCGCTCTTCATGTCGTTGATTATCCTAGGCTATATTTTCGGCATCATCCACAAATCATTGTACAGCAACGACATAGTAATATGGCTATATGTATTCAATGCAGCTCTGGTAACATTCGACCTAATTTTATATTGTATGTATATAGGTAGGAATCGACGCGAATTGAATCGTGAATAAATTATAACTATGGAACAAATCGGACAGTTTTTCGGACAATTTGACTTCATTGAGGTTTTCAGCTCGTTTATCGTGATGTTTGCAATAATCGACATACTAGGCTCGATACCTATATTTTTAAGTCTGAAGGAAAGCGGCAAACCTATAAAGGCCGCTCAAGCCTGTCTGACAGCTTTGGGACTGTTCCTACTTTTCTTCTTCGCGGGCGATGCGCTTCTGAAACTGTTCGGTATCGACAAGGCTTCGTTCGCAGTGGCTGGTTCGTTCGTGCTTTTCGTTCTTGCCGTTGAAATGATTCTCGGTCGCGAAATCATCAAGAACGAAAACCTTGGAAGCGGAGCTAGCATAGTACCAGTTGCATTTCCACTAATTGCTGGTCCCGGTGCGCTTACAGCACTTTTGTCGCTCCGTGCCGAATATGCCGTACTGAACATAATTGTCGGACTGCTACTCAACCTTGTTCTCGACTATTTTGTCATCCGCCTGCTCGACAAGGTTAAGAATCTGCTCGGTGCAAACCTTATCTTTATCATTCGCAAATTCTTCGGAGTAATACTTCTTGCAATCGCAGTAAATATGTTTGTCAACAACATATATGTAATAATTGCAAACGTACCGAAAGGATAAATTCACGGCTCTTTCATTTGACCGCCCCCTGAGCCTGTCGAAGGGTAAGGTTAATTCGCATTATATGCATTTCGTCACCTTGACTTCTATTCGACCAGACTCAGTGCGGCGCGACAAGCTCAGCCAGCGGATTTGTTCAAATGCTAACTGTTTGTGTCATAAGCAACAACATTGTTCAAATGAAAGAGCCGTGCCACAACATACAGATTATGAATCACAGCATATAACAACACGAAAGTTATATTTTCAACTAATTATCCATAAAAAAAATATAGAAAATATTTGTATTGTATTTTTAATGCATTATATTTGCAACAAATTTCAAACATTAAAAACATACAAACATGAGAACTTTTTTAGCAGCATTAATCCTAGTGGTAATTTTTTCGGCAGCAAACGCACAAGGTTTGACCGTACATCTTGAAGGTGGCAAAATTGACAAATTTACAAACGAAGTGACTTACAAAACCGTGATTGAGGAATACGATTCGTATCGCCGACTTACTAGTCTCTTTTGCAAAGGCAAGGGCGGAAATACTTGCAGTACAACATGGCAATCGCCCCGAAACATAAGCACTTTTGAAAAAACAATCCTCGACGCAACCGTAAATATGGAATTCCAGATTCTAGAAGACCTGAAGGCAGGAAAGACCAGCGGTGAATACAAATACGACTACATAACGCTTTTGTACAAGAATGCGGAACTCGTCACCGACGACTCGGGCAAAGAAAAATTGCTCTACGACTGGTCGATAATAGACTTCCAGACCGAACGCAACGTGGAGGACATAAAGAAATACAAGGAGTCGCTGGACAAACAGGGTAAATAAACGAACAAAACATGCCCGTAGGGCATACATATCAATAAATCAAACCTGCAACAAAGCGATAACCCCGTAGGGGTTTCATAATCACATACCGCTAACATTTCCCTTGGCATCACCGATGGAACCCATAACAGATTGTTTTCATCTGCTTATTTTTTGGCAACTATATACGTGTTGACACAATGTTCTTTTTTCTATTACAGTTCATTCCGCAAGACAGAACGAACAGCATAAGGTACGTTGCTTGTGAGTTCGTTTATGCGGAATCTCCAATTGAAAACGTTTCTATCGGAGATTCCGCACAGTTGAACAATATTACGCTCCCCGTTCCGTATCGCGTTATTGTTCTAACTTGCGGAATGACAGAAGAGTGACATAATTTTTAGTCAACTTGTAAATAGTTACCTATTTTTTTTATTGGTGTGTAAATTGGCTTTGATATTATTGCGAAAAAGAATTTTTTTTCATCACCCTCTATGTTGAAAAACAATAAGAAAAACTAATCTGCGATGTGACAAATAATTATTACATTTGCCGAAAATTTCAAAACACATTAAAAATTAAATAAAATACATCATGGTTAGAGATGAACAAATTTTCGACCTTATAAAAAAGGAAAGAGAAAGACAGATGAAGGGCATCGAGCTCATCGCATCGGAAAACTTTGTTAGCGACCAGGTAATGGAAGCTATGGGTTCGGTAATGACAAACAAGTATGCTGAAGGTTACCCCGGAAAGCGTTACTACGGCGGTTGCGAAGTTGTTGACCAGAGCGAAACCCTCGCTATCGAAAGACTGAAAAAGATCTTCGGCGCTTGCTGGGCAAACGTACAGCCGCACTCGGGCGCACAGGCAAACATGGCAGTATTCCTTGCTTGCCTCAACGTTGGCGACACATTCCTCGGACTTAACCTCGCACACGGCGGACACCTTTCACACGGTTCACCAGTAAATATGTCGGGCATCAACTACAAGGCATTGGAATACAACGTAAAGGAAAGCGACGGCCGCGTCGACTACGACCAGCTCGAACGCGTTGCTCGCGAAAACAAGCCGAAACTCATCATCGCCGGTGCTTCTGCTTACAGCCGCGAATGGGACTACGCACGCATCCGCAAGGTTGCCGACGAAATAGGCGCTATCTTTATGGTTGATATGTCGCACCCAGCAGGTCTTATCGCAGCAGGTTTGCTCGAAAACCCAGTTAAGTATGCTCACATCGTAACTACAACTACTCACAAGACCCTCCGTGGTCCTCGTGGTGGTGTCATCATGATGGGTCAGGACTTCCCGAATCCTTGGGGCAAGAAGACTCCAAAGGGCGAAGTTAAGATGATGTCGGCATTGCTCGACTCTGCTGTATTCCCAGGCTGCCAGGGCGGTCCGTTGGAGCACGTTATCGCTGCTAAGGCTGTTGCTTTCGGCGAAGCTCTCACTCCCGAATTCAAGGAATACCAGAAGCAGGTTAAGAAGAATGCTGCTGCTTTGGCTGACGCTTTCATGGCTAAGGGCTACAAGATTGTCAGCGGCGGTACCGACAACCACTCGATGCTGGTTGACCTCCGCACCAAGTTCCCGGAACTCACCGGTAAGGTTGCTGAAAAGGCTCTCGTTGCAGCCGACATCACAACCAACAAGAACATGGTTCCTTTCGACACTCGCAGCCCGTTCCAGACCTCAGGTCTGCGCTTCGGAACCCCGGCTATCACCACCCGTGGCGTAAAGGAAGACAAGATGGCTTACATCGTTGAACTCATCGACCGCGTTCTCTGCGACCCCGAAAACGAAAAGGTTATCGCCGACGTTCGTGCCGAAGTCAACAAGATGATGGCAAACTATCCGCTTTTCGCTTGGTAGGAAATATTGAAATTCATGATAAAAACCGCTCTTATGGGCGGTTTTTTTATTTTTAATATATTTCATTCAAATAAATCAATTTTACAATCGAAACAAAATGACAATGAGAAAGTAATTTCATACCTCATTTTTTTTTCTTTACTTTGCACCCTATAAAATATATAAGTATGTCAAACGACGCATTAATGGCTGTTAGTCCGATAGACGGACGCTACTATTCTAAGACAAAGGAACTTAGAGAATATTTTTCCGAATACGCACTTATTAGATACCGCGTAAGAGTCGAAATCGAATATTTCATCGAACTTACCAAAAATTCCATTCCTCAGCTGAAAAACTTTGACAGCAGCAAATACGAACTTCTGCGCGACCTGTACAGAAATTTCACTGCCGAAGATGCAGAAAAGGTAAAAAACATCGAAAAAACCACAAACCACGATGTGAAGGCTGTGGAATATTTTATAAAGGAATACTTCGATGCACACGGTCTGTCGCAGTTCAAGGAGTTCATCCACTTCGGACTTACTTCGCAGGATATAAACAACACGGCAACGCCGCTACTGCTTAAAGAATCGGTAGAAAACGTATATCTGCCTCGCCTCGAAAACACAGTTGCTACAATAGCCGCACTTGCCGACGAATGGAAAGACATACCGATGCTTGCCCGCACCCACGGACAGCCAGCCTCCCCCACTCGACTTGGCAAGGAAATGAATGTCTTTGTCGTCCGACTCAACGAGCAGATTCGCCAGCTGAAAGAAATTCCGTTCAGCGCAAAGTTCGGCGGAGCAACAGGCAACTTCAACGCCCACAATGTTGCATTCCCGCATATCGACTGGATGGCTTTCGGCAACAAGTTCGTAAACGAAATCCTCGGTCTGCACCGCAGTTGCCCGACCACACAAATCGAACACTACGACAACATTGCCGCCCTAATGCACTGCATGGCTAGAATCAACACCATTTTCATCGACTTTGCCCGCGACATCTGGACTTATGTCTCGATGGAATACTTCAAGCAGAAAATCAAGGCTGGCGAAGTCGGCTCGAGCGCAATGCCACACAAGGTGAACCCAATTGACTTCGAGAATGCCGAAGGCAACCTCGGAATCGCCAACGCCATCTGCGAACATCTGGCACGCAAACTGCCTATCAGCCGTCTGCAACGCGACCTCACCGACTCTACCGTACTGCGCAACCTCGGCGTACCGATGGGACATATACTTATAGCACTTGCATCGCTCGACAAGGGAATGTCGAAACTTTTGCTCAACCGCGAAAAGATTGACGCCGACCTCGAAAACAACTGGATGGTCGTCGCCGAAGCAATTCAGACCATTCTTCGCCGCGAAAACTACCCCAATCCATACGAGGCTCTCAAGGCTCTCACAAGGACAAACGCAAAAGTCACACACCAGACTTTCATCGACTTCATCGGCGGACTCGATGTCAGCGAAGATGTGAAGGCTGAACTTATGCAGATAACACCGTTCAACTACACGGGAATATGAAAGACATCCTGAAAGTCACAAGATACATTCTGCCATACAAGGGCTATGCCGTGCTGAACATTCTGTTCAACTTCCTGTCGGCAATATTCAGCCTTTGTTCGTTCACTATGGTCATTCCCTTTCTCGGGATACTTTTCAACACGCAGGAGCCTGTGAGAGATATGGTTGAAATGAGCATCACCGACCTCGAATCGATGAAGCACAACTTCTACTACTGGCTCACAACAATTATCGACAACAACGGCAAACTTACCGCACTCATTACAATATCAAGCATCGTGGCAATCGCCGCATTTCTGAAAACAGGAACTGCATATCTGGCAAACCATTTCATTGTGCCAATTCGCAACGGTGTCATAAAGGACATACGCAACTCATTGTTCCAAAAGACATTATATCTTTCAATCGCCTACTTCACGGAAGAGAAAAAAGGAAACATAATCTCTAGGATGACAAACGATGTGCAGGAAATCGACTGGGGAATCGGCAGTTCGCTCGAAATGTTTTTCCGCGACCCGCTCAAAATCCTCATCTACCTGATTTCAATGTGCGTAATTAGTTGGAAATTAACGATTTTCGCTTTCATCCTGCTTCCAATTTTCGGTATTCTGATTGGAAAGACTGGTCGGTCACTAAGAAAAACCTCTATGACAGGTCAGGAACAGATGGGCGGACTTCTTGCTCAAATCGATGAAATGATTGGTGGACTGCGCGTTATAAAGGCTTTCAATGCCGAAAACCACATCGACACCAAATTCGAGCAAGCCAACGAAGAATACACTACCTTGATGAACAAGGTACACCGCCGCCGTTTTCTTGCAAGTCCGCTGAGCGAATTTCTCGGAACAATAGCAGTGATTATAATATTGTGTTTCGGCGGGACAATGATTCTTTCGGAAAACAGCACTCTTTCGCCAGAAGCACTCATCGGATACCTTGTAATATTCAGTCAGATTATTCAGCCGGCAAAAACACTTTCGACAGGCTGGTTCAATGTGAAAAAGGCAATGGCATCAGTTGACCGTGTTAACGAAATACTTGATGCACAAAACCCGATAATCAACTCTCAAGGCAACGAACACATTTCCGAATTCTGCCACGAAATCGAGTTCCGCAATGTAAAATTCGCCTACAATGCCGATTCAGAAGTGCTTCACGGTATAAACTTCACCATTAAGAAAGGGCAAACCATCGCACTTGTAGGTCAGAGCGGTTCTGGAAAATCCACAATTGTTGACCTGATTCCGCGTTTCTACGATGTCACCGAGGGAGAAATCCTAATCGACGGCAAAAACATACGCGACTACAAGCTCAAGGAACTGCGCAGCCTAATGGGATATGTAAATCAGATTCCAATCCTATTCAACGATAGCATTCTCAACAACATAACGCTCGGACAGGAAGGCATTTCCAAGGAAGATGTGGAACGCGCCGCCAAGATTGCCAACGCCTACGACTTCATTATGGAAACCGAAAATGGCTTCCAGACCAACATTGGCGATGGCGGCTGCAAACTCTCTGGCGGTCAGCGACAAAGAATAAGCATAGCCCGCGCCTTGCTGAAAAATCCGCCAATCCTCATCCTCGACGAAGCCACATCGGCACTCGACACCGAATCGGAACGACTGGTGCAGGAAGCAATCGAACATCTGATGAAAAACAGGACTTCGGTTGTCGTTGCGCACAGATTGTCAACCATAAAGAATGCCGACATAATAATTGTCGTGGAAAACGGAAAAATCGTGGAAACAGGAAAGCACGACGAACTTATTGCAAAACAAGGAACTTACTATAAACTTCACACTTTACAAAATACATAAGCATGAAAATCAAAGCATTAGCATATATACTATTAGTTGCAATTGCATTAACGGCTTGCAACAAAACTCCTAAACCCAAAGGTTCAAGCAACGGCAACAAGCCCACCAAGGAACTGAAAGTTCAGAAATACGACTTCGACAATCCGCCAGAGTTTCGTAAGGACGGTGAACTGCAATTCATAAATGACAATGATTCTGTAATTTTCAGCATTGATATGGAACTTGCTACCAACGAAGAAGAACACGCACGCGGACTTATGTACCGCAAGCAGATGGACGAAAACAAAGGTATGCTCTTCCTATTCCAAAACGAGGATTGGCGTTCGTTCTGGATGCACAACACGCTGATTCCTTTGGATATAATCTATGTAAACGCAAAACGCGAAGTCGTAAGCATCTGCAAGAATACCAACACTTTGGACGACACATCTCTCCCATCCGAGGCCCCTGCAATGTATGTAATCGAAATCAACGCAGGGCTTTGCGACAAGTACGGAATAGATAAGGGAACGAAGGTGAATTTTTAGGGCTGCGCTGGTCTAAGTTTCTGGTTCAACGTTCAACGTTCAAGAAATGCGATGCAGAGTCGTTGCGAGCAACGACTGTATAGTTCAAAGATTCAAAATCTTATGTTGGGCTGGTCTTCCTCTAATCTTTTAGACTCTCGTTGTGTTAAAGTTTACATAAAACTCTCTTTGGTACAATTTCCACAAAAAATTAATTATATTTTTGTGCCATAAAATATAGATATATGAAGCGGCTTATCACATTATTATTATTATCGGCAATATGCATTGCAAGGATTTTTGCTCAGAATATTGAAATTTCCGGAAACCTCATTGAAGCCGATACTGGCGAGGAAGTACCGTTTGCAACCGTAATGCTTCTCAACGAAAGCGACTCTACCCTGCTCGAATATGCAATTTCTGGCACCGACGGGCATTTTGTGTTCAAGAATGTGAAAAACCGCGACTATTTGCTGAAGATTTCGCACATCACCTACACGCCCTACCAGAAGCACATCAAGAAGACAGACGGCAAGAGCATAAACCTCGGCAACCTCAAGTTGTCGCCTATTGCAGAAGTGCTTATGGAAGTCGTTGTACACGAAGCTCAGGCTCCGTTATTATTTAAAGGTGATACCGTGGAATACAATGCAGCAACTTTCAAGGTTGCACCTGGCTCTACCGTAGAAGACCTGCTGAAGAAACTTCCAGGCATTGAAGTTGATGCCGACGGCGGAATAAAGTCGATGGGCAAGGATGTCAGCAAGGTCTATGTTGATGGCAAGAACTTTTTCGGTGATGACCCCAAGATGGTCACTCAGAACATTGATGCAGAAGCCGTTTCAAAGGTTCAGGTTTACAACGACAAGTCGGAGCAGGAAAAGCTTACCGGCGTAAAGGACGGCACTCAGAACAAGGTTATGAACCTCGAACTGAAGCAGGAATACAAGAAGGGTTACTTCGGCAAGGCAAGCGTTGGCGCTGGCTGGGGCGACGGCAACTTCATACCGTGGCTTGCAAAAGGCAGTTTCAACCGCTTCAACGACAAGTACCAACTTTCGGTTATCGGCTACGGCAACGACATCAACTCCACCCGTACCGACTGGGAAGACATGCAGGAATTCAAGGGTTCGAGCGCATTCACCCACGATAATGGCGATTTCGGATTCGGCAACGGCGGATGGTGGGGCGGATTCGGCAGCAACCTATATTGGGACGGCAACGGCTTCGCACAGAACTACGGCGGTGGTGTAAACTTCAACTACGACGATGGCAAGACAATTCTTTACACCAACTACACATATAATCAAATTAATTCTACCGCCGACATTTTTGCCAACCAGAAAACAATGCTTACCGACACCTCGTACTTCAAGACCGACACTTCCTACAATGCCCATAAGATTTTTTCGCACTCGTTGTCGGCTCGCCTCGAGGAGAAAATAGACTCCCTCGACTACATAATCGGTAGAATCAATGTAAGATTCACTGGAAACAGAAACAACGACAACAATTTCGCCTTGTACCAAGGTGGCAATCTCGACCTTATTAATCAATATTCAGAAATCAGCGACTACAAAGTCAACAACATAAACACCAATGCACTTGTGATTTACAACCACAAGTTCATGAAACCCAAACGCTCTTTCTCCATCAGTGCCGAAAACAACAATACAATAGCGCTGGAAAAGGAAAACGAGGAGAATCTGAACGAATTCTTCAATGCCACAACACCAGACGAGCGCATAAAGGTTGCTTCGTCGCAGAACAAAAACACCAACAATCTGAAATCGAGCGTAATGTATGTTGAACCTATAGGCAAACGATTCACATTCAGCACTTTCTACAATTTCGCGATGAACACAGAAAAGCTTTCGCACGAAGCACAGGACGAACTTCAGTCTAATGCCGCCATTGATTCGCTGTCGCTAATTTCGCAGCGCGACCTCTTCTACAATCGTCTCGGAGTTGCATTTGCATATTCGTTCAACGGATTGTATATCAACGCAGGAGCAGCATACAAGAACTTGCAGCAGAACGGCAAATACACCCGTGCAAATGTCAATGGCGACCCACTCAGACGCAACTACGGAAGCCTTATCCCCTACTTCGAATTAAACTGGCAGTCGCCTAACAACATCTGGATGTCGTTTGACTATTCGTACGACATCGATGAACCAGATTTTGCATACTTGCAACCGATTTCTACCAATATGGACCCTCTGTATGTAGTAAATGGAAATCCTAACCTTTCGTACACCAGTTCGCACTATACTAGTGCAATGTTCGGCTATCACAACCGAGCTTCATTTATGGGAGCATTTATAAATCTTGACTATTCGTATCAGCCAGACCTTATAACCTACAACCAAAAAATCGAATATGTGGATGGTCTTGGATACAGGAATGTTCGCACCCCGGAAATTGTACACGGCGGACACGAAGCAGGTGCTAATATACATCTGGAACTTCCTATCGTAAAGTCAAAATTTACAACCCACTTAGGCTTCCGCTACGGCTACGACCAGAACCCGATTTTCATCAATGGTGTCGAAAACTTGTCGCAGAGCAATTCGTTCACTCCAAGCCTTACCTTCCAGATAAACCTCTCGGACAAACTTACTTGGAGAATAAACGGTCGCTACGGCTACTCAACTACGACCTACAAGTCGGAAAACTACTTCAACAACAACAAGACAACGAACTACAATGTCGGCACATCAATCAAGTGGCAGATGTTCGGTCGCACCTACTTGGAAGCAAACTATAAGTACAACAAGTATATGAACAACGAGTTTACCAACAATCCAGATATGCACATCCTGAATGTTTCAATAAAGCAGTACCTTGGCAAGGGCAACAAGTTTGAGCTTCGTCTCGCAGCCTGCGACCTTCTGAACCAGAGCGTTTCGATTGCCCAGTATGCATCGTCCAACACGGTTTACTACCGCGAATCACCAACCCTATCGAGATACTATATGCTTACCTTCTCATACAACATGAAGGGCTTCCAGGACAAAGGCAGACGCGGAGTTGACATGATGGAGTTCTAAAAGAAAAAAAGTAAAGGAAAAGAAGTAAAGGACGATGCATGCATCGTCCAAACCAAAAACAAAAAAAGATGAAACGAACAATCATACTAACAGCGATAATCGCACTTGCCACAAGTTTTGCAAGCGCACAACAGACATCGGGCACAATCGTTTACGAAATAACTACCGATGTGGAGAAGATGATGAAATGGTTTATGCCTGACAGGAAAATGGACACCTATTCGTGGAAAGAGGAATGGAAATTCCGCAAGTCGAAGGCCGAACTGAAATTCACAGCTTCGGAAACTCTCTACGAACCAATTGTAGAAGAAACCATGGACAGATGGGGTGGCGCAACCGAAGAACACACAATCTACAGCAACAAGGAGAAAAACAAAGTCTGCTATGTCATCCGCCAGATGGGAAAACTTAGCATCGTTGACGACAGCATTCCGAAAATGAAATGGAAAGTCACCAATGCAATGAAGGAAGTTGCCGGACACATCTGCATGAGCGCAACCTACAACGACACCATTATGGGTCAGGAAATTACCGCTTGGTTTGCACTCGATATGCCTATCCCCTACGGTCCTGATGTATATTACGGACTTCCGGGCATGATTCTCCAGATTGACCTCTACGGCGGAGGACAGATTTATGCAGCAAAAACTATCACCATGAGCGACACTCCTGTGAAAATCGACAAGCCAAAGTACAAGAAGAAAACCAAGACAATGACCGTTGCCGAATACAACGCACAGGTTTACAAGTTTATGCAGGACATGAAGAAACGTCCAGGCGGAATGATGTTCTAGAAAGGCTAAAAGGCTGAAAGGCTTAAAGGCTAAAAGCCGATAAAAAACAATAATCGTACTGTCGTGCCATGGCGCGACTCAACAATGAATCGCAGATATAACCATACAAAGATTTTACTTACCACATTGCTAATCATTGCATTAGCAACCAGTTGTAAGCAAAAGCAAACCTCTGAAACGCCACCGCCACCAGAAACAGATACCGTTGCGGAAGAAGTTCCTCCCAAAGACACCACATACCGCATCTCGCTTTTGTTTGCTGGCGACCTTATGCAGCACGACCTACAATTCAAGATGGCACTGCAAGATGACGGCACCTACGACTACAGCGAGTGTTTCCAATATGTAAAGCACGAAATTGAATGTGCCGACATTGCCGTTGCCAACTTCGAGACAACACTGGACGGTCCACCCTACCACGGCTATCCTAATTTCTGCGCCCCCGACAAATACCTTGTCGATTGCAAAACAGCAGGCTTCGACATTATGCTTACTGCCAACAACCACACCTGCGACAGGCGACAGCAAGGACTTGAACGCACCATACGCGTGATGGATTCAGTTGGAATACAACACCTTGGAACATATTTAGACACAGCATCTTTCGAACGAAACTATCCCCTACTGGTCGAGAAAAACGGATTCTGCATCGCCATGCTCAATTATACTTACGCAATAAATGGAGCAACAGTCCACGCACCAAACATTGTAAACCGCATCGATACTACAAAAATTTCCATTGACATCGAAAAGGCAAAAAGCATGGAACCAGATGCTATCATTGCCTTCATGCACTGGGGTGTGGAATACATGTTAGAACCCGACATTTCTCAAAAGAAATTGGCAGACTGGCTATTTAATAAAGGTGTTACTCATATCATTGGCGGTCATCCGCATGTTGTGGAACCGATAGAAATCCGCACCGACAGCATTACAGGAGAAAAGCATCTGCTGGCATACTCGCTCGGCAATTTCCTATCTAACAGCACCAGACAAAACACATACGCGGAAATGACCATCCGCCTCGACTTGGAAAAAGACAGCACCGTACGCATCAGTAATTGCGACTACTCGCTATATTTTGTATCAAATCCGCCAAACAACGGACGCAAGCAATTCAGAATTTATCCAGTAACCGTCCCCGACTCGCTACTAAATGCCTTCGAAAGCTACCGCAAACATATAGTTACCGACACAATCAGGGCGTTTCTGAACGAAAACAACAAAGGGATAAAAGAACGGCTGGTCGAATTTAGTCAATACGGCGAATAGCTGTTACAAAATAGCCTCCCGAACACGCACCAACTTAACCAGCAAATCTTCCAAAAGGTCAAGTCTCAGCATATTTGCACCATCGGACTTTGCCACGGCAGGATTCGGATGAGTTTCCATAAACAAACCGTCGGCACCTACAGCAACGCCAGCCTTTGCCATAGCCTCAATCATCTGCGGTAGTCCGCCAGTTACGCCACTGGTCTGGTTCGGCTGCTGAAGGCTATGGGTAACATCAAGCACAACAGGATAACCAAGTTGCCTCATTGTCGGAATGCCACGGAAGTCGATAACCAAGTCGGTATAGCCGAAAGTTGTACCGCGCTCGGTAAGCATCACATTGCTGTTGCCAGCATCGACAACCTTCTGCGCAGCAAATTTCATAGCTTCGGGCGAAAGAAACTGTCCCTTCTTGATATTCACAATCTTACCGGTTTTTGCAGCAGCGACAAGCAAGTCGGTCTGACGGCAAAGGAAAGCAGGAATCTGCACGATGTCGGCGACCTGCGCAGCAAAAGCGGCCTCTTCGGGCGCATGAATGTCGGTGCAAATCGGGACGTTGAGTTCGCGCTTAATCTTGGCAAGAATTTCAAGTGCTGCCTCGTCACCTATTCCGGTAAACGAACTAATGCTACTACGGTTAGCCTTGCGGTACGACGACTTGAAAACAAACGGGATGTCAAGTTTCTCACAGACAGACTTCACCGTCTTGGCCGTTTCGTAGGTTATTTCAAGATTCTCGACCACACAAGGTCCTGCAATAAGGAAAAAGTTCCTATGTCCTGTCAAATCCGATAAGTTCATGATATCTTATTTTTTTGCAAAGATAAGCCTTTTAGTTGGCAATACACAAAAAAGTTATTGCTCTTGACAATTTGCAAATATATTTTCTTTCTCCACCTATAAAATATAGGTAAAATCTGACTTCATAAACATCTGAAAAAATTATTTCATATTTATATAATAAAACCTACAGACATCCGTTATACTCACAAACAAAATATATTCGCCTATGACAGATGTTTACACGTATTTTTACACAATTAGCACAAACGCGAAGGACAAGACGGAAGAATACCTGCTGGATTTAAACGAGATAGCAGAATTTGACAAGTCATTTGAGTTTCTGCCCGACATTAGTCCGAAGAACAGCGTAGTGAAAAAAATTTTGGAACTTGCGTAAAAGCGAATGATGGAAAAAAGTTCCAGCGATGAAGATGGCGAATTATCGCCATTCTTCATATATTTGCAAAAAATTTTCGAGTATGATACAGATGGTTGACTTAAAGTCGCAATACCTTAAAATAAAAGACGAAATTGACAGCGGTATTGCAAGAGTGATAAATAACACCGAATTTATTAACGGTCAGGATGTCAAGGATTTCCGCAAGGAACTTGCTACATATCTAAACGTTGGCAACGTGATAACCTGCGGCAACGGCACCGACGCCCTGCAAATTGCAATGATGGCTCTCGGACTGAAACCCGGCGACGAGGTTATCTCCACCGACTTCACTTTCATCGCAACGGTTGAAACTATCGCCCTGCTACAACTTACACCTGTTATGGTCGATGTTGACCCAGAAACATATCTCATCAACCCCGACGAGATTGAAAAGGCTATCACTCCGCGCACAAAGGCAATAGTTCCCGTACATCTTTTCGGTCAGTGCGCCGATATGGAACGCATTATGGACATTGCACGCCGACATAACCTATATGTCATCGAGGACACCGCACAGGCAATAGGCAGCGACTACCATTTCTCTGATGGCACCGTGAAAAAGGCCGGAACAATCGGTCACATCGGCTGCACGTCGTTCTTCCCGTCGAAAAACCTCGGTTGCTACGGCGACGGCGGAGCATTGTTCACCAACGATGCCGAACTTGCCGAAAAAATCTCCTCCATCGTCAACCACGGTATGGAAATCCGCTACCACCACGACCGCATTGGCGTAAATTCGCGCCTCGACACCATTCAGGCAGTAGTTCTCCGCGCAAAATTGCCTCACTTGGACGAATACAACAACGCACGTCGCAAGGCTGCCGACTTCTACGACAAGGCTTTCGCCAACTGCCCTAAAATCAGCACACCCAAACGTGCCGACAAGACCACTCACACTTTCCACCAATATGTTGTCCGTCTCAATGGCGTTGACCGTACCGCGCTTATGGAACACCTTAAAGCAAAAGGAATTGCATCGGCAGTGTACTATCCTATCCCATTGCACAAACAGAAAGCATTTCAGGGATTCAAGTCAGACCCGAACGCATTCCCCGTTACCGACAAGTTGTGCGAATCGGTAATGGCTCTGCCTATGAACACCGAACTCAGCGAAGAAACACTGAAATACATAACCGATTCGGTTTTAGAATTCGTGAAATAAATTGTATTCACGATGAAAATTGCAGTCAAGATATTACTAGTCACAACGATAGCAGTATTTTGCTGCAATTTTTCATTTTCACAGTTCATCAAGATGGACGACCGCGTGATTATTGCCGGCTATGTCCTTGACGAAGAAACCAATAAACCCCTGATATACACCAACATATCAATCAAACACCGACGCGAAGGCACAATAAGCGACACGTCAGGCTACTTTGCATTGTCGGCAAAAATGTACGATACAATACGTTTCTCGATGCTCGGCTACGAACGCAAGCACGTTGTAATCGACGAAAAGGCAGTTGAACGAAACGAACCGCTTATTGTCAAGATGAAAACAACTGCATATATGCTACCGAGCGTTGACATTTTTGAGTGGCGCTACAACCAGCTTAAATACGAAGTCACCACCATGAACCTTCCCGATGACGACTATATTTATGCGCAACAAAATTTTCCTGTAAAACAGGCCGCCATCAGTTTCTACAACCGAACCGACAATAGCAGTGCAGGATTCTCGTTCAGTCCAATTACAGCACTTTACGAAAAATTCAGCAAGGAAGGCAAAGAACGGCAGAAACTCGCCGAACTTCAAGAAAAAGACAAGGTTAGCCAACTTATTGAAGAACGCATAACTAACAGTCAAATTATGGAACTGACAGGTTTTACACAAGCAGAAACATACAAGTTCCTCGACTGGTGCAATTTTTCCGCCGACTTCATCAACAGCATGAATGCCTACAATTTCATTATGGTTGTTAAACACAAGGCCGAGCAATACAAGAAATTGAACCGAAGCGACAAAAGCGGAAAGATTTACCTTGAATAATTGACAATGGAAAATGGACAATGGACAATTGATAATGGATAATGGATAATTTGTAGAGACGCGGCATGCTGCGTCTCTACAATTGCCTAATTTATAATTTCAATCAAAAAAATCACAAATTCCAAATCATAAATTCCAAATTTGTTTTATCTTTGTGCATTATTAACATCAATTTTTTGTCTTATGAGAAGATTTTATTATTTAATTATCGCAATGGCAACAGCAATGCTGATGTCAATCACTGCAAATTCACAGCAGGTTGTAAACGAAAACTTTGAGTCGTACGATGCTGGCTCGTATATGTCAACCGTAGCAGCTCCGCAATGGGAAATGTGGGGTTCCGGCGTTCTTGGTGGACTTGTAAGCGAAGAACAGGCTCACAACGGAACTAAGTCAATGAAATCATACATCAACGGTTCTACCGAAACCGATGTAATCTTCAATATGAACGACCTTACTACAGGACGCTACAGAGTTGAATTCTATATGTACATCCCTACAGGACACACTGGCTACTACAATATCCTGCAGGACTTCAACGGTCAAAACTCAAAATGGGGTATCCAGTTGACATTCAACGACGGCACAGTCACAGTCGATGCCAACCAAAGCCAGTACACACATTCGTACACTGCTGACTCGTGGACAAAAATTCAGCATTTTGTTGACCTCGACAACGACTGGGTTGATTTTTATCTGAACGATGAACTTGTAATCTCTTACCGATGGAGCAGAGGAACAAATGCAGGCGGAGTCAACAAACTTGATGCCATCGACTTCTACTCGCACACTGCCAACAACCAGTCTGGACTTTACTACATAGATGACCTTGTAATTGAACAAGTTCCTGCTCCAGCAGCACCAACAAACCTCACTGCCACAGTACAAAACGAAAGCGATGTCGTACTTAACTGGGAACCTGCTGACAACGTTCAACTTGTTTATTACTCAATTTTGCGCGACCATGAAGTTGTTGCCACAACTACGGAAACCACATACACCGATACTCATGTTTACCCCGGTTCATACGAATATAATGTACAGGCATACTGTGGAGCAGCAATCGGCTATTCAAATACATCAAACTCCGCACAGGCAGTTATAGAAGGTAGCGTTGAAAGAGAATTCGTACTTGCCGAAGTTTTCTCATACAGAGGTTGCGGCTATTGCCCATACGCAGCAAAGGCTCTCGACAATATGGAGGCTGCAGGAACTTTCGATATTATTGTTCTCGACCAACACATAACCGACACATACGGATACACAGAGTCAAATAACCGTTTCAACTACTGGGCAGGAAAAAACAATGTGTTCGGTCAGAACTATGGCTTTGATGGCACTCCATCAATTGTATTCGACGGATATGTTGGAATGTCTGGCGCAACAACAAATGTATCAGAAATGCAAGAAGCATATACCATTTACTACAATCACGTAAAGAATATCAATTCTATATATAACCTTACTGCAGAATTGACACAGACCGAAGTAGGAAGCAAGACATTCACATTGAATGTTACCGCTGAAAAACTTTCGGAATACTTTGGCAACGACCAAATAGTAGTGATTGCAGCACTTGCAGAGGACATCAACTACAACTGGGGCGTAGCAGGAAAAATCAACAACCTCGTCCGCGTAATGTACCCCAACGCAAACGGCACAGTAGCAACATTTGACGAAAACAACCAGTTCAGCACAAGCTACACAATCACTGTAAGCAACGACTACGACATTTCAAAGTGCAAGGTTGTAGTTTGGGTTGAGAACCACACTCAAGGCCGCGTAATGCAGTCGAAGAGGTTCAAGGTCAGCGACTACTATGTTACAAATATTGCAGAAGAAAATGTTGTCAACAGCATCTACCCCAACCCATCGGACGGAATGTTCAACATCAGTGGTGAAAACATCGAAAGCATTGAAGTTTACGACATTACAGGAAAACTCGTAATGCAGCAGAACATTAATGCCAACAATACAACTATCGACCTAACAAACAAAGCAAAGGGCGTTTACACTTTGAAGTCATACAACGGCAACAATGTAAGTGTCAGCAAACTTATAGTAGAATAATTAAATTTCAAAAAAGTGAATTTTGATGTAAAAGAAATCAGGAAGGACTTCCCGATACTTTCAGAAAAGGTTCATAACAAGCCGCTTGTCTATTTCGACAATGCAGCAACAT
>CACYQN010000006.1 GCA_902776565.1 uncultured Bacteroidia bacterium
CTCCCTTTTTTTGTTTGCTTTTGAATCTTTGTTTAGTTTGTCATTTGCCTGCAGGCAAATGACAAACTAAACTTGCACTTCTAAGTTGAACTTAGGTAACCATTTGTTGTTTAAAGAGCGTCAAAGATACAAATTTTAAAGCAAATCACAACCCCAACAGCAAACTACCGAGATGTCTTGTTGTTGTTTAAAGAGCGTCAAAGATACAAATTTTAAAGCAAATCACAACTATTATTGGAAATATACGCCATTTCGTTGCGTTGTTTAAAGAGCGTCAAAGATACAAATTTTAAAGCAAATCACAACTATAGTTAAAATAACTATTCACTTACCATCGTTGTTTAAAGAGCGTCAAAGATACAAATTTTAAAGCAAATCACAACTGCGAATGAAGAAGTTGGAAAAACTGCTCAGTTGTTTAAAGAGCGTCAAAGATACAAATTTTAAAGCAAATCACAACGGGTTTGAGAGTCGTTAAAGAGAGGCTGTTGTTGTTTAAAGAGCGTCAAAGATACAAATTTTAAAGCAAATCACAACAATGGGGGCATTGCGCCCCCCGTTATTGATGTTGTTTAAAGAGCGTCAAAGATACAAATTTTAAAGCAAATCACAACAACCTTGTCATCGTACTTGGTCGGCACAAGTTGTTTAAAGAGCGTCAAAGATACAAATTTTAAAGCAAATCACAACCGACCCTTGAAAACTGGTTGCAGACATATTGTTGTTTAAAGAGCGTCAAAGATACAAATTTTAAAGCAAATCACAACGTAACAGGCGCAAGTGCTTCGGGCAACGAAGTTGTTTAAAGAGCGTCAAAGATACAAATTTTAAAGCAAATCACAACAAAAGCACATAATTGGTTGGAGCTTGGAAGTTGTTTAAAGAGCGTCAAAGATACAAATTTTAAAGCAAATCACAACCTTATTTTACAGCTTGCGATATGGATGCATGTTGTTTAAAGAGCGTCAAAGATACAAATTTTAAAGCAAATCACAACGTCGGCATCGGCAAAAAACATATCGGAAGGTTGTTTAAAGAGCGTCAAAGATACAAATTTTTGCAAGATGTTTGGCTTCACCTCAGCATAGCAAAAGTCCTACGTTTGTTTTGCTCTGCATTCGGTTTGCTCAAACATTTTAAAGCAAATCACAACAACAAAAGGACAATCACTGATTATCCAATCGTTGTTTTAGAATGTCAAAGATACAAATTTTTTGCAAGATGTTTGGCTTCACCTCAGCATAGCAAAAGTCCTACGTTTGTTTTGCTCTGCATTCGGTTCGCTCAAACATTTTAAAGCAAATCACAACCAAAAATGATAAACATTGAATCATTAACACTCGCGACAATCCATTCGTCATAGAACTGATACATATTCTACAACTATAAACCATTAATAATCAATACACTACAAAACAAACACTAAATTTTTCAAAAAATTCTTGCTCAAAACTTTAGATTTTTACCAGTATAAACTTTAGATTTTTCCTAGTGCAGACTTTAGATTTTTACCTCACCTGCGAAATCAACGGCATAAAATATATCTCGTGGAAGGACTGGAACAAAGTGGAAGAGTGAAAATGAAATGTGTAGTAAACAGTTGGAACAAAACAACATTAAACATTGAACTCTTGACCTTTAAACTCCTCAAACGGCGAAGCCACCCTTCGATACTTCGACAAGCTCAGCAACCGAAGCTCAGGGGGCGGAGAAACCATCAAACGGCGAAGCCATTCAAACCCTCAAACGGCGAAGCCACTCAAACGCCGCAGGTCATCATCTTTCTCCAGTGGCACTCCATAATCTCACAGCAATCAGCCGTATGCAAGTGCATTGCACCACCAAGGCAATTCTTGTACTCACGGCAATCGGCACAAATGCCACATTTCATCCAGTCCCTGTTGCGGAACTTATCAAACTTGTTGTCCCAAACATCAAGAAAATCATCGGTATAGATGTTTCCCTGCGCAAAACGCCTATCGATGTTGGGACAAGCGGAAATCGAACCGTCGGCAAGCACAGAACCGATGTTTATGCCGGCACGACAGAAATAATGCCAGTCACGAACCTTGCGGTCGTACTTTCCAAGATAAGCCTCGCAACTGAACTTAGCATCAATCCTCCCCTCCTTGCGCGTGGCAACTATAAAGTCCATAAGTTGCTTCAGCTGAGTGCCGTCGAGCCTCAAGCCATCGTCGGTAGCCGCCCTGCCAATCGGCGCAATGGTGAAAAAACGCCACGCCTTTACCTTATGCTCAATCAGAATCTGCTTCATCTCGCCCAACTGACTTAAATTCATCGGACTTACGCAAGTTACAATGTCGTAAGTCGGCAAGTTTTTCTCGCTGGCAATCAAGTCGATGGCGTTCATTGCACGGTCAAAGCTACCAGCACGCTTGCGGAAAGCATCGTGTGTGTCGCGCAGACCGTCGAGACTTACCGTTATGCTGCACATTCCTGCCGACATAAGCCGGCGATGCACAGCCGAATCGTAGGCAAAACCATTTGTGACAATGCTCCACGGGAATCCGTGTCGGCGCAACTCGCGTCCACATTCGGCAAGGTCGGGACGGACAAGAGGTTCTCCGCCGGTAATGACAACAAACACAGAATTTCGCGAATAGCGTTTCTCCAAAGGCAAAATCGCCTTCAGAAAATCCTCGAACGGCATATCCTTCAATGCCGACGAAGCAGTACAATCCGAACCGCAGTGACGGCAATTCAGGTTGCAGCGCTGAGTACATTCCCAGAAAAGGTAGTTGAGTTCGTGAAGCTGGGTTTCCTTCCTGCGGAAATAGTTATGAAATGCCTGAAGCATAGGCTACTTTGCAGCAAGCGAGATGTTAATGTCGGAAAAATCGGAAACAATTAGCGTGTCGAGCGGTGCGTAACGGTCCAAGGAATCCGAAAAATTAAGGTTGTAGCCATCTTCGCTATCACTATAGACCATAAATGACAAGCTGAACTGCCCGTTTTCGTCGGAAACTGCAACTTCATCGGATATGTCGGCAGAGACAAAAATCCCCGACAGAGGCTGAGCCGAAGCACTGTCGGTAACCACGCCCGACATCTTCACCTCATAACTGAAGCTCTCTTCGTTGCGATAGTTTGGTGTGCCGTAGCAAGCCTGCATAATGAACATCACCGAAGTAAAAGCCGAAGCCTGCAACAGGCCGCGCAACCATTTGTATGCTTTTTGACTTTTCATGTTTATCCTTTTTTTATGGCTTGACAAAAATACTGACATTCTTTAAATATCACAAGTTTTTTTAGTTAGCGAAATTGTCACCAACTAATGGCTCAGGAATTTATCTAAAACCCTTTCAAGCAGATGTACATAGTAGAATGGTAAACTTAATAGACGAAACTTTTTTCCGCCATTAGTAACAACCTCGTCAATTTGCAATGAATTGTTCCACACGCGTACGGCAAAATCGTGGTCGGTGCTTTCCATAAATATCTGCAACGATTTCAAATGCGAATTATGCCCAGCCTTTACTTCTATTGGGATAACGCGACCTTCATAGACATAAACGAAATCAAGTTCAGAAGTTGCACTTTTAGTATTGCGCACCCAAAAGTCACGGTGAGCTTCGGCATTCATACTTCCCGAAAGCAGTTCCTGAGCAACCATCTGTTCCGCCAATTTTCCTCGCCATGTATCCATTATGTTTCGCGACGCCATGACCTCCTGCTGAATTTTTGAAGCATAATTGATTAAGCCCGCATCGTGGAAGAATATCTTTGGCTTTCGTGCGTGCTCCTGAAGAACGGGCAAAATACCGCTTGTAACCGGATATACGAGTTCAAGAATGTATGTCCGTTCCAAAGCACGCAATGCCTCACCCACCTCACGCGACTTATAACCCGATTCGGCAAAATTGCCAAGAGTTATCTGTTCGGCAGAATGCGTCCACCCGTTTTTGAGAATAAGCCTAATAACATTCTTCATTGTTTCGTTTCGTGCATACCTTTCTACATCTTCGCTGTAACTGCGCAACAAATTGGCATACACTTTCGAAACCGCAACAATATCCCTATTCTCGGCATATATCGCCACGGCTTCGGGCATACCGCCAACAAGCGCAAACTTTGAAAACATATCCATTACCATAGGATGCATTGCTTCGCTAACAGAAAGATTTTCAACATTTTGCTTCAGCATAGTCTGATTCATTGCTCCGAGAAAATCACTAAACGAACATGGACTAAGGTGCATATACTGAACCCGCCCAACAGGAAACGACACATGCTGGTCGAACAAAGTGACAAGCAGGGAACCTGCCGCAATCACATACAACCATGGATAATCTTCGTAAAAATAACGCAGCAAAGCAACAGCCTGCGGAGAATTCTGTATTTCATCGATGAAAAGTAAAGTCCTCTTATTGCTATCTATCGACTTGTTTGCCTTTACAAATATAAGCTGGACAACATCATCAATGTCGTATGCAAACAAATCTCGGTGTTCTCGCCTCTCAAGGTTCAAGGATATGAAAACATCAAACTCCTTTCCGAACTCCTTTACCAAAGTTGACTTTCCAACCTGACGGGCACCACGAAGCACCAAAGGTTTGCGAGTTGGAGACTCCGCCCAATGCCTCAAATCTGACATTACTAATCTACCGAACATAACTCATTGTATTTTCGGCACAAAGATACAACATTTGTCTCAAATCACAAGTATATTTTCAAAATTTTTGTTTCAAATCACAAGTATATTTTTCGTTTTTTTGTTTCAAATCACAAGTAAGAAAACTTTTCTCTCAACAAATATACCGACAATCAATGCTACCGAAACGATTGAAAAACAAACAACGCCTTGCATTATTCTTAACCATAATTATGAAACAAATTTAATGAGAATTGGAAATATTTGCGGACTCCGTTTTCGTCAATTATATCCACAAAAAAACTGCCCGGAAATTCCGAGCAGTTTCTCATATAAAGCACTAATAACCTTTATGTTACCACTTTGATTTTTGAATTTTCAGTCATTTGTGGAAATTTTTTTCAGTCATTTGTAGATTTTCATAATAACCATTTGGTTTTTAATCATATAAGAAATTTCAATTAGTAGATAGCAACAACAAAAGCTAACAACGCCTTGCATTATTCGCCAAAAAGATTTACCTTTGCAGTCGCCAAAAGAAATGGCATTATTGTAAATTGTTTTTCAAAAATTAGATTGTAAAATATATGGCAAGCAGAAGAAAAGAAATGTTTCCGAATGTTACCGATGCAGAATGGAACGACTGGAAATGGCAAGTAAGAAACAGAATCGAGACTCTCGAACAACTGAAAAAATATGTGAAGCTGACTCCCGAAGAGGAAGAAGGCGTTGCAAAGTCGCTGAAGACTCTCCGTATGGCTATCACTCCATACTACCTGAGCCTCATTAACCCAGATGACCCGAACGACCCTGTCCGCAAGCAGGCTATACCTACCGCCGCAGAACTTCACCAGTCGGCAGCCGATTTGCTCGACCCGCTTCACGAGGACGAGGATTCGCCAGTTCCTGGACTTACCCACCGTTACCCCGACAGAGTTCTGTTCCTCATCACCGACATGTGCTCGATGTACTGCCGCCACTGCACACGCCGCAGATTCGCCGGTCAGCACGACTGCCAGTCGCCATCGGAACGCATACAGGCAGCTATCGACTATGTAGCACGCACTCCGCAGGTTCGCGATGTCCTCCTTTCGGGTGGCGACGCTCTTATGGTCGATGATGCAATGCTCGAATCTATCATTCAGAGACTAAGAGCAATACCTCATGTAGAAATCATCCGTATCGGTTCGAGAACTCCAGTTGTATGCCCGCAGCGTATAACCGACAGCCTCTGCGAAATGCTCAAGAAGTACCACCCGATATGGTTAAATACCCACTTCAACCACCCGAACGAAGTTACCGAAGAATCGGCAGCAGCTTGCGCTCGTCTTGCTAATGCAGGTGTTCCTTTAGGCAACCAGTCGGTATTGCTCCGCGGCATCAACGACAATGTTGATATCATGAAGAAGTTGGTTCACAAGCTCGTAATGATGAGAGTTCGTCCGTATTACATCTACCAGTGCGACCTCTCTATGGGTCTCGAACATTTCCGCACCCCAGTTTCAAAGGGTATCGAAATAATTGAAGGCCTTCGCGGACACACATCGGGCTACGCAGTTCCTACATTTGTAGTTGACGCTCCCGGTGGTGGCGGAAAGATTCCTGTAATGCCTAACTACTTGATTTCGGAAAGCCCGACAAAGGTTATCCTCCGCAACTACGAAGGCGTTATCACAACCTACTCGCAGCCAACCGATTATGTTGACAACCAGACTCCTGCAAGCGAAGAGTCGAAGATTAAGCCCGAAGGCGTTCTCCGTCTGATGAAGGGCGAACAGATGGCTCTCGAACCAAGCAACCTCGCTCGTAAGGAACGTCACGTAAAGAAATAAAACAGAAATATGCTGATTGAATAAAGGCGTGTTAATCACGCCTTTATTTATTCAAACCTAAGCAGATGCCGTTTATCAGCGAAATATTGAAGCACAAGTCGTTGTCGATTGTCGGAATGGAAAAGAACACCGGCAAGACGGAGTGCCTTAATTATATTATAGGTAGGCTACGCGACAGCGGAACAAGAATCGCCATAACCTCAATCGGCATCGACGGCGAAAATGTTGACCAGGTAACCAAGACGCACAAGCCCGAAATCGAAATATATCCGGGCACACTGTTCACAACCTCCGAAAACCACTACCGCACACGCAAAATAACATCGGAGATACTGAACATCTCGAAGCAAAGCACTTCGCTGGGACGACTTGTGACCGCCAGAGCAAAATCGCGCGGCAAACTGATTTTCTCGGGACCTACAAGCACAATGTGGATAAAGGACATAATCGGCGAAATGCAAGGCTACGGCAGTCAACTTACCATTATCGACGGAGCTTTGTCGCGCAAATCGCTTGGTTCTCCATCGGTTACCGACTGCATGATACTTTCGACAGGAGCTGCCGTCTCGCACGATGCCAACGAACTCATCCGCAAGACCAAATTCGTCTATAACCTGATAAACATCGAAGCATACGAATCGCCTGCAAGCGACGAACTTCTGCGCACCGAACGAGGCATCTGGGCAATAGACGGCAACAACGAAGTCCACGACCTTGGCATCGACTCCACCCTATTGCTCGAAAACAAAAAGGACAAGCTTTTTGAGTTCGGCACTACCATTTTCGCCAGCGGAATCGTCACCGACAAGGTTTTGAACCTTCTGCGAATGCAGAAGGAAATTCAGAACACCACATTGATTGTCAAGGATTTTACAAGGATTTTTGTCACCCCCGAATCGCTCTACTCCTACTTGTCCAAAGGTGGAAAAATAATGGTTCTACTACGGACAAAGCTCATTGCCGTCTGCGTAAACCCCACCTCGCCAAGCGGATACATAATGAATTCGGAAAGAATCACCGCAGAACTGTCTGAAGCATTGAATATACCTGTGTATGATGTGTTTAAGGAGAGAATGAAGAATGGATAATTAACAATGGATAATGGACAATTAACAATGGATAATGGACAATTGATAATTGATAATTGATAATTGAACCTTTTTGCCAATCCAAACCAAAACTATATTTTTGTGACAAAATAAATATCAATGAATAACGAATCACAAAATACTGAATACAAGTTGACTTGGAGAGACGAATACCTTAAATGGGTGTGCGGATTTGCCAATGCACAAGGTGGTACGATATACATTGGTATTGATGACAAAGGCAACATCAAGGGTGTGGACAACATTCACAGGCTTTCGGAAGATATTCCAAACAAAATCGCCACACGCCTCGGCATTATAGCTGATGTCAACATCTTGGCAAAAGACAATTTGCAATACCTTGAAATAAAGGTACAACCGAGCAATATTCCTATTTCGCTAAATGGTGCCTACCATTATCGCAGCGGTTCAACAAAACAGGAACTCAAAGGCATTGCCTTGCAACAATTCCTGCTAAAAAAATTGGGACGGTCGTGGGACGACATTCCTCACGAAACCGCCACACTCAATCGCATAAGCCGTACAGCGATTGATTATTTCCTTAACCACGCAATACGAGCATCGCGTATGCCATCAAGTGCCCTCTCCGACTCTACCGAAACCATACTCGACAACCTTAATCTCATTACCGACGACGGCAAACTGAGGAACGCAGCTCTTTTGCTTTTTGCCGAGAATCCACAGAGGTATTTTCCTGGTTCTGAATTTAAAATCGGTAGGTTTGGGGTTTCTGAAAGCGACCTTATGTTCCAAGATGTTGTCGAAGGAAACATTATCCAGATGACCGAAAAAGTGATTGAACTGCTGAGGTCCAAATACTTGATTTCGCATATCCAATACGAAGGTTTGCAAAGGATTGAAAAACTGGAAATTCCTGAAGACGCACTCCGCGAACTCATCAACAATGCAATATGCCACAAGGACTATATGGGTGTCGCTATACAGATGAAAGTGTATAACGACCGTGTGGAACTTTGGAACGACGGCCTGTTGCCCGACGGTATGGAACCTTCCGACCTACTTAAACCACACAAGTCAAAACCACGCAACAAACTGATTTCTGCAGTGTTCTACCGCGCTGGCTACATTGAGACTTGGGGACGAGGCATTGAAAAAGTATGCGCTGCTTTTGATTCATACGGACTTAAACCACCACAATTTGAATTTACTTGTGGAGGACTTAATACTATTATTTATAGGAATGAAAAATTCAAAGAAGAACAAGAAGCCTTGCTGAATGTCTCTGTAAATAGCAACAACACAGAAAACATCCAGAATCTGCCAGAAAACGCAGAACAAAGTTCACCAAAAGATTCACCAAAAAGTTCATCAAAAAGTTCATCAAAAAGTTCATCAAAAATACTTGAATTATTGGTAAATAATCCAAGTATGACAACACAGCAAATAGCAGAAAGCTTAGGTATCTCCAAAAGAACTGTGCTAAAAAATCTGAAAAAGATGAAGGACAAAATAATGCATGTAGGACCATATAATGGTGGATATTGGAAAATTAACGACAACTCGCAAACGCAAAATGTCTCTGTAAATAGCAACAATACAGAAAACATCCAGAATCTGCCAGAAAACGCAGAACAAAGTTCATCAAAAAGTTCATCAAAAAGTTCACCAAAAAGTTCACCAAAAAGTTCATCAAAAAGTTTACCAAAAAGTTCACCAAAAAGTTCATCAAAAAGTTCATCAAAAATACTTGAATTATTGGTAAATAATCCAAGTATGACAACACAACAAATAGCAGAAAGCTTAGGTATCACCAAAAGAGCTGTGCTAAAGAATCTGGGAAAGATGAAAGACAAAGTAATACATGTAGGACCTTATAATGGTGGCTATTGGAAAATAATTGAACCATAAAAAAAGTATTGTCGCGGCTCGCCACGACACAACATAGAAACCCAGAAACATAGAAACGGCGTAGCCATAGAAACTTAGAAACATATAGAAACGGCGCAAGCCATTAAAACTTAGAAACTATTACCATGCCCGAAACAATATCAATAACCCACGGTACCATCACCACCATCAAGTTCGACAACGAACCGACGATGAACGCCATGAGCCAGCTTTTCCTAAAGGAATTCCACGAAGCCGTTGAATCGGTACGCAACGACAAGGAATGCCGAGTGCTAATAATCCGTGGCACAGAGAAAGTATTCTCCGCAGGCGGAAACCTTCACGAAATCGCAGGTGCCGACTACGAAAAAGCCGTCCTGATGGCAACCAACGCCCACTACATCTACGACGGACTGCTAAACCTTGAAATTCCTGTCATAGCAGCACTCGACGGCATAGTTTATGGCGGCGGTCTGGAACTCGCTCTGCGCTGCGACATCCGCTTCTGCACACCCGAAACCCGCATGAAATTTCCCGAAGTCGATATGGGCATAATCCCCGGCGCTGGCGGAATATCCTTTTTGTCGAAGTACATATCCCCTGCCGACATCGCCTACTTTGTATATTCTTGCAAGCAAATTCCTGTGGACTACGCAAAGCAGCACGGAATTGTACAAGATGTTTTCCAACGCAACGAACTGTATGCCAAGGCAGAAGAATTTGCGAATCTGCTTGCATCGAAGCCACGCGAAGCACTGCGTGCAGCAAAACACGAAATCGTTGCAACGATGCACAAAGACTTGAAAGAATGCTTGCAGATTGAAATTAAGGAATTTGCATCGACTTTGCAGACCGATGGCAAAAGAATAATCGCAGAATGGTTTGAGAAGAAAAAGTAACTAAGCCTTAATGTCGAGCAGTCTTACAGAAGACCAGTCTGGCTGTCAGACTGCAAGCCTGTCCAACTTTACTTATTCAAGAAAATATTCTCCAGCACCTTGCCGCTTACAATAGGCGGAGGCGGTGTTCCTAGCGCAGTTGACACCGTCGGAGCAATGTCGGTAATGTTAATCTGTGAGAAAACCTTCTGCTTCTTCACCTTCCAGCCGTACCATATCAGCGGAACGTGTGTGTTGCACGAATAGCCAGAATTATGGTCGGTGCAGTAAGGGATGTCCTCTATCCAGCCGGGCTTCAGCGAAATCATTATATCACCAGAACGCTTCTGATTATAAGAGTTTTGCATCTTAACTGGCATACCCTCCACAAAGACAATGTTCTGGAATTGATTGGCTCCGATTGCATTTGCAATGCCAGACGAGTTCATTATAAAGTCGATAATCTTTTCGCGAAATTCGTTGAGCGAAATCTGCGAATCCTCTATCAGCGACCTGTTGAGATAAATCTGCGAATTGTTGAAATCAAGAATCCAGTCGCCATCACCATATATTGCTTTCAAATAGGATTTTACCAGAGCCAACATATAGTACTGCTTGAAGTTTCCTGCAGGCATCTTCTGGTCTTGCAGATATTGTGGCATTTCCGAAACACCGTGGTTTGAAGTCAAGTAAATCAGGCAATTGTTCTTGCCAACCAAATCTTCCACGACATCAATCAGATGCTCCAAATCCTTGTCAAGCCTGAGGAACAAGTCCTGCACCTCAATCGACTGCGGTCCATACAACTTGCCGACTTCTTCCGGCACAGAATAATTGACGAACAGAAAATCGGTAAATTCATCCTTGCCCAAATCCTCGCCATACATTGCCGCTACAGCAAGGTCGTTTAGCAAAGTGTTGCCTTCCGGTATCATTGTCAGCAACTTATAGTTGCGAACCGTCTTTACGATGTCGGAATAGTTGTACGGAAAAGTCTTGTACATACCGTCGATACCAAATTCATACTTGCTGGAATCGGAAAGCACCTCGTTGTATTTTTCAAGCGGAAGCATCGGTTCCCAAGTCCTTTCCAAATAAGTATCAGGCATTTTCTTGTCGTTCACCTCGACAACCCACTTAGGCAAAGTGCTTGTGTAATAGGTTGATGTCATCCATTGTCCAGAGTTCTGGTCGAACCAGTAGGCTGCATCGGCGGCATATCCGCCCGAAAGCACGGCAGCATATTTCGACAGCGACATGCTTATGACCTTCGACTTCCCTCGGTTGAAAAGTTTGGCCTCGTCGCTGAAAGTCGTCGAAAGCATCTGCGTAGGCGACACACGACCGTCGGCATCCTTGGAGCCACCGACAGCAGTTTCCTTCTTTTCGGAGTATATGCAGTCGATTTTTTCGCCAGTCAGCTTGTTAAACCAATAGTTTGACACAATGCCATGACTACATGGTTCTGCGCCGGTTACGATTGTTGCATAGCCTGGAGCCGTCTGTGTAAGCGAATAATTGTAGTTGGCATTCACGCAATAGCTTCCGTTTATCGCAAGCCGCTTGAATCCCTTGTCTCCAAAATTGTCCCAAAAACGGTCAATGTAGTCCTGACGCATCTGTTCAACCACTATGCCAATCACCAATTTCGGCTTGTCAGACGGAATCGACGACTCAATTTGAGCCTTAATAACAACGGGAAATATGCTTAAAAGCAATAATAATATGCATACCTTATTTTTCATATTGCGAATATAAGGCGACAAACGAAAGTACAAAACGCCGACAATTGCATTTTTTTAACAACATCGTGTTACAAAAGGTAGAAAAGTGGCATTTATGTCATTTTAAGTTAAATTCTTGTTAAGGATAATTTAAAAAAGGAAAGTATTTTTTACCTTTGCGACAATGAAAAGGAAAAGTCTTGCATCGTGGAGCATCATAATGCTGTCGGTTTCGATGGTTGTCCTCACCGCACTTCAGGTGAGCCACATAACATCGTCGTACAAGAAATCGGCAGAAATAATCGAGCGTGCCATCAACGAAGCTATCAACCAGACAATCATCACCTTGGAGAAGCAGGAAGTTGCTATTTTCGTCTATGACAAGTTAAAGGCGCAGAACAACGCCACAAAAAACGGACTGCCACAAAACAAGCCAAGCGTAAACTCCACAATGACATCGTACTTCGACGAGGAAAACATTCCGAGCAATGCTGTCCGTTTCTCCGACAAGCACTCCTACTCCATTAAGGATGAAGACGTTGACGCTGTAGAAGCCTATTACCTAGGACAACTTTCCGACCCGAGTTCGCATTTCAACAAGCTGGCAATACAGTTGGAAGCCGAGTTCACAAGCAGGCAGATACCTATAGAAAAAAGATTTGACGCCGAAACCATCGAGCGCGTAATGAACCGTACACTCACTTCGTTCGGCATCGACATGGACTTCGAGTTCGCCATTGTCAACGACGAGAACTTGGAAATCAAGATTGCCTCCAAAAACTTCGACATCAACAGGTTGGACTTGTGCTACAAGTACAATATGACACCAGGGAACGTAATGGAGAATCCAAACCTTTTCCTCGTTGACTTTCCCGAAAAGAAGAGCGCGATTTTTGCATCAATCTACTCGCAGGTACTTCTTTCCCTGCTTGTTTCCATATTGTTCATCGTAACTTTCGGCATTGCAATCTTCTCAATTCTAAGGCAGAAGAAACTCGACACCGTCAAGACCGACTTCGTGAACAACATGACCCACGAGTTCAAGACACCTATTGCAACAATCAAGCTCGCAGCTACAGCAATCAAAAGTCCGCAGGTAAGCAAGGAGACAATATCGGGCATGGCTGAGGTAATACTTCAGGAGACTTCGAGGATGACGCAGCACGTGGAACAGGTGTTGCAGATTGCCACGCTCGACCGCAACGGACTGAAACTAAATCTTACCGACGAAGATGCAAACGCATTTGTCCGCGACGTTGCAAGCAATATGGAACTGCAGGTCACCCAGAAAGGCGGTCACCTCACTGTCGATACCTGCGACGGCGAAGTTCACATACAGATGGATTCCGTACTGATGACAACCGTAGTTATGAACTTGTTAGACAATGCAATAAAATATTCGAAGGACGCTCCCGAAATACACGTAACCACCTACACCAAGGGCGACCGCTTTTTCTTTGCCGTAAAGGACAACGGCATAGGAATGAGCAAGGACGCACAGGCAAAGGTGTTCGACAGGTTCTACCGCGCTTCCACAGGCAACACCCACAACGTGAAGGGCTTCGGTCTGGGACTGAACTACGCCAAGGAGATTGTGCTTGCACACCACGGCATCATCACTGTAAACAGCACGGTAGGAAAAGGAAGCACATTCACAGTAAGTTTACCATTAACATTAAAGGATATAAACTATGAGTAAGGAAAAATTATTATTGGTTGAGGACGATGTAAACTTTGGCTTCGTGCTGAAGTCGTACTTGGAAATGAACGATTTCTACGTAACCCTCATAACCGATGGAAAAGACGCAGTAAATGCTTTTTTGTCAAGAGAATACAACCTTTGCATATTGGATGTAATGCTACCGAACGTAGATGGCTTCACAATCGCAAAGGAAATCAAGAGAATCAGTCCGAGTTGCCCTGTCATCTTCCTGACTGCCCGTTCGTTGAAGGAGGACATAATGGAAGGTTTCCGCATAGGTGCCGACGACTACCTGACAAAGCCTTTCGAGTCGGACGTGCTGCTGATGAAGATTCGCGCCATCTTGCGCCGCAACTTCGACATCAAGCCTGGCATAAGCGACGTGGTGACAATCGGCAAGTACAAGTTCAACACCAAGATTCGTTCGCTGACGAGCGCTGACGAGGAATACCGCCTCACTCCACGCGAAGCCGACTTGTTGAAAGCATTATATATCAACAAGAACAATGTGCTTGACCGCAACGAGGCTCTAAAGAAAATCTGGGGCGACGACAACTACTTCAACGCCAGAAGTATGGACGTTTATATCACAAAGCTTAGAAAGTACTTCAAGAACGACGAATCGGTACAGATTGACAACATCCACGGAAGCGGATTCATTCTGGTTGTAAAGGAATAAAGGGAGAAAAGGCTGACAGGCTGACAGGCTAACAGTCTAACAGACTTGCAGACAGACTGCACTTCTGTTAGACTGACCTTCCGTTAGACTGCTTGACATCCAGACTGCCAGCCGAGCCACTTTCCTCACTCCATTATCAGCATGTTGATTTTTTCGCGCGATTGGTTTATTTTTTCCACAAGGCTGTTGAGCCAAGCAGAGCGCATACCCCCTGTCCGATTGCTACCGTCATGCTCCTCGCTACGAATCGGCGTCACCGGTTTTACAACTTCATTATTTGGTTCATATACTGGAAGTGGAGTCAAAGTTTTTGAATAAGAATTTGTTTCAAGAATACCGAATAATTTTTCCAAATTGCCGAACGAAATGTCATCCAAGAGATTGCAATCGTAGCCCGTCATCATCTGGAACAGCACATGCGCATCGACAACCGGCAGACCGTTAATTACAACACTCTCAATATCCCAATCCTTCAGGCTGTCATAAATCAACAAAAGTTGCTTCTTAAGGACATCCTGAACCTCGTATGACAAGTCAGTGAGCTTCACATTCCTTGTAACATCCTCAAACACAGGAACCTTAATTTCGTAGTTTACATATTGTTGCGGAACGGAAACAAAGCCATACATCTTCATAAGCATACGGCTGTTATGGTACGAAAGACTGAAAGCATTGCTAATTCGGCGAATCATATCGGCAAGACCAAACGGAAAGCTAAACATACGTTTCACATGTCCGCCACTATACACGCAGACATCAGTATGCCTCTCGCTCATTGTCACGACAGCATTGTTTCCATCATATTTCCTAGATACCGCATTATACATGTAGATGTCGGGGACAACCGATGCCACATCAATTTCATAGCTTGAAAGATACGAGAGAAGCGACGTCAACCGAGAAGAGTTCCAACTGAGAAAAGTCTTGCGTTTCAAGTACTTCTGAAGCAAAGGAATATCATCAGGCACATCAAAGCTTTTGCTTCCGCTCTCGTATTCGGTACTGGATTCAAAATAAAAGGTAGATTCCATATCCTTGTCCCTTATTGACGATATTGGAGCGGAGAAATTATGTATCGAGTACTTTGTGTCCTTTTTTGACTTAGTGCCAGTGACCACCTGTTCACCATAATTATAATATGCACTCGGCAGTACAAGCTTGAGACTCATTTTTCCATCACGACCTTTTATGCAATCATATATCACAGCTGCGACATATTCGTCAAAATCATTATAGTCATCAATGCCAAACTGCACCTTGCGAAAACCACCGTTATTTGCGGCGAAAACTACCTCGTTTTCATTTACCACTACAAAAGCTTCTGTACTCATATCTTTTAAATTTTTAACCTATTTAACACAAATTCATTTAAGTTCGTCTTTGCTGGCTATCAAAAGCCGATGCAAAAATATACACATAACAAACTATAAAACAATATTTTAAGCGATTTGTGTTTAAATTTAAGCATTTTTTCGATGAAAATTATTTAACCACTATTGCTTAATTAAATTTAATCGTTTAATTTTGCACCCGATTAAAAACTTAAATTTAAGTATGAATTTGAAACGCATTGATTACAGCCACGATATGATGCTCCTTCTGTCAAGGATGCTATCGGTATATGCTGTATCGTGCGTTCACCAGACCAGCAACGGAATCGTAAAGTCGTGGCTCGACGAGAACTACCAGATACACGACGATGGAAAAGTCTCGACCGACGACATTGAGCGCAGAAAGACGAATACCACCAAACGCACCTCGTGGGAAACTACAGGCAACCGCGACAGTATGCTCTTCGACGACCAGAGCCTTACGCTCTGCCTTAGGATTCAGTCGAACATCGACAGCCTCTACGACATATATTACGCCACCATACGCCCTACCCTCGGAAGCCTCAAGCTGATGGTAAGCGACAACCACGAAACCCAGATTTCGATACGCGACAAGGAAATAATTGCAACTATGTGCTATTCCTCGTGCCTGGCGATGGTGGAAATACTAAAGCTAAAGGAAAAAAAGACTCAGTTGCTGACGGACAACATAAAGCATAAGGACAAGACCATAACAGGACTGAAGCGCGAGATGGAAATTCCTGCCGAACGGACACGCAAGATTGTCAGGGAAAAGCTTGTTTCGCTCGGAAAACTATACGGAAAAGTATTTATGCTGACGAAAGATGCCGAAAAACTGGTTGACGAATACGCAGGCGACAACATTGCGCCACTGCTGAAGGCTCTTGAGGAAGCAGCATACATCAAGGTTGAAGTATATGACAATTCGCAGATTCCAATCGACGACACCGACATTATTGTAAAGCAGGATGCACCAAGCGAAACCGCAGCCGAACGGCAGGAAAGCATACTCGAAAAGAGACACTCGAAAATCATCGCCTATCTCGAACGCCTCGAAGATGCCTACAATGCAACCATCGAAAGCGGACTTAAACCTACGGCAGTGAACATTGCTGAAACCATCGGACTGTCTTCAGCCTCGATAACCATGTGGTTCAACAAGCATTCGGAAGAAGCAAGACGGCTCTGCGAAGCCGACGTAAACCTATGCAAGAACTCGCGCCGTTTCTTCGACCCGCTTAAGGAAGCACTGGCAGGGAAAAAAAACAAGTCTAAGACTGCATAATGGCAATCCTCAGAAAAATATTGATATTCCCGCTTGTCGTCCTGATTCAGTTTTACCGCAAACTGATTTCCCCCCTCCTGCCCGACTCGTGCCGATACACGCCGACCTGTTCGGCATACGCACTCGAGGCTCTGCGCAAGCACGGACTGCTGAAGGGATTCTTTCTCGCCACACGACGCATACTTAGCTGCAATCCCTGGGGAGGCAGTGGCTACGACCCCGTACCCGACGAATGCCCGTGGAAATACGTGTTTGGAAAAAGAAAAAAAGCAGATTAAGCCCACCTGCATACCAGCAAGATACACAAGCGCGAAGATTACTTCAAAAACGTGGTAAAAATCTTCCGTCCTGTTAATAACTTGCCAATATTCATTTCATAAAAAAAGTATTCCCAAACTATACCTATTATATTTTTATAATAACTTTGCGTCCGTAATTTGAATTTAGAGGTATGGAAACTATTAAAGTTCTTGACAGGGAATTTGTACCCTACATCGACCACGAAACTATTGTGTCGAAAATCAAGGAGATGGCAGAAAAGATGAACCGCGACCTTCGCGACAAGAATCCGCTCTTCCTTGGAATACTTAACGGCTCGTTCATGTTTGCCGCCGAACTGTTCAACCATCTTACAATCGACTGCAACATCTCGTTCCTGAAACTCGCTTCGTACGAAGGCACAAACTCTACCGGCAAGGTTAAAAGGCTTATCGGTGTGAACGAGGACATCAAGGACAGAACCGTCATTATTGTCGAGGACATCATCGATACAGGCATCACCATGGACCATATCGAAAAGCAGCTGATTGGCTACGAACCAAAGGAAATAAAGATTGCCACACTGCTCTACAAGTCGGAAATTTACAACAACAAGTATCCGATTGATTATTTCTGCTTCGACATACCGCAGAAATTCATCGTCGGCTTCGGCCTCGACTACAACGGATACGGAAGAAACTTACCTAGCATTTATCAAACCAAATAAAAACAAAATATCATGCTTAACATTGCAATATTCGGAGCACCGGGCGCAGGAAAAGGAACACAAGCCCAAAGTATTATCGACAAGTACAACCTTAAATACATTTCCACAGGAAATATCCTCAGGAATGAAATCGCAAACGGGACACCACTTGGTCTCGAAGCCAAGGCCATTATCGAAAAGGGCAACCTCGTCAGCGACGAGTTGGTTACCAAGATTATAGAAAAGTTCATCGCCGACAACCGCAATCCAAACGGATTCCTTTTCGACGGATTTCCACGCACACGCGAACAGGCAAAGAACCTCGACGAAATTCTGAAGCGCGAAGGAATGGAACTCTCCTGCCTCTTGAACATGGATGTGCCACGCGAAGAACTCATCAAGCGTATGATGCACCGCGCACAGGTCGAAAACCGTGCCGACGACACTCCAGAAGTCTTCGAAAACCGTCTCAAGGAATACGAAGAAAAGACTTTCCCCGTCATGGAACACTATCAGAATCAAGGCAAAGTGATGTCGATTAGCGGAGTCGGCAGCATCGAGGAAATTTTTGTCCGCCTAGCAGAAAAGATTGACAGCCTATTATAATGAGACCGAAAATACTTATAATATATACCGGCGGAACAATCGGCATGATTCAGGACAAGAACGGCGTCTTGCAGCCGTTCAACTTCGAGAACCTGCTGAGCTACATACCTATGCTCAAGGATTTCCCTGCTGACATAAGTTCGTACAGCTTCGAAACGCCAATCGACTCGTCGGATGCCGACCCCGACTTCTGGGTTGAGATTGTGGAGGTTATCGAAAAGAACTACGACCACTACGATGGATTTGTCGTCCTTCACGGCTCCGACACAATGGCTTACACCGCATCGGCATTGAGCTTTATGCTCGAAAATGTCAACAAGCCGATAATCCTCACAGGTTCGCAGTTGCCTATCGGACTTTTGCGCACCGACGGACGCGAAAACATGATTTCGGCAATCGAACTCGCCAGCATGCAACGCGACGGAAAACCTGTCATCCACGAGGTTTGCGTTTATTTCGAAAGCCGCCTCTACCGTGGCAACAGAACGACAAAGTACAGCGCCGAGAATTTCGACGCCTTCCGTTCGCCAAACTATCCTTGGCTTGCACAAGCAGGTATCGATGTGAAGGTTGAAGAGGACAAGTTATGGACAAGCAAGAATGCTCCTTTGGTAGCACACAAGAAACTCTGCCGCGACATTGCCGTGCTGAAATATTTCCCCGGCATACAGCCAAAGACCATCGAGGCTATCATCAACATCGAAGGTCTGCGCGGACTGATAGTAGAATCCTACGGTTCGGGCAATCTTACCACCAACGACAAGATTATCAAGTTGTTTGAAGAAGCAATCGACAAGGGAATAACAATCCTAAACATAACGCAATGCACCGTCGGTTCGGTTGTTCACGGAAAGTACGCCACCAGCCTCAAACTGATGAACTGCGGCGTAGTAAGCGGAAAAGACATGACCATTGAAGCAGCAATTACTAAAATGATGTTCCTCTTAGGGGAAAATTATTCACACGACGAAATGAAACGCCTTCTCATGCAGTCGATTTGCGGAGAAATTTCATAAGTCCCCAAAAAGTAATTGCATGAAAATAAAGATTTTACTTCTGTTTACTGCCATTTGCCTCAGCATTGGCATAGCAAACGCGCAACGCCCCGACAGGCAACCCGCCGACGGCGTAATATACGGTACAATCCTCGAAAAGGACAGCAACGAGCCTGTTGAATTTGCCAACATAGTGGTTTACGACAAGAACGGCAATGTCATCGCCGGCAGCATGAGCGACGGCCACGGAAAATTCAGCGTGCAAAATGTTCCATACGGCACACACAAGGTTGAAGTGCTTTTCATCGGCTATGGCAAGGTCACACGCGAAGGCGTTAGCATAACAGCCGACAAGAAGTCGTTCAACATGGGCAAGATACACCTTAGCGTCGATGCACAAATGCTTGGCGAAGTGGAAGTTGAAGCCACAATGAACAATGTCGATTACCGTCTCGACCGCAAGGTAATCAATGTAAATCAGGACATTGTATCGTCGGGAGCATCGGCAGTGGAAGTGCTTGAAAATGCACCTTCAGTCACCACCGACCTCGACGGAAATGTATCTTTGCGTGGTTCAGAGAGTTTCCTTGTGCTGATTGATGGTCGCCCAAGTCCGCTCGAAGGCAGCGAGGCATTACAGCAGATTCCTGCAAGTTCAATCGAAAGCATAGAGATAATTACCAATCCCTCAGCCAAATACGCACCCGATGGCGTTGGCGGAATTATCAATGTAGTGCTGAAAAAGGAGAAGCGCAAAGGCTACAACGGACAGGTTTCGGCCAACTACGGCAACAACAACACCTTTGGAGGAAGCGCACTGTTCAACTTCCGCACCCAGAAGCTTAACTTTTTCGTCGGTGGCGAATACAACCGCCGTATGAGCAAGAGTTTCGGCAAGTCGGAACGCGAAACCTACCTTAACCCTGACAAGGATTCAATGTTCTGCCTAAACAACCAGAACTCAGGACTTTACGGCAGACAAAGTTGGAATGCCCGCGCAGGTATGGACATCTACATTACCGACAACGATGTGATTACAATTTCGGGCAAATATGGTTCGCGCGGACATGGAGGAAACGGCATCACCGAAGCCGAGACCTTCTATTTCAACAAGTTGGACTCACTGATTTACGACCCGCACACATATATGCTCGGTGACCCATACTCGTACTACACCGATGAAATTTCGAAGCGCAGGAACAACTACTGGAGCGGAGACATCAACTACCAGCGCAAGTTTGCAAAGCCCGGACACGAACTGCAGTTGTATTTCAACTATTCGGCAAACCGTTCCAACAACTACAACGAATACACCGAAGCCGAAACCGAAAGTCTTGGCGGTGAAGTAGTTGCAGGTGCTGTGCAGGACCGCTACAACACCGTGGAACTTGGCACTCAGGACCGCTATCAAGCCAAGGCAGACTATGTGCTTCCATTCAACGAAAAGTCGAAACTCGAAGCCGGCTACGAAATAAATATCCGCAACCAGACGAACGACTACAAATACGCAATATGGCAGAGCAACGACTGGGTAAACGACGAATCGCACCACAGTCCATACGACTTCGACCTTAACGTGCAGTCGGGTTATGTGATTTACTCGAATTTCTGGAAAAACTTTGGTTATCAGGTAGGTTTGAGAACAGAATACACAAACCGTCTGTTTGCAATTCCCACAGGCGACTATGCCTACAAGAAGTTCGACTTTTTCCCATCGGTACACCTATCCTACTCGTTCTCAGAAGATTTGCAGTTGATGGGAAGTTACAGCCGTCGCCTCGAAAGACCGCGTCCATGGAACCTCAACCCAATGACGCAGGTGGAAGACCCCAACAACATACGCCGTGGAAATCCGGCACTTAACCCTGAATACACAAACTCGTACGACATGTCGCTGCAAAAGCGTTTCGGCGAGCATTTCGTTTCGTTCGAACTTTACGCTCGGCAGACCAACGACCTGATACAGAATGTAACGCTTGTCGATACCGCCAATTCAAACATGTACATCAAGACATTCGACAACATCGGCAAGGACTTGTCGCTCGGTAGCGAAATCATGGGCAACTTCAACCCCTGCAAGTGGTACAACCTGAATGCCAGCGTAAACGCCTACTACTATTCTATAAAGTCGCAGACATACCGCAGCAACAGCACATTCACTTGGCGAGTAAGGATTAATAACACATTCAGAATCAAAAAGTCGGGAACAAACATACAGTTCGGCGGATTCTACGATGCACCTTCTATCACAGCACAGGGACGCAGCGCAGGAAGAATTGCGTTTAATCTTGGAATTAAGCAAGACTTCCTCGATAAGAGGTTATCCATCAGTGTAAACTTCCGCAACCTATTCAACACCATGAAGTTCAACACAACAACGGAGACCGACTACCTGTACTACCACTTGACACGCTCGAACACTTGGCCAAACTTCAACATATCAATAACATACAAGCTTAACGACTTCAAGAAACGCAAAGAGAAAGGCGAAGATTCGGACGACGATGGCGGAGATATGTAAAAAGGCTGACAGGCTCGAAGGCTAAAAGGCTCACAGGCTGACAGGCTCGAAGACGAAAAGAAGCAAAGATTTCATGCATAGAAAATGGATAATTAACAACTAAATGTACGGACGCACCATGGCGCGTCTCAACACAATGGACAAGAAAGAACTTAGAAAACAAATAAAGGCGCTCAAGAAGCAACATACTGCCGAACAGCTTGAGGCTCAGTCGAAAGCAATAATGGCTAAGATTGAATCGCATCCCGATTTTGCCAAGGCAAACATCGTCATGCTCTACTACTCGCTTCCAGACGAAGTGCAGACCGCCGATTTCATTGCCAAGTGGCGCAACCTCAAGCAGATAATTCTGCCAACCGTTGTCGGCGACGACATAATTCCCGTAAAGCTTGATGCCGACACCACTTTTGCCAAAGGCGACTTCGACATACAAGAGCCTCAGTCGGTGGAATATACTGGCGGATACGACCTTATAATCGTTCCTGGCGTGGCATTCGACAAAGATGGCAATCGTCTTGGACGTGGTCGCGGCTACTACGACCGTTTCCTCTGCAAACACGGCAATGTCAAGAAGATAGGAATATGCTTCGATTTTCAGCTTGTGGATGAGATTCCGACCGAACCTACCGACATCAGAATGGATGAAATAATCAGTCTGTAATATGAGATTTTATAAGGAAAAAAAGAAAGATGTCATTCCGCAAGTTAGAACAATAACGCGATACGGAACGGGGAGCGTAATATTGTTCAACTATGCGAAATCTCCAATTAGCACAAAAAGGAGATTCCGCATAAGCGAACTCACAAGCAACGTACCTTATGCTGTTCGTTCTGTCTTGCGGAATGACCTTACTCCCAAAAAATTAAAGAATGAAAATCGCATGTAATATATTAAAGTGTTTATTTATCTCACTTGGGATAATAACACTTATAATAAACATCTTTGCACTCACCCCACTCCCATTCTACATGCATCGCAGTCTCGGCGAAGACGCATCGTGGGAAAACGATTCCACGACACAATTCACCCCCGACTACATAATAATGTTCGGCGGTGCAGGAATGCCCTCCGAAAGCAACCTCATACGACTGTATTACACTGCCGAAATCGCAGGCAAACTGCACAAGCCTATTATACTTGTCCACCCCGAAGATTCTGTGTGTCAAGCAGAAATGACAAAATACCTAGTCAACAACGGAATATCTCCCGACAGCATAATGTATATGACAGGCGGAAGCAACACCCGTTCCCAGTCGGTTTGCCTTGCCGACAGCTTTCCGCAGTTAAAAGAAGCTTCATCGTTGATAATCACCGCACCCGAGCACCTGTCGCGCACACTGAAATGCCTCAAGAAATGCGAAATAGAAAACATACGTGGCATCGGAGCATTTGAAAGCACGGTTGACTTCGACCTAGAACTGGACAAAACCAAACTCAAAGGCAACAAATTCGTTCCCGACATCGAAAGCACAAACTTGCGCTACACCTACTGGAACTATCTAAAACTGGAAATCATTTGCTTCAGAGAATGCTTTGCAATAGTATATTATTGGGCAAAAGATTGGATATAATATCAATTTAAATACAAACCATTTACAATACTTTACTTCAACTACAAATTTATGGAAACCAAAACTAATTTTAGCATAAGACCAGCTGTTGTCGGTGAAGAAAAACTCATCATCGACATGATAAAAAGTCTTGCCGAATACGAGAAATGCCTGGACGAAGTTATAGCTGACGAGCAAACTATCCACCACTCTGTTTTCGTCGAAAAGTCAGCTGAAGTAATATTTGCAGAAGAGAACGGCACAGTAATAGGTTTCGCATTGTTTTTCCACAACTTCTCAACATTTGTCGGACGCAAAGGCTTGTATATCGAGGACTTATACATAATTCCAGAGAAACGAGGCCTCGGCTACGGAAAAGCCATACTCAAGCACCTTGCCAAGATTGCTGTAGAGCGCAATTGTGGACGTATGGAATGGATTTGCCTCGACTGGAACGCACCCGCACTAAAAGTTTACCGCTCGATTGGCGCTATTCCTATGGACGAATGGACCATACAACGGCTTAGCGAAGACACATTAAAGAAATTTGCTAACAATTGATTTACAACGAGTTCAAAAACTTCAGATACACATTTTCGTACCAACTTTTGAACTCTCCAAACATCGTGGTATTATGCCACAGCATAACAAAGTTGCCCTCAACGACCTTGCACCTTTCGTAAAGTCGGGAAATATTTGCAAAAGCTTCTTCCTCAGTCAATTCGCGATACTGGAACAAAGTAGTATCCATCGCAACCAACGGATGTTCAACAACTTCCAACGCGCAATCGTTTTCAATGTCGTACAATGGATACGGATGGCAAGTTCCGCACCTAAAGCCCTCACGTTCAGGGAATCCCAATGTAGAATCGCTACGAATGCCACGCTCCTGCCAAACCTGCGGAGTCTTGCGAACATCAAAGCGCAAGAAATGCTGGCGAACTGCCGAAATCTCACAACCACACACCGTCTCAAGCCGACTTTTCTCCGTTGAAAATATGATTTTGTCATCAAAAGAATCATAGCCTCCGTGCAGCCCGACGGTCACACCTTGCGACTGCAAATCCTTAATGCACGCACACGACTTTGGCGAAAGAATATTGTATGTGGAATCAAAGTCTTTACTTCGTAACGACTTGAAATAAAATATAGAATTTAATTTATTCTCAACAGAAACTTTAAATAGTTTATACACCGCCGAAACATACGGGTCGCGCCGAAAATCGCGCAGAGATTTCATGTATTCAGCCAACGATTTGCACGACAAGCGCAGACTTTTTCGCTTGAACAAGTCGCCAGCGATAGTCTTTACTGCCTTCGGAAAGCTCGGAAAGCGGAACAGAAAATCAATGTCATGAGTTGGAATAAACTTTGGTTCTCGCTTGTCTATCACAAAGTTAGGAAAACTTTCTTGCACAAACTTTCGCAACAGCATTGCATATTCGTCAACTATAGGAACATCAACGAGTTCATATTTCGAGCAAAGACTATCGGAATAGCAGAAACGACCGTATTTGTCACGACGCTCGGTCATCGTCTCCTCGTAGCGCGAAAGCAGAAGGAAAGAAATCGTCAGCATGTCGAAATTTACACGCACAATCTTGTCCTCACAGGAAAACAACGGCATATTTTCTGCTAACGAAAATACTTTAAGTGTTACTTTACCTTCATACGATTTAACATTTGAATATAAAGCTTTTCCCGAATACAATAATTCTATATTAGAATCGTCAGGAGCATTAAATTTCACGACAATTCCAGAGTCAACAACAAGCGTTGGAACATCACTAATTTCAACACGGCATTCCTTCTGCGGAAACGCAATGTCGGCAATGCATTTGATGGTATATTCTATGGCATTATTCGTTAAAACCATTGATAGTCAAGATAATAAACCGTCTTTCCAATCAGCAGGCAAAAATCCGTCACAAAGGTAATATTTTTGTTAATAAACTATCTCAACAAAAGAATAGCAACCGCAATAATTTAATTATTTTCGCAAAAATTATCATACGAACAATGGACGACAAGGAAAAAGTACTGATAATCATCAACCCTGTTTCGGGCACTGGCAAGCAGAAGTCGGCGCTAAAGGCTATTGAGCGAGGCATCGACCGCATAAATTTCGACTACGAAATAGCTGAAACTCAATATGCTGGACATGCAACCGAACTTGCCAGACAAGCCGCATCCAACGGCTATGACATAGTTGTTGCCGTTGGCGGTGACGGAACCGTAAACGAAGTTGCTGCCGGACTTGTCGATACACAAACCAAAATGGGCATAATCCCCTGTGGCTCAGGAAATGGACTTGCACGAAGCCTAAAAATACCAGTCTCCAGGACCAAAGCCGTCGAAGTTCTAAACGAAAACAGAATGAAGCGCATTGACACAATGTCGGTCAACGGAAATTTCTGCGCCAGCATTGCTGGAATCGGATTCGACGCATTGATAGCCAAAGAGTTCCAAGAAAAGCCGAAGAACACCAGAGGACTTCACTCCTATGTTCAACTTATCGCCACAAAGTACCCGACCTACAAAGCAAACGAATACAAGATTGAAATCGACGGACAAAGCTCGCTACACAAAGCAATGTTTATCTGCCTTGCCAATGCTAACCAATTCGGGTACAATGCAATAGTGTCGCCAAACTCAAGAATCGACGACGGTCTTATCGATGTTTGCATCGTGAAAAACATCCCATTAATCACAGCTCCGCACACAGCAATGCTGCTGCTTACCAACAATCTAGACCACTCGCATCGAGTAAAAATCCTACAGGGAAAATCTATCAAGATATACAACAACATAAACGAGTACGCCAACATCGACGGAGAAGCAAAGAAAGTCGGCAAAACAGTTGACATAACCATAAAACACAAATCGTTAATGGTAATATGCTAAACAATCGCTTCATATTTATTTTGTTGCTCGCACTCACATTTTTCGGCAACGCTACGGCACAGGAAACCGAAAAAGAAACCGTGCGGTACGACTATTCGTTCGAGTTCAAAAACGGCGTTTACACTTCATTCTACTCTTTCCGCAACAACTCCCCGATTCCGTTCTCGCGCTTCGTCTCGCCAGCCTACGACGACGACTTTTTCAAGAAGTTACTTCATTGTGAAACAATTAGTTACTATGACGAAAACGGAACTCTCAACGAAATTCCTCGCAAACTCATCTGGGGCTACGCAAACAACGGAAAACCAAACATTTACTGGAACAACAAATTCAACCTCATACCTTACATCGGAACAATTTCGCATTTTGTATCTACCGAACTTGTAACGCACTACACGGGCGGGACAATGATGTACGACCCAATGTATATTCCTTCTACACAGTCATATACAACCGAGGAGTTAGTGCATTACTTTATCAACATGAACACTGGTGAAATCATCTCGTATGGCAGCAAAAATCTGCTGGAACTGATAAAGGACGATACCGAACTATACAACGAATACTCAAAACTTGGCAAACGAAAACGCATAAAAAGCATAATGGAATATGTACAGAAATACAACAGAAAACACCCTATCTATTTCAATAAATAACACACTGACAATGAAACGATTAACCATACTACTTATAATATTAGCTACCGCATTGCAGGCTTTTTCGCAGATAAAGATACCGATGGGAAACAAGTCCGAAGTGGAAAAATTCTACAAGACAACCACTTATGTCGTTATGAAAAACGAATTCATGAGCGACTACAACGATGCAATCAAGGTAGCCGTAGAGAAACATTGGACAGCCACACCTGTCAAATATGTAAAAGCCAGCGAGTTCGAGAAGTTACGCCACGACGACGACAAATCATTCCTTGTGATAAACATTGCGTATTTCGACGGCGACGATGCAAGATTTGAGTTTCTGATTTTGTCGCTTGGCGGAAGCAAGTACAAGACAGTCAACGACATGCCCACCCTATGCGCCGTTCCGCTATGCTACTACGACGACGAAGACGAGGACAAATACACTTACAAGCTCGGCGCAATGCTGAAACACTGCCAGACGCACGTAGCACTATGCCGTGAGCATCCCGAACTTACAAAGGAAACTATCCTCAACTACTACACCGACAATACCGGCAATCTTGCCGACAAGACATTATACCTACTAAAAGACGATGTATCAGATGATTTGCGTAGCAATTCCGCACTTAAGTCGGCATATCCTTACAATGTTGAATTCGCCACCGCAGAACAAATCGAGGAGCTAACAAAGGCCAACGACGACAAGGCTCTTATCGCACACATTATCAACCCATACGATGGCGACGGACAACCATACTGCATCAAGCTAATAATCGACGTAAGCAAAGGAATGCTATATTACTACGACTTTCAGAAACTGAAGAAAAACACAATAGGACACATCACGTCCGACGACCTCAAAAAACTATCAAAGAAATGAACTATCAGGAAGCAATTGACTTTATGTTCAGCTCGTTGCCTATGTACCAGCGAGTTGGCAAAGCTGCATACAAGGCAAACTTAGACAACACTCTGGCTCTCGACGAATATTTCGGACATCCGCACAAGTCGTTCAAGACCATACATGTAGCCGGTACAAACGGCAAAGGTTCCGTTTCGCACTCGCTGGCGGCAATTCTGCAGTCGGCAGGCTACAAGACAGGACTTTACACCTCGCCTCACCTTGTCGATTACCGCGAACGCATCCGCATTAACGGCGAAATGATTTCGAAGGATTATGTCTGCGACTTCATAAACGACAACCAAGAAATCATCGGAAAACTGAAGCCATCGTTTTTTGAAATGTCTGTCGCCCTGGCATTCAAGTACTTTGCCGACATGAAGGTCGATGTCGCTGTGATTGAAGTCGGCATGGGCGGACGGCTCGACTCCACCAACATCATCACGCCCGAACTTTCGGTAATCACCAACATAAGCTTCGACCATACGCAGTTTCTTGGCAACACACTTCCACTAATCGCTGGCGAAAAAGCAGGAATCATAAAGCCAGGCATTCCCGTCGTAATCGGACAAACCCACGCCGAGACAAAAGACGTCTTCCTTGCAAAAGCTAAGGAGCAAAACTCGCCTATCACGTTTGCCGACAAGGAGATAAAGGTTGAGAAAGCCAAAGTTGCCGACAATCACAAGTATGCCGAATACCTGATTAACAACGCGGAAACCATCAAATTCGACCTCTTCGGCGAATACCAGACCAAGAATCTCGCCACCATACTCGAAGCAGCAAAACAGCTTAAAAATCGTGGATTTGCAATAGACGACAAGAACATTTCCGAAGCACTGCAGAACGTAAAAGGTCTTACAGGCTTGCACGGACGATGGGAAATACTCTCCGACTCTCTGCTAACAATCTGCGACACAGGCCATAACATTGATGGACTGTCGTATGTGACCGCACAACTAAAGGCTATTAAATGTCCGCAACTGCACATTGTGCTGGGCTTTGTCAACGACAAGGACGTGGAGCATGTGATGCCGCTTTTCCCGAAAGACGCGCAGTATTATTTCACGCAAGCCGACATTCCACGGGCCATGCCAGCCGAGCAGGTTAAAGCCTACGGAGAAAAGTTCGGCTTGAGAGGAGAAATTTACGAAAATGTTCCCTCCGCCTACGAATCTGCGAAGAAAAATGCCTCGTCAGACGACACAATTTTCATTGGCGGAAGCACTTTTATCGTCGGAGACTACTTTAAACACTATGGTTTTCAATATGATAAAAGATTTTTGAAAAATTATTGATTTTATTTTGTCAGTTCGGAAATTTGCAATACTTTTGCACCGCTAATGACAAGGGAGCATAGCTCAGCTGGTTCAGAGCACCTGCCTTACAAGCAGGGGGTCATAGGTTCGAATCCTATTGTTCCCACAGAGAAGCCACAGACAATGTGGCTTTTTTCATGTGCATACCTCAAGTTATATTAATAAAAATCAGAAAGCAAACTTATTACACTCCACCAAATTAGTATTTACCAGTGATTTTTTTCAAGCATCCCTATCTTTTAGGCAGGTGGTAAATTGGGGCAAAAAGAGTGAAAAAGGCGCACAAAGTATGCACATATATTTGTACACACCACAAGATTACACATACTTGACCATCAAAAAGAGCAACATAGGTTCTAACCCTTGTGCGCCACAAAAAAAGCGGTCAAAATATCGACCGCTTTAATCGTAATCATGGCATGAGCATTGTCGATGAGAATACTTGTTTGAGATAATCCTGCATATTCTTATTGTACGCCCACATATAACATCCACGTATACCTCGAGTCAAAAGCACATTATACACATTGAGTACATCCTCAGTGATTTGTTTTTCTCTTGACGCAATTTGCGCAGGAGTCATTGTTTCCCGCTTGCGCTTGTCAACTACAGATGCATTGCTTAAAGAGTTCTTGTCTGCAATTTTATCATAATTAACGATGATTTCTCCTTTTTCAGGGTCGAAATCTATTTCCGGACCGAAAATCACTCCTATATAATTGAAATCAAATCCCTGAGTAGTATGTACACAACCTATTTCATGCGGGTCACATTCTACCATCCATCTGTCTGGATCAATATTTCTAACATATTCGTGCTTCCCAATAGAAATCTTACCATCTTTAGGACTCAATGTCTTGATATAGTGGGCTGTGCGGGCTGGAAAATTTTTCGGGTCGTTCCAATTCAGAGGAAATGTCTTTTTTGCATTGTCGTACCTTTTAGCCACCCACTGCCATCCGAACCCTGTTGCAACCCTGCACAACTTGTTAGTAACGTCTAGATTACAAATTTCGTCAATCATATCAACAGCAAAATCGAACACTTGAATATCGTACGACCCCACATCCGGACGGGTTGGAATAGTTCCTTTCGGGTTAAGCAACTGCCTTATGAAATCCGTATACAAGCTGCCTCCATTGCAACGCATCTGGCCTTTCAATTCAAATTTTTCAGGCGCAACTCCAACCCTCTTAAAAGCATAATCCCTTTCGACAATTGTAATATCACTATCACGCACGGTCTGGCCTTCGTCAAAAACCATGACCACGCATTTGGACTTCTTAAGCAACCAATCCAATTGTGTGTATCTACCTAAAACATCCGATTGTGCACCAAAAAGTTTGGCATTTGTATCTTTAAATATTTTTTGAGTATTTCCTATTGGTGAATGTGCCAACCTATGCGCCTCGTCAACGAAAATAACATCATAATAATCATCGCATTCCTTTGAAATATCGATGGGTTTAACCACATTGTATCTCCTAATGCCACATGCACTAACAGCAGTTTTAATTGTACTTTGCAAAGCCCCCATCGGACAGACATAGGCAACCTTTAATGGAGATTTTTCAGATATTTTGCAAATACCCTTTTTCAAATCAACCAATTTCTGCCATACTTCATCAGCCTTTCCCGTCTTTGTGGAGATTTTTCCGCCAGTTGTGGGCAGCGGCGGATTCTTAAGCATATGAAACATATGCATCATTACAATTGATTTTCCTGTTCCGGGTCCCCCCTGCACCATAGCGACATATTTTTCCCCTCTACCTAAGGAACCCAAAATCTCATTGAGAATATCCACACACACATCGTTCTGTTCCACAGTGAGCGAAGTATAAGGGGAAAACTTGAACAATTCACTGTTGACCAACTCATTATAGTCTTTATTAATTGTCAACTTTCCACTTTTCTTCAAATCTTGCCATATATCTTGGACTAACTTCTGATAATATGCCCTATCATAGTAGTCATGTGCATCAGACTGACCTTCATTTGCATTCTGCAGGTCGTAATACCCATCCGCAGCAAACAAGTTGATAAGCGTTTGCTCAATATCCAACACAGCAGACTTGTTGTATGTGGGGTCAAAAATAATTTTTGCTTTGTTAAAGCAATTCCTGATTGTATTGTCAACATGGTTACGCATTCTATGAGATGCACTTGTTGACTCCCCAACATATAAGTTTTTATCACCTGGCGTATCATTAGATAATATATATACAACTGGCCAGTTTGCACCAAGCAACTCACTTGAAAGTGACTTTATTGGCTCCAGATCCTTTTTAGGTGTGCCTTTATGACAACAGGCTGGATGAAAATCGAATTCCTTTATATTAAAACTCATAACCTTGTTAAATTTTTATCTTCTGCAAAAGAACAAAAAAAATCGAAAAAACATTATTTTTTTTACTAACACTTCTGAAAATTTTTTACAAATACGATTTAGTTTGCTTGTTACATTTACACTCGTCTTATCTTTTTAGTTATATTTGCGCCTAAATTTATTTAAACATCAAAATAACACACTATGAACAACAAACTGGAAATAATAAGGTTAATATTATTAGCAATTATTGCTGCCTGCTTAATAGTTTTATTAGTAAAAGCATTCGACAATGGCAAGCAGGATGTATATGTGTCTGGAGGTCATGTGGATGCCTCCGTATCGGGCTCTGTAGATGTCGACAATACGGTTGACATTAACATTGAGAGAATAAATGGGCACAGCGATGTGTTCTTCAACAATTATAGCAGAGGTGACAAGGAAAAATATTACAGAATACCTGTTATCACACAATAGCAGGGAATTTTACCCATTAAAAATCTAACATCTGTAATTTTTAGCTTACGACCTCCAAATCAAGGCTCCGGCCTTGCATATTCCCCATCAATCAAAAAAAATCACCCCAAACCTTTTCCAATCTTACAATTAAACATTAACTTTGCGTACTCAAAAAAAACAGAAAGATATGCAACTGATTGACGGAAACAAAATTGCAAAGGAAATAAAGGCTGAAATCGCCGAATCGACCAAGAAACTTATTGAAAAGACCGGCAAAACGCCAAAACTCACCGCCATTCTCGTCGGACACGATGGCGGCAGCGAATCGTATGTTAGCTTCAAGATGAAGGATTGTCAGGAAGTTGGATTCATCTCCGACCTTATCCGCTTCGAGGACGATGTTACCGAAAAGGAACTGCTCGACACTATCGAAAAGCTCAACAACGATGCAAGCGTAACTGGTTTCATCGTGCAACTACCTTTGCCAAAGCACATCAACGAACAGAAGGTTATCGAAGCCATAAATCCAGAAAAGGATGTTGACGGCTTCCACCCGACAAATGTCGGCAAGATGACAATCGGTCTGCCATCGTTCGTATCGGCAACCCCGATGGGCATAACACTGCTGCTCAAGCGTTCGGGCATCGAAACCAGCGGAAAGAACTGCGTGGTGATAGGTCGCAGCAACATCGTGGGCCGACCGCTCAGCATCCTCATGTCGCAGAAGGAAATGAACTGCACCGTTACCGTTTGCCACAGCGCAACCAAGAACATGAAGGAAATCTGCGCCAACGCCGACATTCTCATATCTGCAATGGGCAAACCCAACTTCGTAACTGCCGATATGGTGAAAGAAGGTGCTGTTGTAATCGATGTCGGCACAACCCGTATGCCATCAACCGAGACGAAGAGCGGATTCAAGCTCACCGGCGATGTCGATTTCAAGAATGTTGCCGACAAGTGCTCGTACATAACCCCCGTTCCTGGTGGCGTTGGTCCTATGACTCGTCTTTCGCTGCTACTCAACACATTGAAGGCAGCAGAAAAGACTTTCTAATAATCTAAGGAGATCACGGACAGCTTGATTTTCACGATTCCGCTTCGCATCATCGGAAAATCATAGCTTCCGAGATGACTACAAACCGCAATACAAACTATGGAAGAAGAATTGCACCTTGTCAACGACCTCGCGCTGATACTCATTTCGGCAGGCGTAATGACATTGATATTCAAGAAACTGAAACAACCGCTAGTTCTGGGATACATAGTCGCAGGCTTCCTTGTTGGTCCACACTTCGACTTCTTCCCAACCGTAATCGAGGAAGCAAGCGTCTCGGAATGGTCCGAAATAGGTATCATATTCCTGCTTTTCGCCTTGGGACTCGAATTCAGCTTCAAGAAACTATTCTCGGTCGGAAGCACCGCTTTCATAACGGCTGGCTGTGAAATTCTGCTGACATTTAGCATAGGTGCGCTCGCCGGCTACCTTATGGGCTGGACAATGATAGAAAGCGTTTTCCTCGGCGGTATGCTGTCGATGTCATCTACCACAATCGTAATTAAGGCATTTGAGGACCTAAAACTGAAAGGCGAAAAATTTGCCGACATTTCACTGGTCGTACTTATCATTCAGGACCTTGTGGCAATTCTTATGCTCGTCTTATTGCCGACAATCGCCACGGGAAAAAATTTCGAAGGCAGTGAAATGATTTTCAGCATATTGAAGATGGTTTTCTTCCTTGTGCTGTGGTTTCTCATTGGCATTTATGTTTTCCCCACCTTCTTCAAGCGCTCAAAAAAACTGATGAACGACGAAACCCTGCTCATTATTTCGGTGGGCTTGTGCTTCGGCATGGTAACTCTGGCAGTATTCACAGGTTTCTCATCGGCTTTCGGTGCTTTCATTATGGGTTCTATTCTTGGAGAAACTGTCGAAGGCGAACACATAGAGCATAACCTCAAGAGCATCAAGGATTTGTTTGGTGCAATATTCTTCGTTTCGGTAGGTATGATGGTTGACCCGAAAATTCTTGCCGAATACTGGCTGCCGATTTTAATCCTCTCATTGATAACTATTTTCGGCAAGACCTTGGTATCGGCATTCGGTGTAATGATTGCTGGCAAGAACATCAAGACTGCACTGCAGACAGGCTTCAGCCTTGCGCAGGTGGGCGAATTTGCTTTCATCATTGCAGGACTTGGAAACACTCTCGGCGTTATGGAAGCCCACATTTATCCAATAATTGTTGCCGTATCTGTAATTACCACATTTACAACACCATACGGAATCCGCCTAGCCTCTCCTATAGCCAACGCAATCGAAAAAAGGCTTCCGCAAAAAATAAAGGACAGACTTGACAACTACGCCCAGCGCCAAAATTCCGTCAACCTCGAAAGCGACTGGAAAAAACTCATAAAATACTATTCCGTAAGAATCATAATCTACGGCATAATCCTCACCGCCATCTGGCTTGCTGCAGTAAAATGGCTCTATCCTTTCATGAACGACAAACTCAGCGAATGGAACCATATAGTAGTGGGAATCATCAACTTCCTTATTACAGCACTTGCAATGGCACCATTTCTGCGCGGACTTATGGTACAGAAAAAGGACATCCGTCCCACAGTGCTCAAACTTTGGAACGACAGCCGTTTCAACCGTGGAGGAATCGTGGCTTTCACCCTGTTGCGCTACTTCATAGCAACCACATTCTTAACTCTGGCGCTTTTCAAGACTTTCAACTGGAATGCATGGGTTATAATCCTGATTGCCATCTCGTTGATAATAATATTGATACTTTCGCAACGCACACTCAAACGATTCTCACGCATCGAACAGCAGTTCATCAGCAACCTGAATTCAAAAGAAGCCATCGACGAAGAACACAAGCCTATACGCAAGGGGTTCAACGAGAATTTCAAGGAACACGACATCGACCTTACACCTTATATAGTACCTGTGGCATCGGAAATTGTCGGCTACACAATAAAGGAACTCAATCTGCGCCAACGCTTTGGAATAAACATCGTTAAGATTGACCGTGGCAAGAAGCACATCAACCTGCCGTCGGGCAACGAACGCATTTTCCCCGGCGACAGAATCCTCACCATAGGCACCGACAAGCAGAACAAGGCTTTCGCTGAATTTATGCGTCAGCAAGAAAACCTTGAGTCAGAACTTGAAAGCCACGAAGACGAAGATTATGAGAACACAAAGGTCGCACTCGAATCGTTTGTCGTGGAAGCCAATTCGCCCATCAACGGCAAGAGCCTGCGCGATTGCGGAGCAAGGAACTTGGGCTGCATGATTGTCGGTATAGACCGCGGAATGGACTCGATAATGAATCCCGACCCGTCGCTTGTATTCGAGACCGACGATGTAGTGTGGGTGGTAGGCAGCAAGGCAAACATACAAAAACTCTGCTAAGATGAACCGACAGACGCTATCGTCGATACTGAAGCTGTTTGCAATATCGGCAAACAAGCAAAACGACAGCGACACAACAAGCATCATCCTGAAATTCAGGTCGTTCCTCAACGAAACTATCGAAAACACCTACATTGACGAATATACCGCTGAATTTGAGAAGGCACTTGACGAATACGCATCATTCTCAAGCAAACGACTGTCGCTCAATTCGGTACGACTTATCCGCATCTGCAACGAAACCAGCCAGAACCTATCGCACGACGACCGCATACAAGTGCTCTTCTACCTCGAAAAGTTGCTTTTCCCTGCCAACGAACAGTCGGAAGAGTTCATGCAACTTGTAGCCGACATCTACGAGATTGATACAAAAATCCTCGCCGACATTGAAAACCTACACACCGAAAATCCAACAAACAGCCATCGGATAAGTGAAAACGACAATGTACAAGGCGTTTTTATCCTGCTTTCCAACAACTTGGCTGCAATAAAATCGCTTGGCGACGAGATTTCCATAAATGGAAATATTCTCGCCAACGGAAGCATAGAACTTATTGGAAACGAGTCGGTTATAAGAATTGGCGACTACAAGAAATACTATCTCAATGACATCGCAGCAATTGCTTCCGAGAAACACGACAGCAACAGTTTCTCGTTGATACTCAACAATATCAGCATAACACGCCGCAGCAAAACCTATTTCCATCCCCTATCGTGCGAAATGCATAGCGGGGAACTTGTCGGCATAATGGGACGAAGCGGCTCAGGGAAAACCACTTTGCTAAAAGCTATAACCGGAATTGAAAAATCACACACAGGAAGCATCTCCAAGCATTCGACTGATGGTGATTCGCAATTTACGAAAGCCTATCTGCCTCAAGCAAATGCGCTTATTCCGCTTTTCTCGGTAAAGGAACACCTCGAACAGCGCCTCGACTTCCTGCAGGAACGCACAGACCGCAACGAAAAGATAAAACAAGCATTGGAAAGCGTTGAACTTGAAGATTTTTCGAATAACATTGTTGCAAAATCGGATGGTACACCGTGGCAGATTTCGGGCGGACAGCAGAAACGACTCGGCATAGCCATGGAAATGCTTGCAAATCCAGAAGTTTTCATCCTCGACGAGCCGACAAGCGGACTTTCGTCAACCGATTCGCAAAAGATTGTCGCTCTGCTACGCCAGATTGCATACGACCAAAAGATTGTAATCGCCTCAATCCATCAGCCCGACTTCGAAACCTTTATGATGTTCGACAAGATTCTCATAATCGACGACGGCGGCTACCCTATTTTCTACGGAAAACCAAGCGAGTCGGCAGAATATTTCCGTCGCCTCACAGGTCGCATCGACAAGGAATCGTTGCTCGAAACCCATTTCAATCCAGGCGTAATCCTAAACATCATTACCGAAACCTCGCACGACAACCAGCGCATCACATCGCCAGAAGAATGGTATAGAAAATTCGTTGAAAACAGTGGCTCCTATCCTACTCTAACTTCCATAAAACCACTGAACAAACGCAAAACGAACGGACTAAAGTCGTTTGCCTCGCAACTGAAGTTTTCGTTCAAATGCGACCTGCGCAACAAGATTCGTACTGCGATGATTATCGCCATACCGCCGCTGATGGCCGTTGCAATGTCGCTGCTGACAAGGTTCTCGCACTCTGACGAATACGCATATTATTCCAACCCTAACATTCCCGCTTGGCTGATGATGCTGTTGATTACCGCATTTTTCCTCGGTCTGGTGGTTTCGGCTCACGAATTCATCTTCTTACGGCAATTTCATCGCAACGAACACATTATCAACGACAAAAGCACATCGCTGTCGCTTGCAAAAATCACGAAGTACATAGTCCATTCGGCCATTATGTCGCTTATGCTTACACTTCCAGCCACGCTCATCGAAGGAAATCTGTTCTTTTTCGTCAAACTGTTCGTAATAAACTGGCTGCTGACATTCTGCGGATGCCTTACCTCGATGATTATATCGCTGTTTTTCAGAAGCATATCGACAGTCTATCTGCTTATTCCAATAATTGTAATACCGCAGATGATATTCTCTGGCGGACTTGTGCAATACGACAACTTCAACCAGAAGTTTGTGAAAGACAGCGGAATGCCACTTTTTGCCAACCTTATGCCAATCCGCTGGGCCGACGAAGCCTGCATAACCGAAGCCTACCTTGTCAATCCCGTGGAACAGGAAATCTTCGAGGCAAAAGTTTCGCTCTACGAAGCTGCCGAAAAACTTGAGAACACTACAGACCAAGCACTTATAGCACAACTTCGCAAGCAAAAAAACGATGTTCAATCAGATATCGACAACAAACTGTCACGCATTGAAAATTCCGACAGCATTTACAGGCATTTCGGCAATATGTACATCTCGAAGATTGTAACTACAACAAAATCAAGCAATATCCCTCCTATTTACGCAACTCAGCAAAGCGGGAAAACGATTTTCCTCTGCGGACACAAAATGCTTGCAGGAAAGACATTTAGCACATTCGGCTACAATGTAATAGTGCTTGTCATCATGAACCTTGTACTTGCTACGTTACTTGTAATCATGGTGAGAAATATAAAGAAGTAATAGAAATGCCCACATTGAAACTAATTCAAGGTGAGCATTTCTAATTTTCAATCTTCAAATCCGTCAATCACATTCCACCTGCCAACAATCTCATTTCCCTTTTTTACGACGACTTCCGAGAAATCTACATGATATTCATACCCATTGTTAGTGAAAATATAATAGCTATCATCTAATAGACGACCATTGCCTATCACTAATTCAGGTGTTTCCAACATCGTTGCCCCTTTTTTCCATGCTGCATACCGATAAGAACCATCTCGCATCATATCTATACGGATTTTGTTTCTGTCGGTCTCCAAGACCCTAACTAACTTTTCGTACTCCCTCAACTGCGGATTTATAAATGGACTGCCAGCATCACTATCAACCAATGAGAAATATTCGCCGTCCCACTTATATATCTCATACCTATCATCTATATAAAAATCAGAATTTTGCACATATATAGCCATATCCTTACGGTCAAAATAAATCAACCAGTCAAAACCTTCGCCTTGATTTGCCGTTGAGTACCAATATGGAATATCATACTCACAACAGATAACAGATTTAGCACCTTCATTATCCATAAACAAATCTATGCTTTCCAGACCTTTTTTTGTCAAGACGAACGAGTTCACAGTTACATATGCGAGAGAACTCCATTCTCGAAAATAATTGGATGTCAGATAATATGTGCTTGCCCCGGATTGCATTGTATAGACTTTACTTATCAACATCTCATCCAATCCATCATTTTTTCCATCCTGATACATAACCTTGTCGTTCCACTTGTATTGGACAAAATGAGAGAAAGCGCTCATGGTACCGTGGAAAGGCCACTCCCATGTGTAAAAGCGTATATTACCGTCATCAGCGTCTGTAATCTGGACATTCGTGTAATGCTGTATGGAGTCGAAAGGATAGTTCATGGAAGAAGGTTCGGACATGACAATCTGACAAAAAGCATTGTAATCAAAATACTCTGAGACATCACACTGTCCCTCATCGACTCTGTAATAATGGATTAGCTTCCATTCCGCCTCCTCAAACGAAGAAAACTCGATAATAGAATCACACCCATCCTCCTCTTTAAGGTTCCAAACAACGACCTGTTTCTTAGGAAACTTCGGTTCAAATTCGGGCATCTCGGACACCACATAACACTGGCAATCTTGTCCCTTGCAGCCCCAAAGACAAGCAACAACTAACATTACCACAATCCATTGTACATTCATTTTATTCATAATCAATATATTAACCGACTTTATATTAAATAAATCTTATCGGAGAAGCCATCTTCCAACTATATTTTTCCCTTTCCTTACCACAACTTCACTATCTCCTACCTTGTATTCGAAACCTTCATTATTGAAAATATGGGTCGTAATTAAGATAGACATCTCCATAGCCAATGCCAGCATAAACGACCGCTGCTTCCACCGTCTTTTGGGAACGAAGCAAAGCCCCTGCATAATAATTCAAGCACTGAGAACGCAACACACTCTGAGGAACCGAGTCGCCATACTCCGTCCACACCCTTATGCACCCATCATAGTCGGCTGCATAAAAGCACTTGCGCAACACTTGTAGAACATAACGATTACGAATATTCCCGTTGGGACACGAAGCAATACAATCCTCATCAAGTTTCTCTACCTTTATTATGCTCATGTCCATCCTTTCGGAACTCGAGTATTCATCATCCCACCAATAGGGACCGCGAACTTCGGGATAGTACCATGCCGAACGTACCCAACGCTCCTCCTCGTACCTGTCAGGGTCGGTAATCTTCAGGCACATCCAGTACTGCAAAGCAACGGTATCGTGCTTGTCCATAAGACAACGGTAAAACTCGTTGCTTGTGTTTTCGGACAAAAGGTTGACATTGTACAACGCTTCTTCCACCGACTCACGCGAAACGGACTTTCCGACATATTCATGCCAAAATGTAATGTTCTCCTCGCGAAACTTGTCGTTGAGATTGTTTTGCCACTTATCGACCGCATCATAACCCGTATAAAAAATCCAGTGTGCCTCCGGTTCCACTTCGCAAAACACACATGCCATTGCCGGCATAATGCCGACAATTAATAATAAACTAATTAAAAAAACTATCGATTTCATCTTCTGAATATTTTGAAAGTTGTTGTGAATCTAAATGATAAAGCACTATTGGCAACGAACCGCATTGGTCTTCTACCATTTTTTTTGCCAGAAGGATTGTTTCCGACGACACCTGTTCGTATCTTACATATCTACTCTCCTGTCCCTGATATTCAATCTCCAATTCATAGACATTATCCTCAACATTTTTGATTTGGTAATCGTCATAATCCGACCTGTTAAGCCTTACAAATTTCTTGTTCTCGTCAAACTCAACATACCACGAATAAGTCGGCAACGCCAACGACAATGGGAGCTTATACGATTTCAGATATTTCATGTATGGTCTTATGTCCTCGATGTCAAGAATTGAATTTTTCGTATCAAAATTCTTGAACCTGCCCGTATTGTAGCACATCAGCACTCCATATTCAACATCTGGTGGTGTCTGCGCAAGCTGGTGCAGACGTATTGTCGAAGACAGCATTATGTCCTTTCCAAAATACTTTTTAAGAGCCTGACGCTCATCCTTTAGGAACTGGAAGAAATCATCACGCGTACTTTCCGTCCAGTCGCAATCGAACTGCACCTCTCCTATTGTAAAGCCAAAGCCGTTGCACATTGCATACAACCTGTGAGCAAGGTCGTCTGTAAATGTGGCGTATTCCCTGATTGCCGCCTTCGTTATAAAGACAACAGGCACAATGTCTATATTTTCCATGTTGTGTAAAAATTCTTCACCGAAGTAAAACATATCCAGTGATGCAACTGGAGCGCACTTGTCGCTGAAACTATTGTTATCGTTGATGTCAACATCGAAAAAACGCAGATACATTCTTCCTATGTCGTGACGCTCCAGAAAATCTAATTCTTCATCATCAAGACATAAATTTGTCTTCCAGTAATAAACACTATTCTTGGGTATATTCATTTTATCAGCAAAAACAACATACCCGACTACTGCTACCAAAATCGCAGCAATCACAATCGAAATAATCAAAATTTTCTTTTTCATAAACCAATATTTTAAAATCCGACAGCAAAAATATTGGCATTTTTGAAACTAAAAGAAGAATTTAAAGAGCACTGTATGAAATGGCAGGTTTAATGTATGAAAACCTACCTTGACAATTCGAAAAAATATAACCGCCCTACCTCTCCACCAACCTATCCCACAAATCTTCGGAAAAAAATTCCTTAAACTGATATGTCATTCCCCTTGGGATAACAATTTTTTGCAGCGAGTCACAATTAGCAAAAGCATCTTCACCAATCTCTTCTACCGAATACGGAATAATCACAGTTTCAAGTCCTTCGCATCCCCAAAACGCCGACTTGCCAATCTTCTTCACAGAATCGGGAATAACAACGGATTTCAGTCCTTTGCACTGCCAGAAGGTAGCCTCTGCTATTTCGCTCAGCGAATTGGAAATTTTGACGGAGGTCAGGCCGAAACAGTCGTTAAATGCATTTTCACCTATTTCGGTTACAGTATCCGGAATCACAAGCGATGTAAGCCCTTCGCAGCAATAGAATGCCGCGTAGCCTATTTTTGTAACAGAATCAGGAATAGTTATCGATTTCAACCCACTGCATTTCATAAAGGCACCGTTGGCAATTTCGGTCACCGAATCGGGAATTACTGCATTTTCGCTACCAGCCAGAAGAATGCCGGTCTGTGTTTCGATTAATGCGTTGCAGTTTTCGCGCGAGTCGTAGTATGGATTATTGTCGTCAACTACAATGGATTTCAAACTTCCACAGCCCATAAATGCATCCTCGCCAATTTCTTCCACATTACGCGAAATGTTCAAGGACGACAGCTTATTGCAATCATAAAATGCTGACACACCTATTCTCCTCAACGATTCGGGAAAATTCAAATTTCTCAACTCACCGCATTTGGCAAATGCGCTATCGACTATTTCGGTCACATTGCCTAAAATTTTCACATCCGTAAGGCTATAACAGGTGCAAAAAGCGTTTTCTCCAATCCTCTCAACCGAACTGGGGATTTCAATTGTCGTAAGCCTATCGCAACCACCGAAAGCACCCACGGCAATCTTCGTAACACCTTCTGGTATAAACGAATTGACACATCCTGCAATCAGTTCATTTGTCCGGGTTGCGATTATGGCGTTGCAGTTTTGGCGCGAGTCATAAACAACATTATTATGGTCAACTTCAATTGAATCCAACATGCAACATTCATAAAACGCACCATCACCAATTCTCGTTACCGACGACGGGATAACAATAGATTTCAGACCATAGCAAGCATAAAAAGCAGACTCCCCTATCCTTCTGACAGAATCGGGTATAACAACAGACTTCAAGCCCTCACAACAATAGAAAGCGCCGTCTTCAATTTCGGTGATGGAATTTGGAATAAATGCGTTTTTACAGCCCCAGAGAAGCTTGTTTGTCTTTGTCTCGATTATGGCATTGCAATTTTCGCGCGAGTCGTAAACGAGGTTCGACTTGTCCACTTCAATGGAATTCAACTTTGTACAATTCAGAAACGCCTCAATGCCAATTCGTTCCACCGATGCGGGAATATATATCGACTTCAATTCATCGCAACTATTGAACGCCCCTTCGCAGATTTCCGTCACCGAGTCGGGAATAACCACCGACGAAAGCACCGAATATGCAAAAGCACCTATTCCGATTGTTGTAATCGTACTGGAAATTTCAACGGAAACAATGTCAAAACTATCTGTAAAAGCGCCATTGCCAATCTCAGTAACGCCATCTTTCAGGACAATAACTCCCTCGTTGCTATCGTAGTCAAAGTCGTTGCTGATAGAATTTTCGTCAATCCATTCCGATTCTACAACATAATGAGCCTTATAGCGGATAACATTTGCTACATTTTCGTTTTCACCCCTCATATCCACTATTTTATTTCTTCACAAAACCTTTACCATCAAACTTATACCAGGTTTCCTCCATTCCACCTTCCGACATTCCAAAGCCTTCGGAATCGAACTTTGTCGGCCAGCAATCCTGCTTGAAATATACGACCTCTGTTCCGCTAAGCTTTGCAAGGCTGTCCCAATCCGACGAATAATTGCTATCGACGAAATCAGCAAACGGCGGAAAACTATTTTTCAATCGCTTGAGTTCCTTATCCTTATAGCTAAAAACAGCGAAAATCTTGCGTCCCCACTCCGAACCATCGTAGTACCAAAGCACAAGGCAACCGCCAGCCGAAAGCGGATAGCAGGCAAAAGTTTCTGTTACCGTCGGAGGCAAAAACTCCTCACCTTCAGGAATATCCAGAGGTGCATTCGCCTCGTCGAGTTTAAGCGAGGCAACATTTGCATCCTCCCTAACAATTTGGTTGCAAGCCTTTTTGGTGTTGCCGGTAATATCGCAGTAATCCGACTTGATATAGGCATCCCAGATTTCCATTATGGTATTTTCGTCCATCTGCGCTTCTGCAAGTTCAGAAACCGATGCTACGGTATCTTGATTAATAACTTCCGAGGAATCAACAGCAGGAAGTTCTCCCTCGACTTTCGTTTGCTTTGACTCTCCGCAGCCGAAAAACGAAACAGCGCAGATTAATAACACTAAACACTTAATTTTCATATCATTAAATTAAAATCCCATCAATAGTCCAACCAATCCTACGACCAGCCCCACTACCATATTTATCGCCTTGGTGACGAGGAAGCCCTTCTTGGTTTCGGCAAGCAACGGCAGCGAACCGTGACCGTCCTGCACAATGCTGTTGGCAAGAAGAATGCTGAACGGAATGTAGCCCTGGACAAAAAGCACTACAAAAATCAAATGCGGTCCCGATTCGGGCAAAATTCCTATAGCCACGGCAATCAGCAGAAGTATGTAGGTATTGTTGTATATCCAGTCACCAAAGTTGGTGTAATTCAAAATGATAGCCATTACAACAAGTACGCCGAATGTCCACCAGAAAATGCGAGGCAGGTGCTTCTGCACAACATGCTGCACAAGGTGCTCGCTTACAAAATGCTCGTTGGAGAAGAAAATTATGAGCAGCATCAATGCCGACAGCGACACAATTATTATGTTCACAATGTCCAATGCTCCGTGATGATGGTGATGATGCTCAAAGCCTTCGGGCAGGTCGGAATCGTGGTGATGCTCTCCTTCGCATTCATCGTGACGGTGGTGATGTTCACAGCATTCGTCATCGTGGTGATGATGCTCGCAACATTCGTCGTGATGGTGATGCTCGTCAGCCTCAACGACTTCGGTTTGCTGGGGAAGGCTGAAAATGAGGTTTTCAGAGTGCGAATGTCCGATTACGCCCACACAGCAAAGAATTATTATGCAGGCAAATACACCAATGAGTTTCAGTCGCGACTTCGATGGCACGAAGTTTTTCCATGCGAACAGTTTTCCATCGGCAGGGATTTCGTGTTCGTGAACTTCAAAAGGCACATCGTCAATTTTGGGAGTAAAATCCTTGTTCTTGAACAACTTATCCACAGCCACACCCGTCACGATGGCAACCGCAGCCGAAATTCCGAACAGCCACAGCGACTGCACGGGCATTGTTGCCAGCATCACAAACGACTCGTCTCCCGAAGTTGCAATAAGGCAAGCGACCAGCGCACCCAGCGACAGAGCCTTGTGCGTGTAGAGCGACACCGCCGTGAATGTTCCCATGCAGCCGGGAATCACACCGAGCAAAGTTCCTATCAGCGCCTGCACAAAGGCGTTACGGTTCATTCCCTTGATGAAGCGTCCCTTTGTCCACACATTCACATATTCGATGAGCGACATCATTATTACCACGAAACTGGTAATCATCAGCGCATTGCTGAACAAATCAAAATAGTCGATGCTATGTAGAAATTCTATGAAGTTCATTTCTTTAATCGCAAACAGGGCGAACAGAAAAACCAGAGTAGCGCAAATATGTTGTCACAAAACAATCTGGTGTTAAATAATCAAAACTTAAACGCCATGAGCAATACAGGTCGTCAGTGAAGAGCGAACTAGACCAATAGGAGCCAAAATAACCAGCAACAAGAGCGAAATCAATTCCATTAACATCTGAATCATTACGATATCCAGCAGCAGGAAGAAATATAGAATTGCCATTAGAACCAGTAAACAACAACCCATTCACGCCATTCCGCATTGTATTAGTCACAATACAATTATTTTTCAATTCTTTCAACTCGTCTTGAGTTGGCATACGCCAGTTTGCTCCCCAGTTGACAGTAGCAACATCATCTCTTGTTTCTAAAACAATCAAGTTATCAGAATCATTATATTTATTTAGTTTCTTGTCAGATATATTATATTGGACTATTGAACTATCGTAATATTCATATGTTTCCCAATTATATGTCACCTTTGCATTTGTTTCCCCCCAAGCGAAATAATCACCGTAGCCTTCGGGAGTTGTTGCTCCAATATTGCAAGTTGCCCACTTTGTTCCTGATGGGAGACCTAAATCAACATAATCGTGTCCATTAATTGTTCCTGAAACGACATCAGTATCTTCATTATCTTTATGGCAACCACTAATTGCCAACATCACAGTTACAGTAATGATTGAGAATAATAAAAAAATTTTCTTATCCATAAAAAATCGTTTTGCAAAAAGAACTGCAAAAATACGAATAATTATTGAAAAAATGCACAAAATGTGATGTATAGAAAATCCGCAGTATTCATCAACAAAATGAGAGAAATACACTAAATATTAGTCACAAAAAAGAGGGATTATGTTTTCGTTTGGAAAAATCCAGCAGGAATTCAGTTTATATTCTCAACGATATTCAAAAAGTCACCCAAAGTAATTGTTCTGAATTTCGGATTATTGACGGATAAAACATCATTGTCGCCTGAAACAATATAACAAGCATTGCCCTGTTCCGCTATGTCAAACAGAAAATTGTCTTTAGGGTCACGACATTCGGAAAAGATTTCAGTTGTTGTTATTTCAGTGCATATCATTCTGAAAAAACTTGTGTATTCGTGTACGGGAAGCGAAAGGTACTTTTTGAACTTCGGCCTTGAAAGGACATTTTCCAGTTCTCTCAAAAGATGTTCGTTGCTAAGGATTTCAATGCCTTTTAACCTTACCATCTTGGTCAAATCAAGCAATTTTCCCCCAATGAAAAAAGAAATCAAGACATTTGTATCGAAAACTACCTTAATTTTCATTTCTTGCCTTCTTTACTTCCTCAACAATTTCACTCATTGTTATTTCGTTCTTTTTTACCGATTTGTCGAGTTCTGATGCCTTGGAAAGCAAAATGTATGTCTCCAACTCGTTTTCAAGGACTTCCTGCTGTCTTTGCTCAAGTTTGCTTATTAGCCGTGCAATCCTTATTTCGCGTGCATTGTTCAATGTTAATGTCTGCTCCATAATAACAATTATTTGATGCAAAAATAAATAAAAAATATTAATCTGACAAATTTTGGAATTTCAAGCGAGTACTACTCCTTTCCAAACCAATATTTATACAGCGGAGAATCCTGCTTGAGACAAGACTTCATCGCTTCCTTTGGAATTTCGATGTCGATGCCACCGGGGATAAAATAGACGCTGGAATTGTAGCAGACGAAAAACTTGTCCTCACTAACATAATAGTTGCCGTTAAACACATCCTCGTTTGTAACCTGCGAGGCGTCTTCTTCCTCACCAGACTGCCATTCGGTTGTCTGCTCCCAAATAAACTTCTCAATGATATTCTTCGCCTTGCGCGTATCGCTGAAGATGTCCTTTTCAGTCATTCGCTTGCCAGTAGCAAGGTCGTACATCTTATAATGGTATTCCATTGCGGTGCGCGGGGCAGTTGAAATTTCGTAGAATGAATAATACGCCATTGCAATAAATCCATCCGTGACAAGCACGGGATAAATGCTGTCCAAATCGTACTCCTCGAAGTATTCAAAATACTCGTCGGTGGAATCGGCAATGGCTTCCTGGTACATGCTTACCGACTTGGCTGCACTGCGTCTAAAATCGGCATCCACATCCACTCCATTTGAGATTTCGCCAAGCACATCGTCACGAATGGCAAGAATCGCCTTGTTGTCGGTGTCGGCAGGCAAAACGGCATGGTAAGTAAAAGAACAACCCTTTGCTGCCTTTACAACCCGATAAGTCTTCATTTTCAACTCGAAAGCCTTCTCCTCTACTGCTGTCGTATCAGATTCAGGAAGGCTGTCGTTTGCCACTTCTTCCGACTTCGCCCCGTTTTCATCTGCTGTTGGTTCTGCTGTATTGCTTTTGCAGGAACAAACTATCGCCGAAGCAAGAAGTGCGAAAAGTATGTAATGTATCTTTTTCATGTTCAAAAATTTCTTGTTGAGTCGTGACGCGCCGCGACTGTACTTAATGGTTTTAAAATTCAAAGTTCAAAGTTTCCTGTTTCTAATTTCTTGTTGAGTCGCGCCATGGCGCGATTGTACTTATTTCCAGGTTTAAAGGCTCTCTGGCTGTTAGCCTGTCAGCCTGTGAGCCTGCTAGCCTTTTATTTTTTCTTCTTCTCCGGAAACCAATATTCATACAGCACGCCATCCTTTTTCAGGAAAGGCTTTACTGCATCCTTGTGCAATGCGACACGCGGCATTCCCATTGCGTACGGACCAATTTCGTACGGCGAGTACTGGTAGTAGAGCGAATCGGCACCAATGCAGAAATTGCCGTTGATGAAGTTTATGCCTTCGTTCCACATGTCGTCCTTCTCGTCGGAAAACTCTACAGCAAAAGCCTCGACAATCATTTCCGACAGAGCCTTTTCGTTCTCGTCGTTCATCACAAATATGTCGTCCTCGGTGACGCGACGGCCTGTTGCAATGTTGTAAACCGTGTATGTCTTTCCCGAAATGCCGTGTGCCCCACCCTGATATTCGTAGGAATCGTCGTAATACACAAGCAGTTTGCCGTCGGCATAGACGGGATAAATGCTGTCGTAATAGTTGACGGCGTAGATGTAGCCCGAAATGTCGGCGCCGATGTCCTCCTTGGTTGTGTAATACTCCGACTCGATGGAATCGGCAAAAATCTCGATGCCGCTCTGGATTTCGCGTCTGGAACTGTCGGTGTAATAAGCCACAAGGTCGGCATAAATGCTGTCGAGAAACTCGTTGCCGTTGGTTTTCGGAAGTTTCAGGTAAATCGAAACCTCAAGGTTGGCATCGAACTCGGGGAAACGACTAGTAGAAAACTCGTCGTATTCGATGTCCTTTGCATCGGTGATTTCGGGAGCCTTTTCTTTGCAGGAATACAGCATAACCGACATCAGCAGAACAAATGATATGTAATATAACTTTCTCATATCCAATTATTTCGTAAAATTTCTATAAAATTCCTTTTCAAAAATAACTTCTGCAAAAATAAGACTAATTATCGGAAAAAGCATAGTGGGTTCTAAAAATTCACCGTTTTAAATGTTTGCCATTGGATACAGAATGTAAAACTTTTCGGTACTTTTTGTTTTTCTTCGGCATCTTGCTGATTGTCAATCGGTCACAACGCCCGCGTTGTTCCCTCATTCCGCACAGCAACCTGCTCGAAGTAAATTCAAAAATTCCTCGAAATCAATTTATAGAACCCACCTAGTGGACAAAAATAATGTCGGGGCAAAGATTTCTGCTCCGACATTACAATTGGTTTCAATCAAATTATAAGCTATTCCTCTTCCTGTGATTTCTTTAAGTCGCGAATGTTTCTGATTAAGGCATACACCATGAAACCTAAACATACAATGTGCAGAATTATTCCTATCCAATCCGACCAACTTCCATCCCAACTGCGGATAAAAATCGTATATATACAACCCAGAAACAGCAAAATGCCGAAAACAGAAAGGACTACCATTGTTTTTGCTCCGCTGTCGCCTTTTACCTTCTTGTGAAAGAAATAGCCGGCAACAAATACTGCAATAAACAAAATAATACCGCACGAAAGAAATGTTCCAATAAAAGTGTACATAATTTTTGTTTTTCTATTATCTTATATTTTCAATGGATTTACAACAGAAATCTTTCCGCAGCTCTCAACCGGTATAGCGCAGAAAGCCACCGTGCTCATTATTAACAAACATTTATCTCTCATATCAAATGCATTTATTACGCTGACAAAGAAAACGCATTTTTCGAATACAGCAATGAGTTTTTATTGGATTTTTACAAAAAATTTTCCGCAACCCAGACTTTGTCCGAATTGCGGAAATATATTCAATATGGTATTCGTTTTCTATTTCTTCTCAAACCAATACTTATACAGCCAGTTGTCCTTTTCCATATACGGCTTAATCCATTCCTTCGACACGCCCATCTTCACATCGAATCCGTAGGCATAATTGATTTCGTAAGGTCCATACACAAAGAAAAGCGAATCGTCGGTGAAATAGAAATCGCCACGACCGAAGACTTCATCAATTAGGAAACCATCGGGGTCCTCGAAGTCGGAGCCGTCGAACTCGCCAAGGTCTTCGTTTGCGCTATCGCGGAACTTGCGTGCCATCTTAAGCCAATCCGAGTCTTCCTTAAACATTCCGTCCCTAGACATTATCTCGCCTGTAGTGCGGTCGAAGACAATAGTGCTCTGCGTAATGTTATAATGTGCCATGTAGTTGTCCATATAGCCATCGGCAGATTCCATAACAAGGTACTTGTCTAGGACAAGCACAGGCTCGATGTTCCATATAGTAGAAACTAGCAAATCGTCATCGTCGTCAGCATCTTTAGCTTTTTCCTCTGGAGAGAACATCTTGTCAAGATAAGCCTGGATGTTGTTAATGTCGGCTTCCTCGCCTACCAACTGCTGCAGAATCTTTTCCATAACCTTATCGCCGTTGGGCACAGGCAATATCAGGCTTGCCGAACTTGCATACTCACCGTCGCCGTCCGAAGCCTCGTAGGTCTTGAAAGCAACGCCATTTAGCTCGTAGGTATCTTCATCAAACTCAATGTCGGCAAGGGTGTCAACAACATCCTCCACTTCAATTTTGGCAGTATCGCACTGCGGTTCAACATCTTTCTTTGCAGAATTGGAATTACTACAGGCAACAACAATCGCAGCACCCAAAACAATAACCGCTGAAATCAATATCTTTCTCATATAATTTAGTTTTTAAACCAATACTCATACAATATTCCATCTTTCTTCAAGTAAGGCTTTATCCATTCCTTTGGAAGTCCGATACTAGGCGTACCCATCATATATGGAAACACTTCATAGCGTTCATAATTATAAATAAGTGAGTTTTCATCAAAACCAAGATTATCGTTAAGCAATGACATTTTGTCATCACCTCGACAACTTTCCATAATATAGCTTTCGTCACCATCCGCATACTCAACCAAACGCCTATATATTTCGTTTACAACAACTTGACGGCTGCTTTGCGAATCATCAAGAATATCATCCTGCAATATTTTTTCGCCTGTTTCCAAACTATATATTGCCGTACTAAACATACTTTGGGGATGCGGCATGGACTCATAAAACCATTCTTCTAAAATAGCATAACTAACCAAACCTCCGTCAACAAAAACAGGATAAACATAATGATTCAACAAACCTTGCATTTCTTCATCATAATCCATATCTTCCTTCACAAGTTTCGGTTCTGTCATAATTGCCTCACATTCTTTCTCCAATTTTTTCTGCAAAGCATCTTTGTCGTATGGCAAACCAACCAATGACTTCCATATTTTTTCCAAAGCTTCCGCATTTCCTTCTATCGGAAGACAATAATCCGTCTCATCTGAAATTACTTCCCCTTCTCCTTCACACTTAAAGTAAAAATCACGAAACTTCACACCGTTTATCACAGTATCATAAATCTTCTCAACATGCCCGGATTCGGATACATCAACAAGAATCTCGACTGATGGTGATTTTACCGTATCACCGACAATTTCCACATCGGCAACTGGTTCCAATGTCAAATTCCCATCACTTTGTTTTTTATTAGAAGTACAAGAGAGATACAACAAGCCAACCGCAACAAAGAAAATGCTATATAACATCCTATTTCTCATGACACTAAAAATACTATTTCTCAAACCAATACCTATACAACAACCCGTCAACTTTCAAGTAAGGTTCGAGCCATTCCTTCGACAGATGGACTTCGGGTTCGCCAAGCATATAGGGACCAACCTCGTATGGCTGGTAAAAGAATGTCATACCTTTGTCGTCGAAGACAAAGCTAGCATTGAGCAACTCGGCTCCAGCCTCGGCAAAAATATCTTCCTCGTTGCCAGCAAACTTCACCAGTTCATCGTGAATCTTTACCCCTACCGCCTGTCGGTTCTCCGCCGATGCGTCAAAAATATCGTCTTGCAGAATAATTTCGCCAGTATTCAGGTCGAACATAAAATACACATCTGCCCACTGCGGATGGTTCTGTTCGCTTGGCCAGAACAACGACGAATGAAGCATATACGACACATATTTCTTATCTACTACAGCCAACGGATATACAAGCAGTTCGCTTTCGTGATAATCATCGCCTTCCTCGGCAAAGTTGCCAGAAGCGTATGCATCAAATTGCGCCTCCAACTGCGGTTGTATGCTGTCGGCGTCGAACGAATAATCATCCAGCAACCTGTCTATTATCTTCTTGTTGGCAGCAGCATTTCCGTCCACAGGCAAAACAAGCATAGTCTCTTCCGCCAATTCGTCGGTACGAATGTCAAAGTAGTACCTCTTGAACTTAACGCCATCAATAAGCGTATCGACAATTACTTTTTCGTATGATTTCTTATCTGCATTGTCGGTCAATTTGGTAGTATCTGCCAGTTCAACCGATGCTATAGTATCGGAAGCAACAATAGCGCTATCATTTTTTACGGCAACAGTTTGCACGGCATCTGTCGTTTCTGCATTATTTTCTCCCGACTTACACCCTGCAACAGCAAATACAACTGCCAAAAATCCGTATATTATTTTATTATTCATATCAAACCAAACTTACTTCTTCTTTTTTCCAAACCAATACTGATACAGCGGACCATCAATGTTCAGATATGGCTTCAGCCATTTCTTTGGAAGCGACACTAATGGCTCACCAGCCGCATAGCACGCAACCTCGTATGGCTCATACATATATATCAATTCATCTTCGGTGAAATAAAAGTTACCATTCAACATCTCCATGACATTGCCAACAAAAAGGTCTTCAGGATCATATCCGAGATTTTTCTGCAGCAATTCATACAACTTATTGGCAACCAAATACCTATGAGAACCTATATCGTCAAGAATATCATCCTGCGAGATTTGCTTTCCTGTCGAAAGACTGAAAACATACGCCACTTCGCCCCACTGATGATGAATTGCGCCACCATTAAACTCCGAAAAATAATTAGTTAACGCGATGTATTCGTCGCTTACAAATGTTGGAGTAACATACCACGACGACTCATAATACTCAACATCGGAGTACCGCTCGTCCATTTTTTCGGCATCAATAAGTTCCGGATTGTCGGCAACCCTTTCCATATACATGCTTACTTCTTCCTGCAACTCCAGTTCAAGCATCTCGCCACTATACTGCCATCCGATAATAGAGTCCCATATCATTTGCCTAACAGCAACATCTTCGACTAATGGCAAAAGGAAATATATCTTCTTCGAAAATTCTGCCGATTCAAATTCAAAACTGAACTTTCTAAAATTAGTGTTATCCACTACAGTATCAGCAATAATAAGATTCTTTTGCTGCGACGAACTTTGCGCAAAGCACTGCACCGCAAGCAATAAAACCAAAATAAACAAAACAACCCTCTTCATAATACAATTTTATTTCTTCTCTCCAAACCAATATTTATACAATGGTCCATCAACATTCAAGTAAGGCTTCAGCCATTTCTTCGGAAGCGACAATTCCGTCACCCCCGATGTATGATACATTTCGAACGAACCATACTTGTAAATCAGTTCTTTAGCTGTAAAATAAAAATTGTCGTTGAACAAAAACGAAACATCCACGCTGTCGCCGTCATCCTCCTTCTTTAGAATCTTGCACAAGGTAGAATACATCTTCCTTGCGACTATATAGTTATGTTCGGCAACCTTATCAAAAATTTCATCTTCCGAAATCCGTTTTCCTGTCGTAAGGCTAAAGACGGCACATTTGTCGCCCCACATAGGTGCAGGAGCCTCTTCGCTTGCAAACTTCTGCGAAAACGACGACACAAAAGCAATGTATCCGCCTCCGACAAATACAGGCGCTATGCTCCACGATGTCTCGTTGTAATCGTCAGCCTTTACAGCATCCTCCTTTTTGTCGGAAATGTACGATGACAATTCGTTCTTCAAGTCCTGCTCAAGCGTACTGTTGTCGTATTCGCCCATCAGCAAGGCATCGCATATAGTTTGCAAAACTGCATTTTCGCTTGGCAACGGCAAGGTGAAATCTATTTTCTTCGAAAATTCGTTGCTAGAGAACTCGTAACTGCATTTTCTGAACTTAATGCCACTCATCTCGGTATTTGAAGTGGCAACCGACTGCGAGAAGCAGTGTGCAGAAACGAGTAAAACTGTCAATATTAAAAATAGTCTTATATCAGTCAAAATGTTTTTCATTACATATTGTTTTCTCTGCAAAAATACTAAAAAAGGAAATACGCCAAACAACAAAAAAGACGGCATTGAACTGTCCTTTTATTGTTGTATAAAAGGTTTCACTTTAGTTTCAGACTTGCGAAATCGTTTTTGTATATTGTGTTACTACTCATAACATTACGTTTTATAAACATAAGCATATATATCGGTGTATAAATTATATTTCCTTTGACACTCAAATTGCTGTTGCACAATACGTACGCTTTCTTTATATTATATGCAGACGAATCCAATACATTCTTCAGCGCATTGTGCCTTTCATAGTCCTTGCCTGACTTGACCTCTACTGGAATTATCTCCGCATCGTTTTCTATCACAAAGTCAAGTTCTCCCTGCTTCTTGCTATTGAAAAAATACAAATCATAACCATGTATTTTCAGTTCCTGCGCAACAAGATTCTCATAAATTGCACCATAATTTATGTTCACATCGCCACTTAAAACGCGAAGCGCTGTTCCGTCTGCATACTGTGACGCAAGAAGCCCCACATCGCTAAGAAACAACTTGAACAAATTGCGTTGTGCATTAAGTTTCAATGGAAACATCGGTTCTTCGGCATTATATGTAGGCAGTGCGACTCCAGCATCCTTCAGCCACAAAAAACTGTCCTCGTAGCGCGTAAAACGGGCGTGTTCGTTAAGATTCTTCAGAATAAAACGCTTGTTCTTGGCATTCAGTTCCGATGGAATCAAGTCAAAAATCTCTTTTATGTAAAGTTTTCGGTTCGTATCATACTGAGATATGTCCCACCTGTACATAGTCATAATTTCCTTTTGCTTCTGCTGAACCGCATACATGTCGTTGGTGTCAATATAGCATTGCACAGCTGCAGGCATTCCACCAACCATCAGATACAACAGGGTAAGTTTCAGCATCGAATTATGCACGACTTCATCCACAGGCGATTTGCTTTCCCATGCATCCGCAATGTGCAGTATTATTTCATCGCTTATGCCAACAGCCTTTGCAAACTCGCACAAATCAAGTGGAAAAACTTCCTTAACATTCAGATAACCAACAGGAACACTACGCACATCATTCAGCTCTACACCCAGCAAACTGCCACTCAACGCATATCTGAAACTTCCTTCCTCGACAAGGAATTTAATCATTGTCACGACTTCGGGACATTTCTGCACCTCATCAAAGAAAATGAGTGTCTTGCCAGAAACAAGTTGCCTCTTTGCATACGCCGACAAACGCAACAAAACCTCCGACACATCGCGTGCATCCGTAAAAATAAGTGAGGCATCAGCATTTTCCAAGAAGTTTATTTCTACCAAATCCAAGCCTTTTGTTTCTGCATACTTGCGTATGGCAAAAGTTTTACCCGTCTGCCTTGCTCCCGTCAGCATAAGCGCAGATTTACTTGTATTATAATGATTATCAATATATTTATCTAATTCTCGTTCTATCATATTACATTTTTCCAAGTATTTTTACACATATTTTTGACACTTTTCCATGATTATTTGTGCCGATATTTGACACTTTTCCAATCTTTTTTCTTGGCAAAAATACAATTATTTCTTGACGCGCAAAAGTTTTTTAACAAAAAAAAAAGGACGGCATTGAACCATCCTTGATGTTGTATGGTTTTGTGGTGGTATATCCGTAAGGGAAGGTTTGAAACCTTCCCTTACGATAGACCACAAACATTTCGGTTATTCTTTGATGAATTTCCGTTGGAAAACCGCCACTTCGACAGGCTCAGTGAGCGGATTGTTGTATATTCTCACCATATACACCCCTGTCTTCAAATCTTCCACATTGCAAACCGCACTATCGCTGTTTACCTCAATACTCTTAACAACCTGACCGAGCGTATTTACAATCTCAATTTCGGAAATTGTTTCCGATGATGTTATGTTGAGAATGTCGGTGGCGGGATTGGGGTATATTGAAATCTCCGCCGTACCGTTCTGCGAAATTCCGCTTAGGATGTTCAAGTGGAGCGTTACGATTGAATCACAGCCGCTTGCAGAAGTGAAATTCTGCGTATAGTCACCCGTTTCGGTGTATTCGGTGCCGTTCCAAATATATGGACTTGTTGCCGTTTCAGTGAAACTATAATGCACAGAATTGTTTATGGTTAAGTGCAGAGTAACAATGCTGTCGCAACCGTTGGAAGCAGTAAGAACTTGAATGTAGTCGCCGCTTGCGGTGTATTCGTCACCGTTCCACAAGTAACTGTCGCAATCGGTTGCAACAAGTTCGCCTGTAATCGGGTCGAGACGAAGGGAACGCGAAAACGAATATCCTGCCAGACTTGCAGTTGCCGTTTCGCTGCCAGAAGCAAGTATTATAGCATTTTCGCCATCAATTGAAAGACGATCACCAGACGACCACAATACGCCATTTTCCGTGCCTACTGTAAAATTGTTGCGCACAAGGTTTGTATGGTCGTAGTTGTCATCGTTTATTACGCGCAGATAAATCGGTGTTGCAAAAAGCATTGCAAGCGAATCGTTTTCCAGACCAAGCGGAATTGGATAGCGACCTTCGGCATAACTCCAGCCGTCGCCAAGCATAGCGCGGAGTTCGGGAGTATCGCCTGTAAGTTGTGTGGTGAGACGACCTTCCGTTTCACCCTCAATATCTTCGCCCGAACCGCCCGACATTTGGCGGTCATAGTAGTTGGAAGACATATTGCTTATTGAATCGCCAGTAACATACCAACGCCCCAAAGTAACGGGGAAACCGCTTACATCAAGGTTGTTTGCAATGCGGATAGTATCGAATGCCATCCCCACTATGCCACCGGAATTTGTAGCACGCGCAACCTGTCCGGCATTGAAACACGACGAAACATTGGAAATGCTATATATGTAGCCGACTATTCCGCCTGTATATCCGCCACCTGTTACTTCTCCATAGTTGGCACAACGAATGATTCTTTCTTCACAATAGGAATGGTATATTATATTATCTGGGTCATCAACTAATCTCGAAATACTTCCACCTCCAACAATGCCGCCGCCATTGTACAGCTTGCCGGCATTGATATATCCGTAATTTATACATTCTTCAGTAAGAGCAAATTCTCCATTTTCCAATCCATCGGCTAAAGCATATATACCACCACAAGGATAGAAAGCGTTTACCGTAGTAACATCGGCTGGAGCTATTATATCACCATAGTTTTCACATTTTCTAATCGTTCCAACATTTACACAACATATTCCTCCTGCACCAAAAAAACCTACCGTGTTTCCGTAGTTCTTGCATCCGATTATCTCTCCTCTATTATTATAACAAGCAATGCTTCCAAACATACAGAAATAATAATTATCATAACATTCGTTGCCCACATTAGACTCTACGATTGTATTACCATAATTTGTACAGTTTACTATCTTGCCATAGTTTTCTTCTGAAATAAAGTACTCCTCAATAGGTAGCGGAAATCTACTGTTATTAGAAATAGTGACATTAACATCAGTTATACAATCTCTTATTTCTCCGTTAGGATATACTTTCATTGCAAGTCCGAACATATAGTTTACATTTCCCATTACGATTATAGAATCGACTACGCCGAAAATACTAGGGAAAATGCTAAGACAAAATCCTATATCATAATATTGCGGATAATGTATTGTTGTGTCGGGAAGAAAAATTCTATGTCCGCCACCATGAAAGAATCCATAAAAATTTTGACAGTTTTGGTAATCATTAGGAACAACCCAGTAGTCGCTTTCCATTTCAATGTCTGCAATCAGCCTAAAATGTTTACCTTCCGTATTCGCATATTGTCCATATACATTAAGGAATGTGTTAAATTCTTTTAAATCAGCATAATTGCCAATAAGATAAGGATCTATTTCTGTTCCTGTTCCTCCGCTACCGACAAACTGTGCGAATGTGCCAATGTATATTAAAATGCATATAGCCGTCAACAATAAGTTTTTCATAGTCGTAATTTTTTTGTATAACATTCTCTGCTTATATGACAACTGAAACATCATTTTCGTTGCCTGAGATTTCAAGAATTTTTCAACTTTTTTATTAACAGCAATGATTCCAGCGGCTTACTCTTCCTCACTTTCCGCATTCCTCACCTTCCTGTTCTTGCCTTCCACAACGATGACAATCTCGCCCTTCACATCCTTCTGCGAAAAATGCTCGATGCAGTCCTTCAGTGTGCCACGGAAATTCTCCTCGTGAAGCTTCGAAATCTCACGCGAGACACAAGCCTGCCTTTCTTCACCAAAATACTGGGCAAAAAGTTCCAATGTCTTCACCAGACGGAATGGCGATTCGTAGAAAATCATTGTCCTCTCCTCCTCTGCCAAATCCTGCACCTTCTTGTTCTTGCCCTTCTTCTGCGGCAAAAAGCCCTCGAAAGTGAAGCGCTCACAGGGCAAACCCGAATTTACCAAGGCTGGCACAAATGCCGTAGCTCCGGGCAGACATTCAACATCTACGCCCTTTTCGACGCAAGTGCGCACAAGCAGGAACCCCGGGTCGGAAATTCCTGGAGTACCGGCATCGGTTACAAGCGCAAAGTTCTCGCCGCCAAGAATGCGGTCGGCAATGCTCTCGGAAGTCTTGTGCTCGTTGAACTTATGATGGCTAACCAGCGGAGTACCAATGTCGTAATGCTTCATCAGCACAGCCGATGTGCGCGTATCCTCGGCAAGTATGCAATCCACCGACTTCAGCACATTTACAGCCCTGAAAGTCATATCCTCGAGATTTCCGACTGGCGTTGGCACCAAATACAATTTACTCATATCTCTCCACGAATTTAGTTAGCAGTCCGAACAAACTTCCGTAGCCCGTAAACGACAAGGTTTCGTTTTTGTCCTTCACATTATGATAATAGGTGCCAGGTCCCATCGTATAGATGAATATAAACTTGACATCCTTGCGGTTGAACGAATAATGGTCGCTGTTGGCAGCCGCCTTGCGCTGTTTTATCGGGTCAAAGTACTTGTTTTCCTCGTTAATGCTGCTGAAAAGTTTCCACACATCGGCATAATCCTCCTCTTCCCAATTTACACCAGTTATGCCTTCGTCGCCAGTGCCGATCATATCAAGGTTCACGCCCATAACAATCTGATTGAGTGGAAACAGCGGATGCTCAACATAGTACGACGAGCCAAGCAAACCAGCTTCCTCGCCGAAGAACAGCATAAACACCATAGTGTACTTGGGCTGATGTTTTGCATAATATGCAGCGAGGTCGAGAACCATAGCCGTTCCCGAGGCATTGTCCTGCGCACCAGGGAAATAAGCGTTCTTTCCAAGCGTTCCTAAATGGTCGTAGTGAGCGCAGAAGACAAAATATTTGTCGGGATTCTTGCCTTCCACATAGCCGATTACATTCTTTGCGGAAAAGTTCTTCTTCAGCTTGGCGGTAATGTCAATCGAAATGCTTTTTGCCGAACGGTCAAACGATTCGCGCTTAAGCTTGATTACAGGATAATCCTGCTGTATCTTGCCAACCGACATAACAAGTTCCTCGGGGATAAGTTCCATAATTCCACCGAAGCGCGTATTTCCGTACAAGACCTTGATATAAAACATCTTGATTTCCTTGTTGGCGGTCTGCGCATAGTCAATTACAAGCATCTTTTTCGACCAGTCCTCGAACAAATAGCGAGTCATAAACGCAACCGTATCGTTCAGCAGAAGCGAATCGGGCAGAAAAAGTTCGTAGGAAGCCTTTGTCGTGGGCATCATCTGCCCCACCACGAAGTCGGTTCCAGGCTGCATTTCCTTTCCGTCGATTGAAACTTTCATCTTTGCAGGAAAAGTATTCACATCGTATGAAAAGTTCTGGAAGTACGATTTGCCAAACGGCTTTACGCCCAGCGACTTGAACTCGTCGGCAATATACTTGGCAGCCTTGTCAGAACCGCCGAAAGTGTATCCGCGTCCGTGAAATTCGGGCGACGACAAAGCCCGTATATGCTGCCTTAACCTATCAAGGTTCTGCGCCGACAAAGAAATGACGGCAAGCAGAACAAGCGATAATATCAAACTTTTACGCAACATATTCTACAAGTATCTTCTGCGGACAATGTTCATAAAGTCGGTAACCGTTGACGACTCCATATCCCAGTTGAAGTTTGCACGGATATAGCCTTCGGCCTCCTCCATGCTCGACATTCCATTAAGGGCAGCCACGGTTGACTCAAAAAGGGCTCCGCTTCCCGAAAACAGCGTACGAGTAAACAGGAATCTTTCTCCCAGTGGTATTGACGACTTGATGTCAGAAATTGGCTTAAGTCCATAACTGCCTTCGGCTGGCTTGTTGCTTGCAAACCTGTCGTTTAGTGACGATTGGCGCGACTGACCCAATTGTTCGCCAAGGGTAATAACCTTTTCTGGTTCCGGTTCCTGACGAATCGGTTCTGCTGGAGTCGCAGGAGTTTCGGCAACTGCCGGCTCTGGAACAACTTCGGACGCAACCTCAACAGTTTTTTCCTCTATTGCTGGCTCTTCGGCAGCAACCTCGTCCACGGTTTCTGCGTCCACCGATGTTTCATAAGTTTCTTCTGTGTGCTCTTCTACGATAGGCTCTTCAACAGGCTCTGTATTTTCTTCTGTCTCAATTGGCTGTTCCTCTGTAACGGCTTCTTCAACAGGTTCTTCCATTGCAGTCGAATCAAAGGTTTCTGCAGTTTGGTTTGCATCCGATTCTTCGGCAAGCGGTTCAGAAACAGCATCAACCTCATCAAAATCGGACGAAACAGACTCGCTTTGAGCAAAATACTCATTTTCCGGTTTTGGTTCTTCCTCTTCAACAGATTCTTCTTGAGACAAAGCAACCTCTTCCTGAACTTCCATTTCAGCAGGTTCTTCTACGACTTCTGGAGTAGGTTCATCAACAACTTCCTCTGGAATTTCCACAACTGGCTCATCTACTTGTTCTGCCTCATTGTTCACATTAAGCAAATCATTGAAATCGAAGTCACCTGCATCAAAAGGAATGGTTATAACTGGCGGTTCTGTCGGCTTTTCTTCTTGAACAGGAGTCTCTTCAACAACAGTTTTCTCTTCCTCTACTACTGGTTTTTCTTCGGTAGAATCACCAACTTTAGTCAACAATATATCGGTGTACAAATCTCTCACCGCCTGAAGCAAAATATCTTTTTCTATCTGATTAATCTGCTCATCTTCAAGGTATTCAACAATTGTTGAGATTTTTGTCACTTTTGCTTTCAAATCACTTGCCGTTGCCATATCAATATTCTTTTTTGAAAATTTTGTTGGCAAAAATATAAAATATTTTTCGCTCAAATTTTAATCGGAAAGCGATTTTATCAACATTTAATAACAGATGATTGTTTCTTGGGCTATCGCCAGTTTCTATGGCTAAAGCCGTTTATATGCCTGCGGCGTTTCTGGGTTTCTCCGCCCCCTGAGCCTGTCGAAGGGTGGCTGACGCCGTTTATATGTTTGATATGGCAAAAAAGAAGGGCAACCGTTTCCGATTACCCTTCAGCTATCCTTGAATCCAAATTACCTCTAATTTATTTTCTGTTCTTCAAGAACTCAAGCGACTTGTTCATCAGCTTGTACATAATTGTATCGTCCTGAACGATTGGAACTTCCTTGCGGAAATCCTTTACAAATTCCTGAATGAACGGCGACGGCTTGAGCGGTTCACGGAAATACAATGCCTGGCTTGCTGCAAAGCATTCTATAGCAAGAACTCTTTCTACGTTTGCAACAACGCGCAACAGCTTTGTTCCTGCATTTGCACCCATACTTACATGGTCTTCCTGTTCGTTCGAAGATGACAACGAGTCAACGCTTGCTGGCATACACAACTGCTTGTTCTGGCTAACGATAGATGCTGCAGTGTATTGTGGAATCATGAAACCGCTGTTGAGGCCTGGCTTTGCAACCAAGAATGCAGGCAATCCCCTATCGCCACTAATCAGACGATAGATACGACGTTCGGAGATGCTACCGATTTCAGCCATAGCAATTGACAGGAAGTCCATGACGATTGCCAGAGGCTGTCCGTGGAAATTACCGCCACTCAGTACGAGGTCGTCATCGGGGAATACCATTGGATTGTCGGTTACCGAGTTGATTTCGGTCTCGACAACGCTTGCCACATAGTCCCAAGCATCCTTTGATGCACCGTGAACCTGCGGAACGCAACGGAACGAATACGGGTCCTGTACTGTGGTCTTTGTCTGCTTCTGCAATTCCGAACCAGTAAGGTATGCGCGAATGTTCTGAGCTGTCTTAATCTGGCCCTTGTGCGGACGAATGGTGTGAAGGTTCTCGGTGAACGGGTCTGCAAGTCCGTTGAAACCTTCGAGCGACATTGTTGCAATGATGTCGGCGTTCTTCAGAATCTTGCGACCGCGCAACAAAGCATCAATAGCGTGCGACAGCATAAACTGGGTTCCGTTGATGAGTGCAAGACCTTCCTTCGATTTTAGGCGAAGCGGTTCCATGTCGAGTTCGTGGAGAACATCAGCCGATTCGCGCTTCTGACCCTTGTAGTAAACCTCTCCCATTCCGAGCATTGCGAGGGTTATGTGAGCCAACGGAGCCAAGTCGCCCGATGCGCCAAGCGAGCCAAGCTGGTAAACAACTGGAGTAATGCCCTTGTTGTAGAAATCGACAAGACGCTGTGCGGTAGATACGCAAACGCCCGAAATACCGTATGACATATTCTTGACTTTCAAGAACATCATAAGGCGGACAATGCGTTGTTCAACTTCTTCGCCCATACCGCAGGAGTGCGACTTGATAAGGTTTTCCTGAAGCTGTTCGAGTTCGTTTTCAGAAACCGAAGTATTGCACAGCGAACCGAAACCGGTAGTGATGCCATAAATCGGCTTTTCACGGTTCTTCATCTTCTCGTCCAAGTAGTTACGGCAATGCTCTATATTTTTTATTGCCTCTTCCGACAAGGCTATTTCACATCCGCTTTCAATGATTTCTTCTAATTTGTCAAGCGTTAATCTTTCTGTTCCAATGTAATATGTTTCCATTATGAAATATTTTTATTGCTTTTGTTTTTATCTGTTCTTGTACATTTGTTCGTAATACTTTGCATAATCGCCCGAGACTATCCTGTTGAGCCACTCCTCGTTAGCCAGATACCAGTCAACAGTCTTTTCGATGCCTTCTTCGAACTGCAACGACGGCTTCCATCCGAGTTCGGTCTGCAACTTTGTAGAATCGATAGCATAGCGAAGGTCGTGTCCAGCCCTGTCGGTAACGTAGGTTATCAACTTTTCGGAAGTTCCTTTCTCGCGACCGAGCTTTCTGTCCATAACTTCGCATAACTTCTTGATTAATGCGATGTTTGTCCATTCGTTGTTGCCACCTATATTATATGTTTCGCCATTCTTGCCATTGTGGAAAATGCAGTCGATTGCACGAGCGTGGTCGATAACGAACAACCAGTCGCGGACATTGAGTCCCTTACCATAGATTGGAATTGGCTTGTTGTTCTTTATATTGTTGATTGACAATGGAATAAGCTTCTCAGGAAACTGGTTCGGACCATAGTTGTTGGAGCAATTCGACAAAACAACATTCATTCCGAAAGTGTGGTGGTAAGCACGAACGAGGTGGTCGGAACTAGCCTTCGATGCCGAATACGGCGAACGTGGCGAGTATGGAGTTGTCTCCTTGAAGAAACCTTCGTTGCCAAGCGAACCGTAAACCTCGTCGGTGGATATGTGGTAGAAACGCTTGCTGTCGTAGTCGCCCTTCCAGAAGTCGCGGGCAGCAGTCAGCAGGTTTGCAGTACCAACAAAGTTGGTGTAGATGAATTCCAGCGGATTGGTAATGCTACGGTCAACGTGGCTTTCGGCTGCAAGATGTATTATCGCATCGGGCGAATACTTTGCAAACAGCGACTTTATTGCTTCATAGTCAACAATGTCAACCTTTTCAAACTTATAGTTAGGAGCATTTTCCACATCCTTCAGGTTTTCAAGATTGCCTGCATACGTCAGTTTATCTACGTTAACAATTTGATATTCAGGATATTTATTCACAAACAATCTCACTACGTGCGAGCCGATAAAGCCAGCACCACCTGTTATAAATATAGTCTTCTTCATCTATTAGAATTTTTAGAGGGCAAATTTAGAAATTTTAATTGGAATGGGAAAAAGAAAAAAAAGCAAAATCAACCTTTGCAATTGTTCTTTTTTCCCCATAAATTTGCAACTCAAAAATTACAAAACGAAATTACTATGACAGAAAAGACTTTTGATGACATTCTTTCGGAAATGTTAGCCGCTTACGATAGCAAGGGCGAAAAACCGATGGACGAATTTATCGCCGAGCAACTTCAATCGTACGGGATTGATGATGAGACAAAAAATTTGATTGCCGAAACCAATGAGGAAATCGACGGCATTGAAAACAACTGGGCCGACCTTGACAAAGCCAAGGAAAACGGCAAGTCGCGCAAGTCGTGGTTTATTGCAAAGGTTGACAAACTGCTGGAAGGCAAGACCGAAGAGGAAAAACTTCTGGTTGTTAACACCATAACCGAATCGATGGAGAAGGCTGAAGATGAAATGTTGAACCAATAAGCAAGGAGGATAAAAAATGAGATACAATGAATATTCGTCGTCGTCGGACCGCAACGTATTTGCAAACGACTTGGAGAAAAAAATGTCGGAAACGACAGCCATTCAGACTGTGGTAGAAACCGCAGAAACCCCAGAAACTTTCGTTACCAAATTTGAAAGTCCTGCCGTACAGAAATTTCTTGAAGCGACATTCCACAGCCCGATAGATGCCGACCTGAAGAAAGTTTTTGCAATTGCAGCCATAATAGCCGACAAGAAAGGCGTCCTGAAGTTTGACCTGCCAAAGACTGCCGAGCAAATAGCACCTGTCGTTTCGAAGGCTCTCACCACGACAAAAGTGAACTATAAGGTTGGTACTTCGGTAATGAAACCCGAAAAAGCAATCGACACTCTTGTTGACCACGGAGTTGCAGTAGCATCACGAGTTGTTGACAAGGTCGTTGGCAAAGGATTGCCGATTGTTGTGGAAAAGGTTGGCAAAGTTGCCGAGAAAGTATTCCCGCCAGTAAGATTTGTAATGCCTTTTGTAAAGAAGGCGGTAGAATATGTTGCACCTAAAGTTGCCAATGTAATAAAGAAAGGTGTAAAGGCAATTGGCGAAGGTGTGAAGAAAATTGCACACAAGGCTGTAGAGGGTGTAAAAAAAGTTGGAAGAAAAATTTTCAATTTCCTATTCGGATAAAACTGTACTAATATGAAATTTGGCATAAACAGGGTGAAAATCCGCATTCTATCTGGCGGAAAGGAACATTCTACACTTGAATCATTACGGGAATCCTTCTCGCTGGAGGATGTGTTGCCTTCGTACATCGACGGACGACTGGCAACCTGGCTAAGGCAACGCGACGAGGACGACTTGGCCGACCGTTTGGAAAAAATACAAGCCGACGGCATCAAATCGCCCGAACTCGAACTGAAACTTATCAACGAGTTTTTTGGAACAGAATACAAGTCGGTGCTTGAATATGCTAAATGTTGCCAAAATGCAAGTAATGCCGACTTAGCCTACGACTATGTAACAAGCCTGAAAAACGAGACCGAACTGATAGAACTTGCCCGACTTGGTAAACTTACTCCCGAAAAAGCCAAAGCTAAAGGTGTTTGTGGCAAGACTATGTATATTATTTGCAGAACCTTGCTGAAAGATGCAGGCGACGACAAGGCAAAAAAAGAGAAGGCATATCCGTGGAAATACCAGGCTGACAAACTTGATGACGAAGAAACTAAAGAATTCCGAAAAACAGATAGTTATGATAGGATATGCGATGATGTACCAAAGGAAAACAAAAGCAAAAGCAAAATTCTTGCTGTTGACAACAACGAAGCTGTTGATATAGATCTATCTGTGTATTGGTCAAAAGATTACAGAGAATTAACGGATACTCCTTACGATAAAAAATGGCAAAATAATTTTGATAAGAATTGGCATTTGCCAAGCGAAAACGAAGCAAATGAACTGATAGATAAAATTAAAATGGATTCTAATGTTATAGATAATGGCATTATGATAGGTGATGATACGAATGGATTACACTTGCCCTTTTTCTATAATAAATATAAGCGTACAAAGCACGAAACATACGGATATCTATGGTTGTCAAATGGCGATGCTCTTTTTTATTATACGAGTGATTCTATTGAAAATTTCAGAAGTTGTTCAATAGTAAAAAATCTTTCTTCAAAGGGAGAACTAGCTTATATAATCCCTGTTAAAGACAAAAATGCACCTTCTACATCTGCCAAAATCGCGAATAATGAAGTTTCTATTATCGGAGAAACTATAGAGTTTGCAGACCATGCTTATGGACCAATAGAGTATGATAATGTAAAATATAATATAAATATATATGACGAATATGGATATGGCAATTGGCGTTTGCCAAATTTAAACGAAGTAGAAGAATTAAAAAAAATAATCAAAAAGTCCGAAGTACTAATAACCCCTGATGGAGGAAGAATTCGTATAAGCATAAAAAACAAGATTATATTCTTACCGTTTTTTTATGGAAAAAAATATGGACATATATGGCTGCATCCTAAATTGACTTTAGAATACAATAGTGAAAGGGAATGTAATATTGACAATAGAGTTACAAAAGCATACTTATTGCCAGTTAGAAACATATAAGTTACCAAAAACAGATTGACTAACAATTTTTAATATCAAGTAATTATCTGAAATCAACCGATGAGAGCAGAAGTTAAATCGCAGATAAGCAGAATGATAGACATAAATACGCCTATCATCTACATACAGGACTATGATTTTTGGCGAATAGACGAAATAATACAGGAAGAAGCCGAAGAGGCTGGTGCCGAGGAGATTGTGGAATGGAACGCCATGGCAGGAAGCACGAACTTCAAGAGCAAGAAAGCAAAGAGAGATACTCCAGAATCGCTCGAAGATTTCCTTTTGAATTTCTACAACGACGAGGAGACGGACGAAGACCACGAAAAGTTCTTGGTTCTGAAGAACATACACACCTTTCTCGATGAACAGACCTACCCCAACTACCAGCAGTTAGTAACCACCATGCAACTGATTGCCCAGCGCAGGCTCTACCAGACCGACAACGAAGGCAAGGGCGAGGCTCGTTTCAACACGACAATATTCATAGTATCGCCTATCATTCGCATTCCCAAGGAAATAGAGAAATATGTCTCGATACTCGACTTGGGCTTCCCGTCAGACGAGGAGATAAACGAACTCATCGACAGGCACACCGAAGTCAACAAGTTCAAGGGAATATCAGATTCCGACCGCGAAAAACTTTTGCCATCGTTGCGAGGCATGACCCTTTTCGAAATAGACCGTATGCTCGATGTGGCAATGAGCAGCAACGGAACGCTTTCTGCCGATGATTCGGGAATGATACTGAAGCAAAAGAAAGCCATGGTAAAGAAGGCCGGACTTCTCGAACTGGTTGACTCGCCAGAAACAATCGACAGCATTGGCGGACTCGAAAACCTGAAGGAATACTTGCTGAACAAGGCAAAGATAATATCCAATTCGACGGAAGCCCAGAAACACGGCGTGTCGATTCCGAAAGGTGTGTTCATTGTCGGTATGCCCGGATGTGGCAAGTCGCTGTGCGCCAAGGCATCGGCAGCCATATTCAATGCTCCGTTGCTGAAGATGGACATGGGTACGATGATGGGAAAATATGTAGGAGAAAGCGAAGGCAATCTCCGAAAAGCGATACAGATTGCCGAGGCCGCCGCTCCGTGCGTGCTGTGGATTGACGAAATAGAAAAGGCGTTCTCGGGTGTCAACGGCGACGGCAACAACGATGTGCTAATGAGAATGTTCGGCTATTTCCTAACTTGGATGCAGGACAAGCAAAGTTGCGTGTATGTGATTGCCACCGCCAACAATGCAGAAAAATTGCCGCCTGAACTAAAGCGCAAAGGTCGTTTCGATGAAATCTTCTGCGTGAACCTGCCCAACGAGGAAGAAAGAAAAGCCATATTCAGGATTAGTCTCGACAAAGGCACTCGCAAGAACTGCAAAAGGAATTTTGACAAAGTTTCAGATGCGTTGATAAAAGCAACAAACAGGTACAATGGTGCCGATATTGACGCTATCGTAAACGAAGCCATAGAACGCAACTATTTGGAAAACTTAGGCAAGCCGGCAGAGGAGCAGAAGCCTTTGACAGAACAGATGATAGAAGCAGTAAGAAAGGAAACAAAAAGCATATCGGAAACAGCAAAAAACCAGATTGAGAATTTAGAGAAATTGTTCGGGGATAAGAATAGCACGTTTAAGAATGCGTCGAAATAGGTACAGAACAGTGTTATAGGTTTTCGCCATAATCCGCAAATCCAAACACTTTTTTCTGTTGCGGATCAATGAATTCGCTATTCTTAAGTTTTTGCATTACGGCAATTAGGTCATCTTCAGTTAACTGTCCTTGTATAACGGCTTTCTTTGCTTTTGATTTCCTTATTGTAAGGACTTTGGGATCAGAACCCATTACCCTCTAAAATTTTAACCATTCTTTTAGTATTTAGAAATCTTAGCAATTACAACATTAAGTAACTTTGCCGAAAATTAAATTTCATACACTAATGAAGAAATATTGTATAGGCATTTTAGCCTTAAATGTATTGATTATGTTATCATCGTGCAACAATGAGACAAAAACTAACGGGGACGAACCGCTGAAGTACCCCGAGACAAAGAAGTGCGACACCGTTGACAACTATTTCGGAACAGCAGTTGCTGACCCGTACCGCTGGCTCGAGGACGACTTCTCGGACGAAACTGCCAACTGGGTAAAGGCGCAGAACGAGGTCACTAACAACTACCTCGCAAAGATTTCGTACCGCGACAAGATGAAGAATCGCCTTCAGGAAATAATGAACTACCCGAAGGAAAGCGCACCATCGAAGAAAGGTAGCCGCTACTTCTTCTACCGCAACGACGGTCTTCAGAACCAGAGCGTCCTGTACTACAAGAACTCGCTCGACGGTGAAGCCGTTGAACTCCTCGACCCCAACAAGCTGTCGGACGACGGCACTGTTGCCCTGTCGAACCTTGGCATTTCCGACGATGGCAACTACCTCGGCTACGCCATCTCTCGCAACGGCAGCGACTGGGAAGAAATTTTCGTCAAGAACATCGAAACCGGCGAAACACTTAATGACCACCTTATGTGGGTGAAATTCACCAGCATAGCTTGGAAGGACGACGGATTCTTCTATAGCCGTTTCCCAGAACCGAAGAACGAACTTTCGGGTGTAAACGAAAACGGTCAGCTATACTACCACAAGGTTGGCACCGAGCAGAAGGAAGACCAGCTTGCTTACGAAGACAAGACAAATCCTGACATCAGTTTCAACGCCGATGTAATCAACAAACGATACCTTATTATATATGGTAGCGAATCAACTTCCGGCAACTGCCTGTTCTACAAAGACTTAAACAAGACAAATTCGGAATTTGTAAAGCTCGTTGACAATTTTGACAGCGACTATGCAGTAATCGACGAAATCGACGGCAACTTCATCGTTATGACCAACTATTTTGCTCCAGAATACAAGGTTATCAAGATTTTCCTCGACAACCCAACTCCTGCAAAATGGTTAGACCTTATTCCAAAGTCTGACGCAGGCGTACTTACTGGCGTTAGTCACATCGGCAAGAAGCTGATTGCAAACTATACCAAGGATGCTCACTCGGTAATCCGCATTTTCGACGAGGAAGGCCACTTCATCAGCAACCTCGACAACGATATGATTGGAACAATCGGCGGATTCAGCGGCGACACCGAAGATACCGAAACTTTCTACACCGTGACATCCTACACTACTCCAGCCGCAATCTACAAGTACGACATCACAAACAACAAGTCGGAACTTTACAAGAACTCCGAAATCAAGTTCAACGCCGACGAATATGTCACCGAGCAGAAGTTCTACACCTCGAAGGACGGCACGAAAGTTCCGATTTTCCTCACACACAAGAAGGACATCGCTCTCGACGGCAACAACCCCACCCTGCTCTACGGATACGGAGGTTTCAACATTTCACTCACACCAAGCTTCAGTGCAACTCGCATTGCTTGGCTCGAACAGGGCGGAGTTTATGCAGTTGCCAACATCCGTGGCGGTGGCGAATACGGTAAGACCTGGCACGAAGCAGGAACTAAGATGCAGAAGCAGAATGTCTTTGACGATTTCATCGCAGCAGCAGAATTCCTCATCAGCGAGAAATACACCTGCAAGGAGAAACTTGCTATCCAGGGCGGTTCTAACGGCGGTTTGCTTGTAGGCGCAGTTGTAAACCAACGTCCCGACCTGTTTGCAGTGGCAATTCCACAGGTTGGCGTTATGGATATGCTCCGCTACCACAAGTTCACCATCGGCAGATACTGGGCTGTTGACTACGGCACAAGCGAGGACAGCAAGGAAATGTTCGAATACATATATAAATATTCGCCGTTGCATTCGGTTAAGAATGGCGTAGAATACCCAGCAATTCTCGTCACCACCGCCGACCACGACGACAGAGTTGTTCCAGCACACTCGTTCAAGTATGCAGCCACCTTGCAGAACAGCGAAATCGGCAACAAACCGCACCTTATCCGCATCGAAAGCAATGCAGGCCACGGAAGCGGTAAGCCTCTCGACAAGGCTATAAACGAGGTAGTTGACATCTACTCGTTCATTTTCTACAACATGGGAATAGAACCAAAGTACTAAATGATACCATAATTATAAATTAGAAAATGCCGGAGAAATCTGGCATTTTCTATTTGAGCTTTGGCCTTTTCTTGTATCTGCCCGACATTGCATCAATAATACGTTTCATTTCGTTGCGCAGCGATTTTGGCGCGACAACCTCGATACTGTCCATGTGGTGCAAAAGTTCCTGTACCAACTCAAAGCTGACCTTCATATCGTACTCAAACACAGCATATTCGTCAGTTGACAAATCGGTGAGTTCCCTCTGCGACTTATGCAGTGGCAACGAACGCAGGTAGCAATCCTCACGACCATGCTCCTTGTCCTTGAACGCCTTTATGCGCACTTTCTCAATTTTCGCATCCAACGCACTTACACCCACAACGTTTTCAAACACTTCCTCGGGTTCAATCTTGGGAAGCGTATAATTTTTGCCGGTTAGTTCCACCCTATTTATGCGGTCGAGGGCATACACGCGGTTTCCAAGCTGCGACTTTGCAAACACATACCATCGTTGTCGGAACAACTTAACGCATATTGGCTTTATGTCGAAATTGCTTTCGTCCTTTCCAAAACCTTGATGCCAGATATGAAGAACGGTCTGGTCGCGGATTGCCTCGATAATGGTTGTGAGAAATTTCTGTCCTGAAGGAATATTTTCGAGCAGAATGTGCTTCTTCAACTGCTGGCTTTCGCACACAAAATTGTGCAACGACATTGAGTTGAGGAGCCATGTCTTTGTTGAATCCGACTCGCTGTCGTCGTTTGTTATAAAATAGCGATATTCGCCATATCCCTCACATTCTATGTCAATGCCAAAGATTTCGGAAATATCGTTGATGTGACGCAAGAAAGTGCGCTTGCTAAGTTCCAAGCCGTCATCGCGACCAGCACGCTGCCAAGCCTTGTCTATTTCCTTAAAAGAAACCTTACCCCTGCGTCGAATCAAGTCAATCAGCCATACATAATTGTTTATTAGCGATTTAGTATCCATACACTTGCTTTTTTTGAACTTTTTTCAACTGCAAATGTATAGAAAAGATGCGACAAAAAATGTCATAGGATTATTTTTTCACAAATTTTACACGAAAAAAATATTATTCCAGCATTTTCTTCGTCAGCTTCCGAAACGACCAGCCTTCCTTTACATCGCAGTTCACATAGCGCACCTCGGCATCAAATCCACTTTCAAGCAAACGGCTTATCGACGAAGCATACTCCTTTTTCGTATTCTGCCTATTCAAGAAGCCCGCATACGAAGCCCAATAGACAAGAATTGCATATCGGGAGGAATCGGAAAACTTTACATTCTCATAATCAGCAATATACTTCGGATTGAAATAGTCGGTAAGTTTTATACTGTCAATGGTTTCGTATGTTGTGGAATCAAGCAAAAAGTCAATGAATCTCCCCACAACTGCAGGACAAGAACCTTTTTCTCCATCAGAAACTTTCGGGACAATCAATTTACCATCCTTGAACACCTGTACCGAATTAATGTCACCAATTGAAAGCATACAATTCCAAAAGCCATCTTCAGTGACATTGCAATGCGGAAACTCATTAAGTTTGTACTTCTTCTTTTTATGCTCAAGTTTTTGTTCGCTTATCGCATGAGGAGTTGACATGCCCATAAACAACATTAAAACGGGAGCACAACCAGATGAAAGGAGCACAGATATAAGAAGAATTATTGCAATAAGCAGGCGTTTCTTCATTACCTACTGAACATTATAATTCCTCTTTCCGAATATTGTACTTCCAATCCTTACCATAGTCGAACCTTCCTGAATAGCAATCTTCCAGTCGCTACTCATACCCATGCTTATCTCGCGGAAATCCAAGTCCTTGGCGAAATAATTCTTCTTCACAAAGTCGAAAGTCTCCTTGAGCGAACGCATTTCCATACGAACCTTTTCGGTGTCGTCGGTATTGGAAGCCATTCCCATAAGTCCGCAAATCTTCACATTTTGCAGCGACTTGAACTCTGGCGACTCAAGGATTTGCACAAGTTCGTCCCTGTCAAGGCCGAACTTTGTCTCCTCCGAAGCTATATGCATCTCGAAAAGGCATTTTATCACGCGACCGTCCTTCTTGGCGTGCTTGTCGATTTCCTGAAGCAACTTCAAGCTGTCAACGCTGTGAATCATATCGACATACGAAGTTATGTACTTCACCTTGTTGGTCTGCAAGTGACCGATGAGATGCCACTTTATGTCGGGGCAGGAATCCTTGAGAGCCTCGTGCTTCTGGTCCATTTCCTGCACCTTGTTTTCTCCAAAAATCCTCTGTCCGCAACTGTACGCCTCAACAATGTACTCCACGGGATGAGTCTTCGACACGGCCACCAGTTCCACCGACATCGGCAGACGTGAGCGGATTCCTTCAATATTTTTTACTATTTCTACCATAATTCTATGTTTTTAGGGCTAACAGGCTTGAAGGCTAAAAGGCTAAAAGTCATGCATACCCAGTCTAACAATCAAACAGTCCGACAGTCTCACAGACAGCAATGGACTGCACATACTTTGTTTTTTGCAAAGGTAATAAATTTCACAAAAAACATTTCAAAAAAAAATTCATCATCCAATTTAATAACTCTATTAAATAAATTTATTAGTTTTGCGGCGAATTTTAGAAACGTAAAGAATGAACAAGGATAACAATATGGAACAGCAGATTCTGCAATGCGCCGAAGAACTGTTCCTCGAAAAGGGCTTTTCGCTGGTGAGTACCACCGACATAGCAAAGAAAGCGGGATGTAATCAGGCTCTCGTACACTACTATTTTCGCACTAAAGAAAACCTGTTCCAGCAGATTTTTCAAGCGAAATTCACTAAGTTCCTCTACATTTTCACAACCTTCGACGACAGCGACGAGCCGTTCACCACAAGGCTACGCAAGAAAATCGAGGCGCACTTCGACCTGCTGATAGAGAACAGGCAGATTCCGTTTTTGATAGTCAACGAACTGATACTTAACGAAGAACGCCGTAGCGCACTTGTCAAAAACATTTACAACAAGAACCTTGAAATATACCGTCGCTTCGACCACGAACTGCAGGAAGAAATCCAGAAAGGCAACATCCGCCCTATCTCCACCCTCGACCTGCTAATCAACATAGTGTCAATGAACATAATAATATTCTTTATGCTTCCGCTCCTCGAAAGCCAGTTCAACTTCGACGACGAAGAAATTGCCGAGCTGTTGCAGCAACGCAAGCACGAAGTGGTAGAGACAATAATGTGCAGCTTAAGACCTAAAAACAAGTAAAGCATGGAAAATCAATCATATAGACTCGGAATCGACATAGGTTCAACAACTGTAAAAACCATAGTCCTCGACAGCGACGACAACATTCTGTTTTCGGAATACAGGCGCCACAACGCCAATGTGGTCGATACGCTGTCGGAAACGCTCGCAAAAGTAACCGAAAAACTTGGCGACATAAATGCAAGCACCGTAATAACTGGCTCTGTAGGAATGGGTTACGCCGAGAAAATCGGCACAAGGTTCGTGCAGGAAGTCATCGCCTCCACCGAATGGATTAAGGAAAAATATCCGCAGGTACGCACATTCGTCGATATTGGCGGCGAGGACAGCAAGATGATTTTCCTCCAGCCAGGCAAAACTCCCGACATCCGAATGAACGGTTCGTGCGCAGGTGGAACAGGAGCGTTCATCGACCAGACGGCCACCCTGCTCGGCATAGAGCCGATAGAACTCAATCAGTTAGCCGCAGACCACAAGACAATCTACCCCATAGCTTCACGCTGTGGAGTATTCTCGAAGACTGACATCCAGAACCTTATAAGCCGAAACACCAGCAAGCAGGACATTGCCGCTTCGGTGCTCAACTCGGTGGCAATGCAGGTGACATCGTCGCTTGCCCGCGGAACCGACATAGTACCGCCAATACTTTTCTGCGGTGGTCCGTTCAAGTTTATACCACAACTTAAAGATAGCTTTATTAACATCTTAAAAATCAACAATGAAGATTGTATAATTCCAGAGAATACAGAACTATTCCCAGCATTGGGCTGCGCTTTCCTCGCAAAGAAGTACAACGAAGCGCCAAGTTTAATTTCCAACTTAATCAAACACTTAAACAAAGAGCATAAATCTTCTTCTAAATCAAATGGTAATGTATTAAGAAAACTATTCTATTCTGAAGAAGAATTCCAAAGTTGGAAAACAGAAAGACAGAAATTCTCGCTGAAAAGCATAGTGCCGACCGAAGGCGCAGAAATCAGGTGTCACCTTGGTGTTGACTCCGGCTCCACGACGACAAAAGTCGTTCTCATCGACGACAACCTAAACATAATATACAAGGATTACCGTCGCAACAACGGCAACAGCTTCCGTACCTTCGTAGAAAGCATGGAAGCACTGCAACAATTTGAAAAAGAGAAGAATATAAAAATTAGCATAGTCAGCAGTACTGCAACGGGCTACGGCGAAAACCTATTAAAGAAAGCCTTTAACTTAAACAATGGAATTGTCGAAACCATGGCACATTACATTGCCGCAAGAGAGGTTTGCCCAGAGGTTTCGTTCGTACTCGACATAGGCGGACAGGACATGAAAGCCATATTTATCGACAATGGCAGTATAAAGCGCATCGAAATCAACGAGGCTTGTTCGTCGGGATGTGGTTCGTTCATAGAGACTTATGCCAATATGCTCAACTATCCTGTTGCAGAATTTGCACGCATGGCGTGCACTGCCGACCAGCCATACGACCTCGGCACACGCTGCACCGTGTTTATGAACTCAAAGGTAAAGCAGTCGCTTCGCGAAGGCACCTCCATAGAGAATATTGCCGCAGGTTTCTCCTACTCCGTCATCAAGAATTGTCTGTTCAAGGTACTGAAACTTAAGAACTTGAACGAACTTGGCGACAACATTGTCGTTCAGGGCGGAACAATGAAGAACCTCTCCATCGTAAAGGCATTGGAAGTGCTGACAGGCAAAAATGTCTTCTTCTCCGACATTCCCGAACTTATGGGAGCCTTTGGTGCTGCAATCTACGGGAAATCAACCGATTGCCTCAACGAGACCAGCATTTCGGAACTTATCAAGTTCAACGAATACAAGTCGTCGATTGTTAACTGCAAAGGCTGTGAAAACCAATGCACTGTGAACATTTTCAAGTTCGAGAACGGCAATTCGTTCTACGCTGGCAACAACTGCGAGAAAGTCTTCTCCAACAGGTCAGAAAGCACGGCAAAAGGCATTAACCTGCACGCCGAAAAGGACGACATGCTGTTTGAAAAGCACGAATACTCGACAGCCAAGAACGGTAAAAAGGTTGGATTGCCACGTGCCTTGGGAATGTACGAGAATTTCCAGTTCTGGCAGGCAATGTTCAGCACCTTGGGCTACGAAGTCGTATTGTCCGGTGATTCGACAAACAAACTCTACGAGCCTGGCGTTAAGTCAATTATGTCCGACAACATCTGCTTCCCCGCGAAACTCATGAACGGACATATCCTCGACCTCGTCAACAAGAAAGTCGATTTCATTTTCTACCCCTACATCGTACTCGAAGTAAAGGACGACGAGAAGTCGAACAACAGCTACAACTGCCCCATCGTGAGCGGTTACGGCGACGTCATAAAGAGTTCAATCGATACTGAAAATAAATATGGTATACGACTTGACAATCCAATAATTACATTTGGCAACGATGAGCTACTTTGGAAGTCGTGCAATGCCTATTTGAAGTCTCTTGGCATCGACAAAAAGATGCGTCGCAAAGCCATCGAAAATGCCATTGAAGCACAGGCAAGCTTCCGCGCACGCCTCACAGAGCGCACCGCCGAGGTAATCGAAAAAGCCAATCGCGACGGCAGAACTGTTATCGTCCTTGCCGGCCGTCCCTACCACATCGACCCGCTCATACAACACAAAGTGTCACAGGCAGTTGCCGAAATGGGCATAGATGTCGTGACCGAGAATGTCTCCTACCTTGACAATGAAAACATCTTCGACGAACTGCACTCGCTCACACAGTGGAGTTTCCCGACACGAATCTTCAAGGCGGCGCACTATGTTGCCAACGCTCCCGACAATGTTCAGTTTATCGAACTCACCTCGTTCGGCTGCGGTCCCGATGCCTTCATCCTCGACGAAATGGGAAGCATTCTCAACCGTAAAGGCAAGAATCTCACCATATTAAAGATTGACGATGTGAACAACATCGGTTCGTTGCGACTGCGTATCCGTTCGCTCGTCGAAAGCCTCAAGCTCAACAACGGACACCGCAAGGAAACCAAGTTTGTGACCACCAAGCCGTTTATGGAAGATGACCGTCGCAGGTTGATTATAGGTCCGTACTTCGCAGAAGGCTATTCAGAATTCATTCCAGCCTTCTTTAAGGCAAAGGGCTACAATCTGCTCAACCTGCCGAAAGGAACGCCAGAATCGAACGAATACGGCCTTAAATACGCCAACAACGACATCTGCTATCCTGCCACCATCGTCATCGGTACGATTATGATGGCTCTCGAAAGCGGAAAATTCAATCCCGACGACATTGCCGTAGCCATCACGCAGACAGGCGGACAATGCCGCGCCAGCAACTATTTGTCGCTGATTAAGAACGCAATGGTGACCGCCGGATTCGAGAATATTCCCGTAGTTTCGGTTGCGACAGGAAGCAGCAAGATAAACTACCAACCGGGGTTCGACCTGCATGTTTCGAAAAATATCGGTCTGTTGCTCAACACTATGCTTTATGCCGACTGCCTTTCAAAATTGTACCAAGGTGCAGTCATAAGGGAAAAGGAAAAAGGTATTGCTCGGAAAATCAGGGACAAATACACCGAGATGAGCTTCCCGTACATCGAAAACAAGCAGGGCGACAAACTCCAGGGACTTCTGAAGAAGGCCGTTGCAGAATTCCGCGAGAACATCAACGAAGGAAGCACCTACCCGACCATTGGCATCGTTGGCGAAATATACCTGAAATACAATGCGTTCAGCAACAAGTATGTCGTCGATTGGCTCAACGACCAAGGCTTTGAGGTTGCAGTACCTTCGATTTACAATTTCTTTATCAACGGACTGGTAAACAATGCAGTAAACCGCAAATACCACATCAAGCCAAGCAAAACGCCAGCTTTTGTAACCACAGCGGTTTACAACCTAATTGCAAGATTTGCAAGAAAGTACGACAAGATTTGCGCAGGCTTCCCGAGCTACCGTCCGTTCGACAACCTGTTCGAGGCCTTTGACGATGCCACCAAGATTGTAAATCCCGCCACCAACTTCGGCGAAGGCTGGCTTCTGCCTGCCGAAATCGCCAACTACGCCAAGAACGGCATCAACAGCGTGGTAAGTTTACAGCCGTTCGGGTGCATAGCCAACCACATCATTTCCAAGGGAATGGAAAAGAAAATCAAGCAGATTTATCCTGATATGAACCTCCTGTTCCTCGACTTCGACGCCGGCACATCGGAGGCTAATGTGTTCAACAGGTTGCACTTCATTCTGGAAAATGCGAAAAGCAAGTTAAAAGAACAGTAAATTCTTATAATACAAGCACTTAACAAAACAAATTCAATGCATATCCTTTTAATAACACCGCCATTAACGCAAATCAACACCGCCTACCCAGCGACAGAACAACTAACTGGCTACCTGCGCGGAAAAAGCATATCTTGCGACCAGATGGACCTTAGCATAGAACTGATTGACAAGATTTTAACTCGCGAATGCATCTCCCAGATTTTCGACCTTGCCGAAGGCGTACACGTTTCTGGCAAAAAGGCTATGAACATCAGAATAATACTGTCCAACAAAGAGTTCTACACCAAATGGGTAGAACCTGTGAAAAGATTCCTGCAAGGGCGCGACAGCACTTTCGCACGGCTTTTTGCCAACCCGCAATTCTGGGCAAACCAGAAACGTATGCCCAACCCCGAAGACCTGGAATGGGACTACGGCACTTCGGGAACTTTCAATCAGGCTCAATACCTATGCACACTTTTCATCGAAGACATAGGCAACGTGATTCAACAATGCATAAGTACTCATTTTGAGATGGTTAGGTACGCCGAAAAACTATGCCGTAGCCTCAGCGACTTCACACCGCTTGACGAAGAACTTACAAAGGAACCGAACCTTATCGACCAATGGATGCTGGAACTTCTCGAACAAAAAATATCAGCAACTTCCCCAACCCATCTTGGACTTTCCGTACCATTTCCCGGAAACCTCTACGGTGGTCTGCGATGTGCAAAGTTTGTAAAGGAGAAACATCCTGAAATTCAAATCACTATGGGCGGCGGATATGTCAGCACCGAACTACGGCAACTCTCCGACCCTCGTATTTTCAAGTACGTTGACACAATAACCTTCGACGACGGCGAACTGCCTTTGGAAAGAATCCTCACTGGCGGAGAACTTGTCCGCACAATGAAACTTGGTAAAAACGATGATATAGAACGCATTAACATCGACAGCAAAGAGAACGTGGCTTTTTGCGAAATCGGTACGCCCTGCCTCGACGGAATACACACCGAACTATACTTGGACACCGCCGACACCGCCAATCCTATGCAGCAACTTTGGAGCAACGGACATTGGAACAAGATGATGCTCGCACACGGATGCTACTGGGCAAAATGCACTTTCTGCGACACAACTCTCGACTACATACAACGTTACGACCACGCGTCAGCAAGCGTCATCGCCGACCGAATGAAAGGAATGATGAAACAATCGGGAATATCCGGCTTTCACTTTGTCGATGAAGCCGCCCCTCCAGCAGTACTCCGCAGCCTATCGGAAGAAATCCTAAAACGCAAGATGACAGTCAGTTACTGGACAAACATAAGGTTTGAGTCGGCTTACAACAACGAACTTTGCTTCCTGATGGCACAAAGCGGATGCATAGCCGTAAGCGGCGGAATAGAAGTCGCCTCGGAACGAGTATTAAAGCTGATTAACAAAGGCATAAGCGTCAAATCGGTACGCGAAACTCTACGCAACTTCGCTAACAACGGAATTTTGGTCCACGCCTACTTGATGTACGGATTTCCAAGCCAGACGGAACGCGAACTATACGAAAGCCTTGACACCGTACGGCAATTTTTTGAAGAAGGGCTGATACAGTCGGCATTCTGGCACCGCTACGCCATGACCTGCCACTCAATATCGGGACAAAATCCACAACAGTTTGGCGCAAAGCACGTTCCGCAACCAACAGGCACTTTCGCAAACAACGAAATTCCATTTTCATGCAACGGCACCCCCGACTGGAGCAAGTTCGAGCGCGGACTGAACCTTGCCACCTATAATTATATGCGTGGAACAGGCTTCGATGTGCCAATAAAACAATGGTTTAGATAAAATATCATCCTACGACACATTTTGGCGCACCTCATTCATAACTTTGCCACGAAAATAATGAAAAACAATGTACACAAAGTGCGTCAGATAGACTATCTTTGCAAACTGAAAAATTGAAAGGAATAAACGATGGCAACAAACGTTAACACTAAGGAACTGAAGGAAATACTGGAAACAACACCCAGCAAGCAGAACATTATGCTAGTTGGAAAACACGGAATTGGCAAGTCGGAAATTCTCACCGAATTCTTCGAGAAGAAAGGAATGAAGGTTACCGCACTTTTCCTCGGACAGATGAGCGACCCTGGCGACCTGATTGGTCTTCCGCGTCTCGACGAAAGTACCGGCAAGACAATGTTTATGCCGCCATACTGGTTCCCGACCGATGGCAAACCCGTTGTTCTTTTCCTCGACGAGCTTAACCGCGCCCGTCCCGAAGTGCTACAGACAATCATGGACTTAGCGTTGAACCGCAAACTTGCAGGCAGAAGCCTTCCCGAAGGCAGTCGCCTGGTTTCGGCTGTCAACGAAGGCGAAGAATATCAGCTCACCGACCTCGACCCTGCCCTTGTCTCGCGTTTCAACATCTACAATTTCCGTCCTACCGTTGCAGAATGGCTGTTGTGGGCTGCAGAACAGAAAGTTGACGAGCGCGTAATCACTTTCATTCAGGAAAATCCGCGTTTCCTCGACACCTGCGACAAGGCTGCCGACGAAACTGGCCTCGACAAAAGTCCCGACCGCCGTGCGTGGAAAAAGGTTTCCGACTGCATAAAGGATTGCCCCGAACTGAAAGCAATTCACAAGAAAATAATTTCGGGAATCGTTGGCGCACAAGCAACTACAGCGTTTATGAGTTCAATATCGCAGAACAAAGTCCTCAGCGCAAAGGAAATCCTGATGAACTACGAAAAGCACAAGGCAAAGATTGACAAGTATATGCTTCACGAAACCGCAGTCGCAAACGAATCAATCTTCCGCTTCCTCGAAACACAGGAAATTTCCGATGACGAAAAGCCTACAATCGCCAAGAACCTTGCCTTATATGTCAAAGGTCTGCAATCGCCTAAGAAAAAAGAGGAGTTTGCCCATTTCGTATCAATTTATGAGAAAGGCACTTACACTCAGACTATTGTCTTCATACTTACCGAAGCACCTGAACTGTACACACAGATGACCAGCTTTATCAAAAACCTGTAGAAATGGAAGAGCGGATTCGGAAGATAAGCGAACGCTGGTTCCTTGTCGAGCCTGCGCTGTTCTCGATTTACTGCACCCACCAGCTTGCGACAAACGTGCTGATGGACTGCCCTATCCGTTGCGGACAGGGAATGGTGGAATACAACCCAAGCATAATGGAAACTTTCTCCGATGCAGAACTCGAAGAAGCCTTGCGCTCCGAAATGATTCGCCTTTTCCTGAAGCACCCATACGAACGACAGCCCGAAAATTCGCTTCCCGAAGCGCTTTCGTTCGGTAGCGATATGGTTCTCGGTCAGCATTACAACTTCAAAACATTGCATTTCATTTCCGCCGACAATTTCCAACTACCTGCTGGAGAATGCTTTGAATGGTATGTGGACAAACTGAACGAGATTCTTCGTCAATCTTCCGCTACTCCCGAAAAAAGCGAGGACGACAGCGACGACAAGACCGACAGCGACAAACAGGACGAAAATGAAGACGAAAACAACGATGGCGGAAACGGCAACGAAGGCGATGGAAATGACGGCGAAGGCAAATCCAACAATGGTGAAAACGACAACTCCGATGGTGGCAGCGGCGAAACCGACCAGAACGGCGAAGGTGCCGACAATGGCGACAACGAAGCCTCTGCCGGCAACGACGGGAAAAGCGAGTTTGGCAACGGACTTGGCGAAAACAAGAATCAAAACGGTTTCACGAAACAGCAGTTGGACTCCGCCCGCGACCACTCGGCACTCTGGGAAGAAGACGAACTTAAGCAACAGGAAATCAACGAGATAATCGCAAGCACAACCAACTGGGGAAGCATACCAGGCACTATGGTCGAACAGATAAAGGCCTCGCTGATAGTAAAACTCGACTACCGCAAAGTGCTTTCAAGTTTCCACACAAGCATCTTGTCGAGCCACAGACACCTGACGCGAATGCGTCCCAACCGCCGCAGCGGATTCGAACAGATGGGAAGCATCTACGAATTGGCATCGAAACTGCTTGTGGGTGTCGATGTTAGTGGCTCTGTAACGAGCAAGACATTGCAGGCTTTCTACTCGGTGATTGCACGATTTTTCAAGTACGGCATCGAAACAATCGATACAATACAATTCGACACAACACTCAAGGAATTGGAAACTTTCAAGAAAGCATCCAAAGAAATAAAAGTCACAGGACGTGGCGGGACTGACTTCCAGCCCATCTTCGACTACATCCGCGAACATCGTCAATACGACGGACTTATCATCCTCACTGATGGCTACGCCCCTCCCCCGAAAGTCGATTTTCCGATGCGAACAAAGGTGCTATGGATTTGTCAGGGCGAACAAGAATACAACGAGCACAAGGACTGGATGAAAAAGACGGGAAAAGTCTGCTGGATAGAATTTTAGCAAATAAAAAAAACTCTAACTTGTCGTAGGCACAAGTTTGTCGTAGGCTCCAGCCTATCAAGTTTGTCGTAGGCTCCAGCCTACGACATCTAAAACCAAGGCTCTTGCCTTGCCATATCTATTCCTCTTCCGTCTTCTTTCCGCCACAATAATTCCTATACATCCCTTCCGACTGTTCTGTCATTCGTTTCACCAGTTGCCGTGGCGACTTTACGACAAGACCATCGCCAAAACCCAAGAATTCGCGGATAAGCTCCCTGTTCCAAATTACCCTGATTACAAAGTCGGCGGAACCGTCCTCGTACTGCTTTATCATCCGTTGCGTCTTGTGGAAAGGCTTTGTGACGATATATGGCGTGTGGTCTGCGCTTGCCCAGAATACTATGTTCTTTTCGGATTTGTCGTAGAGTGTTACACCGACAATCTTGTCGAAATATGCAACTGGGTCGAAGTCGGTATTTTCGATGTAGTTCTTCGCTTCGCCCATTTCCATCGACTCTATGCGGTCGAGCGCGAGGTTGAGAATCATGTTTACGCCTTTTGCCTTCCCGAACAGAAACCAGCGGTTGCGGTATTCGCGCAGTACATACGGAGAAAAGCGTAACGGATTGGCTTTCGGCGACTTGAAGGACTTGTACATAATGTCCAGCGGTCGCTTGGCAACAATGGCATCGTACGACATATTAATATAATTAAGACCACGAAGACGGTCGTTCTTTTCGAAGAAAATGACTGGTTGCGTCTTGTGTTGCAACGATGAAACATGGTCGTTCAGACGGTTTATAACTTCTTCCAGTTCACCGAATTGCGAAAAACCGCTAAGTTGCTTCAGCACATTAATTGCTTCGGTCATTGCCTTCATGTCGAAGTCGGTGATGGGCGAATTGGTTATGCTGAATTTCGGGTCGGAATACGAATAGTACTTGTGGTCGGTTACGACGATTGGTGCGTTGTAGCCGAGTTTTTCGCTGCGCATATTCTGGATGTCAAGTTGAATGGTACGCTTGCTTATTCCGTTCGTGTTGCCTTCGTACTCGTACAGAGCATCTGAACAGGCATCAATTAGGTCTTCGAGAGTCCACAGGCGGTTGCGCCTCTGCAGGCACTGGTCGATGGTTTTGTAGCGTATCAACGCGTTTTTACTTGCTGGCATAATCGTGAAAATGAAAATTTTTGCAAATTTATTAAAAATTTTTCTGACTACGCAAATAGGTTGCGTAGTGGGGTTATAATTTTGCGTCGAATTTTAAAGGACACCAATTTAGTAAACCAGAAAAAACGGAAAATTATGGCAGTTTATTCATCACAACTCGATGCCTTTTTCGGTGCTGAAGGCCTTACAAATACCAGCGCCAATTTTATCGCAAACAAAGCAAAGGAGATGTACGAAAACAGCAACAATGTTTTCTTCGACTTTGTGACAAGCGAGGTTAGTGTTATAGGTATGGACAGAAAAGTCGTTTCGCACAAGGGAATGACCATGGAGGAATTCGACAAGTCCATCGAAGAGGTTGCAAATGTTGGCAAGCTGAAGGCACTTATTGCTTGGTTGCGCGAGGCAATCAAGGCAAGACAGACTATGGTTGAGGCGGTAAAAAATACAGATGTCGAAACTTACGCTACCGAGTTGGGAATGGAGCTTCCAACTATGGGCAAACTTATGAATCGCATCACTGAAGATGAAGTAATTGCAGAAATGTCGGTTGCTGAGCGTTGCCGTTACTATTACCTTGAGGCGCAATGTGCAAACCTTGGCAAGCTGATTCATCCATCGGGCGATTTCAGCAACAGCATAAAGCGGGCAAAAAAGTCACTTCGCACAGGTCTTTCGACAAGTGGCGAAGGTCGTGATATGACAATCACAGAATACACAGCTTCGCTTGATATGGAGACTGTTGACCATAAGTTTATGGAAATGCAGGAGTTGCATCGCAGTTTACAAGCCGAACTGAACGGCATCAAGCACAAGATTGAAATTGCTTTGGATGAGCATAATTCAAATGTAATGATGAGCAACCATAAGTCTGCAGAGGAGTTTGACCTTGCAATGAAAACCATTACCGACAAGGTTGACGAGGCTCGCGGCAAGGAGTTGCAACGCATTAGAGGCTTGAAAATCATTATTCCCGACAGTTTGAAGGAAACTTACGAAATGGTTGCTGCCGTCGGGAAAAACAAATAAGGTTGTCGAATGGCTGCTGAGCCTGTCTCATGCAGTCCTTCCTAATCTGTGCTGTGGGTACATGTTTTGAGATAGACCGCCTTTTTAGGTGGTATCTCGAGCTAATCGATAGCTAAATGGACAATTAGAGTCTATAACAAACATGTCGGCGCGTCTAAGTATAATTATTTGAATGACTTTGCTCTTGCTTTTGATTGACGTGCTGGTTCTTGCTCTTGTTTTCGGCTTCGACTCGGTGGTGCTTCACAGCACAGAACAACCTTTTTTGAAAAAAAGACTACGCAAGTAGGTCCGTAAATTAGTTGTAATTTTGCAACGAAAAAATTGAGTTGCTAGCAGTGTTGTCAGATGGGCTGACCGTGTTGCAAGACATTTGATTGACGTTAGCCGATCAACAGGGTCGGCTGTAAAAACGTTTCTACGCGTATCCTTGTGGAGATTACGTCAGTCAAAAACGGTTAATGACTATGCTGCGTTGGGTATAATCCAACACAACTCAAAAAAATCTGCTTCGCCTGTCGATATGGCCGACGGGAGCTGATTTCCTTGGCAGAGCCATAGGCAACATTGGCGCCTTTGAACAAATGTCCTATCCCCGAAGCCTGCCAAGTTTTTTTATTTTTGCCGATGCCTGCAAGCAAATTATGATTTGCCATTGGGAGAGGAATATGCAAGGCTTATTGAAGGATTGATGGGAATATGAACAAAATTTTTGATTTTTTCATAAAATGACTATTTTTGTACCATAAATAAAAACGCACTAGACTATGAGGATTATTTTATTGTTAACCGCCCTGTCAATGTTGCTTACCATCGGTTGCAACAATTCAAACAATGCTGAACAGCAGGAAGATAACACCGTTGCCGATTCGCTCGAAATGGCTCGTCAGGATTCCATACAGAAGGCCGAAGCCGAGGCAAAGCTTAACGAAGAACGCGAAGCCGCCGAACAGCAGGAACGCGAAGACGAAGCCGAGCAATTCTGCAAGAATTTCTCGCTCGAAAAGCTAATGTCAATGCTAACCCTACAGGATGGCTTTGAGGAGAAGAGCGGAATGTCGCTGATTTACAAGGATGTCATTATCGGAGAAGAGGTCGATGAAGACGAAATCGTATATGGCTTTGGCATTGAAAAGACCGACAAGAAAACATTAGGCTACAATCTTAAAAGCACAACCAGACATTCGTGCTTCTACAAACTCAACGAGGACACCTCAACCAACCCAAGCCTAAACTTCTCCGACAAGGACGATGCAAACGCCTTCTACGACAAGGCTTCGAAATGCAAAGCCATTGATATTGACGGCAATACCTACTACATTCACCCGAAAGACGACGGACAAATATACATTGAAACGCCCTACGGCGACGACGACTTCAACACCCTCTTTGTACTGTCACGCCCCGAAAAAAACGGAGATTTCTACAGAATTAGCGTCGAAGTGTATATGTAGAGCAAGGGCTAACAGGCTTGAAGACCAGAAGGCTAGAAGACTAAAAGGCTGGAAGGCTGGAAGGTCCCAAAGCCTTAATTTTCGATAATTTATGCCATTTATAATTTTACATTGTACATTATCAATTGTTAATTGTACATTACCACCGCATACATCCTAAACGTAACCCTATCATCATCAACCGAATCAAGGATTTTGCCATCCTTCACGAACTTGCCGTCGGAGGTGATTTCGGCATAGCCATCGACAAACGACTTGGCAAACCATTTTTGCTTCAGCAGTTCGGCATACTGCTCGGACGACAACATAAAGTATTCCAGTTTCACACCCTTGTATCGCTCATTTTTGCTGTAATTGTTATAAAGATCCATTACTGCGGCAGCACGATAATCTGCGTATATTATGCACTGTTTCAACGAAAATCCTACAACAGGAGATTCATCGATACGGATATAATTATCAATCTTCTTCCAATCATCACCATTAACGCTTTTCCATACTGCCGAATCGATAATGGTTTCGGAAACCGAACCTGCAAATATTTCAGGTTTATTCTTAAAATGCCACTGCATTTCTCTCCAGTCAAGATTAGTTACACAAGACTTATCAACATAAATCACCTTGCCACCAACTTCACACTTCTTGCCGTTGGGCGGAAAATGACCGCCAGCAAACGACACAAGCGCATTACCCACAAAAAGACCGATAAAAATCAAGATTACAATTATATGTTTCATAATTTACCTATTTTTATGTATAACTGCAAATTTATGCAAATATTGCCCAGCACCCTAATATTTTTTTTCAAAAATCTCTACTTTTTTTGTTTCTTATCTAAAAATCACTATTTTTGCACGACTAAACAACACTTTTGAATTTCAAAAAACTTGTATATTTGTCGAATAGTTAACTTAAAATTGAATCTTATGGCAAAGAAATTTTTGTATTTCATCATTTTGTGGATTGTTACATTCCCATTTTTTGGATTTGGCTATATTTTAATCCATTTCGAGAATGGCATCTATACCATTGAAAGACTTAAAGGCGATGTTGTCATGTCGTTAATAATGTCGTTTGTAATATCTCTCGGACTTGTTGTAACGCTCGCCATCAGCCAAAGGCAAAAGAATAAAGAAAACAAAGAACAATAGCAGGGTGAAAGGCTCGAAGGCTAAAAGGCTTGAAGGCTAACAGGCTCACAGCCGTTTGTACTGGCGCAATTCATTGCGTCTCAGAAACGGCGACAGCCATAGAACGGCAAAGCCTTCAACGAAGTTAAACGGCGCAGGCATATAAACGGCTTTAGCCACCCTTCGACAGGCTCAGGGGGCGGAGAAACCCAGAAACGCCGCAGGCACAGAAACTTAGAAACTTTTAAACTTAAATTATATGAGATACTTTTTAAAATGTTGGAAACACTATGCCGACTTTAAGGGCAGGGCAAGAAGAAAGGAATACTGGATGTTCCTGTTGTTCAATTACATCATATCCTTTATTATAGGGATGGTTTATTACACTGGAGTTATGTTCCAAGCATTCGCAAATTTTTCAAGCGGAGAAATGTACAATATGGCACTCAGCGGGCTGTACTTTGGAACCGGCTGGGTATTTGTGATTTTCTGCATTATGATGGCATATAGCCTTGCCGTTTTGCTACCGACGCTTGCCGTGATTGTCCGCCGTCTTCACGACATCGGCAGAAAGGGTACTTGGCTTTGGCTTCTTATAGTCCCAATACCGTTGTATTGCATATTATTCTTCAATCTGTATTCGCTTTGGATTGTGATAACAGTAGGCCTAATCTGCTGCATTTACAGCCTTGCAATTACAGTCCTCTACATCGTTCTCGGCTGCATCGACGGGCAGAAGGGCGAAAACCAGTATGGTCCGAATCCAAAGGAAGTGGAAGCAATGAACAATGGACAATGAATAATGAACAATGGACAATGAATAATGGACAATGGACAATGAATAATGGACAATTAACAATGGATAATTAACAATGGATAATTGATAATTGTAGCGGTGCAATGCTTTGCACTCGCTAGATGTAACAAATAACAATTATGGGACGGTTGAATGCCGTCCTTTTTGTTTCAAATCTTCAACCTTTAGCTCGCGCAAGCAAATTATTGAATCTTCAAATTATCAACCTTTAGCTCAGCGTTTGCTAAATCTTTAAATCCTCAAATCGTAATTCGTAATTCGTAAATCCCCATTTGTGCATTATTAACAAACAAAACAAACGATGAGAAAAATTTCATAGACAAGTGCCATACATAAGGAGAGCGAAAGTGCGAACAGGCAAAATAAAAAGCAATCTTCAAGCCCAACCCTAGCATTTGCATAAATAAAATACATATACTAACTTTGCATAAAATTATATTCTATTTTTATGAAATCTTTTTCGTTCAATCTCACACGCCACTGCCTTGTTCCAGGTATTGTCTTGTTGGTTTTGGGTATTATTGGCACTTACATTTACCCTCTTTTTGCAGGGGAAACGCAAACATTGATTGAATCCAGCAGTTTTATGAATCTACTCATCGACGAAATGCCTCTGCTTATGCTGATAATGACATTGCTCTTCGCCCCTGTCGTAGAGGAATTTAGCTACAGAAGCTGGACGATGAAAAGCAAGTTCTGGAAATACTTTTCATTGGTTGCAATTACGGCTTTCACATATTTCACGATTTACAGCATAATTCTAACCTGCGTTACATTTGTAGTTCTGCTGTTCCTGTTCTGCATTTTCAAAGGCGACAAGCACAAGGACCTGATACAATTCCTTCGCATTCTGGTGACGAGCATTTTGTTTTCGCTTGCACATTACCAGAACGAAAGCGGATGGTTTGCTGTTATGACATTTATTTACAGATTCGGATTAGCGTTGATTATCTGCTACATAGCACTGCGTTTCCGTTTCATTTATGCCATTGTGCTTCATTTTGCCAACAATCTGCTGGCATTTGCATTGTCGTATTTCTTTGTTACTGACTACACATTCGAAATAAATGACGACACACACACCGCCAGACTTACGGAAATTTCAATGTTCGACGAGCAGATGGACCATTGGGACGAAGGAGACATTGTTTACACGGGATGCCTGCCTGTTGTTGCATACGACCTTAACTGGGGTTATGAATATCAAAACGACCAGATGTTTTATCCTTTGGTTTCAAGGTATAACCATTACTGCTATTGTGCAACGGCAAAAGACAGAACAAAACCAGTCCACGGCAGACAACTTTTTGACGAATTTTTACAGCGAACAAATCTGAGGCTCGACACTGTTATTCCCGAAAAGATTTACTATTTGGAAATAACCGACACATCAAGGCTGGTTGAAATTGGAAAATACGAAAACGACATGGGTAATTTCGTGAGAAATTTGCGCTATGCATACGGGAAAATGTTTGTGATTGACGATGGCGCAGAGGACATCAAGATTACCAACACCAAAACTTCATACTGGCTGATAGATATGGAAAATCTAGTTCCGCATCTTGAAGAACAATACGGCATAAAGGTTGAGAAACGCGACAACCAAGACTGTAAGATTATTTACATATCGGAACCGTAATGGAGGGCTGAAAGGCTTGAAGGCTTGAAGGCTAAAAGAATGCGGTTAGCCCGTTAGCCTGCCGAAAAACATTGCCTTTTTTTGCATTGAAAACTAACGAAACAACGCAAAAAATCTTTTCTTTCCGCAAAAACACAAGCGTAACCCCTTGTCTTACAACAACATTCAATCAGACAAAAAAAACTCACAAAATACATTATTTTGACTACAAATCATTATATTTGTTTCGTTAAAAATATTATTAACTAAAAACGGAATCAGAATGAAAAAGAAATTAGCATCAGGAATTGTTGAACTGCTTATTGGTGCAGGTGGTTTTGCCGCGGTACTTCTTTGCGAACCTAAATTTTGGGGTATAGCACTGTTAGGACTTGGACTATGGGTAATCATTGCATTGTTCATAAAGACAAACGAAGAAATGTCGGAAAAGGCAAAGAAATTCGCTAGGTCAACCAACATTATCTGCGCTTGTATATGGTTGCTGGTTGCGGCATACCTGTATTTCTGCCCAACGGAAAAATTCACCGACAATACGGTTTGGATTTATATTTCAACCTATATTTTCCTAATCGCGCACGGCGTATCGTGCATGGGCGTCGCCGTGAGGATGAAGAAATCGGGAAATTAGTCAAATTGGATTAATTAACCAAATGCCATAGTACCGTCATTGCGGAAGCCAGACTGAACACGCGATTGTCAATAGACAGAGCGTTGTGAAGACGGTTATCCGCAACGTTGCTTGCAACCTCGCGAAGCCTGCGAGCAATCTCCTAATAGTACACAAAAAGGAGATTCCGCATAAATGAACTCACAAGCACCGTTTCTTGTGCTGTTCGTTCTATTTTACTTGCTTCGCTGCGTGAGCTAAAGGTTGCGGAATGACAGGAAACAATCAAACAAATAAGATTTGTGAAATTTGTGTAGATTTGTTCAATTTCTCGCGAAGCGACTGAAAAATAGAAATGACAAGTTTGATTATTTTTGCAACACTTTTTCTGCAAACAAAATGAAAGCAAGACTAATAGTCACCTGCCTGTTCCTTGGATTGTTGTTTTCAAGTTGCTCTGCCCTGATGTACAAGATTATGGGCGTAAAGCAGCCTTACGACTATGATTTGGAGGAAATAACCGCCTATTCCAGCAAGTTCGGAATACCAGATAGCGATTCCTACCTTTTGGACACGACCTATATGCTTGACATTTTACAATCGTGTAAAAATGACACCGTGCTACGCAACAACCTTATGCAACCCTTACAAATCAGATTCTACCAAAGGAGCGACACCCTATTGTCGTTGCAACTGAACTGCACGGCAGGCGGTTTCCCGAATCTGAAATGGAACAAGCACGGACAACTTGAAACACTCCCACCAAATTTCACCGTTGAAGTTGATACCTGCATTCTGTTTTGCAAGGATTTGAAATATTTGACACCAATAAGTAACGATTGCCATTCCTTTGATTATTACAACAATGCAGATTACAACATAATTTTGTTCTGGTCGGTATTTATGAACAGGCAAAGCAAGATTCTAATCCGCGAAATACAGGATTACCAAAAGCGCTTCCCCGACAAGAAAATGAATATCATATATGTAAACACCGACAAGATTTTCAGCATATTGGAGAAATAGCGGGACAGAGACAACTTTTTAATTTTTTTCGCAAGTCATCATTGTAAATATTAAAAGATTCTGTATTTTTGCAAAAAAGTAAAAGAATATGTGCAGAACCATCCGAATAACAGGTAACGACAAGATGTGCGACAGCCTTTTCATCCATGCTAGCGAATTGTCAAAGGAAAACGACAGCATAGTTGTTTTCGAAACGCAGGATGAAGTAGAAGACTATACGCCCAAAGAAGTAGAGGAAGCGTTTTTTGCAGGCTCGCGGATAGCAATGGCGGAAACCGTGGCCGATATTGTTGGATAAAAATGCAAGTGATATGGTTTAGTTATACATTATTTCATCCAAATACAACACCTTATCGGCATATTTCAGAATCTCCTTCTTGCATTTCTCAAATCTCGACTTTCTTCTGTCAATATTTTTGATGTCAACAGACTTCCGAGCCTTACTGATGTTTTCACAAATTTCACTTACCAAATCACAGCCAGGATAAGAATGATAGGTTTCTGTATAACGAATCGGATAGTCTGGGTTCATTGGGTTTTCCTGTGTATGAATATGTTGTACCGTAGTATTACATGATTCTTTGATTTTTTCCTCCGTTGACTTGCACTTGTCATACAATCCGTCGAAGCAAGTGAAATCGTCGTAGGTCGCCGACTTGTACAAATCCATATTCAGTTGGACATATTCTTTCAGCCCGCTCCACTCAATGCTGTATTCCTTACATTCGTTCTTGACCTTGTTGCAAGAAACCAATGCTGCCAATCCGCATATAGCGAACATAACAGCAACAATCCGTATAGTTCTTAATGCTTTCATAATCGTAAGTTTAAAATGTTTCCACAAATGTAATCAAAGGAAAGCAGTTTGTGTCATAAGGGTATGTTATAAATTTGTTAATATAATCAAAACGATTAAACAAGATTTAGAATTGTTCAATTTAATTACATATAGGCTTCACCGTTCTCACGAAGCGACTCCTTTTTATTTAGTACCACAAGTGGCAGAAACGGCAAAGCCATTCAAACTGTGTCTGCCATCAAATCCTCAAATCATCCAATCATCAAATCGTAAATCGTACTTCGTAAATCGTAAATTATTATTACTTTTGCCATCGCTATGGAACAAATAAAATTGACGGTTAACGGACTTGCCGACAGCAACAACATGACTGGCGCATACGTTGTTGTGCTTTCTGTAGCACACAGCAAAAAGCGCATCCCCGTAGTCATCGACGCCACCGAAGCACAGTCCATAGCAAAGAAAATCACAAGCATGGACACTCCGCGTCCGCTAATCCACGAAGTGTTCTCCATTTCGATGCGGAAGTTCGACATAACCGCCGAGGAAGTGCTAATATACAAGTTCGAGGAAGGCATCTTCTACTCGCGCATTTTCTTCAGCCGTGGCGAACAGCACGAATTTGTTGAAGCAAAAACTTCTGATGCAATCGCAGTTTCGCTAATCTTCAACTGCCCAATTTTCACCACATCCGAAGTCGTCGATAAGGCTGGCGTAATACTCGCCGAAGACGAGAAATACCTCAACTCCGAACGCTACTGCTTCAACCTAAAGGAAGCCGACTTGGACGCGCTCAACCAGTTGATGCAAAACGCGATAGACGAAGAAGACTACGAATACGCATCTATTATCAGGGACGAAATTTATTCAAGAAACAACAAAAAGGATAAAAATGAATAACAGCGGAATCAAATTCAGACTTATCGTGATGAATTTTCTCCAGTTCGCAATCTGGGGAGCCTACCTCACATGTATGGGAACCTACCTATTCATACACGGAATGGCAGGAAAAATTGGAATTTTCTACTCTATACAGGGTATTGTGTCAATTTTTATGCCTGCACTCATGGGTATAATCGCCGACACAAAACTTCCTGCACAAAAAACTCTCGGTCTCTGCCACGGCATTTCGGGCATTGCAATGCTTTGCGCCGGACTGTACGGACTTATGGCTGGCGATGCGGTAGAATTCGGCACACTATTCTCAATATATACCGTTGCAGTTGCATTCTATATGCCGACACTTGCCCTATCGAACTCAGTGGCTTACAATGCTTTGGAAAAGTCACACCTCGATACCGTCAAGGAATTTCCACCAATCAGGATTTTCGGAACTATCGGTTTCATCTGCACAATGTGGATTGTTGACCTGCTCGGATTCCAACCTACTGCAGCTCAGTTTGTTGTAAGTGGCGGAATTGGAATTGTCCTCGCCATCTACTCGTTCACATTGCCACACTGCCCGACAAAGAAAGAAATAAAAGAGATTGGAAGCAACGAAACTCTTTTAGACAAACTTGGATTCAGTGCCTTCAAACTGTTCAAGCAAAGCAAGATGGCCTTGTTTTTCATATTCTCGATGCTACTTGGCGTTTCGTTGCAGATAACCAATGGATTCGCAAATCCATTCCTCACAAGCTTCGAAGGAATCAGTGAATATGCCGATACTTTCGGCGTTCAGCACGCAAACATACTTATTTCGCTGTCACAAGTTTCCGAAACATTGTGCATACTGCTAATCCCGTTCTTCCTCAAGCGATTCGGCATCAAGAAGGTAATGCTAATTGCAATGTTTGCTTGGGTGCTTCGTTTCGGTCTGTTTGGACTTGGCAACCCGGGTTCGGGTGTTTGGATGTTCATCCTGTCGTGCATAGTTTACGGTGTGGCATTCGACTTCTTCAACATCAGCGGTTCGCTCTTTGTCGATAAGGAAACCGACACATCAATCCGCTCATCCGCACAAGGACTTTTCTTCTTGATGACCAATGGAATAGGCGCAACAATAGGCACTTTGGCAGCACAAGCTGTTGTTAACCACTTTGTATATTCGCAGGAAGGTGCAATGAATGTTTGGCAAGGCTGGCAGACAAGCTGGTATATCTTTGCTGCATACGCACTTATAGTTGCACTGTTGTTCGCAATTTGCTTCAAGTACAAACACGAAAGAGAGACAAAATAATAATATGAAAGTTTTATTGACATACATCGGTCCCGAAAACGCCATAAAGGTTGATTTTCCTATGATTCCCGACTACGACAGCAGGATTTTGCTATCCGAGGCCGATTACAAAAAGGTGGTCAAGATAGTGTACGACCAATTCAAGCAGGTTTCATTGGATTTAGGGGCAACGAAAAAAGAAAAGGAAATGGCTGTCAGAATGTACATTGAAAACGCTACAGTACAGCATATCGACATTGTCTGGGACGAGGAAGACCAAGCATATCTTCCGCTGATATCGATGTCTCATCCCATTAACGAAGACTTTGACGACGATATGGAAGAAGAATTTGATGATGATTTCAACGACTTCGACGACATCGACGAAAAGCCCCACCACAAACCACATACACACGGAAAGAAGAAAAAACTGTTCAACTGATGAAACAATATCTCGACCTATTACAGCGCGTACTCGACGAAGGCGTACGCAAGAGCGACCGCACGGGAACCGGCACAATAAGCGTGTTTGGACACCAAATGCGCTTCAACCTGCAGGACGGTTTTCCTTGCCTCACAACCAAGAAGTTGCATTTGAAGTCGATAATCCACGAACTGCTGTGGTTCTTGGCTGGTGACACCAACATAAAGTACCTGAACGACAACGGTGTACGCATCTGGGACGAGTGGGCCGACGAAAACGGCGACCTCGGTCATGTGTATGGCTACCAGTGGCGCTCGTGGAAAACTCCCGACGGACAAACCATCGACCAGATTTCGAACCTTGTAAAGTCGCTGAAGGAAAATCCCGACTCGCGCCGCCACATCGTTAGCGCGTGGAATGTCGCCGACATCGACAATATGGCTTTGCCGCCATGCCACGCCTTGTTCCAGTTCTATGTTGCCGATGGAAAACTTTCGTGCCAACTTTACCAGCGCAGTGCCGACCTTTTCCTCGGCGTGCCATTCAACATTGCATCCTACGCATTGCTAACCATGATGTTGGCTCAGGTTTGCGGATACCAGTACGGAGAATTCATCCATACTTTCGGCGATGCGCACATCTACCTAAATCATCTCGAACAGGTTCACACCCAGCTCGAACGCACACCGCGACCGTTGCCAAAGATGAAGATAAATCCCGATGTGAAGGACATTTTCTCGTTCAAGTACGAAGACTTTGAGTTGATTGACTACAATCCATATCCACACATTAAAGCAGAAGTATCGGTATGACAGACAGGCAGATAACAATGATAGTGGCAGTTGCCGAAAACGGAGCCATCGGCAAGGACAACAACCTGCTGTGGCACATCAGCGGCGACCTCAAGCGTTTCAAGGCGATAACTACGGGACATTCCATAATAATGGGACGCAAAACCTATCTTTCGTTCCCCAAACGTCCCCTGCCCGACCGCAAGAACATAATTCTCACCAATGGCGACAATACTTTTGAAGGTGCCTACACCGCCAAAAACATCGAGCAGGCACTTGCCCTTTGCGACAGCGACGAAGTGTTTATAATTGGCGGAGAATCAATATACCGACAATTTTTACCATACACAACCAAGATTTACCTCACGCGCGTACACCGCAGCTACGAAGCCGACACTTTCTTTCCAGAACTCAACATGGGCAAATGGGAAACCATTGAAACAGAAGAACATCTCGATGGAGAACCACCGTTTACATACATTACGCTGAGAAGTAAAGAAATGTAAATGGCTAAAGCCCGTTTCTACATATTTTTCAAAATAAAAGATTTTTCTCTTCCATTATCCAAATCAGATTTTATTGCTAACTTTGCAACGCAAATAATATAAGAGATGGCAAGAAAATATCCAGAAAAATATGGTCCACTGCTGTTGCTTGATGCTGGACTTATTACCGTTTTTACGGCTATCGTAGTTGTATTCATGTGGAGCATAATCGATTCGGTTGACCTGTTCAACCCATTCGACGACTACATCGACAACTTCGACTACAGCGACCTCGTCTATTCGGAAATGAGCCGCAAGGACGACATTTACAAGACCGATACCAATATATATATAGTAAACATTGGCGACCTCAGCCGTGGCGAACTTGCCCAGAAGATAAACATCATCGAGAAGTTCGAGCCTCGCGTAATCGGCATCGATGCAGTATTCAAGGAACCGAAAAACGGCAACATCCAGGAAATAATGGAGGACATGGCACTTAAGCAGGCCTTGAACGCCAAACAAAACATAGTGATGGGTTCGTTCGGCATATACGACGAAGAAGACCCCGACAAGGCCGTAGGCGTTATCCGCACAAGCGAATTCTTCGGTGACCTGCCATACGGACACTGCGAACTGCAAAACGAACCTCTGACCTGCCGCGAATTCGACAAATTCATCCGTTTTACCGACTCTATAACCAACGACACTGTCACAATAAACGCATTCTCAGCAGCAATCGTCAGCATGTACGACAACGAAATGTTCATGCGATTCGCAAAACGCAACAAGAAGCAGCTCGAAAGCATCAACTACCGCGGCGGAAGCATGCCGTTCATAAAGATTGACTACGAAGACGTGAACGACTCGTGCAACCTGAGCATGCTCAAGGACAAAATCGTGCTTATGGGCTATCTCGGAATGTACAAGGGCGCACCAATGGACACAATCGATGCTTTCTTCACACCACTTGAACGCTGCGACGGCTACGATGCAAAGGGAATCGAAATCCACGCACACGCCATCAGCATGATAATGAACGACGACTGCCTAGTAACACTTGAGCCTTGGCAAAACAAAGCCATAGCGTTCATAATAACATTCTTCTTCGTTTTGTGGCTGGTTTACTGGTATGTGTTCGGTGCCAAATTCTTCGATATACTTTCTAAACCAATACAATTTTTACTTATTGCAGTAGTTTTATTAATTTCTTATTACGTAATGAAAGAGTTTGGCATAAAAGTTGATATGATGCCTACTGGAATTATGTTGATATTCTGTATTGAAGTTTTATATTTGTACGAAGAAACATTAGAATTATTTAAGATAGATTCATTTATAACGCAAACATTTAAATACACGAAAGATGAAAGGAATAAAGTTTTACGCAGCATTGTTAGGTTTGAGTTTATTCGCAATAAGTTTAAGCGCTCAGACAAGTGATCTACTTCTCGGGAAGCCCGAAGATTGTTGACAAGAAGGTAGAAACCAACCTCGTGAGGGACAGTTACATATCTTCGAAGAGTTCGTTGAAGGTTCCTGCTGGCTCGTACGTTGTACTTACCAACAAGAACGACGTTCCAATGGGAATCAACACTCCTGGAACCTATTCAGTTCCAGACCTTAACAAGATTTACGAAGATGTAGGTAACAGCAACCTTACACAGGAATTCTTCAACTACATTGCAAACAATATGATTCAGAACTCGCAGAAGGAACGCAAGAGCGGTGGCGTTTACCGTGCTGTTGGCGACATCATCCGCGACCCGTTCGACGATGCAATGGTTATCGAAAACTATGTCGTTCTCAACTGGGCAAATCCTAAGCAGAAGAAGTTGTACCTGAAGATTTACGACGAAGAATCGGGCGAACCAGTAATTGACAACTATGCAACAACCGACAGCGCATTCGTTGTTAAGTTTGACGATAAGATTTACCAGAAAGGCAAAAAGTACTCTTGGATTGTAAGCCCGACTTCTAGCGACCCCGACCAAGGTACAATCCTCAGAACCTTCACTTTCGCCGACGACGAATGGAAGAAAGAGTACCAGAAGGAAGTTGACGAAATCAACAAGACCGAAAACGAATATATGAGAAAAATCAAGCTCATCAGATTGTCGCTCGAAAAGAACATATACCCGATACTTGAAATGTATTAGGATTGACAAATAACAATGCAAAAAAAACGCAACCGTCTCTGGTTGCGTTTTTTTGTTAATATACTAACCTTAGCGTATTCTTATCAGCATAAGCCCGTCCCTCACCGGAAGGATAAGCTTCTCAACATCTTCCCGCTTTGAAATATACTCGTTGAAAGCCATAATGCCGTGGGTAAAATGGTCGTTGGACGCAGTTTCGGCAAAAATCTTGTCGTACCATATCACATTGTCGGCGACAATCAGCCCGTCGGGTGCAAGTTTTTGCAACGACGCTTCGAAATACGAAATGTACTCGGTCTTGTCGCCGTCAATGAAAATCAAATCGAACTGACCGTCGAGAGTTGGAATAACTTCCGAAGCATCACCGACAATCGGCACTATCCTATCCTGCAATCCTGCTTTCGCAAAATACTTCGACGACAGCCACTCTATCTCATCGTTGATTTCAATGGTCACAAGTTGACCATCGGCAGGCAATGCGCGAGCCATACAAATTGCCGAATATCCTGCGTATGTACCTATTTCAAGCACTCGTTTTGCCTTGCTCATCTTTATCAGCATTGCCAGCAGATGTCCCTGATAGCAACCCGAAAGCATCTTGGGATGAATCTGCGTCAAGGCTGTTTCGCGTTCCAATGCACGAAGCAAGTCGTCTTCAACACAACCGAAATTCTCAATATATTCAAAACGTATATCCTCAGTGCTCATTTTACAAGTATTTTATCGTAGAGAACTTATCGCGGACAAAAATCTCGTTGGCAACCTCCATAATGTCTTCGGCAGTAATCGCTTCGATTAAGGCAACCGTTTCCTTGAAAGTTTCCGCCTTGCCATAGTTCAAGAACGACTTTGCCGTAGGAAACAGCATATTGGCATACGAACTGCACTCGATTGCCACCTGCCCTATCAACTGCTTCTTTGCCTTCGACAACTGAAGCACTCCCATTTTCTTCTTGCAGAAATTATCTAGTTCGCTGAATATCATATCAATGGCAAAGTCAACCTTCTCGTGGTCGGAACTGAAGAAAATGCTAAACAAACCGGTGTCCTGATATGTTGTGAAGTTGGACTCTATATTATAAGAAAGTCCATGATGTTCACGAAGTTGCATATTAAGACGAGAATTCATTCCCGGACCAGCCAGCACATTCGAAAGCAAAAACATCGGCACACGCTTGGCATCGCTGTACGAATAGCAGTAATTTCCAATTATCGTATTGGCCTGCATCCCCTTCTTTTTCACAACCTTATCAAACTTAACAGAATTTGTAAACGGCAACCTTTCAAACCCACGCAAGCTGACAGCATTCTGTCCCAAATGCTTTTCGCAAATCCGCACAAGCCTTCGGAAATCAATGTCGCCGATGGAACAGAAAACCATCTGGTCGGTATTGTACTTTGAGCCTACAAACTCCATAAAATCGTCGGTGCGGAACTTTGAAATCGACTTTTTCGTACCAAGAATATTATGTCCAAGCGGATGACCGGCGAACATTTCCGATTCAAACTCATCAAAAATATTTTCCGACGGATTATCCTTATAGGTATTTATCTCGTCAACAATGACATCGCACTCCTTTTCAATCTCGCGCTGCGGAAAAACGGAGTTGAAAACCACATCGTTAAGTAGTTCTACCGCCCGTTCGTAAAACTCGACAAGAAAACTCGACGACACGCAGGTTTCCTCCTTGGTCGTATATGCATCTACCTCACCACCAACCGATTCCATACGGTTTAACAAATGGTAGGCCTTGCGCTTGCCTGTCCCCTTGAAAAGCATGTGCTCTGTGAAATGCGCCATTCCAAGCTGCCGTTCGCTCTCATCCCGCGTTCCCGTGTTCATAAGCATACAGCAGTGCGCCACATCGGACTTCACCCGATAGTGTATGATGCGTATTCCGTTTCCCAATGTTAAGGTTTCGTACACTCTGAAAAATTTTGCGCAAAAATAAGCATTTAAGATGAGTTTTACACATACATATTTTTTGGAAACTATATACGTGTTGACACAATGTGTTTTTTGTTATAGGCTTTTGGGGTCATTCCGCAAAACAGAACGAACAGCATAAGGTACGTTGCTTGTGAGTTCGTTTATGCGGAATCTCCTATAGAAACGTTTTCAATTGGAGATTCCGCATAGTTGAACAATATGACGCTCCCCGTTCCGTATCGCGTTATTGTTCTAACTTACGGAATGACACACGATTGGCATAATTTTTATATAGTTCCCTATTTTTTTCAAATTAAGTATATTTGCACCGTCAAAAAATACGTGATTTATGTCTTGCCTCCGCGTAATACTCGCAATCATATTTCCACCCTTGGCTGTAATCGACCAAGGATGCGGTTCTTTCATTATAGTCTTTCTTCTGACTTTATGCGGTTGGATACCTGGCGTAATTGGCGCATTGATAATACTGAACAAAGACTGAATTTTTTAATAAATTCCTTATTAATTTCTGCAAAAAAACATTATCTTTGCAGAAATAAAAAGAAATAATATTTAACTAAACAAAAAAAGAATCATGAAAAAGTTATTGCTCATTATCATTGCTTTGGGAACCATCGTTCTCGCAAGTTCGTGTGGAAAAGGCACTAAGAAATGCCATTGCGACAATTATCAGTACGGCACAATTCTAAACAGCTTCACCTGCACAACTGAAGATTATAATGTAGAAGACTGCACCGATATTACCGGTCTAGTGTACTATAACGGGAAAAACGGCTTGGAATGCTACTAATCTTCTGCAAAAGCAATGCTAACTCACAAATATTTCCATAATCAGAAGGTTGTGGAAATATTTGTTTTGCCCTAATCTATAAGCATCGTGTCTCCTTTCCTAAAATACATAGCCAACGAACAGCACTACAACGACGTGCTTTCAAATATTGCAAATGTCAAGCGCACCCTTTGGATTGGCACTGCCGACATAAAGGACTTGTACATAAAGCAAGGAAATGATGTTGTCCCTATGCTTGGCGTTCTTGCTTCACTCCTGAAAAAAGGCATCGAGATTCGACTTATACACGCTAAGGAACCCGGAGAAAACTTCCGTGCCGACTTCGACAACTATCCAGTTTTGGCAACAGGTCTCGAACGCGTACTCTGTCCTCGCGTACATTTCAAGATGCTGATATTCGACCTCGAAAGTGCATATATTGGCTCGGCAAACCTCACTGGCGCAGGCATCGGCATGAAAAGTCCGCAAAAACGCAATTTCGAAGCTGGAATTTTCACAAACGACCCCGAAATTGTAGAATCTGCCATAAACCAGTTCGATAGAGTTTGGATGGGTAGCCACTGCGAAAAATGCGGACGGCGAGAATTTTGTGGCGACAGAATAAAATAAAACTGACGACACATAAAAATCACCAATAATTTTCTTACTTTTGTCAATCAAAACAAAATTGAATTGACGATGAAGAAAATTGCTGTATTCGTATTATGCATGATAACATGCTTTCTTTCCAAAACGTTTGCCGAACCTATAACTTTGCAAAGCCCTGACAAGCAATTGCAACTGAAATTTGAATTGCGCGACGGTATTCCTTACTATTCGCTAGACCGCGCAGGAAAACCAGTTGTTCTGCCGTCAAAAATGGGATTCACCCTCGAATGGCGCGACGACCTGGCTCACGCTTTCGTACTAAAGGACAAGGCATTCAGCAGTTTCGACGAGACTTGGGAGCCTGTTTGGGGCGAAGAAGCTCAAATCCGCAACCACTACAACGAACTTCTGGTAACCTTGGAACAACCTGTAGGTTCGGTTGAAAGTGCAGACGGTTCAACAAAGAAAAAAGCAACAGTAATGCAGATTCGTTTTCGTCTTTATGACGACGGTCTGGGATTCCGCTACGAATTCCCGATGGAAAACGCGCTGGTATATTTCTGGGTAAAGGAAGAACTTACCGAATTTGCAATGACTGGCGACCACACGGCTTGGTGGATTCCCGGTGACTACGACACACAGGAATACAACTTCACAGAATCGAAACTATCGGAAATTCGCGGACTTTACGAAGATGCTCACAAAGGTTGCGGATGGCCGTGGAAAAACTTCTCGCCGACGGGCGTACAGACAGCATTGCAGATGAAAACTGCCGACGGTCTTTACATCAACATCCACGAAGCAGCCGTTCTCGACTACCCGACAACAAATCTTGACTTGGACGACAAGAACTTCGTATTCCGCACTTGGCTTTGTCCCGATGCTACAGGCTATAAAGGTCGTCTGCAGGCTCCGTGCCACACACCTTGGCGCTCGGTAATGGTCTGCACAAAAGCCACCGATGTCCTTGCTTCTCGCTTGATTCTAAACCTTAACGACCCATGCGTACTCGATGATGTTTCGTGGATTCATCCAGTAAAATATATGGGGGTGTGGTGGGAAATGATTTCCGACAAAAACTGCTGGTCATACACTAACGACTTCCCGTCGGTAAAGCTCGGCGAAACCGACTACACTAAATCCACACCTCATGGACGCCACGCTGCAAACAACGATAATGTCCGCCGCTACATCGATTTTGCTGCTGCAAACGGTTTCGACGCACTTCTAATCGAAGGCTGGAACATCGGCTGGGAAGACTGGTACGGCAAGGAAAAGGACTTTGTATTCGATTTCCTCACCCCCTACCCCGATTTCGACTTGCCAGCACTTAACAAATATGCACACGAAAAAGGTATCCGCCTTATTATGCACCACGAAAGTTCTTCATCCACAATAAATTACGAACGCTGGTTGGAAAAAGCATACACACTGATGAACGAATATGGCTACGATGCCGTTAAGAGCGGATACGTAGGCAAAATCCTTCCTCACGGCGAAGGACACTATAGCCAACCGCTCATCAACCATTACCACTACTGCATTACCGAAGCCGCTAAGCACCATATTATGGTCAACGCACACGAGGCTGTACGCCCTACAGGACTTTGCCGCACTTGGCCGAATATGATTGGCAACGAAAGCGCAATGGGAACCGAGTTCCGCGGACGCATAAAACCCGGACACACAACAATTTTGCCGTTCACCCGTCTGCAAGGTGGTCCAATGGACTACACCCCAGGCATTTTCGAAACCGACATGAGCAAAAATGCAGAATGGAACAAAGAGCTGATGCGCCATACTATTTGCAACCAGTTGGGATTGTATGTTACGTTCTACTCTCCGTTGCAGATGGCATCCGACTTCCCCGAACACTACGAGCCGTTTATGGACGCTTTCCAGTTCATAAAGGATGTTGCCGTCGATTGGGAGAAAAGCTTGTACCTTGAAGCAGAACCCGGCGCATATATTGTTACTGCCCGTAAGCCAAAAATTTCAACCTTGAACAAGGCTGCCGAAGGTGTAGCAACATTGCCCGACGGCAAGAAGGACATGCTCTCAAATGCAGCAAGGTTCGTCTATGCCCTGCCCGAAAATGCCACAGCAGCCGACCTGAAGAATGCCACACCGCACGATGTATGGTATGTTGGTGGTATAACCGATGAAAATGCTCGTGAAATTTCCGTAAAACTTGACTTCTTGAAGCCCGGAGTTACCTACGATGCTGTAATATACACCGATGCAAAGGATGCCGACGGAATCCCGGGCGACAGCTACAATCCACAGGCATATACAATTACAAAGCAGAAGGTTACTTCAAAGTCGGTGCTAAAGGTTAAGATGGCTCGTTGCGGAGGCTTTGCAATATCGCTGAGGTCGAAATAGCGGAGATGGTTCACATTGCGAAAAATGCGGAAGAAGAGATTTCTGCGGGGATAGGATAAAATAACTTATTTTTCAATCAGACCAATTGAATCCAGATCATTGGCAAGAATGCGTGAAAATTTCTCAGATCCTCGCTTGTTCAAATGCATAGCATTGTAGAAATATGCAGTATCGCTACACATTTCATCTTCCAAATAATTCAAAATCCTAACATTATATTCACTAGCCACAGAATCGAACAAACTATAGAACTCTGTAAGATTTACAACCTTTTGCGTTCCATCTGCATAAAATGGAGGATAAACAAAAACTACCTGAACGGAATCTTTATTGCAATCTGCAAGATAATCACAGAATTCCCTTAGCGATGACTCATTGTAACTGAAATATATCGAATCAATTTTGTCCAAATGAGAACCATCCCAATCTTTTTCAATTCCTTTGTAACCCTTTTTTACATCCATTTCGGGATTAGAAAGGCCTCTAACAACATGCAGGATTTGTCCCATGTTCTTATATCTCACATACCTAACCATAGGCATCCAGAAATCGAAAAAGTCGAAGCCTTCGGGCTTAATAACCATTTCTCTCATATCCGCATTGTAAAAATACGGGAAATATTGTTCAATCAAATAACTGTCACGACCTCCATACTGCAAAGTTGAACTCCAGCCGACTTCCTGAATAATTATTTTGGGTTTCGCGTTATACTTGCGGTAAATTTTGTATCTCGGAATCTGCCTGTCGATACAACTTCCGTCCATCCCTATGTTATATGTATTCGTATGCAGCACACTATCCAATATTTGTGGCGATATCTGAACCCAACTGCGAGAAGAACCCATAACAACAATGTCATTCTTCATTCCACCCTTTAATATGTCATTCCACACGGCATAACGGAAGTCGGTCGTATCGGAAAACTGCCTAGTTAAAATTATATCGGCAGGAATCGCCAAGACTAGCAATACAAAAACAAACACCAATATTTTAGCCAAGAACCTCTTCATTAAAACTGAAAATATATGAACTGAGTGCTATCGTACGACTTAAACGCCACTATAATCAAAACTAACAAAAAGTATACACCCCAACGAATCCACCATTTCCTTACTCCCATTATATCCAATCCGTGTTCCTTTGTCCTATTCACCCATTCCACAACAAGCATCAGTATCACAAAACAACCAACTAGATTCTTTGAACAAACAAAGAACTGATATGGCGCATAAAAGACATCCAAGTCACAAAGTCCAAAGACATATTGCCATACATCGCTGATGCTTTCTGCACGGAAGATTATCCAACCTACCACTACCAGCACGAAGGTTAGCAACATCATACATATTTCCTTCACACTTGGCAACAATTTGCCTTCGGCAACGACATTGGTATACTTGCGATTCCTACCCAAAAGTATCAACGGCAGAAATAACAATGCATGATAGACTCCCCACACAATGAAAGTCCAGTTTGCACCATGCCAAAGGCCACTCAACAGGAAGATTACAAATATATTACGGATAACCTTCGCCTTGGTTGTACGACTACCGCCGAGCGGAATATAAACATAGTCGCGGAACCAAGTGTTTAGTGAAATGTGCCACCTGCGCCAAAACTCCGCAATGTCGCGACTGAAATACGGCACATTGAAATTGCGCATCAACTTTATTCCAAACAACTTGGCTGTTCCAATGGCAATGTCGCTGTAGCCGGAAAAATCTCCGTAAATCTGGAATGTGAAAAACAGCGCACCAACCAACAGTATACTGGCCGGCATATTGGCATAATCGTCAAACACCTGATTTACAACCACCGCACAATTATCGGCAACAACAAGCTTCTTGAACAAACCCCATAATATCTGACGGCATCCATCAACAGCGTTATTGTAGTCGAACTCGCGCCTCTTTAGAAACTGCGGAAGCAGATTTGTCGCCCTCTCGATTGGACCAGCTACAAGCTGAGGGAAAAACGATATATAAGCGAAAAACGCTATCACATCGCGAGTTGGATCTATCTTACGGCGATATACATCAATGCTATAGCTCAACGCCTGAAAGGTATAGAATGAGATGCCAACAGGAAGTACCACATTGAGCAATACGCCATCGGCAGACAAGTGAAAAAGTTTTGCAAACTCCGTGACAAAGAAATCATAGTACTTAAAGGTCGCCAATATTGCAAGGTTAATAACAATAGTGACGGCTGTAATCAGTTTTATCTTCCTAGCAACAGACTTATTTTCAACAGCTTTTCCATCATCTACGCACTGCATCATTATTCCACTAATCCAAGAGCATAATGATGTTATTGCAATAAGAACCAAGAAACGCCAGTCCCACCAACCATAGAACACATAACTTGCCACAACAACAAAGGCATTCTGCAGCATAAGCTGATGCTTTGATTTGCGTATAAACTTATCGAAAACAAACCAGTACAACAGAAAAACTGCCGGCAGAAAAAGCAAGAATTCTATGGAGTTAAAAAGCATCGGATATTATTTATTCTATTCCTCCAACAAATCCGGTCTCAACGCCTTTGTGCGCTCGTAGGCCAAATCTTCCTTCCATTCGTCAATCTTGGCAAAATTACCAGAAAGGAGAATGTCTGGAACTTTCCAGCCGTTGAACTCGGCAGGACGAGTATAGACTGGCGGTGCAAGAAGTCCGTCTTGGAACGAATCGGACAAGGCCGACTGCTCGTCGCCGATTGCACCAGGTATAACACGGATAATGCTGTCGCACATCATAGCGGCGGCAAGTTCGCCACCGGTTAGCACAAAGTCACCAATGCTAAACTCCTCGTCGATAAGGTGTTCGCGAATGCGATAGTCGATGCCCTTGTAGTGTCCGCAGAGGATAATAATGTTTTCCATCATGCTTATGCGATTGGCTTCCTTCTGCTTCCACGGCTTACCGTCGGGCGATGTGTAGATGACGAGGTCGTAGTTGCGCTGTTTTTTCAAATCGTTGATGCAGTTGAAGATAGGCTCTATCATCATCACCATGCCAGCCTCCCCGCCAAAGGCGTAGTCATCAACTTGCCTGTGACGCCCAAGACCGTATTCGCGGAGGTCGTGGATATGAACTTCGGCAATTCCCTTGTCAGTTGCCCGCTTGATTATCGAATTGTTCAGCGGTCCATCAAGGATTTCTGGCAAAACGGTTATAATGTCAATTCGCATAAGCTATTTTTTTTGTTGAGTCGTGGCGCGCCGCGACTGTACTATATTCAATATTTATATTTATTTATAAGTTTCTATGGGCTAAAGCCCGTTTATAGTTGAGTCGCACCATGGTCGACTGTACATTGTTTATTTTGCTAATTATCCAATTTTACAAATTTTAAAATCGTGGTGTATCCATCTGTCGTTTCCATTCTCAAGTAGTAAGTCCCTTGTATTAATCCCGAAACATCAATGCGTTCCGTAGGCTGCTCCTTCCTGAAAATCAATCTTCCGTTGGTGTCATAAACTGCAATATCGGCGATTTCCACTCCATTGCTTTCAATTGTCAGATAATCTCTGGTCGGATTGGGATATACTACAAAATTTTGAGTGTCAATATTTTCAATAAATGTAGTATTGCCGGTTGTGTCGTGGACAAAAACAGAAACCGAACTACGCGGACTTATGCACACAAGCGTATCTTCCACAAATCTTTCTTCGATATAATAGGTTTCCGTATCGAAAAGCACTGGCGTCGTATAGTAGTTTCCCGTTGCAATTGCCTCTCTTGCCGTGTCGGAATCAAACCAGAATACTTCGTTCTGCGAAAGAGCAACAACAGTAGCCTGCATACCCGAAAGTATGTGCTGGTCGAAAGCCAGTGGTGCTACAACCAACGGCTGCAATTCCACATCGTGGCGAACTTTTGTGCCTGGTTTTGTCGTAACTGTGAAAGTAGCTGTCCGATAGCATGGGGCGGAAACCTCTACAATGTATGTTCCTGCCATAATCGGTCGGTGGTATGCGCCCAACGGCTGGTGAGAGTAAACTTCGGAGTGAAAATAGTCATGATTCAGCACTTTTATCATTGCCTCAACTGGTTCGTGGGTTATCGCATCGGAGACAACGCCCCAGAATCCATAGTCGCATTCCATCGCGTAACTCAGCAGAGCATCCTTGCTGTTTGTCCAGTACGACTGCAATTCGTCGGGGTCGGTAACAACATGCGTACGACTTATCTCCATTGTAACTTCACGGCAACGCTGGTAATATGTCATATAGTCCTGTCGGCTTCCAGAGACAACGCCCCAGTCGCCACCATCGATTACCGTGCGTCCCAAACCATCACCGTACATGTACGAAGTGTCCTGTGCGTGGCAAAGGGTTGCATAATTCTGGCAGACATAGCGGAACCAGTCGGAATCAGCGTGGGCTCGCTGACTTGTTGTCCACGAATCCCATGGATAATTAAGCAGTTCTGCTCCGCAATGGAAATTTACCGACATTACAAAATGCAAGGGTGTTACATAGTCGATTATTGCTTGAGTTTCGGGTTGAATATTGGCTTCGGTACCAAGTCCAGGCAAGTGCGGATAGTTGCGGTTCAACTGCACATCGTTGTAGTTGTGGTAAGTGGAATATCCTTCGCCTTGCCATATCAAATCGTTGGTCGCGTGGTAAGTTCCGTCGGGATTTTCGAGCGGACAGATGTACAAATCAACATTGTCAAGAACTTTCATCACTGCCGAGTCTGTTGTCGCATTGTTTAGAATGTAATCGGCAAGATGCAGCATCATCTGGAAACACACCACTTCAGTTCCGTGCATCGACGACGAATACAGGAATGCGGGTTTTGTTGTCGTCTCACCTAGAGTATTGCTTATATGTATTGCAAAAATGGAATGGTGCAAGTCGGGGTGAGGTGTATCCTCCAAAATGGTGTCTATTTCGCATAGATTGGGGAATGTTTCCTTGAAATATTGCAGTAATTGCGTGTAAACATCGTAGGTCGGGTATTTGTTCCACTCGAACATATCCTCCAAAGTGGTTGCCATGTGAGCATTGCTGACTTCTCTTGTCGGATGGTCTTGATTTTCCAGCGTTTCGCGTGTTGTTGTCGCGATGCTGTCGATAATGGCTGTAATTTCTGCTTTCGATAAGTTTGTTGCCTCTATGCAAACCTCGTTGGAGTGTGCCGATTCAGTATTGCCACCACAGTTGTATGTAATTGTATAGCAATGGCTTCCTGACGCAACTCCAATATCAGTATATGTAGAATCGGCAACATTGGTGGCAATAAGGACGCCATCGCGATAAACATTGCAGGTATGACCGATTTGTCCGCGTATTGAAATGTCATCTAGGCATAACATATACTGGTCATAGGAAACGCAATGCAATGCGACATATTTTGCCGATGATGGCACATAGAATGAATATTCGGTCCATAAATAGGTTGTTTCTATTGTGTCGCAATGAAGCGGTATGAAACTGCTTTCGTTTGCATCGGTAATAGAATAGGATGCGACAAATTTTTCGTTGTAATTCCTAGAGAAATTGCGTGCATAAAACGAAAAAGTAAATGCTTCCGAGAAATTGAGTTCTGGGCTTATAATCCAATCGTCGTTGCGAATGTTGGAATGGAAAGGACATCCGAAATAATTGTGCCCAGAGTTCGCCAGATAATAATTGCCTCCAGTACCAGAAATCTGTTGGTCATCTATCACAATGAAAGCCATTGTATCTCCTTCGTTAAGGAAATTCATCGATGAAAATGTGCCAGTTGGAAGATTATCACCGTCAATATAGCTCCACCCAACCGTTCCTTGTGAATTTATTGCTCCGTGTTCATGTCCTTCTACATCGTCGAAAATGAGAATTTCATGCGGATTTTGTGAACCATTCCAAGTAAGCACGACATTGTTTCCTGCAGTTTCGGCATGTAACTGCGCTGGCGCATCACATAAGTCGGCAGAGGTATTCATCTGAATTCCGTTTGGCAGACTAATGTCGTCAATCCACACGCAGTCGGAACCTTTACTTGCATTGCCATTTCTTTGATAACAGAACTTAAGAACATGGAAGCCCGAAGTTATTTCGCATTGGTATTCGCTCCAGTCGGCATATCCCGAAAGTGTTTCTTTCTGCACGCCATCAATATAAAAGTAAAAAGTACCACTACTTTCTGCCGAAAAAATCTTGCGGAAGTACGAGAATGTTCCGCTTTCGTTAAGATATACGGACAATTGAAGTACAGATTCTGTATTTTTTGTGTAGTAGTTTCCGCTTCTGGCACAATATCTGCCGCTGTGCGCACCTTCACTTGTTATTTCCCAACGGTATTGGTTTCCAGAGCGTTCCCACTGCATAGAAGAGAAATCACCGCTTTCCCAGTCTTCCGTCATTGCTGACGGGCTTTGTGCAGAAAGCGAGAGCACAAATGCAAGTGAAATTAAAATTATGTTTACTATCTTCTTCATTTCAACAGAAACGGCTGTAAGCCTGTCATCCTTCAAGCCTGTTAACCGATTGTCCATTATCAATTGTTAATTGTTAATTGTCAATTCATTAAAATCCCATTCCAAACCTCAGCCAGAACATTTCCTCAAGGCTCTTCCATTTCTTTGCCGACTTCTCAAAATTGTCGCTTGTATAAGCATTCAAAATCTTAGCCGACTTCTTGGCATTACCGTTGTCAACAACCTTCTGTTCCAAATCTTTAAGTCCAGCAAACACATCATCTTCGTATGATTTGAGGGCACTTTCAAGAACCGGTCTCGTTGATTGCCAAGCTACGGTTGCCAACTTGTTTGCCTTGCGGTAAGTCCACAGCACGCAGTTGTCGTCGAGTTGTCTTTGTCCACAGACATCGTAAGCCTTTGGCAATGCGGTTGTTCCACAGAAAATAGGCACTCGTGGAGTCTGAGCGGGATTGTCAACCGACATCCAGCAGATGCCACCAACCTCGTCGGGCAACCAGCTGCGCAACTGGATAATGTGCGAGTACGAGCACCAAGCCACAGCCACAGTGCGCTGGAATGTTACAGTCTCGGGAGCAATGAAATTCAAGGTGTTGCGCAAATTTGTACCAAGCCACGGATTTGCTATTGGACTTACAATTGTATCGTCAACCAAAGTGCCGTCATCGAGGCGCTTCTTGGTAACCATTCGCACATTGCGAGTCATATCGAGGTCGGTGCCTTCGTAGGTACTGCGGAAAAGTTCGATTACCTTGCGGACATCAACATTCTCGTCTGGCTTAACCGAAAATGGCAGTTCGTCCATATCCATGCTCAGTCCGAGCGATGGCGCCAAACTACTGAGTATGAAGAACTCGCGTTCCTTGAAGTTCTTGCCTGCGCCATACGACGAAGCGAAAGCCTTCCAGAAGACAAATGGCTCGTTTCCGTCCCAAAGGTTATACTTTCTGGCAACTTCCTCAACATTGTCGGATGCCATAAAATAGTCGGGATTGTTGCGCTCCATCTGCCCTATCCTAGCGATGTTTGCCGACACGCCAACATGGTCGTCGGGAATGCGCTTTGCCGCCCACACACCACCAATCTTGTCGGGACCTTCACCAAGGATTTCCATCTGCCATACCTCGTTCTTGTCGGCAATCGTAATGCACTCACCGCCATCACCATAACCGTATTCTTTCACAAGGCTACCAATAAGCTTTATAGCCTCACGCGCCGTTGTGCAACGCATAAGAGCAACACGCTCAAGTTCCTCAATCAGAAACATTCCCTTGCTGTTGACAAGCTTATCGGGACCAGAAAAAGTAGTCTCACCAATAGCAAGTTGCTTTTCGTTGAGACAAGGATAAGCAGTATTGAGGTAAGCGTAGGTGTGCTTTGCCTGCGGAATTTCGCCAGCGAGCGTTACGCCCGTGGTGTCGGTGCGGCTCTTGGTGTGCATAGTACCCTTGTAAACCTTGTGGGTAGCACCGTCCTTGTAGTTGGCGGCAGGCTCAATGGTCATCCAAGTGCGGTAGCGACCGTCGCAAGTGTGCGAAGTTATCACCGAACCATCGGCACTGGCCTTCTTGCCGACCATAATGCTGGTACAATTTCCACCTATAAATTCTTCGTCCTGCCCGAACGCACACAGCGAAAGCAGGGAAATCAACGCAAGCAGAAAAATATTTTTCATATACTATTATTTTTCCTCCTTTACAAAATTTCCGTTAAGGTCGAATTGAAGTTCAACATCAGTGTCAAGCTCTATTTCGAAGCCATTCTTGTCGCGCTCAATCTTGTAAATCTTTGCCTTCTTGTAGTTGTGAGCAACATAGTCGTAAATATTGCTGCTTACGATTCCCTTTGGCAAAGCGACATGTCCTTCGATTTCCATCCAAGAGCCAATCTTGTTGAACTCAATCTTCACGCCGTTTTCAAGTTTCACCTCGTAGTCACCGTCATTTTCGTCGAGCATTACGGATCTTACATTTTCCTTTGGGAAGTAAGTTCTCAGAAATTCCTGTGCGGTCATTGGCATGTCCTCGACCTTTACGGGTTTGTCGTTGTCGGCAAAAGCAAGCGCAGAAAATGAAAGTGCGCAAACTAAAAGTAATGTTATGTTTTTCATATTTAAAAATTTAAAAGTTTCTTGCATTCTAGTTGAGACGCAAAATTTTGCGTCTTTACATTATATTGTGTATTCCTTTTTTTATAATTCAACATTTATTTCGTAACCTTATATTCCTTTGTAAATAACAGCAATACCGTGAAGATTTCCAACCTGCCGACAAGCATCATGCCAGAAAGTATCCACTTGGCAATGTCGGGAATGGCAGCAAAAGTAGTTGCCGGACCAGTCATTCCGTATGCAGGACCTATGTTGCTCATAGCCGAAACGCAGGAAACAAACGAACTTGTGAAATCCATTCCCAAGCAGGTGAGCAACAATGTAGCGACAAGCACAGTGATTATGTACATCATTATGAACGCCATAACTCGCATTACGGTTGTCTGCTCGAGCGAACGCTTTGACATCTTTACTGGAATCACGGCCTGCGGGTGAAGCTGACGCTTGAGGTCGGCGATAAGGTTTTTCACAGCAATGGCAATTCGCGAAACCTTGATACCACCGCTCGTCGAACCCGAACAACCGCCGACAGCCATAAGAAGTACCGTCGGTATGATAAACGCCTGTCCCCAAGCAACATAGTCGTAGCAACCAGCTTGATAACCCGACGATGTCATTATTGCCACCACATTGAACAACGAGGTACGGAATGTCTCCTCGAAGCCCATCGGGAACGACGAAAGCTGTTCGGCAGTAAGCACCGTAGTGTATTCGAGCGAGTAGAACAATAGCATAAACACAGCCACGCCGATGAATATTATGCCGAAGTACCAGCGCATTTCCTCGTTCTTGCTGAACGCCTTGAAACGCCCGACAATCAGGAAGTAGTACAGAGCCAGCGTAAGTCCGCACATCGCCATGAAGAGCGTACACATATATTCAATATATGGCGATGCCCAGTAGCCTATGCTTGCCTGATGCGTGCTAAAACCGCCAGTGGCAACCGTTGTCATCGAATGGCAGACGGCATCGAAGAGGTTCATCGGACCAAGATAGTATGCCACAAAGCAAAGCACTGTAAGCACAATGTAGATAACCCAAAGCTTCTGGGCAGTGTTGCGGATGCGCGAACCGAGTTTATCGACCTCGATTCCAGGCGATTCGGCCGAAAACAACTGTGTTTCGTGCGCCTTGTTCTTCTGCGAGAAGAAAGCCATAGTGAGAACGATAACGCCCAAACCGCCAAGCCATTGCGTGATGCTGCGCCACAAAAGTATTCCGTGCGGCTGAGAATCGATGTTGTTCATCACAGTGGCTCCTGTGGTCGTAAATCCCGACATAGTTTCGAAAAATGCGTCGGAAACATTATCGAAAGTACCGCACATAAGGTAGGGAATCATACCGAGAACGGTAAGAATCAACCAAGTAAGCGTAACGGTCAGGAAATTGTCCTCCTTGCGCATTTTCTTTGTCGTCTTTCTGCCAAGCAGGAAAAGAATGGCTCCGATAAAAAATGTTGCGAGCGAAGGAACAAGCAAAGGAATGAAATCCTTCTCTCCGTAGTTTATATTATAGTACAGCGCGACGAATGCCGAAGCTAGCATAAGCATCGACACCATCACGAGATTCTGTCCTATAATCTTCTTTTTCATTACATTAAGTCAAAATGTACAAAAATGCACATTGCATAATAAATTTGCAAAGGTAAACAAAATTTCCGATTCCGTCGTTTTCAATCTCAATAGCAGACAAAAAATCTTGTTATGAACAACACATTTTTTCCCTTGCTATGTAAAATGTTAATTATAATTTCGCGGCAATAAATTTCATTGAGATGAAAATAGTTAGAACTGTTGATGAACTTACCGCCTTAAGGAATGACAACTCGTTCAAAGGCAAGAGATTAGGTTTTGTTCCTACAATGGGAGCATTGCACGAGGGACACGCATCGCTTATACGTAGAAGCGTAGCCGAAAACGACTGCACAGTGGTTTCGGTATTCGTAAACCCACGTCAATTCAACGACCCGAACGACTACAAGAACTACCCCATAACCACCGATGCCGACATTGCATTGCTCGAAAGCGTAAAATGTGACATACTCTATCTTCCCACCGCCGACGACATCTACAACGGTTACGACGGCTGCAAGATGGATTTTCACGGACTCGACAGAATGTACGAAGGAGAATTCCGTCCCGGTCATTTTCAGGGGGTTGTTGACATTGTGTACAGACTTTTCGACCTTGTAAAGCCCGACTTCGCCTATTTCGGAGAAAAGGATTTCCAGCAGGTTGCAATAATAAAACTTATGGTAAAGCAGAAAAACCTGCCTCTTACAATAGTTCCCTGCCCCATCGTCCGTGAAGAAAGCGGTCTGGCAAAAAGTTCAAGGAACAAGCTTCTGACAGCAGAACAACTTGAAGTAGCTCCTCAAATCTACAGGATAATAACCGAAACTTGCGCTGAAATTCCAGAATCACAAACTCCCGACGCTCTAATCGAGACACTGAAGTCAAAAATCGACAGCGTAAAATTCATGAAGATGGAATATGCAGCATTCTGCAACTCTGAAAACCTTGAACTTTTAAGCAAATTCGATAAAAAAATCGGCACAAGACTCTGTATTGCAGTTTGGTGCGGAAACATCAGATTAATTGATAATATTAATTGTGACATTAAATAATTGCTTAAATTTGCACCCGTTTTTTTACGACATCTGAAATGAACATAGAAGTAGTAAAATCTAAAATTCACAAGGTCACCGTCACTGAGGCTAATCTTCAGTATGTTGGAAGCATAACTATTGACGAGGACTTGATGGACGCTGCAAATATCATCGAGAACGAAAAGGTGCAGGTTGTAAATGTAAACAACGGCGAACGTCTTGAGACATACGTCATCAAGGGTAAGCGTGGCACAGGTGTAATTTGCCTCAACGGACCAGCCGCCCGCAAGGCTCAAGTTGGCGACATAGTGATTATTATTTCCTACGCCTCAATGGATTTCGAGGAAGCAAAGAAATTCAAGCCATCATTCGTATTCCCAGACACTAGGACAAACAAAATAGTTTAATGTCCACCCTACTGTCAATAAAATCAAAGATTGTCGATTTTTCAGAAACAAGGAATCTTGTTTCCAAATGGAAATCGGAAGGCAAGAGTGTGGTTTTTACAAACGGCTGCTTCGATGTGCTCCACTATGGTCACGTATCTTATCTTGCCGAAGCCAGCGACCTTGGCGACAAGATGATTATTGGACTTAACTCCGACGCATCGGTAAGACGGCTGAAAGGCGAAACACGCCCGATAAACGGACAAATGGAAAGGGCAACACTGTTAGCAGCACTTAGTTTTGTTGATGCTGTAGTTGTTTTTGATGAAGACACGCCAGAAAATCTAATCAAAGAAGTGCGTCCGGATTATCTTGTCAAAGGTGGCGACTACACTTTTGATACTATTGTAGGTGCAAAATTCGTAAGTTCGTATGGTGGAAATGTTATTACAATACCTCTTGTTGAAAACTTTTCTTCTTCTTCAATAATAAAAAGATTGTAATAGAAAAAAATATATTATATTTGCGACCAATTTTATAACGTACAAGACAAATGAAAAATAGAATATCGTTACTTTTACTATTAGTAGGTATGGTTCTAGTGCTAATGCCAAGTTGTAAGAAAGTTGCAAACGAAATTACAGGAACATGGGATGTAATGACGTTTGATACTAGACCAGAAGGCACGATGCAAATTACATTTGACGGCAATTCTACCGCTATCAGAATACTAAATCCAGATTCTGGAAGCATGATAGTTGATAGTTGCACCTACGAAATTACCAAGAAGAACCTAAAGGAACGTATCATCTTCAGAGATAGCAAAATGCTTCCAGGATGCGATGACCTTAATGGAATTTACAGAGTTGACAAAGTAAAGAACGATGTCATCATCGCTACAAGGATTGAATTTGAAGACGACCCGTCAAGAGGCGGTGCTTTCTATAGGATGGAACTGAAAAGAAAGAACTAAGCGATTATAAAACTTATTTTGACATAACGACTGCTTTCCAACAGTCGTTATGTTTTTTTAAATGGGACTTATGGCAAAAAACAAAACTATATTCGTCTGCCAGAACTGCGGATTCGTTTCTCCCAAATGGGTTGGAAAATGTCCTAACTGCAACAGCTGGAACTCGTTCATCGAAGAAGTAGAGGAAAAGGAAGACAAGACGGCAAAGGCATATTCGGAAGCAATTGCTGGAAATCCAGTCCCAATCCACGACATAAAGCAGAAGGAACTTCACCGAATCGACATGCCATATACTGAGTTCAACCGTGTACTCGGTGGCGGACTTGTCCCCGGCTCACTTGTACTGCTTGGTGGAGAACCCGGAATCGGAAAATCAACACTCATACTGCAGTCGGCTCTCAACATCAACAAGAAAGTCCTTTACATTTCGGGCGAGGAAAGCGAAACTCAAATCAAGCTTCGCGCCGACCGAATCGGCATAAACAATCCTCAATGCCTGATTTACACCGAAATAAATATAGACAAGATTATTGCTACAATCAAGGCGACCGAACCAGAAATTGTTGTCATCGACTCTATACAGACCACAGCATCTACCGACATAACATCATCACCAGGAACGGTTTCGCAAATCAGACTATGTGCGCAAAAACTTCAGGAATACGCAAAACAGTCGGGCGTACCTATAATAATAATAGGACACATCAATAAGGACGGTGACATTGCCGGACCTATGTCGCTCGAGCATATTGTTGATGTGGTAGTGCAATTCGAAGGCGACAACAACCACTTCTACCGTCTGCTTCGCCCGAAGAAAAACCGTTTCGGCTCTACCTACGAAATAGGCGTGTTCGAGATGATGAACTACGGACTGAAGGAAGTCATCGACCCTGGAAAAATACTGCTTTCGGGCGACAACAGCAACCTAAGCGGAATTGCATTCGGAACAGTAAACGAAGGCTCGCGCTCGCTGATGATTGAGATTCAAGCACTTGTAGGAAATTCAGTCTATGGTACACCGCAACGCTCGTCAACAGGCTTCGACAACCGCCGATTTATGATGCTGATTGCCGTAATCGAAAAGCGTTTAGGCTTGAAACTCAACGCAAAGGATGTCTTCCTGAACATTGCTGGCGGACTGAAAATCAACGACACTGCCGTTGATGTCTCGGTAATCGCAGCCGTAATTTCATCCTACATCGACAAGGCTATCCCCGACAACCACTGCTTTATCGGCGAAGTAGGACTTTCGGGACAAATCAAGCCGGTTTCGTTCATCGAAAAGCGCGTGGCAGAAGCCTCAAGACTTGGATTCTCAACAATTTTCATATCCGCATCGCAAAAGTCGGAGGTTAAAGAAACCAAATCGAGGATAATCCCCGTCGCCGATGTTAGGGAATTTGCAACCAAACTCTTCAAGGGCGGAAACCAAGAACAGGAAGCATGACGAAAATCATTTCACCCGACGGACATATTGGAACGCTTGACTACCTGAAGTCGATATGGGCATCAAGGCATCTCGCCATAACCCTCGCCAAAGGAGAAGTCAAGAACCAGTCGTCGATGAACATAACGGGTATCTTCTTGAATATCATACAGTCGCTCATTGGACTTGCTATATATTGGATAGTTTTTGGCGTTGCCATAGGCATCAACACTGGAGAAATCCCCTACCCCGTTTTCGTACTTCCCGGAATCTTCATCTGGCACTACTTCTCGGCAATTACGGGATATTGCAGCAATTGTTTCCTTTTAAGCCAAAACCTCATAGACAAACTCTATTTTCCAAGAATTTGCATTCCCATATCAAAAGTTTTGCTCGGATTAGTTGACTTCACTATCGGATTCATCCTGTTTGTAATACTTTTCATTTGTTTTGGACAGACATTCACAATCAACTGGTTAGCGTTTCCTCTGATTTTCATAATGATAATAATCTGTGTATCAAGCATCGGGCTTTTCATCAGCTTTATCTCCCTGTTTTCGATGGACACGACGCGCATTGCAGCACAATTAACCAACTTCCTGATATTCATTACCCCTGTATTTTACCCAGATACAATAATACCAGAAAATTTCAAGTTCATACTATACATAAATCCTGTTGCTGGAATAATAGAATACGCACGCTGGTCATTGCTCGGCACACCTCTGCCCGACTTTAAATACCTGATTGGCATAGCATTTACGATATGCTTGGCAATAGCCGTATTCTTCATTTTCAAGAAATACGAAAAACGCATTACAGACCTAATGTAACATGTCACCCGAAACCGCCATATCAATAAGAAATCTGTCGAAAGAATACTACAGAGCCGAAAAGTCAAGCCCTTTTTCGCGAAAAGCGAATAAAGGCACGGGCTTCTTAGCGGTAAATAATATCAGCCTCGACATAAAAAAAGGAGAAATTGTCTGCATAACCGGGCACAATGGTTCGGGCAAAAGCACCCTGCTGAAAATGATTGCCGAAGTCACCCAGCCGACAGCGGGAGAAATTGAAATTGACGGGAAAGTCGCTTCTATCCTTGAAATTGGCATCGGATTCCAACCGGAAATCTCAGGTTACGAAAATATTTTCCTCTCTGGCGCAATGTACGGACTGAAAAAATCGGAAATCGAAAAGAAGATTGACAAAATAATAGATATGTTCGGCTTCCCCGAATTCATAAACACTCCAGTAAAATACTACTCGTCAGGAATGTACATGCGACTTGCGTTTTCCATAATCGTAAACATCGAAGCCGACATTTACCTGTTCGACGAAGTAACAAGCGTTGGGGATACCGAGTTCCGCACAAAAGTAACACGTGAAATATCAAGGCTTAAGAGCAATAATGCAACAATACTTGTAGTAACGCACACACCAGCCCTATTTTCAAGAATCAGCGACAAGTTTATTATTTTTGACAAAGGCAGAATATCTGTTTCAAAATCCATTGATGTTCCAAATAACATTGGCAAAGTAAATGCACTACCACATTTTTCCGAAGACCACCTTGCAAATCTAAAGGAAATACATGACGACACTATTTCCTTTGACATTACAGATATATGTCTCAAGACCTCTGCAATCGACCTAGAACGCATATTTGACGAAAAAATGGAGATTTGCGCAACTGTAAACTACGACATTGATAAATCCGTGCTTATGCTCATGACGATAAACGACATGCTCGGAAACATCATTGCCTCGTCAAGCATAGAGATAAAAACAGGCTCCGCGACAAGCAAAGAAATTACATTCGAGATTCCAAGCGGCTACTTAAAGCCATCAACCATAAGTCTTGGCTTCGAAATCCTCAACAGCGAAAAGAAGTCGCTAATATCTTATCCGAACATCATCAGCACGCCTAACGACAACAAAGACAAATGGTCTGGATATATAGATTTACCGATTAGGGCATCCGAAAAGTAGCGAAAAAAAAGAGCCGCCCCATGAGGGAACGGCTCAGATATGAAAAATAATTCTCGGACAAATTTATTTTCTATCTTCAAGGTAGTCAATAATCGACTGCAAGATATAAAGTCCATCGGTATTGCCAAGTTCCTTGTCGGCTGCCCTTTCCGGGTGTGGCATCATACCGAAGACATTCTTTCCTGCATTGCATACGCCAGCAATGTTCATCAGTGAACCATTGGGGCAGTCAGCTTCCGAAAGATTGCCGTCCTTGTCGCAGTAGCGCCAGATTATCTGTCCGTTCTGATGCAATTGTTTCAAAACATCTTCCGGAGCATAATAACGACCTTCGCCGTGAGCAATAGGAATATTCAGCGGCTTGTTCTTCGGAATCGACATCGTCATTGCCGTATCGTTGTTATCGGCCTTGATATACTGGTTCTTGCAGATGAACTTCTGGTTTGTATTGTGCAATAATGTTCCAGGCAGCAAACCCGATTCGCACAGAATCTGGAAACCATTGCAAACGCCAAATACGAATCCGCCCTTTGAAGCAAATTCAACTACCTTTTCCATTATAGGGGAAAACTTTGCTATTGCACCTGAACGCAAATAGTCGCCATACGAAAATCCACCCGGAATTGCTATTGCATCGCAACCCTGCAAATCGGTATCCTTGTGCCACAGTTCAACAACCTCCTGCTTCAGAATGTCGCGGAGAGCATAAACCATATCGTGGTCGCAATTGGAACCCGGAAAAATTACTACACCAAATTTCATATATTATATTTTATTGATTTTCAACTGCCTTATAAGCTTCTCTCTTAGCACGAACAATCTCTCTCTGCTTTTCAACGTTCTTGTTTGCACCCGACAGACTGTTTTCTGCTTTTGTCTTGCCCTTCATGTTCTTTTCAATGTCCTTGGCTGACGATTCTACGGTCTTCTGATAGCCACCCAACGACTTCTGGTAAGAATCGAGCTTCTTCTGTTCCTTTTCTCTCGACTTCAAAGCGTCCTTTACAGCAGAATCGCTATTGTCGGGATTGATGCTAGCAGAATATTCCTTAATAAGATTATTAGATGTTTCAATCTTTACCTTGGTATCCTCAATGCTTGTAGTTGCTTCACGATTCTTCTGCTGAGCCTTATCAAGGTTCTTGTTGTATGAATCAAGAGACTTCTGGTAACCAGCAGCCTTCTTCTCGTACGAAGCGAGTTTCTTTTCTTCCTTGCTCATTTCCTTGCCAAGCTTGCTAAGTATAGCATCGCGGTTCTTTGCGGTAAGGTCATTTGCAAAGACTTTCAACATATTGGATGCTGTCGGATACAAAGCTGGAGCCTGCGACGAAGTTATAAAAGCATTTGCTCCGAGCGAGAAAGCAACAACAACATTTACATCTGTCGAACCCTTCGACTGGCTGATATTTGCGAAAACATCAATAGGATTCTCGCTTATTGCGGGGATAATAACATTATCAATGGTAATAAGGTTCTTCTTTGCAGTCAACGTTTCAGGGTTGTAGCCCTTCATCATATTGGTAAATTCCTTTATTACAGTCTTGGCATCCGTAAACATGACCTTAGTCGCCATTGATGGATAACTTGCCTTGCCAAAAACACCTGTTGTTTCTACAACATCTACCCTCTGTGCATAAATAGCAGCCGAGAGCACCAATGCCACAACAATCATTAAAAATCTTTTCATCTTCCTTTAATTAAAATAATAAAATTAATAATACATTTAACAATTTGCAAAGATAGTATTTTTTTCCCGACCCTTACATCCAACTCTAAAATTTAATATCAACAATCTTATACTGCATTAGACAATGATTTACAAACGCTTGTTAACAACCTACATAAAAGACAGAATCGGCATATTCCATTTTTTCGCAACTTTGCCAGAAAATAAAACGAATGAAAACACCTAAATACTTATCGAAAGGTAGCAAGATTGCAATCGTAAGTCCTGCTGGATACATAAATCCTGACTTTGTAAAATCAGCCGAAGCATATTTAAAATCAATCGGTTACAACGTTGAAATCTCCGAACATTGCCTCGGCAGATTCAACCAGATGGCAAGCACCGACGATGAACGGCTTGCCGACTTGCAACAGGCACTCGACAATCCCGAAATCAATGCAATACTCTGTTCGCGAGGCGGTTACGGTGTAAACCACATAATCGACAAGATTGATATGACAAAGTTTGCAAAAAAGCCTAAATGGATTCTCGGCTTCAGCGACATAACCAACCTGCACCTACTGGCGAACAAGCACGGCGTTAGAAGTCTGCATTGCCAGATGGCAAAGGCAATCCACAATAATTCAGAAGCCGAATGCATAAAAAATATCTTCAGGATTCTTGAAGGGGAAAAAATCTCGTACACATTCGAACCCAACGAGTTAAACAGGAAAGGCACAGTAAAAGGCGAACTTATTGGCGGAAACATGTCGATAATATACAGCCTGCAGGGAACCGACTTCGCCATCGACTGCGACGACAAGATTCTCTTCATCGAAGACCTAAACGAATACCTATACCACCTCGACCGCATGATGCTCAACCTGAAAATGAGCGGCAAACTTGCAAAACTGCGAGGACTTGTCGTTGGCTCGTTCAGCGACATGAAGGACAATGCAAGTCCATTTGGCAAGACAGCCTACGAAATAGTAAAGGCCCACACAGCCGAATATTCCTACCCTATCGGCTTTGGAATTCCCGTCGGACATATCGACGACAACCAGCCTCTGGTCGAAGGCGGACAATATCGCCTTGAAATTTCAGACACAAACTGCTCATTGACAATGCTTTAAAAACATTTCAAAAAAAGTTTTGCCATACGAGCAAAAAGGACTATCTTTGCAGTCCATTTTAGGCGGGGTGTGGTGCAGTTGGCTAGCATTCTTGCATGGGGTGCAAGCGGTCGCGCGTTCGAGTCGCGCCACTCCGACAAAAGCGACAATCGATTTTCGGTTGTCGCTTTTTTTCGTATGAAACAAAAAAACGGCCGGAACTAATTCCGACCGCTAATATGAAAAGAAAACTATTTTTATTGAGCATCTTCAATGTTGCCGACAATCTTTACGACCATACTTGAATTTGTCGGGTCGTTGGTTGTGATTGTAATCGGCTTGCTCTGGTGACCTTTCTTACCTGCCGAATTGAAAGTAGCCTTTATAAAACTCTCCTCACCCGGCTTAATCACCATCTTTTCAGGATTTGGAACTGTGCAGCCGCAAGTTGCCTTTACCTTACGGATTATAAGGTCTGACTTGCCTTCGTTCTTAAACTTGTACTGGTAGGTAACCTTGTCGCCCTGCTTGATTGTACCGAAGTCATATTCTGTCTGCTCGAACACAATCTTAGGTGCATTAGCTAGTTCGGTTGGTGACAAATGCGAGAAATCCTCTACTATTGTGGCACTTACAGTAATCTTGTTCTTGCTGCTAACACTATCGTTTACAACAACAGAAATTCTGTCCTGAAGGAATCCCCAGTCGCCTTTCTGCTTGCCGTCGTAGGTAACATAAATCTTACCTTCCTGTCCCATCTTGTCGTTTGGTTTCTTTGCTGCCAAAGTTGCAGGCTCCATCTTTATGGTTATGTGCTTCGGAACATTCTGGAAAGTAACCTTCATCGGAGCAGCTGTCATATTGACAACGCCAATAGTATCGGTCTTTACTTCAGTATTAAGCACATTATTCAAAGCAAGGTGAGTAGTTTTCAACCTCAATCCGCTGAAATCCTTTGGATAATAGTCCTCGACACCTTTCTCGCGCGGAGTAACTTCGCCAGAGATTGTAAGGATTGTTGTCGGAGCTTCGCAGTTGGTTGTCACGGTTATCGACTTGTTGAATCTTCCCGGACGGTTCTGCGGGTTGTACGAAGCCTTAACAAAACCTTTCTTTCCTTGAGGAATAGGCTCCTTGGTATAGTCGGTTGCAGTACATCCGCACGATGCCTTAACGTTTGTAAGCACCAGAGGTTCTCCTCCGACATTGGTAAACTCGAATACGGCGGTCTGCAAACCAGCCTCTTCCTTAAATACGCCAAAGTCGTGAGATGTCTTATCCCACGAAATCTGTGGCTGCTTTGTCTGAGCAAATACTGCTGCAGCAAAGAATAAAGTCAAAAAAGCAAAAAATACCTTTTTCATAATACCTTCAATTTAATAGGTTCAATTAATTATTTTTCTCCTTCCGGTTGTGGTGCAGCAGGAATGACTTCACCAGTTATCCTTACTATCGAAGTAGGCTGGAACTCATTGGTAGTCACAGTTATCTGCTTTGAGAACTTACCCGGACGGTTTTTAGGATTGTAAGATGCCTTAACATAACCCTTTGCACCCGGCTGAACGGGTTCCTTGGTGTAGTCGGTTGCTGTACATCCGCACGATGCCTTAACATTAGTGAGGAACAAAGGCTTGTCGCCAGTGTTTGTAAACTCGAATATTGCAGTCTGAATGCCGTCTGCCTCATTGAAAGTACCGAAGTCGTGAACTGTCTTTTCCCACGAAATTGCCGGACCTTCCTGCTGTGCCATCATAACTCCTGAAAACACAATTGCCAATGTCAATAAAACTAATCTTCTCATAACCATTAATTTTTTTACGGTTGCAAAAATATCATTATTTCAAAAAATATACTCTATCCTATTTACAAATTGCAGTCCAAAAAAACATAAAATATCAATCCGATGAATTAAAAAAATGTTAAACCTACAAATCCATAAAATTTATTCTTGCCTGCGGAACCACAGAAAGCGTTGATACTTTGCCTTTTAGGTACATATAATAGCCCACAAGGGCAATCATTGCGGCATTGTCGGTTGTATAGCTGATTTTGGGAATATAGACCTCCCATTTTTTCTTTTCGGCTGCCAAAAGCATACGGTTGCGCAGTCCTGAATTTGCCGAAACGCCTCCCGAAATAGCCACGCGACGGATGCCAGTCTGCTTCACCGCCTTCTCCAGCTTGTTGAACAGGATGTCGATTATGGTCTTCTGCAACGACGCAGCCAAGTCGTTGACATTTTCCGTTATGAAATTCGGATTCTTCGCCACCTCATCGCGCACAGTGTAGAGAAACGAAGTCTTCAGTCCGCTGAAACTATAGTCGAACCCAGGAATTGACGGCTTTGCAAACTTGAAGCGGTTTTCGTCACCTATTTTCGAGAGCCTGTCAATCACAGGACCACCCGGATAGGGCAACCCCATCACCTTGGCGCACTTGTCGAAAGCCTCCCCTGCCGCATCGTCGATTGTCTTGCCAATAATCTCAAAATCAAGGTAATCCCTTACAACAACAATCTGCGAATGACCACCCGAAACAAGCAGGCAGAGAAACGGAAATTTCGGCACACAATCGTCCTCGTCCTTTTCGCGAAGGAAATGTGCAAGTATATGTCCGTGAAGATGGTTAACACCTACCAGAGGAATATCCAATGCCGCCGAAAGCCCCTTTGCAAACGATGCCCCCACAAGCAAAGAACCAAGCAGACCAGGACCTTTTGTAAAGGCAATTGCGTCAATTTCGCTCATTGCAACCTCGGCACGCGACAAAGCCTCCTTCACGACAAGCACAATATTCTGCTGGTGAGCACGGCTTGCCAGTTCTGGAACCACCCCGCCATACTTTTCGTGAATAGCCTGAGTATTAATGACATTCGACAACAATTTTCCATCACATACAACTGCTGCCGACGTATCGTCGCACGAAGATTCTATACCTAAAATTTTCACTGCAATTTTTTTTGCAAATTTACAATTCTTTAAATTAGCCTATCAATTATTTTTAAGATATTTGCAAGTTAATATTTAAACTGCCCGAATTTTGTTCAGATATAAGGTCAGAAGGTTTTTTATAATTTTGTTCTTGCTAATAGTCAAGGACTTAATCCTTATTATAACCATACTGTACTCACCATATCTGCAAAGCCTGATTGCAAAAAAAGCCATCGAATATTTCGCCAATACCTATAATATTGAACTTAGCGTGGGCGAAGTCTATCTGAAAATACCCAACCAGATTGTATTTTCCGACATCGTAATGAAGGATTCCTGCAGTAACGTTCTGCTTTCGGCCGATGGTCTTGATGCAACGGTTGACAGGTTTTCCATTCGCAACAACTTCCTGCTTCTGTCAGAAGTAAACCTAAAAAGCCCGCTTATAAACGTTTATGTAGATGAAAACGGAAACGCCAACTACAGCTACATCCTCGACAAGTTTGCAAGCGAAGACACTACATCTCTGGATTTAAACCTGATATGCCGAAAACTTTCAATCACAAACGGTCATCTGAAATACCTTGACAAAAGATACGACAACACAGCAAGTTCATTCAAGCCGTCGGACATTGAAATAAAGGATTTCAATGCAGGAATAAGCCGATTCAGATATATGCACGACACCATCAGCGTCAACATCGACAATTTTTCGCTCAACGAAAAATCGGGCATCGCACTGAACGACCTTTCCTGTAAAATCAAATACTACGACAAAGGCATAAGTATCAACGACATAAATGCGCAGACCGACTATTCACGGCTCGTATGCTCCGAAATCGCAGTAGTCGGCAAGGACAGCCTCTATCTCAGCGACCCTATTGATAAGATTGAGAAACTTACGGTGAACATCGACACTATAATTTTCAGCGTCGCCGACTTGGCACCATTTATGCCTCAATATGCAGGACTTTCGGACAGCATTCACATGCGTGGCAACTTCTCGGGCAGGCTCGACGACTTCAAGTTCAAGAACTTTGGCATTTCAATGTACGGGAACACAAGACTTTATGCCAACCTTTCGGTAAACGGTCTCCCCGACTACGAACAGACAATCGTCTTCGGAAACATCAACAACTTGCAGACCAACAAAGACGACATAAACAAAATTCTGCGTCTTGTCTCGCCCGACGACCCAATACAGATTCCATCGCAACTTAACAACCTCGACCACATTGCATTCAACGGAAACCTGTCGGGTATGATGAACGACATGATGGCTTTCGGACAACTAACTACCAACCTCGGCACAATAAAGACCGATATTGCAATAATGCCCGACTGGGGCACAGGCTACCTAGGCTATGACGGTAACATTTCGGCTAAGGACTTCAACCTCCACGACATAATCCCTGGTAGCAACGGACTTGGACTGCTATCGGTAAACCTCAACATAAGCGGAAACGTCGATTCGCTGTCGCACACGCAGAACAGGCTCAACGGAAAAATACAGAGACTGGACTTCAACGGATACACATATTCCGACATAAACGTCAAAGGTTCGCTTTCAAATACCACATTCAACGGGAACATAAACATAAACGACCCCAACCTTACTGCCGAACTGATAGGCAAGTACAATTTCGGAGGACGAAACAACAACATAGAATTGTCAAGCGACGTTTATGCAAACCTCAAGGAACTGCACCTTGCCCCCGAAAACACAAGCAGTTCGGAACTGAGGTTCGTAGTTGGTGCCCAGCTAAGCGGTGACATTGCAAACCGCCCAATCGGAAACGTAACAATAAGTCAGGTAGAATTCAACCTCGACGACAAAAGGCTGAAAATCGACAAGCTTACCGCAGTCGCCGAAGAAGACAAGGACAACAAGCACAGCATCAGAATCAAATCCGACTTCCTCGACCTCGACATTTACGGAGAATATAAAATCAGCGAGGTCGCATCCGACATCTACGGCATGATAGCACATACTCTGCCGACAATCTTCGGCAAAACCGAGGAACCGAAACCTAGCTCCAACTATTTCACTTATTCGTTCAGGATAAAAGAAATTAATGAATTCGTAAAGTTCTACGACCCTGCACTCAAATTCCACGGCGACATATACACAAGCAACGGATATGTCTTCGGAAACACAAAGACCATATACGGCAAGATAAACATTCCGCAAATATCGCGCAACGAATATATTATCGGGGAAAGCAGCATCGAGATGTACAGCATGAACGGACTGGCAAACCTTTATCTGAACACAAAATCCATCGAAAAGGACAACTTTGCATTCGAAGACATAAAGCTCGCCATTGGTGCGGAACACGACAGCATTGGACTCAACTTGCACTGGGGCAACACCACAAGCGACAACAACGGCTTCTTCATGCTCAACACCAAATTCGTACCACACGACAACGACTCGGCACCACGAATAGAAGTCAACATATCTCCGTCTCAGTTCATATTCGGAGAAAGCACATGGCAACTCGGAGAAACGAACATAAGCTACGACAACAAGGAGGTCGAAATACAAAACCTGAAGCTTTCGAACATGAACCAAGTGCTCAACCTGAAAGGCTACATATCTAAGGACCCCGACAAACTGCTTTCGTTCATGATAGACAATGTTGACATTGGCAACATAAACAGGATAACAGAACCCAAGGGCTACGAATTCGGCGGAATACTGTCGGGAAGCGGTCGCGTAGCAAACATATACGACATTCCTGTGTTTACTGCAAACGTAAACATCAAAGACTTGACAATCAACCAAGAAGAACTCGGAAAACTAAACCTATCATCGAAATGGGAGAACCAGAGCAAGGCCTTCGTCGTTAGCGGAACCAACAAATACGTCGAAATGAAAGGCATATACCTCACCGAACAGGACAGCATCGATGCCAGCATAATGCTCAAGAACCTGAAGCTAGATATATTCGACAAATATCTGAACGCATACGAAATAAGCGGACTGAAGGGCGACGCAAATGGAACCGTAATGATTTCCGGAAGCATCAAGCAACCGAAGATTGACGGAGTCGTAAACCTAAAGCAGACCGAATTTGTATATGACTACTTGAAACTGAAAGCATTAACAGAGGACAAAGTATATATCGGCAACGACAGGTTCTATTTCGACAACTTCAAGGTTGTGGACGAAAATGGAAATATAGGAACCATAAACGGAGGCATCTATCACGACAATTTCAAGAACTTCCGCTTCGGACTGCTTGCCAACCTCAACGACTTCAAGGTGATGAACACCAAACTTATCGACAACAACCTGTTCTACGGAACCGTTTATGCCTCGGGAGGACTTACTGTAGAAGGTACTCCGGGCAACTTCTCCATATATGCAGGCGCGACGACCGAAGCAGGAAGCAAATTCGTACTGCCGATGGAAGACACCTACCATGCCAAGAATACGAACTTCATAACATTTGCCACTGCCGACGAACAGGAGCCGGAAACAAACGACAGCAAATATTCGACAAGCAAATACACCATAAAACTTGACATCGACGTCAAGCCAGACGCAGAAGTGCAAATCGTATTCGACCCGCGAACCGGCGACCGCATAAAGGCCAACGGAGAAGGTATGCTCAAGATTGAATACAACTCGGACGAAGAACTTTATATGTACGGAGAAATTGAGATTGCAAAAGGCGACTATCTTTTCACACTCGAAAACATTATAAACAAACGTTTTACCATTCCAGCCGGCGGAACAATCACTTGGAACGGAAACCCGTACGAGGGAAAACTGAACCTTGACGCTGTCTATACCACCACCGTATCGCTCAAGGAACTTATGAGGGAAGAATACGACACCACCGACACCTACAGCCAGAAAGCCAACGTGGAATGCCACATGCACCTCAACGGAAGCCTGATGTCGCCCGAAATACAGTTCAGCATAAACATACCTAACGGAAGCGAAAAGGTAAAGACTAAACTTGCAAGCCTCACACAGGACGAAATAAACAAGCAGCTTCTATACGTTTTGGTAATAAACCAGTTCTACGACCCGAATGCAGAAATGCTGAACCAGACAGGTACGACAACAAATGCCGTAGGCGTAACGACCACCCAGATGCTATCGAACCAGCTGAGCAACTGGATTTCAAAAATCGTGAAGGATGTTGACGTTGGCTTCAAGTACAAGCCTGGCACCGATGTTTCCGGACAGGAAATAGAAGTGGCACTTAGTACCCAGATATTCAACGACCGACTGCTTATAAACGGCAACCTTGGCATAAGCGACAAGAAATACAACAACGAAAACCTTGTCGGCGATGTCGAAGTTCAATGGAAACTTAACAAGAAGGGCACCATACGTCTCAAAGGCTTCACAAGAAAGAACACCGACATCGAAGCGGAATACGGTCCCTACACCACCGGAGCCGGCATATTCTACACCGAAGAATTTGACACGTTCGGAGAACTTATGCGCAAGTTCTGGGACGACATTACATTCAAGAATGCAAGGGAAAAACACAAGGCAAAAAAAGCGGAAAAAGGTAAACGCAAACAATAAGGATTCGTAACCCTTGTAATCATAGCAAGCAAAACTCCAACTTTATAACGCACTACTTATCAACATTTTATAAACAAGTATTTTTACTTACTTTTTCTCTCCGCCACGAAAAAAAACGATGTTTTACCCATCCAAAACAAGGTAATTTTCCCCCAAAAAATCGAGGTACTTTTTAAGTTACGAAGACGAAAAAAATTGCAATAATTTGACTATAAAAACATTATTCTTGTTCACAATTTTGTTAATAGAATAATGGACTAAAATCATTTTTTCCTGAACTTTTGAAATAATTTCGCAATGCCGAATTAGGGAAATGGAGTTGCAGAAGATTGCTATTCGGCAGTAAAAACAAATATATAAATAGTATAAATAGGTATAGGATATGCTTTATAACGAAAATTTTATTGTAAAAAGAAACGGAAAACGCGAGTTATTCTCAGTGGAAAAGATTAAAGCCGCAATCTCGAAGGCTTTTTTGTCGGTAGGAAGTTTTGCAACGCAGGAAATGCTTACAAACATCCTAAGTCGTGTTAACATATACGATGGCATTAGCGTTGAAGAGATTCAGAACCAGGTTGAAACAGCCTTGATGGCAGAACGTTACTATGCTGCGGCAAAATCATATATCCTATACCGCCAGAAGCACCTCGAAGACCGCGAAGTAAAGGGTAAGCTCGACTTCCTGCTCGACTACTGCGAGGCTAAGAACGCTGCTACAGGAAGCAAGTTCGATGCAAACGCAAACGTTGAAAAGAAGAATATCGCAACCCTGATTGGTGAACTTCCAAAGCAGAACTTTATACGTCTGAACCGCAAGATGTTATGCGACAAGATTAAGGAATTGTACGGCAAGGAACTGGCCGACAAATACTTGAACTTGCTCAACAAGCATTTCATCTACAAGAACGACGAGACCAGCATAGCCAACTACTGCGCAAGTATCACAATGTACCCGTGGTTGTTGCACGGCACACAGATTATCGGTGGCAACTCGACCAAACCGACCAACCTCAAGTCGTTCTGCGGCGGATTCATCAACTTGGTATTCATTGTATCAAGCATGTTGAGCGGTGCTTGTGCTACTCCCGAATTCCTGATGTATATGAACTACTTCGTAGGCTTGGAATACGGAAACGACTACTACAAGCGCGCCGACGAGGTTGTTGACCTTTCGCTCAAGAAACGTACAATCGACAAGGTTATCACCGACTGCTTCGAACAGATAGTATATTCTATCAACCAGCCGACAGGCGCACGTAACTTCCAGTCGGTATTCTGGAACATTTCATACTACGACAAGTTCTACTTCCAGAGCTTGTTCGGCGACTTCCGCTTCCCCGACGGTTCACAGCCCGACTGGGATTCGCTCAACTGGTTGCAGAAGAGATTCATGAAGTGGTTCAACAAGGAACGTACAAAGACAGTCCTCACCTTCCCCGTCGAGACTATGGCTCTTCTTTCGGAAGACGGCGACGTTCGCGACAAGGAATACGGTGACTTCACTGCCGAAATGTACGCCGAAGGTCACTCCTTCTTCACCTACATCAGCGACAATGCCGACTCATTGAGCAGCTGCTGCCGTCTGCGCAACGAAATCACCGACAACGAGTTCAGCTATACGCTTGGTGCCGGCGGTGTTTCTACTGGTTCGAAGAGCGTGCTCACTATCAACCTCAACCGTTGCATACAGTACGAAAAGAAGGAAAAGATGCCGTTCCTCAGCTTCGTCGAAGAAGTTGTTGACCTTATGCACAAGGTTCAGACCGCATACAACGAAAATCTCAAGTACTTGCTCAGCAAGGGTATGCTTCCATTGTTCGACGCTGGCTTCATAAACATAAGCCGCCAGTACCTTACAATAGGTGTCAACGGTCTTGTAGAATCGGCCGAATACCTCGGAATGGAAATCAGCGACAACGCACAGTACCGCAACTATGTAAAGAACGTACTCGGACTTATCGAAACCTACAACAAGAAGTACCGCACCAAGGAACTGATGTTCAACTGCGAAATGATTCCTGCCGAAAACGTTGGCGTTAAGCACGCAAAATGGGACAAGGAAGACGGTTATTTCGTTCCTCGCGACTGCTACAACAGCTATTTCTTCGTTGTGGAAGACAAGGACATCAACACAATAGACAAGTTCCGTCTGCACGGCAAGGAATACATCGAGCACCTTACCGGTGGTTCTGCCCTGCACGTCAACTTGGAAGAACACTTGAGCAAGGCTCAGTACCGCCAGCTTTTGAAGGTCGCTGCAATCGAAGGTTGCAACTACTTCACATTCAACATTCCGAACACAGTTTGCAACAAGTGCGGTCACATTGACAAGCGCTACTTGAAGACTTGCCCCGAATGCGGAAGCACCGACATCGACTACTTGACGAGAATTATCGGATATATGAAGCGTGTAAGCAACTTCTCTGAAGCGCGTCAGCAGGAAGCACACAGAAGATATTACGACAATAAGTTGAAGGAGGCTGAAGAATGTTAAAGTATTATAACTACGACATTGTATTCCAAGAAGTTCCTGACGAAGTTACTTTGGCTGTAAACCTTAGCAACTGTCCTAACCATTGCCCGGGATGCCATAGTCCGCACCTTTGCAAGGACATAGGAAATTGCCTTGACGAAGAAGCCATTTCAAATATGATTTCGAAGTACAACAAAAGCATCACTTGCTTCTGCTTTATGGGAGGCGATGCCAATCAGGACGAGGTTATCAAAATGGCAGAGTTTGTCCACAAGACTTTCGACAAGAAGGTCGCCTGGTATTCCGGCAAGCAAACTTTCCCAAAGGACATTACTCCGTTCCAGTACCTGAAACTCGGACCTTACAATCCAAAGTACGGCGGTCTTGACAAGAAGACAACCAACCAGAGGATGTACAAAATCTACAATACCAAACCTATTGACATTACAAACAGATTTTGGAGAAAAGCAATGTAAAACAAAAAAGGCTGTCGTTTGGCAGCCTTTAATTTTTACATTGGTGTCCGCTAAAAAATTGGGTAATACATATAATCACAATATTATCAATTATTTATATAGTGATTTATAAAGGGGGTGTCATTTCGGAAGTTAGTCGTAACACGCGATACGGAACGGAGAGCGTTGTGAAGACTGCTATCCGTAATCTCCCACAATATTACTAATCAAGGAGATTCCGCATAAGCGAGTTCACACGACACGTTCCTTAGTCGGTTCACTCTGCTTTGTGGAATGACCTATTAATTTTTAGCGGATCAATAATTTTTTGTTACAGAGCAGATTATAGATATTCTGCCAATTCCTTGAGCAGTTCTGCCTTCTCGTGGTAGCCAATGATGCGCTTAACTTCCTTGCCGTCCTTGAAAAGAATCATGCACGGAATAGAACGAATGTTGAATCTGTTAGAAAGGTTGGGACATTTGTCGGTGTCGAGCGTACCGATTGTCAACTTATCTGCATTTTCCTTTGCTACTTCTACAAGTACAGGCTTCTGCATCTTGCAAGGTCCACACCAAGTTGCAAAGAAATCAACAAGGACAACACCTTTGGCAGTTACCTTTTCAAAATTAGCCTCGGTAATCGTCACGATTCCTCCTTCGCCGTCCTTTTCAACTTCGGTTGGTTCTGCTTCTGACATCAAGTCCTTTGCCAACGATTCAATTTCTTCTGGAGCATTAGCCTCGGTGGCAACTTCTACAGTCTTCGACTCGTCATTTGCCTGCGACTGATTGCAAGCTGTTGTTGCAGTCAAGCATATTGCTACTACAATTGCAAAAAAAACATTCATCTTCATACTTTTTAATTATTACTATTTTTATTTAGTTCCTGTTTGATAGAATCAAGTCTGCGTTGAAGCGCTTCAACATCAACAGAATCGGTTGTATCAGACATATGCGTCTGTATACCAAATGCCTCATAAACCTCTTCCCTACTTGGCATTTCCGAATGTATAGGCACCATACTTTCTTGAAATACTTCAACTTGCCGCTTGCTCTGATAATGCCTAAATATACGAACACTTACTCCAGCGACAAACCCTAACACTAATAACACAATAGCCAATATACGCCCTTTTCGACTCATATTAATCAACGGCTTGTTTTTGGGCTTCTGATTGTTGTCTTGCATTTCGTTTGCACTATTATTCTCCATCTTGTATTAAGTTTTTTATATTCTTTAAAACAACAGTTCCATCTGGTTCGCATTCAACATAATCGTTGTTCCTATGAAACCAGGTTATCTGCCTGCGGGCATAGCGGCGTGAATTGCGCTTGATTAGTTCAACAGCCTCTTCAAGACTTGTCTTGCCATCAAAGTAATCGAAAAGTTCAAGGTAACCGATTGTTCGCAAAGCAGTCATATCTCTATATTTAAGCAAATTGCGTGCCTCTTCCACCAAACCGCGTTCCAGCATAATGTCCACACGACGGTTAATCCTGTCGTACAGAATGTTACGGTCGGTATTTATGAGTATTTTTATTGTCTCAAAAGGGCGTTTCTGCTTTGTATTGGTACGGAACTGCGAAAAAGGCTTGCCTGTCTGCCTTGTCATTTCAATGCCCCGCATAATGCGCTGCGGATTCTTCAAGTCAACTTGGGCATAATATTCAGGGTCAATACGCTGAAGTTCAAAACGTAAGGCTTCTATTCCCTTTTCGTTATACAAGTCAATTACCTCCTGCCTAACAACAGGGTCGGGGTCTGGCATAAGGTCGATTCCATTGCAAACAGCATCAATGTAAAGTCCAGAACCACCGCACATTACAGCATAGTCGCGAGTCTTAAAATATTCATCCAGAAGTTTTATCGCATCGTTTTCGTACTGCCAGATGCTGTATCGTTCCGTTACCGAAACATTGTCAACAAAATGATGCTTGACTTCCTTCATCTGCTCGGTGGTAGGCTTGGCGACACCAACTCCGAGTTCCTTGTAGAACTGCCTTGAATCGCACGACAGAATCTCCGCACCAAAATGCTTGGCGATACCGATACTTAGGTCGGTTTTTCCAACTCCAGTCGGACCTGCAATTATTATAAGGTATTTCGCCAAATGATTACGCGCTTAGTAGTTGTAGTCGTCGTTGTAGCCACCGCCAAATTCATCGTAGCCATCCTCGAACTCGTTGTCGTAGTAAGGATTTTCCTCCTCCTCGTCAAACTCGTCGAAATCTTCAACGGTTGGATTCTCTTCAAATTCTTCCTCCAAATCGTCCATCTCGATTTGCTGAGGTGGCAAACCTTCCGCAAAAGTGCATTTCGGGAACTTCGTCTTCTCATCCTTCTTTGTAAAGTTGCGAACATCAACAACTTCCACAAAGAAACAACGTTCCGACAAAAGGTCGTACATATACAGATACTTCTGTCCCTTTTCAACCTTGACGAAATTCAGAGGAGTGTCTTCCATAAGACGGCAATCCTGCTGAGTCTTTTCGTCCATACGTTCAAGAAGAATCTCGTTTTCGGGCTCATCGTCAACCTCCCAGTCTCCGTTGGCAATGTAGAACATCGTTATGAGCGACGGGTCGTACTTGCAAGCCTTCTGTATGGCGGTGTGCAAATCCTTGAACGAAGAATCGTCCTTCAACTCTATTTCCCTTACGAATTCGGCATCGTCGGATACCTTGTATTTAATTATTTTCTGCATAGTCCTGTTATGAATTTAATTGTGTCAATATTATCTGCAAAGTTATAAATATTTGGTTTCTGCGTATCACCAAAATTAACGCAATTTTCGGAAAATTTCCTCTTGGCTACAATACACTGGATATTTTCGGCATTCTGCATGAGTTCGTTTTCCACAGCCTTTATGTCGTCGTAGTATTCAAAATGCAAAACGCCAATAGGAGAATTCAAGTCTTTTTTCTCTGTTAACAGCAAATGTCCAAAATTGACGTGCTCGATTTTGTTCATTCCCATTACAGCATACTGGTAGCTATAGTTGTTGTTGTACTTGTTGTGATTGATGATGTCGGCATATTTCTGGAAAGCCTCCCCCATCCTATTGAAATCGTAACCTCTTGGCAGATATAACTTTGACACGCTACGGCATCCCAATCCAAAATACATAAACACATCGTCGGCAAGGGCGATAAGTTCCTCGTCGGTTTCGTCGCCAGTTATTATTGCCACAGAATTGCGGTTGTGACGTAAAATCTTGTCGTACTTGCCAAAATAATACTCGAAATAGCGGTTTGTATTGTTGCTGCCTGTTGCAATTACTGCATCGAAGTCCGACAACCTTTCTTCGGTATGCGTTATGCGTCCTGCCAATTCTGGCGACTTAGCCGTAATCTGTTCGATTGCCCATTTCATCAGCACATTGTCCTTACTCGACAACTTTGCTTCAATCCTCACACCGCTCAAAAACGCACAGGCGAAGTCGTGAAAACCGACCATCGGAATGTTTCCAGCCATCACAATCGCCACGCAGAAATCGGAAAGATTGTCGTCTATATTATATGACGAACAGAACTTTGCCAAGTTTTCCCTGTTCAACTGCGAATGCCAGTTTTGCAAACAAAATCTTACATTATCCTCGGTAAACCACGGATTGTACACCTTTATTTTCTCGAAACCTGGAAAACCTTCAACTTCCTTGCCATCGCAGATTGCTGCAAGGTCATTGCCAAAGGATGCCAATATGTTTATTCGGTCGTTTAATGTCATTGGTTAATTATTTATATTTGTGGCGACGCGTCGCGCCACGTCGCTACAATTTTCAAATCATCAAATTTTAATATCCCATCTGATTCCATCCTCCTACCGAATCAATAAGGCTTGCCCCATCCGACAGGCTTACAGAAATCACTATCATAGCAATGGCGAACATCAGGATTCCGACTATCAGTCCGATAATTGCACAGGTTTTACCCGCATTAACCTTGCCGAATGTGTTTTCGTCGTAAAGATCGCTGTTGCGTGTAAATTCCTTTTTGCTCTTTACTGCAAGAATTATTGCAATAATCGCGAAAATTATACCCAAGATTCCACTGCAGCAACAGCAGGTCACAATCGACACTATTCCGAATGCGAGAATAAGGTTCGCATTAGGTGCCGGCATTCTCAAATTACCCCGATTCTGTCTATCTGTCATAGGACTTTCGCCCGATGGCATTTCACCATTATGTTCAAATGTATATTCCATACTATATGAATTTAAAAATGTAGTTTACAAATATTATTATCACCTCTGCTATAAAGAAATATTTCAGCACTTTCTGCAATGCTATAGAATTGACTTTCAGGTTTATAACCAAAAGTACCAGCAATATTATCATCGGAATTAGCGGCGGATACAACTTTATGCTTTCCCAGAAATTGCCTCTCAGCAGTTCGATTATCGACCGCTGCATTCCACAGCCCGGGCACTCAATTCCGAGGAAATGCTTTGTAGGACAAGGCAAAAGATGATGTTCAAGCCACTCTAAAAACATTGCTGTACTATTTTTTCAAGAAATACCCTGTCGGTTTCGTCAAAAGTGCTGAGTTTTTCGCTGTCAATGTCAAGAACGGCAAACACTTCTCCGCTGCGGAACATCGGTACGACAATCTCGCTACGCGAAGCACTACTGCAAGCAATGTGACCAGGAAACTCCTCGACATCGGGGACAACAACAGACCGACGTTCCTTCCACGCCGTTCCGCAGACTCCCCGTCCGAACTTTATACGCGTGCAAGCCAGCGGTCCCTGAAATGGGCCAAGCACAAGTTCTTCACCTACAACACGATAAAAACCAGTCCACCAGAAATGAAATGTCCCGTGAATAATCGCCGCTACATTTGCCATAAGAGCAATCTCGTCGTTTTCCGCCTCCGACAGTGCCTTTGCCTGAGCTACAAGCTCTTCATATTTTTGTTCCTTGTCAGTCATCGTGTCAAAGTTCAATTATGAATGGTTCGGGAAAATGCATTCCTGCCAATGGCTTGTGCGAAGTCCTTGCAATTTCGAGCATTGCCTTTCTTGTTTCAGATGCAAGCGCCGGGTCGAAATCGTATGCTGCCGAAAATTCGGGATGTTCAACCTGCAAGGCCACAGCGTGCATAAGGTCGCCCACGACAATGGCATCACCGATGTCGTACATTGTATGTCCGGGAGTGTGTCCTGGAGCTGCAATTGTTACGATTCCGTCAACAATCGTATCGCCAGCCTGAAAAGTTTCGCACCTTCCCTCGTATGCGAAAAGCATCTTTTCAACCATTTCGTTTTTATCCTTCAATGCGCCAATTGTCCATGCTTCCAATTCCAAGTCGGAAAAGTGCAACTTTGCATTCTTGAAAACAGCCTCGCCTTCGGGAGAGAGAAGTCCACCGATATGGTCGCCGTGAAAATGGGTTATGCAGATGTCGGTTATCTCGTCTGGCAACACGCCTACAGAATCCAAGTTTGCGAGCAGACGACCATTGCGCGAAGCACCAAGTCCTGCATCGAAAAGCACAATCCTTTCACCACGCTCCTGCATGAAAACATTTATCGAAGCCTCAGCCGTTCCATCTGGCAAAATCTTCTTCAACAACTCATCGTCTTGCCCAGCAAATAGTTCGGCAGACATCTGCTGCTGGCAGTCCTGCATTGCAATTAGCGGTGCACTGCAGATTGTATCGGTTTCGGTCTTTGGTTCTTCAACCTGATTGTCAGCATTTTCATTGTTGGCACACGAAAAAACTAATGCAACAACCATCAACGACATTGCTATGTTTACGAGAATTTTTTTCATACGCACATTTTTTATTATTGTCCACAAAACTCTCTAATCGTCATTCCGCAACCTTTAGCTCACGCAGCGAAGCAAGTAAAACTGAGAGAACCTACTAAGGAACGTGTCGTGTGAACTCGTTTGTGCGGAATCTCCTTGATTAGTATTACTATATGAGATTCCGCATAGTCGAACATTACAACGCTCCACGTTCCGTATCGCGTGTATGTTCTGACTTGTGGAATGACGAACAAGGGAAATCATAACATTCTGAATTAATACAAATTGCTTAATATTGAACGATTTACAGAAGTATGTTATATCAGACAACGTTAATTAATAAATTTTAGAAACAATTCTTGAGGACAACCAATATGTCATCGGCTTCCATTTTCTTGTATCCGCCACCCGGAATTGTCGATTTTGCAATCAAGGGCAACATTTCCTCCGTTGCACCGACCTCGCGAAGCGTAGATGGGATTCCAAGTTCGCGGAAGAACGATTCAAGAAAAGCAATTCCTTCAAGGGCAACCTGTTCATCGGTCTTGCCGTTTGCATCAACCTTCCAGATGTTCTTTGCGAAGCGAACGAACTTTGGCAAACCGAACTTATAAATATAGCGGTAGTAAGCCGGCGATATAATTGCTAGTCCTATTCCGTGCGGGCAGTCGGTGTATGCGCCAAGCTGATGCTCAATCATGTGAACTTCCCAGTCCTGCATCTTCGACAAGGCGAGAATCTTATTCAAACCCATTGTTGCACACCACATTATGTTGCTTCGTGCTTCGTAATCCTTTGGGTCAACAATAGCCTTGCGCGACGAATTTATCAGCGAAAGCATAACGCCTTCGAGCAGGTAGTCGCTTGTGCAGTCGTCGTCGCCTCCGAAATATTGTTCCATAAGATGCGAGAAAATATCGGCTATACCGCTGACCATCTGAATTTTAGGCACGGTGTAGGTAAATTCTGGATTCAGGATTGAAAACTTCGGGCATAGGTCGGGGAACGGAAAAACGCGACCAAGCTTCAACTTCTTGTCCTCGTTGGTAATTACCGAACCTGTATTCATTTCCGAAGCGGTTCCAGTCATCGTAAGCACCGAAGCCACTGCTACAACCTTGTTCTCAATAGGTCCCTGCTGTTCCCAGTAATGCTCCCAAGCATCACCATCGTAGTATGCCGAAGCTGCAATACCCTTGGAGCAGTCAACCACGCTACCGCCACCAACGGCAAGTATCAGGTCGATATTGTTTTCGCGCACAAGACGACAACCTTCAAGAACCTGCGAATAGCGCGGATTTGAATTTATGCCAGCAAGTTCTGTAACCTTCTTGCCCGCAGCCTTCAACATTTCCATAATCTTGTCGTAAAGACCAGTTGCCTTTATGGAATTTTTGCCGTAAACGAGCAATATGTTACTGCCGAAATTATTAAGTTCTTCGGGTAAATGTTCAAGTGCAGTCTTTCCAAAATGAATCTTAGTGGGATTCTGGTATGTGAAATCGTAAATCATATTGATATGTTTTATTAAGTTAATAGAATGCGAATATAATGATTTTTTTCAAAGGCTATAGTTTTAATAATCTGATTTTTTGCCAACCATTTGCCGTCATTCCGTAAAGTAGAACGAACAGCATAAGGAACGTTGCTTGTGAGTTCACTTATACGGAATCTCATTTGTGTACTAATGGGAGATTCCGCAGTATCGCGTGTATGTTCAGACTTGTGGAATGACGGTCTTTTTATAACTTATTGATAATATAACCATTACAAAAGCAGCAAAAAAACTGTTGAATACCCAACCATAGCCTTTTCAAATTTTCAGTTTTAATCCGCCACGATTATCGCCCACATATTGCATAATTTTGACTTTCAGCCAGATACTCACGCAAAGCATCACCATATTCGGGAAATATATCAGCAACTCGCCCCTGTCCGCTTACAAACGGGTTTATATGACGTTTTTTTGCGTGAATTACCCTAGAATCAGGACTACCATCAATTCGTTCGATAGACGAATATGCTCTGAATTTGCGCCATTCGTTTGCAGAAAATTCCGTACTCATAAGTTTCTCTATCACAAACGATTCACCAAGATACAAATTGGCTTCCGTCATTATTCCACGCTGTATGCAGTCCTTGAGAAGTTCCGCCAGACGTTGCATTGAGTAACGGTCTTCGTCGGAAACATATATTTTTGAACATTGCAACGACAACTTTGCAAATTCCAAGGCTTTGTTTTTGTCGGCAAACATTATTTCCTGCTGATTTTCCTCGTTGATACCAACAATAAGGTTGTCGTACAATTCTTCAGTCTTTTCGTAACTTGCCTGATGATAGTTTACGATATTGCCAATTGTATATTCAAGTCTGTCGGCAGATAGTCGCGGAGTGTCGTTATCAGCAATCGGATAAAGATGATAGTCAGCGACTTCGGATGTTTTCATCCCATATTTTTTTAGGCGTTGCTGTATCTCGACAGACTCTGCAATTATTTTCTCTGTTCCATTTTCGGTAGATTCCTGAGTAAGATAATCGCCATGCATAAAGTCGATTACGTGTGCAAACGCTGGCGATGAAATGTCGTGCAACAAACCAGCAGTACTTTGGCGCACATCGTGAGTAAAATGCCATACAATCAAAGCCACCCCGACACTATGGGTATAGCGCGAATATTTTTCCAACCCATCGAAAAGCGGAAAACTAGTGTAGTCGCATCCGCAGTTCATACCTATGTCGTCGAGACGCAGCATAGCTGGAGTTTGAGATATTTCCCTTATAAAGTCAGGAAAATCAATGGAATATAACTTATATAAATTCATTATTAATATATTTATCATTACGAAAAAAGCGGCCAATCAGCCGCTTCCTTCTGGTGGAGTATATCGCTCTACATATTTCTTATTTATCAATGAGTTACGATTGTATGGTAACAAAATTGGCAACAAATTTAATGTCAGTTTTTCAGCCTTTAGGCTTGGCTTAACATATCGAAATACATTATTCGAGTATCTTTGCCTTCGTCCTTTTCTGTGAAAAACTTAAATCCTTGTTTCTGGTAGAAATCTGTAGCAGTACCATAAGAATCGACAGTAATGAAACGGCAACCAGCACTTCTGTCGCCAAAATTTTCGCGGTATTTGTTTTTTACAAACGAGATTATGAATTCCCCGAAACCACCTCCTGCATATTCCTTTCCAACCGCAAGCCTGCCTATCTTTACTGCTGGATAATTTCCTTTGCGCTTCGAGTTTGGAACTTTGCGGTTTATTTTGTTCCATGTTTTTAGGTCAACATCGCGACGTATGCTGTCGTTGGACAATGTGAAGTATGCGACTGTTTTTGTCCGTGTTTCTATTATATAGGTAACTGCAAGTCTTTGCTTGTAGTATGCTACGGCATCGGACAAAAGGAAGTCGTCAAGGTCTTCATCGCCACTGTAAAACGGCTTTATTGTTGTCGTTTCGTTCAGCTTGCGAAGCCTCCAGTTGAAATCATCAACTCCCTTCAGGCTCATAGGGCATCCTTTATTCTGTCGTAAAACTTCTCCATCAGCCTGCGAATCCTGTCGCTCTCCCTTTTGCGAGCTCTCTTCATCGCTGCTGTGGGGTGTTCCTCGCGCTCCATCTCAAGCATAAAGCGTACGGCATCTTCGCCCCTGAGTACTGGTGTGTCTGCTATAGGTCTTGACATAATCAGAAACAATTAAATTATCTTTTGCAAAGTTAAACAAAAAAATCCGTAATGCAAATATTTTTTCTTTATCACTCTAATTGTCGCCTTGCATTGTACGCTCCTCGGCATATTCGAGCAGTTCCTTTGCTTTCGCCTTTGCAAGTTCTATACCCCCAACTCGTGCAGCATTTCACCCTCGCCAGTCATCAGCAATTATGGTAGCAATGATATTGTATTTGGGTAGCAAAAATATCAAAAAAATTACAAAAATTGCAAAAATATCACAAAATTGTAATATGCAAAAGTTATTGCTTTTGTGCTGATTTTTAATAAGATAGAAAAAAAATAAAAGGATTGCGAAGTTTTCGCAATCCCTTCTGGTGGAGTATATCGGGGTCGAACCGATGACCTCATGGCTGCCAGCCATGCACTCTAGCCAACTGAGCTAATACCCCAAGCCGTTATTAATTCTTTGCAAATTTACCACTTATTTCTTTATCTCCACACGAAATTGTGTAAAAATAATTTCCATTGCCCAATGCGTTAACATTAATGCTGTTGTGCGAACCGCTCAAAACATCTTCCTTTACTAGAGAACCATTTACCGAGTAAATGCGGAGCGTTGCCTCTCCCATTTCTTCCATCTCGATGTTAAGAAAATCGGTAGTTGGATTCGGATATATGTTTGCCGAAATTATCTGACTTTCAACACAAACCTCATTTTCTCCATACCTTACAGCAAGTTTCTTTACTCCGCTTGCATTTGCATTGGTAATCATTTCAAGAATTGGATAGTTGTCGTTGGCTGTCCAGTAGTTCAATGTGGTGGTTGTTGACGAAATTGGGAAATTCATCCCCATCATTGTCGACAATGCTTCGCCAAGGTTTATTGTGGCTGTTCCAAAATACATAGCAAAAAGGTCGTTCGTCAAAGTGCATTCGTTAATGTTTTGAAACTCACCACCTATTCTGTGCAGATACATATTGGTAATGTATGTATATTGCCTGTTTTCACGAAGATACTCATATACACCCTGTAGCATCATATCGCCGGAAAGAGTCAGCGTTCCAGCCTCATCAAATGTTGAATTATAGGTTACCTGCATGTCTATTGATACAGAATCGTATTCAGCTGTAACGAAACCATATATCATAGAACCTCCTTGTATAGCATTGAAAGTATTCTGCATTTCGCTTATATGCTTAAGATAGGAACCATGCGCTGTACTATTTTTCTCCGAGTTAAGCGCAGCGGGGAACTCTATTACCTCCATAGGTTCATCGAATTCAAGTTCCATATCGTCGTTGAGTCCCATTTGCGCCAATGCACCACTTATACCTAGACAAACAGCCTTTTCATCAGTAACTTTTATGTGCATACGCATTCCGTTGTCATCAGCAACAGAAAAAGTTTCATCTGTAAATTCGCCTTCAGTTCTAGGTTCATCATAGAAAGCAGTGTCAATCATATTGTAAGCCTCGAAAAGCGAGCGGAGCGAATTGTCCAGCACAAACGGATTGTTGACAATACTTGTTGTTGCCACAGAATCTGTCAAATCGTTAGCGACAACGTATGTATCTCTCACGGTGTTACCTGTTCCGTAATAGTTGGAAGACGTAACAGTTACTTGCGCAAATGCAGTTGCGCATATTGCCACAAGGACAAATGCAGATAAAAGTCTTTTCATATCCAAATCCTAATTGAAAACTGTCTGTTCGTTGATTTCAATAGTTACATCGGCGGTCTTGTTGTTTTCGAGAACAAGCACACCCATTCCTCTTCTTACGAAAGGATTCTGCCTGTCGGCAGCCTTGGTTGCTTCAACCTTCAGGATTGATTCGTACTTGAATTCGTATTCCAAGATGCCGTCTGATTTTGTGTACTGAGTGTCGGCAACCGACTTGGTTTCGTCCTTGAAATATACCATTGTATGAGCACTGTCGGAGTTGTTGGCCTTTATTATAACCATTGCATTCTCAACAGGTTGCTTTTTGGTGTCAACAATTCTTACAATAGCCTTTGGCGGAACTGGTTTACGGCAACCGTTCGACAAAATCATACCTCCGATAGCCAAAGCTAAAACCAAAAATATTACAACATTTTTTTTCATATTCATTCGTAATTTTTTTTCTAATTTTACGCCCACAATATTAATAAAAAAAACAATATAAATTATTATTTGTGAAAAAAATATTGCGGATACTTTTTTTAGGCGTATGCTGGGCGGGACTTTTGCAGTCGTGCAGCACTTTGCACAATCCGCTGAAAATAAAGAATTACATTGAGATAGAAACTTCCGAAGGCAACTTTGTTGTTGGACTGTACGAGGGGACACCTGCACATCGCGATAACTTCATGGAAAAATGCACCTCGCATTTATATGACGAAAAACCAATGTACAAGGCGATTCGAAAAAGTGAATATTCGTTCGGTCTGCGAAATGGATACGACGAAAACAGCGTATTGCAGACCGACCTTATAAACAATGCTACCCTACCCGCCGAATTTAACGGAAAAATTATCCCGAAGCGAGGCACAATTGCAATGAAAAGACTGGAAGGTCCTCAAAATCCCGACAAAAAGTCGGACGACAACTTATTTTTCCTTATCGACGGTGGCAAAAACCTGAGCATTCACGAGATAAAGGCATCTGTTGCTCTCAAGAATCGCGATACCTATAAATTATATATAGACGAATTTTTGACGCATCCCGAAAACAAACCTTATAAAGACAGCCTCGATGCGCTTAATAACATGAAAACAATGAAGCAGTATAACGAGGTGTATGCCAGAATTATGAAAAAGGTAAAGCCTCAAATAGAAAAGGACGGCGTGGAATTGTTTTCCATTTCGGAAAAAAATATTGACAAATACCTTGAAAATGGCGGAGTTCCAATGTTTGAGGGCTTTTATACGGTTTTCGGAGAAATTGTAGTCGGAATTGACATTCTGGACAAATTTTCGAAAATTGAGACTAACCTCGACCGCCAGCCAATAAAGGACGTATCAATAATTTCCACTGCGGTATTAAAGAAAAAAGATTTTAAGAAGAAATATAAATAGATTGAAAATGAATAAATTAGTTTTTCTGTTCGTTGCAATTTTATGCAGTATTGTTGCTTTTTCTCAAAAAAATAAGAGCCTTGAAGTTGTGCATTACGAGTTGCCAAACGGCTTGAATGTCTATCTGAACGAAGACCCAAACGCTTCGGTTGTTCTTGGAGCTGTCGCCATAAAGACTGGCGGGAAATACGACCCTGCCGACCATACCGGCACTTCGCATTACCTCGAACACATGATGTTCAAGGGGACAGACCAGATTGGAACCGTTGACTACAAGGCAGAAAAAGTTTACTTGGACAGCATAGTAATGAAGTACGACGAACTTGCAGCTACCACCGACGATGTTCGCCGCAAGGAAATCCAGAAAGAAATAAACGCTCTTTCGCTGAAGGCTGGCAAGTATGCTATTCCAAACGAACTGGACAAACTCCTCGACGGAATGGGTGCCACAATGGTAAATGCCTTTACTTCCGACGAGGTTGTGGCTTATTTCAACGCTTTCCCCGTTGGACAGATGGAAAAATGGATGGAATTGTACTCGCACCGCTTCAAACATCCGGTATTCAGACTGTTCCAGTCGGAACTTGAGACCGTATTCGAGGAAAAGAATATGTATGCCGACGAGTTCTCTTCAAACCTTATGGAGTCGTTCCTGTCGCATTTCTACAAGAACCATCCGTATGGAACACAAACCGTCATTGGTACAGCCGACCATATTAAAAACCCGTCGCTGACAACTATGCAGAAAATGTACGACACCTACTATGTCGCCAACAATATGGCACTGATAATGACAGGAAACTTCAAGATTTCAAACGTTAAGCCATTGATAGAAAAGTATTTCGGCGTATGGAAGAAAGGTGATGTTCCACAGTACCCGAAGTACGAGGAAAAGCCTTTCAACGGTGTCGAATCTGTTGAGGTTAACTTAACTCCAGTTAAGATGGGTGTGCTTGGCTACCGTACTGTAACAATGAACGATTATGATTCGTATGTGATTTCAGTATGCGAGAAATTGCTGAACAATTCATCATCGACAGGCTATCTTGACAAACTTATGAACGACAGGAAACTGCTGGCAGCAATGGCACTCAACAACGAACGTCTCGACCACGGCGGAATGATGATATTGTACGTTCCGAAAATTCTAGGACAAAAGTTTGAAGATGCAGAAGCACTGGTTGTCAACGAAATAAACCGTCTGCGTAACGAAGATGTTGACAAAGAATGGCTCGAATCGATAAAGCTCGAAATGATAAAGGATTTCGAATCGGAAATGGAAGACCCTGAAATGCGTGCCTACAGAATGGGCGAATGCTTCATTTCCGGAAAAAGCTGGGACGAAATCCTTAAATATCCGAAGATTATCGAAAATATAACTCCCGACGACATCAAGAAGGTCGCTGAAAAATATTTTAACGACAACTACCTGTCGTACCATTCAAAGATGGGATTCCCGAAAAAAGACAAACTTGACAAGCCCGGATTTGACCCTGTTGTACCCGAAAATGCAGAAGTGTCATCGGAATATGCAAAGAAATTTGAGGAAATGCCTGTAAAGTCAATGTCCCCGAATTTTATAAAGGAAGGTAAGGACTATGAATATCACGGAATTGCCAAAGGAGTTGACCTATATTATTCAAGATTTGACCAGAACGACATCTTCAATATGGAAATCAAGTTCAAGACCGGCATAAAGAATTGTCCTAAATACGAACAACTGGCATCTTACCTTCAGTACATTGGCACATCGAAATACACTAACGATGAACTGAACAAGGAACTTCAGAAATATGCGGCATCGTATTCGGTATCCGCAGGCGAAAACTACTTTACGATTTATATTGATGGTTTCAACAAGTATTTCAAGGAATCGGTCAGTCTGGTGCTGAGCCTGCTTAGCGATGCAAAAGCCGACGATTCAAAACTTGACCGCATTACCGAAGAAGATGCAATGAACCGCAAGATGGAGCGCGAATCAACAGACGAAATAGCTTCCGCCCTGTTGCAATATGGTATTTATGGTGAAAATTCAAAGTACCTCCGCCGTATGAGTGCAAAGGAAGTGTCGAAAATTACTTCCGACGACATGATGACAGCTCTTTCTCAATTAAAGAAACAGCCGTTCTCCATACATTATTCTGGAAACCTTAGCGCCGACGACATTATCATAATGATGAAAACTATGGATTTAAATTCAGTAGAAACCAACGATGAGTTTCCCAAAATTCTTCCGACAAAGGAATATACAGAAAACACCATACTTTTCCTAAACGACTCGAAGGCATTGCAGAGCAAGATTTACTTCTATGTTCAGGGCGAAGTGCTTGACGAAAAGCAGATGGCAAACCAAAATGCGTTCAACCAGTATTTCGGCACAGGAATGTCTTCGATTGTGTTCCAAGAGATTAGAGAGTTCCGCTCGATGGCATACTCGGCTTACGCTGTCAGCAGGACAGGTCTTACCAAGAAGGAAAAGTCAAAGTTCCTCGCTTTCGTAGGCACCCAGAGCGACAAGACCATCGAGGCTATTTCGGTAATGACAGGTCTTATCAACGATATGCCAATGAAGAAACAGCGTATGCAAGGCGTAAAGGACTACTTGCTGCAGTCGTTGCTAACTTCATCTCCAGCAAAGCGCAATGTAACCGAAACCGTTGAAAGCTGGAAACTTTTCGGATACAAGGAAGACCCGCGCGCTATGCAGTACGACATATATAAAGATTTGGATTTCAATAATATAGTTGATTTCTACAAGCAAAACATAAAAGGTCGTCCTATGCTGATAACCATAGTCGGAAACAAGAAAAAAATCGACATGAAGGAACTAGAAAAGTACGGTAAGATTGTGGAAGTCAAGCAAAAAAATATATTAAACTAATTTGAATAATGTGCAATAAGTTCGGAATATTACTATTTGTAATTGTAACAATTACTACATCCGCTTTCTCTCAAGGGCGAATAAAGGTAATGAGTTATAACCTATTGAATTTCAATAATTATACAAGTTATTGCACTGCACAGAACAATCCGCATCAGGCAAAAGCCGGTTATCTGGCGACAATCGTAGCCAACCAGCAGCCCGACATACTTTGCTGTTGTGAGGTAGGCGGAAAAAGTCCTTCCTTGGCATATTCAATCTCGTACATTCTTGGCAATTCGCTCAATATTAACGGAGTCACTCGCTGGGCATCGGCATCGGCATCAGGAAGCGAGTACCTCAACAATGCCCTGTTTTACGACAAGACAAAACTCAAACTCATTGCCCAGACAAAGGTCGATACCGACATCCGCGAAATCAACATCTACAAGCTGAAGCATCTTACGTCAAACGATACATTGAAGGTCGCAATTGCCCACCTGAAGGCTGGAACTGATTGTTCAGCGCAACGCGGAACTGAAATTCAGCAGTTTATGAACTATCTTGTCGCACAAGGCAACAACGACAATTTCATAATTTGCGGCGACTTCAATGTATATAGGGCATCCGAACCTGCATTCCAGAACCTTGTAAATCCCTCCTACCTGCCTATTGCTTTTTACGACCCTGTGAACCAGATTGGCGAATGGACCAACAACTGGAATTTCAGCGAATATCACACCCAATCGACACACAGCGGAAGCAACGACTGCTTTTCTAGCGGAGGCATGGACGACCGATTCGACTTCATACTTATGTCGGGAAGCATTATCAACGGCACAAAGGGAATTACATATCACCAAAACTCGTATTGGGCGGTGGGACAGGATGGCAATCATTTCAATAAGGACTTGAACTATCCTCAGAACAACACATTACCGTCAAATGTAATTGACGCACTCTACAACATGAGCGACCATCTGCCCGTTGTTGCAGAACTTGATTTCGGTGATGTTGGCTACGCATCAGAATCCACAGAACAAAACTTCATGTCGATAGTACCAAACCCCATCGCAGACAAGCTAATAGTTAGACTCAGAACGGAAAAGCCGCGCGATGTCACAGTTGACCTGTATTCGCCACTTGGTGTACTTTTACGTTCATACCGAGCGTATGTTACTGACGATGAAGTCGTTGAATACGACGTATCCGACTTGACCAACGGATTGTATATTGTGAATATCAAATCGGAAGGCGTATCGGTTTCGCACAGGGTTGTAAAAGCTGAATAATTGCTATGGAAGGCGAATATACAGAACTGATGAAACGTCTTAAGCGGCTGGACAACAAAAAGTTGGATGCTCTATTTCATCGTCTGCACGACGAGGAGTCGGAAAAAATTGACTGCCTGCAATGTGCCAACTGCTGCCGAAGTTTAGGACCTCGCTTCATACAAAATGACATCGCCCGCATGGCTACTCATTTGAAAATGAAAGAATCGGCTTTTATTAGCCAATATCTTCGCATCGACGAGGATGGCGACTATGTTTTCAAGACTATGCCCTGCCCTTTCCTTATGCCCGACAATTACTGCATACTTTACAATTCACGCACAAAAGCCTGCCGCGAATATCCGCACACCGATTCAAAGAACATCAAGAGCATTCTGAAAATCTGCGAACTAAACACACAGACTTGCCCCATTGTAAAAAACATCTTTGAAAGGCTCAAGCAAAACGACTACGAGCTACTGAGGAAATAAAAAAGGTCGCCTTCCAGCGACCTAATAAAAATCTACAATCGTAAATCTAAAATCGTAAATTTACTTGAGTCTCTTGAACTGGCAAGTGAAGTGACGCATCAATTCAGCTTCCCAAGTGATTTCGAGACCGCGCTTGATAGTGTCACGACGGTCGTAAACGTTCTTCAAAGCTGCTGCGATTACATCCATGTGGTTGTTGGTGTAAACACGGCGAGGAATGCAGAGACGTACAAAGTCATTGCCACCGAAACGGTTTTCGCGTGTAACTGGGTCACGGTCAGCGAGAACGTAACCGATTTCGCAAGCACGGATACCAGCTTCAAGGTAAAGTTCGCAAGTCAATGTCTGAGCCGGGAACTCTTCCTTCGGGATGTTGGTCAACACCTTGTCGGCATCAACGAAGATTGCATGACCACCAGCAGGACGCTGATAAGGAATGCCGTATTCGTCAAGTTTCTTTGCAAGGTAGTGAACCTGCTTGATACGAGTTTCAACCATATCGAACTCAATGTTTTCCTTCAGACCAACTGCCAAAGCATCCATATCACGGCCGTTCATACCGCCGTAGGTTAGGAAACCTTCGAAAGGAATGCAGAACAACTTAGCACCTTCGTACCAGTCCTTCTTGTTTGTAGCGATGAAACCACCCATGTTTACAAGACCGTCCTTCTTAGCAGACATAGTCATACAATCGGCGTAGCTAAACATTTCGAGAGCGATTTCGCGCAAGGTTTTGTTTGCGTAACCTTCTTCGCGAGTCTTGATGAAGTATGCGTTTTCGATAAAACGAGCCGAATCGATGTTTACCGGAACGCCATACTTGTGGCAAAGTTCGCAGGTTTCACGGATATTCTTCATGCTAACCGGCTGACCACCAACGGTATTGTTTGTAACGGTAAGTACGAAGAAAGGAACGTTGCCTTTATTTTCCTGCAATACCTTTTCCAACTTTTCGAGGCTTACATTACCCTTGAAAGGAACTTCGAGCTGGGTGTCGTAAGCTTCAGGAACGGTAACGTCGATAGCAAATGCCTTACGGCTTTCGATGTGACCCTTAGTAGTATCGAAATGAGCATTACCAGGAACAACCATACCGGGCTTTACCAAGTACGAGAACAAAACATTCTCGGCTGCACGACCCTGGTGGGTAGGAATAACATATTCGAAACCAGTAAGTTCGGTGATAGTATCTTTCATGTGGTAGAAACTGCGTGCTCCACCGTAGCTTTCGTCACCCATCATCATTGCTGCCCACTGGCGGTCGCTCTGTGCGCCTGTACCCGAGTCGGTAAGAAGGTCAATGTAAACATAGTCGCTCTTCAACATGAAAACATTCTGGTGAGCTTCGTTGAGCCACTTTTCGCGTTCTTCTCTTGTGGATTTCTTAATTGGTTCAACCATCTTAATTTTCCACGCTTCTGCAAATGGTAATTCCATAATTTAAATTTTTAATTTATTAATAAATACTTTTTGATTGTCCTTACGGAAAAATGAAAACGGAAACGATTTCCAGCAAATGGAAAGAATGCCGAAAACGGTTTCCAGAATTAGAATGAATCGCGCTCCTTGATATTCAAGAATACCAAGCTCCTCTTTTCTAATATTGCGCCAATTCTATTCATTTCAATTTTTACGATTGCAAAGTTACATATAAATACGATTGGTGCAACATGTTTTTCAATATAGTTATAAACAATTCTTGTTTCCAACAAGCAATCCCTGCCTAACGACATTACCAAATGTTTCCATAGTTGTATTTCCTTTCCTTCCATTCTACCAGCATTCCGTATGCATTGTAGCATTTCATGCTTATCCAATTGCCATGTTGGTCGTAGTCGTATTCAAACGTCAGTTCATATCTTGCAGTTGAGCTATAATCAGCATTGCGAGTACTGGAGATGTAGTCGCCATTGACTTCTATTTGTGAGATGTAGTTGCTGACTTTCACAACATTACCATGCTTATCGTACTTGAATATGGCGGTACGTCCTTCCTGACGGCGGCAACCACGGCAAGGATAGAATTTAGCCGATGTGGGCTGATGTATGCTGTGCTTATAGGTGCAAACGAACTTTGCGTTGGCACGCTCGATTGTAAAAGTGTGCTTACGCTCGTTGATTGTAACTCTGCCTGTTGGCTGATATATGATAGTAGTTGCTTGATAACCAATATTGTAGTCGTAGGTCAAGTCGTTTGCTGGTGCGGTTGTCAAATTGCCGTCACTGTCGAAATGGAATGTCGTGCTGCTGGCACACTCTCCCTTTGAGCAACCTTCCAACGAATATACAATCTTGTACTTGTTCTCGGTATATGATTCAACATTCCCTTTTATATTGCGACGGCTTCTGTCGTCAGTCTGGGCAAACGATGTCGCGACAAAAGCAAACAATATAAATCCGATTATGGCAATAGCGGTCTTCATATTGTTTCCCAGTCATCGCGATTGTTTTCAGATACAATTACCGACGAAGGTAATTGCCTGATGATTTCGGTTGCTCGCATTATTGTTTCGTTAAGCGAAGCAATTGTTTCTGCGATTTGGTCGTGTGGAATTGTAATTGCAATCTGATGTTTGCCATCAATCAGAAGCGACAATTTCGATTCATCGGCAAAATGTTCAATATGGAATGGTAAATCACTACCTTTCAGCTTATTACGCACAATGGCATCGATAGAAAGAATCGAAATGTCAATGTTTTTTGTCTGCTTGCTAATTTCGACGAATATCTCGCCCCACTCCTGCTCCCACTGCGGATACAGATTGTCTATCTCAATGAAAATCCGCGCAATGGCATTCTCTTCGTTACGGGTAACATCGAAAAGATTGTTACCAAGGCAAAAACCGATTTTCACACCAAGCCTATATGCCTCCGACTTCTTGATTGTAATGGATACATTGCTCATTTTAATGACAATATCTCCATCTTTTTCTCCAATATTTTCGGAAGGCACACCTAATTCCACAAGATGTTCAACCAAAAGGTCAATGCTGATGTCCTTGCGTTTCCATATCGAATGGTAAATCATTTCTCCGACCTTCTCGCTTATATAGTCGTCCTTGCCACGCTCAACGATTGGCGCATAGTCGTAGCCGTGAGCTATGCATTCGCTTATACGACCTGAGAGAATGCCGATATATTCTTGTGGAGTCATTGAAAATTGTTTGCGATTACAAAGGTACAACTTTTTTGTGATGTCAGCAAAATGCAACTTATAGAATTACCACAAATCAAAAAACATAATTACTTTTGCACAAAATTTTACCGATGCTTGGTTTCATTACATGGAATGTAAGTCCCGAAATGTTCACCGTAGGTGGATTTGCGCTTCGCTACTACAGCGCATTTTTCGCTATTGGCTTCATTCTGGCGTATTTCGTCATAAAACACTATTACAAAAAGGAAAACATACCGCAGAAAGAACTTGACCGCCTTACTGTTTTCGTTGTGCTGGGCGGAATTTTAGGTGCACGGCTCGGCCATTGCATTTTCTACGAACCATCTTATTTTCTCACCGCGAAACATTGGATGGAAATGATACTGCCATTTTCGTTCAATCCGTTCAAATTTACAGGTTATCAAGGACTTGCAAGTCACGGTGGTGCAATCGGCGTGCTTGTGGCGGTGTTCATATTCAAGTTCAAATCGAAGCAGGACGGTTTTCTTGCCATAATGGATAAGATTGTGATTCCCACTGGTTTTGTCGGTGCGCTGATTCGCTTGGGCAACCTTATGAACTCCGAAATTTACGGTTATCCTACCGATTTGCCTTGGGGCTTCCTGTTTGTCCGCAACGGCGACACACTACCCTGCCATCCTACACAGATATACGAGGCATTGTGCTACATTGTCGTGTCAATTGTCCTGATTATGCTTTACAAAAGGAAGAATTTTGCAGAAAAGCACGGATTTATGCTTGGAATGTTCCTTATTATGGTGTTCACAGCTCGATTCTTCATTGAATTTTTAAAGCAGAACCAAGAAGCATTTGAGGAAGGTATGTCGCTGAATATGGGACAGATACTGAGTATTCCTGCCGTATTGTGTGGAATAGGACTGGTAATTTATGCATTTAATACCCGCACCTTGAGCTTGTCTAAGGGAAGGTAATGGTAATTCTTCGCCGCTTCGATATTTCTAACCGAAGCTCAGCGAGCGAAACTTATAGAAAGAAAAAATACTAAAACAATGAAATATAACTTTGACGAAGTTTTCCCGCGCAAGGGAAGTGCAAGTGTGAAGCACGATTTGATGAAACCGTTTTTCGGTACGGAAGATTTGCTGCCGATGTGGGTTGCAGACATGGATTTCAAGGCACCAGAATGTGTGCTCGATGCAATTAGAAAGCGTTGCGACCAAGGCTTTCTTGGCTATACATTTGGCGACGAATCGTATTTTGGGGCAGTAATCGATTGGTTTGCAAAGCATTATTCTATTAAGGCAGAAAAACGGGAACTGCATTACATTCCTGGAATCGTTGTCGGCATAGCATTTTGCATTCAGGCGTTTACTAAGCCTGGTGACAAGATTTTAATCAACACACCTGTATATCCGCCGTTTGTGAACTTACCAATAAACAATGGACGCGAATTGATAACCAACAAGTTAATCTTAAAAAATGGTCGCTTTGAAATTGATTTTGCCGACCTTGAACAAAAGGCTAAGGGTTGCAAGATGATGCTTTTGTCCAATCCTCACAATCCAGGCGGAACGGTATGGTCAAAGTCTGATTTGCAGCGTATTGCAGAAATATGCAAGCGCAATGGCGTACTTGTCATTTCCGACGAGATTCACGCCGACCTTACCTTGCCAAACTATAAGCACACATCGTTCTCAACGGTATCGGATACTGCAAAATCAAACTGCATAACTTTCATCGCGCCAAGCAAGACCTTCAATATTGCTGGCTTGTCAAGTTCCATAGCCTACACTCCCGAAAAGTCTATTCGTGACACCTATTTCGAATACCTTGAGGCTTCTGAGTTTGCCAACGGGAATATTTTTGCCTACATCGGTGCCGAGGCTGCCTTCCGCGGTGGAGAAGAATGGCTTTCGCAACTGAAGGACTACCTTGTAGAGAACATTGCTTTTGCTGACGATTATTTCAAGCGCAACTTACCTAAGGTCAAGGCTGTTCTGCCCGAGGCTTCATATCTGCTGTGGCTCGATTTCAACGGATTAGGCTTGTCGCACGAAGAATTGCAAGACAGACTCATCAACAAGGCAAAAGTTGCCTTGAACGATGGGCGAACCTTTGGCGGTGATGACTACGCAGGATTTTTCCGTATGAACATCGGTTGTCCGCGTTCGATACTGAAGGAAGCTTTGGATAGGATTGCTAAGGCGTTCGCTGATGTGCGTTAGCGTTCCGATTTGGCTTTTTTCTTCGTGAATGCCACAGAATCGCCCCAAGCGTTGTAGAGAATCTTGTGGCCGATGGCTTTCATACGGATGTCGAGGCACGAGAAGCATTCCTCGGGCTTGTCGCTTACGCAGGCTTTGTCGGGATAGATGAGATAGTCTTCGCGGTATTCGTTTGGCGTCAAGTTTGGCATAATGACGTTAGCCCCTGCCATAATTGCCTTTTCGCGTCCCATCGGGTCGATGGTCTGGTTTGCTGTGGCTGCCACCATATTGATTTCAGGCATCATCAGACGAAGTGTTGCAATCATCTTCAGCGTCATGTCCATTCTTTCCTGCACAGGAGGAATCTGGTCGGCATATTTATATAAAGGTGTATCGGGATGCGGAATGAAGGGTCCCATGCCTACCATTGCAACATCTTTCTGCCTGAAGAAAATAAGGTCGTCGGCAAGAATGTCGATTGTCTGGAAAGGCAAACCGACCATTACACCAGTACCTGTCTGGTAACCAATGGATAACAAAGAATCGATGCAGGCAAGCCGCTTGTGGAAGTCGTGTCGTTCATCGTGCGGATGAATCTTGTAGTACAAATCCTCGTTCGACGATTCAATTCTCAGCAGATAACGATGTGCTCCAGCCTCGAACCATTCGCGGTAAACTTCGTCGCTCTGTTCTCCTAGCGAAAGCGTTATGCCTAACGAACCACCGTCAATCTCCTTGATGCGTTTGATTAAGGTCGTTATCTTGTCGGTAAAAGCCTTGTCGCTACGCTCACCGCTCTGTATTGCAACCGAACCGTAGCCCAGTTTGTGCGAAAGCTTTGCACATTCAACAACCTCGTCGTCGGTAAGAGTGTACCGTTCGATATTGGTATTGTTGCTACGAACTCCGCAGTATAGGCACGACTTTCGGCATTTGTTGCTGTATTCGATAAGTCCCCTGAGATGCACGAAGTTGTCCAACGCAGAAAACTTAACTTCTTGAGCCTTATGGAAAAGCATCTGCATTTCTTCACCCGAAGTTGCCAATAGCTGTTTTATGTCGTCCTTTTCAAGATACTGCTTTTCTAATAGTTCGCGTATTGTCATAAACATCTGATATTTTGTTATTTACAAAGTTCCTCAATCGCTTTTTCAACCCTGCTCATATCGGCGGTCGGTTCGAAGCGCTGGACAACGTTTCCATCCTTGTCAATCAGGAATTTGGTAAAGTTCCACTTTATGTCGGAGGTTTCCATATAGTCGGGATGCTGCTTCTTGAGCATATTGTTCATAAGGTCGCACATTGCAGTGTTGTCGTTGCCAAATCCCTCGAAGGTCTTTTGCGACTTCAGATAAGCGAACAAAGGGTGCTCGTTCTTGCCATTAACATCAATCTTGTCGAACTGCTGGAAACTGACATTGAATTTAGAACAAAATTCCTGTATCTCCGAAATACTTCCAGGTGCCTGTCCGCCAAACTGGTTGCACGGAAAATCCAAGATTTCGAATCCCTTGTCGCGATACTTTTCATAAATGGCTTCAAGTTCTATATATTGTGGGGTAAAACCGCAATGTGTAGCCGAATTGACAACCAGCAAAACTTTGCCCTTGTACTCAGAAAGCGAAATTTCCTTGCCGTCGGCTTTCTTGACCTTGATGTCGTAAAATGCAGACTGCGCTACTGCAACGACAGATAACATACATATAATCAAGATGCTAAATATCTTCTTCATATCCTTTTAGTTTTTTTGTTTTCACTGCAAAGTTAATGATTTGGCGGTACATTTTTGCCTATTCATTGATTTTTTTCAAGAACCTTTCTTTATTGAAATTGGGAATATTATTGATTAACAACTCATTTAGCACCGCAAAAACATTCTGCCTATTAATTTCAACAGCAATGTATGCAGTATATCTGCCATTGGTTTCGCTGTATTTTTCGCAGACTGGGCTTATGTCCTTCAAAACAATGTCAATGGCCTTGTTTGAAACGATTCCAATGTCTTTTAGAAAAGTTTCCTTGTCGCTAACATTTTCTTGCTCTACTGCGACCAAAACCTTGTCCACTATTGTCTTGCCAAGACTTGATTTTGCTTTTGCAACGGCTTTTTCGCGGGCAAGACTTATGTTGCTTGATGTTGCATCAGCACATGCACGGAAGAATTCTGCATCAGATATTCCTTTTTCGGCACAAGGATAACTTGCAACTGCAGTGGCTTTGTCTTCAGGTACCAAGTTCTTGCTAGCACTACATGACACTATGCTGGCAGAGAGTGCAATAAGTAGTATTTCGCAAAACAATTTCATGGTGCAAATTTACAAAATATGATGCCATCCGTCAAATAATCGAATCGTCAAATTATCAAATTGCAAACACCGCATCTTCCTTTCAACTTGCATCTGTTGATATTTTGTGACCTTGTGTGTATTTTGCTGTTCGGCTGTGCATTACTTTTATCGTTCTAAAAACTCACACGATGAGAAAGTTACTTATAATCGTCATAATGTTTTTTGCAATACCGCTGTGCTATGCGCAATCGGTTCAGGAAGAATACATAAAGAAATATTGCCAGATAGCTGTGGACGAGATGACTAGGACAGGCGTTCCTGCCAGCATCACTTTGGCACAAGGCATCTTGGAATCGGGAAGCGGCACCTCGCAACTTGCAATAAAAGGCAACAACCATTTCGGCATAAAGTGCCACTCCGACTGGACTGGCGGACGAATGTATGCCGACGACGACGCAAAGAACGAGTGTTTCCGTATGTACCGAAATGCATCGGAGTCGTTTCGCGACCATTCCGACTTTCTGCGCAACAACCAGCGCTATGCTTCATTATTCCAGTTGAATCCAAAGGACTACAAAGGCTGGGCGGCAGGACTGAAAAAAGCAGGTTATGCCACAAGCCCGACATACGCGACACGCCTCATTGAAATTATTGAAAACTACAAACTTGCACAATACGATTCTGGCACATTCGTACCGATTGCAGTAGTTTCCGACAACAACAATGCTACCAGCGATAATGCAAGTGCAAACGGCAACGACAAGAAACCTTCCGTATATTATTCGTCAAATGGGTTTGAACTCAGCATGTCGGAGTATTCGCTTGGAACAAACAACAATACGCAATACATAGTCCTGAAATATGATATGAACATAGAAGTACTTTCGCGTAAACTCGGAATGGCTCCGTGGGAATTGCACAAGTATAACGACTTGCCTAAGGACTACAAAGTGAAGGCTGGAGAAATCATCTACTTGAAACCAAAGAGAAACAAGGCTGAGAAGAAATGTCTGGTACATACCGTTCAGCATGGCGAGACAATGCGCGACATTTCGCAGAAATACGCTGTGAAGATGAAGAGCCTGTACAAGATGAATGGCTGGGAACAGGGAGTTCAGCCTGTGGAAGGTTCAAAGCTAAGACTACGATAAGTTGTTTGATGGACTGACGCCCGTTTTAATGGCTGACGCCGTTTGAATGCCTGCGGCGTTTGAGAGTTTGATGGGCAAAGCCCGTTTCTGTGGCTGACGCCGTTTGAAGGTTTGATGGGCTGACGCCCGTTTGAAAGGTTGTTTCTAGTTTTTCCGTTTCTAATCTCAAACCACTTCAAACCATCTTAAACAACCTTAAACAACCTTTAGCTCGCGCCAGCAATTTCAAACAACCTCAAACAACTTCAAACATCCCCCCCCCATAAACATTTGTTGAATTTTTGAACCATTGAATCAAAATTTACTCTACCTTTGTAAAAAATTATAATGTCATGAAAAGGATATTTTTTGTTTTGGCAATCGTACTGATTGCTAGTGTTGCATTTTCGCAGGAAAAGGCAGACAAGAATGGTAAAAAGGATAAGGAACAGACCGAAAATGTTGAAAAACGTTCAAGCATAGTGTTCGATAAGCTTGTTCACGACTTTGGCACAATGGAAAAAGGCGGTGATGCAAGTTGTGTCTTCACATTCAAGAACATAACCAAGAAGCCAGTTACCTTGACAAACGTAAAGACTTCGTGCGGATGTACTGCAGCCGACTGGCCAAAGGAACCGGTTGCAAAGAAGAAGAAAGGCTCTATCAAGGTTAAGTACGACAGCAACAGGATTGGTAAGTTTACCAAGACCATCAAGGTTTTCATCGAAGGAAATGAAAACCCTATACAGTTGGAAATCAAGGGAACTATTGTTTCTCCAAATGCTAACGATGTGAAAACTGTCGCTCCTGTTGAAAAGAAGGAAGTAAAAAAGGTTGACGAGGCCGACAAGAAGAACGAAATAAAGCCTCAGGTAAAAGATGCCAAGTCGAATGAAGTGAAACAAGTAAAGAAATAAAGTTTTTATACAATAAATTATAAATTAAACAGATATGCCACAGATATCAGAAAAAGGAAAAAACATGCCGTCGTCGCCAATTCGTAAATTGGTTCCCTATTCAGACGCAGCAAAAGCAAGAGGTGTAAAGGTTTACCATCTTAACATCGGTCAGCCAGACATTAAGACTCCAGAAGTTGCTTTGGAGGCAGTAAAGAACATGACCGATAAGGTTATAGCATATAGTCATACAGCTGGAAATGCTTCCTACAGGAAGAAACTGGCTGCATTCTACCAGAAGATAGGCATCGACGTTACCGAAAACGACATGCTCATCACTACTGGCGGTTCGGAAGCAATCGTATTTGCTTTCATGACTACCCTCAACCCAGGCGAAGAAGTGATTGTTCCAGAACCTTTCTACGCAAACTACAATGGTTTCGCAATGCAGGCTGGCGTTGTTATCAAGCCTATCACTTCGAGCATAAAGAACGATTTCGCTCTTCCGTCAATCGAAGAGTTCGAAAAGGTTATAACACCTAAGACCAAGGGTATTGTAATCTGCAATCCTAACAACCCGACTGGCTACCTTTACTCAAAGGAAGAACTCTTCCAGCTGGCCGAAATCGTCAAGAAGCACGACCTTTACCTGTATGCCGACGAGGTTTACCGTGAATTCTGCTACGATGGACATAAGCACTTCTCGACAATGCAGATTCCAGGAATCGAGCAGAACGTTATCATGATGGACTCGGTTTCGAAACGTTACAGCATGTGCGGTGTTCGCGTTGGTTGCTTGGTTACCAAGAACAAGGAAGTCATCGCAACTGCTACCAAGTTTGCTCAGGCACGTCTTTGCCCGCCGTCATTCGGTCAGGTTGCTGCCGAGGCTGCTCTCGACACTCCGGCAGAATACTTCCACGAAGTTTATGATGAGTACATTGCCCGCCGTAACTTTATGGTTAAGGGCTTGAACGAAATCCCAGGCGTATATTGTCCAAATCCTAAGGGCGCATTCTACACAGTAGTTAAGCTTCCTATCGACGATGCCGACAAGTTTGCAAAATGGATGCTCGAGGAATTCCAGTACAACGGACAGACCGTAATGGTTGCTCCTGCAACTGGCTTCTACAACACTCCAGGCCTTGGCAAGAACGAAGTTCGCGTTGCATACGTCCTCAAGATTGAAGACCTTAAGAATGCAATCGAGGTTTTGAAGCACGCTTTGGAAGTATATCCGGGCAGAACAATGTAATTAAAGTTATTTTTTAAGAAGCTATCGTAATGATAGCTTCTTTTTTAATAAATAAAACCTAACCTTTATATGGAAATATTCAATTCGTGGAGAAATTGCGAAAGGAATACGAAGCAGATGCACTATCCTTTACTGGGTAAGATTGTCCTTGCTGTGTTCATATATATTTTTACATTTCCCGCGTTTGAACCGGACCTCGCCCCTGGACTAGACGCCTCATATGTGTGGGGGTTGAACTGGCTGTTCGCCAACAACTATACGACACTTACTCAGCTGATATACCCGATTGGACCTTTGGCGCTGCTGAAAATGCCAGCCATAGAAGGTGCCAACTTTATAATATTCCTTATCTTTTATACAACCATAAAATTTTGGTTCATAGCCACTTGCTTTGGATTATCAGAATCTCATTCCAAGAATTTCTATTGTGCTGCCGCACTGATAATGCTTGCTTCATATTTTGCAGGGATAGACCATATGATAATTTTCCTGTGCATTATGCTTGGATTCCAATTCGTTAGAACAACAAAGATGCATAAATTTGTTTTGATGGCAGTTTTGGGATTTATCGGTCTATTCATTAAGACTTCAATTGGCGTAGAAGCATTGTCGGCGGTATTTGTCGTATGGCTTATGGACTTTTACAAAAACAGAAGTTTCAAAAGGTCGATTATTGCCGTATTGATAGTGTTTTCAACTGCTATTGTCGTCGGAATGTCTGTTTTGCACGATTTTTCTACAGTGATTGATTACTATTGGGGAGCAATGCATCTAGTGACAGGCTATGGTGGTACTCTTTCGCTACACCCCGAAAACAACTGGCTGGCTCTTATCACTTTTATATTGATAATCGCATCATTTCCAATATTCTCTGGAGACAAAGATTCAAAAATCATATTTTTTATATCGCTAATTCCAATTTTTGCGAATTGGAAACACGCCTTTGTACGTGAGGACATTACGCATTATCAAGCAATTATCACATTCATCATTATATTTTGGTGTATAATATTTATGACTAAGAGCATACGCAAGGGATATACTGTTGTGTGTGCAATGCTTTCGGTAATGATGCTGTACTGGAATATGAAAGAAATTCCAGGTTATAGCAATAGGAAAATCGAATACTGCGGTATAAATAACTTTTGGGGTACTATTATGGAGTACAATGATTTTGCCGAGCGTATGAACCTAATTACCGATAATGCCATGTTGAGCGTAAAGTTGCCTGACGATGTGCTGACCAAGTTGGGAAATTCAACAATCGACTTTTATCCTTGGGAACATACTTATGCAAAGGAAAATACACTAAATTGGCAACCACGGAAAACCATTGAGATTGGAGCTTCTACATCAAAATGGCTTTCGGATGTGGCTGCAGAAAACTACACTGGCGACAATTCTGCTGAATATGTATTGTGGCACTTTGAAAAAAATGGATATACCATAGATAACCGTTATCCATTAAACGACGAACCTAATGTCGTATATAACATCTTACAGAATTATAATGCTGATTATTACGGAGATAATTATATCATTTGGAAGAAACGTCCAGAATGTAGGCTCATAAGCAAGGGGGCTGATAATGTTTTGACAGCAAGGTTCAACGAGTGGATTTCTGTTCCAGATTGTGGCGATAATATTCAGCGCATTAAGATTGAAAGTTCAGTAAATTTTACTGGTTTTGTGAAGAAGACGTTTTTCAAGGACGAAATGTATTTTGTTGATTATATGATACGTAGCGGTGAAATATTTACCTATAGGTATGTACCGTCTACTGCAGTAGACGGGCTATGGATAAATCCGTTGGTAGAAGATTTCCTGTCGGGCGAACTTGCCGACAAAGTCGACAAGGTTCGTTTCCGTGTGTCGGACGACAGATGCGTCAAGAAGGAAATTTCAGTACAGTTTGAAACCTGGAATGCTTCCCTTGGAGAAATAGTAAAAACAGTCAAAGATTCCCCTATTGTACTTTATATGAATAATTTCGAGAATATAGACTCTAAGAATACTGATGCATACGTTTTTAGTGGAGAGCTTTCCAATGTGATTGAACCTCAAGGATTTTCACATACATACGCTCTTCAGATGGATTCACTATGGTCTATGCTAGCCGATTCTGTTGACGTTGATTTGAAGGCATCCTGCAAATTCATAAATACAGGTTCTTCACATTTGGTTGTTTCTATCGATGGCAACGAAAAAAGTTTGTACGAGTGTTTGTATTTGGGAAATACAGGGTCAGATTTATGGAATAGTGCCAATCTGAAATGCAGCATTAGCCGAGACGACTATCCGTCTGGAGTTTTGAAGGTATATGTTTGGAACAATGGAAATCGCCAGACATATATTGACGACATGAAGGTTTCGGTTACGGAAATACCTAAAAAACTACCGTGACGAATTTAAGAAATCTTCTGTCGATGTACATACAACACTATCGCTGAGTGTACATACAGAAATTCTGCCATTGCCCGCAACTTTTGAAAAGCGTGATAAGACATCCTTGTGTTCTTCATAATTTTCACAGTACATACGGTCTTCTATTACAATATAGTCAAAATCCCAAGTCAATGCCGACTGCACAACCGATTCCATATGCCACATCACCGTGTACCCTTTGCGTTTCATCTGTAAGAACGACCCATTCTGCGGATAAGCATACATCGACAATATTTTTGCATCACGTGGAATATCAAGAGAATCAAGGAATTTGTCAGAATCTACAAAATTAAGGTAGCATTTGTATGCTCCGTCTTCCGACCAACGTCTGCTGACTTGCGTTTCTGTAACGGTTGAAATCATAAAGAAGCATATCACGGCTAAAGCCACAAGACATATTCCACCAGCTACATAGCCCTTTATTTTCGGAAGTGTGCCAAGCATCAATGCAAAAAGCATCAGTATTGGCATAAAGAACGTATCTATGAAATAATAGTCGTGGTTTGGCAACTGCATTATCATGGCAATCGAGAACAAAATGCATCCAAATAAATATATTATAGGTATGAGCCATATAGTCAATTGCTTTTTCTTGGATTTGCCATCCTTGTTTTTCAACTTCATTACCAGCCTTACAATTCCTGCAATTACAGACAGTCCAGCAAGCACCTCGAAAATTCTATAGTGAAATTTCTGGAAATACTGGTATTCCCAATTATATTTGGCATCATTAATGCACTCCAAAGCCTCGTCAATACTTTTTGCAGACGAAAGTTCATTTAAGAAAAGAGAACCATTTTCGCCTCTCAGATGCGAATTCCACATCATATATGCAAAAATGAGCGCAAACGATAATATCACAGACGGCAGTTTGTCCCCAAAAGTGCTCTCCTTGCGGAAAATCCGCAACAGTTCAAAACCAAGTATTGCAATAAGTTCTATTACAAAAGTAGTACGTATCAAGGCTGACAATGTCATAAGTGCAATGGCAAGATGGAAGAATTTCTTTTTGCCCTCCTTGTAGTATTTTAGGTACGACCAAAGCCCAATTACACCAATAGCGAATGCAGGTATTCCTGGCAAAAATCCGTTAAAATAGTAGGCGTAAACTGGCGCTGTCATTGCTATTGCGGTGACGAGCAACGACTTCTGACAATCTTCGGTGATGACAAATGATGACTTATACAGGAAAAACATGCCTATCAGACTGCAAATCATTGTCCATATTCGGAATACCCATGGCGATGTCGTCCCGAAAAGTTTCATCAATAGAGCCACAATGTACTCGTGGATTGGAAAATCGACGGCAGTGATAGTTGTGTCGTATGCTTCAGCCCACCATCCGGGAAACTGTTTGTTGTATATGTTTGTCTCAGGATGAAATAGGTCGAAACCATTGTCGACGAAACCAACTGCAAGAGCATATCGGTCGTCCTGCGCCCACGCGTGGATGAATGCAGGGAATTCGTTCATATATTTGAATTGTATCCCAATGCCCAATGCAACGATGAACGCCGCTGCAATAAGATAGCCTTTGGAATTTATTTTCTCGTATTCTATAAGTTTCATTGTTAACTATTTAAACAAATGCAAAAATAATGAATAAAATCAAAGCGACATAGAAAATAAATTCAACACGATGCCTCTATAATCAATCGTAATTACCAAAATTAGCCTTATCTTTGTGGCACAAAAAATAATATAGCACAACCATGAAAACTGACAAATTAAAACAACTGAAAAATCCGGTGAAGAACTACTTTCTAATGCTCATCGGACTTGTAATATATACATTTGGATACTCGGCATTCATGTTGCCAAACAAGCTCACCGGTGGTACCTTGGGCAAGCGTTTCGCCATTAACACCATATTCTGTACGGCAATAAGTTCAGCATTGTTCGGATTGTTCCAATCGATAATAACTGAGCCATTGATTGCCAACGACTTGCTATCGAATGCTGTGCTTGGAGCCGCAATTTCGGCAATCGGCGTAGGACTTACAATTTCGTATGGCGGAAACACTGGCGGAACCGACATCATCATACTTATGATTCTCAAGTACAAGAACATACCATACGGACGTATCTCAATGTACATCAATGTGTTGATAATCGGTTCGTCGTACTTCATCGTCCACGACATACAGACCTTGATTTACTGCTACATCTATATGTTCTCGTACTCGTATGTTTCCGACATGGTAATGGACGGCTACCGAAAGACATTCCAGATTATAATCTTCACCAACAAGCCCAAGGAGATTGCCGACCGGATTACAAACGAGGTGCACCGAGGCGTTACGGTTCTGAAAGCTTACGGCTGGTACTCGAAGGAAGACAAGGATGTGCTTATGGTTCTTGCTCACCGCACCGACAAGCAGGACATTATGCAGGTTATCAATCAGGAAGACCCCGATGCGTTCATCTCGATTGACAAGGTGCAGGGTGTTTTCGGCAAGAATTTCGACGAACTGAAAAGGGAAGTGTAAGGGATGCGCCAGTTTGAGGGCTAAAGCCAGTTTGAATGGCTGCGCCGTTTAACTTCGTTGAGGGCTTCGCCGTTCTATGCCTTAGGTGTTTTTCGCTACGCTGTTTCAATGGCTGACGCCGTTTCTATGCTTCGCGTTTCTAGGTTTCTCGCTGCGCTGTTTGAATGGCTGCGCCGTTTCTAAGTTCTCCGTCCCCCGAGCTTGTTGAGTCGTGGCGCGCCGCGACCGTACTAATGTTCAAGGGTTTAATGATTTGAGGGTAAAGCCATTGTATTACAGTGTCGTAGGTTGTATTTCGATTGTCGCTCTGCGTCTCAGGACATACCATGAAAATGCGTTTTATTTTTCTGGGAGTACGGTATTTTATGCCTTTGCAGAAAAATAAAATAATATTTATGAAAGTAATGTTTTGATATTAAATGTATTACAAATTTTTTATGCATTTTATTTTTCTGTGAATGGTATATTTTTTATCTTTGCAGAAAAATAAAACAATGTTTTATGGGTTATATTGTTGGTAGAGAAGCAGAAACAGAAGAATTACTCGACTTGTACAATAATGGCAGAGCAGAGTTCGTAGCTGTCTATGGTCGTCGCCGCGTTGGGAAGACATTCCTTGTGGACGAAGCATTGAAAGGTAAAATTACATTTCGCCATTCGGGATTGTCGCCCGTGGATGAGCAAAATAAGAAAAACGGATTGAAAGAACAATTGAAGTATTTTTATTTGTCATTGCTGAAACACGGAATGAAAAAGAGCAAGTGTCCGACATCGTGGCTCGAGGCGTTCTTTATGCTCGAAATGCACCTTCAGTCGCAGGATAATGGTTCGCGGCAGGTGGTTTTTCTTGACGAACTTCCGTGGATGGACACGCCTCGGTCGGGTTTCATTACTGCCTTGGAAGCCTTTTGGAACGGATGGGGATGCCATAGGGACAATATGATGCTTGTGGTATGCGGTTCGGCAAATTCGTGGATGCTTGACAATTTGGTCAACAACCACGGCGGATTGTACGGAAGGACTACATACGAGGTGAAACTCAAACCATTCACTCTCGCGGAATGCGAGGCGTTTCTATTGGGCAAGGGCATAATAATGTCTCGCTACGACATAGTCCAAGCCTACATGATTACTGGTGGCATTCCATATTATCTAGGATATATGAGGAAAGGCATGAGCCTCGCACAGAATATCGACAGGCTTTTCTTTGCAAAGGGAGCAAGATTGCATGATGAATACGACCGTCTGTTTGCATCGGTGTTTGCAAAGCCCGAACAAATGAAAAGTATTGTGCAGTTGCTGGGAAACAGGCGTTGTGGCTATACGCGAAAAGAGATTCTCACCAAAATAGGACTAGATGATTGCGGAGCATCTACCAAATTGCTGAAAGCCCTAGTAGCCAGCGATTTTATTCAGTCGTATGTTCCGTTTGGCAAAAGCAAGCGCGAAGAACACTATAAGTTGACCGACCCGTTCTGCTTGTTTTACATGAAGTTTGTAAAAGGGCAAAAGGAAATCGACCCCGAATTTTGGATACACAACGCAGCTTCGCCGTCGGTGAGTTCGTGGCGCGGATTCGCTTTCGAGGAAGTTTGCCTCGCACATTTTCGTCAAATAAAGAAAGCTCTTGACATACTTGGTGTTTCGTCAACGCAATCGGCTTGGGCGTTAAAAGGTGACGATGAAAAGGAAGGCACTCAAATCGACCTGCTGATAAATCGTAAGGACAATGTTGTGAATATGTGCGAAATGAAATTTTATAACGAGAAATTTACTGTCAACAAACCGTATTATGCCAAATTGGTTCATCGGCAGAATATCTTGTCGGAAAAGTTGCCGAGGAAAACGATTGTCCACAATGTGCTAGTAACGACAGAAGGCTTAACATACAACGAGTACAGTGGCATTTTCCAGAAAGTTGTAACAATTGACGATTTATTTGGAAAATGAACACGCCGTTTCTGTGCTTCGCGTTTCTCGCTGGCGCTGTTTGAATGTTTCATGTTTCTATGGATGACGCCGTTTCTATGCTTCGCCGTTTCTCGCTGCGCTGTTTGAATGGCTGGCGGTTGCTGAGCTTGTCGAAGTACGCCGTTTCTAAGTTCTCCGTCCCCCGAGCTTGTTGAGTCGTGGCGCGCCGCGACTATACTAATGTTCAAAGATTTGATGATTTGATTGTAGCACGCATTGCACTGCTACGACCATATTTATCATCAAAAAAATCTTTCAAAAAAAATTACCTGCTAATATTTCATATTATTCAAAAATAAATTTACCTTTGCATTTTGTTAAACAATGTTTAATAGGATGAAGAAGATTCTGTTGATAATAGTGATTGCCTTGACAATGATGCTATGCTCGTGCGCCACAACGCCAAAGGACAATGCCGACAAGGTTGTAAAGGCTGTGAACGAATATTGCGACAAGGTTGAAAAGGCTATCGCCGACGAGATTATAGACGATGGCGACATTGAAGCAATAAAGGATTCGGAAAAGAAATACATGGATTTAATTGCCGAAATAACAGAAAGTTATGCCGGCAATGCCAACGACCGTGCCGAATTCGAACAGCAGTACACCTCTGATGAAGTTTGGGTGAGAATGGCCGATGTTACGCTCAAGCTCGCAAACACCGAAGGATATGCAAAATTAAGTCTAACAAATAAATAATTGTAATATGAAGAAATTAGTTTTATTAGCAATCGTATCTGTTCTTGCAATGATGCTTTACAGCTGCAAGCAAGAGCCAAAGGAAAATAACGAAACAAAGGAAGAATGCGCTAAAGAAATCTGCCCTGTTCATGATGCAGTAACAATCTTGGAATCAAAGAATTCAATAGCAAACCTAATCAAGGAAGCCATTGCCGACAATGAAATCAGCGACGAAGAGGCAACCAAGATAAACGATGCTTTCTGCGAATACCAGAGCGTTGACGCTGAAATCAAGACCAAGTATCAGGACAAGAAGGAAGCACAGGACGAACTTTTCGCTATCCTAAATGCTGAAAACAACTACAACAAGTCGATGAAGCTTGCAACTGAAGCAAAAGGCTACGACAAGATTAGCTCGAAGGTTAAGTAAGCAACGATTTGCACGAAACAAAAAAGGCTGGGAAATCCAGCCTTTTTTGTTAATTATGCTTTTCTAGTTCAACTTCAATGCATAATAGCCAGTCATGCCATTGGGATAGATGCCTTCGAGGAAAATTGCGTTGCCAGATGACTTGATGGCATTTTCAAGGTCTTGTACCGAATTGATATTCTTGTTGTTGGCACGGACGATGATAAAGCCGTTCTGAATTCCGCTTGCTGCAAGTTTTCCAGCACTAAGGTCGGTTACTTGCAATCCGTTCCTAATTCGCAGACGCGATTTCATCTGGTCGTTTACTGGCTCGAAATTCGCACCTAAGTCGTTGACACTTTCCGACTTTGAAAGTTCTGTGCCACCATAGCGGTTCTGCAAGGTCAAATCAACCTTTCGCGTAGAACTGCCCGACTTAACATCGAGAATTACATTTGCTCCCGGACGGTAAAGGCTTATCATTTCAAGCAATTCGGTTGCAGAATTTACCTTTGTGCCGTTTACAGCAAGAATAATGTCACCGGCAGATATTCCCGACTTTTCGGCCGCACCACCGCTAACAACACGAGCAACATATACACCATCAACATCATCAACATTCAACTTCTTGGCGGTCTGTGAGTTCAAGTCCATCATCTCAATGCCCATATACGCACGCTGGGCACTGCCAAATTCGGCAAGGTCGGCAACAATCTTGCGAACCATATTCACAGGAATAGCAAACGAATAGCCGACATAAGAACCTGTCTGCGAAGCAATTGCCGAATTTATACCGACAAGTTCGCCCTTGGCGTTTACCAATGCGCCACCACTGCTTCCCGGATTTACAGCCGCATCAGTCTGTATATACGACTCAATAACCTGATTTCCAGAGTTTGCGTCAATGTTACGAGCCTTGGCACTTACGATTCCTGCAGTCACCGTAGATGTCAAGTTGAACGGATTGCCAATTGCAAGCACCCACTCCCCTATTCTCAGGTCATCGCTGTTGCCGTATGTAAGGTATGGCAAGTCGGTTGCATCAATCTTAAGCAATGCCAAATCGGTAGTAGCATCGCGACCGATAACCTTGCCCGTGTACGATTTCTTGTTATTCATCACAACCTCAATGACTTCGGCATTCTCAATCACATGGTTGTTGGTAACAATATAGCCGTCGGACGAAACTATCACGCCAGAACCTGATGCCGAGACCTGCATTGCCGACTGCGTGCCGAAAATGAAATCATACAATGTATATGTTGGCTGGTTATAGCTTGTCTTTATGTGGACAACGGCAGGCATACACTTTTCGGCGGCATTGCAAAAATCGGTGCTACCCAACGCATTACCACTTAGAGCAACCTTTGAAACCTGAACATTGTCAGACTTCTGTTCGTTGTAAACCAACTGATTGTCGGACTTGTCAGCATTATTTGGCGAAGCAAACAAAAAAACTCCAGCAAGGACAATTCCTCCGCCAACGATTCCCGACAACAAGTTCAAAAGCAAAGACTTAGTTTTCATACTTATTCCCTTTCAAAATTCATTATACAGCAAAATTAACGAATTCTGCGAAATAATATTTCATGCAACGATATGATTAACTTAACTTTATTATTGTTTAACGGAGTGTTAATAAGGTTTCTGTGGCTTCGCCGTTTGAATGTTTGATGGGCTACGCCCGTTTGAATGGCTTCGCCGTTCAAGGGTTCAACGTTCAGACAAATTCAAACCATTTCAAACAACCACAAACAACTTCAAACAACCTCAAACAATCTCAAACCACTTCAAAAAATTGCCTTTTAATCCTCTTCGTTTTTAGCAAAAAAAGTGCTTAATTTGCAAAATTTTTGGAAACGAAATGGCTGACAAGGAATGCATAACGCTGAAAGGCGTAAGGGTTAACAACCTGAAGAACATAACTATCGAAATACCACGCAATAAGCTTGTTGTAATCACTGGATTGTCCGGTTCGGGCAAATCGTCGCTGGCATTCGACACGCTGTTTGCCGAAGGGCAACGCCGCTACGTCGAGAGCCTGTCGTCGTACGCGCGACAGTTCCTTGGAAAGATGCACAAGCCCGAAGTCGATTTCATAGACGGCATTCCACCCACGATAGCAATACGACAAAAGGTCAACACACGCAACCCACGTTCCACAGTCGGCACATCCACCGAAATATACGACTACCTGAAACTTCTGTTCGCCCGCATCGGTAAGACCTACTCGCCAATTTCTGGCTGCGAGGTAAAAAGCCACAACACCAACGATGTAATAAACGCAATAACATCAATGCCCGAAGGCACAAAGGTGCTCATTTGCTTTCCCTACACCTTTAATAAAAAACAGAAGAAAGGCGAACAACTTCTGCTCATATCGAAACAAGGCTATGTCAGGTTTGTTGACGACGGCAAACTGCTGCGCACCGATGAAGTTTCCGATGTCAATTCACTTGGAGACACAATACACATTGTCCTAGACAGACTGACGGTCAAACCTGAAGACACTTTGGTCGGACGTATTGCCGATTCGGTTCAAACCGCATTCTATGAAGGAAAAGGCGAATGCTTTGTGTATGAATACGGAGAAATGCTAAAGCAGCATTCTTTCTCCAACCGCTTTGAGGCAGATGGAATTACCTTTGAACAACCATCGGTAAACCTTTTCAGTTTCAACAATCCTATCGGTGCTTGCCCCACCTGCGAAGGTTTTGGAAAAATTTTCGGCATCGACGAAGACCTTGTCATCCCCAACAAAGGAATGAGCGTTTACGAAGGTGCTGTTTTCTGCTGGCGGGGCGATGTGATGAAGCAGTGGAACCACGACTTTATGATAAAGTCCGCAAGAATTAACTTTCCGATTCATCGACCTTATTATCAGCTTACTGAAGCAGAAAAGGAAATACTTTGGAACGGAGACAAGAAGCACGACATCTATGGCATCAACGACTTCTTTGAATACCTTGAAACTCAAAAATATAAGATACAGAACCGCGTGATGATTTCGCGCTACAGAGGCAAGACAACCTGTCCCGACTGCAAGGGCAAACGTCTGAAAAAAGAAGCCATGTACGTGAAAATCAACGGCAAGAGCATAGGCGACCTAATCGATATGCCAATTAGCGAACTTTGCAAGTTCTTCAACAATCTAAGCCTTTCAGCATTCGACGAGGAAGCATCGGCAAGAATCAGGACGGAAATAAAAGTCCGCCTTGATGCAATGATGGAAGTAGGTCTTGGTTATCTAACGTTAAACCGCACAGCATCAACACTTTCGGGCGGAGAATCGCAACGTATGAACCTTGCCACTGTTTTCGGTTCGGGACTTGTCGGTTCGCTGTACGTCCTAGACGAACCGAGCATTGGTCTGCACGAACGCGACACGCAAAACCTTATAACCATACTCAAGAAACTTCGCGACAAGAAGAACACGGTAGTTGTCGTTGAGCACGATGAAGCCATAATCCGTGCCGCCGACCACGTAATTGACATAGGTCCGCTTGCCGGTGAATTTGGCGGTGAAGTTGTATTCGAAGGCGACATCAAGAAGCTTGAAAAAGCAGACACACTTACCGCAAAATACCTTCGTGGCGAACTGCAGAACCCAAAGAATGATACACCATTGAAGTGGCGCAACTCTATAAAGATTGAAGGCGCACGCTACAACAATCTGAAAAACATAACGGTAACTTTCCCGCTCAACGTTGCAACAGTAATCACAGGCGTAAGCGGTTCGGGCAAGACAAGTCTTGTAAAAGGCATCCTCTACCCTGCCATACGTCGCGAACTCGGCGTTTCGGCAGACAAGGCCGGCGACTTTGATAAGATTTCGGGAGACCTCAAGATGATAAAGAATATCGAGTTTGTTGACCAGAATCCGATTGCAAAGTCAAGTCGTTCAAATCCAGCCATCTACATCAAGGCATTCGACGAGATACGAAAACTTTTCGCCGAGCAGAAAACAGCGAAACTCAACGGACTGAAAGCCTCGCATTTCTCGTTTAACACCGAAGGCGGACGTTGCGAAGTTTGTCAGGGCGAAGGCGAAATAACCGTCGAGATGCAGTTTATGTCCGACATACACCTTGTGTGTGAAGCCTGCAACGGAAAGCGTTTCAAGGACGAAATTCTTGAAATAAAGTACCGAGACAAAAACATCTACGACATTCTTGAAATGAGCATCGAGGAAGCTGTGGAATTCTTCTCGCAGAGCGACGGCAAACTGGAGAAGAATATCGTTTCGTTGTTGCAGAACTACATAAACGTCGGACTTGGCTACCTGAAGATGGGACAGCCGTCGAGTACACTCAGTGGCGGTGAAAGCCAGCGAATTAAATTGGCGACCTTCCTCAGTATGGAAAACGCAGAGCCGACGATTTTCATATTCGACGAACCGACCACAGGTCTTCATTTCCACGACATCAACAAGTTGCTGAAAGCAATGGAAAGTATGCGCACAAAGGGACACACGCTCATCATCATCGAGCACAATCCCGAAATCATCAAGTTTGCCGACTGGATTATCGACCTTGGCCCCGACGGTGGTGAAAACGGAGGAAACCTTGTTTTCGAAGGCACACCTGCCGACCTGTTGAAATGCAAGGAATCAATTACTGGGAAATTTTTGAAGAAGTTTATATAGGAGAACAATATTATGCAAGAAAAAATCATTGAAATTCTAAAAAAGTACACTTTTGACGAGAAAGTATGGGAAAATTTCACCCCCGAAATGAACCTGAAAGACGACCTGAAGATTAATTCTGCACGCGTTGTTGACATTGTCCTCGACCTTGAAGAATGTTTCGACATCGAAATCAGCGACGAAGACATCGAAAAAATGAAGACAGTAAAGGATGTGATTGAAACTGTTGAGAGAAAGAATTAAATCTACCTCTTTATCGTAACACATCCCTTCAAGGGAACAATTCCTTCGCCAAGATAGATGACATACCAGTATGAATCGCTTGCAAGCGGACGACCACCGTATATGCCATCCCATTCGCAGATAGCACCCTTTGAACTGAATACCTGCTTTCCATAGCGGTCATATACCGAAACCTTGGAATCGGGATACAAGTAAAGACCGGTCACAATCCAAGTGTCGTTGAAGCCATCGCCGTTCGGAGTGAAGAACGAGGGGATTCCGAGCGAAGCGTCAAGATAAGTCTGCATCTGGTCGTAGCAATGGTTATTATCCTGAACCATAATATCATAGAAATCAGAAGGCAAATCATCGAAGATGTTTGACGACTGCCAGGTCTTTCCATCTGCAGAATAGTAATATGGAGGCGTTCCTCCTTGAACATCAACGATTACAAGTCCTTTTCCAGATGTAATCTTAATAATCTCGGGATAGTTGTCGGAAAAACGAGCCCTCATAGAAGTGCTTGCTGTACAACCGTTTGTACTTGTAACACTAACCGAATAATAACCACCGGGATTAGCAATGTCAATATACGGATTTGCCGAGCCATCGTTCCATGCATAAGTTTCGTAGGTTGTGTTCAGGTAAAGTCGGCGCGACTGAAGTCCGCAAAATACCGTATCATCGCCAAAGTATGGCTCGACAATATAATTCTTGGTTGCATTTACATTGTCGCTGATAGTACATCCACTGGCATCGGTTACCGTAACAGAATAGAAACCAGACGAATATATATCTATTGACGGCGAGCTTTCGCCCGTATTCCAAATGTATGACAGATAATTATTTCTCGACGACAATGTTGCATAATCCTCGCAGAAATTAAGATTGTCAGGAAGTCCAAAAGGAGGTACACTAATAACATTAATATGAACCGTATCGGCATTGGAACATCCATATTTATTTGTTACCACAAGCCAGTATGTACCGCTTCTATCGACAGCAATAGTAGAGTTTGTCTCGTTATTATTCCAACGGAAAGTGCAATTCTGGTATGATTCAGACGACGACAACAAAACCTTGCCATCTGTACAATATGTTGTATCTGCACCCAAATTTACTATTGGTGCGTCAATCATTTCAACATTTATGAAATCGGTAGCCTTGCACGAATTAGCGTCCGAAGCCACAACGGTAAGCGGTCCATTTGTCGAAACCCAGACGGAACGGCCTTCTGCACCATTGCTCCAAGAGTATGCGGCAAAACCATCCGGCGCGGTAACCCTAACGCTATCGCCTTCACAATAATATGTATCGGCACCTAGTTCGATAGTCGGACGCGGATACTTGTGAGTCGTAATAGTGTCATAATAGTAGCAGATGCCATTGTATGCCTTTACCCAGAATGTATATTCTATAGGTGTTGTAAAAGTAGGGGAACTAATTCCATTCGACCAATAGTACGACAGGAAACCGCTCGCCTCAATGGTTAGCATCTCGTCGGGACAGAAATAATAGTCCGTCTGCGGCAACACGTCAATATTTGGATATTGCGAAACACTGAACATTGCCGAAGCCGTGCACGAATTGGCAGAAGTTATTGTTACTGAATAAGTTCCTGGTCTATGAATAGAAATTTCGCGCGTATTTGCACCTGTGTTCCAGACATACGACGACATACCTTCGTTGACTGCAACCTGAACAGTATCACTTGGACACAAGGTCGGAATGCTTGGCAACATAACCACAGGAGGCTGCGGAGGCGACAAAGTCAACGAAGTAGTAATGTAGCAACGGGCATTGTCAACAACTGTCAACGAATAGGTTCCTGCCGAAACACCCGTCAAAGTCTCAAAAGTGGAGCCGTTCGACCAGTAATACAAGAAAGGAGCCTCTCCCCCCTCGACATCAATGCTTGCACCCATACCATTTGCACTACAGCCAGTACTTATGATATCCGTTTGTCCGAAACTCATGTAGCGTTCAAACTTTATAATTAACGCATCATCCTGACCATTAGATGTTTCCGTGTCGGCATTCATTGTGATGCTCGAAGCAAATCCGCCTCCGGCGACAAGATTATTTGCATAATCTATTGCAATGGAATTTATATAGTTGGTATTATTCTGGTTTCCAAAGATGCGCATATTTACGTTTCCGTCAGAACCATACCTTATTATATAAAAGTCGCGTCCACTGCCGCTCGATGTAGAAGCCTCGGAACCGAATTCAATAGTTCCCGAATAACCACCAGCAACGTATGTATTTCCATTCTGGTCACATAATATATCGCCAACTTCAAGCGTTCCTGTTCCCGAAAATGCTATTGTACCCTGCGAAACTCCCGATGACGAAAACTTTACAATGAACGGATTTGAATTAGTCTGCTTATATGCCATATATACATCACCAGCAGAGGTAACACCCAAAGCCCTTATGCTGTCGTTTCCTGAAGCTCCTCGTTGCACAGCCCACTGTACGGCACCCGACGAGTCAAATTTAGCAAGGTAAACATTAATGTCGTTTGGCGACTGCAAATTGCTGCCTCCCATAGAAATAGACCCTTTGAACTCTGCTGCCAAATAAACATTGCCGGCATTGTCACATGTGACCCGACGGCCATAGTCATGCGACGAGGATGCGTTCGTCATTGACCACAAAACATTTCCTTCGCTATCAAACTTCACAAGGAAAGCATCATTTGCACCTCTGGCGTTCTGAAACATAGAAGTCGAACTGATTTGCAATGCATAATTGAAATACCCCGTGACAATGACATTGTTGCTTCCATCAACAACGACATCGTATGCATTGTCATCGTTGATACACCCTAACGTCCTAACATAAAGCATGTTTCCATCATTATCAAGTTTCAAGAGGAAACCATCCTTAGAGCCCAGCGATGGAAAACGATTGCCGTCAAAAGCTGTATTATCATTTGAAAGACCAGCCACATAAACATTTCCATCAGCATCTACGGCAATAGCGTTTGCCTGTTCTACAGCATTGCTACCACCGCTTTTCAGCCACAATACAGAACCTTCGGGAGACATCTTGGCAACATAGAAATCGGTATTTCCTTCCGACACCACAGTATTTCCATCAACGGAAAGCGTTTCTGCAAAAGTTCCTGCAAAGTAAATGTTACCAGCATTGTCAACGGCCACATCCGAAACAAACTCAGCATTGGCATTGCCATAGCTCTTCATCCACGAATAGCCTATACGGTCGCTACAGTCGATACTGTCGCCCGCATGCTGAGAAAACACAGGTACGAAGCACAAAACAAACAATATCAACGCAATAATCTTCTTCATAGGCATATTCTAAAAGTCATAAACCATTGATGCAACATTATGCTTGTCCAAAGTAGTAAACTTGTCGCGATACAGACGGAATCCCAACGCAATCTGATGAGAACCAAAATTATACCGCTGCAATCCGGTAAGTCCGATTTCACACAGATACGAAACGGAAATATTCTTTACAATAAAGCCGACCATTGGCGAGATTGACAACGGACTAACATTTCCGACATCAAGCGTCTGCTTATAAGTAAGTCCAATCACGACCTCATTTTCATCCTTTGTATAGACAGTCCTAATTTTTTTGCCAGAAAGAAGCTTAAAGCGTACGCCAAGGTCCATCTGGTTCATATTCTTCATGTTAGTCTTGAATATAACAAGCGGAGCAAGTTGCATGTTACTCATCAGCCAGAATGTTTTTCCAGCATGGACATTCATATTGACGCTCAACGAACGTTCAAGCCGTTGATTATAGGCAGGGCAAGTCCACTGCAACAAGTTGTCGAAACTTACGCCAGCAATCAATCCGCCATGTGTCAGCAACACGCCGAAATTGGCATCGTAACCGAAATAATTCTTGGTGCTATAATCTACAATCGGGTCGTATATGTCCCTGTCGAAACGACTTTCATCGTATGTATGCATAAATACGGTAGCACCGAACCCAAACGAAAGAATCGTCTTAATATTTCGTTTTGTCCGCATAAGGAACTGGAACGAACCGTTCACCTGCAAACCAGTCTGCGAATTCACACCATTCTTATCGGTATAAAGGAAACCGCCAAGTCCTCCGTCGCGTGCCTTGAAACGAGAACGGAACATCAGAAAAGTCGTGCTTGGAGTTTTTTCCGGACCAAAACCTATCCATTGCTGACGGTGAGCAGCCTTTACCTGTATCATATCAACCAAACCCGTAAAAGCGGGATTCAGCAAAGTATTATCGAACACATACTGCTCATACACAGGAGCATCCTGCGCAAAAGTCCTTGCTTCCGCCAAAACAAGCGGAAACAGAATCACCAGTAATATTCGCCATGCCTTACGCATAAATGGTTTTTCCAATATAAACTACAAAGGTAGCATTTTATTTTATACGGGGGAACGAGAGTGCGAAAAAAAGATTAAAAGGCTAACAGGCTCGCAGACTGCAATGGACTGCACATACTTTCTTTTTTCGCAAAGGTAATAAATTTATTCATCGCTGTCGGATATTTGGTTTTGAATTTGGAAACAAAAAACTCGGCAAGCACATACGCAACTGCCGAGTTGATTATTTCCAGTTATTGTCATTGTTCAAGTCAGAGCCTTTGGTTACTTCGTAATAAACAAGAGCCTACAACAAACACGATTACCTTTTTAATAAATCAGCAAATAATTTCTCAAAATGTTCCTTAAACCATAATGGTGGATTATTTGTTACCTCGTGAATGCCATCTCTGCCAATGTGCAAAGCGACAACCTTTCCGAAATCTGAATTACCATCAATAAAAGTAATATTATCAAAAAGGCTTAAATTTTCTTTTGTTTTCTTCAAACCTTCATTAAAATTAAACCTAATCACATCGTCGTTAACATCATGTCCTCCAGTCTGATACCTCTGAATTACACGACAGACACTCTCATCTTCGGAATATAAACCGAAATAATACATCGAAATCTTAAAGTTTGCTTCCTTGAATTCCAATATCATATTTAGAACCAACTCGCTTGAAAAGTTCGTTTCAAATGCAAAATCCGATTTATGTTCAATGGCATAATTCTTCTGCTTTTCCAATTCAGATGCAACCGTACCACTTATCCAATGTTCTGGCCAATCGGGATGCTCCTTGCGAAGATTCATTGCCAGTTTGTCTCCATCGAACGATTTGGTTCCGATATAAAATGGACAAAGCCGACTTTTTCCTGCCCCATTTGGACCAGCTACTATTGTAAACTCCGGTCTTTTCTCCATCACCTATAATTTAATATGGGCAAATCTACCGCATCCGGGCTGTGCCGTGCGCATAATTATATTATATGTGCGAGTATTGCGATCAAGAATTACTTTATCTTCGCTACCATCAGGATTTGCAAGATATATTGAACCATCATCTCCGAAAAATGGTACGGAAAAACCTTTCAGCCACGATTCTGCATAAATACGCTCAATCTCACGCCGAACCTCTTCGTTTACTTCCTTCACGGTTTTGCCATTCTGCAATTCAATATTTTCTATATCGCTGTATTTGCACATACTTTCTTTTTTTGCAAAGGTAATAAATTTTATTCATCGCTGTCGGATATTTGGTTTTGAATTTGGAAACAAAAAAAAACTCAGCAGCCACAGACGCAACTGCCGAGTTGATTATTTCCTATTATTGTCTTTATTAAAGGCAGAGCCTTGTATTTGATTCGTAGAAGGCAAGAGCTAACATCGTGCAAATATTTTTTTGGGGGGCTAACTCGGCTAAAAGGCTAAAAGACAACTAGACTGTTAGACTGTAAGCCTGTTAGACCATCAGACTTTCTACCCTTTCCTTAAATTTGCAATCGACAGCATCACGCCCAATACCACGCCGAGCAAGGCTGCAAAAAGCACCTGCAAGTTGGCGGGAAGCAGGAAGGTTATCGTATGCGCCGGGAACCAGAACAGCGGTATGTACTTCTTGAAAACCAAGCTCCACTGCGCCTTCCAGTTCAAACCGACGATAATCTGCTCCATCTTTATGGGACGGAAGAAACCGCGGAGAGTTCCACCGTTGTTAAGTATATGAGTGTCGGTAATCTTGTGCAAAGTCATAAATACCGGCGCGAAAATCGAGTTCATCGCCACACTGACAGCGAAAGCTACGCCAACCTTACCCCACGACAGTTCGCCAGCAAGCAGACCAGCCATCGTGCCTTTTTCGCATCCACCGACAATGTCAAGGAATGTCGGTACGCCCGACTTGAAGATTATCATTGCCATGCAGATTCCCATACCGAGTATTCCCCACACAATTGCGCGTGGCAGTACGCCGAAACCTTTCTGGTTGTACACTCCCTTTGATATGCGCAAACCGAGCATCTCACCTACAGTCGCCAGTATCGCGAACTTGAAGAAACTCATTATGAACGGATGTGTCGCCGTCCACAGGTTGAAATATTCGAGAAAGTGCGTCTGCGGAATGAAAAACGGTATCAGCACCACAATCACACAGATGATAAATATGAAATCTTGTTTTTTCATTATTTTGTTTTTATAAGTTGTTCATTATTAAAAGCATGGGCACATTGAACGATTATTTGAGGAGATTCCGCATAAACGAATTCACAAGGCTCGTTCCTACGCCTGTTCATTCTGTTTTGCGGAATGACGGAATGGATGTCATTTCGGAAGGTATAATGAACCAGCGATACGGAACGGGGAGCTGAGTGAATTAACCTATCCGAAATCTCCCACATTGCAACTCCTTGTTCTGTAAAAGCATAAGGCAATTTTCTCACCCCGCCACGATTTGAATTCATATTTGATATCGCATTTTGCGACATCAAACATACCATCAATCCTATTATCAGCATCATAACCATCTATAATACAATGATATAATCATTTTTCCCCGTTACATTTTGTCCAAATTGGATGTCGCAAAATGCGACTTCCAATTTTTATCAAAAAAGCACAAGAACTTCCCAACGAAAGTCCCTGTGCCTATATGCCTTGAAAATATTACTTTTCAATTCTGATACGAGCGTCAACGGCAACGACATTGCGCGGATTGCCAAGCAACGGGTTCAAGTCCATCTCGGCAATTTCTGGAGCAGCCATCACCAATGCGCTTACGCGAGCAACCTGGTCGGCATAAATGTCGATATTAACAGGTTCCTGTCCGCGAACACCCTGCAAAATCTTGTAGCCACGCAACTTGGTGAGCATTTCCTTTGCTTCGGCAGCGGTGATTGGAGCAAGTGCGCTCTGTACATCCTTCAGCACCTCGATGAAGATACCGCCAAGTCCGAAGAATACCTGATGCCCGAACTTCGGGTCACGGATTGCACCTATATATACATCGGTACCATCAAGCATCGGATACATTTCCACTGCGTAGGTATCCTGAATCTTAATAAGACGGTCGAATTCCTTTGCAACTGTGTCCATATCCTTTACGCCAAGGACAACACCTCCAACATCAGACTTATGCAGAGGACCTACAACCTTCATTACCAGCGGAACATCCTTGCTGCAACCTACTTCCTTTGCGAAAGCAAGCGCATCTTCCTTCTTGTCAACTTCTACCGATTTCTTGCGGTTGATTCCTGCCGCATCGAGAAGCTCGTTGTAGTCGGCAATTTCCATGTAACCGTTCTGTACGCGGTCGATGGTCTTGCGGATACGGGCAACATCAATCTTCGGAAGCTCAACATTTTCGGGCTGTGGCTTCGGAGTGTGGTAAATCTTGCACAATGCATTACCAAGCACGCATTCCTCCGGGAAGTTAATATGTCCCTTTGCTATGAAATCGTCAATATCGTCCTTTACATTGATAATTGATGGCAATACTGGGAAAATCGGCTTCTTGCATGTCTTCATCTTTTCGCCAAGTAGGTCGTAAACCTCTCTGTTGCTGAACAATCCTGGTGAACCGAAGATAACTACTGAGAAATCAATGTCTTCGTATTCGTTTTCAACGGTATCGATGATATAGCCAAGTTGTTCTGCAGTACCTGTTGCGAGGAAGTCGATTGGATTACCAACCGATGAACCGCCAAAGAGCTTTGCGAGCAGCGGTGCACTTGCCGGATGATCCTTCAGAGGAGGAACTTCCATACCGCCATTCGACAAAACATCGGTAAGCATTACGGCAGGACCACCAGCGTGGGTGATAACAGCGCAACGGTTACCCTTAATTTCAGGATGCATGAAAACAGCGCAAACGGTTGTCAGTTCCTGACGGTTGCTACAACGAACTATACCAGCCTTACGGAAAAGAGCATCAACAGCGGCATCGTTTGTTGCCAAAGCGCCAGTGTGCGACGAAGCAGCACGGCTACCAGCGGCAGAACCGCCCGACTTAATGGCGGCAATGTGGCATCCCTTGTTGATGAGCGAGCGTGAATGCTTGAGCATCTTCTGCGGGTCGCCAATCTTTTCCATATAGAGCATGATTACGCGCGAACTCTTAACTGGGTCGAAAGTATTGTCAAGGTGTTCGAGAACATCCTCGATACCAATCTGAGCCGAGTTTCCGACTGCCCATACACTATTGAATTTCAAACCGTTGGAAATACCATATTCCTTGATGAACACAGCAGTTGCACCCGAACCGGTGATGAAATCAACACCATGAGGGTCGAGCTGCGGAATTGGAGTATCGAAAGCACCGCAATAGTTGCTGTTGAGGAAACCTGTGCAGTTAGGACCAATCAGGCTGCCGCCTACATTGTTGATATATTCAACAATCTGGCGTTCAATCTTTGCGCCTTCTTCGTTCTCCTCGCCGAAACCAGCCGACAGGATGATGAAACCGCCGGTCTTCTTGGTATTTGCAAGAACATCGACAGCGTGAGCGCAGAACTTAGCCGCGATTGCAAGCACAGCGCAGTCAACTTCAGGCAATTCCTCTACCGTATGGTAGCTCTTTACGCCCTGAACTACATCCATCTTGGGATTAACAACATACACCTGACCTTTGAAAGGACTTGAAAGCAAATTCTTCAGCACCTTTCCGCCGGGCTTATGAACATCGTCGGAACCACCAACGATTACAACGCTTTTGGGATTTAATAATTTACTATTTATCATTTTGTTTTTAATTATTTTCTTATGCGTGCAAAGATAAGTTTTTATTATCAAACAAACAATCGTGATTTTGGAATATTATGAACAATGAGAAAATGGTAATTTGTACGACATCAACACAAAAAAAGGTGAGGCTATTCCTCACCAATCGTAAATCGTAAAATCGTCAATCTAAAATCGTAAATCAAATTTACTTTATTCCATTCATAGTCTTATAGGTATTGGCATCGCTGACATCCAAGCCTTTCGACTTCATTTCGGCAGCCAATTTGGATGCATAAACACCTTTTTCGTAACTGTTCAGCGACTTTACATAATCGAGGGCATACTTGTACTCGTTGAGTTCGCGTCCCATATTATGTGCGTGATAAAGGTACTGGTATGCCTGTTCGGGCTTGCCAATCTTTATGTAGTTCTTTGCTATCTCGGAAGCGAGCTGCATCGAGAAGCGCTTCTTTTCTACATCGTTGTAGCCTTTCTGCTTGAGTTCGGAAACCAAACGTCTGTAAGCACCGCCAAATGCAGCGATAGCATCGCGGTTCTGGTCGAACTCGGTATAATTCTGACCCTGGCTGTAAAGCAAGCTGGCGTTACGCTTTTCAAGAATTGCAAAGTCAGACTCGCTGAAACCATCAGTAGATTCGTTCTGCTTGGCAAGTATAGGAGCACAAATCTCGTTGAACTTCTTCACAGCCTCTGCCCTATCCTGATAGTCGTATGCGACGAGGAAATTCTTTGTCGAGTAGCCCTTTTCGAACATATCCGACATCACTGTGATATTCCTATACATCGACTTGCCAGCAGCACCCGAAGCATTGCAAGCATAGAATATAATGTCGCCGAACGACTTTCCGCCGACAGTACCTTCAACTACAATCATATAGTCGGCAATGTCGAAGCGCACATCACCGCCAGTCACCATCTTCACAGGCGAAAGAATGTCGAACTTGCGGATGTCGTCGGCAACCTCGATGGTCGTAACCTTCGACTGGCTAAGTAAAGACATCTTCTTCAGTTCCAGAGTTTTACCCTTGAACAAAACGTCAAGCACCTCGCCCAACGTAACATTCTTCGAACCATTGGCGGCAAAGCGCAACGAAGCGTCCTGCATATTGAACGAACATTCCTGCGGAAGCCAGTACTTGTCAACCGCATCGTATTTCTGAGCACTTGCGAAAGCGCAAACTAACGAAAGACCGAAAATTATATATAACTTCTTCATTGCTAGCATTTTTTAGTTCAACATTTTGTTCAAATTCTCCATGCATTCCGAAATCTTGGCGGTGTACCTCTTTGCAGTGTCGATAGTTGTTGCCTTCTGGAAGCATTCCTTGGCCTTATCAACCTTCTTCTGTGCGGCATAAATTTCACCACGAGCGATGCAAGCCTTTATGACACAGTCGAGGTCACGGGCATCCATCTTCGGATTGGTCTGGTGAGCAAGGATAATCTTGTCGTACACATCCGAATTGTCAAGGTTTAGCTTGTCGAGGCATTCGGCGAGTTTCACATTGCATGAAACAGCATATTTCTCGCCAGCCGAATTTCTTGAAACGAAAGTCAGGTACTCCAAAGCACGGTGGTACATTCCTACGGTGCAAAAACCGCGACCGACATTGTAGGCGGCCTTCGACATCATCGACAATTCATGCGGGGTTATCGCAGCACCCTTCTTCTTGAAATACTCGTATATTGCCTTGTTCATGTAAAGCGCATCCCAATGAACATCAAGCTGATGCAAATTCTTTGCAGCATCAAAGCCACGCGGAATACCATAGATGTTCACAAAAATAGGATACTCGTGGATAGGCAGGTTGAACATACGTTCAGCCGAAAGGTCGCCGGCAACCTCGTATTCGTACTTCGACGACGGATAGCAAACCGAAACCATCTTCTCTCCCACACCGTCCTTTACAGTTTCAACGTTTAGAATAATCACGTTAGCTGTTGTGGTTGACGACTGGTCGGCGTAATCCTCGCTACCGCCCTTGCGGTATTTCACCTGCACGATGTACTTGTCCTTTCCTCCAGCAATTGTACTCTGCGGATTGGCAAGGTCTATTTCCGAAACAGCCTTCCAGCCTTCGTAAACCTTGAATTTCTTGTCGCAGATGACAGTTGCCTCGCTCAATTCCTTAGGCTCCAAGCCGTAAAGTTCGTTTAGGATAGTTCCAATCTTATGCCAATCGCTATACTCGGTCCTTTCGACCTTGAAATCCATGTATGCGCTGTCGGACGGAGCGAAACCAATCACATAACCGTCATCTTCGGCACTTTGCGAAAACAACGCCATACTGCTGATTATAAACGCTATCAGTAAATATAACTTCTTCATAGCAATGAAATTTACGGTGCAAAAATAACATTTTCCAAAACAAAACACATAACTATATGCACCCTTTTCAATTTTTGTGCCAACATTGAGGTGTTGAAAGGTTGTCGCAATTATTTATTAGGTAGCGTTTTAATATTATCCAAGAAGTCTTTCTCCACTTGGCTCAGTGTGCGTTGCTGATATTTTTTGTATTCGTTTGTTGCGTGTTCAATGGCTTGTTGATGAGACACTTGCCCTGCACCTTGAAGCAATTTTTCTCCGCTCATTGTCAGTATTTTATCAAGATGCATTGCCCAGTCATTCATAGTCATTGTTTGTTGGCGTTCGGCCTGGCGTTCTGCGAAGTCAAGGTAACCAGAAACTATCTGTCCCATCGCACGCAATTCGTTTTCGTTCAAATAGTTTTTCGCAATGACGGCATCTTTCAGATGTGGTCTGTCGCCTTCAAAAGTCGTTAATCCCATAAACTCCTTTTCGGCATCGGCGCGACTTACAATGACTTCGGCAGCAGTTTGCCCGTGTACTGCGTAATGAATCTTGTTCTGTACCCGCTTAAAAAATTCTATTGATATTTCTGCTTTGGGATTATAATCGATGCTAGTTGCATAAATGTCAAGGATTTGTCTGTAAAACACTTTCTCCGAAGAACGGATATCGCGTATGCGTTCGATGAGTTCTTTCCAATATCCGCCACCGCCAAGGTTTTTAAGTCTTGCATCATCAAGGGTAAAACCTTTTCTTATGTATTCATTCAGCCGTTTGGTTGCCCAAATGCGGAACTGGGTAGCAACTGATGATTTAACACGGTAACCTAAAGAGATTATCATATCTAGGTTATAGAATGCAGTATTATAATTTTTTCCATCCGAAGCAGTTGTTCGGAATTTCCGAACAACTGAATTTTCTTGCAATTCGCCCTCTTCGAAAATATGCTTGATGTGTTCACTAACATTAGATTTTGATGTTTGATATAATTCTGCCATCTGCTGTTGTGTCAGCCAAACCGTATCGTCCGCCATCTGAACATCTATCTTTACCGCGCCATCATCGGTCTGGTAAATGATTATTTCCTGTGTATTGTTATTTTTCTCTTCCATGTCCATTTTTTTCTCCGCTAATATAACACTTTTTCATTCCGCCTGTGGCATTGGTTCGCATTGTGTTTTGTTTACAACTCGGTCGCGCATAAGTTTCATGTCGGTGAAATTCCTTGAAATGTTCTGCACTATTTCCATATAATTGTCAGTATCGCCATTTTTGTAGTAAAACGGTTTTATCGAAATACAATTTTTGTGTTCGAAAAGAGTGTTGAGCAAAGTCCCATCCGACTGACCGCACGAATGCCCTATTATAAATATCTGATATGGAGAAGATTCCATAAACGCAAGCAGTTTTCTATATGCTGGTGCTTCAAGGTACTTTATTGTCTTTATGTTTTTTAAACTCTCCTTGTCGTTTCTTTTCTGCAAGTCCTTGAATGTCTTGTCCTGCTCGTCGCCGTATCCAAATATTATGTTTTCAAAATTATTCAATGTGCCATGAATATGATTGACAATAAATTTATCCGAATTCTTCGGGAAATACTTGTCTGCAATATCGGTATAATTAAAATTCAAGAGCATAATTCTATCAGGCAACAAAAGTTCAATTGGGTATCCGTATGTTTCGGCTTTTATGCAATTAACAGACCCTCCTTTTTCCTTAAATTCTTTAACATGACTTGCACTATATTGTATCTTATGATAGCCGTCAATCAATTCGTTTAACTTTTGCTCTTTGTATTTCAACCTGTCGTCAATGATGTCCCAGAAAACTTCAGAAGAGCTGACGGCGACATCCTTTGCAAGTATCGGTTTGAACAAAATGTTTTCTATATCGTAGTTGATGGAAGGATTTGCAGTGTTTTTCTCTATTTCCTTTAGATAGTCAGCCAGATATTTCTTGATAATGCCCAGCTCGTTGTTGATGCCTTTTATTTCGTCACTATCATCAATCGAAGTCAGCAAATTGTAATATTCGTTTTCAATGTCCACCCATTTTTTGTCATTTAGTTCCGTTATTATTCCTTGAAACAATCTAGAAGGTATGACCTTGAATTTATCTTTCTGGCTTTGGATATTGTTCAATATATCATAGATACTCAACTTGTTAAAAGTGCTGGCATCTGTATAATAGCTGCTCCAAATACCATAGTTGATTATTAATTTGCAAAGTCCATCGTCGCTTTCGTTCGTATGTTCGGATTTCAGAGTATTTATCCTTTGCTCCCAGTACCAGTCAATAAAATCGGCATAACTCGTTTTTAAGCCGTATGCCAAGTCAAATCCGTTGCCGATGAGAATTATTCTGTTCATTATCGATTTATTTTACAAATTTTCGTTCTTCGGGATTCCCGACTTGAGTACTTTCCTCAATGTATATTTATCCCATTGGAGTACAGCAACTTCGTTCCATTCAACGCAGACATTCTTCCCTTCAAAAACCTTTATTACAGATTCGTTTGACATAAAAATCAATGTTTACTCTGCAAATTTACACAAAACCACATTCTTTCAGAAATATTTTTATCAACAAATTGGACAAAATCCAGAAAGCAAAACCCTCCTATTCCTCAACCAACCTTGGCACACAGTTTTCTATCTCCACCTGCAACATTTCAAACGATGCCGAATCGGCTGTTATTGTGGCGGCTACGATTGCAGCTCGGGTATTTATCGGCTTTTTCTGGTCGAATATGAAATTGCCTATGCTATAATAGATTGGAATACCATTGTAGTTTTCCACAGTCTGCAGACAATGCGGATGATGCCCCACTATGCAGTCGGCTCCAGCGGCAACCAACCTATGCGCATCACGAACCTGATAATGCGACGGCGTAGATATGTGCTCCACTCCCCAATGCAACATTACGAACACAAAGCACTTTGAATCAAGGTGTTTCAGACTATCAATCTGCAATTCGATTGTGGCGATGCTACTCTCCGAAACACAAGGCACACTATCAAGGTATTCCCAGTTTTCGGACGGAACACGCAACGATGTAATAAGATACACCTTGCGTGGTGTCTCGGCAAGCAATTGAGGCTCAATGGATTCGGCAATAGTCGTTCCATAGCCGAGCGGGATTATTCCGTGCTTGCGGATTTGGCTTTCGGTGTCGGCAAGTCCGCGCCGACCTTGGTCCATGGAATGGTTGTTTGCCAAATTGAGATGGGTTATTCCGTGCTCGTAAAGAGTTTGTAACCAATCAGGTTCGCCACGGAATATAAAGCGTTTGTTTATCGGAGAAACTATGCTTGTTGCAGGACATTCGAGGTTGCCGACTACAAAGTCGTTTGCAGCAAACACCGAATCAATTTCGGGACGGAAAAGCGAATCAACGCTATGCTTTTCAATAAACTTGCGCACACCCCTGTCGAGAAGAATATCGCCAGTGAAAGCTATGCGCAAAGTGTCGTAATGCGGAATACTTTCCTCAGATATCTCACTTGAAGTATTACTACAACTATTAAAACTGATAGCACCAACAAACAAGAAAATAGAAAAGAAGGCACGAATAATCATGCCTTCCATTTTCATATTTTTACGAAAGGATTTCATTAGCATCCCGAGCTATAGAATATAATCTCGTTGCTCTTTGGCAATTTGCCAGGAGCAACAATTTCCTTAATCCACTCAGGAACACCATAACGAGGATCCTTCTCAAGCATATCCTGCCATTCCTCGTCGGTAAGTCTCAGATTGCCCAACGGAACATCAAACTCCCTGTACGACAGAACAGCACCGCGTGTCAGCCAAAGTTTTCCTTCAATCTCTACGATTACATAAATCGTATTGACATTTCCCGTAGCAACATACATAATCGACTTGTCGGGATTGTTGCCAGAGTTTGCTGTGTAAACATCGGCAACAACTGCCACCTTGCGGTCGGCTCCCTTTATTTCGTACCAATCGTAAATTGGATTTTCGGCACCAGCATTAAGCATATCAAGCGTCAGCCATTCGTAACTACTGCCGATATATTCAATCTGGTTGTATTCCTGTTCTGTCAACTTCTTGCCTGCCAATTCCTTCTCGCTCACCGTCTTGAGGAACTGAGCCTTTTCGCGCATGCTTTCGGTGATACTCTTCGCCTTCGCTGTGAGCATTCCGTTGTCCTTCAACATCTTCTCTGTCATATCAAGCAATTCGATTGCCTTGTTCCAATATGCCAGATTTGGTTCAACATAGCCAACGACAACAGGTTCTGGCAAATCCTCGCCACCACCGCATTCAGCACCCATAGGTTGTTCTCCGTAAAGTATGCAGTCGTGCTTTAGCTCCGCCCACGAAGCAAGCGCAGCATTGATGTTCTTCTTTGCCCACTGGTAAGTCTTCATAAAGTAAGGATGACGCGAATCCTTCTCCAACAAGGTGTTGAGCGATTGCATCCACTTGTTGTACATCGTAGCGTTCCAGTTGACCTTCTTCATAGTCTTCTTAACATTTTCGAACTCAGTGACATAATCAGGCCATTCCTTATCTTCCTGATATTCATCTATCAAAATCTTGTATGCATCATCGCTACCGAAAGCGGCAAGCACATCCAAACCTTTGGGTAATGCACGCTGAGTTGGTTTATTGATAACATCAACGAGTTCCTGAAGAATCTCGTTATCAGCCAAATACCTCTGCGGCATAAGATTAATCTTATCCTTGCACGAAACAAGTTGCTTAGGTGAAATACGGTTCTGCCGGTCAGCAATTTTCTTTATCGTTGAGCGGAACTTTGACATTTCAGAATTGCTGCCAAAAATCTTTTCGGCAGTCAGGTTAGACTTTGCCATTTCCTCCGAAAGTTGCATAACCGACACATTGTCAGGCTCTCCAACAATGAAAGTAATAGGCTCGACTATGCCCTTGTACCTTTTCTGCAAGTCGGCACTCTTCCTTATGACATCGGCATTAAGAACTGCCCTGCCGAACTGAATATCATCATCAAGACAGAACGAAACATACTGGAACCACATCATCGACTTGAAGTAACGCTTGAAGGCATCGTCGCGAATGTAGTGACCACGCGGACGGAACAAACTATACGGGAACATAACATCTTCCCATCCTAGAAATTCCGAAAAATTGTCGGATGCCTTATTTACACTGCCGATTTCAACATCAAAGTCCTCCTTGTATTTGGCAGGAACTTCATAATTCTTGTTGTCTGTCAACAGGCTAAGACCTATAGCATAGAAAGTTGCATTGTATTCGGCTGCATCCTTTATTACAGGGTCGGAAGCGCTTTTTGCAATCTTCAGCATTTCGGAATGCATGGTGGTGGCAAAACTTTTCAGTTCACCCATCAGCTTGGTCTGCTCGAGGTCACGAAGCAGGAAGTCGAAATACATGTGATACAACTGCAAGTACATATCGGTGGTCACAAAGCTCGGAAAATCAGAGTAGTCGTTCTTCTCGTAAATATGGAACAACTGGTCGTCCATACCTTCCACAATTGCAAAACCGTTCCTCGAAATCAAATCCTTGAGAGTATTATCAGCGCTATCGAGCTGATACATATTGACAACATTATTATAATTAGTCAGATAGCCTTCGAGCGGATTGTAATTTGATTTCTGCAACTCCTCTTCGCGAGCCTTGATTCTTTCAATAAACTTATTCTGCTCATCGGTATATTTCACCTTCACTGGGTCACCATAAGCCTTCTCAAATGCAATATCATAGTACCATGATGTTGCGCCATAGACATGCCTCAAAAAAGCGTCGGTAAAGCAATAGCCCTGCTGTGCAGCAAAGATGTTACGCAAAATACGCAAGTCGGCAAGGTTCAGCTGAGAAATATCCATATCCAGGTCAACCTTATCCTTCATGTTCTCAATATCGACATGGCAGCCACAAATATAAGTCGGCAAGTCGCAGTCAAACGACAATTTCGCTCCATTTGGATTCACCGCATTCGCAGTTTCTTCCGCTTTTACATCTTCGCCATCCTTGTTTTCCTTCGACTTGCATCCAAAAAGCAACATCGAAACAGCCATCATTACGCATAATGCGTTGATACAAAATCTCTTCATATTATTTATCATTTAAAATTTTCATTGAGTTGTCAAATTCAAAATCACGGCAAATATACCTAATAAATTTCACACCGAAAGAACTCCACCGATATTCTGCGACCAAAAATTTTCCGTTTTTCTCCTCCTCCACACTACGAAGCCTCGTTTCGCCATCGACCTGCACGACACGAAAATCGACAACCGGCTGTCCCAGCCTTGACCCCATCCACAGCGGTCGCACCTTGCCGCCATTATTGCGGAACATAAACACGCGTCGGCGCACTACAGGGTCGAAACGGGTGATTTTCTCCACACCCACTACGGCATCCACAATGCTGTCGCCGTCCATGTCGCCTGTGCAGAAGCGATAGACAGGAAAACGCAGTTCCCACACATCGCGACTGCTGTCGGTTTCGAGAACTAGATTATATAAGGTATCGTTTTTCTTCTCAAGCGAAAAGCCACCATTGTCGCCGTCGGTAGTCCGACACGACACCAGCAACTCTGCCAAAAGAACTATTAACAGTCTAATTCTCATACATTACAAGCAAATCGGACACAAAGGTAAGCCAAATTTACCAACATTGAAAATCATTTTTATCTCGCCACACGCAACACTTTGATAATAAGCAAATAGCAAAATTTATGAAACTTTTTTCAAAAAAAAATGAAAAATCTATTGCAGAGTTCAAAAAAAGCAGTACTTTTGCATCGCTTTTCACGAAGCAATCAGCTGGTGTGGTAGTTCAGCTGGTTAGAATACCGGCCTGTCACGCCGGGGGTCGAGGGTTCGAGTCCCTTCCACACCGCAGAGAAGACAGATTAACAGTCTGTCTTTTTTGTTTTTATACAGGGTCTTTTACCAAAATTTTATTACCGATGAAAAAACTATTCGCTTTACTTATCGTAATTGTTTCAATATCAGCACAATTTCAGGCACAACCGCTTGCTAAACACGTAATATTAATAGGTCTCGACGGCTGGGCTGCCCACGACTTCGACAACGTTCGCAACAATATACCCAACATACGCAACCTAATTAAAAACGGCAGTTGCAATATGCACAAGCGCTCTGTCCTACCCTCCGACTCGGGAGTAAACTGGGCATCAATGTTCATGGGTGTAGGTCCAGAAATGCACGGCTACACAACTTGGGATTCTAAAAAACACGACCTGCCATCGTCAACCACAAACAAAAACGGCATCTTCCCCACCATATTCTCAATTATCCGAGAACAATACCCAGAAGCAGAAACCGGATGCACCTTCGAATGGGACGGCATTAAGTATGTGATTGACACACTTGCCATAAGCCACGTGCATTTTTTCAGCGAAGGCTGGGAACCCGTAGAGAAAAACTGCGACCACATAGTAAAATACATAACCGAAAGCAAGCCTATGTTTTACGCAGCCTGCTTCGACGGTCCCGATGGCCCTGGCCACAAATACGGTTGGTATTCCGACGGATATTACGAATATCTGGCTCGCGTTGACAAATGCGTAGGACGAATAATACAGGCTCTCAAGGATGCTGGAATCTACGAAGACACAATAATTGTAGTTACTGGCGACCACGGCGGACACGACCATGGACACGGCAGCCTCGCCATGGAAGACATGGAAAGCCCACTTGTATTTTTCGGCCGCAATGTGCGTTCAGGATATACATTCAACGACCCCATTGCACAATATGATGTTGCCGCCAGCATAGCATACATTCTTGACTTAAAAATGCCAGAAGCCTGGCGAGGGAAACCAGTGAAACAGGTATTTGTACGGTAAATTACTTATTACACAAAAAAGCCACCGTTCTGGTGGCTTTTTTGCAACGGATAAGAGAATCGAACTCTTATTTGCAGCGTGAGAGGCTGCCGTCCTAACCGTTAGACGAATCCGTCAGTTTTGGGACTGCAAAGATAAGACATTTATTTCAAATCAAAGGATTTTTTTTCTAAAATTTATTTTTGACTGTCAATTATTCCTAAAATCAGTACCTTTGCGAAGATTTTTTCATAGTGAAACGCTACTTGTACATAATATTCGGTCTGATAGCAGTTGGACTTGGAGCTCTTGGAGTTGTATTGCCAGGACTTCCCACCACCCCATTCCTTCTGTTGGCATCGTGGCTGTTCTACCGCAATTCGCCTCGCCTTCAGCAATGGCTATTGGCATCGTGGTTAGGCAAGTACATACGCAACTACCATAAGCGCGGAGGAATGACCATTGCACAAAAAGCTGGTGCCGTAGGCATTATGACAGCCATGGTATTGCTTGCGACATTTGTATTTATTCCTGCTGGCTCTATTGCCCGCATAATTGTCCCGATTGCCGGTGCCGTTGGCGACCTTGTCGTAATATTTGCCGTACCCAACGCCAGACACGACGTCCCCGATGACGAGCAACCATAAACAAAAAAGGCCACCCGTCGGGCAGCCTTTATAATCGAAATAGCCAATACTATTTGTACTTCTTTTCGAAATCCTGCATGCATGATACCAAAGCTTCTACTGCTTCGATTGTGCAAGCATTGTAGAGAGAAGCGCGGAAACCACCAACAGAACGGTGACCCTTGATACCAACCATACCGCGTTCCTTTGCGAAAGCCATAAATTCAGCTTCCTTGTCTTCGCGACCTTCTGCCATTACCCAGCAGTGGTTCATGATTGAACGGTCTTCCTTGCATTCTACTGTACCACGGAACATCGAGTTACGGTCGATTTCTTCGTAAAGGAGGTTCGACTTCTTCATATTAATCTTGTTCATTTCAGCAACACCACCGATAGTGTTCTTCAACCACTTCAAGGTTTCGTGCATTACGAAAATCGGGAGTACTGGAGGAGTGTTGAACATAGAGATGTTCTTAGCCTCTTCTGCTGCGTGAGTGCGGTAGTCAACCATTGTTGGCAATGGGTTCATGTACTGACGGTCAGCAATCTTGCCGAGGATGTCCTTGCGAACGATTACGAAAGTAACACCAGCAGGACCAACGTTCTTCTGTGCACCACCGTAGATAAGTCCGTACTTCTTAACGTCAACTGGACGGCTCATGATGTCGGAGCTCATATCGGCAACAAGCATTACGTTGTTGATTTCGCTTGCGTCGAAGTCCTTGCGGATTTCGGTACCGTAAATGGTGTTGTTGGTTGTGATGTGGAAGTAATCTGCATCAGCAGGAACGTTCCATCCCTTAGGAATGTAGCTGTAAGTCTTGTCTTCCGACGAAGCAACGATTTCTACATTACCGAAGAGCTTAGCTTCCTTAGCAGCCTTCTTAGCCCAAACGCCAGTCTGCAAGTAAGCAGCCTTCTTGTTGAGCAAGTTAGCAGGAACAGTCATAAACTGAGTGCTAGCACCACCACCGAGGAACAATATTTCGTATTCAGCAGGAATGTTGAGGATGTCTCTCCAAAGCTGGCGAGTTTCTTCCATTGTACGTTCCCAACCTGGTGTACGGTGAGAGATTTCCATAAGACCGATACCAGTGTTATCAAAATCACGGATAGCGTTGATAGTAGATTCAATCGCTTCTTTTGGCAATACGCATGGACCTGCGTTAAAGTTATAAGCCTTCATTTTATTGTTTTTATTAAACTGTTTATAATTAACTACTTAAATTAAAAAATCGTCCACTATAGACGTGTGCAAAATTAGCAATTATTTCAATTGGCAAAACTTTTTAAATATGATTTATAACATATTTTAAGTTTCTAATTTCTAGGTTTGTAGGTTTAGGTGGTTTGATGTTGTTTATGGTTGTTTGATGATTTGAAGGTTTGAAAATTTGAAAATTTGTTTGAAATTTATTTTCGAAATCTGTAGAGACGTTGCGTGCAACGTCAAATATATTTGAAATGAGTTAAGATATTTTCACATAAAACCAAATGCCAGGCAATAATAACACAGGTACAACAATTCGGCGAATACCAATGTAATCGCACAAAATGGTGAATATGGAAGGACCTAACTATTCATTCAAAACACAACGAACACTATACCCCCAATTCTTTGTATAATAATTGTTACCAAATGATGTACTTCCGCAATTCATTCCCCAGACTCTTACGTGATTTGCCGATTCTTCCAACTCCGTAGATGTCCAAAAATATACACATCCATCAAAACCGAAACAATACCCGCCATCAGATGGAGAATAACCGCCAGCAGGCAAGGCATTAAAACCAGTTACACCAAAATTCTCAGCCCTATCCAAAAAGCCGTCATCCCATAATTCGGCATGACCAGCAAGCTGAGAACCTGGATTATTATAATGCACATCCAAATTATTGCCACCCAAAGCATCACACAATTGCTGCCACTCGGAATTGCTAGGCAAATGCCATCCACTTGGACAAATACCCTGCACACCACTTGGATTTTCAGCACTGCTATTTTCACCATTCATTGCAGCTGGCCAGTTGTAAAGGTAACCATAAATACTTACATTTGAACTGACATTATCCGGATAAAAACGACGAGCAACTGTTGTACTTGACGAAAGCCCGACATCAATACCATCAGCATAGCGCAAGTTCTCTGCCATCCAAGTCTGGTTTTCAATAGTAACCATCGCGTATGTATTGCCATCACGACTATCGGTAAAATACGAAATTTCGGGACCATCTTGTTGAGCCGTCTCAAACGACATAACTGCACCGTATGCCGTTCCTGCGCTATTAGTTGCAAATGCCTTGTAGTAATAAGTAGTTCCAGATGACAAACCCACCAATGTCGCAGTGTAGTCGCCATCCACAATAGCACATTCTATTATGCACGAAAGGTTATTCTCACTGGTACCGTAAACAAATCCAAGAGAAAGCAAATCCATGCCTTCAGCCACAACATTTCCATTAAGTGTAGCATTATTAACCATTACGTTAGATACGGACATCGTCTGCACCGATGGTATTTCTGTTGTCTGAGAACCTTGCGGGAATGCACGTACAGGGCGTACCGTATAACCTAAGGAACGACCAGCACAAGACGACGGAAAATTATCATACCTAAAAAGCGTAGAACCGGCATACGAATTAGTATAATGCCCAAACTGAAAACATAGCGAGTTACACCAATATGCACATGTGGTCCCTTCTTCACAATAATGATTATTTGACCAAAAACCAGCAGCAGGCATAAAAATGCTATTGCCATTAGGACCTGTTATTAGTGTACCAGCCACGCCATTCCGACTTACAAACACCATAGAGCAATTTTCCCTAAGTTCTTCCTTTTCTTCACTTGAAGGCATCCTCCAGTAGGCTCCCCAATGTACCGTAGCGGCATCGTCCATTGGTTCCAATGTAATCAAGCTATCCACAAATCCCTGATACCCATATTGAGACTCTACAGAATATTTTGTGTAACTCTCGCTAGAGCCATAACTATAGATATATGAATCCGCCGAATATGTTTCCTTGGGTTCTGTTTCTCCCCACGCATAAAAATCTCCATAGCCAGTTTCACTAATTGCACCGACATTGCGCGTCGCCCACAAAGTACCGCTAGGCAATCCAAGGTCAACATAGCCGTAACCATTTGCATAACCCGCTATCTGGCCTTGTTCGCTAGTCGTAAACGACTTAACATCGCCATACGCTGTTCCTTCACTATTAACTGCGTATGCCTTATAATAATATGTTGTCGATGGAGAAAGGTTTTCTAATTGCTTGGCAAATTCACCCGTTTCCTCTCCACATTCAATAGTCCTGTTAAGACTGCCACCACTGGTACCATATACAAAACCTCGCGATGTCACATCTGCTCCGCCATCTGCGACTACATAGCCATTAATAACTGCACCCATTGCAGTAACCCCTGATGATGAAACAGTCAACACCGTTGGCACATAAGACTCCTGGGAACTTCGCAACGATTTGCAAACCGGACGAACAGAATATCCATAATAACGGAAAGATCTACCTTCCGAATAATTATCCTCACATGTACCACGATTAAAATAGACATCCGATGCCTCGTCAGAACGGACATAACTAAGGAAGTCCAACCAATAATGACCAATATCATTTGCATTATATAGGTTTGTGCCCAAGCGACGACCCGCTGCCGGCAAGAAGATACTATTTCCGTTTGGTCCCGTATAGAGTGCTCCATTCACACCATTCTGTGTTGTATATTCTATAGTACAATTGTTTCTGAGTTCATTATATTCAAATGGCGTTGGTGTTCTCCAATTTGCTCCCATATTGACCGTTGCCGCATCATCCTGCAAATCCAATATTATTTTATTATCTGTAAACCCGAGACTTCCATAACTTGGTTCGGTGCAATATTTTGTAAAACCAGAAGAATATGATGTTAAATTGGTGTAATACCGATATGTATCTATTGTATATAACTCCTTGGTTTCCGTTTCTGCCCATGCATAGTAGTTTCCAAAATCATCAGGATTATTAGCCCCAACATTGCAAGTCGCCCAAAGCGTACCGCTTGGCAAACCGAGATCAACATAGCCGCAACCATCGACAATACCCGTAGCCGGACTATACGATGCAGTCCTAAACGAGCGAACCTCACCATAGCAAACGCCTTCGGTGTTAGTTGCAAACGCCTTGTAATAATATGTTGTATCGCCCCAAAGGTCCGTAATAGTCAAATTGTAACCGCCCATACTAGCATCTCCTTCTATACTCTGCGAAAGGTCATCCTGACTTGTACCATAAACAAAACCACTAGAAACAACCTGAGAGCCGCCATTCGAAGATATATATCCGCTAAGCGTTGCGCCCGTTATAGTAATGTTTGACGCAGTTCCAGTCACCACTGTCGGAGCTACCGGTTGAGCATCAGGGTCATGCATACATACTGGACGAATTGTGAAACCTTTAAAGCGATCTGAAACATCAACAGAAGCATTGCTTGAATTGGAATTTAACATCCAAGAATATTGCGGACTGTTCACATCCATTGAATTTGCCCAGTAATAGCCAAAAGATACTGCATTATAAACATCACCATCAAGCATATAACCTGCATTTGGCAAGAAAATGCCATTGTTGTTTGGACCAGTCACCAAACATCCGCTTATGCCATTCTGAACTGTATATGACATCGTACAACTACTAAACAATTCGTTCAATTCTTCCGATGTAGGCAACCGCCAGGTTTCTCCCATATTTACAGTTGCCGCATCGTCCGATGCTTCCAAAAAAGAAAGGTTATCAACATATCCGTTGTTCCCATAAATAGGACTGCTACAATATTTTGTAAGACGATTGCTCTCACCATTACAATATATGTATGTTCCCCAAGAATAAGAATTTTTTGTTTCTGTTTCGCCCCATGAATAATAATTACCATAATCTTCAGGATTTGCTGCGCCTAAGTTGCACACTGCCCATTTCATACCGCTTGGCAAACCTAAATCTACATAACCATAACCATCAACAAATCCAGTTGGCAGACTTGATGCAACATCTGTCGTAAACGACATTACATCACCATAACCAGTTCCAGCCTCATTGACAGCGTATGCTCTATAATAGTAAGTTGTTGCATCAGACAAACCCTGAATCGTCTTATTAAAACTACTTGATGACGAACTGCTTGCAACATCCTCAGAAAGATTGTCTATTTCTGTTCCATAAACAAAACCACGCGATATTATAGAAGCCCCACCATCTGAACTTATGCAGCCATACAATTTTGCCTGATTAGTCTGTATCCCCGATGCCGACAAAGTTTCAACACTCGGTCTGGAATAATGCGTAAACTGCAATATAACTTCCTGACTCATAACAAGCGGTTGCGTAAACCTTTCACTCTCAATAGTTTCTCCATCTATATTGGCAAAACCAACATATTCAATGTTATCACCAAGAAAGAATTCATTTTCTGTATAAAATTTTGCCAAGACATCAGCCTTTCCACCATACCGTATTCCATCGCCACCACAACTACCAACATTTATCATTCGCACGGAATATGTCTTTGCACCAGCAACTGCCTTCAATATATATGTCTGCGGTTTCGATGCTGTAATTTCAAACTTATGCGAACCTGCATTCAGAGCAACATTCAATTCCGCACACTGCTTTCCAGCGGCATCAAACAACTGCAACTTGACATTCTCATCCTGCAGAACAGAAAAATCCACCGAAGTGTTGCAGTCGAAAGGATTGGGCACATTCTGTTCAAACCCCGCAGCCTTAAATTCATTATCATTCACATTTACAATAGCATTCAATACTATTGTTGTGTCGGGATAAATTATAGTCTCCGACCATCCCCGAGTCAAGTTCGTAAACCTAACGCTATCAAGACGCTGATAGAGATTGCCATTAAGTTTCCCAATAAACTTAACCGTCATGTCTTGCGCCGACTGCCCCATCGCCAAAACCGACACTACTATAAACAAAACAAAAAATGCAATTCTTTTCATAAGCCCATAATATTTATAACTATTCGACATAATTTACATATACATTGAGTTACAAATATAATCATTTTGGATAAGATGACAATTATTTTTTGCAAAAAAAATAGCGGCACAACGCATTGCATGTTACGTTCCCTTGCTTCAAAGGGTTTTAGGTGTTTGATGTGGTTTGAAATGGTTTATGATGGTTTAAAATTGTAGAGACGTTGCGCGCAACGTCTCTACAAATTATCCATTATACATTATCAATTATCAATTGTTAATTGCCAATTATTCATTCTCTCCCATCATTGCACCGTGGCAATTCTTGAACTTCTTGCCGCTACCGCAAGGACACGGGTCGTTTCTGCCGACCTTCTTTTCAACACGGACAGGTTCGTTCTTTGGCTTGCCTGCGCTCGGGTCGTTGTACTGCGGACGGTTGCCTCCGATTTCCTCACGGCCTGTACGCATACGGCTGGTATCCAACCTCTGGCGAGGCTGATGTGCCTCCTTCACATCGTCAGGATTCGACATCGGGATGTATGCCTTCATCAAGATGGAAATGATTGAACGGTTGGTCTTGTCGAGCATTTCCTTGAAAATGTTGTACGACTCGAGCTTGTAAATCAGCAACGGGTCTTTCTGCTCGTACGAAGCGGCACGAACCGACTGACGCAAATCGTCCATCTCGCGCAGATGCTCCTTCCACGACTCGTCGATGTTGCGGAGAACTGCAGTCTTGTCGTAAGCGTGAACAATCTCCTCGCCCTTTGTCTGATATGCTTTTTCCAAGTTCACGACAACATTGTACTGCTTTACGCCATCGGTAATCGGAACGATGATGTTGGTGTACATATTGCCCTTGTTCTCGTAAACATACTTGATTGTCGGATAAGCCTGCTCGGCAATCTGCTGAGCCTTGCGCTTGTGAGTTTCGCGGAGGTTTTCGTACAGATAGTCAACAAGTTCGTTGCGCGACATATTGTCGTACTTCTGCTCTTCAAGGTCAATATCGATTGCCAAAGTCTTGAAAACCTCGAACTTGAACTCGTCGTATGTATAACTTCCGTAGCATTCGTCAACCAACGAAACGCACACATCGTTCATCATGTTTGCAATGTCGGCGCCAAGACGCTCGCCATCGAGGGCATTGCGACGCTTCTTGTATATTACGGTACGCTGTGCATTCATAACATCATCGTACTCAAGCAAATGCTTACGAATACCGAAGTTGTTCTCCTCGACTTTCTTCTGTGCTCGCTCAATAGACTTCGAAATCATCGAGTGCTGAATAGCCTCGCCTTCCTGATGTCCCATCTTGTCCATAATGGCTGCAATTCTGTCGGAACCGAACAGACGCATAAGGTTATCTTCGAGCGAAACAAAGAACTGTGACGAACCCGGGTCACCCTGACGACCTGCACGACCACGCAACTGGCGGTCAACACGACGGCTTTCGTGACGCTCGGTACCGATGATAGCCAGACCGCCAGCAGCACGCACTTCTGGCGACAACTTAATATCGGTACCACGACCTGCCATGTTGGTAGCAATGGTTACCGTACTCGACTGACCAGCCTCGGCAACAATGTCGGCCTCGCGCTTGTGCAACTTAGCATTCAACACATTGTGCTTTATGCCCTTACGGGTAAGAATCTTGCTCAGCAACTCGGAAACCTCGACCGAAGTAGTACCGACAAGCACCGGACGGCCAATCTTAACCAAACGTTCGATTTCGTCAATTACGGCTGCATATTTTTCCTTTGTGGTCTTATAGATAAGGTCTTCGTAGTCGTTACGGATAACGGGCTTGTTGGTCGGAATTGTAACAACATCCAACTTGTAGATGTCCCAGAATTCGCCAGCCTCGGTCTCTGCTGTACCAGTCATACCCGATAGCTTGTGGTACATCCTGAAATAGTTCTGCAAGGTAATTGTTGCGTAGGTCTGGGTTGCAGCCTCGACCTTTACATTTTCCTTCGATTCAACTGCCTGATGCAAACCGTCGGACCAACGGCGACCTTCCATGATACGGCCAGTCTGCTCGTCAACAATCTTAACCTTGTTGTCGATAATCACATAATCCACATCTTTCTCAAACATTGTGTATGCCTTAAGCAACTGGTTTATAGTGTGGATACGTTCCGACTTTATTGAATAGTCGCGAATAATCTCGTCCTTTTTCTGCAATTTCTCCGGTGTAGGAAGATTTTCCTTTTCAAGGTCGGCAAGAGATACGCCGATGTCGGGCATAACGAAGAAATTGGGGTCTGATGTAGAATTTGCCAGCAGGTCGAAGCCCTTGTCGGTAAGGTCAACCGAATTGAGTTTTTCCTCGATAACGAAATACAAGTCATCGGTTGCAAGGTGCATCATCTTGTTGTTGTCCTGCATGTAGAAGTTTTCGGTCTTCTGCAACAAAGCCTTCATACCCTGTTCCGAAAGGAACTTGATGAGAGCCTTGTTCTTCGGCAATGCCTTGTAAGCCTGCAACAACTTGAAACCACCGTCTTTCTGGTTGCCTTCGGCGATAAGTTTTTTGGCATCGTTGAAAATCTTGTTGAACAAGTCCTTCTGTGCGGCAACAAGTTGCTGAACCTGAGGCTTCAAGTCATCGAAAAGCTGGTCGTCGCCCTTGGGCGTAGGACCAGAAATAATCAACGGCGTACGGGCATCATCGATAAGCACCGAGTCGACCTCGTCAACAATCGCATAGTTGTGCTTGCGCTGAACCAAATCGGATGGCGAAAGTGCCATGTTGTCACGCAAATAGTCGAAACCGAACTCGTTGTTTGTTCCGAAAGTAATATCCGAAGCGTAAGCCTTACGACGTGCATCGCTGTTAGGTTCGTGCTTGTCGATGCAATCAACCGATAGTCCGTGGAACATATACAGCGGCCCCATCCACTCGGAGTCACGTTTTGCAAGGTAGTCGTTCACGGTTACAACATGTACTCCCCTACCCGTCAATGCGTTGAGGAATACAGGCAAGGTTGCCACGAGGGTTTTACCTTCACCAGTTGCCATTTCGGCGATTTTTCCCTGATGCAAAACTATACCGCCGATGAGCTGCACATTGTAGTGAACCATATCCCACGTAACAGTGTTACCACCGGCAACCCACGAATTTTTCCAGATGGCCATATCGTGGTCGATAGTTACAAAGTCGTTGGATGCGGCAAGGTCGCGGTCGAAATCGGTAGCAGTCACCACCACCTCGGCATTTTCCTTGAAACGGCGGGCTGTTTCCTTCAGTATTGCAAACGCCTGCGGGAGAATTGTAAGCAGGTGCTCCTCGATTTTCTTGTCGATTTTTTCCTCTATCTTGTCAACCTCGTTGAACACATCTTCGCGTTCCCAGATGTCGAGGTTCTGTGCCTTTTCCTTCAGTTCGGCAATCTTATTTTCCTCGTCCTTGATATGTTCGTGAATACCTTTGCGAAGTTCCTGAGTACGGTTTCTCAGTTCATCGTTCGTCAAAGCGAGAAATTCGTCTTCGAGCGCAAGTACTTCGTTAAGTATCGGTGTCAGTGCCTTCAAGTCACGTTCCGACTTGGTACCGAACATCTTAGACAAAAAACTAATTATACCCATATTTTGTTCTTTAAATTTTTTAAGGTGCAAAGTTACCACTTTTATGTGAATTATGTTGTTTTTTTTTGATGGGGCTGATAAAATTTGAAAATCAACGCACAAGCGGAATTGTTAAAAATTTCCCCTTATCCATTCGGCAAAGAAATAATCGTAAACTCTATAAGCTCCATTTTCTTGAGTAATAATATCTTCATTGAGCAAAGCCTTTGCCGCAACTTGTATCGAACTAGCCGACAACAGCCTATGCTTTTTTATAAATGCGCCCGAAGTAATAGACTTTGCATCTCCATCCTTCGCAATCGCAAGTAACAACTGCTTTTGCTTTGCAGGAATCCTATCCATAAGTTCCCGAAAAGCCATATCTTGACTGCCAACCACATTTGCAAAAGCATATTCAATCTTGTCAACATCACATTTTTCACCCCGTGGCGTAAGCGCAAACAACTCATTCATCATCATCTGCACATACCACGATGTACCATCAAACATATTGTAAACCTTTTCAACAACATCATCCGAAACCAATTTGTCACAAACCCTAAACTTTTCCTGGGCGAATTTCAGATACGACTGATAAGGAATTGGTGTCAACCCCATAGTCAACACACTCTGATAGAATGGTTTAGTTGCCGACATAAACATCTTTGCCATAAGATGCCTCTTGCTTCCCGCGAATATGAACTGTGCATTCTTGCAATGCTGAATCTTTGTACGAAGCAAAGCCTCCACCCTTTCTCCGTCGGGATAATTTGCAATCTGCTGGAATTCATCAAATGCAATCACACAAGGCTTGTCGGCAGAATCTATGTACTCAAAAATCTCGTCAAGGGTAACATCTGGCGAAGACACATCACCAAGGCTAAGGTCGAATGATGGCAAAGCCGTTGCAGAATCGAAAGAAAAACCCACCTTCAACGAACGCACAATCCTAAAAAATTGCTCCCTAAACTTTTTATTCCGCGTTTTCAACTGCTCGAAAATTCCCTTGCCTAGAATGTAGATGAACTCGGCAAACGAACGAGTCCCATAAATGTCAATAAAAAAGGTGTAATATCTTGATTCTATTTGTTTCCGACTGAACGTATGCTCAATAAGTCCAGACTTTCCTATGCGTCGTTGCGATATAAGCGCAACATTCCTTCCATTTTCGATATGCTTTATCAAAGTTTTTGTTTCCTCCAAACGGTCACAAAAATACTCATCAGAAATATATTTCCCGACAACAAAAGGATTATCAATCAATATTTTAGATTCCATTTTCATAAAATTATTGTATTTACAATTATTGTGTTTACAATAAAATGCAAGTTTAGTATTTTTTTCGCACATACAAGAATTATTCTATTTTTTTCACCAAAAATCTTTATAAATATTTACCATAATAAAAAAAGCCAAATTTCCGACTTGCCATTATCTTTCAAAAGCATTATTTTCGCACCTTGAAAATAAATTTAAGTTTGTTCCGTTTTCTAGATTGCAAGATTGGGAAACACTTTGATAAAAGGTATTAACACATTGACTACTAGCCAGATGAAACACATCGTATTGTCAGCAGCCATGATTCTTGTGACAGCCGTATGCCTGTCGCAGAATATTTCTGGCATCGTAAACGACCGCGATGGAAAACATCTTAACGGAGCAAAAGTGATGATTGGCGGCTCCACACAAAGCGGAACTACCGATGCAAACGGCGAATTTTTCGTCAAGTGCAAGAAAGGAAACCAAAGAATTGTCATCAGTATCGACGGATACGAACCTTACGACGAGAAAATAATAGTCGGCAACGGCGGAACCGACCTCGGCACCATAACACTTTCGCCCGAATACGAGCAAACAGACAGCATACACGTTCTGGAAAAACTTTCGGAACAACGCACTCCCATGACCTACAGCATATACGACCATAACTACATAACCGAGAGAAACATAGTCCGCGAAATTCCTTACATCCTCGAACACACACCGTCGTTTGTCGCACTTTCGGAAGGCGGAGCTGGCATAGGATTCACAGATTTCCGCATACGCGGGATGAACAGCAACACTACAAACGTGACTATCAACGGAATACCGCTTATTGATGCAGAATCGCGACAGACATTGTGGCACCACCTGCCCGACTTTGCAAGTTCGGTCGGACAGATAAAAATAACACGAGGAACAGGCTCGTCAACCTGCGGAACCTACGCATACGGCTCAAGCATCGACATAACAACCGAATCGCCAAGCACAAAACCATACGGCGACCTGACAATAAACGGAGGCTCGTTCAACACAATAAAGGCAAGCATATCGGCAGGCACCGGCATCATGAAAAACGGCTTCTCAATAGACCTACGAATGGCTAAAATACTGAGCGACGGCTACATCGACAGAGCCGACATAAACCATAATGCCATAATGCTAAGCGCAACATGGCGCGGAAAAAACAATTCCCTGAACGCAAACATCATCTACGGCAACCAGAAATCCAAGATTACAATGTGGGGATGCCCTGCCCAATACATAGGCTACAACAGAAGATACAACTCGAGCGGAGAATACTTCGATGCCATTGGTCGCAAAGAATACTACGAAAACGAAGAAGAAAAAAGCACCCAGGCACACGTACAGCTTATATATGCTCAAAAAATATGGAGCAACGTCGAACTGAACTTCAAGTTGCACTACAACCACGACGACGGCTACTTCGAGGAATTCAAGAACGCACAACCGTTTTCAAACTACGGGCTTCCAAACATCGTACTGCCAGTTGTAGTATCGGGCAACGGAACAACAATATCCACAACCACGACAATCTTCCGCACCGACTTGACCAGACGCAGAATGGCGACAAAAAATTACTACGGCGGCATAATCACAGCAACCCACAAGATTGGAAATTTCGTCAACACATTCGGCGGCTCCGTCAACAAAATGTCGGGGCAATACTACGGAATACTGACCTGGATGCAATATGCAGGCAACATAGAGAAAGACCGCGAATGGTACAAAAACCTAAGCGAAAAGACCGAATACAACGCATACTACAAGGCCGGATACACGTTTTTCGACAAGCTTACACTATACGCCGACCTGCAATACAGGATTATAAACCAGGAAATGAACGGCAACGACTGCGACCTTATGCCCGACAGAAACATGAAAACACTTGACGAAGACCTCGACTACAACTTTTTCTGTCCAAAAGGTGGAATAAACTACGAAATAACGCCCAACATGAGATTGTACGCCTCCATCGCACATACCAGCAGGGAACCGTCGCGCAACGACATAAAGGAAGCCGTAGGTGACAAAAACAGAACTATCGACTCAGAATCGCTTAACGACTTTGAACTCGGCTATTCCTATAAATCGGACATATTCTCTGGCGAACTTAACTTTTACTACATGGACTTCACAAACGAAATTGTGCCCACAGGCAAATTTTCGCAAAACGGATACAGCATAATGGCCAACGTTGACAAAAGCTATCGTACTGGCATTGAGATACAAGCACTTGTAAGGCCTCTCAAAAAATTAAGCATCGAAGCCAATGCAACGTTCAGCCGAAACAGAATCAGGGATTATGTATATTGGGCAGAAACTTACGACGACAACCTGAACCTAAGCATAGAAGAATATCACACAGGAGAAACGAACACTGCATTTTCGCCAGAAATAATTGCGGCAGGAAACATCAACTACAACATTTTCGGCAACTTCAACGTGTACTACAATGTAAAATTCGTCGGCAAACAGTACACCGACAATACCTCGAGTAGCGACAGGATGCTGAAACCATACTGCATAAACAGCATTGGCTTCGACTACACGGTTATCAGCAAATATGTTAAGGCTCTGCGCTTCCGTTTCGAGGTAAACAACCTGTTCAACACCATGTACAGCGACAATGCCTACGGTGAAATTTGGTACGAACGAGGCATACAGTATTCGGGTATGAACTACTTCCCACAGGCAGGCATAACATTCATGGGCGGTGTTACAATATCGTTCTAAAAAAAAAGAATACGACCTCTCTGAGGTCGCTTTAATCGTGCGATAAACTTTCTATAAATATCCGACCTCTCCGAGGTCGTTAAGTTCATCCAAATACAAGTCCACACATTTTGTTGTACCATGTAAAAATCTGACACAGTGCATTTTTCACTAATTTGCAGAATCTTTAGCAGACAACAATAATAAAACAATTGACAATAATTCACATTTTTAATTTTTTGTATTCAAATCGTCACAGCCAATATTCCGTTCTACCTCTCTGTATATTAGCAAATTATAAGTGTAGATTATAAAAACATTGGGAACTGTATACAAGTTGACTAAAGAATGTACTACAGACATGTCATTCCGCAAGTTAGAACAATAACGCGATACGAAACGGGGAGCGTAATATTGTTCAACTGTGCGGAATCTCCAAATGAAAACGTTTTTATAGGAGATTGGCTGCGCCGAGCTAAAGGTGCCGCATAAACGAACTCACAAGCAACGTGCCTTATGCTGTTCGTTCTGTTTTACGGACCCTTTAGTGCACGAAGCTTGCGAGTAATGACTCAGAGGGCATAGGAAAAAAGCACATTGTGTCAACACGTATATAGTTTCCAAAACATTTGCCTATTAGTAGAATCATTTGGTATTGTCTATGAAAAACAGACCTCGGAGAGGTCAAATATCTATAGTAAAAAAAGACAAAAAAAACGACCTCAGAGAGGTCGAACTATTTATCATTGCAAAAAAAAGGGCGGAAAACTCCGCCCTTTAATTTGTTATCGTTGTAAGATTACTTTACGATGTTGAGCTTTGAAGTTGCAATAGCACCGTCCTTAACGATTCTTACAACATAGTTGCCGTTAGCAACATTTGAAAGGTCGATTGATGCATTTGCGTCAGCGTTGTTTACGCTAGCAACAACCTGTCCCATCATGTTGTAAACTTCGATAGTAGCGTTTTCTACGTTAGTGAAGTTAACGATACCGTTTGAAGGATTCGGGTACATTTCAACACCTTCTACTACGTTCTGAGCTGCTTCAACCTGAACACCTTCGCCAGTGTGGAATGTGAGAGCGATATCATCTGCGCCATAGTACCATTTGTCTCTTTGTGCCAAATATTCCATTGAGCTATGTCCTCTTGTTGTCAAAATATCGCTGCTTCCGAAATAAATAGACTGGTCACCTTCATAGTCGATTTCAGCCATAACAGTTACTTCCCTGTAGGTTTCACCTTCTTCGAAAGCTAAAGTATAAGGATTAGTGAAAGTGAAGTTTGTCCAAGTACCAATCATATCTTCAGTTATTTCAGCCCATTCTGATTCTCTCTGCTGAACATAATCACCATCGTCATTCTGATGGTAAACAACAACCTTTACAGATGTACCAGGAGTTGTTCTGTCTGCGATAAAGAGGTCTGCTGACATTATATCGTCTGGAGCAGCAAGATAGAGGAACGATGCGCCATATCTATCACCGCTAGAACTAACTGTGTAACCATTTGCAGAGAATGATGTATTCGGTTCGTAGAATGCCTTTGAGAAAGCATTTTCAGTAATGTCGAAGTACTGGGTAATAGTGTTGTCATCAGGATTCGAGTCTTCAACACCTTCTTCAGATACTGTGAAAGTTGCAGTGTAGCGACCAGGAGTAGCAGCACCTTCGAAATAGAATACTGTGGTGTTAGCCATGTTTTCATCGTCGATAGTAGCAAAGTCGATAGTATCACCTACTGTAGTTGCGATTGAACGACCAGTAAGAGTCTGGTTGTAAACTTCATCACCATTAGGACCAGTAACAACAACGTTTACCTTTGGAGTTGCATTAGTTGCACCATTGTTGGTAAGTTCTACGCTGAAAGCAGCGTATGCGCCGTCCCAGTTAGCAGCTGGAGTCTGTGCGTATGGGTCATACAACTGATATGCATAGTCTCTCTTTTCTGCAGCAGTCATATTAGAATTTGTCCAATACTCAGTAAGGTCCTGCTTGTAGTCAAAGAAACTGAACATGCTTATTCTAGCATTGTTAATAGTAAGGTTGTGAGCAGCAGCTTCAACAATCTTAGCATCATCAATCTGCCATCCGTATTGAGCAGCATATTGTTCATCACCATTCAAGTCATCATTGATGTATCTGATACGTACAGCAACACCGCTATGGTTTCCAACTTCAGGAATAAGAACTTCGATTGGGTCGTCAATATATGTTCCGTTCTGCCATGTACCTACATTTATCTGGTGTTCAGTCCAAGTTGCACCACCGTCAAGAGATGTTTCAACATACATCATATTCCATGCCGGGTTGAATGCTCTATAAGACTGGTTCAAAGAGAACTTAGGTGCAGCGCATGCAGAAAGGTCGATGTCTGAGAATACAATAGAAGTTTCGATTGGTCCCCAAATACCGTCACCCCAGCAGTCAGCACCATTGCAGTAGTGTTCACCGATAAGGTTCAAAATCATCCAAGTAGAAGGAGTTTCACTTCCCTGATATGCTTGCTGTGAAGAGTTACCTGAGAAGTTCATAGGCCAAAAATAGAATCCTTGTCCAGCAACAAGAGATGCTGGGTAGTCAGCTTCAGAAGTAGCGTGCCAAGTCGATACTGTACCAGTACCGTCAACAATGGTGTATGCGCTTGAGTTTTCGAAATCGCATGACCAAACTGCGTCACCGTCCTTCTGAGTGTTAGGTTTCTGTTTGTTAGTGTTGATTTTACTTGTCGTCAAGTTAGCCTTGTTCGACGAAAAATCATGTTTAGCATACTGAGCAGACATAGTTCCGCAAAGGAGTACGCTGATTGCTAATAATAAATAAAGTTTTTTCATCGTTTAAAATTTTAAAATTTAACAAGGCGAATTTATATGCTTTTTTTGTTACAGCCAAATTTTTTTTGAAAAAAGTTTTCACAGAAACTGCGACGCAGATGTGAAAAAGCAAGGTAAGGAACTGGAAGAGAAAGGGCTAACGGGCGAAAAGGCTGGAAGGCTAAAAGACGAAAAGGCTAACAGGCTAGAAGGCGAAAAGCATTGCATCGCTATAAATCCTTATCCCTTGCCCCTTTGATTTGTACGGTCGCGGCGCGCCACGACACGACAAGAACATAAAAACAACATCCAACCGCACCAAATCCTTAAATTCTTGATTTTTATGTACAATCGTGCCATGGCGCGATTCTATAATCATCAAATCTTCAAACAATTTTAAACAACCTCAAACCCAAAAGACTAACAGGCTAACAGAAGACCAGTCTGTCGGTCTGCAAGCCTGCAAGACCGTTCGCCTGTTCGCCAACAAAAACAACGACCTAAAATCGTCAATCTAAAATCGTAATTCGTAAATCGTAATAATATTGTATCTTTGCAAAAAAATTACTGATATGGATTTAGAGCAAATTGCAAAGGATAAATTGTTTAACTCATCGGAATCGATTTTCAATGGCATTTCGAAGGAGGCAAAGGACTTTTTGTGCGAACATACATCGTGCAAGTCGTATAAGAAGGGCGAAATGGTCTTCGTAGAAGCCTCGAAACCGACCGGACTCATCAGTCTTTCCGACGGGAAAGTGAAAATTTTCAAGAAAGGTGCCGGCGGTCGCGAGCAGATTGTAAGGCTTTCGCGTCCCTGCGGATTCATCGGCTACCGCGCACTATTTGCCGAGGAGAACTATCACGCTTCGGCAGTGGCTATGGAACCGTCGGTTGCCTGCATAATAGAAAAGTCGGCTTTGTTCTACGTTATGAAGAACGACCCCAGTTTGAGTTTTGCAATACTGAAGTCGCTTGCTACAGAACTTGGCGTGTCGAACACCCGCACCGTAAACCTGACGCAGAAACATATCCGCGGTCGTCTGGCCGAGTCGCTGCTCTGCCTTATCGACACTTACGGTTTCTGCGACGACGGCGTAACAATGAACGCACAGTTTTCGCGCGACGACCTTGCCAACCTCAGCAATATGACAACAAGCAACGCCATCAGGACACTATCCACTTTTGCATCCGAAGGCGTAATAGAACTGAACGGACGCAAGATAAAGGTGCTTGACTTGAAGATGCTCCAGAAGATTTCAAACATTGGCTAATATATAATAAGGTGTCGAAAAAGAAACCACAGATAATAGAGAACCTGCTGATAACCGACATTGCCGCCGAAGGTGTAGCTGTTGGTCGCAGCGAGAATTTTGTGATATTTGTAGCAGGTGTCATCCCCGGCGATGTTGTGAACGTGATGCTTACACGCCGTCGCAAAAATTATTCCGAATCGAAACTGCTGGAAATTGTAAAGCCATCGCCCGACAGGATTGAGCCGTTCTGCAAGCATTTCCAGAAGTGCGGTGGTTGCAAGTGGCAGATGCTTCCGTACGAAAAGCAACTGTACTACAAGCAGAAACAGGTAAGCGACCAGATTTCGCGTATAGGCGGAATCAGCGGTGTACCTATTAATAATATATTAGGCGCGGACAACACGAAGTTCTACCGCAACAAGCTGGAATACACCTTCTCCGACCGCCGCTGGTTCGATTCTGCCGATGTGGAGGTGAATAAGGAAAGTCGTGATGCAGAAGGACTTGGTTTCCACGTTCAAGGAATGTTCGACAGGGTGATTGACATTGAAAAATGCTGGTTGCAGCGCGAACCGTCGAACGAAATAAGAAACGAAATCCGCGAGTTTACCCGCCGCGACGGCTACAACTACTACAACTGCCGCAGCCACGAAGGCATTATGCGCAACCTGATGGTCAGGACCTCGACTATCGGGGAAACGATGGCTGTGGTTGTGTTTGCCAAGAACGACGAACAGCTAATCAATGCCCTGATGGAGCATATCGACAGAAAGTTTCCCGATTTGACATCTCTGCAATATGTTGTAAACGAAAAGTTTAACGACACAATATACGATTTGGACGTTGTCTGCTGGAAAGGTCGCGACTTTATCTACGAGGACCTCGACGGACTGAAGTTCAAGATAAACGCGAAGTCGTTCTTCCAGACCAATACGGAGCAGACGCTGAAGCTGTACCGCAAGGCTGTGGAATATGCCGAAGTCGGTGCCGATGAGATTGTTTACGACTTATATACAGGTACAGGAACTATTGCCAATTTTGTTGCAAGGCAGTGCAAGAAAGTCGTTGGTATAGAGTCGGTTCCAGAAGCTATTGCCGATGCTCGCATAAATTCGGAAACAAACGGCATAACAAACACCTCGTTCTTTGTCGGCGATATGAAAGATGTTCTTACAGAGCAGTTTATAGCCGAAAATGGTCGTCCCGACACGATAATTCTCGACCCGCCTCGTGCTGGCGTCCACGAGAACGTGCTGAACGTGATAAAGAAGGTTTCGCCACGGAAGATTGTGTATGTAAGCTGCAATCCAGCCACGCAGGCAAGGGACATTGCAATCCTCTCGGATATGTACAAGGTGACGGCTATACAGCCTGTGGATATGTTTCCGCATACGCATCACGTTGAGAACATAGTTAAATTGATAATGGATAATGGATAATTGACAAAGTGTCAATGGGTATTTCATTTTCAGACACAATCTGCGAAGACTTTGCCATCCACAATTGGAATAAAACTGTATATTTTCTAATTCAAATCGACTCGAAACAACAAGACAACAGTTCATAAAACACTGCAATTCAACAACTTGACGCTTTTTAGAAAAATAATTAAAAAATTATTTGCCAGTTAAAAATAAAGCAGTATCTTTGCACCGCTTTTCCTCAGTAGCTCAGTTGGTTAGAGCACCTGACTGTTAATCAGGGGGTCGTAGGTTCAAGTCCTACCTGGGGAGCAGAAAAGCGGACTGAAAAGCCCGCTTTTTTTGTTGACATATTCTCAATAAATTGGGTTTGATTATCAACATTTTACAAAAGAATAGCAACAACTTTTCATTTTTCCAAAGCCTACGACACGTTATGGCGCAAGCCGTTGCTACATTTGCACCGACAAAAAAAAATTAGTAACTATTTAAAACTTACGATTATGCCACAAATGATTAACTTAGGAAGCGAAATGTTAAGGATTTCGCCAAAAGGCGTTGAATTTTCAAGCAACGGCGGTCGCATTTGGACGATTCGCTATATGGGAAGTGCGTGCGGCTCTTTTATCGACCTGCTGCCATACGGAACGGAACTTCTCGCCGTAACAAGCAAGGGAATATATTCAAGCACCAACGCCGGGCGCATCTGGACAACACGCTACATCGGAACAGCATGCGGCACTTTTCTAAACCTGATGGACGGCGGAAGGGAACTGCTTGCAAACACCGACAAAGGCCTGTACTTCTCAACAAACAGCGGAAGAAGCTGGACAAAAAGAAGATAATTATTTTGCCGCAGCGACAAAACGTCCAACCTCTTCAGAATCAGTCTCTATATAACGACTTGATTCTTCGATGTTGGTCTTGTGCATATTTTCTATGGTATGCTTGCACGAAGAATGCACCTCGCCTACACCAGTCGCGTGTATTAGGTCGGCAACGTTCTGCGAGTTCACCCCGCTTCCAGCAAGGATTTTGATTCTGCCAGCTGCAAGTCTCTGGATTTCACGCAAGTTGTCAATGCCTTCGGGTGCAGTCTTCCGTTGACCAGATGTCAGAATACGGTCGCAACCACATTCAATGATTTGCTCCAAAGCAGTATGCCAGTCGCGGCAACGGTCGAAGGCTCGATGGAAAGTCACTTCCATAGGACGAGCCAGTTTTACAATTTCGGCAGTGCGTTTAGTGTCAATATCAAGGTTTTTGTCAAGAAAACCAACGACAACACCATGTGCGCCAAGATTCTTGCACATAAGAACATCTTCCTTTATCGCTTCGTATTCGGCTTCATTGTAGCAAAAATCGCCCGGACGAGGCCTAACAAGCACCATAGTCTTTAGAGAAAGCTTCTCCACGCAGTATTTTATGGCCGCATACGATGGCGTAGTGCCGCCTTCGTTAAGGTTCTGGCAAAGTTCTATGCGGTCTGCCCCACCCTTTTCGGCATTTATTGCCGACTGTACCGAATTTGCGCAAATTTCAACAATCATCACTTTTCTTTTTTTGCTACAAAAATATGAAATTTTACATTTAGTTTGTTCTGTAATTGATAAAAGCACTATCTTCGCGAAAAAAAAGATATGGCAAGCAAAGTTCGTGAAATTCCAATTGAAGAGTTCTTCCGCAATTCAGAAAAATCGTCGTTTGACATTTCGCCCGACGGAAAGCATATTTCGTATCTGGCACCCTACAAGTCAAGAATGAACATATATGTCACAGGTATCGATTTGGCAGAACCTCATCAGGTAACATTCGAGGAAGACCGTGATGTTGAAGGCTATATGTGGGCGAACAACAACCGAATCCTTTTTATGAAGGATGATGGCGGAGATGAGAATTTTCAACTTTACGGCGTTGATGCCGACGGCTCGGATATGCGTCCTTATACCAAGATGAAAGGAGTTCGCACACATATTCTTGACGACCTTGAGGAAATTGACGATGAGATACTTATCGAGACGAACCAACGCAACCCAGAAATTTTCGACCCGTACAGGCTCAACCTGAAAACTGGTGAAATGACAATGCTTGCCGAAAATCCGGGCAATATCCAGGCTTGGATGACCGACCACGACGGCAAGTTACGAATTGCCTATTCGATTGTTGACGGCGTTAACCAGGAAATGCTTTACCGCGACAGCGAGGACGAGGATTTCCGTCCAGTAATCAGAACTTCGTTCAAGGAGGATGTGTCGGCGATAGTCTTCACTGCCGACAACAAGAATGTGTATGCCATCACAAACCTTGGTCGCGACAAGTCGGCTCTGGTGCTGATGAATCCTGCCACAGCCGAGGAACTTGAGGAAATCTTCACTAACGACCACTACGATATTTCTGGCGTTGGATGGTCTAACCTACGCAAAAAACTGACATCTGTCTCGTATGCAGGGCATAAGGACACCATCCGCCATTTCTTCGACGCTGAGGCAGAACGCATAAACGAACGGCTAAAAGCAGCATTCCCCGACCATAAGTTCGGCACGGCAGCCACCAACAAGGCCGAGGATATGCGCATAATCTACGTCGGCAACGACCGTACCCGTGGCGCATATTACCTATACGATGTCAAGGCGGACAAAGTCAGCAAGATTGCCGACCTTTCGCCGTGGCTCAAGGAAGAGGAATTGTCGCCTATGCTTCCTGTTGTTTACACATCGCGCGACGGCTTGCAAATCGAAGCCTACCTTACATTGCCAAACGGCTACACACTCGACACTGCAAGAAATCTCCCAGCGGTAGTAATTCCTCATGGTGGTCCGTGGGCTCGCGACTACTGGGGCTACGATTCTGAAGTTCAGTTCCTTGCAAACAGAGGTTATGCCGTATTCCAGATGAATTTCCGCGGCTCAACAGGGTTCGGACGCAAGTTCAAGGAACTGTCGTACAAACAGTGGGGACAAACCATGCAAGACGACATTACCGATGGCGTCATGTGGCTGATTGACAAGGAATATGTTGACAGAAATAGGATTGCAATATATGGTGGAAGCTACGGCGGATATGCAACTCTGCAAGCATTGGTTAAAACTCCAGAACTGTTTGCTTGTGGCGTTGACTATGTTGGTGTTTCCAATCTTTTCACTTTCCTGAACACCATTCCGCCCTACTGGAAACCAATGCTCGAAATGATGTACGAACAGGTCGGCAATCCCGAAACCGACAAGGAGATGCTTACAGCAAACTCGCCTGCCCTAAATGCCGAAAAGATTGTGCGTCCGCTGTTTATAGCGCAAGGAGCAAACGACCCACGTGTAAACAAGGCCGAATCTGACCAGATGGTAGAAGCATTGCGCAAACGTGGCGTAAAGGTAGAATACATGGTCAAGGACAACGAAGGTCACGGATTCCACAACGAGGAAAACCGCTTTGAGTTTTACCACGCAATGGAAGATTTTTTGTCAAAATGGCTTAATGCGAACAAATAGATAGGTAAGTTTTTAGACCTCACCCACATACAAAAATAACACCTTTCTGTTAATTACTTTTTGAAAAAAAGTAGGTGCAAAAATACGTTTGGTAATCCCAAACGCACTAACTTCGTAGCTGGTATTAAAGATTTGCAAGATGGTTAATTTCACGCACTTACACGTTCACTCTCACTACTCAGTACTCGACGGAATGTCGAAGGTTCCCGACTTGGTAAACAAGGCCATGAAAACCGGTATGTATGCACTTGCCCTCACCGACCATGGCAACATGTACGGTATAAAGGATTTTGTGGATACTGTCAATGGTGTAAACAAGAAAACCAAGGAAAAAATCAAGGAACAGGAGAAAATTCTTGCAAAAGAGGATGCCACCGAAGAGGAAAAAGCCAATGCTACCCAAAAGATTGAAGAACTGAAGAAACAGATCTTCAAGCCGATAATCGGAATTGAAGCCTACTGCGCACGCCGTGGCCTGAAGCTAAAGGACAAGGACTACCGCGAAGCCTCGCCCGAAACTGGAAAGATGAAAATCGTGGACAACAGCGGATACCATTTAATATTATTGGCGAAGAACAAAAAGGGCTACCAGAACCTCTGCAAGCTTTCGTCGATTGCATTTATTGACGGCTACTATGGCTCGGCACGAATCGACAAGGAAGTCCTCGAGAAATACCACGAGGGAATAATCGCAAGTTCCGCCTGCCTCGGTGGAGAAATTCCACAACTGATAATTGCCAACAAGCTCGACAAGGCCGAAGAATCGGTACTTTGGTTCAAGCGTGTGTTCGGCGACGACTTCTATATCGAACTTCAGCGCCACAAGACCGACAAGCCTGGCGGTGCACGCGACACCTACGAGAAACAATGCGTCGTAAACAAGGTGCTGGTGGAACTTGCCCGCAAACACGACATCAAGATTATTGCCACCAACGATGTACATTTTGTGGAGGAAGAACACGGCGAAGCCCACGAGCGACTCATCTGCCTCAGCACGCAGACCGAACTGAACGCACCCAACCGAGGAATGGCTTACACCAAGCAGGAATGGCTAAAGTCGCCAGAAGAAATGGAAGCTATCTTCTCCGACCTGCCCGAAGCAATCGAGAATACAATGGAAATCGCCGACAAGGTTGAGGTTTACGACATCGACTCGGGACCAATTATGCCAGCTTTCCCTATTCCAGAAGACTTTGGTACAGAGGAAGAATACCGCCAGAAATTCACTCACGAGGACCTTTTCAACGAATTTACCCAAGATGAAAACGGCAACGTCGTGATGTCGCAGGAAGAAGCAAATAAAAAAATCGAGAAAATTGGCGGTTACGAAAAGCTGTACCGAATCAAACTCGAAGCCGACTACCTTGCAAAATTGGCTTGGGACGGCGCACACAAGCGTTACGGAGAGAATCTCACTCAAGAACAAACCGACAGAATAAAGTTCGAACTGCACATAATGAAGACTATGGGTTTCCCCGGCTACTTCCTTATTGTTCAAGACTATATACGCGGAGCAAGGGAAGAATTGGGCGTTTGGGTTGGCCCTGGCCGTGGTTCGGCTGCCGGTTCGGTTGTTGCATATTGCCTGCATATTACCGACCTCGACCCACTGAAGTACGACCTTCTGTTCGAGCGTTTCCTCAACCCCGACCGTATATCCCTCCCCGATATTGACGTTGACTTCGACGATGCAGGACGAGGAAAGGTACTCGACTGGGTGACACATAAATACGGAGCGGAAAAGGTCGCTCATATCATAACCTACGGAACCATGGCAACCAAGTCGGCAATTGCCGATGTAGGTCGTGTACAGGGTGTGCCTCTGGAACGAGTCAATGAGATTAAGAAACTTATTCCCGACAAGTTCCCCGACAACATTAAAGACGAAAAAGGGAAAAATCCAAAGGTAAACCTAAAGAACTGCATAAAGTATGTCCCTGAAATAAAACAGATTGTCGAAGGTGACGACTACAACGCAGCCACAATGATTGAATATGCCGAAGAACTTGAAGGCACTATCCGTCAGGTGGGAATACACGCCTGCGGATTCATCATCGGTGCCGACGACCTCAGCAAGTTCGCCCCCATCAGCACCATCGAGGACAAGGAAACCGAAGGTCGCGTACCTGTAACCCAGTACGACGGCCACGTCATCGAAAGTGTAGGACTTATAAAGATGGACTTCCTCGGACTAATTACCTTGTCGATAATGAAGGAAGCCGTTTCCAACATAAAGAAGACAAAAGGTATCGACTTCGACATCAACAGCATTCCAATCGACGACCCCGATACATTCAAGATATATTGTGCCGGCAAGACTGTCGCCATATTCCAATTTGAATCGCCCGGAATGCAGAAACACCTCCGCGACCTGCAGCCAACAGTATTCGAGGACCTAATCGCTATGAATGCACTTTACCGTCCGGGACCAATGGCGTACATACCGCAGTTCATTGCCCGCAAGCACGGCAAGGAACCTATAACATACGACATCCCCGTGATGGAGAAATACCTTAAGGACACCTACGGAATCACAGTATATCAGGAGCAGGTGATGTTGCTGTCGCGACTGCTTGCCGACTTCACCCGTGGAGAAAGCGATGCTCTGCGTAAGGCTATGGGTAAGAAGAAGAAAGATATTGTTGACGCAATGAAGCCTAAGTTCATCGAAGGCGGAAAGAAAAACGGTCACGACCCGAAGATTCTGGAAAAAATATGGAGCGACTGGGAGAGCTTTGCTTCGTACGCATTCAACAAGTCGCACGCTGCATGCTACGCGTGGGTTTCGTACCAGACAGCCTACCTCAAGGCACACTACCCTGCCGAATTCATGGCAGCCAACCTTACGCTCAACAAGGACGACATTACCGAAGTCACAAAATTGATGAGCGAGTGCAAGAGTATGAAGATTAACGTATTGTCGCCAGATATAAACGAAAGTGACCTCAACTTCACTGTAACGAAAAATGGCGACATCCGTTTCGGTCTCGGCGGTGTAAAAGGCGTTGGCGAAGGTGCCGTAATGGCAATAATCTCCGAGCGCGAAGCCAACGGACCATACAAGGACATTTTCGACTTCGTATCGCGTGTCAACCTGCAGGCTGTAAACAAGAAGACCATCGAAGCCTTGACTTTCGGCGGAACATTCGACAGTTTCGACTCGCCCACAAATCCCAATGCCACCTCACGCGACCAGATTGTATCTGACTTCGGCGAAAAAGGCGAAACATCGCTCGACATGCTTATAAAGTTCGGCCGTTCGGTACAACAGCAGAAAAACGACAACACGATGTCGCTGTTTGGAGAATCTACAGCATCATTCTCCATTGCCCACCCTAAATTGCCGCCACGCATGGACAAGATGGTATATATGCCGACATCGCTCAAGAACGAATATTCGGTGCTCGGCATCTACCTGTCGTCGCACCCGCTCGACAAGTTCAAGTTTTTCATCGACCATACAAACATCACACACCTCGACATTGCATCAAAGATAATCGACGAAAAGTCTCTAAAGACAAAGATGACTGTCGTTGGCTACGTTACAAAAAGTACAGAACGCACGTCCAAGAATGGAAACTTATTCGGAGAATACACAATTATTGACTATCACGGAGAATTGAAATTCGCCCTGTTCGGGAAAGACTACACAGCATACAAGGCCGTACTAAACGAAGGATACTCGATAATAATGGATGTTGAAATAAAAGAAAGGTTCTTCTTCAAGAACGACAAGAATAAAGACGACAAGAACAAAGAGGTCAACCTTTCTGCCGTTTACTCCAACGTCAGAATGCTGCAGGACGTTGACGTAAAATCAATAAACATGTACTTCGACATAAATGGAATTGATTCCAATTTCAGGAAGGAATTCTTCAATATGGTAGAAAAGTGCAAGGGAAAAACTGAACTTTGCATAACACTAATTGACGGAACTTCAATAAGCAAGGGAATAAAAATGGTATCAAGGGCCAAACAGATTGACGTAAACAACGATGAATTGAACCAGTTTATAAAAAACAACGCCAGCACCATAAAAAAAGTAACTATTACGCAATAGCATATAAAAAAGTTGTATCTTTGCAAGAAATTTGAAAATAGATAACACATGAGAAAATTAATTGTACTGCTAATTACCCTATTGCCGATTGCCGCTTTCTCGCAAAAAGTGGTGAACGGATTTGGTGTCGAATACCTTATGGGCAAGACTTATACATCAACAGAACACATGCGCTTCGCTTTCCCCGACACTTCAAAAATCGAAGTAAACATGACAGGAGAAACCAAAGTTTACGGAGGTTCGTTATACTTCCCATTTGACATGGGTGTAAAAAGGCATCGCTTTACACTTGCCATCGGGTTCGAATACAAGTACTCATCGGTTGGACTTGGAACTGCCGCTCCGGTCATTGACAACAACCGCATACAAAGGGAAGGCTTGTGCTTGAACTCCACAACCTACACGCCACTTGTTCAGGTCCTGTACAGACCGCACTTCTATATTGGACGCCTTCATACATCGTTCAGCATCGGTGCAAACTTTAAATACACAGTGTTCAAGTCTCTTGAAATAAGCGACAAGGACAATCAGGCGCTGGTTTCATACAAGGATGGCGAAAACCTTATCGACTTCGGAGGCAATCCTGCAGGAGAACGTATGAGGGACTTAGGATTCCACATCGACCCAAGGATTGGATTAGACTTCTATTTCAACAACTCATTTATGCTATCAATATTTGCACTTGTACCCGACGTTACCAACATTGCCAATACAAAGTCAATAAAGGTACAGTTTGGCGCAGGCGTCACCTACCTTATCAAGACGAACAAGATTACAGAAGCTAAAATATTACAACAATACAAAAAATAACGATTATGAGGAATTTGTTTTTAATATCGGTACTTTTACTTATAACTACCATATCGCTTAATGCACAAGACGTTGTCCCTGTAATCCAGTCGGGACATTCAGGAAGCATAATGTTCGTAGAATGGGACAAAACTGGACGTTACATTGCCAGTGCCGACGACAATAACGAAATAATTATCTACGACATTATAGCCGGCAAGGTTTTCTTCAGGACAAAATTCCCTGGCAAGAAACTCGTAACAGGAATCCGATTTGATGACGATGGCCTGCTTTATGCAAGTAACACCGACTATGCAATAAGCTTCGACCCAAGCACACTCAAGACAAGCGAAGCATCGCACGGAGTTCCGCCAAAGAAAATGTCGGCTAACTTCAAAATCAAGAACTCATCGCTCAAGAAAGCCGACGGTGGAACTTTGTTCAACAACAGCGCATACACGAAATTCACATACGCAGCCGAATCGGACGACCGCAAATACATTATCGCAGGTGACGAAAACGGCGGAATATATTTCTGCAACAACGAAATGATATTGCAGCACTACGAAAGCCTACATAGCCTTCCAATAAACGACATTTCATTCTCGAAGCAGGGAAATATGGTTGCAATAGCTTCAGCCGACCGTTCCGTCAGCATCTGGCGACTGCCAAACTACAAGCTCGAAAAACGCTTAATCCCAAGAAGTTTCAACATCTCTGCACTTTCGGCAAGCGCCGACAGCAAGTCGTTTGCTTTTGGCGATGAACTTGGATATGCCTACAAGATAACATTTGCAATCGACAAACTTGTATGCGAAGCAGTTGATGCTCACGACGGTCAAATCAACGACATACAAATGTCGGCAAACAGCTGCGTAGCAGTTACCGCAGGAAGCGACAACTCGGCTTCGGTAGTTGACTTTGAAAACAAGAAGGTATTGCAGAAATTCAAAGCCCAGAGCAGCTCCGGAAAGGTTAAGCAGGTGTTCGACATAAAGGGCATACAGGAACAGGCAATGAAAGGCAACGATGCAAAGGACAACATGTACGACGAAAACGTATATTCGGTAGCAGTTAGCCCCGATGGAAAATACCTTGCATATTCCGCCGGCAAATGGGGACTTGCCGACCCGATTCTGAAATATGCCAACATTTCGTCGCTCAACATACTTGGAAGCAAAGACGAACGCGTTGCAAAAAAAGGAATTGCAGCTGGTATGGCTCTGCCAAACAACATCCACATTTACAAGCAGATGCTTATCGACACTACCAACAACCTGTACGGAGTAGAAGCCGACAGAAAAATATATAAGCATAAGCCTGCTGTCCTCACCGGATTTGGTGCTGGCCTAGAATGCGAAATGAGTGCAATGACAGAAGCAACCAATTCAGACAACATTCTTATTCTCCGACAGAAAGACGAGCCTACAATGGACGACTACTATATGCTGAAGATTGACCCGTCGAACGGCGATGTATATAAGTGCAAGGGCTACGAAATTGAACGTCTTGGCAAGGACGGCAAGAACGTAACCTACAAAGGTCAGTACGGCTACATAAGCGACTTTATCGTAATGAAGGGACAGCAATTCCTCATTGCAGCAGCAAAGGACGCATCACTCAACATCTACGACATCCAGTCGGGAAAGAAACTCCTCAGCATCTATGTTGTTGACGGTGGTAAACTTATCTACGTTACACCAGAACACTACTACATGGCAACTGGCGATGCAATTACAGGCCTCGGATACTACCACGAAGGTAGAATTTATCCTGCAGAGCAGTTCGACCTCCGCTTCAACCGCCCAGACTTGGTTCTGAAATCACTCGACGTATTCGACAACGAAATAATCGAAATGTATAAGTCGGCTTACAAAAAGCGTATCCAGAAACTTGGCTTCACCGAAAGCATGCTCAACGGCGAGATGGAACTTCCCGAAATAAAGATAATGAACATGGATGAGATAAAGCTCACCACTTCAAGGTCTTCGATTGACGTAAAACTTTCAATGAAGGACTTGAACTACAACCTCAACCGTCTGAATGTCTATGTTAACGACGTTCCTCTTTACGGAACAAACGGAATGAACTTGAGCGACAGATATTCAAGGGAAACAATTGCAAACATTGAAATTCCTCTGTCATCGGGAAGAAATACCATCCAAATGTCATGCGTAAACGAAAAAGGTATGGAATCGCTCAAGGAGGAAATCGAAGTCTTCTACGAGCCACAAGGCAAAAAACAGAAACCTACCCTATACCTCATTTCATTGGCAGTTGCAAATTACGAACAGTCGGAATACAACCTCCGCTACACCATCAACGACGGACGCGGATTCGTTAAGCTGTTCAGCGAAAATGCGACCAATTTCGACCATGTAGTTGTCGATTCTCTCTATAACAGCAACTGTACAAAGCAGAACTTCCTTGCATTGAAGGAAAAACTCATGAATTCAAAGGTTGACGACTATGTATATGTACATATCGCCGGTCACGGTCTGCTCGACGACGATTTGAACTGGTACTTCGCAACCCAGAACATCGATTTCTTCGACCCGTCGGTCAACGGCTTGAAATACGAAGACATTGAAGGTCTGCTCGACGGTATTCCAGCCCGTAACAAGATGCTCCTAATGGATGCCTGCCACTCTGGTGAAGTTGACAAGCAGGACGGCGTAGAAATTGCAGACAAAGCAGAAGGTGATGATACCCGTGGCGCAGTAACAGTAAACAAGCGCAAGAAAACAAAGAACAGCCTCGGAAACTCGTTCGAACTTATGCGTCTGCTCTTCAGCGACCTTAAGAAAGGAACAGGAACTGTTGTAATCTCGGCTGCATCGGGTGGCGGTTACGCTTTGGAAAACGAATCCATCGAAAACGGTATATTTACCTACTGCCTGATGGACGCATTCAAGAAAAACAAGGCTGACAAGAACAAGGACAAGTCTATTTCGGTTTCCGAATTGCGTAACTTCATCTTCGACGGTGTAAACCGAATGAGTGAAGGCAAACAGCAACCTACATCTCGTCGCGAAAACCTCCAGAACGACTTCAACGTGAAATAATAAACTGATATGTAAAACAAAAGGCTACCAACTGGTAGCCTTTTGTTTTATAAATATTTAACATCTACCCCATCACTTCTTTTACCGATTCCTTTACCGCATCAACTACCGTCTGCATCTGCTCGTCGGTAAGGTCGTAATATACGGGCAAACTGATTTCGCACTTGTAGTTGTCGTATGCCTGCGGATAATCGCTCATCTTGTAGCCCAGTCCGCTGTAGAACGACAGCAACGGCAATGGCTGGAAATGCACGTTTACCGAGACTTCGCGAGCCATTATGCGACGGATGATTTCGTTGCGCTGTTCCTCTGAAGCACCTTTCACACGAAGCGTATAAACATGATACGAGGTGCGCTTGTCGGTAGTTTCGTAAACAGGAAGCACATACCTATCGTCGCCATTGAACTGCGAAGTGTAGAAATCGAAGATTTTCTTCCTTTTAACAAGTGTATCGTCGTCGTAACGGGCAAGTTCCACAAGCCCCATCGAAGCCATTATGTCGGTCATGTTCATCTTGAAGCCTGCAGTAATGACATCGTACTTCCAGTTTCCTTTTGTTTTTGCCAGCGCATCTTTGTTTTGTCCGTGCAACGACAATACACACAAGAACTTATATATCTCGTCATTATCAAAAGGTTCAGGCAGATTGAATATCACGGCACCGCCCTCGGCAGTCGTCAAATTCTTGACAGCGTGAAACGAAAATACGGTAACGTCAGCCAAAGAACCAGTGTGTTTTCCTTTGTATTTTGCACCAATCGAGTGAGACGAATCGGCAAGAACCATAATCCTTCCAAGCTGTTTCTGTATTTCGTTGGTTGGTGAAAACTTACGTTGTATGCAATCCTCGTTTACCAGCGACATTATCTCATCGTAGTCGCACGGAAAGCCAGCAATATCGACAGGCATAATAACCTTTGTGCGGTCTGTTATTGCAGCGCGTATTTTCTCAACATTAATGTCAAAGTCATCAGCATTTACATCGACCATAACAGGTTTTGCTCCGCAATGTACAACCACATTTGCGGTAGCGCAATATGTATAAGCAGGCACAATCACCTCGTCGCCCTGTCCTACGCCAAACCAACGGAGAGCTATTTCAAGTCCTGCCGTAGCTGAATTAACACAAAGCGTTGATTTTCCGCCTGTGTATTCTGTCAGTTTTTTCTCAAACAGTTTGGTCTTTGGACCTGTAGTTATCCAACCAGATTTAAGAGTGTCAACGACTTCTGCAATAATCTTATCGTCAATGCGTGGTGGTGAAAATGGTATCATCTTATTCTAAATTTTATCCAAAAAACAAATATGCAACAAAAATGGCGGCAATAATACCTGCAAGATCGGCAATAAGTCCTGCGACGACAGCATAGCGCGTCTGGCGGATACCGACCGAACCGAAGTAAACCGCTAAAATATAGAAAGTTGTATCGGTAGCTCCTTGGAAAGTACATGCCAACCGTCCTACAAACGAATCGGCTCCGTGAACAGTCATCGCATCAACCATAAGTCCGCGAGCACCGCTACCGCTCAAAGGCTTCATAAAGGCAACAGGCAGAGCATCAACGAAATCGGTCGGCAAACCGCACTTGTCGAAGCACCAAGCAATTCCAGCCATCATAGCCTCCATTGCACCCGAAGCACGGAAAACTCCGATTCCGACAAGTATTGCAATGAGGAACGGGATAATCTTGATTGCCGTACTGAAGCCATCCTTTGCGCCCTCGATAAACGCATCGTAAACGTTAACCTTATGACGTAGCGCAAGTATTATGAAACCTATGATTATAGAAAACAAAATCACATTTGAAATCATTGAAGCCACAGTCCCCTGCGATTCGGCCGACAATAGCGTGAATCCCCAGATCGCCAACGAAAGTAACAATGTCAGTCCACCAAGATAAAGGAGAATTTCCTTTTGGAAAAGGTTTATTTTCTGCCACAGCGACACTGCAATAATTCCGACCAAAGTGCTGACAAAAGTGCTTATAAGTATCGGCAAGAAAATGTCGGACGGGTCGGCAGCACCAAGCTGTGCACGGTAAACCATTATGCTGATGGGGATTATTGTAAGTCCAGATGTGTTGAGCACAAGGAACATTATCATCGAATTCGATGCGCGGTCCTTGTCGGGATTCAGGTCCTGTAGTTCTTTCATCGCCTTGAGTCCCAGTGGTGTTGCGGCATTGTCGAGACCAAGCATATTGGCAGCAATGTTCATCACCATAGAGCCGTGAACTGGATGATTCTTAGGAATATCGGGGAACAACTTGTTGAACAGAGGCGAAATCCCTTTTGAGAGCAGTCCTATTGCTCCGCCCTTCTCTCCTACTTTCATAATTCCGAGCCACAATGTCATAACACCAGTAAGTCCGAGCGAAAGCTCAAAACCTAGTTTTGCCATGTCGAAGGTAGAGCCTACCATAGCGGGGAACACCTCCATGTCGCCAAAGAACACTGCCTTCACGATTGCCACGATGAAAGCAATTAGGAAAAATGCTATCCAAATGTAATTCAGAACCATTTTGCGTACAATTAATATGCAAAGGTAAAATTTATGAATAAGGAAAATATAAGTGCAGGAAAGGAGTTTTTAAATAAAAGATGTTGAAAAGATTTAAGATTACCAGCCATCATTACAACATAAAAAAAATGATTTTAAAACTAATCTAAGACTGTTGGTCTGTTATGTTAGACCGACAATCTTCTCACTCCTCGCAATACCTATAATACATATCAGCAGCTTCACGCGACTTGCCGGTGGCAGCCCTGCGCCAGTAGAAACAAGCCTTCTCGTAGGTTGCCTGATAGTAGCGGCACATTCCCATAAGGTAATTCAGACGTGCATCGTCGGGAGTAATGTCAAGTGCCATTGAAAAATCGTATGCCGCCAAATCCCACATTTCATAATCGTAGTAAATCTCGCCACGCATAACAAAATACTCGGGATTGGACGAATTTTGCTCTATAATATGCGAAATCTCCACAAGCGCATCATCCTTATTTTCAGACAACAATGCCAGACGAGAATCCATAAACAAAGCCTTCTCGCTACCGGGGAAACATTGCAAATAACGACCTGTATATCGACGTGCCTCCAGATATTTCTTCTGGCTCTTGCAGACTTCGGCAAAATCGAGCAGATTTTCGGCATTGTACCTGTCGATAGCAAGCAAAGTCTTACCAGTTTCGTATGCTAACGCATAGTTTCCCGACGCCTTTTCAATTCTGAAACGCAAAGCGACAACTTCCATATCCTTTGAATTTATGCCTTCAAGACATTTTAAAGCCTGTGCATACTTTTCCAAACCATAATACGCTTTGGCATACAAATAGTTGCGTTTCCAAGACTTAGTATTTGCTCCTTCAAGAATTTCGATGGCATAATCGTAATTTCCACACGAAATATTGTACTCCGCATCGGCAAAAACCTCGTCGGACTTGGAATAACGCGGCGTTTCCCAGAAGTCGCGCCACTCCTGAGTGCGATTTATGTTCTCAAACTCCTTGCATCTGATTACCTGCGAATATGACTTTGCGTCCTTACCTGCCAAATGCTTGCCCAAATATTCAACCGATTCCTCGGCAAAGCCCATTCCTGCATAAATTCTTGCCATACGGAACTGAGCCTCTGACGGATTTGTACTTTCCAACTTACGGCATACATCAAGCGCCTGCGAATAATCCTCAGTAGCAATCAATTGGTCGGCAAGACACACGGCAAACTCCACAACATCCACGTGACTTTCCCATATCGCCATTGCCGAATCGGTTTCGCCGTGCAGAACAAAGTTCTGTGCACGGAAATAATCACGCTGCAAGTCGTCAATCTGCGCATTACAGCAGACTGCAAACAAAAGCATAAGGGCAATATGTAGAATCAGTTTCTGCATCAGTCGTGATTTTGGTTAACTTCCTTCTCGCGGAAAACGTGTATAAAACCTTTCAGATGACGGGCTTCCAAACCAGTCAGCCTTTGTTCGTAAACCTCGCATACATAGAAATATACGCCAGGCACAACGTATTTGCCAGTCTTCCTGTTGCGTCCATCCCACATAATGTCGGGGTCGTTTGTCTCGAACATCACCTCACCCCAACGGTCAAGGATTGTCATATCAACCTTCTCGACAAACTTGTATTCGCCAATAGGATGGTAATAGTCGTTGATGCCGTCGCCATTGGGCGAGAAAACATTGGGCAGATTGTAGTATGAGCATTCGTCAACGCACGACACAACCGAATTTTCGCTGACATTTCCGTATGGGTCGGTCGCATTAATGTAGTAGCATCCAGCCATTCCATCGGTAGGATAATGCCTATATTCAGTCGCATCTGCACCAAATGTCGAAAGAACTTGATATTCACCGTCCAAGAATGGCGTAAAATACAAGGTATAAGTTTCAACATCGTAATTGCAGGAATCAGGCATCGACCAGCGAACAAGGTTGTAGGCTGAATCGCATACGGATGTCACTGAAATTTCTGGTTTACAAGGAGCTATGGTATCGACAGACAACTTGCACACCTGCTGCGACAAGTTTTCCAACGGCTCGGGATAGCCTGGAAGCGAATAACGTCCGTACGACTTCACATAGTAGCAATATTCGTGACCAACAGTCGCATTATCGTCAATGATAGACTTTTCCGCCGTAGTTCCAATCAACAAGTAGGTATCCGAAACCGTATCGTACCTATAGTATTCGTATTGGTAGTTAGTCCACGGCACATTGTTCCTGAGCCTTACCTTTACAGCCGACTCCTGCTGTACAAGGTCAATGAACACCGACGATGCAAAGCTCGGAGAACCAATCAGGAAACGCTCGCCATCGGCATTGCTGTAAAATTCTATCTTATAAGTAAACGGATGGTCGATAGTATTGATATTCAAATCATTGTACTCGGTGTTATCAATGCCGTCAATCACAGCAATCTGCTGGAAGTTTTCGCCAAGGAATCCTGTAGAACGGTACAACACATACTGGAACGGACCAACTGCACCATTTAGTTCCGACTCGTCGGGCTTAACCCAAGCCACATAAATGCTTCCCGTTGCTCGGTCGGTAGCGGTAACGCTCACATTTGTCATAGTCGGAAGCCCATTTGCCAACGAAGCACAAACCTCATCGGAAGCATAACCTTCTGCTCCATCGGGAAATACGGCACAAACCATATAGCAGTACTCGTGTCCCTGTGCAATGTCGCGGTCGGTATAAAGCGAAGTTTCACGGCCTTGAACGTATGCAATTTTCTCGTAGCCAGTCGAAGCAGGAACGCCAGTCTGACAGAAAGCGTGAACGAATCCCGACGGCTGAATCTTGCGATAAATGTTGTAACCTACAACATTCTCGCACATCGACTGCGACCACGACAAAGTTATGTCCTGCACCGACGGCAAAGCCTGCAGATTGTCAACGGCCGGACCAACTATTGTTATGTAAACGCTTTTCAAATCGACAAGGTTGACAATAGGATTCTTGTCCTGTGCCTTGATATTCAAAATGTAAGGTTGTTTCCTTACCACATCGCAACTTGTAATCCACTCGAAACTTCCCTTTGCATATCCTGCTTGCACAATAGTCTGCTCAAAATGAGCAGGAGCATTATTGCTTGCCACAAATGGCGCACCGTAGGCCGAAAGTATTATTGTGTCATTGTTTACGTCTCGTGCTTCAACATTGAATTTCAACCAAGTACCAGCCTCAATGCAGATGCTGTCGTGACCGCCATAAACAGTGTCAAGAGCAATAAGGTCAATCTGCGGAATAGTGTTTCCGCTGTCGTAAACCTCAATCTGCATATCGCGGATAATCTCGCCAATCTTCACACCGTCGCGCCATTCCTCAATAAGCATAGCCACATTGTAAACACCAACCATAATCGGCGTATTCCATATCAGGTCGCCAGTAATCTCGTCAACCTTGATGTAGTTTGAAGCGGCTGGATATGAATAATTCGGGATTGGCGCACCGTTTTCCTCACGGCAAGGCGTAATCTTGTATGCAAGGCTATCGCCGTCGGGGTCGTAGGCTCCAGGATTGTGAACAAACAACTGCCCCACAGCAGCCTTGTCCACAGGCGGTTGCGTAAGTACCGGCGTGCTATTAAGTCCCAACGTCGGCTCGATTATCATCGTGGTGGAAATCGCGAAAAGCGTATTTACCGAATTGGGTATATTGGTGACATTGGCGTTTCGGTTGGGGTCTTCCACCGTAATGTTGAAAATGCCCGGACCACCGTAAGTATGCTGACCCACATACTTGTTGCGCTTGTAGTAGTCGGGAAGCATAATCTCCTCGCATCGCGGAAGCGTAGAGGTTGTGTTGTCGCCCCAAGCAATGTCGAGTTCGGGACGGTCGGCAGTCCAGCCGGGGCCTGTAGCCGTGTAGGTTATTACAGTCACCTCGAAGGTCAATGCCGAAATCTGCCTGTATGTTATCTCCCCCGCCCTATTGTGCGTAGCATAGGCGCGTACAGAAAACAGCAATGTCGCAGCGAACAGAGCCACCGCGACAAGCAGAAATCGGCAATAACCCCTGAGCGACATATTCTAGTAGTTAAAACCACCAAGCTTTACAATGTCGGTACGTGGATTTACGCACATAACAGGGATTTTCTTGCTAAGCTCGATATTCCTCGGATGCTTGATGCTTGTGAAAGCCTTCTTGTAGTTTTCGGACATATACAGCACCAAGTCGGGCGAAACACCGCGCATATAGTCGTAGATGTTGTCGTAGAAATCGTCCTCGGGAACACCTTCTACGTCAAATTCGATAGCATTGTCGGCAAAAAGCGAAGTTGCAAATGCAAGGTTGCTGTTGATGTCGGCCTGACGGCTCTCACTGTTGGTCTTAGGATATACAACATACACGTGGCTCTCGAAAATGAGGTTCAAGTACTTAGCCCAGATAAACTTAGCGCGCGATTTCTTGTCGCCGTCAATCGGAATACAAATGCGGTCGTACTCGCCGAATGCCAACGGACTCTGTACCAACACGAAAGGAACCTTTACGAACTTCTGTATCAGTTTTACCTGCTTCTCTATGGTCTTGATTCCGTGTACACCCATTACAGCAAGATAGGCATTCTGTTCAATACCGTACTCGTGGATTACATCGAATGGCGAACCTTTCTTCACAATGGTAGTAACCTTTTCGTAACCAGTATCTTTCTTGAACTTTTCAGCCACTTTTTCCAGTTCTTCCTGCCATTCGTCAATCATCTTGTCGGAGTCGGCAACATAAAGGATATGAATAGGAAGCTTCTCGAACTTGGCTATTTCGTAAGCGTGATTAAGAGCAAAATTTGCCTCATTACTAAACTCGTAAGGCACTAAAACACATCTTTCCATAAAACATTCTGTTTACAAAATAAATATATGATTCGGGACAAAGATAATGCTTTTTCAAATGGCACACACCTATATTATACAAAAAAAATAATCCTGCCCAGAAAACCGAGCAGGATTACAGTTATGAATACTAAACAATTTCTTATTCAGCAACTTCTGAGTTCTTAATCTTGAGCCAGCCAACAATCTGCAATACCATTGCAACGATAGCACCGATACCGCCGATAACACCCAAGAAAGGAATTGCACTAACTACGCCACAGCAAAGAGCTATGATAGCTGCGATGAAAAGAAGCTTTGCACCGTCCTTGCCAGGGAAAGTTTCGGAAGCCTTAAGCTTCGAATAAGCGATAAGAGTGAAGATGTAAGCAATAACGCTAAGAACCAAGCAAGCAAGGCCGATAACTATAGACAGAGTAGCGATAGCGGTCAAGCTTCCCGACAAAATTACGAGGAAGATGCAGAGACCTATTACCGACGAAATGATGCTGAGAATTATTGCAGAACGAAGTTTCTTTACTGCAGGAACATCATTTTCGTGTACTGCATTTGCCAAACCACCAAGGCAAATTACCTGGTAAATACTAGCACAAATTACAAGAATCGGCAGAATAAGAACTGACAAAATCCCTGTAAAAGGCATAGAAGTTCCCATTACGATTGCCTGCGTCATATCTACAGCTGCACCAGTTGCGATAAATGCGCTAAAGATAGATGACAAAATACCAACAACAACAACAATTACTACGCTCATGAACACTTTGTTCACTGCATTTTTATAAGCTAACTTATCCATATAATTTTCCCTCGGTTATATCCCATCGAGCCATCGGTTTTTAACGATTAAACAATTAACGCAAAATTAACATTAGTTAAACACATCCGCAACAAATATCTTCAATTTTATTAACAGGCTGTTGATAATTGTTAACAAGCTCCAAATCTCTCAATTCTCTTCGTTCGTCGTAGGCTCCTGCCTACGACGCTGAATATAATGGCTCCTGCCATATCATATATCACTCTCCTTACACTTTAATTCTCAACAACAAATTATTTATCAGATCAGTTTTTTTCAAGGCAGAGCCTTGATTAGTAAAGTCGTAGGCTGGAGCCAACGACTATCTATTATAGTTTTTTCTTTTACAACCGTTTGTCGTAGGCTCCTGCCTACGACGCTAAATATAATGGCTCCTGCCATACTATTACAAATTTGATACTTCCAACACACAATCCTTTCCTGCAAACCATCTCGCACTTGAATACTCATAGTCTTCTGCATTCGACACAAAGCCAGCCTTCACAGGATTCTCGTGTATATAATTAACCTTTTCATCAATAAAGCGACTACTGTACAAAAGTTCCGGATGATTATCTTGTTTCCAGAACTGATATTTTTCGTTTCGCTTGTTCCGAGAAGCCGACATTGCAAACATTTTCAACATCCATTCCCTGCGACTTTCGGCACATTCAGAAATAGTTTCAAGAACCCTTTTGGCTGTATAACTTTTAAAATCCCGTATTACAGAACTTAAATTTCCATTTTGACACCTAACAATCAAATGAATATGATTTGTCATTATTACAAATGCAAAAATCTCCAAGCCTTTGTTTTTCTGGCAATACCTTAAATTTTCTACAACTATATCACGATACATCCTTCTTGTGAACACATCTATCCAATTCATAACAGTAAGAGTAATAAAATACGTCTCGTCTTGTTTTCTTATTTGACAGCCATTTGCCATTTTATAATAATCCTTGTTTGTAATTCTAAAATTAGCAAGGCAGTGCCTTGATTAGTCAAGTCGTAGGCTGGAGCCAACGACTATCTTATAGTTTTTATTTTAGCATCCTTGTCAATTCCACAAATTCCTCGGGCGAAAGCTGTTCAGGACGAAGATTCCAGAAACGATGCGACATATCAACTTCGGGCGTGAGCATCGACTTGAGCGAATTGCGCAAAGTCTTGCGTCGCTGGTTGAAAGCCGTCTTCACAACCATAAAAAGTTTCTTCTCGTCAACACCCTCAATTGCCGAACGGTAGCGCACAAACCTTACTACCCCCGACTTTACCTTTGGCGGAGGATTGAAAACGTGCTCGTGAACGGTGAACAGATATTCGCACCTATAATATAATTGCATCAGCACACTCAAAATGCCATAAACCTTGCTTCCTTCCTTAGAAGCAATGCGCTCGGCGACTTCCTTCTGTATCATGCAGACGATTTCCGAAACCTTTTCCCTGTTTTCCAATGCCTTGAAAAAAATCTGACTGGAAATGTTGTATGGGAAATTCCCGATTATGCACATTTCGGAATCACAAAAGGCATTCAAGTCCATCTTCAGGAAGTCGGCTTCAAGCAAGGCAAACTGCGAACTATCAAAGTTTTCCTTCAGATATTCAACCGATTCGCCATCAATTTCGACCAAGGTAAGATTCTTGAAATTGCGCTTTACAAGTTCGCGCGTAAGTACGCCAGTTCCAGGACCTATTTCAAGTACAGGAAGGTCGGATTCGTTATGCAAAGCGCCTGCGATACGCACTGCAATACTCACATCGGTGAGAAAATGCTGTCCGAGATATTTTTTTGCTCTAACCATAACGCAAAAGTCGGAATAAAAAATGATATATTTGCAAAAATTTTCCAGTATGAACAAAAAACTGAAAACTGCCATAAAGATTATATTGTTTGTCGGCTTCGGCATTGCCATATTCATGCTGGTTTACAAGGACTTCGACTTTGGAAACTTCTTCGACACGATGTCGGCGATAAAATGGGGCTGGCTGATTCCCGCCGCACTGATAAGCCTGCTCAGTCACATCAGTCGCGCCCGCCGGTGGCAACTTCTGCTTGAAACCACAGGCGAAAAGCCACGTTTCATAAATACATTTTTCGCCGTACTGAACGCCTATTTTGCCAACATTGCTGTTCCTCGTCTCGGTGAAGTGACACGCTGCGCCCTCATTTCGCGCTACGAAAAGCAAGATTTCTCCAAAGTTCTCGGCACTGTCGTCAGCGAAAGGCTTCTCGACCTTATGCTCGTTGCAATACTTACCGTCGTCGCATTTGCAACCCAGGCCAGTGTCTTCAGCGACTTTATAGCACAACATCCCGAAATAGAAGACAATATTTCAAAAATATTCTCACCGCTTACAATAACAATACTTGCTGTCGTTGGAATTGCTGGACTCTGTCTGCTGATAGTCATAGCCAAGGGCAAACTCGACCGATTCAAGATTTGCCAGAAAATCTCGAAGTTCATAAACGGCTTGTGGACAGGCATTCTGAGCATAAAAAACGCACAGCACAAAGTCGGCATTATCTTTCATTCGTTCCTGATATGGACATTGTACTTCCTGATGCTTTACTTCTGTTTCTTCGCCTTCGAGGAACTGAGCGGACTTAACGTACTTGCAGCACTAATGCTCTTTGTCGCAGGAAGTTTCGGAATGATTGTACCATCGCCAAACGGAATGGGCTCCTACCATTTCATGATAATACAGACGCTCATAATCTACGGCATTCCGAGCGAAACCGGAGCATCGTTTGCTCTTGTGGCACACGGACTCCAAACCGTACTTGTAATAGTATTCGGACTTTTCGCCACCATACTCATACCAGTTGTAAACAAAGACAAATAATGGACGCAAAGACGGCAAGCCGATTAAAAATTGCAATCAAGGTTGCGATAGTCATTCTCGCCTACGCGTATGCAGGCTACAGGATTGCCACAGCCCCCGACATCGACCGACTGCCGACTTACTTTTCCGGAATGGAACTTTCGCGAAGCCTCGTCCTCACCGCCATTCTACTTCTAATGCCAATCAACTGGGCAATCGAAACTTTCAAGTGGAAACAACTCATCCGCAGCATCGAACCAGAAATCGGCTTTGGCAAATGCCTAAAAGCCGTGATGTCGGGCGTAACAGTCGGCACAATTACACCAAACCGCGCAGGAGAATTTGCAGGACGCATACTTTTCGTACAGAAGGAAAACAGAGCCAAAGTATCGTACCTCACCATCTTCGGCGACACCGCACAATTCTGCGCAACGGTAATCTTCGGCATTGTCGGGCTGCTGACAATCGGTAACCACATAAGCGGAGCAATTCCTTACAATACACTTGTGATTATCAGTGCTATATGCGGAGTTGCAATAATTGGCTTCTTCATCAAGTTCGACAGCATCGTAAATGCTTTGGGCAGAACCAAATTCATAAAGAAAAGATTTGAGAAATATGTTCCGCAGTGCAAAATAGGCACAAAAAGCAAACTTATAACATTGGGGCTTAGTATGGCAAGATATGCGGTCTTTTGCCTGCAATTCTACCTGTCGCTCACGTTTTTCGGAATTGACATTCCCGTGCAAAGTGCATTTGCAGCAATCTTTGCAACCTACATCTGCACCTATCTAATTCCGAGCATTGCCGCCGCCGAATTAGGAATCAGAGTATCGTTTGCAATACTTTTCATTGGAATTTTCACCACTCAGGAAACCGCAATCGCACTTGCCTCGCTCCTGCTCTACCTCGTAAATGTCGGAATACCAATAGCCATAGGTGGAATATTCCTGCTCAAAGAAAAAAAATAAAATTTTCCTTGTCAATTAAACAAAAAGCAGTACCTTTGCAGTCGAAAATTTTGGCCCATTAGCTCAATTGGATTAGAGCATCTGACTACGGATCAGAAGGTTGAGGATTCGAATTCTTCATGGGTCACCGAAAAACTGCGAGCAAAACTTGCAGTTTTTTTTATTTATTGGCAATAAAATGACTGTGGTTAAGTTTTATTAGCAAAGCATAACACAATGAAACAAAAAGGATTAACAGACAATAGCAAATGGCTGGCTAAAGCCCTGAACGACTATTGCTCCGAATGCCTAATCCTTTTTTGCGCTATGTTTCTTGTCAGAATCGCTGAAATCATCGCACTTTTCGCAACCGGCTACCACGCAGAACTTATCGGAAACAACCTCATCGGTTTTACCGTTGACATTGCAAACATAGGATGGATTGTCGGTTTATTATTCCTCATCTACCTAATAATCAATAAATTCTCACAAAAAGCAGCCACCTATACAATACGGACATTTTTTGCCGCCTACCTTTGCATATCCATAATTTTAATGTGTTATTTCGTATCGACGCACATTCCTCTTGACGGCATAATAACTGCATATTCACCACGCGAACTTTTTGCAACCTTAAAGGCGAACAGTCCGTACAACATTCCTACAATCATCATAATAATCATAATATCAATACTTTACATAGCAATACCAAGAAAGCCGTTCCGAGTGCCAAAATGGGCGCAAATCACCATATTCGTAGCGTTTATAGTAAGCGCATTCTACCCCAGTCTAACAAAAGGCAAAGTCGGTCCCGACAAGAAATACTACGTAATTGAAAACAAAACCAGATACCTTTACGAAAGCCTCAAAAACAAGGAAACAGTAATACAGTTCACCGACAGCGAACTTAAAGAAAAGTCGGAAAAATTTGCTTCGTACCTCCCTGAGTACGAATTTGTTGACTACCACTATCCATTCCTGCACAAAGAAAATACGGCAGATGTCCTATCCAACTATCTTGGAAAAAGCGAATGCAAGCCTAACATAGTAATAATCATAGTCGAAGGTTTATGCAACTACATAAGCGGAAAAAACAGTACAATAGCCTCGGCAACACCATTCCTCGACTCGCTGTCGGAGCACTCGCTAGTATGGGAAAACTGCCTATCTACATCTGAACGTACATTCGGAGCACTGCCATCCATACTCGGAGCACTGCCATTCGGAGAAAACGGTTTTATGTCATACAGGCGCAACGTGCCAACATTCAACACAATAGCAACCATTCTGCACGACAACGGCTACAAAAACGCATTCTTCTACGGTGGCTGGTACGGCTTCGACAATATGGACATTTTTGCAGAAAGCAACCTTATGGAAATGTACTACGACAAGCCAGAGTACGAATCTGCAGAACAACGCAACGAATGGGGACTGCTTGACGAATATATGCTCCTGCACTCGCTCGAAGACATAAAAACATCGGACACCACGCCTCGTCTCGACATCTACCTAACACTAACCACCCACGACCCATTCAAATATCCGAATCAAGACGAATATATCAAAAAGTACAACGCATTGCCTCAAAAAGGAAAATCGATTAGCAAGCCAAAGGAAAACGCCTCGTTCCTTTATGCCGACAACTGCCTACGCAAATTTTTCTGCGAGTACAAGAAATGCAAGACTTTCAGCAACACAATATTCATAATTACAGGCGACCATAAGTTTAACACCAAAGACAAATCGAATCTTATTGACAATTACCACGTTCCGCTGATAATTTGGTCACCAATGCTTCGCGAAAACCACCGATTCCCTGCCGTTATTACCCACAGAAGCATCACACCAAGCCTACTGGCCTACCTTAAGCACACATACGGAATAAATACTCCAGAAAACGTGGCTTGGCTAAATTCAGGACTTGACACAAGCAATAATTTCGGAGCCAACACTTTCGCACCTCATTTCAACGACGGCAGAAGTTTAGCCGGACTGACATACGGAAACAAGTTCATTACCAAAGAAAAAACCTATACATTGGATTTTTCTGACGGTAAACTTACGCTTAAACCATTGAACGACAATCCATACTATGAATTTCCGGAACTTTACCAAGCCCTCGAAAATTACATAATGAACAATGATGCACTCTTAAAATAAACTGACGGACAAAAGTCAGCCAAATTACCGAACAGAATACGTCCAAACTACCGAACAAAAGCCAGCCAAATTACCGAACAGAATGCGTCCAAATTACCGAACAAAAGTCAGCCAAATTACCGAATAGAATGCGTCCAAATTACCGAACAAAAGTCAGCCAAATTACCGAACAGATTTTAAAATAATCAATATAACGCATTAAATATCAAATAATTATATCAATTATAAAAATTTACAAAAACCGCAATATTTTTTTTCTAAATTTTTCCCTCAGCGTACCCCATTTTTACATCCAGTTCGTAGTTGTACGACGAGCGATGGCTGTAGCGACCTTTGACATATATCAGCTTGTCCTCGTATTTCTCGAACTCCTCATCTGGAACAAGTTTCCCATCAATCGAAACACAGCCGTCACAACCATCGAGGACAGCACCAAGAGCCTCGTCCGTTTCCATGATTTCCGAAAATAAGATTTCATCATACGACGGCTTTACATACTGACCGTCCATAGTAAGCACACCGACCTTGCCGTCCTTGTGTAGTTCGAACATGCAGTCGTCGTACCACGAATGGCCGTTGTTCTCGTTGGTTATGTAGATTGGACGGAAAACGACCTCATCCATTATGCACGGAACAAGCAACCTGCCCTTCTTGTCGGCAACGCCTTTTTTCCCCGAATTTGAAACTATAAAAAACTTGTCGAAACTCGCAATTTCATCGTACTGGAAATCAAGAACAACCGTACCATTTCCATCGGGCAAGACCAATCCCCACTTTCCTTCCGACATTGCAGAAACAGGTAACTTACGGTCGTTGACCTTTCCACAGCAACATCCCAAACGCTCGTATTTTGCAGGCACAAGAACCTCGTCCTTTATGCTTACCAACTTCTCACAACCATTTTCCACAACAACATAATCCATCCAGTCGTAGTTGTCGCAAATATCATAGAATGCAATTCGAGAAGCTTCAACATCCTCGTCAGGCAACTTGTTGGCTACCGCCGCCTTGTATTCCAAATATAGTTTTTGCATCTTAGAAAGCTGTTCCTTATGAGCGTGCTGTTTTTCCATCTTATACTAATTTATTTTCGTCCGCGAAAGTAGGAAATAAACATTTTGCGACAGCGACAAAGAAAAGTATTTATTAAAGGTAGAAGGTTAACAAAACTATATGCCCACAGCACGACTCCATTCCAAATAATTTGTTTACTTTGCACAAAAATTAAAAGCTATGATTGTAGTAACTGGAGCAGCAGGATTCATAGGCAGCAACTTGGCAGCCACACTGATAGAACGCGGATATACCGACCTTGTTTTGTCGGACGACTTTTCGCGCGAAGACAAGAAGGGCAACTTCGAGAATAAAAAGGTTAAGTTCGTCAACCGCAACGACTTTGCCGACTGGCTCGATGCCAACCACAAACAGGTTGAAACTATCTTCCACCTCGGCGCACGAACCGACACAACCGAATTCGACCTATCGCTGCTGTTGAAGATGAACACGGAATACACCAAGATGCTATGGAAAAAATGTTGCAACTATGGCATTCCCTTCCTCTACGCTTCATCGGCGGCAACATACGGAATGGGCGAAAACGGCTTTTCAGACACCACCGACCCCAACATTTTGAAACCGCTCAACCCTTACGGCATTTCGAAGAACGAGTTCGACAAGTGGATGCTCGCACAGGAACGCAAACCGTTTTTCTGGGCAGGATTCAAGTTTTTCAATGTGTATGGACCAAACGAGTACCACAAGGGCAGAATGGCATCGGTAATTATGCACGCCTTCAACCAGATAAACGCAACGGGAATGCTAAAGTTGTTCCGCTCGCATCGTCCCGACTACGCCGACGGCGAGCAAAGCCGCGACTTCGTGTATGTGAAGGATGTCGTCGATGTGCTGATATACTTTATGGAAACTCGCAAGCACAGCGGCATCTACAACCTTGGCACAGGCAAAGCCCGTCCATTCAACGACCTAGGCAAAGCCACCTTTGCAGCCATGGGTTTAGCACCGAACATTACATACATCGACACGCCTGCTGACATCCGCGACAAGTACCAGTACTTCACCGAAGCCGACATAACCTCACTACGCAAAGCAGGCTACAATGGCGAATTTCATTCGCTCGAAGATGGTGTGAAGGACTATGTACAGAACTATTTGATGGGACATAAATATAGATAGCCCAATGGAAGACAACAAACATTTCATAGGAGAAGTTGAAGAAAGCAAAGCCGACAACAGCGCACTTGCAGTAACCGATGGCGTTGTTCAGCCGCCACAGGTAAACCCGAATATTGCACGATTCCGCAGGCACAAGACAACCCTCACCGCCGACGAATACATTGCCGGCATACTGCGTTCCGACCCCAATATTCTCGGTCAAGCCATAACGATGGTCGAAAGCGTACGACCTGAACATCAAGCCATTGCACAAAAAATCATCGAAGGCTGCCTACCACATTCAGGCAAGTCGATACGAATTGGCATAACTGGTGTTCCCGGTGCTGGCAAAAGCACTTTCATCGAAGCACTTGGCGTAAAAATCTGTGACCTGAACCATAAGCTTGCTGTCCTCGCCGTTGACCCGAGCAGCGAACGTAGCGGAGGCTCTATTCTTGGTGATAAAACCCGCATGGAAAACCTCACCTCCCACCCCAACGCCTTTGTCCGTCCCTCGCCATCGGCAGGTTCGCTCGGCGGAGTGGCACGCAAAACACGCGAAACCATAATCCTTTGCGAAGCAGCAGGTTACGACACCATATTTGTGGAAACCGTTGGCGTTGGTCAGTCTGAAACAGCTGTTCACAGCATGGTCGACTTCTTCTTGCTACTGCTCGTCACTGGCGCTGGCGACGACCTGCAAGGCATAAAGCGCGGAATTATGGAAATGGCCGACGCAATTGCAATCACCAAAGCAGACGGCGAAAACATTACTCGCGCTCAACTCGCCAGTACACAATACCAAAACGCACTGCATCTGTTCCCTATGCCAAAATCGCGCTGGACACCCATAGCAACAACATGCTCATCACTTACAGGTGCTGGAATTATGGACATCTGGGAGCTGATTACCAAATATGTAGCCCACACAAATGCAAACGGCTACTTCGACTACAACCGCAACGAGCAGGCTAAATACTGGCTCTACGAAACCATCAACGAATCGATTCGCAACAGTTTCTACCAGAACGAGAAAATAATAGAATGCCTACCAGACTACGAAAAAAAGGTGCTCGACAACAAAATCAGCAGTTTCGTTGCTGCCCACGAACTTTTAGCAAAATACTTTGAAAAATGATTGGACAGGAAATAGTTTACAAGGCATTAGCCGACTTGGACATAAAATTTGAGTATTACGAATCACCACGCGACTTTTCGTCGGAAGACGACGGTGCATTCTGGAAACGCATTGGTGCTTGCCGTTGCAAGAACCTGTTTATGCGCAACCACAAGGGCAACCAGCACTACCTGCTAATTTCCGACTACTACCGCGACATCAACATCCACGCTATCGAGCACAAGTTAAAGCAGGGAAAACTTTCGTTCGCATCGCAGGAAAGAATCGACAGGTGGATAAAAGGTACGATTGGTGCAATTTCCGTCTTTTCGTTACTCAACGACACCGAAAACCACACAATTGCATTCATCGACAAAACTTTGCTCACGAAGGAACGGCTGACATTTCTGCCCAACCAACTCAACGCATTGATTTCCATCAGCACCGAGGATTTTGTAAGGATACTCGACTATACTGGCAACAAGTACGAGTTTGTGGATTTGGAAATTGCGGAAGACATTGAATAATACTAACAATCTTCCATATATTTCATAGGTAGCACCCATTCTTTGGAATATTTTTAATAATTTTGCAGCGATGCGAAAATTAGTAGTTTTCATAGTAATATTGCTGCTCGGAATTACAGCATTCTCTCAGCACGAAGGCATTCGTCGCTATTTTTCGTCGTACAAACTCGACAACGACACCTCAGCCGATTACAGTTTCTACAACGACACCACTATCGATAACTTCTACAAGTTCATGCCACAGCAAAAAGTCTCAGACAATACGCTTGGACTTCTAAACCCGGGAAATCCATATCTTCCAGCATTGTTTTCGGACAAGGAAGCATCACACGACTTCGTATTTCTCAACAACTACCAGGCTTTCATAAAATCGCACAAGGATGTCGTTTACTTCGACGCCCAAACACCATTCTCCCGCTTCGACTTCTACGGAGGCAACAAAGGACTTGAAATTGTAAAGTTCATACTAAGCCAGAATTTCACCCCATACTTTAACCTTACGTTCAACTACGACATTTCCAATTCCGACGGATTCTACCTCAACAGCGCATCAAAAGTGAACGCCCTGAGCTTCGCAGGTGCATTTACAAAAAAGAAATACCAGAACCATTTCAACTTTATATTCAACAAGATAAACTGCAACGAAAACGGCGGAATAGCCGACGTGAACAGATTTATGAGCGGGGACATCAGGGCTGTTGACAACAACGTTATGCTCACAAAGGCGACAAGCACAATTTCACAACTCGGCGGGCAGTACAACCACGAATACCGCTTCGGTCAATATACCATCGATACCATAATTCGCGACGAAAAAAACGACACCGTCATCAACAAAACCCTGCGCAGCAAGTTCTCAATCGTCCACGATGTAACTTTTGACCGCTATATACGCAAGTACCAAGACACAAAATCATCGTTCTACACCAACATCTACAGCGACTCGACCAAAACAAACGACTCGGTTACATACTACCAGTTCAACAACAAGCTTCTAATGTGCCTAAATATACGAAACGACTCGACTGGCAACTTTTTGAAACTATATGCGGGATTGAAAAACAGAACTTATTCATTCCTGATTGATACCACTCACAAGACCACCTACAGTTCGACATATATCACAGGTGACCTTATCTTCAAGCACAACAGAACCTTCCTTCAGGCAAATGTCGATTACTGCCTGTTCGGCGGAGACGCATACGACCTAAGCGCATCGGCCAAGCTGCAACAGATGTTTGGCGAGAACCTTGGAATAAACGCAAAGGTCGGATATTCGCTAGCATACTGTACCCTTTTCGAGACCTACTACACATCTAACAATTTCAGATGGGACAACGACTTTGCCAAACCAGGAGCCGCCAATGCCCATATCGACTTGTTTCACAACAAATTCCAACTTTCTGTCGGTGCAAATTTAAATCTTCTGCACGACTACATAATCTTCGACCAGCAAGCTCTGCCTACACAGATTCACAACGCCAACTTAATTGTAGATGTGTATGCAAACAAGACTTTCAACTTCTGGAAGTTCCACTGGTACACAAAGGTCGCCTACCAATACATTTCCGACAAGCAATATGTAAGGCTTCCTGAACTTGTGGGCTACACAAGCCTTTACTTCATGACCGACATGTTCAGCAAGGCACTCACGCTCCAAATAGGCCTCGATGCCAAGATGAACTCGAACTTCTACGGCTACGCCTATATGCCGGCAACGGCAGTTTTCTATCTGCAGGACGACCAGAAATTTGGCTTCTACCCCAACCTCGGATTTTTCGTCGGAGCAAAAATCAAAAGATTCCGCGTATTTGCAAAACTGTCGAACTACAATTCGCTATTCATGAAGCCGACATTCTTCTCGCTGTACAGGCTGCCAGACAATCCTTTTGCATTCAACTTCGGAATTTCGTGGGAATTCTACAACTAGCATAATGGACAGCAAGGCAAGAATATCAAGGATAACTGTGCTGTCGGCATTGTCGATGTGGATTGTCGTTGGCTTCTTAAAACTATATATAGAAGAAACAAAAGAAGTCCCGCCAGAACCATTCGAACGCGACTATAGCGGAATCGCCGCATCAGAGACATTAAACGTAGCACTGTCCGAAAACGCCACAGAATACTGCATCTTCAATGCTACGCCTCGTGGATTCCAGCTCGAAACCCTTGAAGATTTCTGCAAGGAACACAACCTCGAACTCAATATAATCCCAATTTGGAACGAAATTATTGCAGAAAGAGCTCTCGCTGCAGGCAAATGCGACCTAATTGCAAAGCACGCCTTCGTGACCGACAGCACAATGTCGCAACCGCTTCTACGTTCAAGCCTTGTAATACTTTCTCGTACAAAGCAAATTCCCGACACCATTTACACAACTGGTACTCATAGGTTTGTCACCAACTACAATGGGAAAACAATAATTTGTAGCAACATCTTCTCGCAGGAAAAGATTGCGCGTAAGGTTGCATCGGGCGAAATAAATGCCGCCATATGCGATTCGGCGCTTGCACTCACCTACCAAAAAGCATATCCACAACTCAAAATAGACACGTCAATATGCCTGCCACAGGACATTGTGTGGCAAACCAACCCCAACGCCAAAGTCCTGCTCGACAGCATCAACGCATGGCTTTCACGCGTAACCGAAACCAAGAAGTACAAGCTTCGCCACGAAATCTACTACTCATACATAAACATAAATGTATCAAGCCAATACTATTCGGGAAACGGCAACAAAATAAGTGCCTACGACGACCTCATCAGGAAGCATTCCAAGAAACTGCAATGGGACTGGCGCTACATAGCCTCGCTGATATACGAGGAATCGCATTTTTACCCGAACATAAGCAATCCATCTGGCGCCTACGGACTTATGCAGCTTATGCCAGCAGCCTACCAGAAGTTTGCACACGACAGCGCCGACATTTCCGACCCCGAAGTACAGCTTATGGCTGGCATAAAGCACGTTGACTACCTAAAAAAACACACTCCCGAATCTATTACCGATACAGCCGTAATAATCAGGTATGTGCTTATGGGCTACAATGCAGGGCACGGACACTCTGAAGATGCCTTTCACCTTGCCGAAAAATATTCTGACAACCCAAACTCATGGCACAACCTAGCGGAATATATGAAACTACTATATGACAAGAACTACTACACCGACCCCGTAGTAAAATGTGGCAAATACAAGGGCAGCCGCACAGTAACATTCACCAACAGCGTGGTTGACAGATACAAGCACTATAGGAATCTGATTAGGAAATAACTTCTAATCTTCTGAACATCAACCATCTGAATTCGAAATCCAATTACATCTTTAGAAACAAAAAAACAGAGAACACCATTAAAGACATCCTCCGTTTTAGTATTTGCAAAACTCGTATTATTGCAATTTTACGGTCAGACCGAAATCACCGAACGACACAGCGCAATTGACATAAATTTTCTTACCGTTGTAGTCGTAGCCGTATATTGCCTTGGCGTAGTCGCCGTTAGCCTTAATAAACTTAACGTATTCGTCGTAGTCTTTGAATACATCATCGCCACGAGTCTGGTCCATGTGGAAGCCATACATTTTTCCGCCGTCAGCAACCTTGGCAAAAGCATTGTAGTATTCGCGCTGCACACCTTCCTTGTCGATGTCAGCGGTCACTGGCGATGCCATGAAAAACTCGGTTTCACTTTCCCTGCGAGCAACGATTTTAGTCATCTTGTCGCTTGTGATTGGTTCAACACCGCAGAACTCTTTCATTTGTGAAGAAAACTCCTCGAATGAAAGTTCGACATTTGCTTCAGGAGCAACAGCCTCCTCTACTGCTTCGACAGTCGTTGCTGTAGATTCCTCTGCATTTGTCTCGGTCTGTGAATTAGTCTTGTTTTCGCCTCCGCATGACATAAGTGTCATTGTGGCAAGGGCAATCAAAATTGAATAAAACTTCTTCATTGTTGTAAGATTTAAATTTATATACAAAAACCATTTCGTAAAATTACTAAAAAAATAGGACTTACAAGAAATATTTTTAGGAATGCAAAAAAATAAAGATTCAAGTTAAAATTCCACATGCAACAAATTATCCCAGAACATACATTTTATCCATTTCGGGAACAAATATACAAACACTAATTATCCTCATAATACATTTTACCCATTTGGTATAATATGACATATTTATTACTTCGCGAAAATACGAAACCAGTAACTTTGCAAATGAATAACAAAAGAAATGCTATGGAGAACATGATTGGCAGAAAAGCTGAGTCTGTGAATGTTTACGACATGAGAGATTCTAAAAGCACTTTGAAGAACCTTATGCAAGGTATGTATCTCATATCATTTATCTTAAATATAACAGAGATATTCACAAAACGGACAAGATATACAGGCAACATAAAAAAAGCAGTCTTATCTCTTTCGATAGCCATTCTTTCTGTAAGTTGTTTTGGGCAAACACAAATCAGTACCGAAGCAGAACTGAGAACATTTGCAAGTGCTGTGAATAGTGGAACCACTTATGAAGGTCAAACTGTAACATTGGAAAATGATATTGCATTGACTACAGAATGGACACCTATTGGAAAGAGCGGCAAGCCATTCAAGGGCACTTTTGAAGGAAATGGGCATAAAATATCAAACCTTCATATAACACGTGATATTGACTATACTGGCTTATTTGGATATATCAATGGCGGAACTATACAGAATGTAATAGTTTATGGAGAAATATCAGTTAATAATAAAAGATATATTGCCGGAATATGTGGAAAAATAGAAAATAACTCCAAAATTGAAAATTGTCACTTTATAGGCCAAATTTATGTAAATACTAGTGGAGATGTATTTGTAGGTGGTGTCGTAGGTGAAATTCTTGAAGGCGGTACAGTCAACAAATGCTCATCTACCGGTTTGATTTATGGTGAAACTGACAAGGCAAAGTGTATTGGCGGTATAGTTGGCAGAAGTGGACCCGAATCTAATGGAATAGATGTATCGTATAAACGCACCCTAATAACAAATTGCATAAATCTTGCTGATGTATATGGTCTGTCTTCGGTAGGAGGAATAATAGCATACATAAGACATAATGTAACTGTTGAGAACTGCCTGAATTGTGGTAACATTAACGGCTTCGAGGGGTCAAAAAATTATTTTGGGGGAATCGTCGGCGGGTATTATTTTGGAATGCGAGTGTATAACTGCTTAAGCGCGGCGACCACCGTATCGAAAAATCCCTCCGCAGCAATCGGCAAGGTTACTGGAAATGATTTCCCAGACACTTGTCCTAAAATAAATGTCTATTATGATTATCAGCGAATGTATCTCAACCATTCTAGGCACGGTACATCTGCATATACATCTGGAATCATAGATGGCAGTCTTTCTTCAACTTTTACCGGTTGGATATTTGATGGCGGCTATCCTTATCCAAAGGACTTTACATACGACAGTGTAATAATGGTTGCCAAGTCTTATGCTTTGTTCTCAAATGATGAAAAGTATGATGCAATAGAGACAGATTTCACTGTATCAAACTTCACTGGAACATCTTGGACATCAAGGCAAGGCAAAGTTTCAGTAAGAACACCTAATATTGTTCCCATTGATACTGGCAACGACACTTTAGTAGTGAATTATGGCAGCTATTATAAGAACATATTATTGAACATTGAATCTTTTGAGCCTCTTCCTATTCGACTATACTACTTCAAAGGAACCCCTAGTCCACATGGAAACCTATTGAAATGGGCGACCGCTTGGGAACAGAACAACTGTGAATTTGAAGTATTCCGATCAAAAGACTTGATAAATCCTCAATGGGTATCTGTCACAGAAACGCCTATATATGTGGGTTCTGACACCTATACAGGAAGGTCATACCTGCTCCTTGACAGGTATCCATACGACACCACTTACTATATGCTTGTGCAGACTGACTGTGACGGGACATTTGAAAAGTTTACTTCGGAATATATAGTATGCATACAAGATAAGTCCACAGATACATTCGAAAAACCTTATATTATCTTTGGTGACAGGCTTCAAATAGTGGGTGGCAGTGAAATCTGCAGAGTCTCCATTCTGAATGTTCTTGGACAAATAGTTGAAGAGTTTTCACTGAATCCTTACCAGCAACGAGAAATTTTATTTCATTTGCAAGGAACATATCTGATAACATCCGTTTATGAACATAACGGGAAGACAATAAGAGATACTGAAAAAATAGTAAAATAATTCAAAAATAAATAGTACGAAATGCTGTCACTGTTGTCTGGATTTGCAATCCAGACGATATGAATATAAGGATTTTCAATCCGCGTAAGACTGTTCTTTCAACGCATTACAAATGCTGACATTCAAGCCTTTCTGATTGCTGCCTCTGGCTAAAGGTTGCCCATAGGGCGAGCTAAAGGTTGCAAACCCGAAAGAACCAAGAAACGGAAATTAATCTAAAATCGTAAATCGTACCTCGCAAATCCCTTTAGTCCACCTTGTTCTCGTCGTACCCCAACCTACCGACAAGCATCAAATTTTCGTAGGAATAGTTCACGCCAAGCTGACGCGGAATGTAAAGCGCATTTACAATCGTTTCGGCAGCGACCTCCAAATTCACAAGATTTTCCTGTCGCGACTTCACCATAAACTTGAACACAGACTTTTCCGGAAGCTGCGAAACAAGGCCATCGTCCATAAAGCCCAAGTGCAGGTAAACCGTCCTTATGCCATACTTCGAAAATTCGCCGCTTGCCGATGCCAGATAGCCGTGGAACGCTCGTTTAGACGATGCCCACGCATTGTATTTCTCATCAAAATTCAAGTCCTCCGCACCATTTCCAACAGCAATAATACCTCGTGAAATTTTCTCCACTATGCCATTAATAATCTCAATTGGCGCGTACAAGTTCACATCCATGCAATTTTCGGCAGTACTTTCGGCAAGGTTGACAAGATAGTCGAACTTGACATCCAACGAGTTAACCTCATCGATAAAACCACGCACCGAAGCCTTGTCGCCCAAATTGCATTTCAAGATTTGCGCATTCGGTATATTATTCAGACTTTCTGTATTAGAATTGCCTTGCAACCAAAGATTTGCGCCACGCGAAGCCAGCTCCTTGCTAACCACTGTTCCCAATTTGCCCGAAGCGCCAAGCACAAGCACATTCTTTCCTGCAAGTTCGCCATTATGAAGCAAATAATTGGATTTTTCAGCATTAATTCTTCGGTGCAAGTATGCAAATCCTCCATAATTTCCACCAACGCCTGCCGTTGCACTCAATATTTTTGTTCCATCGTGAAGTTTTCCTTCCTTGGCGAGCATTGCAAGCCCAAGCGGAACGGTTGATCCAGAGACATTTCCATAGAGATTTTGTGCCTTCAGGAAAACTTTATCCATCGGAAAATTCAACTCGGCAGCTGCTTGCTTAACTATAACATTTCCAGTCTGGTGCGGAACAAAAACATCAATATCATCTATTCCCCACCCTGCTTCCGACAAGCATTCGCGCGATGCCTTTGGAATATTTACACATGCACGATCCTTAATTACAGAATCGTCCATATAAAGGTTCCAGTCATCGTCAACGCCCACATAGTCAAGCATTTTCAAATCCTGATAGTTGCAAATGGACAGGATTCCGAATTTCTCGTCTGCTTGTACCCGTTCAACAATCACAGCAGCAGCAGCATCGCCAAAAGTTACGAACGGTACAAACTTGGTGCGCTTGTTCAGAAACGACGACATTGTCTCGGTGTGAGCCACAACTGCATAGCGAGCCTCCTTGTGCAAACGGAAATACTCTATGCACTTCTGCAAGTTCTGGTTGAAACCAGCGCAGCCCGACATAAGCGAAAATGCTGGCGTATAGTTCTTTGCGTCGACAAAGAACGACTTTACCGAGCCTGCTATTCCAGGCGCCTGCTGATGCGGAGAAACCGTACTGACAAACCACGCGTCAATATCGCCAGCCTGCACTTTTGCATCGAGCATAGCGTTTTTTACAGCCTTTACCGCCAGTTCCAACGACGACTCCACCTGCATACGGTTCACGCGAGGCGGAAACGGACGTACATAATGACGCTCGTAAAAGCCCATAATGTTACCTGCAAAATAGTCGAAAGGCGTATCATCGGGGTGAGTTTCGCGATATTTCTCGAATTTTGCGCTTCCGCTAATCTTATCCTCAGCAAATCCCTCAAAGTAGCCTTTCTTCAGGGCATCGTAAATGTCGTTGTTGGTAATTGTGAACTTGCCAGCAGAATATCCGAATCCGGAAAATATGTAGTTTTCAAACATCTTAAACAAACTAATTTAGTATAAATAATTAAAAAGGTAGTCATTGCGGAAGCCTACTAGTAACAGTTGGAGATTCCGCATAAGCGAACTCACAAGGCTCGTTCCTGCGCCTGTTCGTTCTGCTTTGTGGAATGACGGCGAGGAAAGGCAATACAGAAATATTTTGTTGCATAAAATTCATTATCAATAGTTTAGGTAAACATCCTTTATCACCATAAGCTTTTCCTCGAACGAAATGCGCACATCTGGCACCTTGATTCGGCACACCGACAGCACCATCCTTTCGGCAATCTCATCAACCTTTGTCAGAACCTTCTGGTTTACAGCCATCATCGAAGCCTGAATCTGCGATTCATCGAGTTTCGACACCATGCCTGCACCAATCAGTCCCGGCAGATAATATATGCACTTGACACCATTTTCGTAAACCTTTCCAGCATACGAACGAGCAAATCCGCGCAAAGCACGCTTCGACACAACATACGGTGCAGAACCAGCAAACTGAGCATCCTCGCCTACAGAACCAGTTATTAGCACGGCACGACGCACATAATCAGACATCTTTTCGCACAAATACCTGATAGACTCATAGTTTATCCGTGCAACATCCTCAAATTCGGAAATTCCAACTTTTGTAGCACGAGCAAGTCCGCCAGTAACCGCATGGGTATTAATCAAATAATCGACTTTACCATACTTTTCGGCAATGCGTGACACCAATGCATAAACCTGCGACTTATCGGACAAATCGACCTTTTCAATCGAAACATGCACATTGCATTCAGCAGAGATTTTTTCTTTCAAGTCGTTGATTACCGCAACATTGGAATTGTATATCAATATAAGTTCTGCACCTTTACGAGCTGCCGAAAGTGCAATTTCACGACCTATGCCGCCAGAAGCACCAGTAAGCATCAACGTTCTGCCTTCCAATTCGCGCGATGGCGAAAATTTGAACTCACACGGAGGCATTATGTATGCAAAACCGCCAAATTCACCGCCAAGACCTGCCACTGCCGTCAGAACCTTATCGTTTGGCTTCAGCCTACCTTCCGACATAAGCACATCGAAACAAGCAGGAATGGAAGCTCCCGAAAGGTTTCCGCAGTTAATCTGTACATCCTGATAAACCATAGACTTGTCGATGCCAAGGTTTTCGGCAACCGAATGCACGATTGCATTTCCTGTCTGGTGAGGGATGAAAATAGCAAGGTCGTCGATAGTCCAGCCGCAGTGCTCAAGCAGTTTTTGTGCTGTAAAAGTAATATTCGGCACGGCTCGGCTTTTCACCATACGCGGTTCCATAAAAAGGTTGCCCGAATGGTCGGCACCGAGGAAATCGAGCATTGCAATGTCCTCGTTGTTGCGAACGGCAACTATACCGCATTTTTCTTCAGTTTCTACCCTGCTAATCACCACTGCCGCAGCCGAATCACCGAAAGTCGTGAACGGGACAAAGTCGCGTTCTTCGAGCAGAAGTTCCGACATAACCTCAGAATGAGCCACAACGATATGATTTGCAGTTGGATGCGAATTGAAATAAGCCAACGCTGCCTCGATGTTTGAATTGAAGCCGACGCAGGCCGATGTCAGCGAAAACGAAGGCGACTGCTTTTCCTCGGAACAGAAGTACGACTTCACAAACTCCGCAATTCCAGGAGCCTTCTGCGGAGCCGTTGCCGTTCCCACAAACCACGCATCAATGTCGTTGCCAGAAAGTCCGCTTTTAGCAAGAGCCTTCTCTACTGCGCCTACGCACAAAGTGATTGTATTGTCAGCATTCTTGTACTGCGAAGCCGCCGGTGGAAACGGCACGACATGGTAGCGCGTCTTGAAGCCCATCTTTGCCTCAGCCATATAGTCGAAAGCTGTCGCATTGGGATTTTTCTCCTTGTAGGCAACAAATTTCTCCGACTTCGCAGCACGCGATTCGTTGAAACCGTCAAGATAGCCAAGACGAATATACTTCAGTATATCGCCATTTGTAACTTCGTACTTGCCAAGCACAAAGCCAGTTCCGGAAAATATGAAACTTTCAGCCATTATTTCTTGGCTTTCTTTTTATTGTTATCAGCGGCGGGAGTCTCTGCCTCTTTAGGTTCGTCCTTGACAACCGTCATCTTTATAATCTTAACATCATCCACAGGACGGTCGGCGACACCAGTTTCAACAGCTGCAATCTTATCTACAACGCCAAGTCCCTCAACAACTTCGCCGAATACAGTATATTGGTTGTCGAGATGTGGAGTGCCACCGATTGTTGCGTATGTGTCGCGTTCCTTTGTTGTGAAAGTTTTGCCCATCCTTTTCTCGAACTGGTCAAGCTGCATATCGGTATATGTCTGTCCCTGAACAATGTAAAACTGCGAGCCGGAACTTCTGCGTTCGGGATTCACATTGTCGCCGGTACGGGCGGCAGCAAGAGCACCTTTCTTGTGGAAATGCTTAGGATAAACGATTTCGGCAGGAATAGTGTAGCCAGGGTCGCCATTGCCGAGACGGGCATTCGGAGCAGCATTCTTTGACTGCGGGTCACCACCCTGAATCATAAAGTTCTTTATCACACGGTGAAACAACAAATCTTCGTAGAAACCGCTTTCCACAAGTTTCACAAAGTTGTCGCGATGCAACGGAGTATCGTCGTAAAGCACAACGGTAATATTTCCCTTTGTAGTCTCAATCAACACCTTGGTTGACTGAGCAAATGCCGTTGCAACAAAAAGTGCAAGAGCGAAAATCAATGCTATTTTCTTCATAACCAACTATTATTAGTTTTCAATCTTAAAATGCAAAAATAATATTTTTGAACGAAATTGCAAAGTGAATTAGCAAATGGCGAGCCAAAATCCAAATCACATGCCATATATAAAAACTATCACCTAGAAATCGTCTATGCAACAACACGACATACAGAACCCATAGTAACTTATCATAGTTTGATCAAGATTTTTGTAAAAAACATTTGCTAATTTAAACAAAATATTTATTTTTGTCCGTGTAAATTTAATAGGTGTATAATATGAAAAGGATATTATTCTTTGCAATCATCTCCATAGTGGGAATGTTGGCGATTAGTGGTTGCGACAAGCAGAAAACATACGATGTTGTTTTTGATGCAAACGGTGGTAGTGGCGAAATGCAATCACAGACACTTGCAGAAGGGGAATCTCAGTCCCTTGAGGACAATTCATTTGTCAATGAAGGTCATACATTTGGCGGATGGAATACACTGCCTGATGGTAGTGGTGTAACATATAGTAATGGTCAGGACATAACTCTGGCTTCCGATATTACGCTATATGCGCAATGGACAAGCAATGATACGGAATCCGCACCAGATTCACAACAAACAACTGGCAGTTTGAATGGATATGAATGGGTTGACCTTGGACTGCCCAGTGGTACACGTTGGGCTTCTCGCAACATAGGAGCCAAAGACCCAGAAAGCTATGGTGACTATTATGCCTGGGGAGAAGTCACCACCAAAGAAATATACTACTGGCACACCTATCAACACAGCCGTGGAGATGCATATTGTTCTATCACCAAATACTGCCCACTTGGTATTAATGGCTTTGGATACACCTATGGTTACGCAGGCTATACTGACAATCGAACTATTCTCGAACCCTGCGATGATGCCGCTACTGTCAACTGGGGTGAAGGATGGCGTATGCCTACCAAAGAAGAAATGGAGGAATTGTTAAATAATTGCACTAATGTTTGGACTTCCATAAATGGTGTGAACGGAAGAAAATTTATAGGGTCTAATGGCAACTCCATCTTCCTGCCTGCCGCCGGGAACTATTACGATGTTCTGCTTTTAGAGGATGATGCCGATGGTTACTACTGGTCAAGTTCTGTTTACTCTGACAATGCAAACTATTCGTGGATAATCAAATTTGATTCTAGCAATTGCTTGGTGAACCATCAACATTACCGCTACAGAGGGCATCCAGTGCGTCCCGTCTTGGCACAATAATTAATTTATGGCTTTTAATAAAATTTACGGCAGTCGGCTACGGTTGGCTGCTTTTTTTGTCGCCTCAATCAACACCTTGTTCGACTGCGCTTTCGTTACTAATAATCTGTATAGATAATAAATTTGACCGACAGCGCAAAAATGGTAGTGCAAATGGCAAGCCAAAGCATAAAATCAACTTATTGCATCATTTTACAGAGTTTAACAACTTTGATGATTAATAAACATTTGTTTAATTCAATATAATCATTAATTTTGCCCCAACTTAATAGTTTAATAATATGAAAACTCAGAGATATACTTTAATAGTCATCGCTATTATGGTTGCAATGATGGCGATTAGCAGTTGCAAAAATAAGGAAACCTATATGGTGACTTTCGAAGCGAACGGAGGATCTGGCACAATGGCGCCACAAACATTTACCGATGGAGAATCTCAGGTTCTGACAAAAAATTCTTTTACCCGCGAAAATTACGCCTTTACAAACTGGAGCATTATGAAGGATGGCAGTGGAACAACCTACAGCGACGGTGAAACCATAACAGTTACATTTAATATGACTTTGTATGCTCAGTGGAAATGCACTAATCCTGCACCAAGTCCTGCGCCTGTAGATTCCGTAACAGTAACTTTTGATGCCAATGGAGGAACTGGAGAAATGTTGCCGTTGAGTTTTGTCTTGGGCGAAACTATTGCTCTTACAACCAATGCATTCACAAAGGAAAACTATTGGTTTACAGGTTGGAATACCGCGACAGACGGAAGTGGAAATGAGTATACTGATTCTCAAGAAATTACGACAGAAGAAGATATTACTTTGTATGCACAATGGAGTTTGGGCGTGACGGGAAGTGCAAACGGGCATAATTATGTTGACCTTGGGCTTCCGAGCGGCACGAAATGGGCTACTTGCAATGTAGGTGCTGATTCACAGTATGCTTACGGCGACTATTTTGCATGGGGCGAGACCACGCCTAAGGAAACCTACGACTGGAGTACATATATCTGGTGCAATGGAGCTGAATATACCTTAACGAAATATTGCAATAATCCAAGCGATGGCTACAATGGTTTTACTGATAACTTGACCGTTTTGGAGGCTTCCGACGATGCTGCCACCACCAACTGGAATGCTGGATGGAGAATGCCTACTTACAATGAATTGGCGGAATTAAAAAATAGATGTTCCGTAGCTTGGTCAACTCAAAACGGGGTAAACGGGTGCTTGTTTGTTGGACCTAATGGCAACTCTTTGTTTCTGCCCGCTGCCGATAACCGGTACGATGGCAGTTATCACGGAGTTGGCTCATACGGCGGCTACTGGTCGAGTTCGCTCGGTACTAGCGCTCCCGAAGGAGCATGGATTATTTTCTTCAATCCTGACATTTGCAACATTGACTACGGCAGTCGTTTTTGCGGCCAATCTGTTCGTGCCGTAGTCGCTCAATAATATATGACTATAGAATGAAAGATTACGGCAGTCGGCTACGGTCGGCTGCTTTTTCATCTAAAATATTTTTCGCACCCCTTTCGTTTCCCGAACACAATCTTTATTTTGCATTAACTATCTGTATTAAGAAAAATACCAACAAATATCATTTATATTTTCCACTTACCACAAAAAAGCACTATCTTTGCACCCTTAAAAATTTAAGTAAAAATGACAGAAAAAAGATTTAAACTGCTGAATAACATTACCGGCTGGGTAGTATTCCTAGTAGCAGCAATCACTTATCTGCTTACAATCGAACCAACGGTAAGTTTTTGGGACTGCGGTGAATTCATTTCATCATCAAATAAAATGCAGATTGGTCACCCGCCCGGAGCACCTTTCTTTATGGTAATCGCACGATTCTTCGCAATGTTTGCATCAGGACCCGAACAGGTGGCAATGATGATAAACTCGATGTCAGCTTTGGCAAGTGCATTCACGATACTGTTCCTCTTCTGGACAATCACTTTCCTTGCCAAGCACCTCATAGCCAAGGACGGCAACTACAATGTAGGTAACACTATCGCAATATTGGCCTGCAGCACAATAGGTTCGCTGGCTTACACCTTCTCCGACACCTTCTGGTTCTCGGCTGTCGAAGGCGAAGTATATGCATTCTCGTCGTTCTTCACGGCAATAGTCTTCTGGGCAATAACAAAGTGGTACGACTCGGATGTCAGCGACCCGACATCAAGGAGATGGATTCTGCTCATCGCTCTTATGGAAGGTATGGCTATCGGTGTTCACCTGCTGAACCTGCTTACACTGCCAGCAATCGCATTCGTCGTTTACTACAGAACATTCAAACCACAGACAAGCGCTCGCAGATTCTGGGGATTCATACTTACAGGAATCATATCGCTGCTTGCTATTGCTGTGATTATGTGGGGAATAATACCGGGAGTCGCTGTTGTCGCTTCAAAGTTCGAACTTTTGTTCACAAATACGTTCGGAGCGCCATTCAACACAGGTCTTATCGTTTGGACAATACTGACAATAGCTTGCTTGGTTCTAAGCATCTACTTCACCCAGAAGAGTGAAAATGTTGTCCTTAACACAATTTTCCCGGCATTGGCGATGATACTTACCGGTGCATTGCTTTTCACAGGAAACGCATTCCTCAACATACTGATAATCGCAGCAATGGTATTCTGCCTGATAAAATTTATCGCAAAGAAACACAGGTCGCTGCTCAACACGGCAATGCTGTTCCTTACAATGATTATTATCGGCTACTCGAGCTACGCTATTATTATTATAAGGTCTAACGCCAATCCGCCGATGAACCAGAACAATCCAGAAGATATGTTCAACCTGCTCTCCTACCTCAACCGCGAACAGTACGGCGACCGTCCGCTTCTGTACGGACAGGATTTTTCGGCTCAGTTCGAGAAATACGAGAACACCTCGGAAATCTATACCAAACGCGGCGACAAGTATGTTAGCGTAGGTCATAGGTTCAAGCCTGTTTTCAAAGATAGCGGATGCCGCTTCTTCCCGCGTATGTACAGCCGCGAAGCCGACCATATTTCGGTTTACAAGGATTTTGGTGGAATGAAGGCATCGCAGAAGAAGCCGACAGGTCTCAACAACATTAAGTTCTTCGTCAACTACCAGCTCAACTGGATGTACTGGCGCTACTTCCTGTGGAATTTCTCAGGAAGGCAGAACGACATTCAAGGACATGGCAATACCATCCACGGCAACTGGATTACAGGTTTCGACGCCTGGGACAATGCACGTCTCGGCGACCAGAGCCTCCTGCCCGAATACCTGAAGAACAACAAGGGACACAACCGCTACTTTATGCTTCCGCTGATACTCGGTCTCATAGGACTTGTTTATCAACTATGGAAGAACACAAAGGACTGGTGGATTGTTTCTTTGCTATTCATTCTCACTGGTATAGCAATCGTAGTTTACCTCAACCAGACACCACTTCAACCGCGTGAACGAGACTACGCATACGCAGGGTCATTCTATGCTTTCGCAATATGGATTGGTCTTGGCGCGGCAGCAATCTACGAACTGTTCAAGAAGTTCACACCGGGTGCAGTTGCAGGAATAGTTGCCTTGCTGATTTGCGCTCCCGTGCCTTACATAATGGCAGAACAAAACTGGGACGACCACGACCGCAGCAACCGTTACGCAGCACACGACTTTGCTCGCAACTACTTGGAAACCTGCGCTCCTAATGCAATCCTGTTCACCCACGGCGACAACGATACCTTCCCCGTTTGGTACGCTCAGGAAGTTGAAGGCATAAGACCAGATGTCAAGATTTGCTGTCTGCCATACTTCGCATCCGACTGGTACATCGACCAGATGAAGTGTGCAAGCTACGACGCAAAGCCCATGCCGTTGACTCTCGAACGCATAAAGTACGAACCCAACACACGCGACCAGCTTATGGTCGATTCGCGTCGCAAGGAAAACGGATTTATGCCGCTTCCGGACTTTATGAAATATGTTGCCGATGACAAGAATTCGGTAAAATCAGGCGACGACACATATTATCTATTCCCATCGAAGAAATTCTCGTTCAAGGCCGACCCGAAGAAAGTAATCGAATACGGTTGCGTATATCCTGGATTCTACAAGGAAACAGAAGAAGGTACAGAAATTTACTTCGATACCGTTCTGAACATCGACCTCAACAGGGAATACCTGCTCAAGAACGAGATGATGATTCTCGACCTCCTGAACACAAACGACTGGGAGCGTCCGATTTACATTACATCACTTGGTAGCCGTCACACGCTCAACCTCGACAACTACTTCCACAACGAGGGCTTTGCATACAGGCTCACACCTATGAACAAGAAGGCTAAGGCTCCAGAAGGCGTTGCCAGCAGCGACATCAACACAGATGTAATGTACAACAACCTGATGAACGTTTACACTTGGGGCAACATCAACGACCCGAACGTTTACATCGACCAGACCATACTTCGCACCACCAAGATTGTGAAGATAAGAAGCAATTTCGGCGAACTAGCAAAGGCACTTGTCAAGGAAGGCAAGACCGACAAGGCAAAGGAAGTTATGGCAAGGTGCGACTCGGTAATGCCGCCGGCAATGTATCCGGTTAGCTATTTCGACTGCGACTACACCGAAGGCTACTATCAGTCCGGTGAAGCCGAAACCGCCGACAGCATACTTGTAGCAGGAATAGAATCGGTTCTTACCGAACTCAACTACTACAAGTCGCTCGACAAGCAGACGCGAAACACCAATGCCCAGGAAATCCAGCTGAACATTGCAACCCTCGGCAGGATAGTTTCAATTTTCCAGAAGAACGAGCGCACAGAACTGTTCAACACATACTATTCACTATACGCAGAAAACGCAGAATGGTATGAGAACTTATAACTGCATTGCAATATTGATTTTAATGGTTTGCTGTACGATTTTATCGTGCAGCAAACCTATTAATACAATAGAAACACAAGTGCCAGAAGAAGATAAAATTCTGTGTCCCAACGGAGTAACAGCCACATTAAAGAACTTGACCGGACTTGACGGATGCTCGTGGGTGCTTGTGCTTGAGAACGGCAAAAAACTAGAGCCGACAAATCTCAGAAAATTCGACCACATAAAACTTGAAGACGGCAAACAAGTAATTGTCGAATACGAAACCAAGCCATTGGCAGCAAGTATATGCATGGTCGGCACAATAGTGGAAATTATTTGTATATCAGAGAAATAATGGCTGATTTTTGAATTTTTCGCCATTTTTCGACAAGAAATGTACAAAATAGGTATTGCAAGAAATATTGAAAAACGATATTTTTGCAACTCAAAAATTTAAAAGGAAAAATGTCAATTAATTCGTTTTTTTCGAGATTTAAACCCAAGGAAAACAAGTTCTTCCCGATGATAAATACAGTCGGCGACCTACTGGCAAAAGCCGCAAAAAGACAGGCCGAACTCATCAAAAAGCCGACTTTTGAAGAAATGGAAGAAGACTACAAGCTTATAAAGGAATGCGAAACCCAGTCGGATAGCGAAATTGCAAAGATTTACGAAGAACTGAACATATCGTTCATCACACCTTTCGACCGCGAAGACATCCACAGCCTCTGCGAAACCGTTGACGACACGCTGGATTTCATAAATTCCACTTCAAAACGAATCCTTTTGTTCCGTCCTAAGCAAATTCCAGACGTTTCGGTACGTATGACCGAAATAATCAGCGAATGCTGCGAGGCAATAAACGTTTCTCTGCACGAACTCAAGACCGTCAACAAGAATCCGGATGTAGCACTCAAGCAGTGTGAACTTCTCCACGACCTAGAACAGGAAGCCGATGAAATTTACGAGAACTTTGTAAAGAAACTTTTCGAGGAAGAAACAGACAACAAGGAAATCATAAAGAACAAGGAAATCGTACAGCACATGGAGCGAACCACCGACATGGCAAAGCACGTGGGCAAAATCATCAAGACTATAATCGTAAAATACGCATAACATGGGCTTTCTTATTACGATTATCATCTTAGCAATTATCTTCGACTTCATAAATGGATTTCACGATGCAGCCAACTCGATAGCCACTGTGGTATCGACAAGGGTGCTCTCCCCTACCCAAGCCGTAATCTGGTCGGCATTCTTCAACTTTGTTGCATTTTTCATCGCCGAATACCTGCTGGGATTCAACATAGCCAACACAGTACAGAAAACCGTAGAGGAAGCATACGTAACAATGCCTCTGCTAATTTCAGGTCTGGTTGCGGCAATAACATGGAGCCTCATTACTTGGTGGAAAGGAATACCATCAAGTTCGTCGCACACGCTGATTGGCGGACTTACAGGTGCCGCCATAGCCGCCAAAGGCTGGGAAGCTGTACACTGGTCAACAGTAGGTTACATTGCAATGTTCATATTCTTTGCTCCGCTTATCGGTTTCATTGCTGGAAACCTTATAACAATACTTCTGTACTGGATTGCAAGAAAAGCAAAGCCACACAGAGCCGACAAATGGTTCAAGAGATTACAACTTCTGTCGTCGGCTTGCTTGAGCATAGGTCACGGACTTAACGACTCGCAGAAGGAAATCGGTCTGATTGCCTGCGCAATGGTAGCCTACGGCTCTCAATATGGCTTCGACGGACTTAGCGAATGGCTTCTGCCCGACACAATAACAAATGCCGGCACAAACGCCAACCTTACAGGTGCACCAAGCTGGATTCCCATCGTCTGCATAACCGCAATAGCAATAGGCACAATGTCGGGCGGATGGAAAATTATAAAGACTATGGGCAACCGCATCACAAAGATAACTCCAGTTGAAGGCTTCTGCTCGCAAACGGCAGGTGCAATAACGCTTTTCATCACACAGCATTTAGGCGTTCCAGTAAGCACCACACACGTAATTTCGGGTAGCATCATGGGCGTTGGCTCAATCAAACGTCTCTCGGCAGTGCGCTGGGGCGTTACGCTTGACCTTATTATCGCATGGATTATAACAATCCCCATCAGCGCAGCAATCGGTATGGTTACATACTATCTGATGGCGATATTTATGTAGAAATCTATTTATAACTAAATCATCAACTTCAAAATATCCTCATTAGTAACGCCAAGGAAATAATCCTCCGTGTTTACTTTTGCAAGTTTTTCCGATATTGCCTTTTCTTCGTGCGGCACACCGACCAAAAATCTTTCAAATTCCGAAACATCCCTCTTTGCAAAGAAATCACCGTAAATCTTGATTCCTGCAATAACGCCCTTCTCTATATTCAAATGAATTTCAACATTTCCACCTTTAGTCCTTATCATCTTCGAATACGAATATTTAGGTGAATGTCCGAAATTCCAGTCCCAAGTCGAATACTTTTCATCACGCAACTTGGTTATCGCATCAATATCATCAGCAGAAAATTCATACATCCGACAATTTGGCTTTGTATCCATGATATGCTTCATTATCAAATCGCTGAACTGCAATACGGAAAGCGGTTGTTTAAGATGCTCGCTGATGTTTGTCACACGCTTGCGAACCGATTTCACAGCCTTATCCTCAAACTTCAACGGATTCACTTTCAGAGCATTAGACATATCGGTCATTGCAGTATCGAAAAGCAAAGTCCCATGATGCAAAATACGTCCGTTGCTCACGCACTGTGCATTGCCAGAAAATTTACGTCCGTCAATCATAAGGTCGTTGCGCCCTTCGAAACGGGCATCAACGCCAAGACCGTTAAGCACTTCGAGTATCGGCTGCGTAAAAGTTCGGAAATTTCCAATACTATTGCTTTCACAAAAAGTAAAGTTCAAGTTCTGCAAATCGTGGAACACAGCCCCTCCTCCTGTGAGACGGCGAACCACCTTAATTCCTTTTTCCTTGACAAAATCGAGATTTATCTCGGCAAGCGAATTCTGGAATCGCCCCACAATAATCGCCGGCTCGTTGCGCCATAGCATAAAAATATCTTCAGAAAAATGAGTAAAAACATATTCCTCAACAGCCATATTGAAATAGGCATCGTTAGAAGTGTTGAATATACAAAGCATAAGACAATTTTTACGCAAAAGTAAACAAAATTCGAACAAACACAAGTACCAAACGCACGACTCTTTCATTTGGACCATATTGCTATTTGTGATACAAATAATTAGCATCTGAATAAATCCGCTGGCTGAGCTTGTCGAAGTCAAGGTAACGAAATGATATAATGCTACTAACCTTACCCTTCGATACTTCGACTCGCTCAGCAGCCACAGGCTCAGGGGGCGGTTAAATGAAAGAGCCATGTACCAAACGTTCAAAAATTACTTTTCATCCATCATTTAACTCTTTATAACTCAGCACGACAAAGCCACATTTTAAAATTTTAAACATTTTTTGAAATAAATTTTGTCAGTTCCAAAATTTAACGTACCTTTGCAACCGCAAAAACGACTGGTACCTTAGCTCAGTTGGTAGAGCACAGGACTGAAAATCCTGGTGTCCCTGGTTCAATTCCAGGAGGTACCACAAAAAGAGTTCGGAAATCCGAACTCTTTTGTTTTTATATGCTCTGAATCGAAAAACTCAGAATAGCAAAAAAAAAAAATATTATTTTGCTATTCAAAAAAATAGCATTATTTTTGCGTTGTCAATGATAAGAAGCCATGAAATACTCTGAATTAGAAAGGCAACTCAAAAAAATCGGATGCTATTCCACTGGCGGAAGCATTAACGGACATCCCGAATGGTATAGCCCTGTGACGGACAAGTACTTTCCAATGAGCCATCACCAGCATCAGGAAGTCGCATCAGGAACATTAAGAAAAATCAAAAGGGACGCTGGCCTTAAATAGCCAAATGCCCTGAAAACAGGAGGACAATATATGGAAAAGAGACATATCACAGCACACATCGAATGTAATAACAACGGTTTCTATACCGTGTATTTTGACGAGGAACTTCCATTCGGCTGCTATGGCGAAGGCTATTCTGCGAAAGAAGCAAAGGATGATTTTCTCAGGGTGTTTGAAAGTATGCGCCAAAAACACATGGAACGCACTGGCGAGAATGTGGAGGTTGAGTTTGTGTTCGTTTACGACGCTTCGGCTTTTTTGCAGCACTACAAAGGGTTGCTGACACTTGCGGGTTTGTCACGCATGACTGGAATAAACAAGGCGCAACTCTCGCAATATGTTACGGGGCGCCGTCATCCGTCGCCAAAGACACAGGAGAAAATAAAGGAAAGCGTACAGCAATTCGCACAAGAACTGAGTTGTGCAATGGCTTGAAATTTATTAACAGACATTTCACATGAAATTTGCCATCATATACCTTATAATAATAAATATCATCGCAGACATTTTGTTCTGTGCCGACAAGCGCAGAGCCAAAAAGGACAAGCGCCGCATCCCAGAATCAATACTTCACCTTTTTGAACTCATCGGTGGAATATTTACAATAATCCCTCTAATGTTCATAATCAGGCACAAGAACCAGAAATGGTCGTACAAGTTAGTGAGTTTCACAATACTTGCATTGTGGATATTTTTTATTGCAGTCGCGCTATTCCGCTTGAACTAAATGATTAAATTTGCCGTCCAAATAATAAACTTGACTTTTTCAAGTTATATGTTCGGGAAAATATTTGAATGAAAGTACTAAAGTACATATCAATATTGCTGATTGTCACGCTAATAGCGGCAACTGCAACGGCACAGGAAAAGAAACTGCGCCGTGCCGACGAGAGCTTCGAGGCCGAAGAATACTACAAGGCCATGGAAGAATACACCGCTATTTTGAAGAAAATCAAGAACAAAAACGACAAGATTGAAATCTACTACAAGATTGGCGAATGCTACTATATGTCGGGGTACTACAAGAAAGCCCGCTCACCGTACAAGCGTGCCGCCAAGTCGAAAGGCTATGAAGTGCCAGCCAAGAATCGTCTTGCCGAAATAGAAATACAGGAAGACAACTTTGAGTCTGCCTTGGAATTATACAACCAAGTTTTGGAAATAAAGCCCAACGACACCGTAGCACGCAAAGGCATAGAGTCGGCAAACTGGGCTATCGAGCAGACAAAGAAGCCAACCCGCTGGGTTATCGAAAAGGCCAAGCACCTTAACTCCAAGGCAAACGACTTCTGCCCCAGCATCGACGAAAAGGATGGTTTCGACCATGTGTATTTCAGTTCTACACGCGAGGAATCCAAAGGCAAGAAACTCAGCGGAATCACCGGCACAAAGTTTTCCGACCTCTTCGTCACCAAACTCGACAGACACGGCAAGTGGGAAGACGTAACTGCACTCGACTCGCTAAACACCCGCTTCGACGAAGGTTCCCCTTGCATTTTCGACCAAGGCCGCAAGTTCTACTACACATCGTGCATCGCAGAGAAAGGCAAGAACACCGGTTGCCAGATATATGAAGCCCAGAAGGTTGAGGGAGAATGGATGAACCCGGCAAACCTCGGCATAGTTTCCGACTCGCTGTCGATTGGTCACCCGACCGTTTCGCCCGACGGAAGCATAATCTATTTCTCAGCCCGTCTCGACGGCGGATACGGTGGTGCCGACCTGTGGTACTCGGAAAAAGCTGGCGCAGAATGGACAAAACCAAAGAACATGGGACCTGCCATAAATTCTGCAGGAGACGAACTTTTCCCATACATGCGCAACGACACTACCCTATTCTACTCCAGCACCAAGCACCCTACAATGGGCGGACTTGACATCTTCGTCGCCTACAAGGATGAAAACGAACGCTGGCACTCACAGAACATGGGCTACCCGTTCAGTAGCAACGGCAACGACTTTGGAATATACTACTACAAGAACGAAAACAAAGGTTACTTCACCTCCGACCGCAAAGGTTCCAAGGGCGAAGACATATACTTCTTTGAGATGCCACCTCTGGAATTCAAACTTAAAGGCACTGTTCACGATGCCGACACAAAGGCTCTCATCGATTCAAGTCTCATAACACTCTATGGTAGCGATGGTTCCATGTTCCGTGATACCATAATAGTTGCAAACAAGAAGGAAACTTTCGGGTTCAAGCTGAAAGCAAAGACCGACTATGTGTTTGTTGTCACCAAGGACGGATATTTCAACGGAAAGTCAAGATTCACAACCGATTCGCTTGAATTCAACAAGACTTTTGAATACGACATACTCCTTGAAACACTCAACAAGACCATTGAAATTCCAAACATCGAATTTGCATTCGGACGCTGGGAACTTACCGAACCATCAAAGGTAATATTGGACAGTACAATCCGTATAATGGTCGAAAATCCGAACATTGTTATAGAACTTTCGGCACATACCGATATGGTTGGTTCCGACCAGAGCAATATGGAGCTCAGCCAGAAACGTGCGAATTCGGTTACCTCCTATTTCGAGTCGAAGGGCATTCCTGCAGCACGAATGGTTGCAAAAGGCTATGGCGAAAGCAAGCCAAAGGTCATAACCAAATACGACCCCACATATCCGTTCCTACCCAAAGGCTCGGTATTGAACGAAAGTTTCATAAACTCTCTCACCAAGGAACAGCAGGAGGTTGCCAACCAGCAGAACCGTAGAATCGAAATGAGAGTTCTATCAAACGATTATGTTCCAAGTCTGGACTAAAATTGAGTTCCATAAAAACTACAGTTAGCCAAAAATATCTTAACTTTGCTAAAGAGTTGCTTCAAACGGGAAGCATATTGATTTTGAATTTAATTAATTGTATATGAAAAGCTTAACAAAACTATTATTCGTTATGATTAGCGGAAGTTTAATCGTGTCATCGTGCACAGAAAAGAAAGAAGAGACAAAACCTGCCGAGAAACAGGAATTCCAATGGCAGATTGACCAGTTCGACGACATCAAGGTAATGCGCTACCAAGTGCCCGACTGGGATTCGTTGACCTTACAGCAGAAACAGTTCGTATATTATCTGGCCGAAGCCACCTACTGGGGACGCGACATCCTCTATGACCAGTTCTTCAAGTACAACCTGATGATTCGTAACACTTTGGAAGGCATTTACACTACCTACGAAGGCGACAAGGAATGCGAAGACTGGAAAAACTTCGAGATATACCTTAAGAAAGTATGGTTTGCCAACGGCATCCACCACCACTATTCCAACGACAAGTTCACACCGAAATTCAGCGAGGAATATTTTAGGATGTTGCTCGAACAGTCGAAGGACGGCTACATTGCAATGAATGCAACCGAAGGAATGGACAAGAACGAATTCACCAACCTTCTCTGCGACATTATCTTCAATCCCGACAAGTACCAGAGCAAGAACAACACCGCCGAGGGAGTTGACATCATTGCACAGTCGTGCAACAACTTCTACGAGAACCTTACAGCAAAGGAAGTTGAAGACTACTACAACAAAATGCAAGTTCCCGACACAGCAAGACCAATCTCTAAAGGTCTGAATTCAAAGCTACTAAAGACTGCTGATGGCGGAAATATTGTGGAACGCACCTACAAGATTGGCGGAATGTACAGCGAAACAATCGAAAAGATTGTCGAGAACCTTGAAAAGGCAATCGAATTTGCAGAAAGCGATGTACAGAAAGCCGAATTGCGCAAACTTATCGAATACTACAAAACTGGCGACCTCACAACTTGGGACGAATACAATGTAATGTGGGCAGAAAATACAGACCCGCGCGTGGACTATGTAAACGGCTTCATTGAAAACTACGGCGACCCGCTGGGACTTAAGGCTACTTGGGAAGCAATTGTTGACTTCAAGGACATCGAAGCCACCAAGATGACCAAGCTCATCAGCGAAAATGCACAGTGGTTCGAGGATAACAGCCCTGTTGACAAGCGTTTCAAGAAGGAAAAGGTAAAGGGTGTTTCGGCTAAGGCCATCAACGTTGTCGCTCTCGGAGGCGACTGCTTCCCTGCCCCGCCAATCGGAATCAACCTGCCTAATGCCGACTGGATTCGCAAGGACCACGGCTCGAAGTCGGTAACAATTACCAACCTCACTTACGCCTACGACCAGGCAGCTTTACAGCGCGGAGGAAGCCTTGAGGAATTTGCAGCCAGCGAAGACGAAATCGCAAGAGCAAAGAAGTACAGCTCCATCACCGACAACCTTCACACCGACCTTCACGAATGTCTTGGACACGGCAGCGGTCAGCTTTTGCCCGACACCGACCCCAATGCGCTCAAGGAACATTCATCGACATTGGAAGAAGCTCGTGCCGACCTCTTTGGACTTTATTACCTTGCCGACGACAAGATGGTTGAACTCGGACTTTTGCCCGACAAGGAAGCCTACAAGGCAGAATACGACGGCTATATCCGCAATGGACTTATCACCCAGTTGACCAGAATATTGGAAGGCAAGAACATCGAGGAAGCCCACATGCGCAACCGTGCTCTCATTTCGCGCTGGTGCTACGAAAACGGCAAGGCCGACAATGTAATTGAAATGTTCAAGAAGGACGGCAAAACATACGTTAAAATTAATGATTACAATAAGCTGCGTGAACTTTTCGGAACTTTGCTTGCCGAAATCCAGCGCATAAAGTCTGAAGGCGACTATGCAGCAGGCGCAGCAATGGTCGAGAAATATGCCGTAAAGGTTGACCCCGAACTGCACAAGGAAGTGCTGGAACGCTACCGCGCATTGAATCTTGCACCTTACGGAGGCTTTGTAAATCCGAAACTTACGCAGGTATTCGACGAAAAGGGCAACCTAAAGGACATTGAAATCTCCTACCCCGACAACTTTGCAGAACAGATGCTTTGGTTGAGTAAGAATTATTCAATAAAGCCTAAGTTCTAAACAACATCTATAGGACAAAAACGTGGTTCATCATCCTGAACTTGTTTCAGAATCTGGAACCACGTTTTTTTTGCATCATTGTTTGTCAGATTTGCAACCTTTAGCTCGCTGCTTAATGCAGCAATCTGACAAAACCGAATATAAGCATTTGCAATGCGTTTCACAACAATCTTTTGCCGTACCAACTATATTCCGTACCTTTGCAACCTCAAAATTACGACAATGACAAAACTCATAATATTCGACCTCGACGGCACACTGCTCAACACCATCGGTGACCTAACAAACGCCTGCAACTACGTATTGCAGCAACACGGTTTTCCGCTTCACACACACGACGAATACCGCTATTTCATCGGTTCTGGAATACGCAGGCTCATAAGGCTCGCCCTGCCCGAAGAATACCGTGCCGACGACGATTTCTGCCGCCAGATTCTCGACGAGTTCATCGTCCGCTACAACGCCCATCTGCACGAAGAAACCACCCCCTACGAAGGCATAATTCCGTTTCTGAAGCAACTGAATGCCAAAGGAATAAACATTGCCGTCGCATCTAACAAATACCAGGAAGGTGTCGATGCCGTTGTAAACTTCTACTTCCCAGACATCAAGTTTGTTGCGACTATTGGCACAGGTCCGGAAGTACCCACAAAGCCCGACCCGACCATTGTAAACAAAATAATAGAATTGTGTCCTGTAGAAAAGAACGAAATCCTATATCTCGGTGATTCCAACGTCGATATGCTAACAGCGAAAAATGCAGGTCTTACCGCAATAGGTGTACTTTGGGGATTTAGAACCAAGAAGGAACTGATTGAATCGGGAGCCGACATTACAATTGAAAAGCCCGAAGATATTTGGCGTTATATATAACAATAATCCCCAAAATGTCATTCCACAAAGCAGAACGAACCAACTAAGGAACGTGTTGTGTGAGTTCGCTTATGCGGAATCTCCTTTAAAAACGCATACTACTACTAATTAAGAGATTCCGCATAGCCGAACATTACAACGCTCCACATTCTGTATCGCGTGTACGTTCAGGCTTGCGGAATGACGGTTCAACATCTAACCAAAAATGGCGGTCGCAAAGCAATCGCCATTTTTTATTACATAACGGAATACAATTATTGAATTGCAATCTGCCGTGTTGCAGGAGTCTTGTTGACGACTTCCTTCTTTGGCAAGTCGATGTTCAGGACACCGTGTTCCATTTTTGCGCCAATCTTTTCAATTTCAACATCTTCGGGGATTACAAAACTCTGCGAGTACGAAGCGTATGAGAACTCACGGCGCAACCAAGTTCCGTGCTTTTCGTCCTTGTCGTTTTTCTCCTCTTTCTTGTCGTTCTTCTCCAGTGAGATTACGAGCTCGTTGTTCTCGTTGATACTCAACTTAAAGTCATCCTTTGTCATGCCCGGTGCGGCAATCTGGATATCGTAATTCTTTTCGGTTTCCTTGATGTTTACCGCAGGTGTTGCGAACTGCCTGCAGACAGGAACGCCCATAAAATCATCGGTGAAGAAGTCATCGAAAATTGACGGAAGCCATACATTCTGGTTTCTTCTTGAATTTCTAACTGATGGTAACATAATTAAAACCTCCAATAATTTAGTTCTTTTACTTTGTTCCGCCTGCCACTTTTGCAGGTTCGATTGCGTATATAGCAAAGGATATACCAATGCCAAAAACGCACACAGAACACTGACACTAAGTCAGTTATAACAGACATTATTGCAGATTACCGCCATTTCTAACGACAAAATGACACATATACAATCGTATAGGTACTTAGCTGTTTCAGGTTTCTTGTTCAACGATTCAATAGGTTGATGATTTGAATATTTAATGATTCAATGATTTACATTCGGCGCAATGCTTTGCGGTGCCGTAATCATAGGTATGTCGAATGATTTTATAAAAAATAATGCAAAAAAAAAATTTGCTAATTTGAATATATTATTTATTTTTGTCCGTGTAAATTTAATAGATGTATAATATGAAAAGGATATTATTTTTAGCAATCATCTCCATAGTGGGAATGTTGGCGATTAGTGGGTGCGACAAGCAGAAAACATACGATATCGTTTTTGATACAAATGGTGGTACTGGCGAAATGCAATCACAGACACTTACCGAAGGAGAATCTCAGCCCCTTGACGACAATTCATTTGTCAATGAGGGACATTCATTTGGCGGATGGAATACATTGCCTGATGGTAGTGGTGTATCTTATAGTGATGGTCAGGACATAACTCTGACTTCCGATATTACACTGTATGCGCAGTGGACTAGCAATGATACTAACCAGTCAACAACTAAACTTAATGGTCACGAATATGTTGACCTTGGCTTGCCAAGCGGTACGAAATGGGCAACCTGCAATGTTGGGGCCACTAATCCCGAAGATTATGGCTATTATTTGGCATGGGGCGAAACTAAACCTAAAAATACATATAGTTGGAGCAATTATCGTTATGCTAATGGTGGCCTTTTTACATTAACCAAATATTGCAACAATCCTGCAAACGGATATAATGGTTTTACAGATAATTTGACAACTCTTGAAGCATGTGATGATGCCGCCACCGCCAACTGGGGCGATTGCTGGCGAATGCCGACATATAGTGAATTGCAGGAATTGGTAGATGTCTGTACAAGTGAATGGACAACCTTAAATGGTGTACGTGGCCGTATGTTCACTGGACCTAATGGCAATAGAATTTTTCTGCCGGCAACTCTTTGGTATAATTTTGGTTACGAAGAAACGAATTATGGTGGTGAATATGATTATGGAGGATGTTACTGGACAAGTTCACTTCAGTTGCCTGAATCGCATTGTGGTTTGTTTCTCTCAATTCATTCAGAACGTTGCGAAGATTGTTTTAACAATGGAGTGGGTCGTTACATGGGATTGTTTGTTCGTCCTGTTATAGCAAGATAATATTGACTTTTGAATGAAATATTACGGCAGTCGGCAATGGTTGGCTGCTGTTTTTTTTTCTGTTTTGGTCATACAGCTCTTTGACTTGCTAGCTCAATGGCTTGCAGGCTAAAAGTCTTACAGTCTAACTGTCTTGCAGTCTTATTGCTTTTTTTGTTTGGCTGTTGGACTGCGCTTCTGTTAGCCTATCAGCCCCCTTTTGCATCTTGTCAGATAAATCGTAAATCCTCATTCGTAAATCGTAAATAAATTGTATTTTTGCACCACTTAAAAATTGTACAATGACAAAGAAGTTTTCCGAGTATAAGCAACTCGATTTATTTGAGATTAACAACGAAATGAAGGACCTCTGGGCAAAAGAGGACACCTTTCACAAGAGTATAGAAACCCGCGAAGGCTGCAAGCCTTTCATCTTCTTCGAAGGTCCGCCATCAGCAAACGGAATGCCTGGTATCCACCATGTTATGGCTCGTACAATCAAGGATGTCGTATGCCGCTACAAGACTTTGACTGGTCACAAAGTTGACCGCAAGGCAGGTTGGGATACCCACGGTTTGCCAGTGGAACTCGGTGTGGAAAAGACTCTTGGCATCACCAAGGAGGACATCGGCAAGAAGATTTCCGTTAGCGACTACAACGACACCTGCCGTCGCGAAGTGATGAAATACACAAGCCACTGGACCGACCTTACAGAGCGTGTCGGCTACTGGGTTGACCTTGAAAATCCGTACATCACATACGATAACCGCTACATCGAGACTTTGTGGTGGCTGCTCAAGCAGTTGTACAACAAGAACTTGCTTTACAAGGGCTACACCATTCAGCCGTATTCGCCGGCTGCAGGTACCGGACTTAGCACCCACGAACTTAACCAGCCAGGTTGCTACCGCGATGTGAAGGACACAACCGTAACCGCTCAGTTCGCAATCGTTGACCCGAAGCCCGAAATGACTGGCTGGGGAAAACCTTATTTCATCGCTTGGACAACCACCCCATGGACTTTGCCGTCGAACACCGCACTCTGCGTTGGCCGCAAGATTGAATATGTTGCAGTTCGCACCTATAATATGTATAATGGCGAGCCTGTTACCGTTGTTATGGCAAAGGAAAGGGTTAACGCTTACTTGAATCCGCAGGGCGCAGAACTTCCGCTCGAGGAGTACAAGCACGGCGACAAGGTAATACCTTATAGAATAGTCGCCGAATACACTGGCGAAGACCTTCTCGATATGCGCTACGAGCAGATTTTCCCGTGGGTTAAGCCTGCCGATGGTGCTTTCCGCGTAATTCCGGGCGACTATGTTACCACCGAGGACGGTACCGGTATCGTTCACATTGCTCCGACTTTCGGTGCCGACGATAACAAGGTTGCAAAGGCTGCTGGAATTCCGCCGCTGGTAATGATTATCAACAGCAAGGGCGATTTCCGTCCTATGGTCGACCGTACAGGAAAATTCTTCCTCATGAGCGACCTCGACCCCGAATTCGTAAAGAACAATATAAATGTTGACTTGTATTCGAAGTACGAAGGCTGTTTCGTTAAGAACGCCTACGATCCGAAGTACAATGTCGATGGAAAATACGACGCCGAAGCTGCTGCCAAGGACGAGGACTTGAACATCCGCCTTTGCATCGAGATGAAGCAGGACGGCAAGGCTTTCAAGATTGAAAAGCACTTGCACAACTATCCGCACTGCTGGCGTACAGACAAGCCCGTTTTGTACTATCCGCTTGATTCATGGTTTATTAAGTCAACAGCAATGCGCGACCGCATGATTGAACTCAACAAGACCATCAACTGGAAACCGCAGAGCACTGGCGAAGGCCGTTTCGGAAAATGGTTGGAAAACCTTGTTGACTGGAACCTCAGCCGTTCGCGCTACTGGGGAACTCCGCTGCCAATTTGGAGTACCGAGGACGCAAGCGAACGCAAGTGCATAGGTTCTGTCGAGGAACTTTACGCCGAAATGGACAAGTCAATCGCCAAGGGATATATGAAGGAATATCCGTGGAAGAACTTCGAGGTTGGCAAATACACCAAGGAAAACTACGAAAACCTTGACTTGCATCGTCCGTATGTTGATGAGATTGTGCTTGTTGCATCGGATGGCCGCAAGATGTTCCGCGAACCCGACCTTATTGATGTTTGGTTCGATTCGGGTGCAATGCCTTACGCACAGTGGCATTATCCGTTCGAGAACAAGGATAGGTTTGACAAGTTGTTCCCAGCTGACTTCATCGCTGAGGGCGTTGACCAGACACGCGGTTGGTTCTTCACATTGCACGCAATTGCAACAATGATTTTCGACAGCGTAGCATACAAGAACATCATTTCCAACGGCTTGGTACTCGACAAGAACGGCAACAAGATGTCGAAGCGACTTGGCAATGCTGTAAATCCGTTCGAAACTATCGACAAATATGGTGCCGACCCCGTTCGCTGGTATATGATTACCAACGCACAGGCTTGGGACAACCTCAAGTTCGACATTGCCGGAGTTGACGAGGTAAAGCGCAAATTCTTCGGAACTTTGTACAACACCTACAATTTCTTTGCAATGTACGCCAACACCGACAACTTCACCTACGCAGAACCCGATGTTCCGTTCGAGAAGCGTCCCGAACTCGACCGCTGGATTCTCAGCTTGTTGAACACTTTGGTTAAGGAAGTCGGCGAGGCTTACGAAACTTACGAAAATACAAAGGCAGGCCGTCTGATTCAGACTTTCGTGATGGACCACCTGAGCAACTGGTATGTTCGTCTCGGCAGAAAGCGCTACTGGGGCGGCGAGTACGACGAGGACAAGATTTCGGCTTACCAGACACTTTATACTTGCTTGATAACCATTGCAAAGATTGCTTCGCCGATTGCTCCGTTCTATATGGACAAGATGTATCGCGACCTCAATGCCGTTACTGGCAAGGAAAACTACGAATCGGTTCATCTTGCTTATTTCCCGAAGGTTAACGAGCAGATAATCGACAAGAGCCTTGAGGAAAGGATGGAAATGGCACAGACTATTTCATCTATGATTCTCGGTTTGCGCCGCAAGGTCAGCATCAAGGTTCGCCAGCCGTTGCAGAAAATTATGGTTCCGTCGGTTTCGGACGACTTTGCAGAGCAAATGGCTAAGGTTGAGCAGATTATCAAGACCGAAACCAACATCAAGGAAATCCAGATTCTCGACGATTCGTCCGATTTCTTGGTAAAGAAGATTAAGGCGAACTTCAAGGTTCTTGGTCCGCGTTACGGCAAGATTATGAAGCAGGTTGCAAATGCAATTTCGCAGATGTCGCAGAAGGACATTGCTTCGCTCGAGCGCAACGATAGCTTTACTTTGAATGTTGAAGGACAGGAAGTTGCAATAACAACTGCAGATGTCGAAATCAACTCCGAGGACATTCCAGGATGGCTCGTTGCAAACGAAGGCAAATACACTGTTGCACTTGACATCAATGTAACGCCCGAACTCGTTGAGGAAGGTATTGCCCGCGAATTTGTCAACCGTATCCAGAACATCCGCAAAGACAGCAATTTCGACATTACCGACCGCATCCGCGTGAAAATCAGTTCAACAGCAGAACTCGACACCGCAGTCAACCATTACCGCGAGTACATCTGTGGTCAGACCTTGGCAAACTCAATCGAGATTGTTGCCAATGTTGAAAATGGTACTGAAATAGATGTTAATGATGTGAATGTAAATATATTGGTTACAAAGGAATAGACCCATAGGGTGATATAAAATAGTTTTTTTCATGGTGCCGATGGAGAAATTCATCGGCATTTTTTATTATTGGTGTTCGCTGTCATTTCGGAAGCTAGTCGTAACACGCGAAACGGAACGAAGAGCGTTGTGAAGACTGCTATCCGTAATCTCCTTTTGTGTATTAATGGAAGATTCCGCATAAACGAACTCACAAGGCTCGTACCTGCGCCTGTTCGTTCAGTCTTGCGGATAATTTTTATTAATCCAGAACAGCAAATTGAGGTATGCTGGACCTAGCCGAAGTAAGCGCAGTAGAAAGTATCGAAGGGCACAAAAAAAAGGGCAACGAATTAATTCATTGCCCTTTCATAATCTTATGAAAAAATTTATTCTGCTTCGGTGATAACGTTGAATGAGAAGTTAGCCTTGATGTTCTTGTAGAGGCGAACTGCTGCATTGTACTTACCAACTTCCTTAATCGACTTGTCCTTCATGAGGATGTTCTTGCGGTCGATTTCGAATCCCTTAGCTGCGAGTGCTTCAGCGAGCATAATGGTGTTGATTGAACCGAATATCTTACCAGTTGACGAAGTCTTGGTAGCGATAGTGAGTTCGAGTCCTTCCATCTTAGCTGCGAGTGCTTCAGCTTCTTCGCGGAGCTTAGCTTCCTTGTGTGCTCTCTGCTTCATGTTTTCGGCATGAATTTTCTTTGCAGTTTCGGTAGCAAGGATAGCGTAACCTTGAGGAATGAGATAATTTCTTCCGTATCCGGGCTTTACATTAACGATGTCGTCTCTGTGTCCTAAGTTTTCTACGTCTTGTTTAAGTATGATTTCCATTTCTATTCCTCCTTTAATTATTTCATCATATCGGTTACGTATGGCAACAATGCAAGGTGTCTAGCTCTCTTGACAGCCTGAGCGACTTTGCGGTGGTACTTCAACGAAGTTCCGGTCAAGCGGCGAGGCAAAATCTTACCCTGTTCGTTCAAGAATTTCTTGAGGAACTGCGGGTCCTTGTAGTCAACATATTTAATGCGGCTTCTGAGGAAGCGGCAATATTTTTTCTTCTTTACTTCAACTGCCAATGGAGTCAAGTATCTGATTTCTGAATTGTTCTGTGCCATAATTATTCCTCCACCTTTTTAGTTTCCTGTTCTCTTCTCTTCTTTTCGCTGTAAGCTACTGCGTGCTTGTCCATCTTGAAGGTAAGGAAGCGCATAATCTTTTCATCACGTCTGTACTCGGTTTCGAGCTTGTTGATGAAAGCACCTTCTGCCTTGAATTCAAACAAGTGGTAGAAGCCTGTAGTTTTCTTCTGGATTGGGTAAGCCATTTTTCTTAATCCCCAGTCCTCTTCGTGTACCAACTCACCATTGTCGGTGATGTACTTCTTGAACTTTTCAACCGTTTCCTTCATCTGTGGCTCAGACAAAACGGGAGTTGCAATGAAAACGGTTTCGTACTGATTAATCATAATCTTTAAAAATCAATTTGTTAATAAATAAAATACTTTAAAATTTTTGTGGGAGCAAAAGTACAACATTTTTTTGAATTGACGAAATATTCTTTCGCTTTTTTTGCCGACAAGCTCATATTAACATAACAATCTAATATCCAACAATATAACAATATCAAAAACGAATCACTTTGAATTCGCTGTCAACTTTAAGGTCGCGAAAACGAACAAACAAGAACCAACAAGAATTTTGCAGATAACATTGCAATGCCATAACTTTGCCTCCGAAACGAAACAAAAAAATGCAATGAATAAGAACTGTCCCGAAATACTACAACTACGCCGCGACATAGAGTTGTCGGTGCAACGCAACATCAACACGCCTGCCGACTTTGAATTCCTGTCGGGGGTAATATGGGAACGCACCAAGACATCAATAAGCACCTCGACACTAAAGCGACTGTGGGGCTACATCGACGGAGCCGACAACACAAGGCAATGTACGCTGGAACTGCTGTCGAAAACTCTCGGTTACAAAAGCTGGAAAGATTACACCGAACATCTTGCAAACACCAACCCTGAGCAGTCGGATTTCCTGAAGGACGGAAAGCATATCTGCACCGACAACCTATCAATTGGCGACACATTGGAATTAAAATGGCTGCCAAACCGTATATGTATTATAAGGTATCTCGGCAAATACAAATTCATAATCGACAAGGCAGAAAACACCAAGTTAAGCGAGGGCGACTCGTTCTGCTGCCGCTTCTTCATTGTTGGCCAACCTCTTTACATCGACAACTTGATTCACAACAACGAAATGCCGACAGCCTACGTCATCGGAAAACGCGACGGACTGACAAGCATTGATAAAAAGTAAAAGAACTCCAGTCCCATATCTAAAATATTTGTTAACAGCAATTGCCCTTTCGTAATTATTGCTTAACTTTACGCCAAATTTTCATCTGGAATGAAAAGGTGCATATTTGCAATATTACTCACAGTGCTGGCATTGTCGGTTTTCGGGCAGAACGAGACGCTATATCTCTACGAGCCTGACTCATCGGCACTTGTAAAGACAAAGCACGACAAGGAATCGCATTTTGTAAGCCGAATCAGCACAGGCGTATCTGTCGGCGGTTTTGGCGGACATGCATTCGGAACCGGCTTTGTTGCACCAGAATTCGGCTACAAGGTAACAGACAAGTTCACCGTATCGGGTGGCTTTGCTGTCTCCTACTCCATGTTTTCGGCATCGGCAAATTCAGAAAGCAGAAGTCCGTACGGATTCCCACGATACACGCTGTTTGCCAAAGGCTCGTACTCGCTTACGCCAAAGATTAACATATATGGCGCGGCTGCCGTAAGTTTCTGCGACTACTACAACAAGACTTCGTTCTCAGGCTACTTCGGCGCCGACTACAAGATAACTGAGAAATCGACAATCAGCATTGCGGTAAGCGTACGTAAAGGAAATCACCCGCTGATGCCCGAATACGGACTATACCCGATGGCTCCTACAACATTTTCACCGATGTTCCAAAATGAACTCTTCGCTAGATAACAAACGTAACGGCAAGGAGATTCAACGCACCAACATCCTCGACTATTTTCCGACTTCAGTCAAGGAACTGAAGGCTTTTGGCTGGGACTATATCGATGTTATCCTCGTCAGCGGAGATGCTTTTGTTGACCATCCGTCGTTCGGACCGGCAGTGATAGCAAGGGTTTTGCAGAACGCAGGCTACCGTGTGGCAGTAATTCCACAGCCCAACTGGCAGGACGACCTCCGCGACTTCCGCAAGTTCGGTGCGCCTCGGCTATTTTTTGGCGTTTCGGCAGGAAACATCGACAGCATGCTCAACCACTACACCGCAAACAAGCGTCTCCGTAGCGACGATGCCTACACTCCTGGCGGACAAAGCGGTCACCGTCCCGACTACGCAACCAAGGTTTACTGCCAGATACTGAAGGACATATATCCCGACACTCCAATCGTAATCGGTGGAATTGAAGCCTCTATGCGCCGCTTCGCCCACTACGACTACTGGCAGGACAGAATACTGAGTTCGATGCTTGAAATGTCGGGGGCTGACATACTTTGCTACGGAATGTCGGAAAAGTCGATTGTGGAAGTCGCCGACCACATAAACCGCGACGGACATCACTACAACTGCTTCAACATAAGGCAGATTGCCTACCTAAGCGACGAAAACGACAAAAAGAAGGACGATATAGAACTTCACTCCTACGCCGAAATCCTTGCCGACAAACGCAACTACGCCGAAAACTTCGTCATCGTTGAACGCGAAGCCAACTCGTTCACCAACAGGCGAATAACCCAGCAACTGGAACATTCGAAGCTTATCGTAAACCCAACATACGAACCGCTTTCGGAAAGCGAAATGGACAACATATATGCACTGCCATTCACCAGACTTCCGCATCCGCGCTACAACGGCAAACCCGACATTCCTGCCTACGAAATGATAAAGAACTCGGTGACAATACATCGCGGATGTTTCGGCGGATGCTCGTTCTGCACCATAGCGGCACATCAGGGCAAGCAAATTTCGAGTCGTTCCGAGAAATCCATAATCGCAGAACTGGAACGCATTTCGCAGATGCCAAACTTCAAGGGACACATTTCCGACATCGGCGCTCCGTCGGCAAACATGTACCGCATGCACGGCAACGACGAAGAACTCTGCCGAAAATGCAAACGACCCTCGTGCATTACTCCTAAGATTTGTCCGAACCTCAACACATCGCACGAAGGACTTTGCAAACTTTACCGAAAAGCTCTGGAAGTCAAAGGCATAAAGAAAATCAGCATAGGCAGTGGAATACGCTACGACATAGCCCTGCACAAGACAGGAAATGCCGAAACCGACCGCATAAACGAGGAATACCTCGAACTCGTAATTTCAAAGTTCGTGTCGGGACGACTGAAAGTAGCGCCAGAACACACTTCGCCCAAAGTGCTGGAACTAATGCGCAAGACACCTTTCGACAAGTTCGGGGAACTGAAAGCCCTCTTCGACCGCACAAACAAGAAATATGGTCTTAAACAACAACTTATCCCCTATTTTATCTCGGCTCACCCGGGCTGTAAGGAAGAAGATATGGCCGAACTTATGGCGCAAATCAGCGACCTCGGCATTTGTCCCGAACAGGTGCAAACCTTCACCCCCACCCCGATGACGCTTTCGACCGTGATGTACTACACCGAACTGAATCCATACACAATGGAAAAGGTTTATGTGCCAAAGTCGCGCGAAGAACGTGAAAATCAGAATATGTACTTTTTCTGGTACACTCCCGACGCACGCAAAAAGATTGAAAAACGGTTGCAGCAGCTCGGTCGCAACGACATACTAAAGAAAATGAAAGGAAACAAAAATAACAACAGTCACCCTAAAAGAATAACTACCAATGGCTAAGCTACTTTTCATACACTACAAGAAATCGGGAAATATCCTCGAAGGCGGCGAACAATGCACCACCCGCAACCGTTCGGCACTGGCAGAAATTCTTGGCGATGACAACATAAACTCCTACCATATACACGAAGACAACGAAAAGAAAAGCCTGCTTACAATGATAGGCAGCGGCATACTTTCAATCTTCAACTACTACTACGGCCTTTCGCCACGACGGGTAAAAAAGATTGTCGCGATGGCAATGGAATACGACTATGTCTTCATCGACCGCAGTGTATTCGGAATTATTGCCAAGGCTCTGAAAAAGAATGGATACAAAGGCAAGATTATAACATTTTTCCACAATGTGGAAGTACCGTATTTCAAGGCAAAACTAAGCCACAACTGGCTTGCAAGGCTTTTCCTGCTTGGCTGCATCGACAGCAACGACAAGTATTCGTGCCAATACTCCGACAAGCTGATTGTGCTGAACGAACGCGACCGAAACGAAATAAAAACAAGGTACGGACGGCTTGCCGAGTCGGTAATCCCAATTTCGCTCGACGACAAATGCCAAAACAAGCCACAATCCCTAGAAATGACATCGGAAAAGCCACTCTGCATGTTCCTTGGTTCCTATTTCCCGCCCAACAACGAAGGCATTATCTGGTTTGCAAAAAATGTACTTCCGCATGTAAGCATTAGGATGAAAATCGTCGGAAAGGGAATGGCGCAACTGAGGAACGACGAACCCGAATTGTTGAAAAACATTGAAATCGTGAGCGATGCACCCGACTTGCAACCCTACTTTGCCGAAGCCGACATTATGGTACTGCCGATTTTTTCGGGTAGCGGAATGAAGGTTAAGACCTGCGAATCGCTCATGCACGGCAAAAATATCATCGGGACAACAGAGGCTTTCGAAGGTTACGATGTTGATACTAAAAAGGTTGGTGGCGAATGCAATACGGCAGAAGAATTTATCGCACTGCTGAACGATTTTGCTCAGAATCCGAGACCAAAATTCAACGAACATTCGCGAAATGCCTTCCTCAAGAACTATTCTGAAGATGCTGTAATTGAAAAGTTTAGGGAAATATTTAGCGAAAATTCAATGTCCAACTAATTTATTATCAGCATATAATATGCTACAAAAAATGAACGTCATTCCACAAGTCAGAATGTTTTTTAAAGCCGAAGGCAGAGCAAACTTGTTTGATATGTTAAGGCGCATAAAAACATCTGCAAGGCAAACATACACGCGATACGGAACGGGGAGCGTTGTAAGCCGCTCACTGAGCATGTCGAAGTGCGGCAATCCACGAGGAGATTGCTCACTTCGTTTCGCGAAGCTGCAAGCAGCGTTCCGTACAGACAGGCTCACCTGCACATACAACCGAGCCAAGTACCTATACGATGCCCTTGCAAGCATCGCCAGCAACGACTTTCCCCACGACGAATACGAAATCGTACTCGTAAACAACAACAGCACCGACGACACCGAAGAAAAATGCAAGCAGTTTACTGCGAATTTTCCCGATGTGACATTCCGCTACTGCTCCGAAAACAAGCAAGGACTTTCGTTTGCTCGCAACAAGGGCATAGCCGAAAGCCGAGGCGACTTCCTTGTCTTTCTTGACGATGATGTTGTCGTAAAGCCCAATTACCTTAGAAATCTAAAGTCAAACCTCGACAATACGCCGGACCTGATGGCTTTCGGCGGAAAAATAACGCCACGATTCGAAGCAGGACATCCGCCCAAGTGGCTTAACCGCTGGATGTATTCGTTGATTTCGGCAACCAACAGCCCCGACAAGACGCAAAAATACGGCAAACGCAAATATCCGATTGGTGCAAACATGGGCTTCAGAAGGCAATGCCTCGAAAAAAGCGGTTATTTCAACACCGAACTTGGCCGTACAGGGAACATTCTCCTTGGAGGCGAAGAAAAAGACATTTTTATTAAAATCAAATGTTTGGAAATGGGAATCTTCTATTTCCCCGATGTTGAAATAGAACACATAATCCCCGAATCACGTACAACTGAAAAATACATAGAGCGGATTGGCTTAGGCGTTGGCATCAGCGAACAGATACGCTGCACTTCCGCAGGAAAGCGAAGCCTGCACAAGCGTCATTTTCAAGAATTTGTAAAATGGTGTGGAACGCTAGTGCTTGCAACATACTATACCATAACATTCAGGTCCTATACAGCGAAGATAATGCTGAAGTTCAGGAAGAATGTGACGAAGGGATTATCAAAGTCCTACAAGTTATAACGTCTATACTGACGACAATGAGTATAAGGTATAATACCAGTCTTTCGCACCACTTCTGATTTTGGAGACCAGTCTTTAATTGGAGTCATAAAGTCCTCGCCGAAAAAGTCCTGTAGCCAAGAGGCTGTCTCATCGGGCATATAAAATTTATGTCCGAGAAAATCTTTTCTTGAAAAACCACATTTCTTGCTAGTAAATAAAAAAGTAGGGAATCCATCGGTTTCATTTGCTGTCCGCCAATCTTTATATTCATGACGTCGTGGAACATAGCAAACATATTTACTATCATCATCTTTGTAGTCATAATAGTAATAAAAATCGACAGGGACATCATTATACTTAAACTGGTCAATTGTAATATATCCGTTATCCTTGATATACATCTGCTTTATAAACGTAAATCCATTATTCTTCATGTATTCAATCATATCGTCGGGGCGTTCACTAGCAAACATTCCCAAATCAATATCATGGTCGTACGGGATAAAGTTCTTTTCCCTATATGCCCCAAGGAGCAAGCCGAAATCAAAAAATGCGATTACATTTCTGGCTCGCATCAACTCATCAACTTTTACCAAAACATCAACGCCACGCTTACGAACGGCTTTTGCCTCCTTTGCACTAATAATCTTATTAGCAAGCTTTACAATTATGCCATACAGCCCTAATTTGGTCGCAATCTTAATTAAAAACTTTCGCATGACTAAAAAAAACAATTTACAAATTAGCAACTATTGCGTAGAAATGAGTATTAGTCCATCTATTTGCCTCTGGCGGATAAATATCTATAACCTGAATATCCTTGTATCCGACATTCTTTAATATTTCGACCTCTTTATCCAAATGGCGGTATTCCGAATAATAGTTCATTTTCAATTCTTCCGAATAACCATTTACCACGACATCGTCATTAACACCAAACTGGTTTTTTATTAAAAGTCGCCCTGTAGGTTTCAAATATGACTTGTATTTACGGTATAATCCTATTATTTCCTTTTCATCAAAATATGAGACAATCCCAAACATATTAACAATATCGAATCTCTCATCTGTGTCAAAATTAGCCAAATCGCAATTCACGACTTCAATCTTTGGAGATTTCACAATGAAATCGGAGAATTGCTTGCAAAGTTCAACAGCAACAATTCGTCCCACTTTCTCGTAATACTTGTTTATTGTCAATCCTGTTCCGCTTGCCAAATCGAGTATTACAGAATCATTGCTGGCATATTTCATTATAAAATCGGCATCTATCTGCGTAAAATCATTGACAGCATTAACCTTTATAGTAGTTGGAGTAGGATTATCGCCAGCCTTCTTTTCCCAATATTCCTTTGCTAACTTATTACTCATTTATTTTCCAGTTCTTTGTTATTTCCATTACTCTCTTATAATCGCCATAAGTATCTATGTCATAAGCTCTTACTTTTATTCCCTTCATTGGCAAGTAAGGCTCTAGCTGGTTGAACACATTGCCCGAAGAATACTGTACCTTGCGCTTCATTATGCAGGCAGGACCTGTCCATTCGTAATCGCCAGTCTCGCGCGAAAAGGCCAGCACATCGCCGTTCTCATCAGTCTGCACAAATACAGCCTCGTCGGAACTCTTGTCGGCATAGCAGATAAATTCACCATCGGTTGCTAGAATCTTCTTCACATCGTCGGGGTGAACAAGCAGGTCGCCGTCCCATTCCAACACATACTCCTTTGCATCGACTGCACCCAGATAGAAACTTGCACCAGTCTTGGTTTCGAAATAACGGTGATTGTAAACAAACACCACATCCTTCCTGTGCTTCAGAACCTCCTCTATTATGTCATTTGCCTGATAGCCTATGACAATGCGGACATCCTCGACATCCTTAAACAGTTCCAACTGCCATGCAATCAACGACTTGCCATTTATCTTAATCAAGGCCTTTGTCTGTCCCAATCCGAGACGCGAACCTATTCCCGCACAACTTATAACAACTGATTTAACTGACGACATAAGGCTTTCTCATTAAAAATCAAATAATTAGTTATAGGCAAAATACTCTTCGACGGTGAGTGTGTCATCCCTACGGCTATAGCCACATCGGCCACACGCATGGCTTCCAAATCGTTGTTTCCATCACCTATGTAAACCACCTTGTATCCTTCTGACTGAAACTTTTCTACAACAACTTCCTTGCGAAGAATCTTTGTCAACTTTACAACCTTGTTGTCCTCGACAATTGCATCGGAGCAATAAGATTCACAACCAAGTCGTGCCAACAACTTTTCCGACCAGCAAAGCAGATTTCCTGTTGCCACAACGCATTGCTCCTTGTGTGCGCGAATAAAATCGGCCAATTCTGGATACAATTTCACATTTTCGAGAAGCGATGCAACCTCATCGACCGGCAATTTGCCAAGTATGAAAACTCGGCGTATAAAGCTTTCCACAAACGGGATGTCGCCCTGTATAGTCTCGCGCGTAAGCTGTTCGATTTCTTCCTGCACATTGAAATGCTTTGCCATCAAGGGCAAAGTTTCCTCGGAAGTTATCGTCCCGTCCAAATCGAATATGAATTTTATTTTCGACATATACCTTTTCGGCTTGTAAAATAACTTGCAAAATTAATAAAGTTTTACGGAATAAACAAATCGGCTCAAATTTGCCCACGGCTCTTTCATTTGGACCATATTGTTATTTGTGATACAAATAATATCTGAATAAATCCGCTGGCTGAGCTTGTCGAAGTCAAGGTAACGAAATGATATAATGCTACTAACCTTACCCTTCGACAGGCTCAGGGGGCGGTTAAATGAAAGAGCCGTGAAATTTGCCCGAATTTTTGCCATTATCGGCTCACTCATGAACCGAAAAAGAAGAAAAAGACATCTGATTTGAGCCGAAAAGACAAAATACAATCAATATCGAAGAACTAATTGCGCACACACCTGACACTAACACCAACACTCTTGTGATTGTGCGTTTTGCTTAACTCTTCTAAATCATACTTAAGTCTCCTATCCCACGCACTATTAGAATCACCAGATTCTGTATTAGAAGTCCACCACCAAGTACGATATCCTTTTTCTTGAAATTGAGATGTGGCAATTTTCATCCCTGCCGGCTTCCCATTGAAACTGCTTGTGTTGTTCTTAGGCTGCAGCCATCCGGGTGTATTTTCGTCAACACAATCGCCCCAACCGCTTGTAGATGCCAACGACTTGGCTATTACATTATGAGTCGCCCTGTCGTTATCTGTATCTATATAATCATCAAAGTTGTAACCATTATTTTGCAGATACACTTCCAATTGCGACCACTCGGCATCGCTCGGCAAATGCCAGCCAGCAGGACAAGCAGTCTGTGCCGCCTTCCAGTTGTACAAAACGCCATACTCGCTGTAATTAGAATTCTCCATCGCCTCAAACACATCCATTCCATCGTATCCATACACATAATATCTCTCATCAGCAACAGAAGCATCAGAGAGATAATTTACACTAGGCAAGTAACGCATATTTTCAGAAAGCCATTCCTGTTCGCCAATAGTGATGGAGCAATACGAATTTCCATCGCGCTCATCATATACACCAGTCCCCAAGTGCAACCACAACAGCACAATGCTGTCGCAACCGTTGGCAGCCGTAAGCACCTGCTGATAACCACCGCTTTCGGTAAAAGTCTCGCCATTGTAAACAAACGGATTTGCACAGGTATTTATCTCTACTTCGCTATACACGGGAATACCATTGTTTGTAATCTCAAGATGCAGCAAAACAACGCTGTCACAACCATTTACATCCTGGAATGTACGCACATAGTCACCGCTTTGCGTGAGTACCTCACCACCAAACGAATAGCTAACGCATCTTTCAAGACTTATCTCGGTAAGCGATGGCGTATTACACTCGACAATATCGAATTCCAACAATATCGTTTCGCTGCCAGTCTGCACTTTTGTCACCGGACGACTTTCATATAATACACCGTTGAATGTGGCATAACCTGTATATTTCATAACATCGTTCACATTGAAGTCGCCACTGACGACAATCTTGTTTTCAAGAGAATAGCCATTATAAGCAATCGCATTTGCATTGCCGCGACCAAGGTTTACCATCTTGATGGAACTTGTTCTGCCATTAGCCACAGCCGACAGGACATAAACCTTCGGGTCGGAAAGCACAGCCTCGAACCGATGTACACCAGCATCAAGATTTCCGTTATAGCTTGCATATTGCCGCCCTGCCAAATCGCACACCGACACCGATACATTTCCTGCCTCATATACAAACAGTTCAAACTCGGTATGTCCGCCAAACGGATTAGGCACATTTGGCGAAAGCATATAATTGTCAATGCTATGATTTTCGATGCCCGTAACACTTGCAATCATCACCGTATCGGGATAAATGGCAGTTCTGTCCCAGCTCTGCGAATAATTGTGAATTGCAACACTGTCAAGCCTCTGGTAACCACCATTAGCATTAACACCAGTAAACGAAACAACAATGTCCTGCGCAAACGCCATTGCACTAAGCAATGAAATGGATAATATCAAAGTTAGTTTTTTCATAACCCCATATATTTTCATTACGCAAATATACATTATTTCAGACAAATACAAAAAATTTTCTTGTATCATCAACACGGCTCTTTCATTTGGATAGTGTTATTGCTTGTGATACAAATAGTTAGTATTTGAATAAATCCGCTGGCTGAGCTTGTCGCGCCGCACTGAGCATGGTCGAAGGGAAGTCAAGGCGACGAAATGCATATAATGCGAATTAACCTTACCCTTCGACAGGCTCAGGGGGCGGTCAAATGCCACAAAAAAGGTTACAACAATAACCTTTTTAAGAATAATTATGGTTAATTAAATAATCTTTTTGTAAAATAATTTGGTTATTATAATAACCTTTATTATCTTTGCGGGCGATAAAATCGAGAAAGATGGAAACTTTACTCAAGAAACACAGCATACTGATTTCTCAGGCAAACACCGAAATTGTACGCGAAATAATGTACAGCATCGACTGGGAAAAGCAACTGGTTGCCATTCGCGGTTCTCGCGGAGTCGGCAAGACCACACTTATACGCCAATACATCAAGATGAAGTATGGCGAACAAGCCGGAGAAGCCCTCTACTGCACTCTCGACAGCATGTTTTTTGCCAACCACACCCTGCTCGAACTGGCCGAATACTTCCACCTTATGGGCGGAAAACACTTGTTTCTCGACGAGGTACACAAATATCCGTCGTGGAGCCGCGAAATAAAGGAGATAATCGACCTTTACCCCGACATGCGCGTTACTTTCAGCGGTTCTTCGCTCATACAGATACTAAATGCCGATGCCGACTTGTCGCGACGCGTGCTAAGCTACACTATGGAAGGTCTGTCGTTCCGCGAATTCCTGCGTTTCTACAAGGGTATCAAGTTGCCTATATTCAAACTATCCGACATACTTACCTCTCCCTACGACATCTGCAAGGAAGTAAATGCCGTCTGCCGTCCACAGAAAATGTTCGAGGAATACCTTCGCGTAGGCTACTACCCGTTTTACGACGGCAATCAGGACGAATACTACAGCCGTATAGAAAATGTCGTGAATTTCATAATTGACCAGGAACTGACGCAATTCTGCGGTGTAGAGCCTTCATATACACGCCGAATCAAAGCAATGCTGCTGTATCTTGCAGAAAATGTGCCCTTCGAAGTAAATATTGTCAAACTTGCCAACTACCTGGAACTGAACAAACACACGGTACTAAGCTACCTCGACTGCTTGCGCCGCGCCGAACTGCTACACCTGCTATATTCCGACAACAAATCGGTAACAAAAATGCAGAAGCCCGACAAGATTTATCTACACAATCCGAACCTCTTTTACGCCATCGGACAGCAAAACCAGATAGGCACTTTGCGCGAGTGTTTTGCCGTTAACCAACTTGCAGCATCACACTCAGTCGAGTACGGCAAGGCAAACGGTGATTTCCTTATAGATGGGAAAATCACTTTTGAAGTCGGTGGACAAAACAAAACTTTCGACCAGATAGCGAACATGCCTAACTCGTACATACTTGCCGACATGATGGAATTTCCCATAGGCAATAAACTGCCATTGTGGATTGTCGGGATGACATATTAAAATGGACCTATACACATGTTGACACAATGTGCTTTTGTTCTATGTCTCTTTGTCATTACTCGCAAGCTTCGTGCACTAAAGGGTCCACAAAACAGAACGAACAGCAAAAGGCACGTTGCTTGTGAGTTCGTTTATACGGCACCTTTAGCTCGGCGCAGCCAATCTCCTATAGAAACGGTTTCAATTGGAGATTACTCACTACGTTTCGTGAAGGAGTTCCGCATAGTTGAACAATATTACGCTCCCCGTTCCGTATCGCGTTATTGTTTGCTTCACAGATGCTTTTACGCCTCAACATAGTATACAAGTTTCCTCTGTCTTCGGCTGTTAAAGCATTCTAACTTGTGGAATGACTGGTTAATAGCACAAACATTAGTCATCTTATATATAGTCCCCAACAAAAAAAGGTTATTGCAATAACCTTTTTGTTCTAAAAAATGATTATCCTAATAACCTTTACCTGAAATAAGATTCTCCAGCAAGCTCAAATCCTTTGGATAAGTTACCTTTATATTCGAATCCTCGCCATCGACAATGAAAATCTTCTCGTTTGGAAGATAGCGCGAAACCACACCGCAATCGTCGGTAGCGACAAAATTGGAATCCGCAAGCGCAAGCTTATATGCTTCGGCGATTGTTTCGTAACGGAATGCCTGAGGCGTCTGCTGGCAACGCAAAAGTGAACGCTGCAAAATCTCGCTAATCATACGTCCCGATTCGTCAACCTTCACAACTGTGTCGGTTGCCGGCACAGCGACTGCGATAGAATTATAAGTATCAAGTGCCGAAACTACATCCGAAATTATCCTATGCGAAACCATCGGGCGAACTGCATCGTGGAAAATAAGGTTGCAATCAATGCCTTCGTATGCCCGAATTGCCGACATGCTTGAATCGGAACGCTCATTGCCTCCATTCAAAATATGTTTCAGTTTCGACCACGAATTTGCAGCTGCAATTTCTCCCATCAGCGGAACAAAATCCCTGTTTACAACCACTGCAATCTCGTCAATGCCAGCATTTTTCTCGAATGCGTCAATAGAATATTCAATGATTCGCCGACCACCTACCTGCAAAAACTGCTTGGGCAAATCGCCACCAATCCTGCGACCGCTTCCACCAGCCAAAACTACCGCTATATTCTTCCTTTTCATCGCCTACTCAATACTTACGACCTTAAACTCTGTACGGCGGTTCTGCGCACGGCCTTCCTCGGTGTCGTTGGTAGCAATCGGAACCGAAAAATCGTAGCCGCTGTACGACAGGCGCTCCTTGGCAATTCCCTGCGACACAAGGTAATTGTAAACCGACTTTGCACGATTCTCCGACAATGTCTTGTTGTATGCCTTGGTGCCAACATTGTCGGTATGACCGCCGATTTCTATCTTCATCTTCGGGTTTGCGTTCATGTATTCCACAACTTTGCCAAGTTCTGTGTAGGAATCGGGCAGCAAGTCGTAGCTGTCGGTCTTGAAGAAGATATTTTTCAGAACCACCGTCACGCCTTTTTCTATCGGTTGCAGCGGAATGTTCATAATGTACGGCTCCTCGGGATGCTCAAGGTTGGTGAGCGAAAAGTTCTCGGAATAGAACAGATACCCCTCGCGCGAAACGTTAAATGCATAGTCCTTGTCAATGGGCAGGCAGACCATATATTCGCCGTCCTTGTCGCCCGAAAACATATCAACAACCTTCTCTCCGCTCTCAATGTCAAGCATTTCGCATTTTGCCTTCAGCCTTTCGTTGGTCTTCGAATCGTAGATGTAACCTTTTACATAAGTAACGGTAACAGGCTTAACCTCGGGCGGAAGTTCAAATCCGTAAATGTCCAAGTCGCGCTTGGTGCTCGACGAAGAAAACATTGCAAGGTCGCCCTTTGCGTTTACAATCAGGCTTCTCTCCTCGCCCAACGTATTTATCGGATAGCCAAGGTTTTTCGGCTTCGACCAAGTTTTGCCTTCGTCTTCGGTCTTTGCCACAAACAAGTCGTAGCTACCCAGTCCGGGATGTCCCTTCGAGGCGAAATACAAGGTCTTGCAATCTGGATGAATGAAGGGGGAAATGTCCTCGTATGGTGTATTTACCTTTCCGCCAAGGTTTTGTGCAGGTTTCTTGGCATTGCCCCTGCTGTCGATTTCTACGCGCCAGATATCGGTCTTGCCGAAGCCTCCCGAACGTGAAGACGAAAAATACAGGTACTTTCCGTCCGACGACAGCGACGGGTTGCTCTCCCAAAATTCGGTATTCACCGAACGCAGATTCTGCGGCTGCGACCACTGCTTGCCTTCCCAGAACATTATGTACAAATCGCAACTTCCCTTGCCGTCAGGACGGTTGCAAGCCGTTATCACACAAGTCTTTCCATCGGCGGAAATACATTGTGCGCCTTCGTTGAGTTCGGTGTTGATTCTTCCCGGAAGCGGTGCCCCCGAATCGTACTTGCCGGTCTGCGGGTTGCGGTAGGCATAGAACAAATCCTCGTGCATATTCGATTGGTTACGCGACGGATTGTTGGGATTGAGCGGAATCTGCCTCGTGAACACCAGCATTTCCTCGTCGGCAGACAACGACGGCCAGTATTCGTCCCATTCAGTATTTATCTTGCCCACGCTCTTCGGCTTGAAATTCACAGGATTACGCACCGCACTATCCGAAAAAGTTATGTATTCGCGCAGACGCTCGGTATCGAACTTCTTGTAACGGGCAACATCGGCATTGGCATAGAAAAAATCAATGTAGTTTTTTGCCGAAGCATAGTCGCCGATACCATAATTATGCATTGCAAGCTTCAAGGTTATGCCGTAGTCGAAATGCGGGTCAAGGTCAACTACCTTCTCGTAATAGGCAATCGAGGACTTTATATCTCCAAGAAAATCATACACTTCCGCTTTCAGCATATATGCCTCGATAAACATCGAATCCTTGGCTATTGCATTGTCAACCTCCTGCAGGGCAAGTTTTACAGTCTGATTAGTTTTTCCATTCTCATAGTAAGCCACAGCCTTCTCGAAACACTTTATAGCCGCCTTCGACTTGGTGTGATATTCCTCGTTCTGCGAAAAAACGAATCCGCAAACGAACAACAGAGCCAATATGCAAAATAATTTCTTCATATTCCTAATAATAAAACAAAAAGCAAGCCGAGAAAATTCCCGACTTGCAAATATAATAATATTTTGTGAATCGCTACAGTCCCTTGTCCATTGTGAGCAGGAACTCTTCGTTCGATTGTGTCTGCGGCAGACGGGTGCGGATAAATTCCATTGCTTCCACCGAATTCATGTCGGCAAGGAACTCGCGCATTACCCAGAGTCTGTTTACCAAATCCGGATTTACAAGCAAATCTTCGCGGCGTGTACTCGAAGCGGTAACATCCACTGCAGGGTAAATTCTGCGGTTCGACAACTTGCGGTCAAGCTGGAGTTCCATATTACCTGTACCCTTGAATTCCTCGAAAATCACATCGTCCATCTTGGAGCCTGTTTCGGTAAGTGCCGTTGCAAGAATCGTGAGCGAACCGCCGTTTTCGATGTTACGGGCAGCACCGAAGAAACGTTTCGGCTTGTGCAGTGCGTTCGAATCCACACCACCCGACAATACTCTACCCGATGCAGGTGCAACTGTGTTGTATGCACGGGCCAAACGAGTGATGGAGTCAAGCAGAATGACCACATCGTGACCGCATTCTACCATACGTTTAGCCTTTTCGAGCACAATGCTGGCAACCTTTACGTGGTGGTCGGCCGGTTCGTCGAATGTTGAGGCAACAACCTCGGCGTTTACGTCGCGTGCCATATCGGTAACTTCCTCGGGACGTTCGTCAATAAGCAATATTATAAGGTAAACTTCGGGATGGTTGGCTGCAATTGCATTTGCTATTTCCTTGAGCAACACAGTTTTACCCGTCTTTGGCTGTGCAACTATCAAACCGCGCTGACCTTTTCCGATTGGTGTAAACAAATCAACAACTCGTGTCGAAAGGTTTGCATGTCCCTTGCCTGTGATGTTGAACTTTTCGGTCGGGAACAAAGGCGTAAGATGGTCGAAAGGAATCCTGTCGCGAACAAGCATCGGGTCGAGTCCGTTGATTTTTATAACCTTTGTCAGCGGGAAATACTTCTCGCCTTCCTTCGGCGGACGGACAGCACCTTCAATGGTATCGCCGGTCTTAAGACCGAAAAGCTTTATCTGCGACTGAGAAACGTACACATCATCGGGCGAATTCAGGTAGTAATAGTCCGAAGAACGCAGGAATCCGTAGTTCTCGGGCATAATCTCCAATACGCCGGAAACCGTCACTACATTGGAAAAATCGTAGTTGACAAGCGGAGCATTGTCGTCGATTGTCGAAGCCGATTTCGGAGCGAAAGGCAATTCGCCAGACTTCTGCTGTTCGGGACGCATTTGCGGTTTCCTGAAATTCTGCTGCTGCCTGTTATTATCGTTATTTTCAAAACGTGTGGCATTATTGTTCTGCACAGTCTGCTGAGGAACTGCAACTTGTTCTTTTTCAACGTTTACAATGGTCGGCTCGCCCATCACCGGTCTGGTATTTACCACTGGTCGCTGGTTTTCCTGATTGTTGAATACCAACTTTGCTGCAGCACCGGTCTCATCAAGATGGGTTGTCATTATTGGAGCCTGTATTCTTGCCCTGCGATGGCGTTTGCGCTGTGTAGGTCTGTCATTGTCAACCGATTCCATTATATCTGTTTCGTCCGACACCTCATCGTCGTCATCTTCTGTTTCCACCTTTGGCTCAGACATCACCTGGTCAACTTTTCTCGGACGACCACGACGGCTATTTCCCTTCAGCGGAGCCATAATATCAGTAACGCCAACTAGCAAGTCATCATCATCGTCGTCATCATCAACACCGAAATCTGGGTCTTCCGTATCCTGTATCCTTCTTATCAAATCTTGTTTTCTAAAAGCTTCTACTCTCTTGATACCCAAGCCCTTTGCATATTCTCGCAACTCGGGCAACAACATGTCATTCAACTCTGAATAAGTTTTCATTCTATAATTAGATGTTATAAAATTAATCGCAATTTTGTTTTTCCCCTCAGGGACATTATATCAATTAAATAAGTGCCAATTTGCAAACCATACGAGCGGTCTTTCAGATATTTCCCTTGTGATTTTTTAATCTTCAGAAATGAATTGACTACTTATCAATCGCTTGCAAAAATATATCTTTTTACTAAAATCCAAAGCATTTTTCGCTTAGTTTTTTTTCACAGGGACGCAAAGTCGCAAAACATTGTTTCACAATAGTTTAAAACGCTTATTAACACGCATTCGCACTTGATATCCCAAGGCAAAACCGTCCAAACATCAAGCGTAGCAAAGGAAAAGACGACTTTTTTACCTTACTTTTGCGCCAAGTTCCTTCTCGTAGAGCATTATCAGCTTCTGCATAATCTTGTCGATTTGCTTGTCGGTCATCGTCTTTTCGGTGTCCTCAAGTTCGAAGCTCAATGCATACGAAATCTTGCCCGGCTCAAGGTTCTTACCTTCATAGACATCGAAAAGACCGACCTCAACGATATGCTTAGGCTCTGTCCTGCGGGCAACTTCCTCCAACTGTGCGTAGGTTACCGACTTGTCAATCAGCAACGCAAGGTCGCGGCGAACGCGCGGGAACTTCGAAATTGGCTGGTACTCTATCTTGTGCGTCTTGGCGAACTTCAGAAGCACATCCCAGTTGATTTCGGCATAGAAAACATCCTGGTCGATGTCCATCTTCTTGAGCAATGCCTTCGAAACAACAGCGATGCGGGCAACTTCCTTGTCCTTCAGCTTGAACGACTGGAAAGTGCTGAACTTTTCGTCCGACGAAACCTCAAACTTCAACGCCGACATGTCAACGCCGATTTTCTTCAGCACGGCAGCCACACCCGACTTCAGCATGAAGTAGTCGGTAGGATTGTCCTTCAGGTTCCAGCTCAGCGGATTACGCTTGCCAGTAATCCACATTCCGATGTACTGAGTTTCGCTGTATGCGGTGATGTCGGAAATCTGCTTGTCGGCATTATAATAATAGGTACGGCCGAACTCGAAGAACTTAAGGTCACCGTTCTTGTAGTTCAGGTTGGCCTTTATGCTGTTGAGTCCGCCATAAAGCAGCGACGGACGCATAACGTTCAGTTCGCGGCTCAACGGATTGTAAATCTTCACGATGCGGTTTGCATATTCGCTGTTTTCCGCAATGTCGTCGGCAGAAATCATCGAAAGGCACATTATTTCGGTGTAGCCCATGCCTGTGAGCACGTCCGAAACAAGGTTCATCATCTTCTGCGGTTCCGGCTTTTCGGGATAGTTGATGCTGAACGAAATATGGTTCGGAACCTCGATGTTGTTGTAGCCATAGATTCTCATGATGTCCTCAACCACGTCGGCTTCGCCAGTGACATCCACCCTGTAGGTTGGAATTTCGAGCTTCAGGTCGCGACCTTTGTCCTCGAGAATCTTCATATCGAGCAGACCGATGATTTCGCGCACGCGGGCTTCGGGAATTTCCTTGCCGATGAGCGCATTGCCACGGTCGATGTTGTAATCTACTATTGCCGGTTCGATTGGATTTGGATAAACATCGGTAATTTCGGAAGCGATACGACCGCAGCCCATCTCCACAATCAAGCTTGCTGCACGGCGCAATGCGTAAGGCACCATGTTGATGTCAACACCGCGCTCGAAATGGAACGAAGCGTCGGTCTTCAAGCCGTGGAACTTGGATGTCTTGCGAATTGAAACCGGGCTGAAATATGCAGCCTCGATGAAAACATTCTTAGTCTCGTTGGAGATTCCAGACTTCTGACCGCCGAACACACCGCCGATGCACATTGGCTCCTCGGCATTGCAAATCATAAGGTCGTGAGCCGAAAGTTTGCGTTCAACGCCATCGAGAGTAACAAAAGGTGTTCCCTCGGCGACATTCTTCACGATTATCTGCTTGCCGGCAATCTTGTCGGCATCGAATGTATGAAGCGGATTTCCAGTTTCGTACAATACGAAATTGCTGACATCCACGATATTGTTTATTGGATTCAAGCCGACCGATTTCAGGCGGTTCTTCAGCCATTCTGGCGATTCCTGCACCTTCACGTCGGTAAGGCAGATGCCCATATAGCGGCGGCAAGCCTCGGTATTTTCGATTTTTATGTCGATTTTGATTTCATTCTTGGGATTCTCCGTGATTTCGGCCTTGGGAATATTGTATTTTATACCCTTTACGGCAGCCACATCGCGGGCGGCACCAATGTGCGAAGCACCGTCGATACGGTTTGGAGTGATGTCGATTTCGATAGCGGTGTCGTTTTCTACCTTGAAATACTCCGAAGCGGGCGTACCCACCTTGGCGTCGGCTGGCAGAACCATAATTCCGTCGTGCGAAGTGCCGATGTTCATTTCGTCCTCGGCGCAAATCATACCCTCCGACGGTTCGCCGCGCAACTTCGACTTCTTGATTTCGAACACACCGTCCTTGGCGTAAATCTTAGTGCCAATTGTTGCCACCACGACCTTCTGTCCGGCTGCCACATTCGGCGCACCGCAGACAATATGCAGAGGTTCTTCGCCACCGACATTGACGGTTGTAACGTGCAGATGGTCGGAATTCGGGTGTGCCTCGCAGGTCAAAACCTCGCCGATTACGAAGCCCTTGAGTCCGCCGATAACCGACGAAACTTCTTCAGTACCATCAACTTCGAGTCCAACACTTGTCAATATTTTTGCCAATTCTTCGGGCGATTCGTCGAACGCCACATAATTCTTAAGCCAGTTGTATGAAATCTTCATCGTAAATCAATTTTGGGATGCAAAGATACAATAATATTTACGATTTTGGATTTACGATTTTGGATTTTTTAATTGGAGGATTATGGATGGGAACCAGAAAGAGTTCCTTTCGAATTGCCTCTGAATCGTCAATCCATTAACACCTCCCAAAAACCGCCTTTGTCTGGACCTACACGACGGAGATATTTGCCACGCATTGCTTCTATGTTACGCGATATTGAATTCTCACTTATCCCTACATATTTTGCCAAATCACTCCTTGATATATATGGATCATCCATCATATATTGAAGAATTGACAACTTGTTTTCTGTCAACCTATCACCATTTATAGATGCTTTTTCTATCAACTTTTCTATCAACTTTGAATCCTTTTCTGTCACCTTTTCTGTCACCTTTTCTGTCACCTTTTCTGTCACCTTTTCTGTCACCTTGTTTTTCCCATTATTTGACTTCGTCGTCGAAATGCCCGATGCATCTGCCACATTGTCAATTATTTCTGTTCGGTTTATGCTCGGTTTATGCTCGGTTTCGGTTACTTTATCTCCAAGTACGGTCACCCTAGGCACAGTTATTTTCAAGATGAAATCATCGGTATGGTATTTGGGCTCTTTGACACCATTGGCTATCAGCTCCCGACACATACGGTCAACACCTTCGCCGTACTCTTTCACAAAGTGGTATGCTTTCAAGAATGCAGCAATCTTGGGATTCCGCGAAAAGTGAGTGTTGCGAATATTCGACGGTCTAACCATTCCCGGCAAACGACCAGGACTTTCAAAGACCATGCGGTCATCAAACATTTTTATTTGTATCTCGGTTCCCTTGATATTGTATGCCCGATGACAGCAGGCATTTACAATCATTTCTTGAATAACAAATTTTGGATAGTCGCGACGAGTCAAAAACTGACCGTGCTGTCCAAGAAATGTGTGTTCAGCTACTTGCGTTTCAAGAAACTCAATGGTCTTTTCCACTTGATTGAGTATAGTTCCTTCAAAAATCACATCCTTAATGACATTCATTTCTGTTCCGAACTTCTCCTCAATGCCATCATACCGAATGAAACGTGTGCGAGCACGAGGGAAGAAAAGTTGTGGATTTTTGCCAAACAACAGGATACATGCTGTACTTACCTCTTCCTCGCCTTTTTTATTTGTTGTAACAAAATGGTTGTTCTCTCGCAAATATTGTAAAGGCGATTTATTGTAATCCAACACCTTGCAATATCTTGCCACTGCATCCATATCAATGTCATCAATAGTTGCACCGTATGTAGCGATGTCCTCAAAATATCGCTCGCCTTTGTCGTACATCAATTGCACGCGTTCGTCAAATGTAAGCTTACGGCTTTTGTCACCAACACGCATATACGCCTCATCTGCCTGATTCGTATGCAAGCTGGAACTTGCGGGAATATGCATCAGTAAAATACGATTTTCGTTACCGTCCTCATCAGTACAAGGCATATAAGTACAGGTGACAGGTACTGACGGATTGCAAAAATCAAACGGAACGCGAAGCAATTCGTTAAGTTTATCGGCATATTGGTCAACACCTTCAATCTTTCGTGTCTTATCCGACACACCAATGGCAATTTCTCCACCATCTGCGTTTGCAAATGCAACAATTGGTATAGCCAATGCCTTGGGTTCTATTTGAATGCTCTTGCAATCAAATGTTTGCCCTTCCTTGCGAGTTCGTATTTCGTGTAGTGTCATATTCTAATTGTCTAGTGCAGAACTAACTATAATATTTCAAGAATAAATCGTTCCTGTTAATTCAAATACAAAGATAATGATTATTTACGATTTTGGATTTTTTAATTGGGTTCCTTGGAAATTGTAAGCCCGAATAATGTAGTCGTGGCAATTGGGGTACAGCAATTTGTTATTTTTGTTGAATTTACTTACATTCAGTCTGTTTGCATCAATTTTATCATAAATACGCTTGTTTAAAAAGGATTTTCAGAATCCTGTTTTTCCTTATCAAAAGTGGAAATAAGATCAATAAACTTTTTTGCTCTATTTGAAAAAAAATAATTATAAAAATCACTGACCCCAATTCTCAAATAGTAGATTGAATTCTCTCCGTTTATTTTATTTGCATTAAATTCTGGTATTTCACTATAAAATGGATTCGATTGTATGGCCTCTATATATTCAACAAGTCGCCCATTTACTTTCTTTTTATCTTTATCAAGAGCTTCTTCATATGGTTTTACATTTTTATTATATTCTATATCAGGTCCAAAGGTCGGATTGATTACAATAATCTTTTTATTTCCTTTGTTAACTGCTTCAATTAAAAGATTATTAATGTAAGGATCAAAAAAACTATAACCGATAACAAAGTAATATTCTTTTCGTTCTAATTCGTTTCGAAAACTATGAATTAAACTAAAGAATGGATCTATAGAAAATGTTTTTGTACCATGACCAAAAATTATATATGGATTATGCCTAATATCAATCATATCAGATTCATAATCTTCGCATTTATCCTTTTCCTTAACTTCTCCAGTTGTTAAACGCACCCAATCTAATGAGCCATGAAGTTTGAATAATTTAATTCTTCCAAAACAGTTTTCCGTTTCCCAAAAATCCATGCCTCTCCATTCGTTATTTGAGAAACCAGTAAATGGTGTCATGCTATATTTTTGAAAATATGTTTCAATAACCAAGTCGTTATTCAATGAAAAAATTTCCATAACATAATCATCATTTGAGTTCTCCTCAAATATGCTTCTTATTGGATCTAAATAAGATAATTTATTGTTATCAAACGTTAACCATCTTGGAAACAATACTTGTTTTATGATTCTGTCTAGAGACTCGAATAGAGATTCGTTAAGGTCTGAATTCCTTTCTTTATCTAATATATTTCTATATTCAGACTCTAACATTGACAATTTATCCGCCCAATTACCTGTTATTGGATATGGAAGAAAGTTTTCCCTATTTTTAACACGTCGTATTAATAATGCCAGTTCTTCAATATTTGGTGTAAAAACAAATTTATTGTTTGTTTCATAACTTCTCCATGAATTGTGGTAATCTAAACAAGATAATAAAAACTTCAAAGCTTCCTTTTGCGGTCTGTTGAAAACAGAATCGTTATCTTTTGTTATTTCTTGTTTCAAAGCGTCAAGCATACCTTTTGACATATAGCATCCTGTGCCATAGGAGGCGCCTGCGCCAAGTAAGAACAAACTCTTATCAAATGCTTCTTTTATAGTCATACTATACAAACCAAGGTGTGTGTTGTGTTAATTCATTTGATGGAATATTCCCATTAAAATGAGCGGAAAAATCAGCGATAAGTTTGGAATATATTGTTGTCGCAGGTTGGCTTCTTTGCTTCAATCCTTTCCATATCAACCGGGAAAATTCGTATATTTGACTTATCAAATCACTATGAGAAAAACCACCATTATCAGCATGATGTATTTTTATTTTTATAGGCAATTCATCGGATACTTTAGTTAATGGGCGTTCAATGTGTCTTGTGTTGTTAAATAGTAAATATTCATTTTGTCCTATTTCAACATAAGTTCCACTTACAGGCATTCCCCAATTGTAATCAGCATCAAAGCAAATGTCATTTTGGCTTTTTGAGTCATTAATTTCAACTATTGCGTATGAAACATTAATTTTCAATTCATTGTATAATAAGTGTTCTATCGTTTGGGTTTCCTTATTGCTGTTTGTTTTATAATAATGTATAACTAATCTGTCAATGTCTCCATTTGTTCCTATATAGTTCAATATAGAGTTTCTCAACAAGTCTATCATTTCTTTGACTGATGATGATTTGGGATAAGAATAAACATTCTCTAAAAGACCTTCATTTGTAAAAAAAACAGATGACCCAATAAAGCTCTTATCATCTAACCTTGCTTGATTAAAACCAATCACCAATTCTGTCTGTGGATGATTCTTTAGTCTCCATGGTATTCCTCCTAGTTTCGCTAATATGCCAATTGCTATATTAGGCAGATGATAATTGAATATCGTTGTCTGTCTAATGTGAATTTCATTAACAAATTGAGATGGAATACCTTTTTTCAGCAATGATTCTTTGATATTGTAGTACGAATCTGTTTTTCCCTCATCAGTATTATTCTTATCAAAATCACCTATTACAATTGCAAAAAGGTTATTGTAATAAGAATCTGTTAAGTTTTCATCCTCGAATTTTTTATACTCATCTTCTATGCTTTTATTGTCATAACAAAATCCCTTCATATTAGAAATAACAATCGGAATTCCAACATATCTTTCCAAACCAGGAAAATTTTTGTATCCATTTTTTAAATACCCATATAATGAATTGGCATCATTTCTATTCTTATAAAAAAAAATAAATTGCACATCGTATGCCTTGGGACTTGTTTTGAAAACACCGAAATCTCTCATTCCAGTAATAGGATTTATGTCAGTTTTTTCATCTTTAAAAACCATTTTGTTTTCCAATATTCTTACTTTTGATACTTCCCGTAATTCCGTATTTCTCAAACCAATAGAAGTAAAGCGTATATTAATATTGTTAATGTCTCTTAAATATTTGGTGTAAAAAACTGATATTAGTTCGTAGTTGTTTTTGTATTGTAATTTTCTTGGACTATCATATCTAAGATTTTTCTTGATTTCTCGATTTGCGACTAATCTGCAACTCTCTTTTTTGCCATACCTCTTAATTATGTTATCATTATCAACATATTTTATATTCTCATAATTAGAATTATATGGTATTTCTTTGTTACTAATAAGTGTATTTTCACTTCCGACACTTATGCTTAATTCATTTTTTTTATTGTGAATCTTAATGTCAAAACGATGATATTTGTCCCAATCAGATTCTGATTTCTCTTTAACATATACACATATGTCAGAAACTATCGGATTATAATCTACTATTACTCCTTTGTTTAAAAACTCGTTTTTTAATATATACCGTATATAGTTGGGAATGAAATATTTTGGTATGGCACAACTGTAACAGTCTTCAGATTGTGATGCTTCGAACCCAAAATAAATTTTGTCTTCTTCATCTTTTTCGTGACACCACGCATCGAATTTATCGTCTTTGAGTATTATTGTTAACATCTTTTTTCTTAAGCAAAAATCAAAACTTTGATCTGTTTTAGAAAAAAACAATTTGTCCGAAAAAACTTCTGCCAACTTATATTTTACTCTGTTTATAATAAGATTCATAATATTTTTATTTTCCAATTTTTGTAAACAGCAAAGATAGTAATTCTTTTAATTTCTCGTTTTATTGTTTCTTGCTCACATTATGCTTTTTTACGTGATACGTCATTTCTTGATAATGTAAAATTTCAATTTTTGATGGTATGACTACTAGATAATTCAAAATCCATTTTTTATCTCCTCTTGGCATTTTAACACCGCTGCTTCTATCCATCACATAATCAAAGAGGCGTGTAGTATAGCATAGATGCACATAGTGTCATTTATAACGGGCAGAGTATTAGCTAACACATTAAGCCATAACACTTTCTCCCTTATATATTAACATAGAACGGAGCTCCTTTTACAAGGTCGGGAGCATATTCTTTCTTTAATGATTCTATATCAAAATATGGATTATTTGTTGATTCACCTGCAATCACATACAATAAGTATTCATTATCAGGTTGCAAGTCTGGATAATTCTTGTTTTTCATCAACTCATTATTGGCTATAATGTGGTTGGAAGAATCAAGGTCAAATAATTGGTACTCCTTGGGATTGTCGTAATTGTATAACAGTAGTTTGGAAGCAGACACAACCATTCCTGATTGAGATACCGCACCTTCTCTATTACCTAGTCGGACATTGTAAAGATTATTTTGCAATATCCATTCCAAGTGTTCTTGACTTTTATAACATCCCACAAGCATTGTCCTATCATAGCCGTAATGTGGAATTGGTTCAGCAACAAGTGGCAAACTATCTTCTTCGTCATCGTATATATATTTATATTCGTTAGGAGGAATGATTGTTTTGTAAGTCTCTTTTGTTTTTCTTTCCTGTAATGACCATGGCAATAGAACATATTTTCTTTCATGATATTTTGTAGTTTTAGGCTTTATGGTCATAAGTTTAGATTCTTCAGGGGTTTGTGGAAATTTATTGCTGTCAATATTTTCAAATGTAACGAAATCATCGACTGCAAGTTCTCCATTCTCGCCTATTTTTTTCCATGCGAGTAAAACTACATCATCGCTAATACTAAATATCTTACCTTTAAGATAGAAGATGTTCTCTTCAATAAAGTCGCTTTTATTTTCGTTTTTTAAATCTATCTTATAAAATGCATATTCTTTTTCAAGATAAATCAAGATCTGATTTTTAAAGTATTTTTTGGCATTTTCCCTAAATGCTAATTTGGTTTTTTCTTTTTGTCTTGCATAAAGAGAAAGAACAAATAAGAAATTAATGTTATATCGTTGCAATATCAAAGTATCTCTATCAAATAGTCTATTCCTAAAATGCATATTAGGTTCAAAGACATTTTTTGATAGTGTTAAATTATCATCAGTAAAATTGAAAGGTTCTCCTTTGTCTCTGCATACAACACCGCTGATAAAAAAGTTCGGTGTAATGTTGTAGCCTTCCGTGTCTTCATCTCGGTAGTCAAAATATTGCTCTTCATTTTCTGTTGTGGGGTCGAATCCTTTAAAAACATCAATATTGCGCTGAATAATATTCTTTGCGTATGTATATTGCTTTTTTATGGATTTATTTTCTAGTTTGCTATCTTCTGGGTAGTATTTTGAATCACCCACATAGTATATTTCGGTGTCATATACAAGAGAGTTATCCCTATATATATGGTCTATTTGTTTACCATCATAATGCTTCTTTAATTCCTTCGGATATGTTGTTGGTTCGTCACTAATTAGATAATCAATCATATCTTCAAACACAACTTGGAAAGAATTAACCAATAGATAGTCATTTTTTGTTTCGTTTGATGATAAATCTTCAGAGAGTTTAAAATATGAATATAGCAGATTCCAAAGTTCAATTGTTTTGTCCGAAAAGTATTTGTATTTTAGATTAAGCATATTCCTTGCCCCGTTTCTCTTGAACCGAGCAAATTCGTTGCGTGTCATTAAGTTGAAATCGGTATTGACATAAACGGGGAAGTCATATTTGTACTTAATTTCCTGAAGGGCAGAAAACAATATTACTAATAATTCCTCATCATAATTTATCGTTTTCTTCTTTGTTATAGGCTCAACATATATAGGTTTGCCATGATTTATAATTGGCAGAGTTTTGTTAATTGTCTTTTTCCAATTAACTTTATTGAATCCGGAATGTGCTTGCTTGTACACAAATGTAAAGAATGATTTATTGTCATTAGCAAATTGACATAAAGACAATAAATAGTCGAGCAAAGTTGCAGGTTTCTTACTTTTGCCATTTGAATATAAGTTTCTGCTCATTGATGATATACAAGCATTGCTTTGAGGCATTCTATCGTGATACCTATGAATAGTTCTATATATCCATATTGTAAGTTGCTGAATGAAATCCTTGTATTTGTTGAATTTGGAAATGAACGATACGTCATCAAAATTATCGGCGATATTTATTAGTTTTTCTGGCTCAAATTCTCCAAAGGCTAAGTATTTTCCAGATGTTTCTTCATTATTGTCTATATCACTGTCTCCGGAATCATTAAAAATATCTTGTTCTGAAATATATGAGCCACCTTCTTCTTTCTTGTATATAAACACTTTGGGCAATATATATACTATGTCTGGCTTTTCTATTAATTTACAATAAAAATAGCCAACATATTTTACGGCAGTCCATTTAACACCATTCTTTGAACCTTTCTTTATGCCATCTAAATTTAAGCCTTTAATGTATTTATCTATTAAATCAGATGGATATTTATGTCCTTCAAACAGTAATATCATAAATAATCGGATAAAATATTAAACCTCAGTTTCTGCTGTATGAACTTCTGGAGTTTCTCTTGTATCGGTAACTCCGGTGCTTTCATCGGTAATCTCAGTTTCGTCTTTGCTGTCAACAGTAGTTGGTTTCATTTTGTCGTCAGGAGATATTTCCAGACTCTTTAGAAAGTCTAGAACTTTGTTAATATTGATACCGTTTTCATCTAATTTTTCTTTTTCAGAATCTTGAGTAGTAAAGAAATCTTCAAAATACTCTATTATGTTTTTGAATATTTGGTCATCATCATCTGCATCTTTAAAAATATCATTCCAGAGATAAAATAGAACCTTGTTAACGAATGTCTTGCTGCTAATAATATTATCTTTGTCTGCCATTACAAATCGATTGCCCAATTGCTTGTCTGCACTGCTATTCGCCTTTTTTATCCTTTTGTTTATTTCTAGAATGATTTCATCCCATTTGTAATATTCTTTTTTGATTCTCACATGGAACTTTGCTGCATCATCGTAGTTGATAGGAACATATACCCATTCCCACCTACGCTTGAATGCACTGTCCATTGGGTACAAACTTTGGTCGCTGGTATTCATTGTTGCTAATATGAATAAATTTGGAGGAAGTTTAAGAAGCTTTCCTGATTTTATCTCGTCAGAAATGTCTTCTTCCTCTTTATTGAATACAGCATTTACTGTTATGTTTTCTTCACTAAACTTTTCACTAATGAATTTTTCTAGGTTGGAATCTGGTTTTATTTCATAGTCTGAATAGCAGTCGATATTTCTATCCAATAATTGGAACAAATCTCCAAATATTTGTGCGCAATTACCTCGATTTATTTCATCAATAACTAAAAACACAGGATTGCCATTGTCTCTTTGCTTCCAAGCTTCAACATAAGCCTTTGCAAATACTTGTTCTGAAAATTTATAAGTTATTTCATCTTCGCCAGATGGTAAAGTTTCAACTATTGGCTTGTAACTGCCAACAAAAGAAGCATAATCTGTATCGGGATGGAATGTTGTTCTAAATGTATTCTCTTTGGTAATCGGATATTTTTCTCCTATTGTAAATGATTTTCCTGTCCCAGGTGCACCATAGAATATGACTTGGTTGCATCCAAGGTTAAGCGCTTTAAGATTATTATCCGCTTCAATCAATTCCTCGATAATTTTTTGAGCATCGGTTATCTCTTTACCCATAGTTGCATCCATTGCACTTACTTCCTTCTCCATCGCGCTTTTTGCACTATTTTTTTTTGCATCATCTATGCAATCAACCTCAGCAATGATGTCATCTATTTTTATCTTGGCATTGCAAATTTGATAGCGATATTTATATACAAATGTTGTTGATACACTGTTTATTGCATCGGCGTCTTTTGTTGAAGAATTTATTTCTTCGTTTAACATCTTGCCTAATTCTTGTGCCGTATATGGCTTAATAAATTCTGGTCTCATATATATGTATATTTTTTTTGTTAATGTATCCTCAAATTTTATTAAGTTTATTCGGGTATATGGTGGGGTAATTCCAGATTGTGTTTTACTGGCAAGTAATATTTTTAAAAGTGAATAATATTTGTCTCTACTATTATAATCCCAAGGCATTAAGTAGTATGCAATATTATTGGCTTTAATGGGATCAATACGGATATTGATATAGAATTTAAGTTGGTTTTTGTCAGCAAGATTATTGACTTCAATTCTTTTCTTATCATACATAGAAGGCATAAAATTTTTATTGCAATAATCTTGAGTGGGGTGTTTGTATTCGTACCTTGCAGATTCCAAATATGAAATCATATCTTTTTTTAAAAATAAGAAAAATTCTGGAATGAGACTTAAAGAGTGATTACAAAGAAAATTATAGCCATCTGTTGTAATGCCAAATTGTTTTTCACCTCCTACTTGTCTATTTGTGTTTGGATTAATAGGTTTGTCTTGGTATTTTGTGAGTATACTCATGCCGTTTGGGCATAGTTTTAAATCATCCCATAGACCACTACTTTTGTGATTAAAAGCATTATTCCCAATAAGTTTAAGCATAATTAATTATATTATAAATACATTTGTTTTCACTATTTGTTTAACAACAGCCATCATCACATCAACAACGATTGAATTTCCAGCTTGCCTTAATGTTTGCATAGATGATACTGCTATTTGAAAATCATCTGGATAACCCATTAGTCGTAATGCCTCCCTATCTGATAGTTGCCGTAGTACTAATGGTTCTTGTTGTACTGTAATGTAGTTGTCTACACCTGCTCTATGATGTTGCGTCATCATTTTCATTAATGTTCTTGCAATTGGCAAGTCGGTTTCTTTAGATGTTTTATAATTCGCAGTGCCACCAGCCAATACATATTTTTGAACAGCAGGGGTTAATGTGAACTTTGAATCAGGATGACCAGGAAAATGTTCTACAATTAAATCACCTGTGTTATGATTGTAATTAAAATGTCCGTATGCGCAATTGTCTTCAAGGAAGTCTTGCATAGTATATTGTAATTTGACAGGCTTAGGGTATTTAAAATCTTTACATTTAATATCATCCCTAATACCCACGACAAATAATCTCCTTCTGCTTTGTGGTATTCCATAATCAGAGGCATTGAGAACTTTGGGTTCTGCAATTTTGTAATTTAAGTCATTTTCAAACACATCTCGCATTACTTGCCAAGTGTGACCATTTTCGTGCGTAGTTAATCCTCTGACATTTTCATATATAAATACTTTGGGTTGAGTTTCTTTAACGATTCGAGCAAATTCGTAGAATAATGTACCTCTAGTGTCATTAAGTCCATATTTAGCACCAACTGCTGAAAATGCTTGGCAAGGACTACCGCCTACTAAGAGATCTATATTTTCATTAGCATAATCAGTTCCGTCAAGGAATCTAATATCCAAATGAAAATCATTTTCATTAATATGATTGCCATAGTTAGCCAAATATGTTTTCTTAACGAAATTAGTTTGCCTGCTATGATTCTTATATAGCTGGTCTACATATTGCTTTTTTGCTAGCTTGTCTGGTAATGTTTGAATATATGCTCTTGTCTTTTCTGCTAATTCATTTTCTGTTTTACCTAAAAATTCAAGGCGAGTAATGTCATCTTGATTTTTCAGTTGCTTTTTACTCCTTAATTTTTTTAGTTTTGTATATTCTTCAAGTTCATTGTTTTCTAATAGATTAAGCTCTACATCTCCATTGTCACACGCAAAGACTATTTCATAGTCAATACACATGCGTCTAAGAGCTTGTTCTATTGCACCAATGCCAGAAAAAACAGTCGCTAATTTCATTCGTTAAAAATCCCAGTATTTATTAATTGTTTTACAATTTCCATTAACACATTTACTACTATTGAATTACCACTTTGCCTCCACATAATATTGTCATTGTGAAGCATAACAAAAGTATCAGGGAATCCCATAAGCCGTAAACATTCTCTAGGAGTGTACATCCTAATTACACCTTGCTTCCCATCCCAAGTGCCTATATGTGCCCGCTCTAATATTTCTGATGTATGGTGCTTATCAAGGGTTTCAAAGATAAAATCACCATTCCAATTAAATTGTTGGTTTGCTTTTTGGCATTTTTGTATAGTATATCCGACTTGTGCTCTTGTTGGATGTGTTGTTACAAAATTAAATCCTTTTTCGCCAAGATAGTATTTTGCTGGCACAACTTTGTCTAGATAGTCTGCATTTGTTGTTGTCAATTCTATTGGAGAAGGAAATGAGAACGCATGTTTTAGTTTAATATCGTTGCGAATTCCAATTAAATATATCCTTTCACGATTTTGAGGAATGCCAAAGTTCTTAGCATTTAATAATGGTTGTTCGTTGCCATTTTTATCGTGATTTAGATATATATCATAGTTTAATTCTTTGAATGTGTTTTTTATTGTTGCCCATGTAGCACCATTATCATGTATTAGTAATCCTTTTACATTCTCAAAAATAAAACACTTTGGTTGAACTTCGCTTATTATTCTGGCAAATTCATGAAAAAGAGTTCCTCTTGTATCAGCAAAGCCACCACGCTTTCCATTTGTTGAAAATGATTGACATGGACTGCCACCAACCATTAAATCTACCTTATTGTTATAATCTCTGCCATCTAAGAAATGAACATCAAGATGAAAATCATGTTTACCTAATTTATAGTTTGCCAAATATGATTGTTTGACAAAATTGATACCTTTACTATGTTTTTTATATAGCTCATCAACATATTCTTGCTTTTTGGCAGTATTAGGCAGATTTGCAACAATACCAGCAATTCGTTCTATCTCAATTTGCTCTAATTCAACTAATTCGGCTAACCGTTTTTTTTGAACTGGAGTAATACGATAAGCCGGTACTTTTTTTAGGGCATCATATTCTTCTTGAATATTAGTGGGGAGTAGTTTTAATTCTAACTCTCCATTGTCACAAGCAAAAACATTAGTATGCTCTACCTTTAAACGAAGTAGTGCTTGTTCTATAGCGCCAATACCACTAAATAATGATGCTAACCGTATCATATATAGTTATGCAGTTAATTCTTTCTCATATAATTCACGCATTGTTCGTGAAATATCTGATAAATATCATCACCACAAACTTCAAATGCTTCATTGACAAGGTTGTCGATGGTTTCAACACCAAATGTGTCATCGGGGTGATAGTCTGGGCGATTGAGGTCATAAACAATATGATGTGCCAACTGCACAGCATCGTTACGACTATTTATGTGGGTAAGTTGTGTCTGTGTCATACATATACTGCTATTTCTTGTTATTAATTTTGTTTTCAGAATGTTACGATATGCTTTGGTATAACATTCCTAGATTGCAAATATACTTATAATTATTAGAAAATGCAACAGTGAATTGGGGTTATTTTAAACAGGGTAATGTTAGGGAAACTTTTCGCAAAACAAAAACCACTTATTCCATTTTTTTAAGGGCAAAAATCACCACTTATTCCATTTTTTAAAGGGCGAAAATTACCACTTATTCCGTTTTTGAGGATGTGAATTTTACCACTTATTCCGTTTTTTGAGGGGCGAAAATTACCACTTATTCCGTTTTTGAGGAAGCAAAATATTATTTAAATCATTATAACATAGCCATTTAACAAAAATCAACACATCTCCATCGCGTATTCCACGGCCTTATTCAAACAAAGAGTTGAACTCGTATAATTTATCCGAAGAATATAAATGGCAAGATTTTATGGAACAACGGAAAATGTTGGTGGAGATTCATGCTTGCAATACAAAAAAAACGGAATCTCTCGAAGACGGATTTGTTTTTTTATCCATTGCGTTAGCAATACCTTGATTGCCGCCTTGGCTGGTGAGCGTTAAGAAAATCGGAGGAACGAAGCGTAAAAAATCAGTCTGTTTGAAGGCGGAGTGAAACGGAGACAAGTTTCTGATTTTTAGCGAAGTGTAGCCGATTTTTAGCGAAGCAGGCACAGCGGACATGGTTTTTTGTTTACTTTTTTGCCAACAATTGTCGAAGACAATCATGAGCACCGCTGAAAATCAATTAAAAGGGCGAATAACAAAGTAAAAGCCTCCGCGGCTGGAGCGGAATGTTAAAAAAGCCGATAATCATTTACATTTATGCTATAGCATAACTCCACCCGATATGTCGGCTGTCCCGATTTTATGGCAAAGAGAAGAAACAACATGTCACGAAACCCGTAACATGACCTATATTTGCTGTTTTACTGCTTGTTATTCCTCTACCGCAATGTTCTCGGCAATCAAGTCCTTCAGGTTGTTGATGATATTGACATCGTTGAGGTTCATGCCTTCGAATACTTCCTTCACATCGGCGGTGCTAAGCTCGAAATAGTCGTCGTCGGTGGTGTACTTGATGATGAAGTTGATGTCCTGGTACTGGCAGATGAAGTTGCTGAAGCATCCTGCAAGGTCGCCCTTGGGCTGCAGGTCGATGTGCGAACGCTGATAGTCGGCATAGATTTCGGTGCCCTTGCCAACCTCCGACTTCAGGTAGAACTTGCCGTTGCACAGCTCGGAATGGAACTTCAGCAGGGCTATACCCATACCAATCTTGCGCTCGGGACGCGACGAGTAGAAGGTCTCGTTTATGGCATCCATCATCTCCTTTGGCATTCCGCAGCCGTTGTCGATAATCTTGAGCGACAGCAAGTCACGTTTTGCGCTGTCAACCATCTCTATCACAATCTCCGTAGCCTTTGCACGGATAGAGTTGTGAACTATGTCAATTATATGTAAATCAAGACTTTTCATAATATTATCTGTTCTCCTGTGTGAAGTGCATTTTTAAGGTTGTCGAAACTGAAGCTGTCCATTTCCAGAACGCTCGAAATCTTGCCGATGTCGTCGATGTAGTGGGCATCGGAACTCTGTATGTAGTTGTAGTCGCTGAACCACGGGAAATTGTCGAAGAATTTGTTCCGCATAGCGTGATAACTCAGTTCAAGTGCTTGAAACTTAAGTTTGTCGGGGACAAACACAAGTTGCGAACTAATGCTGAATGTGCTGCGGTCAACGTGTGCAGGGATGAAGATTCCGCCCATCTCGTAAACCTTTTTCTGCAGGTCAAGCATCGGCAGGTCAAGGGCATTGATTAATAGGTGTGGAACTTCGTCGAGCACATTTTCCTCCTCGTCAACCACAAACTGGTAGCCGAACTTGTCGGGGTCGTTCTCGAAGAAGATGACCTTCGAATCAAGGAATTTCTGGAACTCGGCAAGTTTTTCGGCGTTGGGCATAAATCCGAGACAGTGGATTTCCTCCTTGGTGGTTACTTCGGCACCCATCATCACGGCAATACCGTTCTGTTCGCCTATTTTGCGCGTAACCTCGGCGTTCAGCGTGCTGTTGTGGTCGGTAATTCCGATTATGTCAAGACCTTTCTCCTTGGCTTTTGCGATAATAGCCGTGGGGCTCATCTCGATGTCACCGCAGGGTGACAATACGGTGTGCGTATGTAGGTCGGCACGGAATTTCATAAGCGAAAAACTTATTACTTAATGAGTTCGTACAATTTTCCGCAGAGCGGGAATGTCGGTTCCGAACTTGAAAGAACTGCCACATCGTTGTCCTTTGCAAATTCGAGCATATCGTCGTCGGGAACACCATTGCGAACGATGATAACAGCAGGAACATCCTTCAGTGCAGCAATCGAAGCAACATTCTTATGTGTCTGCATTGTAATCCAAACCTGACCGCTCTTTGCGTTGCCCATTACATCGCTGAGCAAATCCGACGAATATGCGCTCTTTACATCAGCATCCATATTTACCTCGTTGTAAACCTTGAGGTTAAGCTTTTCTATAATGTCTTTCAGTATCATATCGTTTAATTTTTAAATCATTTCTTTTTTTTTGTTCCATCGCAAAGCATTGCGATGCTACAAATGTTGAATTTAAATATTTAAATTTTTATCGTTAATTTTTGAATCTTTCCTTTCGCTAAGACGTTGCACGCAACGGCTCTACAATTAAATCATCAATTTTTTAAATCTTCTCGTCGTTAAATTTGTTGTAGCCGTTGCTCGCAACGACTCTACAAATGAATCTTCAAACCTTTGAACTGTACAGTCGTGGCGCGCCGCGACCACTACAACCTTGAACCCATTGAACTTTACAGCGTCTTCAAATCCTCCCCCCAGATGTCGAACATCACCTTGTAGAATTCGTCCATCTTCTTGTGTGCGAAAATGCAATTCTCGATTTTGCTTTCGTTGCGGATGACATCCTCTGCCAAGGCATTGCAAGTAGGTGCGCCACAAGCCGAACAGTCTATTCCCGGCAACATTCCTTCGATACGCTTCATGTTTTCGACCATACGGAAGGCAATCTGCAGGTTGTCGTTGAGCTTGAGGATGGAACGAGGCTTTATTTCGTCAACTTTTGCCATCTGCGCAATCTTTTCGGCAAATTCCTTGTTGTTGAATGCCACCTTGATTTCGTTTTCCTCGCCTTTTTTCTTGCTGTCTATTTTTTCGGCACGGTCCTTAAGTTTCTGCTTTGCCACAAAACGGTTTGTTGGACAAAGAACACCGCCCACGCAACTCTGGTCGCAGGCACGCATTTCAACAAAGCCTCTTACATCAATCTCCTCGTCCTCAACTTTTTCCAAGAATTCGATTGCATTTTTTATTCCATCAACGGCAAAGCACGAATTGTTGAAGTTGCGCGATTCTCCGGTTGTAAGTCCCCAAAGAACGTCCTTCCCCGTAAGGCTATGGTTTATAGGTTCGGCAATCGACTTTGAACTGCTGAGCATAAGTTTTACCTTGTTGTAGAGGAAGTCCATGTTGATGACACCGGTGATGAAGGACTTTTTGCCTTCGGCAGGACTTTTCACGGCGGCAATCTTTGCGGCGCAAGGAGTCACATAGAAAATACCTATGTCCTCGCTCGGGATTCCAGCCTCAACGAGTCGCTGGCGGATTACTGCCGATGCTATGTCCAACGGTGCTGCAAGATGGATTATGTTGCGCACAAGCGATGGAAATCTTACCTGTATAAGTCTTACTATAGCAGGGCAATACGGCGAAATGAAAGTTTCGACATCCTCGTGCTCGGTCATATACTGCTTGTACAGTTCGTTGAGAAACGACACAGCATGCTCGACCTCGTAGGTGTGGGTGAAGCCTATTTTCTTGAGGCAGGCGTAAATCTGCGAAGTCTTCACATCGTTTGGAAACTGTCCGATGAAAGTGGCAGGAACCAGAGCGATGCGGTACTTGTAGTCGTCGAGCAGTTCGAAGTCGTCCTGCTTGATGTAGATTGCGTGAATCGGGCAAGCCTTGAAACATTCGCCGCAGTCGATACATTTGTTGTTGTATATCACAGCCTTGCCTTTCCTTATCCTTATTGCTTCGGTAGGACACGACCTCAGGCAGTGCGTACATCCGGTACACACATTGCGGTCAACACGAAGCGCGTGGTAGAAGTATGATCCGTTTTCACTCATAGACCAATGTTGTTTCTAAGTTTCTAAGTTTTTCCGCCCCCTGAGCTTGTCGAAGGGTGGCTTCGCCGTTTCTAGGTTTCATGTTTCTGGTTTTCTTTGTTTTTAGGACAACATTGTCGTCACAATTTGTGATGACATATAATTATTCATTATCAGCATAGCTAATTATCAATTGTTAATTGTCCATTGTCAATTCTTCAGAAAAACCGTCATAGTTATTGTTGTGCCGACGCCCAACTCCGTCTGGATGTCAAGCTTGTCGGTGTTTTTCTTCATGTTTGGCAGTCCCATACCTGCGCCGAAGCCCATTTCACGAACTTTCTGCGATGCAGTGGAATAACCTTCGGTCATTGCAAGTTCGATGTTGGGTATGCCCGGTCCCTGGTCGGCGACGACCATCACAATCTTGTCGCCATCGATGTCGATGTCGATTTTTCCACCGTATGCGTGTGCAACTGCATTAATCTCAGCTTCGTAAAGAGCTACCACTATGCGCTTGATGCTCGCAGGGTCAACATTGAGCTGCTTCAAGGTCTTCTTTACGCTACCCGAGGCATTGCCGGCATTGGTGAAATTGCCTTTTTCTATGTCAAAAGTGTAGTGCATAATTAATACATTGGTTTAATGCCGTGAGTGTAAAGTATTCCGCTGGTCTTGAAAATACTGTACTCGGTCTCGATTATTGTAATGTCGTTGTCAACCGCATGTTCAACCATCTCTTCGTCTGCTTTCTTTCCGCGTGCGAGGATTATTGTGTTTATCATCGCCATTTCGGCTGTGCGGACGGTCTGTATGTTGCACAAGCCTGTGATTAGCAGCGAACATTCGCCTCCAAGGCGCAAAACATCACTCATTAGGTCTGACGAAAATGCGTTTGTCAGTTCTTCGTTGTTATCCTGGCAGCCAACTATTCTGCCGTTAAGCAATTCTGCTATTTCTTTTGCTTTCATTTCTTTTTATATTGTTTCGCAAATGTAATTCTTTTTATTTAATGTTGGTTCGATTCTGATTTGTTTTTTGACACAATGGTTAAAACTATTGCTTCACAAAGGTATAAGTAATCTTCCCTCCTTCAGCCTTATTTCCCGAAATCTTTGAGAACGAAGACTTTAATGCTGCTGTGCGCGCTGCATTCGTCAAACATTCCACATCGGCGGTAAGATTTGACGAAACGACCTCGGCAGACGAAACTTTTCCGCTCGATGCAACCGAAATGCGCACCACCACTACCCCACTGCCCTCACAGGTAAAAACAGGCACGTGCAAGTACGAAACTTCGCGCTGCTTGTTGTCGAGTTCGGCATAAACCAAGGCTGGTCCCGACTTAACCATATTTCGCGGCTTGTTGTCGGACTGGTAACGCTCCATTCGCGACTGGTCGATGTAATCCTCGTAGGTTCGGTTCTGGGCATCATTGTAGTCGTCGCCGTACTTCTCACGCAGGAACTGCTCCTCGTACCTTGCCTTCATGTCGGCTTCCGACATCGACTGCCCCGCCGATGGCTGGTAGGTGCGTGTCCCCGAATAATTAGAACCTGTGATTCCAAGATTTTGCAAGTACTGGTCAATCTGCTCGTCGGTCATCATATCGTCTTCCGCTTCCGACGACTGCGACTTGTCGTCCATCTCAAAGTCCTGCGGGTCGATTATGATATAGCTTTCAGGCTCCTTCTGTACCACACCAATCCTGCAGGCAAGGCACACGCATATCACAATCAGGTGAAAGAGGATTGTTCCAAGTATTCCGTTAATATTTCTGCGAAAGAAAGACACTGCCTAAAAGTTTTGCACAAAAGTAAATAAAATTTGTCGCACAGAAAAAGGCAATTTTTTATTTATTGCTATCTTTATCAATCAGAGTATCAATTTCTTCTACAAAGCGTTGTGCTTTGGGATAAAGTTCTTCAACCTCTTCTCGTGTAGAATAAACGAAATCCTCATAATCGCCACGCTGTCTGCAATCATACAAATTAGAGAAAGCTCTTCCGCTCTCTTTGGTAATCAGGCCTTTTGAAACGAAATGCAGTCCAAGCAATGTTTTAACTCCAGCATGCGTACTTGTCGAAATATGATACTTAGTCAGCAATGCGACTGCAGCATAATAGCACGCATAATAAAGACGGTTGGTTGCCGTGTTATAAAAACCTTTTTCGCAAAGGAAAGGGATTTCTGCCAATGTCTCATGAGAGCGTTCCTGCCTATATCTTGACAGCGCCTCGTAGTTTTCGTTCGTCAATTCGTTTTTCATAGCGTTATCCCTTCGTTTCTAACATTGTACTGAAAAGGAGTCAAGAATGGACGGTTTTCCCAATCCTTACGCAACATGACAATTGTACTTATTATAATGCCCGTATCAAGTTCTATGTCGTAAAATGGAGCTATGATGCTATCTTTGTCATCGTATGTAAGTTTATCCGCATCAACAAGCATCAAAAGGTCAATGTCGGAATCTGGTCTTGCATCACCACGAGCTTCAGAACCGTAGAGAATTGTCTGTACCCTCGGTTTCATTTTACTTGCTTCGCTTCTGATTCTGTCAACAATGGCTTGCCTTTTCATCTTATATCATATTAATACTGCAAAAGTATATGATTTTTTTTATTCACAACAATATCCGCAAACATTTCAGGCGACATTTACAAAAAAACAATCCCCAATGTTTTTCAATCGGGGACTGTCCACTACTAATATTATATTATGCATTACATTACTTCGGGCACTTCGATTCCGAGCAGTTCCATACCATCCTTTATGGTCTTGGCAACCTGCTGCGACAGACGCAGACGGAGCAAAATCACATTGGGGTCGTTCTCGTTCAGGATTGAGTAGTCGTGGTAGAACTGGTTGAACTCCTTGCACAGATTGTACACATAGTTGGCAACCTGTCCCGGGTCGAACTTCTTGGCCGACTCCTCGACAACCTTGTCAAACGAACATAAGTTCGAGATTATGCTAACCTCCTTGTCAAGCAGGTGAACATCCTCGGAAATGCGCTTGGTAAGATTGATGTTCTGTTCTTTTGCCTTGCGCAAAATAGAGCAGATACGCGCGTGCGTGTATTGTATGAAAGGTCCTGTATTTCCATTGAAATCAATGGATTCCTTAGGATTGAAAACCATCTGTTTCTTCGGGTCAACCTTGAGGATGAAATACTTGAGAGCACCTATTGCAATCATTTCGATGATGCGGTTGCGCTCGGCTTCGCTCAGGTCACCAAGCTTGCCGTTTTCCTCAGATATTACACGGGCGGTTTCAATCATGTCGGCAACAAGGTCGTCGGCATCGACAACTGTACCTTCACGCGACTTCATCTTGCCTTCGGGCAATTCGACCATACCGTACGAAAGATGGAAAATCTTGTCGTAGTAGTCCTCACCCAGACGCTGAACAACCTTCTTCAGCACTGCAAAATGATAATCCTGCTCATTACCAACAACATATATAAGCTTATCGGGATGATATTCGTCGAAACGCTGAGCGGCAGTACCAATGTCCTGAGTCATATAAACCGTTGTTCCATCGCTACGGAGCAAGATTTTACGGTCAAGACCTTCGTTTGTAAGGTCAATCCACACCGAAGTATCTGCATCGCGTACGAAAACGCCACGGTCGAGACCTTTCTGCACAATCGACTTACCAAGCAGATAAGTCTGTGATTCATAGTATATTCTATCGAACGAAATGCCTATTTTCTTGTAAGTTTCATCGAAACCAGCATACACCCATTCGTTCATCATCTTCCACACGCGGCGAACTTCCTCGTCGCCAGCCTCCCATTTCTGGAGCATTTCGCGTGTTTCGGCCATAAGAGCCGACTTCTTTTCGGCTTCCTCATCGCTGAGACCTTGTGCCTTCAACTGGGCAATTTCCTCCTTGTACTTGTTGCTGAACAGCACATAGAAGTCGCCTACCAGCTTGTCGCCCTTTTTGCCTGCCGATTCGGGAGTAACGCCGTTGCCCCACTTCAACCAGGCAATCATCGACTTGCAGATATGTATTCCTCTGTCGTTCACAAGGTTAACCTTCATGACATTGTTTCCGGCAGCCTTGATGATACGCGACACCGAATCGCCGAGGAAATTGTTACGCAAATGTCCAAGATGCAACGGCTTGTTTGTATTTGGCGAAGAAAACTCGACCATAATCAACGGTTTCTTCGCACTATCCTTCTTTTTGGAAGGTGATGCAAGATTGTTAAGTCGCTTCAACCAATATTCGTGCGTCATTGTAAGGTTCAAGAATCCCTGTATCACATTATAGGAATCAATGTCCTCGCAACGCGACTTCAACGACACGCCAATTTCCTTGGCAGTATCCATCGGACTCTTCTTGCTGTACTTTGTAAACGGGAAAACAACAACCGTGAAATCGCCTTCGATTCCAGGCTTTGTGCGTTCCAACGATATTGTTACCGACTTAGGATCAACAACATACAAGTCGGACAATACCTCTCCGATATACCTAACTATATCTTTCTCCATAACTCAAAATTCTCGGCTGCGAAAATACTTATAAGTATCCAACATTTCAACCAATGTTAGTATTTTGTTGATAAAATGCACAATATGCTGATATTCCACAATTTGCACATTTAGGTGAACGAGCAGTGCAGACATATCGTCCGTGCAGTATCAGATAGTGGTGAGCATCGGGAATGTCGGCTTTGGGGATGTATTTTACCAGTTGCTTTTCGGTCTGAAGTACATTTTTTGCATTGGTCGTCAACCCTATTCGTGCCGACACCCGGAAAACATGCGTATCTACGGGCATTTCGGGGCGGTTGAAAAGCACAGCCTGAACGACATGGGCAGTCTTGCGACCTACTCCGGGAAGTTTCTGCAAGAGCTTGTCGTCGTCGGGGACTTCGCCACCATAGCTTTCGGCAACGATTTTTGCTGTTTCGAGCAAGTGTTTTGCCTTGGCATTGGGATAAGTCACCGATTTCACATACGACAAAATCTCCTCCTCGCTTGCCTTGCTCATAGCCAGCGCATCGGGGTAAGCTGCAAATAAAGCGGGCGTAACCATATTCACGCGCTTGTCGGTACACTGCGCCGACAGCATCACCGCCACTAGCAACTGGAACGGATTGCCATAATGCAGTTCGGTCTCCACCTTGCCCATATTCTGCTTGAACCATGCAAGAACCTTCTCGTATCTTTCTTTTTTAGTCATAAACAATTATATTTTCTTTAATGCACTGTTGTCTGGATTTGTAATCCAGACATCTTGAATATAAGGATTTGCAATCCGCCTATAATTACACAATTCGGTCATTTCTCCACAATCACAT